>NZ_ARYN01000005.1 GCF_002094855.1 Zunongwangia atlantica 22II14-10F7
TCACTATGGCCGGCTCATCCAATGGAAGCTTCGATTATGAGGATAGAATAGTAATTATCGATCGAAATAGTGAATTTTATGGGGGAATCAATAACAATTTAAAATTTAAAAATTTTAGTCTTCAGTTTTTATTTCGATTTGAAAAAAAATCTGGTTTACATTCCCTTTTTAATGCTGGAAGGGCTTCTAATCCCTTAAGGACTGTTTTAGCCAAATTAAATGGAGAAAGTACTTTTCAAACCATTTCTCAATCTTCCCAGGCGGGAAATGCATTCACAAATGTCCTTAACACAAATTTTCCTGTTCAGGATGCGTCTTTTATTCGCCTACAGACAATATCCTTTGGATATGATTTACCTAAGGCTTTTTTAGATAACATAGGTATAGATGCCTTAAGACTTTTTATTCACGGTCAAAACTTATTTACCATCACTCCTTATGAGGGAATAGATCCTCAACTTTCATTATCAGGAATCGAAATTGGAAGTTTAAGAAGTATCAGTGGTGGTGCTCAAATCAAATTTTAAAAAGAAATCATGAAAATAAATTTATATATAAAAAATATCTTAACGCTATCTGCGGTTTTATTTCTAGTATCCTGTGAAGATTTTGTAGAAGTAGCTCCTCCTGATAATAAGTTGGTAAGAGAAGAAGTATTCCGGAATGAAAATACGGTTATCAGTGCTATGAACGGCATCTACAATCAATTATTTCTGGCTTCATATATCAATGGTTCTTCGAGTAGTATTACGTACCTGACCGCTTTATCTGCTGATAACATCAAAAATATAAGAACCACAAATTTGGATCGGTTACAGTTTGAAGAAAATGAAATTATACCGGACAATGAATATAATTACAATTTATGGTCTAGCGCTTACAATAGTATTTATTTGGTGAACTCATTTTTGGAGGGATTATCTGAAGCGACAGAAATTGATGAAGAATTAAGACTTAGATTAGAAGGTGAATCACGTTTTATACGCGCCTTCACTTATTTCTATTTAGTAAATCTCTATGGTGAAGTTCCATTGATACTCAGCTCAGATTACACGAATAATGCACTAGCATCAAGAACGGAAAAGGAACAAATTTACAATCAGATTCTGGACGACCTATTGATGTCTGCCGAATTATTAACAGATACAGATCCAAGAGAAGAAAGAATTCAAGTGGATGTATTCACTGTGAAAGCTTTTTTAGCACGATTTTATCTTTATCAAGAACAATGGGAGTTGGCCTCCCAATTAAGTAGCGAAGTAATAGCTAATACTCAGGATTTCGAACTCTTAGAAAATTTAGATGAAGTTTTTTTAGCCAATAGCAAGGAAGCGATTTGGCAACTCTCTCCCATTGGAAGGGGAGGAAACACGCAAACAAATGAAGGAAATCTATTTATTCACAGCACTCTACTGCCCTTCTTTGTTAGCAATGCCATTGAAGATGATTTTTTTCAAGGATTCACTAATGACGACCTTAGATTATTGCATTGGATCGGGTATAATGAATCTCTTCAAGAGTTTTTTGTATATAAATACAAAATATGGAATAGCGGAGACTTCCCAATTACGGAATATTCTATGGTACTACGTCTTGCGGAACAATACCTGATAAGAGCAGAATCTCGATTACATACAAATAACAGAAATGGTGCTATAGCTGATTTAGACATCATTCGCCAGAGAGCAGGACTAGATTTAATTGCTGATATAAATCCAAATATTAATGACTCCGAGGTATTAGAAATTATCATGGCAGAAAGGAGAAAGGAATTATTTGCTGAATGGGGGCATCGCTGGTTTGATTTAAAAAGAACTGATAAAGCTACAGATATTTTAGGCACCCATTCACAGTGGGAAGAAACGGATTTATTATTTCCTATTCCCTCACAGGAACGTATGAAAAATCCAAATCTGAGTCAAAACCTAGGCTATTAATATTAGACGATAAATATGAAAATTCACACATATCTATGGTTTGTTATCTGCTTACTTTCTATTCAATCTTCATATTCTCAGGTTATAGAAAATATCAAAAGAGATTCGCTTCAACTAGACACAAGTATCCATTACAATGTTCTGGATAATGGTTTTTCCTATTATTTAAAGCCATTAAATAACGTTGATTCTGGATTAAAACTAAGATTTATTGTTAAAGTAGGTTGGAAAGATGAAAAACCAGATGAAACCAATTTTGCCCATGCGATTGAACATTTAGCATTTCGAGCAACCGAAAATTTTGATGAAGGTATTAAAAGTAATTACAAACTCTTAAAATCTATAGAAATAGACGCCAATGCTATAGGTGCAAATACAAACACTATTTGGACATCGTACAATTTTGATACTCAAGCAGATCAGAAAGAAGCTATAACCACAGCTTTTTTATGGTTTAAAGATATAGCCGATGGTTTGATGATATCAAAAAGAACTGTGGAGCAGGAAAGAGGAGTATTAATACAAGAATATAGAGGTGGAGATGGGAATCGTACAAATTATATGAATGAAAAATCTTTGTCCCATCAGCTTTTCCCTTGCCATCCTAATTTGAAAAACTTCTTAAAACATATGAATCAGTTTTCTTCAGATGACCTAAAGCAATTTTATCACGAGTGGTACCGTCCTGATCAAATGTCTATTATTATTACTGGTAACTTTGAGGATATTGATCAAATTGAAAGAGAAATTATTTCAGTCTTTTCACCATTAAAAAACCCTGATAATAGACTAAATTCTCACAATTGTGATTCAGAATACTATGCTAATTCATCGAAATTTGTTGCAGTAGAAACATCCTTTAAAGATTCAATATCAAAAGTTTTAGGAAATCCAATTACTATGAATTTCTTTTATCAAAATCCTTTGAGTACAGTAGAACTAAATCCGCAGGAAAAGTTTTTCAATGCAATAAAAGATGATTTATTCGCTCGTCTACTAAGAGATCGGTTGAAGAATAATTCAAGAACTAACAATAAATACTCTGCCCATTTCAATCTTTCCCGGAAAGTAGATAGAAATGCAGGTTTATTCCGTTTATCAATCAATTCTGAATATGATCATTTTCAGAATGCACTTAAAGAAACATTCTCACTAGTAAATCAACTTCATCTTCATGGTGTTGTGAAAGAGGAATTAGAGCTCATAAAAAAAGAAATGCTTGATCAATTACCTAATGGCTTGAAGGATTCTAAAGATTATTGGTTAGAGCAAATTCAAAAATACGCCTTAAAAGATGAGATTTTACCACCAAAAAAAATAGAGCTTACAAGAAGGTATATAAAAGACCTTTCGGCCAAAGAGTTAAATAATAGAATTCGGCAAACTTTATCATTAGGTCCAAAGGATATAGCTCTTGTGCTTCCTGCCGACTACAATATGGAGATTTTCAACGAAAAGAATCTTCGTAATATAATCAATAACTCAAGTGACAAAAATATAGGTAAATATAAAATGGAAGCGGAAAACCTGAGTCTCATGTCTTCCGATGAAATAAATTCATTTATCTCAAAAGGATATACAAAGCTGAATTCAAATGCTGAGAAAGTTATACGGTATCGTCTTAATAATGGTCTAAAACTCACGTTTATGCCTTCGCCAACTGAGAAAGAAAATGGTAAGATTTTTTTTCATGGCTTTAGTAAGAAAGGAGCTGAATATTTTAAAGAACAGCACTATTATTCAGCGGTTTACGCACCTTTCCTCATAAGAGAGTCTGGAATTGGAAGCCTGAATAATGTTAATTTAGCTCGCTTTTTTGAATCTACAGAATCGATGTATTTAGGAATTTCACCTTATATCAACCTGAAAAACTCAGGAATTAAGGGAAAAGTATCAAAAGCTGAATTTGAAAAACTCCTACAACTTATATATTTGTTTTTCAATAAACCGAATCAGGCTATCATAGGGTTTGACAATTGGAAAAGGAATCAATTAAAATATTTAAATAGGAGTAAAAATGGCATTAATGATTTATTAGATGCCATGGCAAACCTTACTGAAGATTATTCAGCTCTTCCATATGGAGTTGAAAAAATCAATACCATGCATAAGGTAAATCCTGATCAATCATTTCATATTTACAAAGAGATATTCGGGAATGCCGAAGATTTCGAATTCATTTTTACAGGTGACTTCGAAATTGAGAGTATTCTCCCACTTTTAGATAAGTACCTTGGAAACTTATCTAATCTTCAGCAGTCAGGATCCGCAAAAAACACATGTCCTACTTTCATTCCCGAATTACCTGAAGCTCCGTTGTTTGAGAGAATTGATTTACCAGATTCCTATTCAACAGAAAATGTTTATTACAATTTAAAATACATACGTCAGAAGGATCAAAATAATAATTGGAAAGAAAAGTTAAGAATACAAATTTTAGGAAAAATAATCAATCGCATTCTAAATGACTTACGAACTAAAAATAAGCTGTCACTATATTTTTATGGAGTGGCAGGCGGCTATAATGAACTGATGGACAGATATGAGATAAATTTAAGACTTGTATGCGAACCTAAAGAACTTGATTTTATTCTACAAAGAGTTAAAGAAATCATTTCTGACATAAAAAAAGGGAATATATCAAGTGACATTTTCGAGTTGATAAAGAATCAATTCCGTGAAAAATATTCCTCCAATATTCTAAATCATCCCAAAAGCGAACTAGAAAACTTGTTCTTAAAAAATCTAAACGATCAACAAATAATAATAGCTGAGGAAGTACAAAAATTTATTAATAGTCTATGTATCGAAGATTTAACAAAAACCGCTAATCAATATTTGGAAGAAGAATCAAAATATGAACTCTTAATGGCTCAAAAATAAATCTGAAAAAAGCACATCGTGTATCCACGATGTGCTGTTACAATTAAACTTTCCAAACTATTAGCTTGGATCTATTACAATAGGTTCATCGGAATCACCTTGTTTCGAAGTTGTATTGTCTTGTTCGTCATAGACTTGATAGATTGGACCATCCTCCCCTATTTGAACTCTACATTCTTCACTTCCTTCTCCACAATCTACTTCATCAATTTCAAACCAGGATCCATTTCCTAAATCAACATAGTCGTGTTCCTCCTGCGAATATTGAGCTGTGGTAAATGACATTCCTATGGCACAGATAAACGCCATTAACGGTAATATTAACTTACTTCTTTTCATAATTTAAGTATTTAAATTCATTAAAATGCCTACTTTATTTACAGGTGTTCGGCCTCCGTTCCTGTCTTCATCGCGATAAATTCTTTATAGCTTTTTATTCTTTTCGAAATATAATCCGGTAGTGGCTAATACAAGACTTATAGTATTCAGCAGCAAGTGTTGCTTCCAGCTGAGAAGGCTTAGGATGCCTCCACATGTACAGGGTTCATAAGGGCTTATAAAAACAATCCATAGTGTATAAGCAGTGAACAGGCTTAAGAGTATTACACTACTTAAAAGACCGATTTTTCTAAAATCTTCAAATATGATTGCTCCGGCTATACCAATTTCCCCCAAAGGGATTAACCAGGAAAGTATATCAGCGGTATGTTCTGTAAAAAATAGCGGTGCATTCCTTAAGGTCGTAAAAAGCGCATTAGTATCTATAAGTTTTGAAAAACCGGTATATGCGAATAGTAGAATTAAGTATAGGGCAATTCCAAGCTTAAAAAAGTTTATTGTAGTCCCATTCAACTTTCCTTGATATTTATATTTCATTTGATTCATCCCATTCGCATTTTTTGGAGTTATGGTTTAAAGTTCACCATATTGATCCAAAAGCTTTTGCCTGAAACGATTTTCAATTTGAACTTAAGGCTAAATATTTATAATGCTCTTATTTTACTTGGTGCCACACTATAATGCTTTTTGAAGGATCTTGAGAAATGTGCTAAACTCAAAAAGCCACATTCTTCTGAGATTTCACTTATGGACATTGAAGTATCTCGGATAAGAGCATAGGCCTTTTCCAGTCGTTTTCTTAGATGGTATTCATTAATGGATTCTTCATAAGTACGCTTAAATATCACGGTCATTTTACTCACACTAGCGCCTACTTCTCTGGCTATCAAAGACAGTTTCGGAAGTGGACGATCCAATCTTTTAATAATATAGGCATGTAATGTTCTTACTAAGTCCCGTTGATCTTTCAAAAGGAGACTTCGATATTCACTTGGATATCTTATTTGTCCTTCCTTACGGTCTTTAAGCTCATTTTTTAAACGTTCATTACAATAAACTGCTTTAAAAACGGAAAGACAATAGCCTGTTTGTTCTCCTGAAATTAAAGGATGAAGATAGCCATATCCCGACCATGAATATCCACAATGATGTTTTAGCTCAATGCTAATTGGTAAGCGATATTGACCTACATCAGTCATAAATTTCTCGATCTGTTCATTTAGGCCAATCCGATCACCTAGGATCAATTTCAAAGGTTTTCCTAAAAGATGTTCCTCTTTATACATTAGGATTTTACGAATATTTTCAGAGAATGATGTGATCTGTAAATTCTCATCCAGATTAATGATGACATTTTCAATCGCTTCTTTACTCTTTTCAAAATTGATTTGGTGAACTACTGTATTAATTTCTTCAACCATAATATTGAGAGAAATTGCAATCTGTTCGAGCTCATCCTTTTGATTTCTAAGTGGCAAGGTGTAAGTATAGGTACCAAGAGTGATTTCTGTAATAAAATTCAGAATCTCCTGTACCCTGGCTTTGAAAGTTGGGGTATTCATAACTTGGTGGGTTATAAGGTTATTCAAATTGCTTCAAAAAGTTTAAGGCTTCTGAAGTGGTTGTAAAAGTCTCAATGGGGACATTAGGCTTACTAATCTCCCTAAATGCCGACATCATGGTTCCAAAATAGCTTTCTTCTATAACAAAGGCAACCGCTAATGCATTCAGGCATCCATCAACAGCGAGATATTCCCTTGCTGCCTTACTAGAAGTTTTAAGCTGTCTTATGTCGCATAAAATGGGGTATACTTTTCCTTGCTGAAGTCGTAATCTGGCTTTTACCACAGCCCGAGCTTCATTGATATCGAGAATTATATTGGGTTTATATATAAAATTAAGAATACCCTCCTCGACCCAGAAGTGTGCATAATCTTCTCCTTTAAACATTTGTATCCCTATTTCTATTCTAAAAATAGGAAAAATTTTCATAACCTTAATTTAACATTACAATCAATAGATTACAATAATTCATAGAAAATACCAGTAAATACGCCTATTTGACTTTAAATTTCATGATTTGACTCGTAGACCATTTTAATGTTTCTTCTTAAAACAAAGCGGTTGTTTTTTTAGCTTGATAGGAGTTTAAATGATAACAAATGGCGAAAATTAAGTACAATAATATCCTAAACACCGTAATCTCGGTGATGACAAGTGCCAAAGAATCCGGCGCTCTTCATCTGTATGCTGATGGAAATTCTATCAATGGAAGAAAACTTCAAATTGATGGAAAGGATTTGTTCAATTTTGGAACTACAGGTTATCTGGGGTTAGAACAGGATGAGCGTTTAAAACAAGGCGCTATTCAAGCCATACAAGCCTACGGAACAGAATTCCCAATGTCTAAATCTTATGTTTCTCATCCTTTATACCGCGAACTAGAGACCTTACTGTCCAAAATATATAATGATCATTTCGTCGTGGTGACCAAGAACAGTACTCTAGGACATTTAGGTGTTATTCCCTCTGTTGTGAATGATGGCGATGGAATTATCTTAGACCATCAGGTACACTGGAGTGTTCAAAGTGCCATACAGCCACTAAAACTACGTTCAGTTCCAGTCGAAATGATTCGCCATAATAACCTTGACATGCTGGAAGAAAAATTGAAAAAATTACAATCGAAATGCAACAAAATTTGGTTTATGGCTGATGGGATGTATTCGATGTACGGAGATTATGCACCTATCGAAGATTTAATAGGACTAGCCAAACGATATAGTCAACTTTATTTATACTTTGATGATGTCCATGGAATGAGTTGGAAAGGTGCTAACGGTAGTGGTTATGTGATGAGTATTCTCAAAGAATTACCAGAAAAAGTAATTCTCATTTCCACACTAAGCAAAACTTTTGGAGCTAGTGGTGCAGTTATGGTTTGTAAAGATCAAAAGATTCAGGAAAGAATTAAAAATTTTGGAGGACCACTTACGTTTTCTATTCAACTAGATCCAGCCGCCGTTGGTGCTGCAATAGCTTCTGCGAAAATTCATTTATCTCCCGAAATCTATCAATTACAAAAGGAACTTTATGATCGTATTTCATTTATGGATCAATGCCTAAAAAACACTAGGCTTCCATTAATTACACATAACGATTCTCCGATATTCTACATAGGAACGGGTATGCCAGAGACTGGTTTTAATCTTATTAAACGATTAATAGCCAAAGGCTTTTATACCAATCTTGGAATTTTTCCTGCTGTTCCAATCAAAAATACCGGATTACGCATTAGTATATCGAGACATAATCAACAAAAGGATATCGAGGATTTTGTAAAGACATTACAAAAAGAATATCCTAAAGCTTTACATGATACGGGGACTAATATTAACCGGGTATCTGCAGCATTTGGTCGGACGATCAAAGGCTCTGAAAAATCTAAACAACTAGATAAAAAATTAAGTCTTAAAAAATATAATTCTATTGAAGAAATATCTCCAAGCTTTTGGAATGAGCGAGTTGGAAATAATAGCTTTTATGACTGGGATGGTCTGGTGACTTTAGAAAAAATCTTTAAGCATGAAAAAACACCTGAACATCAACTTCAATTTTTTTATTTCAATATCTTGGACCAAAATGATAAATGTATTCTTTCTACTTTTTTTACTTATGGGTTGTGGAAAGAAGATATGCTGGCTCCAAGCTCTGTTTCCGTAAGAATAGAAAAGGAAAGAAAGTCAAATCCTTACTATCACACAAGTTATTGCCTTTGTATGGGATCCATGGTCACCGAAGGTAACCATCTATTTCTCGATAGGGATCACATGCTTTGGAAACAGGCTTTTGATCTCCTACTGGAACAAATAGAAATTCTTGACAAAAAATTGAATCCAGATTATGTCATTCTGCGCGATTTTGATCAAAAGGATACCGAAATCAAACTATACCTACATAAAAAAGGTTTTATTCAGGTTGCCATGCCAGAATCTGCGGTTTTCGATACGTTCGAATGGAAAGATCAAAAGGAATATATTCAAATTTTAAGTAAACGATCACGTAAGCATTTTAGAAAAGAAATTCTTGCTTTTGAAAATGATTTAAAAATAGATTACAGGCAATCTATCAATAATATAGAACTGCTACAATGCTACAAGTTATACCAGTCGGTAAAGAATCAAAATTTGGGTTTAAATACTTTTACTTATCCCTTTAGTTTATTTACCCATATGAAGGACGCTCCTCAATGGGAATTTATATTGATTTCTTTAAAAGAGCCCGATCAAAATTTAGTAGGAGTAATGTTTTGTTATAAAAACAAAAGTGGGATTTATACGCCTGCAATTATTGGTATGGATTACACATTCGCATATCGATACAACATCTATAGACACTTACTCTATCATACTATTAAAAGATCGAAAGCTCTAGATTATAAACGGGTCGATTTCGGACTTACGGCGGGTTTTGAAAAACGGAAGCTTGGCGCAAAGATCATTGAGAAATGTGCATATCTACAAGCAAAGGACAATTTTGCCATGGAGTCCTTGGAATGGTTAAGAACAGATTAGAAGTCTATATTTCCCAAACGCATTAAATTTTCTTTGATCCAGATTACTTATACGATTCAAATTTGAAACTAGCACAACAACGTCACTATTTGTTATCCTTAAATACGCACCCCATGATCGAGAACATTATGTCGACTTTTAGCGAAAACATCGATAGTCTGATTCATTCCGGAGATTCCGATCTTAAAAAGGCTGAATCCGGAATTCAGCTCTCGGTAAAAACGCTTACTAAACTTCAAAAACACGTGGATAAGAATGATTTTGAAGATCCCCAGTCAGAAATAGACTTCTTCAGAAATATCAAACCTCTCCCAATGAGTTACCATATCTACTTCTCTCAGGTACGTCATTGTGAGATTAAACTACCAAAAATCGGTATTTCTAATAAGGTGCGATTTCTCGAGAAAGAAATGAAAAAGATCAATCAATTCTTTTCGGAGAATAACAGTTTTGTAAGTTATATGGAACAGGGACATACGTATCTTGATCATATGTTCTTTAGTCGTCACGGGAAAAGAGATTTCTCGTTTAACCCCAATATTTTCTACTACCAATACCCGGAATTCTCCACCTCTCATGATTTGCTTTGGTCTCAGGTACAGGCGCTGTACCGTTACATTCATTATATTCGGGAAAAACTGGAAAGAATAGAACCGGGAAGCAGCAGTAATTTCAGGGAACGAAAACCTAATCTTTTAATTTGGTCCGGTACCAAAACCAATTTGGTCGAAATGATCTATTCTTTTTATTTCAATGGAGACATCAATCATGGAACCGTAGATCTAAAAACGCTTTTTGCGGCTTTTGAAGATTTCTTTAATATCAAGATCGATAATTTCTACAAAACATACGGCGAAATAAAATCCCGTAAAGATCCTCGTACCAAATATCTTCATTCGCTTGCCGCAATCATGGACGCTAAAATGCGAGAAGACGATAAAAAATAGATATTCGTAGTTAACTCGTACTACGAAAAGTTCATTTCTCGTAAAATTTTTTCCTATTTCGCGCCTTAGCTCCCTCTTATTCTTCCTTCCCAATATTTAAATCAGGTCATAACAAGCTAAATCCTATCAAAAGTTAAAGTTTATCGTACTACGAAGCTCCTACCGAAAAAAGACCATCAAAGTCCACCAATTTTACAGAACGAAAGTCAAATCATGGAAAGGGCTATCATTTAAAAACAATCAACCTTGATAGTCCTTTTTTTTAAAACCAATTTATTATGCCAAGTACAATTATTACAACCGACGATTTAAGAGAATTTAAAGTAGAGCTACTCGAAGACATTAAAAAACTGCTCACCTCACAATCTAAGAATAAAGTAAAACGCTATTTAAAATCTGCAGAAGTTATGGATATGCTTCAAATCAGTCCGGGAACACTTCAAAACTTAAGAATTAACGGTACCCTGCCTTATACTAAAATGGGAGGCATTATTTATTACGATACCCGGCAGATTCAAAAAGTTTTAGATCAAAACAGTATTCATCATAAAATGAAACTTTAATGCGCAATTATATCAAACTACTGACCGCGGCCTATGAGCAGTTTTACAAAGATAGCCGGCTAAGTCCGTCCCATGTTAGTTTATACATGGCTCTTTTTCAGGAATGGAATATAAGTCGTTTTGCCATTGAATTTTATGCTGATAGGCATTTGCTTATGAAAATTTCCAAGATCGGTTCTACTTCAACATACCATCGTTGTATTGTACAACTACACGACTGGGGATATCTAATATATTACCCTTCTTTCAATCCGTTTAAAGGCAGTAGAATTCGGATGCAACTTCTTGACAATACCGAGCAGGAATTAGCATCCGGTTACGATCCCAAATTAGAACAGATTGCCGAACGCTACCATCCCACCACTGAACAGCTCGACGATCGGAAGTATCCCGTGAGCGAACAAGCATGCGTATCTAATATAAAACATAATAAACCTATAAACATTAAAACACCAAACCGGCAGGAGGTTATTTTATTTTTTAAAAATTTAAAATCAAAAAAATCCAGTGCCAATCATTTTTTTGATCACTATCATGGACAAAATTGGGTTACCGGTGATGGTCTAGCCATTAAGAACTGGAAATCACTCGCGAAAAAATGGATCGATACACAACATGCTTTTGAAAAGAAAAACAAGATCAGGCATCCCAAATCTGAAAAGGATATAGACTACTTAAAAACAACTAACGATAAAGATTATGGACAACCCCTCTAAAATTGTTGAAGGTGGCGTCACCTATTCCCTCGGAAGATTTGATGGCTGCTGTGTACACTATGATTTTTCTAAAATTCTGGTTTACCTGGAAGCCAAAGGAAAATTACTGTTTGGATCACATTTTGAGCTATTCAGTAACGATCGAAAAATACTATTACAATTGTGTTCCTACATGATTAGGGATGCAACCACCTGTGCGAAATATGATATTGATATCAATAAAGGAATATTACTTTCCGGACCTGTAGGCTGTGGTAAAACCAGTCTCATGAAATTATTACGACACCTGGATCCACAGCGGCGTTTTTACGAAATGATTCCATGCCGTAATGTAAGCTTCGGATTCAACCATATCGGTTATAAAACTATTGAAGATTATGGGAATTCAGGCTACTATTGTTTTGATGATCTTGGAGTGGAACTTCCCGGAAGATTTTACGGAAAAGATTGTAATGTCATGGGCGAGGTTTTACTCTCCCGATATGAACGTCATAACCTAAGTAAAGGATCCTTTAAAACACATGCTACCACTAACCTCAACGCTGAAGAATTAGAATCGCGTTATGGTATACGAGTACGAAGCCGAATGAAAGAAATGTTTAATCTCATCGCCTTTCAGAAACACACCGGAGACAAAAGAAAATAAAAGGAATATGCTTTCGGCACATTCCTTTTATTATCCGGTATATAACTATCATTACTATTAAATAATCACAAATCTTTGGCCTTTGCGACTATTTCTTTAAACTCCGCTTTAAAGCCATGTTCATCTCGTAAATTGGTACTGTTGATCCATTCCAATACCTGATCATAACTACTTGTCCCTTTATATTCGGAATCAGAAAGGAGCATCGAGAATGCTGAAATACCGGCGGTAAACTTCATAAAATCAGATGACTCAGAAAAACTTTTTGCTTCATCAAAAATTTCTAACTGAATAGGAACGCTAACATCGCTATCCGGTAACTTATATCGAAAATCTACTGTAAAAGCTGAAAGGTTTTCAGAAACATTACCAACAGGAACAATTTCATAGAGTGCAGTGATATTTAGCCCTGCACCGATCTCCCCGGCATCTTCCGTATCATCTTCAAAATCTTCTGTATCTAAAATTCTGTTTTCATATCCAATTAAGCGATAAGCTTCCACTACTTCAGGATTAAAAGCTACCTGAACTTTAACATCTTTGGCTATGGTATAAAATTTACTATAATCGTAAATAAAGACTTTCCGTAATTGCTCCGGATTATCGATATATTCATAATTTCCATTTCCATGGTTGGCAATCTGCTCCAGGGCAGCATCGTTTAAATTCCCCCGACCTACTCCCAAGACGGTTAGAAATATTTTGGAAACTCTTTTCTCTTCTATAAGCGCTATGAGTTCCTCTCGGTTACTTATTCCCACATTAAAGTCGCCATCAGTTCCCAGAATAATTCGGTTATTGCCATTTTCGATAAAATTTTCCTGTGCGATCTCGTATGCAGTAGAAATTCCTGCTGCTCCGGCTGTACTTCCTCCCGCACCTAATTGATCGATTGCATTTTTGATAGTGTTTTTTTCTGTCCCGGAAGTTGATGCTAATAAGACTCCGGCACTACCGGCATAAGTCACTATTGCTATACGATCCTCTGCCCCTAATCCATCAACGAAATATTTAAAACCATTCTTTAAAAGTTCCAGCTTGTCTTCACTGGCCATCGATCCTGAGACATCAATAAGAAAGACAAAGTTTGATGGTACATCTTCACTTTCAGGTATTGTTTTACCTTTTATTCCAATTCTAATCAATTTGTTTTCACTATTCCATGGATTTCCACTAAGCTCCCCATTTAAACTAATGGGATGTTCGCCTCCATTAAAGTCGTAATCCAGGTTAAAATAATTAATAAACTCCTCTGTACGAATGGCTCCTCTTGGAGGTAACATATTTTCCTGCATTATAAATCTTCTCATATTCCCATAGGAAGCACCATCGGCATCAATGGAGAATGTGGAAATTGGAGCTTCTGACGTATATACAAATGGATTCTCTACATATTCTTCATATTGATCTCTAGTTTGAAACTCTCCCATTTCGTCGTATTCCGAGGTATTCCCATTAGAAAAGGAAAAACTATTGTCATTTTCAGGATTCGTACTGCAGGAAGCAACAATGAATAGCAACAAAATTAATTCGTAAACTTTTTTCATAATGACTAGTATTGGTTTCTATATAGATACACTGATAATGAAAAAGTTGCGTATGTTTTTGAAGTATATTTTCGGGGATTTTAAAAATAAACTTTAGGTAAATGAACGATACATTGACGTTTTTGAGACCTCCGATATATTCCATTTAATAAGTTATCAACAGATCATTGGTTCTGATCATAGTATTTATTGACAATTAGCACTAAAATCTATCATCTGATACTAAACTTTATTTTATTCACAAATTATTGATTTACAGTATTTTACATCCTTAAAACTATAACTTTATCATAACAAATTCTAAATCATTATGTTATGAGAAAATCAATTGTACTTACTTTAATGTTAAGCGTTTTTGCGACGCCACTTTTTGCTCAGATTGGGGGTATTGAAGATTCCGTAAATGATATCGCCAGTACGATCCGAAGTGTATTTCCTATTATTTTGGCAGTGATCTTTTTAGTAGGCTTTCTTTTTAATGCCGGTCATTTCTTTGGAGAGAACTCGGATATTAAAAAAGGGATTACCCGGGTATTGGTATTTGTACTTATTGCCGGAGCCGTGGTAGGAATCTTCTCCTATATCCTTGGTATTGTGGTTTAAAGAAAAGAATATGACTTCTTTTGACACCTACCGCAATATCCGTAAGGGTGCCATTATTTTTGGATTACCGATACCCCTATTCGCTCTATGTATGGTATCGGTAATCGGCTCCCTTTTGATCATCATTTTTGCTTTTAGCATGACAATTATTGCTAGCGCATTACTATGGAACCTTGGATTATACATCCTATTACTGCGAATGAGCAACCGTCCTCTTTCATTCGCACCAAAGGGACGATTTCCAAAGCATATCACCAATAAATTTTATTCAGGAATAACTTATGAAAAGACTTGAATTTTCAAAATATCATCCGCTAATCCATATGGATGGTAATTTAGCTTATGCCAATAACGGTAACGTGATTTTAGGCTACAGTGTACATCTACCGGAAATCTATTCTCTTTCTGAAAAAGATTTTGAAAAGCTGCATTCGAGCTGGTTTCAATCCCTAAAATCATTGCCTTCCGGATGCCTTGTTCACAAGCAAGACACCTATCACAAAAAGGAATATTCCGCTTCGGCCCTTCCAAAACAGCGCTTTTTAGAAAAAGCAACTTATACCTATTTTAAGGGAAGGGAATATCTCTATCATGAGTGTCATTTATTTTTTGTCCTTCCAGCCGGTAAATCCATTCAAAGTACTCGGTTTGTCAATCCGTTCAAAAAGCTGAATACCACAATTCCCAAACGCATATCCGAGCGTGTAGATCAATTTGTAAGCAGTGTATCAGATGCGGTTTCCTTCCTAAACAATAGTCGAAAAATTAGCTTAAGTCCATTGTCTCCTGAGCAATCGCTCCAACTTACAGAAGATTATTTTAATGGATATCACGAAGATCATAAAACAGATATGTTACTGCATCGTGATGGTGTAAGTGTTGGAGAACATCATTATGGTGCTATGGCCATCAATAATGAATTGTGTTTTGGCGATCAGCTGCATACCAGTAAAATCAATGAAGCTTTTACTTCCGACACCTTTAGCTTTCAAATGGGATTTATTGATGGTCTTGGTCTCGCCCTTCACGAAAATCATATGATTAATCAGATTATGATCCTTGATGATAAATACAAATGGCGCCGGATCCTGGAACAAAAAATTGAGGCATTGAAAAAAAGTGTCAATTTTGGTTCCCAAAACAAAATCATTTTAGGTAAAATACAGGAAATCCTAGACCGCATTAACGATGATGAGCAGTCCCGATTTATAAGAGGGCATTTAAATATTATATACTGGACAAAAAAGCCATACCGGCTCTCGAACATTGCCTCAAAAATCAATTCGGAATTTAAGGAGTTGGATATTATACCCTATGCTCCGAAAGGGGAAGCTTTAAAGCATTATATCCTTAACAGCTACTGGGCTCATGCTACTAATTTCAAAGACCACGATCTTTATGTAAGTGAACTTAAACATGCTTTATGTCTTTTAATCAATAACACCTCATACCGATCTGATCCACAAGGCATCATTTTTAATGACAGGGCTTATAATATACCCGTATTTAAGGATGTTTGGGATGAACGAAAGAAACGAATAAAAGCTCGTAATTTTGCCATTTTCGCCCCGACCGGGGAAGGGAAATCTTTTTTAGCCAATAATATACTTCGTCAGTATTTTGAGCAGGGAATTCGTCTGGTAATTATCGATCTTGGAGGTTCCTATACAAAGCTTGCCAAGCTCTATCCCGGGCAATATACCGTAATGCGATATCATGAGGGAGAAAGTCTTGGGATCAATCCTTTCTATATCGCTACAGCTAAAGATCTCACTACCGAACGGCTTGAAGATCTGGCCATATTTATATTTGAGCTCCTCGCTCCCGGCACCAGGATTGAAAAAGCGCAATCTGTAGCACTCAAAAAGATCTTAAAAGCCTATTACCAACAAGAATCCGGGATTCCTTCTTTAGCCGGCTTCTATCATTTCATTGATGACTCCGGGGAATCACTACCTGCAGCACTGGGAATCAAAATGGAATACTTTAACCGATCTGATTTTCTTCATGTTATGTCTGAGTATGTG
Organism: Zunongwangia atlantica 22II14-10F7; assembly: GCF_002094855.1. GTDB lineage: Bacteria > Bacteroidota > Bacteroidia > Flavobacteriales > Flavobacteriaceae > Zunongwangia > Zunongwangia atlantica. The sequence continues at coordinate 16,783 of NZ_ARYN01000005.1, forward strand.
GAGAACGGGATCTATAGTTTCCTATTTGAAAATCAGGAAGATCAAACCTATAAACTGGAAGATAAACGCTTAATAATTTTTGAACTTGATGAAGTTCGTGATAACAAAGAAATTCTTTCGGTAATGCTAAAGCTTATCAAAACAGCGGTACAGCGAACGATTTGGAGAAACCGATCCGAACGTGGAATTATTTTGTTTGATGAATTCGCTAAGCAACTCAAATTTGATAATGTACTCGAAAGCGTTGAATTCTATTATCAGGCCATTCGTAAACAAAACGGTGCCATCGGTATCATCCTCCAATCGATCAATCAACTCCCAGGAAATACAACGGCTGCCAGTATTCTTGAAAATACGCAGGTCATTTATAGTCTCAACAATGAGAAAGGATACGATGAACTCGCCTCGAGATTGAAGTTATCCGATCATGATCTAACGCAACTGCGATCCATCCGTAACAATTTCTCGGGGTCGCGAAAGTATACCGAGATCTTCATTAAGATTGGAAAAGAAAGTAACATCTTTCGTTTGGAAGTACCTCCCGAAGTTTATGCCGCTTACCTCACCGATGGTGCCGAAAACGAAGCGATAATGGCCAATTACAATAAAACCAATGATATGGAAGCGGCTATAAAAGAATTTTTAAATCCATAAAACTTACAGCTTATGAAAACTTTACTTACCGCTAAACAGCACCTTTTATGTATTACCATAATCTCATTTCTAATACTAATTCCGGGAAACATACAAGCTCAGGGAATGCCGGTCTATGACAATACCAACTTTATCAGCTTGGCGCAACAATTGATCGAATCAGCCAAACAAACATCCAATTTAGTACAGACCGTAAACTTCTTAAAGGAGCAAAAAGAAAATCTGGAAAAGGTAACCAATGTTGTCAAACAATTACATGCCGTTCAGGAAATTACCGAAAATAACCAGCGCCTATACCGGATGGTTCGTGATGATCTTCGGGAAATCTTAGCCTCTCCCTATATCCGACCTTCAGAAATCGAAAGGGTCAGTGATGCTTTTAATCGCATCATTGAAACCAGCCTTGAAGATCTTAGTTATATGGAAAGTATTTTATCTAGTGATTATCTCAAAATGAGCGATGCAGAACGGGCTAAAATCCTTCAGGAGAAAAAAGAGGCCTCCCGGAAAATGGTAATGGAAATCAATCAGAAAACAAAAAGATACCGGGACATCATCTCCTTCCGGGAGATGCAGGATAAAATCAATAACCGCGAAAATGAATTTTGATGAATGCTTTGCTTGCTTATAGTATTGGTCTGGAATACGTAGATAGTGTCTTTCAGATTATTAAAGACAGTGACTTCTCTCAGTATACCATCACCGGAATAAAAGGACTTGGTGTTGTATTATTTCTAGTGAACATTCTGAAAAAATACAATGAGGGAATTGCTGACCGTGAAGGATATACCTGGGGACTCAGCCCCGGGGCATTAGTCAAAAATTTTGCCGTTATCTTAATCGTTGTGTTTTCCACGCAGCTTTTGGGCTTCTTTGACACTATTCTTGTTGCTATTGAAGAGGACTATCGGGATACAGCACCTCCGTTGCTTCCTCTTCAGCTACAGGAAATGGAACTGGAACCAGAATATACCGGTATTGCCGGAGGTATAGAGGTAGCGCAAAAGGCACTGGCAACCTTATACGATGTTTTGGTTACTCCACTTTACGGAATCAAAATGATTTCCTTTATGGCGGGTCTGTTTTTATGGATTCTGGATCTATTTATCTATCCATTATTTCTGGCCGAGCGCTATTTTTTATTAGGACTGATGCAAGCATTTTTCCCACTGATCATCAGCCTTTCGGTCTTCGATAAATTCCGATCTATGGCGTACCAGTTCTTTAGACTCTACACCGCTGTTTACATGCTGGTTCCGGCATTTTTCCTAGTTAACATTTTCATCAATACACTTTATACCCAAATCAATGCAAATTTCTGGAATGAGCTTCTCGGTATAACGATGGATAATCCACTAATCAACATCATTATTGAAGCAGGTTCCATAGGCTTTATTGTATTCCTGAAGTTTAAACTCTATAAAAAAGCGACCAGTTTTAGTCTTCGCTTATTTACCTCATGAAATAGTTGATTAACCTTTCTAATTCAGGTAGCGCTTAAGCGTATCAATTCCCGATTATCGGGTAATATTCATCTCTAATCCATTAAATTATGAAAACACCTTATACTGATATTTTTGCAATACTAAAATTAAACCGTCTGGTCTCCATAAGTATAAGCATTGGTGCATTCCTTGCGATTAGCTACTCCGCATGGCTAACCTATTCCATCCATAATGAAGCATTAAATAATGCATTTGCTGTTGATGCCAATGGCAATGTACTCCCCTTAACTTGGGAAAACAAAAAAGACCATCTGGATGTGGAAGTATTGTCGCATTTGGACAATTTCCATCGGTATTTTTACGATCTGGAATCAGGAACCTACGAAAAACACATTGAAAAAGCCTTATGGCTCGGGGATCAAAGTGTAAGTGATTTATACCAACAAAAAAAGGCTGATGGTGTTTATAATCGCTTGCTACAATACTCCTTAGTACAACAGGTTACTCGGGTACAAAGTGAAATTGATTTACAAAACCTTCCTATTCCGTTTCGAACCACCACAATTTTTAAAATTAACCGTGGGGGAATTACGGATACCTATGAGCTTATTACTTCCGGAAAAATACTCCGGGTAGAACGGTATTTTCCTAAAAATCCGCATGGAATGCTGATCACTGACTTTTACGAAAACTCCCTTCAAAAAGTAACTGATTAAAATTAAAAATCATGAAAATACCTAAAAACAGTATTGTTTTTATCGCTCTTACGGTAATTGTAATTGCCTTTATTGTCGGCGCCATCTTTTGGTATCTTGATGATGGGCAGGAAGATATAAACCTTCAACGCACGGGTATCCCCGAACTCTCTGAAGAGCCCATAACCTATACTTCCAAATTAGAAGCACTCAATAATCTGGAAGAAACAAAAGAGCGAACCGCGCCTAGTATTTACCAGGAATATGATAAAGATAGCCTGAATAATAGAAGTCCATCCAGTGGGATTAATCCCTCCATTCCCATGCAGGATAGTTTACTACCCAATCCACCGCCACATACGCAAAGCTCAAAAAAAACAGCGGTCGGGAATAGTTCAGCAAATCATTTAAATCCTAGCTTAACCAGATCTTCTCACTCTTTTAAAAATCATTTTAATATAAAAGAGCGGGCATTAGATCATCAATTGTTTTTTGCGGCACATTCCGAAAAGCAATTACTCCATAATACTTTTACAGACTCTGTTATTCCAGCTGTTGTTGATGGGCATCAGGTCGTTCGATCCGGTTATCGCTTGCAACTGCGATTACGTAAAGATTGTAGTATCAATGGTCATCGATATCCTAAAAACACCAAACTATTCGGGTTTGTACGATTTCAACCTAATCGCGTGCTCATTGATATCTCACGAATCAACCATGAACCTATAGCTTTAATGGCTTATGATCAGAGTGACGGTAATGCTGGTATTTATATCCAAAATAGCTTTCAGGCCGAAGCAAGCCAGGAAGTCATTGGAGATGTCGTTGATGATATTCAAATAACAGGAGTTCCACAGGTCAGTGGTCTTCAACGGATTTTCAGAAAAAATCACCGCAATATCAAAGTCACCATTAGCAATAACTATAAACTTCTTTTAAAACCTTCTAAAATTTAAAACCATGAAAACTGTACTTACTCTTTTTCTTATCCTTTTCTATGGAAGTATTCAAGCAGAAACTTCAAAAGCACTGGATACCCTTTATGCTAACGAAACCTATAATGTAGCCTTGTTTTTTCCAAAACCAATTCGTCAGGGAATTACCGGAGCTGAAAATTTTGCTTTTACATTTAATCGTGATCAGCAGCAAAATCTTGGACTTTTACAGGCCAGTCCCGGTACACTTACCAATTTACTGGTGATCTGCAATGATGGTTCCATATATAGCTATATCCTAAAGTATAGAAAAGAACTCTCCAAACTCACTTATTTTTTGAGTGCGGAATCAAGTATTGGAAACGAACACTATCAAACAGAAGTATCGGAACAGCAAAAGAATCAGAATATTACAAGTGATTCTCTTATAAATAAAATAGATAGTACTGATTATCAATCTACTTGTATTACGATTTTAAATAGTCAGGAGCATATTCGAAAAAAGAAAAAAAGTAAGTATGGCATCAAACTGGAACTTCAAAATATTGTGTTTAGGGATCATCAGCTGTATTTTAAATTTCAATTAAGCAATACCTCTACTCTGGACTATGATCTTAATTTTCTGAAACTCTATGTACAAACGAAGCAAAGGGGAAAGAAAAAATCCATGCAAAGTGTTCTGAAAAAACCTATATACTCCCACCAAATACCTACTAAAATAACTGGTGGAGCAAAAGCGAGTTTTGTCGTCGCATATGATAAGTTTTCCATGGCTAAAGATAAACGGCTGTTGATTGATCTCAACGAAGCAAATGGTGAACGACATATCGATCTAAAAGTGAATAGTAGAGTGATCAATTTTCCGAATTGAATGAGTATTCGATTTTTCATCAAAAATGGATTTCCTTCATTACTTAAATCAGAAATACCCCTAATTGTGCAATTTTATAACACAACTAGCAATTTATTGTACATAAAATCCATTGATATTACTATTAATGTATTTTTTACTTAGAATTGTGTCTACTTCTACATTTAAAATTTTTACATTTTCAATTGCTAGATCTTTCTGTCCTTTAATAAGGGTTACATATTCTGCTTTTGAAGCGTGTATATTATTTATATATATATTTTTAATTGGAGTAAGTTTTTTTTCGATTGTAGGTACTAGATCTCGCCACTGATATAGGACATCCGTTTCAATACCCAAAATTCCTTTTTTGATACTTCCAGATTTTATATTATTCACATGAATATTACTTACAAAGCCTCCTCGACGTTCATTAGTCTTAATATAAACAAGATGAAACATCGATGCCCCTGAAATCACCTCGCAGTCAGAAATTAAAATATTTTTCACACCTCCCGATAATTCACTACCAATGGCTACTAACTGGTGCCCATTTTTCATGACACAATTTCTCATTACAATATTTTTTGATGGCGTATTTAGACGCCAGGCATCTTGATTCCTTCCCGATTTAATAGCAATCGCATCATCGCCCTGATCGAAGATACAGTTTTCAATTAGTACATTCTGACTCATTTCTGGATCTACCCCATCATTATTATGTCCGTGAGCTTTAACTTTAACATCCCTAATTACCACATTTTTAGACAAATAGGGGTGAATAGTCCAGAAAGGACTGTTTACAATGGTCACCCCTTCAAGAAGAATATTTTCACTTCTATTGAATTGTATAAATTGAGGTCTAAAATGTGAAGTATCATTTACCATTTGTCTTTCTTTAACAGGCTTGTCAAATGATGCTAAATTATATAAACGCTTCAGACTGTTTAAATGTGCCTCTGGTCTGGAAAACCAAGTTTTCCAGACGTCCATTTTAGCATGTAATTTACCTTTACCCGTTATAGCTATATTTTGGCATTCCAAAGCATAAATTAATGGAGAGTAATTATAGCATTCCATCCCCTCCCAAGTAGTGAATACCTCAGGTAAGTAATCTTCCGGATCTTCAGAAAATATCAATTTTGCGCTATCTTCTAAATGGAGATTTACATTACTTTTCAAGTGAATTTTCTTCGTCAACCATTCTCCATTTGGAATAACTACAACTCCACAACCTTGTTTATTTGCTTTTTCTATAGCCATTTTGATAGCCTTAGAAGTAGTTTCTTTATCCCCTTTTGCTCCAAAGTCCGTTATGACAAAACGCTCGCAATTTGAAAAATTTGGAACCTTAATTTTCGGCATATTAAATGGGGTTTTCAAAGATATTTTTTCAATTTTCGGAGAATGTTCGAAAAAAGTTGATTTTTTCTCTTTACAAGAAATCAAGGTTATAATAAAAGCAAGAATCACTACTAATTTCATATAAAGAATAAAATTTTTAAATCTCAATACCTAATTAAGTGCATTAATAGTTAAAATTATAATTTTAGGTGTTCTAAACTAAAAATGACCTATTCCATCTCAATTATTAAAATATTCAGTGTATTTTCTTTAATACTCCTGCAAAACCTCCATTTCTAACCATTTTAATATTTAACTTATCGGTCTTTTTTACTACTTTTTTAGAATGACGATAATCCATGGCCTGCTTTGCGGCGTTTACTCCATCTTCAAAGTATTCCATTTCATAAGTGTCCTCGCCATATAGGAAATCCAAGGATACTTCAATAAGCCTCGAACTTTCATTATTATTGGTCATCGCCCCGATGTACCAATCTTCTCCCTTGCGCTTTGCAATGATCACATATTCTCCTAATTTAGAATCTAAAGAAAGAGTTTCATCCCAGGTCACCGGCACATTAGTTATATACTCTGTACATTCACGCTCACGATAATAATTTGAAGGACTATCAGCCAACATCTGAAGCCCACTTTCAAAAATTACAAACAACGCCATTTGATAAGCTCTAGTGCCAATACCGGCAGAATTAGGACGTTTGCTATGATAAATTTCAGGCTGCATACTTAACATTGCTCCAGGTGTATAGTCCATAGAACCAACTGCATTTCGCATAAATGGTAAGTAAATACTATTATCAGGGGTCGCCCTGCTCATTTGTTCCATTCCCAAAACCCCTTCGTAGGTTAAAATGTTTGGATAAGCTCGTTCTAAACCAGCAGGCTTAAATGCTCCATGAAAATCAATAAATAATTTATGCTTTGCTGCTTCCTTTGCTACTCTCTCGTAGAAATTAACCATCCATTGATCGCTACGATCCATAAAATCGATTTTTATACCTGCTATCCCCCATTCTTTAAAGGTTTTAAATAACTCAAAGTTATTTTCTACGGTTAACCATGGTAGCCATAAAACAATATCGACATTACGCTCTTTCCCATATTTAATTAGCTCGAATAAATCTATATCTGGATTTGGTGTATATGGATTTGTAGTACTCTTTGCCCAACCTTCATCCATTATTATATAAGAAATACCAAATTCTGAGGCAAAATCTATATAGTACTTATAAGTCTCTTCATTATATCCAGATACAAAATCCACATTATATGCAGAAGCTCCATTCCACCACTCCCAGCTTACCTGACCCGGTTTTATCCAGGATGGGTCTTTTATTTTACTTTTCGGTGCTAACTGATATGTTAATGTATTTTCAAGGAGGTCTCCATCATTTTCAGATACCATAAAATATCTCCAGGGAAAGTTTCTATTACCATCTGTTTTAGCTATATAATCTGCTTCCTTTATGATCTTTAAACTTCTATCATTATTAGGCTCAAACTCTATTGGATTTTTTGGGAAAATCGATTGAACTCCGTTTGTATTTTTTCCCCTAATAAACATGGCGGGATAATCGAATAAATTAGATTCTGATATCAGAATTTTATATTTATTCTTTGTTTCTACCAATACCGGCAACGTAGACATTTTATTTTCTTCATCAAATTTACTTGATCCTAAATGGGTATAAGGATATTCATAATTTGTCTTAAAAGAAGGTGTTTGCTGTAAATGAAGCTTATATTCATCTGGGAAATTAACCGAAAAACACTCATCTATAATTTCTATTTCTCCTGGAATTTTTGTTATAAACCTATAAGCAAATCCATCATCATATGTTCTAAATTCTACCCCAAAGTCTTTCTCAAACTCTAAATATAGATTATTATAATGATCTGTAATTTTAGAAAACTTAAGTGGTACTACGGGAGTTAAAACTTCATTAAATTCTCCCATTTTTTGAGATTTGATAATTGGAGCTTCGCCAAGTACTTTATCCTTCAATACAAGCTTCAGTTCATTATTTTCTAATAGTAATTTATCTGAAAAGATCAATGAATATTTTATATTTTTGCCAACCCTAATTAAGACCTTTAACTTACCATTAGGTGATGTTAATTCGAAGCTTTTTTCACTAACTGAGGTCCCAAAGCAGGTAGTGATAATTCCTAAAATGCAAATTATAAGGCTTATCCTGGTTTTAGTTTTTATAATCATATGTTATTTTTTTAATATTTAAATCTGATTAAGTTATGCTGAAGGTTTTAACTGATTTTTCTCTGTCTTAAGAGGTTTTCAAAACCTTAGTGATCAATATTTTCGATAAACACAAAAAAAATCAAAAACTCGGCTCCCAACCTTTTTCATATTTTCTATCCCATAATTTCATTGCTTTTCGGTCATAAATATGTCCTGTTTTAGAATTGATCTCGAATTCATTACCTGTTCTGTAGGCTATATTTGCGTAATGTACCATTGCCATACTTACAGCCGCATCTGCTATAGGAGCCTGCAATTTATCTTTCCCTCTTATTGAATTGAAAAAGTTTAATACATGCGCAGTCGAGGTATCTCCTCCTCCACCCAAAGCAGTTCCAGATTCATTAGAGCCAGACTTAAATTCTTTAATTATCTTTCCGTTTAGATCTGTTATTTCATATCTTTCCCTATCAACAAATGCGGCACCATTACTACCGTAAATAATCGTTCCTCTTCCTGCTCCATAAGTATTATAGCCATTTCTACTTTTCCCATCCCATTGAATAACCTTATCATCAGGAAAACTAAAAGTAGCTTCCATGCTATCATACATTTCCCATCCATCATCCTTAAATTGCCGTTTATGAGCCAGCACTTTTGTATATTCCGGATACTCCACCTGTAAAGCCCAACGGGCAACATCCAATTCGTGAGTCGCATTATTCCCTGCTTCTCCAGTACCATAATTCCAACCGTACCAATGCCAGTTATAATTCCAGGTTTCAGAGGTATATTCTCTGTGTACAGCTGGGCCCTGCCATAACTCCCAATCTAAGCCCTGTGGTACTGCGGCCCTCTTTTGAACTGGTACAGCATCTCTGGAATTTACATAAAATGCAACTGCCTTATACGGCTTCCCAATAACTCCATTATGTATTTGGTTAATGATATCTATGGTATGACCGGAAGAACGTTGTTGGTTTCCCATCTGGACTAGCTTATCATACTTATTGGCTGCCTGAACCAATAATTCATTTTCATTCATGTTATGGCTACATGGCTTCTCAACATATACATGTTTACCCGCCTTCAAAGCCATGATAGAGCCTGGTGTGTGCCAATGATCTGGGGTTAAATTGAAAAGAACATCTATATCTTTATCCTCAATGATCTTTCGTATATCGACCTCTAATTTTGGTTTATATGCTATCCGTTCTGAAAAATTATTTAAAGCTTTCGCTCGCTGACTTTCCATAACATCACATAAATATGATAGATGCACGTTAGACTCCTTTAGTGCTATTGGATTATAAAATGCAGCAAGTCGTCTTCCTAATCCGGCAATGGCGACATTTAATCTATCATTTGAGCCAATAATCCTATTGTAACTTTTCGCCGGCATCCCCATTAAAGAACTTGAAAATGCTAAAGCTGTTCCACCAAGTGCAGTATTTTTTAAAAATTTTCTTCTTGAAGACATATTATAATTCTTTAATTTTTATATTCTTAAATAATACGCGATCCCCATGATCCTGTAATAATATTTGTCCTTTTTCGAGCTGGCCAAAATCCGGCCATTTATCGTATTTACTTTCTGAAACCAGTTTTTTAAAGTTTTCACTAAATCGATCGTATTCTAAGACTTTCTTATCATTTAAAAAGTGGGTTACCACACCATTTTTAGAAATAATATGAGCACTATTCCACTGCCCAATTTGGTTAACTGACTTATTAACATCAGCTTGAATTAAATCATATAAAGAGGCTAAAGTTCTACTACCTTCATGATTTCCTAATTTAGCATCTGGATGATTATTATCATCCAGAATTTGATATTCTAATCCTATAGAGGATCCGGGTCCTTTATTTAAATCTGTATCTACATAATATTTAATTCCGCTGTTTGCGCCCTTTGTAAGTTGAAAATCGACCTTAAGTTCAAAATCTTTATATAGTTTTTCAGTTACTATATCCCCTCCGGCATCAGATTCCTTACCTCCGGTAGAAAGCACAGTTAAGTGGCCATCTTCAATAACCCAGCCTTCGTTAGGAAAACTATCTAGCTTTGCTCCTTTCCACCCATTTGTAGATTTACCATCCCATAACATTTTCCACCCATTCTCTTTTTCTCTACTAGTTAAATTATTTTTGGTCCTAACAGGATTTAGGTCCATTTTCCTTAAAGCCCCCTCTAAATTTTCTGTTTGAATCATAATATTCTTCCACATAATTTTCTTCCCGGGTTTCTCCTCAGGTTTTATTCGATGTACCTGTAAAGCAATAAAACCGGTTTTTGTTTCATCATCTATTAAAAAGGCTGTAGGCACATCATTTAACCAAACTTTTAAAGAGTCATTTATCGCTTCTACCCGTACATGATTCCATTCATTCTGTTTAAAAGCTTCTCTTGCAGTTTGATTTTCTTCTAACGATACCAGCCAACCTCGCCTTGCTTCTTCATAAATCCCCCCACTCCAACTACGATCGGACGGATCTATTTCTACCTGGTAGCCATGCACTCTGCCATCTTGAAACTCTGGCTTACTATTACTTCTTATTTGAATACCAGAGTTCATACTTGGATCCACCTTGTAATCGAGCTCGAGTATAAAATCATCATAAAGTTGATTGGTAGTTAAAAATGAATTAGGGGAATCCTCTGGAACAGTTTCTCCAACAACAACACCATCCTCTAAAGTATATTTTGCGTATCCACCTTTTTGCGTCCAACCATCTAGCGTGTTTCCTTTTATTAGTGAATAACTGTTCTCATCTGTTTTTTTCTTTGTTTTACAGCCTGCTATCATTAGCAATAACAACAGGGTAAATAAAGTTGTAAGCTTTGTATGTTTCATAATATTGGTTTAGGTTAATTCTAATTTTTATTATAAAGGAATATCTTTCCTATCACTTATATGATTTTAATTTGCTTTTGATAGTTGAATTGCGCTATCATCTATTTGGAAATTTTCATTCTTTAATAGTTTTATTATCTCTGCACCTGCTAATAGTACAGGACCATAACCATGCGCCGCATATTTGTGAGTTGGTCTGTGATAATAAAACGCGGGATCGAACCCCATACCTGTACCCACGCAGGTACCATCTACAGTGCCATCTTTATCTATTTTTGTCTCTACAGCATTCCATGCCAATAATACCATTGGCCCATAGGTCATTTCATTAACATATCCATTATTAATGGCTTTAGCAATAGCATAAGTATATATCGCAGTTGCAGAGGTTTCTAAATAAGAGTCATTTCTATCGATTAACTGATGCCAAAATCCCGTCGCGTCCTGATAGGAAGCGAGACCTTGAATGTGAAGCCGCAATTGCTCTAAAACATCTTCTCTACCAGGATGATTTTCCGGTAGCACCTCTAATAATTCTATCATGGCCATTACAGCCCATCCATTTGCTCTAGCCCAGTGAAATTCTGGTTTTATATTCATGGATTCTACCCAGCCGTGCATATAAATCCCTTTTTCCTTATTAAACATCCTCTTAGAAAATTGCTTTACCTGATTCACGGCATCATCAAAGTATTTATCCTCACCAGTAAATTTACCCATTTGTGCCAATGCCGGAACACTCATAAAAAGGTCATCCAACCATAGTGTATTTTTTTGAGGTCGGTTACGAGCTAATGTCCCATCCGGAAATCGGAATTGTTTTTCACTGATGTATTCTATAAAATTTAATATTAAAGGTTCTAATTCTAAATTCAGACCAGCCCGTTCAGCCTTTATCATCGCTGCACAAAGGGCACCTGCATCATCTAAGGCATCAGGTTTTAAAACAGAATGTACAGCCGTTTTTTTCTCAACATTTTTGTCTTTAAGCGATATAGCAAGATCTGAAATGAGTTTTAGCCGTGATTTTGTATAGTCCTGAAAATATTGTTGTCCGGTAGCTTCAGTAGCATGTAGCATACCGGCATAGGTAACACCCCACTCATAGCTTGTTAAGCGGAAAGAAGAAGGTGCAAATGTGGTATTAGCATCGACCTCCTTTAGATTTCTCACTTCTTTCTTTGAACTATTAATTAATGTTGAAGCAGTACTATTTTCTAAAAAATGATATACCTTATCTAATGCATTCTCAACTTCATTAATCTCTGGAACTTTATATGGAATCACATAATTTGGCTTTAAATTATGTAATGGGGTAGTTACATCATTGATTTGCGAATAAGCCTTATGTCCATTTAGTGCTATTAAAAATAGTAGTAAAGTAATTATCTGGTTTTTCATATTGATATCTATTTGGCGGATGTAATACACCCATAATTTGAGTTCATTTAATCTATTTTTAGCAATTGGTTCTCTAAATATTTATTATCGAAATTTTTAGCACTATCCTGATTCCATTTTGGCTCTGGAAATTTCCTTATCTGAGAGTAGCGTTTATAAGTTTCATAAACATCTCCGTTCCCAGTTACCCTGGGATCTTCTGTTCTCATTAAATAAGCTCCTAATCTGGCTCTTAGATCTAAAAGAGTTTTATTGTATGTTCTATTCCCTACCAGATTATTTAAGCAATATGGATCATTTTTTATATCATAAAGTTCTTCTGCCGGCCTCTTATTAACTGCATTTTTAAAAAGAGATGCCGTTTTATCTTCCACTTGATTGGCAATCATATAATCTAATGTTGGTGAAGCATCTATATCATGATAACCACCATCCATTTTTTCTAGAATTCCATCCTTCCCAATTTTTTGTGGAGCACCGGCTGGCCATCGTTCTGGTTTAAAATTTCTGATATATAAATATTCATCTGTCCTTATACTACGTTGAGGATATGTAAGGTTATTCCATCTAGAACTTGAATGCCGCTCTCTAGCCATATAAACAGCATTCCTTTTTTCAAGATTCTTTAGTTTTGGCTCAAAATATTTTAAAAGACTTTTTCCCTCCATTGGGTAGGTTCTCATTATTTCGGGATAATTCTCTCCGTATGCCGCTTCAAGAATAGTAGGTGCAATATCTATTAGACTTACTAAATCCTTCACAAGCTTACCTCCTTTTAATTTCTTTCCCCATCTAATGGCTAATGGCACATGCGTACCATATTCGTTTGCATTAGCCTTTGCGTATGGGAAAGGCATACCATTATCTGATGTAACAATGATTAAGGTATTCTCTAGTTCTCCGACCTTTTCTAATTTTGTAATAACCTTTAAAAGTTGTTGATCGAAATATTCGATCTCTAAGGCATAATCTAAAAGATCGCTTCTTACGTCAGGACTATCCGGTAAAAAGGCCGGAACTGAAACGGATTCTATTTTTTTACCTGACCTTATTCCAGATCCTTCTTCATAAACTCTATGAGGTTCACGAGAACCAAACCAGAAATAGAATGGTTCATCTTTATTTCTTTCCAGCAAAAATTGATTAAAATTCTCAGCATAATCAATGCTACTTACTTCTTTTAAATTGGGTTTGGTATATGCCATATCATATTCTTCTCCTGCAGGATTACGACTTCTACCACTGGCTCCCCAATTACCTGGCCCCCACCCCTTACCGGTAAATCCAACTTTATATCCAATCTTTTCTAAAATTTCCGGGAATACCTTATAATCCAGTGGAAATTCACTATCGTGGGTTCCTGCCTGCTTCAATTGCCAGGTATTAAGCCCCGTTAATATTGCGGCTCTACTGGGGCTACAACCAGGAGATGCTGAGAATGCATTTGTAAACAGTATACCCTCAGCAGCAATTTTATCAAACCCAGGTGTTCTTATCCAATCTTCACCATAAGCTGATGCGTGTGGATATGATTGATCGTCGCTAATAACAAATACTATATTTGGTCTATCTAGATTAGCTGTTTCTTGATCTTTATTTCCTGCAACAGAATTTCTTTCTGTAGAATTTTTGCAGCCTATAGTTGACAATATAAACACGAACATAATACTATAAGTTATTGTACAATTGATATACTTAACTAAAAGGAGTATAGAATGAATTAAATGCATCTTAGTTATAAATTTTGTTTACGAAAAGTTTTCCTTTAAGTCTATAGTTTCACCTTCTTGTTATATTAGTTAATTAAAGCCTGTACTGCATATTCAGGTAAGATTTCATGATTACCCTCAAAAATTGTTAGGCTTAAATTACCATATTCTTTAACAAGGATGATTTGTCTATCATATAAGCTACCATAATTACCAAGAGCTTGTCTACATTCAAGAAGCTTTAATTTTTCTTCATCAGATACATATACTGTTTTATCTGTTACGGATAAATCTGACAATAATTTATTATAAAAGTTTATTGATTGGGTTATAGGCACACTTCCCTGAATACCATCAAAAACTCCTGCATATATATGTAATTCCGCATTATTCAATTTTTCGATAGGAGTTTCCCAGTAATAAGGAGACCGCTCTATTGCAGCATCTATATTTAATTTGATACCAGAATCAGTACAATCTAGTATATTTTGAGCGTACTTATTTTTGCGAATCTTACTCTCTTCATACCAGGCTACCAGATCAGTTATTGAAGCCCATGCTGAAAACTTACTAATTTTGTGCTTGGATTTCATAAAAGTACTAAGTGTTGCATATCCACCACCACTAACACCTACAACATAAATTTTGGAGGTATCAACATTTAAGTGATTTAAAGCATAGGCAATAGCATCATCAATATCTGAAATAGCCAATTTACTCATACACCCTTCTGGTTTAGTATTTTGCCCACGGAAATTAGGATGGATATAGTTTATATTTTTTAGTCTACACAAATCAGCGATCTCATCTTTCTGAGTATAATCACCACTCCAAGTATGAAGACTTACAATTAGTGGACGAGGTGTTTCACTAACTGACTTAAATAAGTAAGCTTTTTGGACATTAGCGTCGAATGAAGATTTTATACCTACCAATTTATAGTTATTATCCCAATTCGTTTCCCTAGTATCATCATATTTAATATAGGAGTCTAATCTTGTTGCTTCTGTTGAATGATTAAGAGCCAAACTATCTTCAACCTCTTTACTCTGCCCTTTTAAAGCAACTACATATAATAGAACTACTACATATATCAATTGTTTTCCCATAACTATGTTATATTACTTGAGTCTTTATTATTTCTTTTAATCACCTATCTGAATCTCATAAGTATGCAAATCCGCATTATAAGATTCAACTTTTAAAGTTGCTCGCTTTAAGGCTAATAGATCATCTAAATGAGTAAGTACTACCGTTTTTGACTCATTAGGAAGTAAATTGAAAAAATTATCAGAATAAAAGGTTGGACTAATACTTTTACCTGATTTATCCTGAAGTTTTAATTGTGTGAAAAAGCTAAGTGCGTTTGATACATTTTTCACCTTTACTTCAATTTGATTCTTCATCTCCTTTATACTTACTTTAAGTTCTGCTTTATTCAACTGGCTCATTTCCTTAAAACCTGAAACCGCCGGACCTGTCATTGTCCACGCTCCTTTATAGCTGTCGTTAGAACGCCAGTAAAAAGTATCGCTAACTAATTCACCTTCTTTATTTTTAAGTAATAATTTTATAAAATGAACCTGACTTAAATCCTTCGGAAAATCAATCTTAAGCACATCGTTTGCTACTCCATCGTTTGGAATGTCCGTAGTCACCTTCTTATTCCAGACCTTTTTTGAGTGTATATCATATATTATTGCTTCTACAGAGTAGCCTGAAAAATCTTTCCTGTAGTCGTTGTATACTGAAACCGTATTCTCTACATAATCGAATTGGGCATGCAAAGGCTCTAGAGCATTCTGCGAGTAATAAAGCGCTGCTGTAGGTTCTAAGCTCCAATCATACATTCTACCGGCAGTTTGCGGAACAGGACTATTATGATACCAAAATAAAAATCCACTGGCAAAGCGATCTCCATAAGAGAATTTGTTTTCATTCCAAACTTCCCAAATAGCACGATAATTCATTGCTCCCACAAATTGTGCTTTTTGAGCAAATTCCTCGATAGACTTAGATTTACCAAACTCATCTACCGCGTCCATATATTTTGTAGTTATATTATGAAAGCCTCCTCCATCTAAATAATTCCAAACAGAATCGTTTATTGGCCATAAGTCCTCTTCAGGCATCATTAATCGCAAAGATTCTACTGTTGGTAAAATAGGAGTACCATACTCCGGATTAAATCCATCTACCCTACTTCCCCTTTTTGAAGCTGTATTTTCATAGTACTGCATAGGATTTTCAAATTTATATGGGCTACCATCATGAACCCCGCAACATTCAGATTGCATTTGATACCCTCTGGTAGGGTCTAACTTTTTTATTAAATCAGAAGCTCCGGGAATTTCGGTAGATTCATTAGACGATACATGGTACGCTAAAGAAGCATGATTTCTAATTCTTTTAATTGTAGCTTCAATATTATTAAGATAAAGAGTAGTATCCACCACCGGCTGCGTATCTCCCGTCATCCAGTATTCACTCCAAACTAGAAATCCCATTTCATCACACAAATCAAAAAAGTAATCAGATTCAGATATTCCCCCGCCCCAAAAACGTAATAAATTAAGTCCTGCCTGTTTGGTATATGTAAGTTCAGCATGTGTTCTTTTTGCTGAATTTTTTAACATTGCTTCAGGAATCCAATTGGTACCCCTAATAAAAATAGGATGCCCGTTCACAATAAATCGACGTGAGCTATCGGGTGTGTTTTGATCTGATTTGATTTCTCTTATTCCGAAACGAGTAGATTTTTCATGACTAATCATCCCATCCTGAATAAATTTTAGATCAAGATTGTATAAAAATTGCTCCCCCTTATTAATTGGCCACCATAGCTTAGGATTCTTTATTGTTAACTGTTCGTATTCTTCAGGAGTAAAGACAATTGTTTTTTGTTGTTTTGGTTTTAATGTAACTTCTTTTTCAAAATTAACATCAGCTTCCTCGATTACTCCAGATAAAACTCCGGAAACATTTTCTTCTGAAGAGTTAAATACATCTACAGAAATTGTTTGCTTTGATAGTGTAGTATCAGGCAAATTCAACTTAGTTTGAACAAATGGATCTTTTAAAACTACATCTCCTGTTGCGTACAATTCAACTTCCTTCCAAATTCCCGTATTCCTATCTCTAATCCCATCCTGAAATGTAAAATCCCAACCAACACTCATAAGCATCGTTGTGTTTTTACCTATATTACCGTCTCCTCCGTTTTGATTTTCACCTTTGGCTCCAGAACGTTTTTTATTTTTACGGCCGCTTTGTCCTGGGAAATCTACCGGAGAGATATTTACAGCGATAGTATTCGATTTTTCAGGATCTACGATCTTGGTAACATCAAAAGATTTCGAATTAAACATACCAGCCATATTCCCTAACTTTTGGCCATTTAACCAAATCTCGCATTTGTAATTAATCCCATTAAATTTTAACCATATTTTCTTGTCCTTAAATGACTCCGGAACATTAAAACTTGTACGATACCAATAATGGTAAAATTCTCGCCCTGCATCTGCAATATCTGGTATTACATTATGAGTACGCTTATTAATATCTCCATAATATGGATTTGGATACACGCCATTTTCTACTAATGATGTTAATACAGTACCTGGAACTACAGCATCCATCCATCCTTCCTGATCAATATAATCAGGGTTTGAAATTTCCTGACCTCCTAAATGAAGCGAATCAAACTTTATTAATTGCCATTTGGATGAGTTTGAAAAAGCTGGATTAGAATTCAGAAATACTGAATTCTTAGAAGAAGGAGTACTAATGTGTTTAGGTATATTAGCCTTTATATTGTTAAAATTTGATTGCGCATTTACAACTAACGCTTTCGAATAAATAAACACTATTATGAATCCAATTATAATATTTTTCATAGGTTTTTATTTTTTGATTTGATCATTCCTAAATCCTCATTCTTTCCAGGAATATTAAAATCCTGATGAAGCTGTTCTCTTTTTAAACTGTTTTTTGCTAACCATAACAATACAATTGCGAGCAGAAATAAGGCACCAGCCAAAATGGCCAAAATGTAAGTGCCATTTTGATAATTTGTAATTGCAAAAAGACAAAGGGAGCTTAATGCAACTGCAAACATTACATACATGGGGATTAACACGAAAGAGGCATTAATCCTTTTCTTAATTAACCAGACAGCGATGGCCAACAAAGCCAGAGCAGCAAGCAGTTGATTTGCAGATCCAAATATTGGCCACAAAACATCAAATTCTCCTGTAGATAGCAATACAATAGAAGATAGAATTACAACTGTAGTAGCTATATATCGATTGGCACCAACTTTCTTGATCGTACTATGCTCTTTATCATCAAAGTATTCCTGAAAAGTAAATCTAGCAAGGCGCGTACATGTATCTAAGGTGGTAAGTGCAAATGCAGATACTGTTAAAGCAACAAACGATGTAGCCATTTGTTTTGAGATGCCAATAGCAGCGATTATTTTGCCTAAGCCATCTGCAAATAAAGACACCGGACCATGATTTAATAATTGGCTCACATATTCTTCTCGAGAAATTACCATAACTGCTATTACTGAAAGAATCGCCAAAAATGTCTCTATAAGCATACCTCCATAGCCTACGATTTTAGCATCAGACTCTTTATTTAACTGTTTTGAAGTAGTTCCTGAAGCTACCAGAGAATGAAATCCACTTATTGCTCCACAAGCAACGGTTACAAATAACACGGGAAAGATATATCCTAAATCAGGAGATTTAAATACAATATCATTATCCATCTTAACCTCTGGATTTGCTATAAAAATACCTATAACCGCTGCGATTATAAGTCCATAAAGTAAATAACTGGTTAAATAATCTCTTGGTTGTAAAAGTAAAGTTACAGGTGTTACAGAAGCTATAAATGCATAACCTAATAAGATTATAACCCATAAATTGTAGCCAATATTTATAGGTATGAATTTTCCTAGATACACAAAAAAGTACATTAGGACAACCCCAATTATTGAAGTTATAACAAAAGCATATTTCGAATTTTTAAGGGCTTTATTTACTACACCAAAAACCACAGCCAAGATGATGAACAATATTGAAGATGAAGCTACAGATGGGTTATTTATAAAAGTTTTTGCTATAATATCAGCAAAAACACCTACAATTAGTATTAGTGTTGAAAAACTAAATATTAGAAATAAAACCTTCCCTTTAGCGCCTATTTGCTTTTCGATCACATAACCTATAGATTTACCTTTATGTCTTAACGATGCGAGCATACTGGCCATATCATGTACTGCCCCAAAAAAGACCCCACCTATTATAATCCAGATCACAGCCGGAATCCATCCAAAAGCCACCGCAATTACCGGCCCAATAATAGGCCCTGCGCCCGCGATAGATGCAAAGTGATGACCCAAAACTATTGGCGATTTAGTTGGCACATAATCAATACCATCTTCCAAAGTATTAGAGGGTGTAATATTAGAATTATCTACACCCAATTTTTTAGATACATATTTACCGTAAGTATAATATGCTGTAATTAGGATAATTGCAGAGATAATAATGAGAACAATTAAATTCACTATAATTTATTTTTTGAGTGTTTCATAATTATTGAATATTCACATATTCAGATCAATATTTTTCTTCAATAATCTTTACGAGAATCTTTCCGAAGCGCTCACCTAATCCTAATAATCCTTCAGAAGAATAATGAAGACTATCTGATCGCTTTTCTAACCCATCTGTATCTACCAAATAGGTATTCGCTATATTTTTTGCGATGTATCTTTGGGATGATTGCAATGCCAATAAGCCAGGATATCGGCTAGCAATAGGATTAACCTTTCCAAAAATAATTGGCAGATCTTCTTTATGATATTCTTTCCTTACCTTTTCTATCAATTTTTGAAAATTTGAAGCATACTCCTGCCCCGCAATTTCAAATCTCGCATCGGTTTCCCCCTGCATCCATACAAAAGCAATTGGTTCAGTAATTTTCCCTTTAATAGCGAGATCGGTATATTTAAATAGAGAATCGCTCATCTTACCAAAGTGCGGATGCCCCATTTTCTCAACTTTTTTTTCATCTCTTTCGGGAGACCAACCATACATTGAAGCTCCTCCTACAGCATATTTAAGAATAATGAATTTCTTATTTGGAAACTTTATAGACAACTGTTCCATAATTCCTATTTCCGGACCAAAGGTATCCTCTGATACAATTTGCAGATTCATACGTTTACCATAATTATAATAAGTAATATTATCACTTATAAATGGTACCTGTATTTGATCTTTTTTACCACTCCCAACCATGTTTGACTGGCCAGCAAGAATTATCAAGTTGTAAACCTGAGCGCTATCCTTAGAAGCTTCTGTAGATAATTTTAGATTTTCAGAAAGCTCTTTTGTCTGTCCGAAACAAATGATACCCATTTGTAAAAAGAATAGATAACAAATAAGCATTCTTTCAACAATGTTTCTTATAAAATCCATTTATAGTTCTTTATGATTGATTTAGTTTTCTTTTTAAAAAAAAAGGATATGTATGTCCTGTTGATGTTCCTTCTCCTAAAACATACTTCCCATAGGTGATTGAATCCCCCAGGCATAAAATTTTCATTTGTGGTAATACCCAATTATAACTTTTGAGATATTTTGCAATCATATTTGCTATAAGTCTATATCCAAAAGGAGTAAGATGAACCCCATCTTCACGACCACTATTCTTCATATTCATAATTACTTTGTCTTTGTTATGATAAGGGATGCCTTTTACAAGTAATTCATTGTTGAGATCAAAAAATTTCACATATTCTCTATCCACAAGTCTCTTCATACTTTCACTTATTTTATTAAGCATTTTATTTGGGCGATTTTTATACTTTCTCTTATCATGCCTTTGATATAAATAAACTTCATCAACAGGTGGAGGACTCAACAAAAGTATTTTTATGCACCTTTCTCTTAAAGCATTCACTATTTCAACAAGGTTGCTTTCATATTCTTTATAACCCAATAAATTGTTAGTATTCAACAAATCATTCGTACCTATCATAAGTATCACTAAATCCGGTTCAAATGGTATAACATCACTACTCAATCTATTTAAAACGTCCAATGATGTATTACCACTAATTCCAGCATTTATTAGTGTAATGTTTTGCGCAAAAAATTTATTTATTGGAAAAAGTATAAATACCACACCTATCAATAAATAGAGTTTATTGATTTCCATTTTAAATTTTTTTGAAATTAAATGAAATGGGGTACTACAATTCAATTATTTGTCCCTCCTTCTTCAGTTCTGCTTTTAAACTTTTATAATTGATCTCCTGAACGGGCTTTTTCTCCTCAATTGCAATAATAGCAGCCGTCGCTGCACTTTGTCCTAAGATCATAAAAACTGGTTCCATTCGAATGGATCCAAAAGCAATATGTGAACTAGATAAAGCCAGAGGTACCAGAAGATTCGAGCATTCCTTTTTCTTCGGAACTATAGCTCCGTAAGCTATTTGGTAAGGGTTTTTAGGTTTAATACCCAAGTCGCCCTCGTTTTGTACATATCCATCTGGTGTTATATATCGCTGAACATTGTGAGAATCCATTGTATAAGACCCCATTGCTATAGGTTGAGGAACTTTTTTATGGCCAAGTATATCATGCTCTGTCATAACATATTCTCCTAACATTCTCCTAGCCTCGCGAACATAAATTTGGTGCGGCCAATTATTATTATCCTGAAACTCGTCCTTTGCGTAACCCCAAGTCTTAATTTTATTTTGAATGTCCTCAGGAATTCTTTCATCTGTAGCAATAAAATAAAACAGACCTTTTTGATAATTTTCATGATCTTTAATAATTTCTGCTCTTCTCTCGTAAGAAGCTTCCGGATACTCATAATTAGCGCCAATAAAATCTGTACTAAAAGGCCCATGGTTATTTGTATCTGTTTTGAGATTAGGAATTGGATCGAATTTATTAAAAGTTTCATCCCAACCTGCTTCATACAGTCTGGCTAAAAGTTCGTAGTCATCTTCATTATAACTGTCTGGCTTATAAAATGGAACTAAATTATCTTTTACCTGTGTTAAACACAAACGAAAATTATAGGCCTGAAGCTTTTTATCTCCACTCCCAGTTTTTCCCGGATGCTCTTTAGATACGCCATGCACTAATCCGCTAGATGGATTTTCAGGATTCTTATAAGGACTTATATTAAAATCCATAAAATTGTGCTTGTGGTGAAAAACATCTTTTTGGACTCCATTCCACTTCTCATCATATTTGTTATTAGCTTCTCTCCCAACATGATAATTTATCCCGGCTGCAGCCATTAAATCACCCTCATAAGTAGCATCAATAAAAACCTTTGCTGCATATTTTTGTCCAGATAAAGTTCTAAAGCTTTTGATTTCCCCATCATTTACTTCAACTCCACTATTTCTATTCAGAAACGCTTCCCTATGGACAATTATATTATATTCCTTTATAAAATCTTCAAAAACCTGCTCGGCAATATGGGGCTCAAAAATCCACATAGTTCTATTCTTTCCATCTATAGCCGGAGTTCCTTGTCCTTGGTTTCCATAATCCTCTTTCTTTTGCCACTTCCAGGTTTCTTCCTTTGCATAGTAGTTATAAATACGATGATAAAATTCACGAGACAGACCACCTATTACAGCTTTATTCCCTGTATCGGTATATCCTAATCCTGAAGAAGAAAGTCCTCCAAGATGTTTATCTGGGGAAACCAAAATTACTGATTTCCCCATCTTTTTTATTTGTACCGCGGCAATAACAGCACTAGAGGTACCTCCATAAATTATTACATCAGCCTTATATGATTTTTTGCTTATCAGCTTGTCACAATTGGGTATAATTGGCATACAAACCATACCGTATATACCGTATGTAAATGATAACATCATCAGTACTAATAATATTCTATTCAATTTATCCATTTTATCGTAACTATTTTGTAGTAGAATTTTCTTTCAATATCAGATCCAGATCTCTTTTCATGGCAAAAACTCTATCTGGATATTTATTTGCTAAATTCGTGTTCTCTGACGGATCATTTTTTAAATTATACAATTCGAAAAATGGTTCATTATTCTCTCGCGGAACCTCAATAAATTTCCATTCCTTTTGTCGTAACGCATACACATCATTCCCTGCTTTTAATACGATTGAAGATCTTTTTTCTTTAACCTCTCCTAAAAATGCTGAAATATTATTAATACCATCGGGTGTCACCCCTTTCTCTAATTCATATCCCACTATTGGCGCTAAAGTTGCCATGATATCGGTTAAGGACATTATTTCATTAGATTCTTTACCCTCGGGAAAATGTCCTGGCCAACGCGCAATTAAAGGTGTTCGCACTCCTCCTTCCCATGCACTACGTTTTACGCCTCTTAAAATACCATTTGGACTATGCTTTTTAATTTTTGATAAATCTTCAGGTGCTTTATACTTTCCTTCCAAATCAACATAATGACCTGGCAATTTATTTGCTGCATTTGAAGCATCCATTCCATTGTAAGATGTTCTAAAAGCTGAACCATTATCACTTGCAAAAAGAATAATTGTATTCTCTTTTAGTCCCAAACGATCAAGATGATCTAATAACTTCCCTATATAGAAATCTAATTCATGAACATAGTCTCCATAGGGACCGGCCTCGGTAGAACCTAAAAAAGATTCACTTACAGCTAAAGGAACATGTGGAACATATGGTGCATAATATAAAAAGAATGGCCGCTCCTTATTTTGCTGAGCTTCATTCAAAAATTCAATTGAGGCATCGGTTATTAGCGGTAGATAACTATCCATAGAAATAATATCTAGCTTTTCCTTACCAGGTGTTTTTTCAATTGTATAGAAATCATGTTCTAAAGCTCCAACGATTTCCTTATTTTTAAATACAAAACATTCACTAGCACAGCTGAATCCGAGCCAATGTTGGAATCCATGATCTACTGGTCCATCTGAAACTTTACCTGAGATATCAATATTAGATCCATTTTGTGAATGATAAAAGGTTCCATATCCAACTGGTTTTTCATCGTCTAAAGTTGGAAATTCTGTTCCTAAATGCCATTTACCAAAGCCTCCTGTCCTATAACCAACTTTTTTAAGCATCTGTGGTAAGGTTAGTTGGCTATCTTCCATCATAGATTTTTCATAATTTCTCATAACTCCGTCCTTCTTTCTGCTTCGCCATGCATATGTTCCAGTCATTAAAGAATACCTCGTTGGTGAGCAGACAGCAATTGGGCAATAGGCATCTGTGAAACGAATTCCCTCAGATGCCAGATTATCCAAGTTCGGAGTTGGAACTAAAGAGTAATCGTTGTATACGCCTAAATCGCCATAACCTAAATCATCTGCTAAGATCATTATGATATTAGGCCTACTCTTTTCTTTTTGATTAGTTCCCTTGGTTTCATTATCCTTCGCAGGTAGACAGGAAATGAATTGAGATATAGCTATCAATACTATACACCATCGAGAAATGCTGTTCGAACTTAAACTAAAATTAGTCCTAATCTTTTTATTCTTTTTGTATACACATCTCTTCATCGTGAAATTCTTAATAGCCAGGATTTTGATCCTCAGGCCCCAGGGCAGGGTTATTATTTATCTCATCAATCGGGAGAGGTAGAAGTAAACTTACGTCACTCCATGATTTTCCAGTGATTTCGATCGCTTGTTGAGCTCTTCCAGTTCTTAAAAGATCATTCCATCTTTTCATTTCAAGATTAAGTTCATATACCCGTTCTTTCAATACAGCATCCTTAAATTCACTAGCACTCATACTTTGTGGATAATCCTGATCCGAAGGTGAGTTTATAGGATATCCATATCCTCTTCTTCTCACAATATTAAGACGTTCTAAAGCAAGTGCAGTAGGACCATCGATTTCGTTAGAAGCTTCCGCATATATTAAATACATTTCTGCTAATCGATAAAAAGGAATATTATTTCTGCCATTAAAACTACCTGTCGTTCCCGCATCTCTGTATTTATTAAAAAGTTTAGGTGTACTTGCTGGCAATGGCTGTAATTCTCCATTTTCATCAAAATATTCTGTATAAATTGAGAATTGTTGACGAAGATCGTTAGTATCCCAATCCCATACTAGACTACCCTCTACAGGCAACCATGCATAATAACCTCCAACTGAAAATCCCGTATTAGGTCTGTGAATATGTGTGGCAATTCCATTTCCATTAGTTTCGGATTGATGCGCTGAAAATATTTCACCAGAATGAGTAATCGACTCTGGTCCATAAATCTGAAGGAAATCATCAGCAACCTTTACTTCTACTAAAGAAAATGGACCATTTGAGATAATATCTTCTGCCATATCACGTGAATTAGTCCAATCTTCAATATTTAAATAAGCATCAGCTAGAGCTGCTTTGGCTGCCCAGGAAGTTACTCTTCCGGCCTCAGATTCAGGGAAAGTGTCAGCTAAATTTGGAATAGCCTCAGTCAAATCATTTATAATCTGTTCCCAAACTTCAGAAACTGATGCTCTTGGAGCAGGAATTTGGTCTAAAGAAGTAAATTCTTCTAGCCTTAAAGGAACACCTCCCCAATATTTAACTAAGTTCATGTAAAAGAAAGCTCTTAAAAATCGAGCTTCAGCAATATACTGATCTCTCAATTCAGTATTCATATTTTCAATCCCCCCAACATTGTCTATAACCGCATTAGCCCTGTTTATTCCTTGGTAAAGGTCATTATATGCTGCAAAAACACGGCTTTGACTTGTATTATCCATAGGGGAATCATAAGTACTAAAACCGGCCTGACTTCCACGACCCTCAGAATAATCTGAGCGATTCTCTAATAATGACATATAGAAAATAGTTGGAAACTCACCCTCCCTGCTAAAAATTCCATATACCGAGGTCAATGCTGATAATGCATCCGCGCCATTCTTATAAAAATTTTCTTTTACTAGTCGACTTTTTGGATTCTCCTGTAAAGCACTCTCACAACTATTGTAGAGTATGCATACAGCTATTAATAATACTATGGTCAATATTTTTTTCATTTTTAATATTTTAAACTGATTAAATCTTTAAGTTCACGCCTAGCGTAAAAATCCTAGCGGTAGGATAAGCAGTTTGAGCAATACCTAATCGCAAATCTCCAGTTCCTGCCCTCGTATTTACATCTGGATCAAGTCCTGGAAAATCTGATACAGTAAATAAGTTTTGTCCACTTATATATAATTCCATTGAATTAACTCCCCATTTTATCTGCTCCCCCGATAGAGTATACCCCAGCTTAACATTTTTTAATCGTAAGTAAGAGGCATCTTTTATAAATCTATCTGATACTCGAATCTGGGCACGGTTAGAGCTGGGTGCTGGATAAGCCGCATCTGTATTTGTAGGAGTCCAATAATCATTATAAACATCAACGATTTGATTACCTCCAGTTCCAAAAGAAGTAGCTATATATCCCCCAGTGGCCCAAAAAAGTTCATTCCCCTGCGATCCTTCGAAAAATATATTCAAACTCAAATTCCTAAATCTTAACGTATTATTTAAACTATAGATAAAATCCGGATAAGGATTTCCTAAAATTTGTTGATCTTCACTGTTTATTTGATCATCCCCATTCAAGTCCTTATATTTAATTACTCCATTGTCGTCGTATCCATCTTCAATATATCCATAGAACACTCCTAAAGGCTCTCCTTCACGCGCCAAGTTAATAGGAGAATTGAATGGTATATCAAGTGACCCGCCTAGAATATCCTGCCCAATGGTAACGACCTTATTCTTATTAAAAGAAACCATAGCATTCACATCCCAAGTAAAATCATTTTTCCCAAAAAATGCGCCTACTGAGAATTCCATACCTGTATTTTCAATTTCCCCCAGATTTGTGATTTGAGAAGTAAATCCTGTAGATCCTGGAAGTGGTATAATAGCCAAAAGGTCTTCGGTGTTTTTCTTATAATAATCTACTGTTACCCGATACTTATCCTGAAAAAATGATGCATCTATTCCTATTCCTAATTGTTGAGTAGTTTCCCACTTTAGATCTGGGTTGGGAGCTGAAACATTGGCAAAACCAATAACATCCGAATTTCCAAAAGTAGCACGTTCTTCACCAAGCGTATTCAGTGATTGATATGCTGCAATAGCCGTACTACCTGTCTCTCCATATCCAATTCTTAATTTTAAATCTGAAAGATTATCTACATTCTTCAAGAACTCTTCATTACTAAGCCTCCATGCAAATGCACCAGAAGAAAAAATCCCCCATTTATTATTTTCTCCAAAGCGAGAAGATCCATCAGCGCGAATACTAGCTGTGAAAAGATATTTATCATTTAAATCATAATTTACACGACCTAACCAAGAGAGTAATTTCCATTCACTTACGTTGGAAGTATTAGGGTTAGTATTTTCTGCACTTCCTAAAGAATTATCTTCTAAAATATCTGTTGTAAATCCACTGGCACTCGAATTATTGAGTTTGCGTTGGAAAGTTTGTATTGTAAAACCTCCGATAGCTGAAAGCTTATCATTATCACCTACATTCGTTTTATAAGATAAAATATTTTCATTCAGGTAGGAAATATCTCTCGTCATCTGGAAAGAACCTAGACCTTGGGGTGTTCTATTAACTATAATAGATGGAGAATAAAAGTTTCGTTCAAGATATTCCTGCTCTACGCCTCCCAATACCTTAAATTTTAGACCTTCCAGAATATCTAATTCTAATGCGAGATTACTTAAAGTTTTGGAAGATGTAAACAATTCCTTTCTCTCTGTATATAAAAGTGGATTACTAAGAGCCGTTGGACTAAATGGATAAATTCCAACATCGCTATAGTTTCCTTCATCATCATATACGCTTACAGTTGGTGGAGCTTGCAAAGCTGCTGACCATATATTATTCCCTGCATTTCCATTGTTAACATCTGCATCCTTGATTTCACTTCTAGTAGAAACTGCATTAGCAGTAATACGTGCCCAATCATTAACTTTTTGATTTAATGATAACCTAACCGATCCACGCTTTTGACCTGTATTTTTGATTATTCCATCCTGTTCAAAATAATTTGCTGAAACAGAATATGATGATCCATTGCCACCTCCAGAAAAGGTTAAAGTATGATTTTGAATTCCTGCTAGTCTGAAAATTTCATCTTGCCAATCTGTTTGGACATTAGGAAGATTACTTAAATCAAATGGCTGAGGATCCCCACTATTTTCTGCTGAAATGTTCGCCAATTCTGCAAATTGTTGTGAATTCATTAAATCATAGGTCTTTAAAACTTTTTGAATGCCATAATAACTTTGTATATCAATAACACCTTTTCTTTCTTTACCACCTCCTTTAGTGGTAATCATTACAACCCCATTTGCTCCTCTCGATCCATAAATCGCGGTTGCAGATGCATCTTTTAAAATATTTACAGACTCAATATTAGCAGGATTCAAAAATTCAATTCCTCCTGTTAAAGGAAATCCATCAACTACATAAAGCGGATTATTATTACCTAGATATGAATTACCTCCACGAATTTGTACTTGAACTCCAGAGCCGGGTTGACCTGAGTTTTGAGAAACCCTAACCCCTGCCGAACGTCCTTTCAGCGCCTGCTGAACATCTGTTGTAGGTAAAGCATTTATTTCATCGCTATCTACAGTAGAAATTGATCCCGTTACATCTTTTCTATTAGTGGATCCGTACCCTATGACGACAACTTCTTCCAACCCACTTTGCCCTTCTTCTAAACTTACGTTTATTACTGTAGCATCGCCAACTTTTAATTCTTGGGTTTCAAAACCTAAAAAACTGAACACCAAAATAGAATTAGTATTTTCTAAATTCAGTGAAAATTCACCATCAAAATTTGTAACGGCTCCGTTAGAAGTACCTTTCTCCAAAACGTTAACACCCATTAGCGGCACACCATTTACATCCGTCACTAAACCTGCAACCTTTTTCTGTTCTTGATTGGTAAAAGAATAAGAATCGTTTGATTCACTTTCTATTTTAGGGGCTGGCTTTATCAGGATTTTCACATCATAGATTTCATATGATACTTTATCCTGATCAAAAAGAATTGATAAAATTTTATCAATCTTTTCTTTCTTAACATTTATACTGATATTTCGATTAATATCAATAGTGTTGGTTTTATAAATAAATTTAAATTCAGTTTTAGCTTCAATCTCATCAATGATTCGTCCTATTTTGACATTTTCAAATTTTAAAGAAATGGGAGTGCCTTGAGAATAGGTACTATTTGCTTGAACAGCTATGGTTATAGCAAAAAGAATAAGTGAAAGCTTCATTTTAAGGTCCAATTTGAATCTCCAAAACCAAAGTTTTGAATTCCACAATTTTTTCATAATTTTAAATTTGATTAATTAGTGATTAAATAATCTAATCACTTAGTATTTATCGGGAAATGCTGGAACCATTTCCCGATTTTAAAGTGATTATCTCTTCTGGTGATTTTTGGTATTACATAAAAGGAGTTTTATTTAATTATGACTTCATTATTTTTAACCTGGTAATCTATATCGTATATTTTTTTGAAATACTCGAGAATTTGATTTATATCCTCGTTCCTTAAGTCCATGGTAGCATTAAACTTTTCTTCGGCTAGCTCTGAATTAGTATTAATAATTTTTATATTGAAATGCCTTTCTAGCTTTTTAGTAATATTTTCAAAAGTCGTTTCTCTAAAAACTACTATTCCATCTAACCAACCTGTATAAAGAGAGACATTAACTTCTTCGGTATTTATCTTATTTCCTTCTTTCAAAAAAATACCCTTTTGACCAGGTGAAAGATGTACTTCTTCACTTTCCAAATCATTAGATTTGAGAGTTACAGCTCCTCCAACCAAAACAACTTCCGTATCAATGTCCTCATTGTAATTCGAAACATTGAACTCCGTTCCAAGAACTTTTATATTTAAATCATTTGCATTAACAATAAAAGGATGTAATGAATCTTTGGTCACCTCGAAAAATGCCTCCCCTTCCAAAAAGACCTCTCTTTTCTTACCTTCTATAAAATTTTGTGGAAATTTAAAGGTAGAACCTGAATTAAGCATTACCTCGGAACCATCTGATAAAACCACCTCCAACTGTTTACCATATGGAATTTTAAGTGTATTATATGACATTTCAGTTATAGACTTATTTTTAGTATAGACGATTTTATCACCTAACTGCTTTCCTATAACTAGTCCTTTGTTATCTTTAATAGCAAATTGAGTATTATTATCTAAGATATCAATATTACCATCGGAACTTTCTAAAATTATTTTATCATCACCAACTACAACGTTTTCGACGTGATGCATTTGTAAAATTTCCGTTTGAAAATAATAAAGTCCAGAAACTAATAAGACAAATACTGCTGCATATTTCAAAAATACAATTCGCTTTTTTCTTTTTAATTTACTCTTATCATCTCTTATTTTTTGAATAAGATTACTCTCCATTTGTCTAAAGTCTTGATCATTCATTCCTAAATAGATTGCAAAATGAGCTTTTAAGTATTTTTTAAAAATTGCATTATTATTCGGATTTGCAACCCAATCATTTAATAAGACCAAATCATTTTCTTTAGCTGATCCATTCAAATATCGTAATAGTGCTAATTCTGTATTCTTGTCGTGCATAAAATATCTCATCGTATATTAGTATTACAAAGCAAATTAATAATACCCTAACTTTTTATTTAATTTTTTTATATATTCGGAAATACAAACTATCAATTTTGACAATTTATGAAGCCTGTAAGCCAATTCGATAACAATAATTCACTTGTGAAATATTTAAAAGATGGAGAGGAGAAAGCTTACTCTTTTCTTATTGAAAAATATCACAGACAATTATTCGCATATGCTCTAACCTTTGTAGATGAAAAGGCCCTTGCACAGGATATTGTTCAAAGTGCATTTCTCAAGACTTGGCAGTATCGTAAAAAGTTAAATCCCGACTATTCAATAAAAAGCTTCCTTTATAAAACTGTTTATAATACATTTATTAACTATTATCGAAAGGAAAAGGCAACTATGATTCTTGAAAAAAAATATTATGAAAATATGTACGAAGTGGTTGATGAATTAGAAGACAGGAACTTGAATGAGTTTATAAAAATTGTGACCTTGGAAATCGAAAAATTACCTAAAAGATGTAAAGAAGTATTTACTTTAAGTAAAAAGGAGGGTCTTACAAATAAAGAAATTTCTGAATACCTAAATATCTCAAACAAAACAGTGGAAGCTCTTATAACCAAAAGTTTTAAAATTTTGAGAAAGGAGTTAGGAGATAAATATGAAACCTTATTATTCATTCTATTTCCCAAAACTGATCATTCAATAAAAGGTATAACTTTGTCTTAGAAGCTAGTTTTATCTAGTTCAAGGCATTATTATCAAAATACTAGTTGACTTCGATAAATAAGTTTTTTTTATTTATAAATACAAACATTAAAAATAAGAATGTGGTAAATTATATTTCTGATTACTCGGCTTCTCTTTCTTACTTTGATTGGTTTACACCGATTCTGAAGCTCTAATAGTGTATTTAGAGCATGATAAAGACAACATTAATATTGTGATGACCAACTTATTAACTTTCTTTTTATAATCCTTTATTATTGCATAATGTAATTCAGTAATAGAGATTGAAAAAAATCCTTTTAGTAGAGCTACTTTAATCATCAGTTCCATGTAGAAATTCTTGAATAACACTTTTCCATATATCATACCCCTTGTTATTCAAGTGAATCCCATCTTGGATAAAAATATCTGAATTAGGTTTTCCATTTTTTTGAAGCATTTCACTCCACATATCGATATAATAAACTTCATCATATTTATCTGCAAGACGAAAAAATCTTTTATTTAATCTTAGATAATCTTGTTTAAGATTCCAACGATCAATACTAGGCTTTATTGAAATTAATATTATCTGAGATTCTGGAAGTTCGATTCTAATTCTCTCAATTATTTTTCGTGTAGATCTCATAATCTGCTTTTCTTTCATTCCTAATTTTATATCATTATCACCTTCATAAATAAAGATTATATCTGGTTTATACTGTAATATTGCTTGATCCAAATAATATTCCAAATCCTTCATTGTGGATCCACCAAATCCAGTATTTACAACATGGTATGAAGGAAAAGAATTGGTTAAATTATTCCATCTTCTTATACTCGAACTACCAGTAAAAAGTGCTACAGGTTTTAAATTTGAATCAATATTTGAAGGAGGTATGAAGTTTTTTATCTGATCTTCATATCTTTTAGGATTTGGTATGTCTGTTTTCAATATTTGACAACCACAAAACAGGATAAAATATATGTATATTATTTTTCTCATCTAATTGAATAATTAAAATTTTCGACTTTTTTTAAAATTATTTTTTCAATTATTTTCTAAGTTTAATTACAATTTATAATTTTCTAATAACCATTGAATCCACTCTACTATTGGTTTTCCTGAGGTAATTACTCGATATTTTTTTTAAAAATTTGTCATCAGGTTTCAGTTTAAAACCTTCATTAACTACTGGAGTAAAAGAAAAATAAGGCAAATCTGGATGCACCCTTACAAAATCTAAATGATCAATACTACTTGATTGCGGCAAAACGGTTAAATTGCATTTTTACCTAAAATTGTTCCATACATATTAATCCATTCTACAATAGTATGATTAGACACGACTCTTGAATCCGAAGTATTCGTAATAATTTTGAAGTCTTCTTGAAGAAAACAATTGTTTTTCTGACCCGTTTTATTTTTTACCCAAAGGTCTCTTCCTCGAAAAGCTAAACCTCCATAGTGGTGCTTTAAAATCTTCAAAGTAGAGTTTGAAATATTATGCTGTACAATTTCTATATCCCACATAAAAGGATTCTTTGAATTCTATAACTAAATTTTCCATGTTTCTTCTATAACCGGTATAGAATCTTGATTAATAAGTGCTAAATGAATTTGTTCAGTAACTAATTCTCCAAATCGATTTCCGGATTCGGCTTTTAGAATTTGCTTATGAACAACTATACCTGTACCAAGATGTTGGTTTCAAAAATCATTTTTTTTATTCTTAAATCGAGTATTTACCCAAGCACTAAACATTCCATGATGATGACTATGCTTTTCAGGAAAACCTTCAGTAATAATTTCTCCTGAAGGAGTAAAAATTGGATATATAAAGCAATTTCTTTTGAAAGCATCATTTTTAAAGTTATTTCGAGCTTGAAACGCATAATTATAATGAAATACAGGCTTTCCCCTTACATAACCAATAATGGAAAATTTATCATTAAATTCGACCGAATCTTGAAAGGCAATAGATTCTTGCGCAGGTGCATTTAATTAATTTGATAAAAATAAAATAAGTTGAAGTTTAACAAATATGATCTTTACTCTCATTTCAACTAATGGTCTTAATTCCATAAACTTTTTATATAGGAGATAATCATAATTAACAGAATTTAAATGTAAAAACGGTTCTATCGTGAAAGAAGCCTTTGAACGCTACTTTTATTAAGCTTTAATTATTGAATTCCCTATAAAGAAAACTTTTGAGTATTGCAAATTGTACACCCCTAAGCTCTGCTAAGCCTCTAAGGCGTCCAATAGCTGAATATCCCGGATTATTCTTTTTCTTTAAATCATCAAGCATTTTATGTCCATGATCAGGACGCATTGGTATTTTCCAATCTTTTCTTCCGTACTTTAAACGACAATGTTGTTCTTTGAGTAAAGCTTTTATTATCCGATACATGTCAACATCTCCTTCTAAATGATTGGCTTCGTAAAAATTTCCTTCATTACTCCTCTTAGTACTACGCAAATGAACAAAATGTATACGATTCGCAAATTGTAAAATCATTTCATAAAGATTATTATCTTCTCGAACACCAAATGAACCAGTACAGAATGTTAATCCATTATTTATAACGTCAACGGCTTCAAATAATTCTTCTATATCTTTTGAAGTACTAACTACTCGAGGCAAGCCTAGAATAGGAAAAGGAGGATCGTCTGGATGAATACACATATTTACATTTGTTTTTTGAGCAATTGGAATAATTCTCTTAAGGAAATATACGAGATGATTTTTTAACTTTTTATCATCTATGTCGTTGTAGCGGTCTAATATTGAATTAAAATCTTTTAAACTATAATTTTCCTCTGCTCCTGGAAGGCCCGCTATAATGTTATTAACTAGTAGCTTCTTTTCTTCATCTGTCATTCCTACTAAGTATTCTTTTGCTTTTAAGATATCTTCTTCCGAATACCGTTCATAACTTTTAACCCGTCTAAGCAAAAACAATTCAAATGCTGCGAAAGCTATTTTTTCGAATCTTAAACCAGTAGACATATCTTCCATTGAGTAATCAAGATCGGTTCTTGTCCAATCTAATACTGGCATGAAATTATAACATATTGTTCTTATTCCACATTGCCCTAAATTCTTTATAGTTTCACAATAATTATTAATGTAATTTTCATACTTACCTGTTTGAGTTTTAATATCCTCATGTACAGGAACACTCTCAACTACCGACCAGTTTAAACCTACAGCTTCAATTTCCTGCTTTCGTTTCAAAATTTCGACTCTAGTCCATATCGAACCGTTTGGAATATGATGAAGCGCTGTAACAACTCCAGTTGCTCCAGCTTGCTTAATATCAAGAAGGGTCACATTATCAGTAGGCCCATACCATCTCATTGTTTGTTCTAATCCAGCTTTCATAAATAAGGTTTTAAATCCCACTATAAGCACTAAACCCTCCATCAACAGGAATAACAATCCCAGTAATAAAACTTGATGCTTCATCACATAACCATTCCGTGGTAGAAATTAGATCCTCAGGTGTACCAAACCTACCTAATGGCGTTCTTTTAATAATAGTTTCACCACGAGCCGTAAGGTTACCTTTCTTCGTTGTAAGTAGTTCTCTATTCTGTTCGGTTAAAAAGAAGCCAGGTGCAATTGCATTTACCCGAATTCCTACTTTTGAAAAATAAACAGATAACCACTGTGTAAAATTCGATGTAGCTGCCTTAGCAGCACTATAGGCCGGAATTTTTGTCAATGGCTGAAATGCATTCATTGATGATATATTTATAATATTTCCATTTTTTACTTTCACCATATCATTTGCAAATACTTGAGTTGGTAAAAGAGTACCCATAAAATTTAAATCGAAAACAAATTTTATACCTTCAGCTTCTAGGTTAAAGAAACTACACTCAACACCATGTATATTTTCATAAAATTGATCATTTGTAGTAGCCTTAGGATGGTTTCCCCCCGCGCCATTTATTAAAATGTCACAAGGCCCAAAAATTCGATTAACTTCAATACGTGCGGCTTCTAAAGATATTTTATTTAAAACATCCACTTCAAGAGCTAATGCTTTTCCACCTTTACTTTTAATACTATTAGCTAAAATTTGAGCTTTATCTATATTGAGGTCAAGTAATGCAATTTTATGTCCTTTTTTAGCTAAATCGGTGGCCAAGTTACTACATAATATACCGCTAGCACCAGTAATTACTATTGTTTTCATTTTTCTAATTTTATTTTATGAATTTTAGAATAGCTTTAAATTCAACATGGTTATTTGATCAATCTTCAAATTAAATCCGTAAGCAACTTTATTTAAACTTAGATTCAATGTTTTGAATTTTCACAATAAAATTTCAGTTATTTTCAATAATGTGTACGTACACATTATTGAAAATAACTGAAATTCAAAATGTATTATTTAAACTATTCGTCTGTAATATTCGAAAACTCCTTTTCCCAAAAAACTATCTTATTTTGGTACATTGCATCTAAAGCCATCTGTACTGCAATTGCAGTTTTACTACCTGTTACTAAATTAGATTTTGGCTTTTTATTATCAATTACACTATTTGCAAAGTCAATTAACGCCTGCTCACTAGAATGTGTATGATTTACTTCTATAGGAATTCCTTTTCCTTTCTCCCATTGAATAGTCGCTCCTGACACTCCATCCACCTCTCCAATTTTTTTCTGGTCATAACTCCCTTCTGGATAAAACCATGCATGTTCGTAATCTAAAATTATTGTCCCTTTATCTCCTAGTACTTTAATCTGATAATTATCCAATGCGTTAGTAGTAAGACAAGTGAATTTAGCTTTTATGCCATCTGGATAGGTATAGATGAGATGAATATTATCATAGGTTTCACGACCATCTTTCCAATAATTTATTCCTCCGGCACCCATAACCTGCTGCGGAACTGCATCTAAAACCCAGTTTACAAAATCAATTTGATGAGAACATAATTCAGCTACTAATCCACCAGAAAATTCTCTATACATTCTCCAATTGATTTCTTTTTCAAACTTTTTATCTGGCACAGGTCGACGCCAACTGCCATGTCTATTCCATTGGCACTCAAAAGCTGTAATATTTCCCACCTTTCCGTCTCTTATTAGATTAACTACGTGAGTGTATAATCTTGAACTATGATATTGATGACCAGTTTGAAAAATTAAATCCGTTTTTTTCATACTTTGATTTAGTTTAGCAATATCGCCATAACCTTTTGCAGTAGTCTTTTCGCCATAAATATGCTTTCCGGCACTTAAGGCGTCCATTTCTATATCAGCATGAGTACTAAAAGGTGTAGAAACTAAAACCGCATCAATATCTTGATTATCTAATATTTTTCTGTAATCAGAATAACCTTTAACTTTACCTGAAGCTCGTGATAATGCTTGATCTAATCGGAATGGTAAAATATCACAACAAGCTACTAAATTAAGATTTGGAATTTTTTCGATAATGGGTATAAGTCCACTACCACGATTTCCTGTGCCAATAATTCCTATGTTAACTACTTGTTTTTTTGAAAACAGCATTGAATTTGAAGTGGAAAATGCAGTTATTGCTCCAATCGCACCCATCCCTGCCTTTTGCACAAAACTTCTTCTTTTCATATTAAATTAATTCTGTGTGTATTTTAGATTCGAGGCTATTCTTATAAAACACCTCTAAATGACTAAATCGTTTTTTATGCTTGAAGCTAATATATTCTTAAAATTTTGAATTCAAAATTAATTTAACATATAATGTGCACGTACACATTGATATATTCATAATTATTTATAATAATATAAATTTTCTTTTGTTACGATATCTAATGGCAGATAATTATCTCGAGTTACTTTTTGACCTGTAATTAAATATTTATAAAAATTATCAAAAGCCAAATAACCTTGCTGTTCTGGACGCTGACCAATAACATAATCTATAATCCCTGATGCGATGTATTGAATGTTTTTTTTTATTAAATCATTACCTACTAACTTTATCTTAAGTTGGCTATCCTCTATTATACGAGCAACGTGGTATACTGTAGATGAGGGCACATATACACCAGAGGCATTTCTAGACTTTAAAATTTCTTTTAATTCTTTGTCCCAATTAGATATATTCTGATCTATGCTAAATTCTTCAATCTCTAACTTTTGCGCGGAATCTAATTCTTCGAAAAAATAATTGAAACCTTCAATTCTCTTTTGAAGAGTTTTGTTGAATTCACTATTATTTCTAATAGAGATAATTAAAATTTTGCCCTTTTCATATACCAAGGAATTAATTAGTTTAGCCGCTAACTTACCACTTTGAAAAGAGTCCTGACCTATAAACGACATATACTCCGTCTCTTCCATCTTAGAATCTATAAAAGAAAAAGGAATTTTTAAATGGTTTAATTTCTTACATAAATAAGAGGCTTCAAAATTTACGACAGGTGCGATTATTACACCATCAGGATTAGATCTTAATAAAACATGAGATTTTTCTTTAAAGCAGTCTGGATTATTTTGATCAAAATGAAAATATTCTAGCTTAATATTATATTGACTTAAATGCTGCGCTGCAGAATTTAATCCTAAACTTGGTAATTCCCAATAATCGCCTTTATTATAATCTGGTATTAGTGCTGCAATAGTATACGATTTATTTAAAACAAGACCTCTTGCATAAATATTTGGTTTGTATCCTGTCTCTTCTAAAATTTTTAAAATTTTATCTTTTGTCTTTTTAGCAACCTTACCTCGATCATGAATCACTCTATCCACAGTTCCAAGTGAAACATTTGCTTTTCTCGCTATTTCTTTGATCGTAGTATTCATAAGCTAACAAAATTGCCTTCGATATAGGCAATACAAGTAAAAAATTGATTCTAAAAACAATATACTATATTAATTTAAAAAATAGTTCTTTTTATTTTAAGCTTCCGATAAACTCCATTTATGACGTTTAATAGTATTTACATTTTTTACTATTTTTGTAAAAATTATTTAACATTATACCTAGAAACAGCATCGTATTATTACCTAAAAACAAGAAACTCTTACAAGCAGTAGGAGAAAATATGAAGTTAGCACGTTTACGTAGGAAACTAACCATGGATCAGGTTTCGGAGCGAGCAGGAATTTCCCGTCCCACGCTTTCATCCCTCGAAAAAGGGAATCCCGCGGTTTCTTTAGGTATTGTTTTGCAAGTTTTATTAGTATTAGGTCTGGAGAAAGATTTTTGCTTTTGGCCGACGATGATGTATTAGGTAGAAAAATACAGGATGCTGACCTAATAGTTAAGGAGCGAGGACCAAAAAATACCAAGAAATAATGGCACCAGAGAAAGAAATTTTGGTTATGCGCATTGGACTGGAATTGAATCACCTATATTAATAGGTAGTTTATACGCCACACCATCAAGAGGTAAAGAAATCTTTTCATTTGAATACGATAAAGAATGTTTAGCATCGGATTACGCACAAATCATAGATCCAGATTTACAATTATTCGAAGGAGCCCAATATCTAAATGATGAAAAATCTAACTTCGGAATTTTTTTAGACTCCTCGCCTGATCGTTGGGGACGGGTGATGATGCGTAAAGAAGCAGCTAAAGCCAGGAAAGAAGACCACCGGCTTAAAACTCAAATGGAATCGGATTATCTACTTCGTGTTTATGATAATAAACGAATGGGAGGACTTCGTTTTAAAACTGTACCGAATGGTACTTTTTTGGATGATGATAAAGCAATGGCTGCACCTCCTTTTGCTGCACTTAGAGATCTCGAACTTGCCGGCCTACAGCTAGAAAAGGAAAATGCCTCAGAAAATCCGGAATACCTAAAATGGCTGAATATGTTAATGGCCCCAGGATCCTCTTTAGGAGGGGCACGACCTAAGGCCAATGTCCGAGATGTAGATGGAGGCTTATGGAGTGCTAAATTTCCAAGTCAAAATTTCCATGTCAAAATGATAGCCTGGATATGGGGGCTTGAGAAATGCTTGCATATCGATTAGCCATTCAATCCGGTATTGAAATGGCATCGTCCAGAATACAAAAATTCTCACATCACCAGAATACATTTCTAACACAACGATTTGATCGTAAGCACAATGGTAATCGTATTCACTTTGTTTCTGCTATGACTTTATTAGGATATACTGATGGAACTGACTATCAAGATGGTGCTAGTTACTTGGAGCTTGTGGAATTTCTAATGCGGAGTGGAGCTAATCTAAATAATGACCTCAGGAAATTGTGGACACGTATTGCTTTTAATGTTTGTATTTCGAATACGGATGATCACCTTCGCAATCACGGTTTCCTTTTAACGGATCCCGGTTGGATACTTTCACCGGCTTACGATATCAATCCTACTCCGAATGGCACAGGTTTAAAACTTAATATTTCAGAAAATGACAATGCTTTAGATTTGGTAAGAGAAGTGGCTCCGTACTTTCGTTTGGATGAAAAGGAGTCTACCAAAATTCTAAGTCATATTCAGCAAAATGTCTCACAATGGGAACAATTGGCCATTGATCTAGGGATTCCTAGAAATGAAATGGAATTAGTAAAAAATGCCTTTACATATTAAGATTTATCAACAATTATTAACGTAAATAATTGCCAACTATTGGCACAAAAAAAGGATAGTTAAGAAAACTATCCTTTTCAATTTCAAAATTACAAAGACTTATCGATTCCGTAATTTCTTACTAAGATCAGACATATCGTTACTCAACTTATCTTCTAAAACTCTAGCATAAATTTGAGTAGTGGCTATTTTCGTATGCCCTAATAGTTTTGATACAGTTTCTATAGGAACACCGTTTGCCAGGGTTACCGTAGTAGCAAAAGTATGTCTGGCCATATGAAACGTAAGGTTTCTCTTTATATCACAAAGCTCTGCCACTTCTTTTAAATAAAAATTCACTTTAACATTGGTAATTAAAGGCAAAAGACTCCCAGCTATTGCTGTCATAGGATGATGCTCATATTTTTCAATAAGCTCTAAAGCTTTGTCAAGCAAGGGAATCTTGACCTTTGTTTTCGTTTTATTCCTAAAGGTAAATATCCATTTTTGCCCATCTAATCCTATCCGTATATTATCTTTCGTAAGTTGATTAATATCCGAGAAACTAATGCCAGTGTAACAACTGAATATAAATAGATCTCTTACCCTATCCAATCGCTCGTTATGAAAAATAAAATCCTCTATTATTTTTAATTCGTTTGAATTAAGAAAATCACGCTCTTTCTTCTCAAAGGTGGGCTTCCAACGAACAAAAGGATCCTTATCGATCCATTCTAGATGAAAAGCCAATGTTACTATTTTTCTAAGGCGTTGAACATGCTTCATCACCGTATTATGACTCATAGCATTTATATGTCCCTTTGGCCAACATGTAAAAAGGAAATTCGAAAAATCATTAATGAACTTATAATTAAGCTCACTTAAGTAGATAGAATTTGTATGAAGTTCTTCTTTTAAGAATCGATAAATATAGTTTTCAGTAATCTTAAAATTTCGGATAGTGCCTTTGGTTAATGTACCATTGATTTTTTGAGCATGATAATCCAAAATGTCAACCAATGTTTTATCTTTTGGACCTTCTCCTAAGAAATTAGCTTTTAAAAGCTCCGCGGTTACCTCCCTATTTTGGAAGCGTAAATCCTGATAGTTCTGAAAAATCTTCGTCCGGGTTTCATCTATTAGGTTATTAGATTCTTTGGCAAGTTTAGAATTACCATTTAAGCGTTGGGCTGTAGCATCCCACAAATCATAGGGGATTTTGGATTTCAAACTAACATTTACCCGTTGATTGTCCAGAGAGATTCTGACATAAAGATTAGTTTGATTGTTCTTCACTCTGGAGGAATACACCCAGAATAAAATGGAAAAAGTTTTTGAAGTACGCATAATAGTCGTCTTTAAGTTAATACTCAGTAAAGACGAAAGTCAAACCACCAAATTTTAAATCACTGATAATCAAAGTGTCAACATGTTGACAGAATAAAATTATGTTGACGATCTGTGAACTACTAAAGGTAATAAAATGCTCACAAACAAAACCCTCTAAAAACATAAAACCCTGTAAATCATAGTATTTACAGGGTTTTAGTTCTTTCTATCTTCTTTAAAAGTGACCTCGGCAGGATTCAAACCTGCAACCTTCTGAGCCGTAATCAGATGCGCTATTCAGTTGCGCCACGAGGCCTTTATTTGTTTCGCTAAAGGCAAATGCTTTAAGCGGGTGCAAATATATTCTTTATTTTAGATTCAGAAAAACTTTTTGATACTTTTTTTGAAGAAAAAACAGATCAAAATTATAAAGTATTAACGCATAGCGATTAACAGCATTTCTCATAAAAAAGAATTTATGCTGTATTTCAACAATATTAGCTTAGACAATTTCTGCACTTAAACCTGCGTCTAAAAGCTTAGAACATCTTGGTTTTAAATCATCAAAAGCGCCTGTTTTTACCGTACATTTTCCTTTATAATGCACCAAAATAGAACATTGTTCAGCCTGCTCTGGAGTATGATCACAAGCGTAAATTAAAGTCTCGATTACATGATCAAACGTATTGTAATCGTCGTTATATAAAACAATCTCGTTTTCTTTGTCTACTTTGGTATCTACCTTCTCTAAAACTTCTTCTTGGGTACTCATAGGGTATTAATTTTGATTCAGATACTTTGCAAAAATACAAAAAAGTAAGTTAAAACTCTCATAAAGAAAACTTTACCGACACCCATTTGTCTTTTTCAAGATTTTCCTGAAATTTTAATCCAAGCTTTTCACAAGCTTCCTGAATAATCGGGATGTCTTCTTTATAGAATCCACTTAAGTACAAATCTCCACCAGGTTTTAATACCGAAACATATTTCGCCATATCATTCAGCAAAATATTACGGTTAATATTCGCTATTATAGCGTCATATTTTTTTTCGCCCAGCAATTCCGCTCCTCCTTCTTTAACGCTAATTTCAGGAACA
The DNA here is from genome assembly GCF_002094855.1 of Zunongwangia atlantica 22II14-10F7. GTDB lineage: Bacteria > Bacteroidota > Bacteroidia > Flavobacteriales > Flavobacteriaceae > Zunongwangia > Zunongwangia atlantica. Next base: position 59,257 of record NZ_ARYN01000005.1, read on the forward strand.
TTATTACGTTCAATATTTTCCAGTGTATTTAGATAGCACCAGTTATCAATATCGATGGCTTCCACAGGATTTGCACCTTTTTGTGCACTTAAGATGGCTAAAACTCCGGTTCCGCAGCCCATATCCAAAACAGATTTTCCCTTCCATTCGTTTTTCAGGATAAACTGAATCATCATGTGGGTTGTTGCATGATGCCCGGTTCCAAAACTCATTTTTGGCTCGATAACAATATCGAATTCAGTTTCTGGTTTTGGATGAAAAGGAGCCCGTACACTACAAATATCATCAACCACGATGGGCTGAAAATTTTTCTCCCATTCTTCATTCCAATTTACCTGTTGTATTTCAGAAGAAGAATAGGAGATTTCAAATTCATCAGAATCTAATATCTGAACCTCAGCCAGCATTTCTTCCTGAAATTCATCTTTCAGAATATATGCTGTAACGCCATCTTCATTTTCCACAAAACTCTCAAATCCCAAAGCACCTAATTCAGCAATTAATATTTCTGAAGCAGGAACCGGTGGATCTATTTTAAACTGAAATTCTAGATAATTTGATGCCATTTTTAAAATGAGTTCACGATTGCTAAAAAGTCTTCTGCTTTAAGACTTGCTCCACCAATTAAACCACCATCTACATCTTTGTTTGCAAAGATTTCTTTAGCATTTCCAGGCTTACAGCTACCACCGTAAAGGATAGAAACTTCTTCTGCAATTTCGCTTCCGTATGCATCTGCAACACTCTTTCTAATAAATGCGTGCATTTCCTGAGCTTGCTCTGGCGATGCTGTTTCTCCTGTACCAATAGCCCAAACTGGCTCGTAAGCAAGGATGATATTTTTCCAGCTCTCTTTAGAAAGATGGTATAAACTTTCTTTAAGCTGACTTTGAACTAAATCGAAATGCTTATCTGCTTTACGATCTTCTAATTCTTCACCAAAGCAAAAAATTACAGTCATATCATTTTCTAAAGCCGTATTCACTTTTTCAGCAAGAAGCTCGTTAGATTCTTTAAAATAAGCACGTCTTTCACTGTGTCCTAAAATTACCGTTTCTACACCTACACTTTTAAGCATCGCTGCAGAGATCTCTCCTGTAAAAGCACCATTTGCATTTTGATGCATATTTTGTGCTGCTACGCTAATTGGCGTATCTTTTAAAGCTTTAAAAGCAGGATATAAATTAGTATACGTTGGCGCAACTATTATCGTTGCTGCTGGATCTGCAGAAACTTGTTTTTTTAGATCTGCGATAAGCTCCTGGGTTTGAGCCAGGTCATTATTCATTTTCCAGTTTCCGGCTACAATATTTTTTCTCATAATTTAATAATCTAAAATTGTTTAAATTTTAAGCTGATTTCTACAAATATACCGATTCGATCACACATAAGTCCTTTGTATAAAAGGCTTTTATAGCTTTTTATTAATCTTCTAAGACTTTTTAGAATTTGCTTATAATTTTATAGCTGAAGCGTCTGACCAGTGCTTTTTTTGTGTTATTGTTCCCTTTTCTAAAACTAAAATTCCAGGACTGGCACGCACTACGGTTTTAAGTGCAGTAGCATCGGTTTGATAAAAAGGAAAATTAAGACTGAATTCTTCTTTGATCTGTGATTTTAAAGCATCTCCTGAAGCTGTTAAACCAACTACCTGATAACCTTTGCTATTAGCTTCTCTCTCTAAAGATCTAATAGCTTCGTAACCTTGTTTTTCTGTAAGATTTAGATCGTAAGCTACAATTAGTAATACTTTTTCGGCTTCAAGAATATCTGAAGTGATATCTTCTCCATCATCCAAAATCTGAAAATCGTGAATTGGTGGCACATAACCTTCTTCGATCATTTCAGTATCTACCTCAACAAACTCACCTTCATGTTGTGGATAACTTCCATCGGTTACTACCACTTCTTCCTTTCCATCTACGTTGAATTTCCAATGATATTCAAAAACATCGGTTGCTGCACCTTCAGGGATATCACGTAGTTCTGGTATATTATTTCCTACTTTATAAGGTCTAAAATCGATAACCGGCAAATGCATCAACACATAATAGGCGTATAAAAAACATAACATATAACTTAAGAAAATGATCCAGCGATGGCTCGCTGGGACAAAAACTGGAGTGATCATCTTTTTATTAAAGAACAATATCAAGATAAAAACCAACAAGATAAGATCCTTGGTAAAGCTTTGCCAGGGTGTGAGCGGGATAGCATCACCAAAACAACCACAATCGGTCACTTTATTAAAGTAAGCCGAATAGAACGTGAGAAAAGTAAAGAAAATGATCATTAGCACCAAACTCCACATCGTGAATTTTGGCAAATATCCAATGAGCAGCATAATTCCCAATACCAGCTCGAAAACACAAATTAAGATGGCAATTACCAACGCAAAAGGAGATAGAAAATCTAAACCTAAAACCTCTGGTGAAAAATATTCCTGAAGTTTATAAGAGAATCCAATAGGATCGTTCAGTTTTATAAATCCTGAAAAAATAAAAAGGACCCCAACAAAAATGCGGGCGAATTTCACTAATAACTTCATCTTAATATTGGTGGTTTTTGGATACTATTTTTCTTCAGCTTCAGCAAAATGGATCATTGCAAACACAGCGTAATTGATCATGTCCTGATAGTTGGCATCAATACCTTCACTTACCAAAGTTTTCCCCTTATTATCTTCAATTTGCTTTACGCGTAATAATTTCTGAAGAATAAGATCGGTTAACGAACTTATACGCATATCACGCCACGCCTCGCCATAATCGTGATTTTTATTCATCATCAATTCTTTGGTTGCAGCTATCTTTTCGTCATAAAGTTGCGAGGCTTCTTCTGCACTCAAATCTGGCTGATCTGCAATTCCTTTTTCAAGCTGAATAAGCGCCATGATCGAATAATTGATAATACCAATAAACTCAGATTTCTCGTCTTCATCTACTTTTCTCACTTCATTTTCCTGAAGCTTTCTTATTCGCTGTGCTTTAATAAAGATTTGATCTGTTAAAGATGGCAGTCTTAAAATTCGCCATGCACAACCATAATCTTTCATTTTCTTGGTAAACAAACTGCGGCAGATTTCAATTACTGCATCGTATTGTTTCGAGGTATCTTGCATAAAACCGTGGTAATTTGCGTAAATTTCGGGCAAATATTCCAGCTGGTCAAAATTATTTTGAACCGCCCCAAAATTTAAAACTTCTAACAGCATGACCATCAACTGCAAAGGCAAGCTTATCGATCTTTCTTCTCCCAAAGTAATGGGAATATTAAATATTACGCCCGATTCTTTTTTTGAACATAGCCGAATGCAAAATGAAAGCGATCTTTTTAAAAAAGCCGAAGTAATGCTGAAGCAGGGTGCTACATTTATCGATATTGGCGGATATAGCAGTCGCCCAGATGCCAATGATGTTGCTGAAGATGAAGAATTAAACCGGGTAGTGCCTGCTATCGAAATTTTGGTTAAAGAATTTCCTGAAATTTTAATTTCTGTAGACACTTTTAGAAGTAAGGTTGCTGCTGAAGCTATCGAAGCTGGTGCAGCAATAATTAATGATATCGCAGCCGGAAATCTGGACGAAAAAATGATGCACGTAATCGCACAATATCAGGTTCCGTATATTATGATGCATATGCGTGGTACACCAAAAACCATGAAACAATTAACCGAATATGAGGATCTGGTTGGAGACATCACCTATTATTTTTCAGAAAAAATTAAAGAAGCAAGAGATTTAGGCATTAACGATCTTATTTTAGATCCTGGCTTCGGTTTTGCAAAAACAACCGAGCAAAATTTTGAATTGCTGAAAAAATCAGATCTTTTCTCTAGCTTTAAACTTCCAGTGCTTATTGGGATTTCTAGAAAAACAATGATCCACAAAACGTTGAATATCGATCCAACCGAAGCACTTAACGGCACTACCGTTCTAAATACTTTAGCGCTTACCAAAGGTGCATCGATTTTAAGAGTTCATGATGTTAAAGAAGCGATAGAAGCTATAAAATTAGTATCGCATTTCAGCAAATAATCTTTTATTTTCTATTTTTACATAAAACCTCGCAAATTTGGATATTTTAAGTATTCGCTTCCTGGATATTCTCGATATTGTTCTTATCGCGATCTTGTTGTACAATGTTTATAAACTTGTTAGAGGTACCGTAGCGGTAAACATTTTTATTGGTATCGTGATCATTTATTTGGTTTGGCGACTTACGCAGCTGCTTCAAATGGAACTTTTAAGTAGCGTTTTAGACCAGTTTGTGGGCGTAGGAATGTTTGCCTTAATTGTAGTTTTTCAGCAGGAAATAAGGAAATTCCTTTTAATGATCGGGTCTGCAAATATTACATATAACGGGCGTTTCTTTAGAAATTTAAAATTTACCCGTAACGATTCTGATGATGGTGCTACTAATGTAGATGTAATCGTAGATGCTTGCGAATCTATGGGACGTACAAAAACGGGAGCACTAATCGTGATCCAAAGAAGTACCAAATTAGATTTTGTAAAGAACAGTGGTGACGAGATGAATATTGAATTAAATCAGCCAATAATCGAGTCGATTTTCTTTAAGAATAGTCCGCTGCATGATGGCGCTATGGTGATCGAAGAAAACAAAGTAACAGCCACAAGGGTTATTTTGCCAGTTTCTAACGATCGATCGATCCCGCTTCGATTTGGATTAAGACACCGCGCTGCTGTTGGAATTACTGAAAAAACCGATGCTTTAGCACTTGTAGTGAGTGAAGAGACAGGACAAATTTCTTACATCCGTGATGGAGAATTTACCATGTTTGAAAGTAATACTGAATTACGTGAGCGATTAAAAGAAGACCTGAGATAGAAGATTTGAGATTTGAGAAGATCAGAAAACAAGTTTTTTCAATTAATTGAAACTTTAAAAGTCTAATTTCAATAATCTATTTTCTCCTGTCTAAAGTTTTAAGTCTCTAAAAGCGAAGCGAACAAGTATTTATGTTCTAATTTCTAAAGGTCTATACTGATTTTTTCGAGGTTATATGAAAGACGAAATTCTACATTCTGAAGCTTATTTTTGCAAAAACTGCCAGGCTCCACTTTCTAGTGAGCATGAGTATTGCTATGCCTGCGGAGCAAAAAAAATAGATTCCAGATTAGATCTTAAGCTGGTTTTTGAAGAATTCAGCAGCATTTTTTTAAATATTGACAATACTTTTTTAAAGACTTTCACTACTCTTTTTACAGCTCCAGAAAAAGTTATCGATGGTTATATCAACGGAGTAAGGAAAAGATATTTGAATGTTATTAGTTATTTTACGATCGGACTTACTCTTGCCGGTTTTCAAATATTTTTTCTTAGAAAATTTTATCCTGAAAGTTTAGAATTACCCGGAATAACTGATAATGCAGACCAAATTCTAATTTTTAATTCTATTTACGATTATTATTCGCTTATCTCGATATTGCTAATTCCGGTATATGCGTTAATGGCGAAATTATCGTTCTTTAATCGTAAAAAATATAACTATACAGAGCATTTGGTTGTGATGGGATATGTATCCAGCCAGTACACTATGATAAGTGCTATTTTGTTGGTCTTTGCCGCAATTTTTGGAGGTAACTTTTATTTTATTGGGAATATCTTAAATCTGCTCTTTATGCTTTTTACGGCTTATTGCTATAAAAGATTGCTCAAGCTAACGCTCTCCCAGCTTTTGCTAAATATTTTGCTGTTCATAGGAATTACTTTTATAGTTCTACTTGGAGTTGTGATAGTTTCAGCTTTAATTATCGTTGCAATGGGTGCAGGTGAAGCTTTTCAACATTCGGTTTAAAAAAAACTAAGTTTATATTGCCAAGATTCGATAAAACGAGATTAAATTTTTTAGCTACCGACTTAAGCTGATTCTTCAGTCATAAACTGCACTTCGTAAAGCTTGCGATAATGACCATGATCTTTCAGTAATAATTCGTCATGCGTTCCCATTTCTACGATTTCACCGCTATCCATTACCATGATCTTATCAGCCTTTTTGATGGTAGCCAATCGATGCGCAATAACGATCGAGGTTCTTCCTTTGGTAATTTTATCTGTAGCATCCTGGATAAGCTGTTCACTGTAAGTATCTACAGAAGATGTTGCTTCATCCAATACCAAAATACTAGGATTACTAACATAAGCTCTCAAGAAAGAGATTAACTGACGTTGCCCAGAACTTAACATTACACCACGTTCCTTCACATTATAATGATAGCCGTTTGGTAAGGAACTTATAAAATCGTGTATCCCAATTTGTTTTGAAGCCGTGATCACATCGTCTTCAGTAATATCTGGATTATCTAATTTGATATTATGCATTATCGTATCGGCAAACAAAAATACATTCTGAAGTACCACCGCAATTTCAGAACGCAGCGATTTTAAAGTCACATCTTTAATATCGATACCATCTACAGCAATTGTTCCGCTGTCGATCTCGTAAAATCTGTTCAGCAGATTAATAATCGTAGATTTCCCTGCTCCTGTTGCCCCAACAATGGCGATCGTCTCTCCTGCTTTTGCCGTAAAGTTTACTCCACGTAGCACTTCCTCGCCTTCTACATAACTAAAACGAACATTCTTAAATTCGATATCTCCTTTAATAGATTGAAGCTCCTTTTCTCCTTCATCTGTAATTGTAGAATCTGTATCTAAAATCCCAAAAACACGATTTGCGGCAACCATCCCCATCTGCAACGTATTGAATTTATCGGCGATTTGACGTAATGGTCTAAATAACATCTGTGATAATTCAATAAAAGCGATAATTACACCAAGGGTGATATTTGGATTATCATTTACCGCCTGTAAACCACCAAACCAAACGATAAGACCAACGGTGATCGAAGTAGACATTTCAGCAATAGGAAAGAAAATAGAGTTATACCAAACAGTTCTTACCCAAGCTTTTCGATGTTTATCGTTGATATTTTTAAAGTTATCGTATTCGGCTTTCTCACGATTAAAAAGCTGAACGATCTTCATCCCGGTAATTCGCTCCTGCACAAAAGTATTAAGATCGGCTACCTGAGTTCTCACTTCTTCAAAAGCAATTTTCATTTTTTTCTGAAAAACTCTGGTCGCGTAAATAATAAAAGGTAATACCGTTAAAACCAATAATGTTAACTGCCAGCTTTTATAAAACATAAAACCTAGTACCACGATCATTTTTAACAAATCACTAATGATCATAAAAAGTCCCTGACTAAAAATACTGGAAATCGTTTCGATATCACTAACCGCACGTGTTACCAATCGCCCAACCGCAGATTTATCATAGTACTTCATTTTAAACTGAAGCATATGTTTAAATAAATTCACCCTTAGATCTCGTACCACATCCTGCCCCAAGAGGTTGGCAAAATAGATAAAGAAAAACTGTGAGGTAACTTCAAGAATAAGAAAACCTATCATTAAAGAAACGTAGAAAATTAGGTTTCCGTTATCTTTTGGTGTGATAGAATCGTCTATGGTTACCTGCAACAAATAAGGTCTTGCTACTGCAAAAAACGACAATAAAATAGCCGTTATAGCTACAAAATAAAAAGTTAACTTATAGGGGTTTGTATATTTAAGCAGGCGCTTAAAAAGATCAAAATCAAATGCATTTCCCGTTTTAGAGGCCATCAAAAAGTGCTGTTTTAGGGTATTCTATTTTGGTTAAATATAAACCATGTGCCGGAACCGAAGTTCCAGCCATACTTCTGTCTTCGCTTTTAAGGATTTCTTTCAAAAATTCACCCGAATTTTTACCAAGACCAATATCTAGCAAGGTTCCAACGATCGCTCGCACCATATTTCGCAAAAAACGATCTGCTGAAATATGGAATATAAGCTCGTCTTCAGTTTGTTCCCAAAAAGCTTCAGTAATGCTGCAATTATACGTTTTTACATCGGTTCGGCTTTTTGAAAAGCACTTAAAATTAGTGTAATCTTTCAACATAGCCGCTGCGCGATTCATTTTTTCGATATCCGGTTGCTTTGAAAGATAGTACGCCAAATCGATCTTAAATGGGTCTTTAGAATTTACAATATGATATTCGTAACTTCGGCTAGACGCATCAAAACGCGCATGTGCTTCTGGCTGAACCTTAAATAATTGCCGAACCGAAATATCTTTTGGTAAAAGTGAATTCAGTTTAAATTGAAGTGTTTTTTCATCGAATTTCACCTCAGCATCAAAATGCGCATACAATTGTTTGGCATGCACACCGGCATCTGTCCTGCCCGCTCCTACTACTTCTATATCTTGCTGAAGAATTTTTGAAAGCGCCTCCTGAAGTACCTGCTGAACACTCACAGCATCTGGCTGAATTTGCCAACCATGATAAGCAGTACCCAAATAGGCTAAATCTATAAAATACCTCAAAGCTAAACTGAATTTTCTAATTTTGCAGCGCACAAAGATAAGGCATTTATTCTGCTAAATCGAACTTAAGCAAAAGCTTTAACCTGAAAACAATTCTGCTTTGAAAAAGATTTTATTATTAAGCGATACACATTCTTATATTGACGATAGAATTATCCATTATGCTGAACAAGCCGACGAGATTTGGCATGCCGGCGATATTGGAACTATAGAGGTAACCGATAAACTAAAAGCGACCAGAAAACCGCTTATCGCCGTTTTTGGAAACATCGATAATGCTGAAATTAGAAAAGAATTTCCTTTAAATCAACGCTGGATGTGCGAAGGTGTAGATGTTTGGATTACGCATATTGGTGGCTATCCTAAAAAATATAATCCGGCGGTAAGAGACGAGATTAGGCAAAATCCGCCTAAATTATTTATTTGTGGTCATTCACATATTTTAAAAGTAATGATGGATAAAGATTTAGGATTGCTACACATGAATCCCGGTGCTGCAGGAAAACACGGTTGGCATAAACAACGAACTATGCTAAGATTTGTAATCGATGGTGAAGACATTAAAGACCTGGAAGTTATCGAACTGGCAGGGAAATAGTTTTCGATATTCAGTTGGCAGCTTCAGTATTAATCAATATTAAGTTAGCAGTTCCAGTAAGCAGTTAACTAATGCAACATGAAATTAACAGTCGCTGTAGGCATTCCAGGAAGACGATTTGAGCTCAGCGCTTAAATAATTTAGCTTTAAAACATCAAATTTCAACTTGGCAATAATCTAGAATTTATTTGAAAATGATCAGCAAATTACCTTAGGGTATTATAGCCTTTGGCAGGGCCAATAAAAAAACCCGAAGTCTTCACTTCGGGTTTTTAACGCACTAATACTACTAAGATGATAGGCTTATCGTAATCGATCTACAGATTTTACAAGATCTTCGTCCTTTTTAATGGCTTTATTTGCCAAAACTAGAAAAACGATAGAAATGATAGGAAGAAACATCCCAATACCCTTCTCTGAAATATTCATTTCTCCGGGTAAACTTAGTGACCAATAAACAAACACTCCTAGTATAAAAAAGTTTAATACTATATTGATACGCCCCAATACAAATTGAAGCTTTCTATTCTTAAACATAAAAATACTGATCAAAGATAATAATCCAGAGGCAATAAACATGATAAACACCGTTAATTGATCTAAAGCGTAAACCGCGCTACCTTCTTCAGTTTGCCACAATGCAAATACAAATATAAGCCAAAGGCTTACTATTGCTACCATTAATAAATAAACTGTTTGTATTCTTTGAAGCATATTATCTTAAATCTGCCGACAAAAATAAAATAAAGTTTTTAGAAAAAACAGCTATTTTTCTAAATAAAGTTGTATAATTGCATACACATTTCGTAACCGGTTCTTTACAGGTTACTTATGACTCCAAAAATTTTATTTTTCTATTCTTCCAAAAAGAAGTCTATACAATCAATCCAAACAAATTTATTCTTGACTATTCATGTTTGAAATTTCTGAATTAAAAGCTAAAAAGCTACCTGAGCTTCAGGAGATTGCTAAATCTCTAAACGTCCCAAAGTTTAGAAGTCTTAAAAAATTAGATCTAGTTTATCAAATCTTAGATTATCAGGCTGCTAACCCTACAAAGACCAAAGAAGCTCTACAAGAAGAAAAGGCCGAAGAGAAAAAAACCGAGGATAAGCCAAAAAGACCAAGAAAGAAAATTGGTAGTGACAAAAAACCAGGCAGACCAAAGAAAGCTGAAGAAACAACTTCTTCAGAAGTAAAAAAGGATATTCCTAAAAAGGAAAACCAGGACAACACTCCTAAGCCAGAAAATAAAGCTCCTAAGAGAGACCAGGAATCTAATAAAGAGGATCATTCTGCTAGAAATAACAACAATAACAGAAACAACAACCGTAAAGATTCCAGAAACAATAACAACAAGAAGGATAATCGCAACGATAACAACAGCAACAATAATCATAAAAACAACGGTAACCGCGACAACCGTAACCGCTACCGCGAGCCAGATTATGAATTTGATGCGATTATAGAAAGTGAAGGCGTACTGGATATTATGCAGGACAACTACGGTTTCCTTAGATCTTCAGATTATAATTACCTTACTTCTCCAGACGATATTTATGTATCACAGTCTCAAATTCGTTTATTCGGATTAAAAACCGGTGATACAGTACTAGGGCAAATTAGACCTCCAAAAGAAGGTGAAAAATATTTCCCTTTAATCAAGATCAATAAAATTAATGGTCTTGACCCACAGGTAGTAAGAGACCGTGTTTCTTTCGAGCATCTTACTCCGCTTTTTCCAAAAGAGAAATTTAACATCGCAGATAAAGAAAGTTCTATTTCTACACGAGTGATGGATCTATTTTCTCCTATTGGAAAAGGACAACGTGGCATGATCGTTTCGCAGCCTAAAACTGGTAAAACAATGTTATTAAAAGACATTGCTAACGCCATTGCTGCAAACCATCCAGAAGTTTATCAAATTATCCTTCTTATCGACGAACGTCCAGAAGAAGTTACCGATATGCAACGTAACGTACAGGGTGAAGTTGTTGCTTCTACTTTCGATAAAGAGGCGCACGAGCATGTAAGAGTTGCAAATATTGTTTTAGAAAAAGCTAAACGTCTTGTAGAATGCGGGCACGATGTAGTGATCTTATTAGATTCTATTACACGTCTTGCAAGAGCTTACAACACCGTACAACCTGCCAGTGGTAAGGTATTAAGTGGTGGTGTAGATGCTAATGCGCTACATAAACCAAAACGTTTCTTTGGTGCCGCACGTAATATTGAAGGTGGTGGTTCACTTTCTATCATTGCTACGGCCCTTACAGATACAGGTTCTAAAATGGACGAGGTTATCTTTGAAGAATTTAAAGGAACCGGTAACATGGAGCTTCAGTTAGACCGTAGAATTTCTAATAGAAGAGTTTTCCCAGCAATCGATCTTATTTCTTCAAGTACGCGTCGTGATGATCTTCTTTTAGATGAAACAACTATCCAACGTATGTGGATAATGCGTAAATATCTTGCCGATATGAATCCTGTTGAAGCAATGGAATTTATTCAGCAAAAAATTAAGCAAACAAATAATAATGAAGAATTTCTTATTAGCATGAACGGCTAATTGAAATTTTTTAGTTGAAATTAAGAAGCGGCTTTTATGGCCGCTTTTTTATTATATCATTTTTCCTGCGCTATTGATAATTTTCTTTTTATTTTAGGCCTATCTAGAATTGCTATGGATACAAAAAACGCAAAAATATTACTTGTTGAAGACGATGCTAAAGTTTGTGCATTTATCAACAAAGGGCTTACAGAAGAAGGTTTTGAGGTAAGTATTGCTTTAAATGGAAAAGAAGGCTACCAAATGGCCATTTCTAATAATTTCGATTTACTTATCCTGGATATTATGCTACCAGAGATGAATGGTATGGAGATTTGTAAAGCGGTTAGAGAAGAAAACAAGCAGGTTCCTATCCTGTTTCTTACCGCTTTGGGAAGTTCTGAAAATATTGCAATGGGTTTAAATAGCGGTGCTGATGATTATCTAGCAAAGCCATTTAAGTTTATAGAATTAATTGCCAGAGTTAAAAGTTTACTGCGTAGATCACGTAATTTTAACTCTAACATACCAGATAACAGCTATAGATTTGCAGATATTAAACTGAATGATTCTGCAAAAACTGTAAGCAGAAATGGTAAAAAAATAGCATTAACTTCTACCGAATATAAACTCTTACTTGCCTTCTTAAAAGCACCTGGAAGAGTAATTTCACGAACAGAATTACTGGAAAATGTTTGGGGTGTTAATTATGATATTGGCACTAATGTAGTAGATGTTTATGTAAATTACCTTCGGAAAAAATTAGAAAAAGAAAATAACGAAAGACTTATCCATACTGTAATAGGAATGGGATATGTTTTAAAAGAAGACGATGAAGACACAGAATAAAATTATTCTTTTTCTTACTTCTATATTTCTCGCTTACATTCTTGTTTTTAGCGGATTCATTTATTTTTCCATCAGTGATTACTCGTACACAGATTTCTATAAAAGACTGGAGATTAGAGCCATTACCATGGCAAAGATCGAGTTAGAGGACGATCAGGACATTAATGCAGTTAAAGAAATACGGCAGGATTTTCTGGAAGAACTACCTAACGAAAAGATCACGATTATAGATCTACAACGCTTTGATATTCATTCAAAATCAAGTTTATCGATCCCTATTTCTTTTCTGGAAGATATCGAAGATTTAGAACGTGCCTATTATAAAGAGAAAAACACGTTTTATTCAGGAATTAAATATCATAATCGCGGCAGGGATTATCTGGTTATTGTTTCTGCAGAAAACTATTACAACACTCACCATATTGTTTATTTAAGAAACCTGTTATTTATAGCGCTATTAATTTCAATCTTAATTATAGTATTTATTGCCTGGTTCTTTTCCAGAAGAGTGCTTATGCCGTTACAGATCATTATTGAGGATATGAAAAAAATTAGTACTGAAAACCTCAATTTTCGACTTAGAGAGCCAGAAGATAATGAAGAACTTCGCAGTCTTACCTCTACCTTCAATAACATGTTAAACAGGCTGGAAACTTCTTTTGAAACTCAGAAAAACTTTATTAGTAATGCTTCTCACGAACTTAACACGCCTCTAACCTCTATTATCGGAGAGGCGGATGTTACACTTGCTAAAGAACGTTCTAAAGAAGATTATATATTATCATTAAAAAATATTCTGGAAGAAGCAGGCAAACTGGATAAAAAAACAAAAGCTTTACTTTTTTTAGCCCAAACGGGTTATGATGGTAAAGCACAAACTTTTACCAGTCTACGAATAGATGAACTGGTTATCGATGTAAAAGAAACCGTTGAAAAAATCTACCCAGATGCTCACATCCATTTAGATTTTGACCTATTACCTGAAAATCCTGAGAAACTCTCTGTAAACGGAAACGCACAACTATTACACCTTGCCATTTCTAACGTGGTAATGAATGCCTGCAAATATTCTAAGAACGAAAAAGTAAATTTTGCATTGGCAGCCTCAGACAAGGATGTGATCATTGTTGTAAAAGACACAGGCATAGGAATTCCCGAAAATGATCTGCCATACATCTTTGATCCTTTCTTTAGAGGTAGCAATACTGAAAATTTTCATGGCTACGGAATAGGATTACCTCTTACCCGAAATGTAATTAACATGCACAATGGCAGCGTAATAGCTACTTCTTCCAAAACAGAAGGAACTGTTATGGAAATTAAAATCCCTATCGCCCTTTAAATTCTAATGGTATTCTAATCTCTTATTAATAGCATTCTAACAATCATGAGATAAGTTTGTTAGAAACAAAATTGCTATGAGAAAGATTTTAATTCCGACAGATTTCTCTGTGAATTCTCTAACGCTTTTAAAGCGTGCGCTAGATGATTGCGAGCAAAAAACCAATATTGTTTTGGTTTACGGAGCATCACTTTCATCGTCTATCACAGAGCTTCTTTTTTACTCGAAAGATGATCATCTGGAAGAATTAAAATCTGAAGCTTATAACGAAGCAATTAATGTTCTTGAAAATAAATATCAGGAAATGATTAATTCGTTAACCATCGATATTTTCTTTGGTGGCACCAAGAATGCGTTTAATAATTTTATCGAAGGACAAAAAATTACGCATGCTTACCTACCATCTGACGGCAGAACAATGAAATGTAAAAGGAAAAATGCCTTTAATATTATTCCTTTTTTAAAAGACTCTGATATCGAAATTATAAATGTAGAATATCCAACAGCAATGAATGTTGTTTCTAATAGTACATTAGCCAGATTACTGGCTTCTTAGATAAATTGTTTGATTAGTGCCTATGAAAACGATTTTGGTTGTTAGTTAATAGGTTAATTTTCGGCTGGGGTGATCGCTGTTACTTCTTTCATCATATTTTTGCGTTCACTTCTGATATCCTTAACATGTGGTTACCCCCTGCCGGGAATTTATTCTAAAGATCTTTTCCTAAGGTAATGGCCGTAATAAATACTATTTTAGGAAATTAAGAAGCCTCGCAATGCGAGGCTTTTATTTTTTATAACCACAAAAAAAGTAGCTCTAAATCACTAATATCAGCATATTAAAAAACCCTGAAGGTTTTACCAACAGGGTTTTTATTGAGCGGGAGACCGGGTTCGAACCGGCGACATTCAGCTTGGAAGGCTGACGCTCTACCAACTGAGCTACTCCCGCCTAAAGCGATGGCAAAGATAAATTAGATTTGCCTTTCACTCCAAATAATTTTCAATATTTTTTCTGAAAATGATATCCACGTATCACATATCCTTCATTCATATAAAATTTATGCGATTTAAAATTCTCTACATAGGTATTTAATTCTACCGTGGCAGCATTATTCTTTTTAGCCAGATCATCTATAAAAGCAAATAAGCGCTTCCCTACTCCTTTTCCGCGGTATTCTTCAGCAATAACAATATGATCTGCTTCGTACATTTTACCTGCATAGTGCCTGGTCATTTCCCATATACCAAATACTCCAATAATATTATCTTGATCAAAAATGCCATAACAGGTATAATTTTGAGAAAACATATCTGTAAATCGTTCTTTTAAAACTTCAGCTGAAATAGGTATTATGGCGAGTTGTTGGATAAGCGGAATTATAATATCAATTTCTTCCTTTAAAATCCTGTTAAATGAAAGCTCCAAATTTTATTTTTCTTCAAAATTAATCATATTTTTATATGATAATAATTTTTTGAAAAGAAAGCATAATGAAAGATAAGCCAGGAAAAATTCAGGATAAAATAGACGCTAAATTTTTAGAAGAACGCAAGATATTTATGTGGGGACCGGTAGATGATAAATCGGCCAAACACGTGATCGATCGTTTACTTTATCTTGACTTGGAAGGAAAAGAAGAAATTCAGCTTTATATCAATAGTCCAGGTGGATATGTAACCGATGGATTTGCTATTTACGATACCATACAGGCTATAGAGGCGCCGGTTTCTACAATTTGTACCGGCCTTGCGGCATCTATGGGATCTATACTTCTTTCAGCAGGAAAAAAAGGAAGACGTTTTATCCAGCCACATGCAAAGGTAATGATTCATCAACCATCTGGGGGAGCCAGAGGTCAGGCTTCAAATATCGAAATTCAGGCAACAGAAATCCTAAAAACTAAAGAACTTAGTGCTAAAATTCTTGCTGAAAATTGCGGACAAACTTTTGAAAAAGTAATGAAGGATTTTAACCGCGATTACTGGATGGATGCACAGGAATCTTTAGACTACGGAATAGTTGATGCCATATTAAAATAAAAACTATGAAAAGCCCAATTAAACATAGAGAAAACGATCGCATGGGCATGTTTTATATGGAAGGCGAGAAAGGTATTATCGCTGAGCTTACCTATACCAAATCTACAAATGCCGTTATTACTATAGATCATACCGAAGTGAAACGACAATATGAAGGACAAGGAAAAGCTACAAAGCTAGTCGCCGAAGCCGTTAAATTTGCAAGAGAAAAAGATCTTAAAATTGAACCGCTTTGCCCTTTCGCTGAAGTGATGTTTGATCGCTATGCAGAATATTCAGATGTTCGGGCATAAAGTTTAAAAAAGCTATAAAAAAAGAGGGCTGAAATTGTACAATTTCAGCCCTCTTTTTTTATAATTCAAGATATATCTAACCTAAGCCTTATCGTTTAAAAAAGTACTGTTAGCTAAATAGTCTTGAGAACTCTTATTAATGTACACAACAGAATTTCCTTTAATTGTGTTTATAATCTCTTTTGAAATTTTTCTAGGAACAGCAGGACAACCATAACTACGGCCTGCTCTACCCCTACTATCCACAAATTTTTCAGTCACATAATCTGAACCGTGAATAACAACATAACGTTTTCTCGCATTGCTGTTAAATTTCTTTTCCATTCCATCGATAAAAAGAGAAAGTCCATTTTTACCGTAATAGGTTTCACCGGTTACATAAAAACCTAAACTACTTTTATGACTATTAACCGCATTAGAGAAGGTTTTAGCGAATTCCCAACCAGAATTTTTACCGTGTGAGGTAAAAGTATTAAAAAGTACATCATGATTTTCCATATCTAAAACCCAAAAACGTTTCATTTTAGAGGAAAGGTCAAAATCGATAATTGTAAGCAACTTATTATTTACTTTCCCTTCATCTTCAAGCTTGTAATAACCTTTCATTGCATTCTGAAAAGTACCAAGATTAGGCATACTTTCATTCCTGTCTTTAAAAGTATCATACAACATACCTACTTTATCTTCAAAAGTAAGCTCGGTCTTTTTAATTTCGAAATTATCTAATTCCGCTAATAATTTTTGTTCCTTTTTAATTGAAATTTCAGAAGTTGAAGTGGATCCCGAAAAGGCAGTTGAGAACATCAAAACTACCGCTACAGTCATTAATCGTTTCGTCATTTTGGGGTTTCTTTTGTTAATTTTATCTAAAATTTTTGCCAACATACAAAAAATAACATGCTTACACAATTTTTGCGATATATATTTGAATTTTAAGCTCTTGAAGCTTATTTTTCAATATAAAACATGTTAGTTTACGAACGCTGTTTCAAACCTATTATTGCATAAACCGAACCATTAAATGTTAAAATTTAATATTTAAATTTGTTAAAATTATTTTCAAAATTATATTTTTGAGGTTTTAAATCGTTTTCGTGAAGAAATATTTTAGGATATCAATTTTATTCGCCAAAAAGTGAATAACTTTAATAAAACATTAAGGTTGCAGCATTTAGCAAACTTTTAATTTGTTTTTATCTTTATCCAAAATTTACACCATTACAATGAACAAGAAGGTATTATTAATGATATTGGACGGTTGGGGACTTACTCAAAATGAAGAAGTTTCTGCTGTAGCAAAAGCCAAAACACCATTTGTAGACGAAATTTCTGAAAAATATCCACATGCGCAACTAAGAACTGACGGAATGAACGTTGGTTTACCAGAAGGGCAAATGGGAAATAGTGAAGTTGGCCACATGAATCTGGGAGCAGGTCGTGTTGTATACCAAGATCTGGTAAAAATTAACCAGGCTGTAGAAAACAAAACACTAATAGAAGAGCCGGCTTTACGTGAGGCGTTTGAATATGCCAAAAAGAATGATAAGCCAATCCATTTTATGGGACTTTTAAGTGATGGTGGTGTACACTCTCACATAAAACATTTAAAAGGTCTTATTAGCGCTGCTGAAGAGTATGGCATAGAGAAAAAATATCTACATGCTTTTACAGATGGTCGTGATGTTGATCCACGTTCTGGAAAAGGTTTTGTGGAAGAAATTCTACAACATTTAGATGAAACCAATGCTGAATTAGCCTCTATAATTGGGCGTTATTATGCTATGGACCGTGACAAAAGATGGGAACGAGTTGAAAAAGCTTATGACCTGATTGTTAAAGGTGAAGGAAAAGAAACCAAGGACGCCGTAAAAGCTGTTCAAGAAAGTTATGATGACGATGTAACAGACGAATTTATAAAGCCAATCGTTATCACTAAAGAAGATGGCACACCTGTTGCTAAATTACAAGAGAAAGATGTTGTAATATTCTTTAATTTTAGAACAGATCGTGGTAGACAGTTAACGCAGGCATTAAGTCAGGACGATTTCCCAGAGTATGAAATGAAAAAAATGCCTCTTTACTATGTAACTTTAACCAAGTACGACGATAGCTTTAAAAACGTAAATGTGATCTTTAAAAAAGAAAACATAAAAAGTACCTTAGGTGAAGTATTAGAGTTTGTTGGGAAAAAGCAGATAAGAATTGCTGAGACCGAGAAATATCCGCACGTTACTTTCTTCTTCTCTGGTGGTCGTGAAGAGCCGTTTAAAGGAGAGAAAAGAATTATGTGTAATTCTCCAAAAGTTGCAACTTACGATTTACAGCCAGAAATGAGTGCTTACGAAATTAGAGATAAAATCGTACCGGAATTAAATAAGAAGTCTGCCGATTTTATTTGTTTAAATTTCGCGAATCCCGACATGGTAGGACATACAGGAGTTTTTGAAGCTGCCGTAAAAGCATGTGAAACCGTAGATGAATGTGCTAAGGATGTTTGCACAGCAGCGATGGATAATGATTATTCTGTAATTGTAATTGCAGATCATGGTAATAGTGAAACGATGATTAACGAAGATGGTTCTCCTAATACCGCGCATACAACTAACCCGGTGCCATTAATTCTTTTAGACAAAGACGTAAAAGAAATAAAAGATGGTAAATTAGGGGATATTGCACCAACAATTTTAAAATTAATGGGAATAGATAAACCTGAATTAATGACGCAAGATTCCCTTGTTTAATAAATTAAGCAATACAAAAAAGATGACAAAATTAATCCCATTTATGGTTGCCGCACTTTTAGGGTGCGGTACCATAAATACTTCGAAAGAAAATATAAAAGAATCACAGGTGGCCGCTATGCAACAAAGTATGCTTCTTGGTAAATTCAAAAAAGCAGATTTACTTCAACAGCCATACGCCGCATGGTTTGAGCCAAGATACGAACAGTTTAAGCCTAATACCAAAGCCATAGAAACCATAAAAGAAAACATAAACGATTATGAGATCACTATTTTTATGGGAACATGGTGCGGCGATAGCAAAAGAGAAACACCTCGTTTTTTCAAGATTTTAGATGAAACTGGTTATAACTTAGATAATTTAACTGCAATTGCAGTAGATTACAGCAAATCTACACCAGAGAAATATGAAGAAAAAGTAGATTTAGATCGTGTTCCTACAATCATTTTTTATAAGAATGGAAAGGAAGTGAACCGATTTGTAGAGTTTGCACAGGAAAGTCTTGAGGAAGATATCGCTAAAATAGTTAGCGGTAAAGATTACAAAAACTCATACGCCGAGTAAATAAATAAGTATTTGAAAACGGATAGTTAACTGCTATTCATTTATTTTTGCTGAACGTTATGTCCCCTACACTAACAATAGCGATAGATTTTGACGGTACTATTGTAGAAAATAAGTACCCAGAAATAGGAAAGCCTCTTTTGTTTGCTTTTGAAACATTAAAAAAGCTACAAGATGATGGGCACAACCTTATTCTTTGGACTTACCGCAAAGGCACTCGTTTAGAAGAGGCCGTAACATTTTGTAAAAAAAATGGCATAAATTTCTATGCCGTTAATAAGAGCTACCCTGAAGAGAATTTTGATGAAAGCTTAAGTCGGAAGATTTTGGCTGATATTTTTATTGACGACCGTAACATAGGAGGTATGTTAGGTTGGGGAGAAATCTATCAAATGATTTCTACTAAAACAGGTAGCAAGCCCCAAAAACCATTTAAAAAAAAGAAAAACCGATTTTTCGGTAGACTATAAAGATTAACACTAATGATTATACCTAAAACAAGGGAAGAAATTGAATTAATTAGGGAAAGTGCACAAATCGTATCTAAAACCCTGGGAATGCTGGCAAAAGAGGTTAAACCTGGTGTCACTACCCTTCAGTTAGATAAAATGGCTGAAGAATTTATTAGAGATCACGGAGCTCATCCTGGATTTCTTGGAATGTATGATTTCCCAAATTCCCTATGTATGAGTCCTAATGCACAAGTAGTGCACGGGATTCCTAACGACAAACCCCTTGTAGAAGGTGACATTATTTCTATTGATTGTGGTGCTTTAAAAAATGGTTTCTACGGAGACCATGCATATACTTTCGCTGTTGGAGAGATCGCCCCAGAAATTGAAAAACTCCTGGAAGTTACTAAAGAATCACTTTACATAGGAATAAGAGAGTTCAAAGCCGGCAACCGTGTCGGTGATGTTGGCTATGCTATTCAGAAATTTACTGAAGACCATGGTTACGGAGTTGTTCGTGAGCTAGTTGGCCACGGCCTTGGCGCTAAAATGCATGAAGATCCTGAAATGCCAAATTACGGTAAAAGAGGTCGCGGAAAGAAATTTGTAGAAGGAATGGTTGTAGCGATAGAACCCATGACTAATTTGGGTACACGTCGTATAAAACAGCTTCCCGATGGCTGGACTATCCTAACTTCAGATAACAAACCAAGTGCACATTTTGAACACGATGTAGCCTTAATCGACGGCAAACCGGAGCTGTTGTCCACCTTCAGTTATATCTATGAAGCTTTAGGCATAGAAAGTAACGAAGAAGACGAATTTAGAGCAAAAACCTATGATTAAAAATTTCAGAGGAGAGGTTTGGAAAACCCTACACAAAGAAGAATGGGAAGACCGTTTTGTCTACAAAGTATCTAATTACGGTAGACTGGTTAGCTTCCTAAAAAACAAAGAAGAAGGCGAATTAATGCGTGGCGGCCGTGTTGGAGGCTACCTTAATTTTGCTGTGAAATTAAAGTCTGGAAAGTCCAAGACGTATTACATACACCGTATTGTTGCAGAACTTTTTCTGGACAAAAAAGAAGGTGATAAATATGTAATCCATAAGAATTTTCAAAAAGACGATAACCGCGTAGAAAATATTGCCTGGGCAACCAAAGATGAATGGGTTGCACATCAATATAACAGCCCTAGCGTTAAAGAGAATAAGAAAAAGCGTAAACTTAGAAAAGTTACTTCTTATTCAAAATTAACCTATGCACAGGCGGTAATCCTTAAAAAGAAATTACTGGACCCAAATAGAAAAACAAGAATTCGTATTCTTGCAAAACAATTTGGAGTTTCAGAAATGCAACTTTACCGTATTAAATCTGGTGAGAACTGGGGAGATATCGAAGTTTAGACATTCGATATAAAATCCTGCTGAAAGCATTAATTTGAATATCTTTGGCTCCGGAAAGATATATTTAAATGAAAAGGCTTTTTAAGAAGATTCTCAATACAGTACCAAGACCGTTATTAATACGTCTTAGTTATTTTGTTAGGCCATTTTTGGTATTAACACTAAAAGGCAATGCCTATACAGATCCTATAGATGGTAAAAATTTTAAAAAGTTTTTACCTTATGGATACGAGAATCAGCGGGAAAATGTTTTATCCCCATCAACGCTCTCTTTAGAGCGCCACAGGCTTTTATGGCTTTATTTAAAACAAAAAACAAGCTTTTTTAAAGCAAATATTAAAGTACTGCACTTTGCCCCAGAGCAGGCTTTTTACAAACGTTTTAGAAAATTAAGCAATCTTGATTATACTACTACAGATCTTAATTCTCCTTTAGCCGATGTGAAAGCAGATATCTGCAATCTACCATTTAAGGATAATGAATATGATTTCATTTTGTGTAATCATGTTTTAGAACATATCCCAGATGACACTAAAGCCATGCAGGAAATATTTCGCGTCCTAAAGCCGGGAGGAACTGCTGTTTTACAAATTCCGCAGGAATTAGATCGTGCTACTACCTTCGAGGATGATAGCATTACAGATCCTAAAGAAAGAGCTCAAATTTTTGGGCAATACGACCATGTACGTGTTTATGGAAGGGATTATTTTGATAAACTAAGAAGCATTGGCTTTAAGGTGGATGAAGTAAACTTCACAAAAGAATTACCCGCTACAGAAGTTGATAAATTTAGACTGGCAAAAGGTGAGATAATTCCGGTTTGTTACAAACCTGAAGTTTAAATTTCTTGAACTCAGAAAAAATTGCGTTACCAACAAAATATATTCAGTAAAATCATTCTGAATATCATTATTGACTTATTAAAACTTCCTGAAAACCTTCAGAAGTATACACTTTTGTAGAATCATTTTCAGCATAAATAAAATACACGTCAATATTATCTAATTTAGATGATAATTTTTTCGCCTTTTCTAAGCCTAAGGCCATAAATGCAGTCGCATACCCATCGGCAAGCATACAACTTTCAGCCAAGACAGATGCACTTAATAGGTTGCTTCTTTCTGGCTTTCCGGTAAGTGGATTTATAGTATGAACAAAACGTTCTCCAGTAATCGAATCTACTCTAAATTTTCGATAATTCCCTGATGTTGCCATAGCTCTGTTTTTCAACTTTAAAGTTGCTTGATAAGTTCTTGCTCCATCTTCCTGCAAAGGATCGTCTATAGCTACAACAAATGGCTTTTGCTTTGTAATATGTTCCCCTTTACTAACCAGCTCTCCCCCTAATTCAATTAGATAATTATACACTCCTTTGCCTTCAAAAAAGCTTGCAATCACATCTATAGTATATCCTTTCGCTATGGCATTAAAATCAAGATAAATTTTAGGGTTCTTCTTTATAATTTCACCTTTAGAACTTAGTGTTAATTTATCGAACCCTACATATTGCAATAAAGAATCGATGGTTTTATCGTCTAAAGCATCTAACCGCTTATCTGGGCCAAATCCATAGGCGTTTACAAGATTTCCAACCGTAGGATCAAAATACCCATTAGTTTCTTTATAAATTTTACATGAAGCTTTAAAAACTGTCTTAAAATGATTATCAATTTTTATTGAATCTACTCCACGATTTATTAGAGATATATCTGAATCGTCCCAATAGGTACTCATTGATTGATTAATCACCTTAAAAATACTATCCAATCCTTCTTCTACCTGTAAATCTTCTTTTCCTGTAAAGATTTTGATATGATAAGAAGTACCTAAAGCCTGTCCCGAGTAATTTTGTTCTTCAAATTCATTGCCCTCACAAGCTGTAAAAAAACATGCGATTAAAACAACGAATATCGATATTGGTAATCTAAATTTCTTGCCAGCCATCGTAATTTACAATATAATTTTCTTCGTGAGTTACCGGTAATTCATAGTCTTTAGCATTCGCTATACCTACCCCGGCATAAAAGGTTTTTGCATTAAATTTTGCGGCATGCTGCTTCATTGTTTCCATATAAATCCTATCCATCACACGTGGATCCATTGGATACTTAATAGCACGAACCACAACAAAATGGAGTTTTGTATTTTTTAAAGCTACAAATTGTGGATTAGCTTTTATACTACTGTTTACTCCTAAAAATTCATATCCTTGTTTCTCCAAATCTTCACCCACTACATTCATTGCAAGGTTATGAAGTTCTTGTTCTGTTAATTCTTTTGCCATGCTACAAAATTACAAATAGGAGAACAAAGCTTTGCAAAAAGCGTATAAAAAAAGCCGACTAATTTTAGTCGGCTTTACTTTATATTGAATTTGGATTATTCACCAAAATCATCAAATCTTATATTCTCTGGTGGGATACCAAAATCTTCTCCCATTTTCTCCACAGATTTGTTCATCAATGGAGGTCCACAGAAATAAAGTTCTATTTCTTCTGGCTCGTCATGCTTACTTAGGTAATTATCAATTACTACCTGGTGAATAAAGCCTACAAAACCATCTCCTTCTCCATCAACTCCATCTTTTACTTTCCAGTTATCCTCTTCCATAGGCTCTGAAAGTGCAAGGAAAAATCTAAAGTTAGGGAAATCTCTTTCTAATGCTCTAAAATGCTCTGTATAGAACAATTCACGCTTAGAACGACCACCATACCAATAAGTAACTTTTCTACCTGTTTTTACAGTACGGAAAAGATGATAAAGATGAGAACGCATAGGTGCCATACCTGCTCCACCACCAACATAAAGCATTTCTGCTTCACTTTCGTTGATAAAGAATTCTCCATAAGGACCAGAAATAGTTACTTTATCACCTGGTTTTTTAGAGAAAATATATGAAGATGCAATACCTGGATTTACATCCATCCAGTTATTTTTACCTCTATCCCATGGCGGAGTAGCAATACGAACATTAAGCATAACCTCACGACCTTCAGCAGGATAAGAGGCCATAGAGTAAGCACGCTCTACAGTTTCACTGTTTTTCATTACCAGTGGCCATAAATTAAATTTATCCCACTCGGTTTTGAATTTCTCAGGATTTTCTGGGTGCTCTTCTGGGTGTGCTGTAATATCTATATCTTTATAAGCAACCTCACACTTCGGAATTTCAATCTGGATATAACCTCCAGCTTTGTAATCCATATCTTCAGGAATTTCAACTACAAACTCCTTAATAAAAGAGGCTACGTTATAGTTTCTTACTACTGTTGCTTCCCATTTCTTAATTCCAAAAACTTCTTCTGGAATCTGGATTTTCATATCTTGTTTTACCTTCACCTGGCAACCTAAACGCCATCCATTCGCAATTTCCTTACGAGTAAAATGTGGTTCCTCAGTTGGTAAAAGTGAACCTCCTCCTTCAGTTACGATACACTTACATTGGATACAGGTACCACCTCCACCACAGGCAGAAGGAAGGAAAAGTTTTTCTGAACCTAAAGTTCCCAATAGCGTTCCACCAGAACTAACTTCAAGGTCTTTTTCTCCGTTTACGTTAATTTTAACCGGTCCCGAAGGGATTAGCTTCGCTTTAGCTCCTAAAAGAATAGAAACTAAAAGAAGGATCAAAATTAAGAATACAACTATACTTGCAATTATAACTGTCATTGTTGTTGTTTTTCTTTTATAATTTAATACCCATAAAACTCATAAATCCAATTGCCATTAATCCGGTAATGATAAATGTAATACCAAGACCTTTTAATGGAGCTGGAACATTAGAGTAGGTAATTTTTTCTCTAATCGCTGCAATGGCTATAATCGCTAAAAACCATCCAATACCACTACCTAAACCGTAGGTTACTGCTTCTCCTATTCCGCCAAAATTCTTTTGTTGCATAAATAAAGATCCTCCTAAAATTGCACAGTTTACTGCGATAAGCGGAAGGAAAATACCTAATGCACCATAAAGAGCAGGAGCAAATTTCTCTACAATCATTTCTACAAGCTGTACCATAGACGCGATTACCGCGATAAACATGATAAAACTTAAGAAACTAAGATCTACATCTGCATATTCCGGACTTAACCAGGATAAGGCTCCAGGGCTTAATAAATATTGATCTAATAGAAAGTTGATTGGTACAGTTACGGTAAGTACAAATATTACTGCCGCACCAAGACCAACAGCGGTGTTCACTGTTTTTGACACTGCTAAATAGGAACACATTCCTAAGAAGTAGGCAAAAATCATATTTTCTATGAAAATACTTCTAACAAATAAATTTAAATATTCCATAATAAGATAATTCGCTGTTGATTATTAATCTTCAATTAGTGTACGGTTTCTTGAGCGTTGTACCCAGATAATGATTCCTACGATTATAAGAGCCATTGGAGACAACAACATTAAACCATTATTTTCATATCCTAATGCATAAAGACCAGTAGAATCTGCTAATGTTGGTGCTTTATGCCCTAAAACTTCATATCCAAATAATTTTCCAGATCCTAATAACTCTCTAAAGAAAGCTACTACGATAAGAATGAAACCATAACCAGCTCCGTTTCCTATACCATCAAGAAAAGATTTGTAAACTCCATTTCCTAAAGCAAAAGCTTCTAAACGTCCCATTACAATACAGTTTGTAATAATTAGACCAACGAAAACCGAAAGCTGTTTACTCACATCGTAAGAATAAGCTTTAAGAACCTGATCTACTAAAATTACCAAAGACGCTACTACTACTAACTGTACAATAATTCTGATACGGTTAGGAATTAAGTTTCTAATTAAAGAAACGATCACATTAGAAAAAGCAACTACTGCTATTACCGCTAAAGACATTACTAATGCAGGCCTTAACTGTACTGTAATCGCTAATGCCGAACAAATACCTAATACCTGTACGGTAATTGGGTTATTGTCGTTAAATGGATCTGATAATAATTTCCTGTTATTCTTAGACAGAAAATGTTCTTTCTCTTCTGAACTTGATAAGAACAGAATCATTTCATCCTTTTTCTTCTCAGCAGCTTTTTGAGCTGAATCTGTAGAAGTTTTTGTTTTATCTGTCTTCATAATTACTTAGTTGCTACTTTAACGTCAGTTTGTTGCTTGAAATAAGGAAGATAATGTTGTAATCTTTCAGAGATCATTTCAGAAACTCCGTTACCGGTAATTGTTGCTCCAGAAATGGCATCTACCTGATTATCATCCTTATTAGAATTTCCCTTACTTCCTTTTACAACAGACACACCTACAAGATTACCGTTTTCGTCGAATATTTTTTCGTCTGCAAAACGTTCCTGAAACCATACCTGTGTAATCTCAGCTCCCAGACCTGGTGTTTCCCCTTTGTGATCAAACACAGCTCCTTTTACTGTATTCACATCATCCTTAAGAGAAATATAACCCCAGATTGCATCCCAAAGTCCTTTTCCTCTAAGTGGGATAATGTAATATTTAGAACCTTCGATATCTGCTATGTATAATGGATAAACCTGCTCTTCAACCGGTCTACGTAATTCTTTTGTAAGATCCACTTCAAAAGCATCTATAGATTCGTCTACAGATCCATCTTCTTTTAAAGAAACTGTTTCTGTAATGTATTGATCGTATAATGCCTGTGCACTATCTCTACTGGTTTCTATACCAACAGTTGCTAGGATGTTCTGCATTTTTTCATTACGAACATTCTCATTTTGCAAAGGCTTAAGTGATGTTGCCGTAAAAGCAAGTACACTGGCTACTACCAACACCATAATGATGGCGAAGATAAAGGTATAACCGTTGGTATTTGTTTTATTTACTTTTTTCTCTTCCATAACTAAGCTGTTTTCACTTCTTTAACTGTAGCCAATCTTTTCTTTCTCTTCTTCACATTACTCTGAATCACATAGTGATCGATTACAGGAGCAAATACGTTCATAAGTAAGATAGCTAACATAATTCCTTCTGGGTATGCAGGGTTAAAGATTCTAATCATGATTGCAAAGAATCCAATTAAAAATCCATAAATCCATTTTCCCTTCATGGTCTGTGCTGCAGAAACAGGATCTGTTGCCATAAACACCACACCAAAAGCAAGACCACCAATTACAAGGTGATTATACCAAGGGAAGTTAGTAAGATCATTACCTTCTACTCCTAAAGATGGAAGTGAATTAAATATTAAAGCCATAACTGCTGCTCCAGCAAAACCACTAACAATAATTCTCCAGCTACCTACTTTAGTAAGAATTAAAAGTAATGCACCAGCAAGAATACAAATCGTAGAAGTTTCTGAAATTGATCCAGGAATTAAACCTGAAAACATATCCATCGTGCTATAAGGAACTTCTGTTCCTGAAGCCAGTTTACCAAGAATAGTCTCTCCAGAAATTGCATCTACGCTTGCTGCATTGTGAACCCATACTGTGTTACCAGACATATAAGTTGGATATGCAAAGAATGCAAATGCACGTGCCGTTAAAGCCGGGTTAAGAATATTCATTCCTGTACCTCCAAAAGCTTCCTTCCCAATAATAACAGAGAAAACTACAGAAACACCAACCATCCAAAGCGGAATATCAATTGGCATTACCATAGGAATAAGTAAACCAGTTACAAGGTAACCTTCGTTTACTTCGTGACCTCTAAAAATTGCAAAAGCAAATTCGATTCCTAAACCAATAGCATAGGAAACTACAATCATAGGAACAATCTTAATAGCTCCTTCTAAAAAGGCATCCATAAAAGGAACACCATCTGCATATTCTGGTAATTGATGTAAGTACTGGTAACCACCATTCCACATACCAAAAATCAAGGCTGGGATTAGGGCTAACACTACTGTAATCATTGTTCTTTTTAAATCTACCCCATCACGAATGTGCGCACCAGTTTTAGTGGTGTGGTTAGGCGTAAACAAAAAAGTATCAAGAGCATTAATGGCAGGAGCATACTTTTCAAGCTTCTTCCCCTTACCAAAAGGCTCTTTAAATTTATCTAATCGTTGTCTTATCCATTCCATAATTAAACTTTTTATCCTACTTCAGTAATCATTAAATCTAAACCTAGACGAATGATTTCCTGAGCTTCTATTTTAGAAGTGTTTACATAATCAATCAATGCAAAATCTTCAGGAACTACTTCGTAAATCCCTAAATTTTCCATTTTCTCGAGATCTCCAGCCATACATGCTTTTAGTAATTGCATTGGATAAATATCCATAGGAAAAACTTCTTCCATTTCTCCAGTAACTACTAATGCACGCTCTTCACCGTGAAGGTTTGTTGTTGGCTCGTATTTTCTCTTCGGAAACAACCAGGATAGTGAAGTTTTCGAATTAGAGTGGATATTATTGTATGTAAAAGGCAACCACCCAAACATTCTGTAGTTGTTACCTTCAGGAATTAAGGTTAATGTGTTATGGTAAAAACCTAAGTAATGATTATTAGAAATCTGGTCTCCTGTTAGCACATCACCAGAGATGATACGAACATCATCTGGAATTTGATTACCAATAAGATCTGCAGAGTTTGCACCAATAATTACTTCATAGTATTTTTTATCCTTAGCTTCACTACCTGCAACAGCTACCAATTTTTTAGGCTGAAAATATCCAGTTAAAAACAGGTTACCAATTACTGGAACATGATCTGCGCCAACAACCCAAACTCTCTCTCCCATATTTACAGGATCGATTTCATGGATTTGCACACCAACATTCCCAGCAGGATGAGGACCACTAACTTTATGCAACTCCACACCCTCAATATCCTTAAGAACAGGATAAGAAGAATCATCTACAGAAAGATGAATTTTCCCCGGTGTTAGTTTTTGCAAAGCGTAAATCCCTTCTTGAAAAGATTTTACTTTGTCTTTTAAAACAAAGCCTAAATCTGCTGCTAAAGGTGCTGTTGTTACGGCTGAGATAAAAATCGCCTTAGGCGTGTCTTTTGGATCTGCAACAATGTCGTAAGGACGTTGCATAATAAAAGCACCGCAACCACTTGCAAGGATTTTTTCTTTAACAGCTTCTGCCGGAGCGGTTGCTGCATTAAGCTTTCCAAAATCTTTGTAAGAATCTGTAGCATCGGCTTCGATAATCACCTCAACTATTCGGCGCTTTTCAGCTCTTTTAATTTCTTTCAGGGTTCCACTTACTGGCGAAGTAAATCTCACTTCTTCTGTATACTTAGAAAAGAAAATTTCGTCTCCTGCAAGTACTTTGGCTCCCTCTTTAAGAACCATTTTAGGAACAACTGAGTGAAAATCTGGAGGTTTAATCGCATAGGTCTTGGACCTTGGGGCCTCAACTATTTGTTTTTCCGCCTCCCCTTTTAATCGTAGAGTAAGTCCTCTTTTAATTCGAATGTCTTTTGACATAGGATGGAGTGTATGTTATAAAGTTTATTTTAAAGTCGTGCAAATTTATATTTTTCACGAGATTTTTCCCAACAAACTAAGGTTTTTTCGGGTTAGTCAATTGTTAAAATAAGAAGCATTAAAAACAGGTATGTTAATTGTAAGTACATTTACCCATATTTTTTTACGATGAATAGATTAATTTTCTCGATAGTACTCCTATGCTTTTCAAGCCTTGCTATTAGCCAGACAGCAGAAGAAACCGCGCCACCAAATTATATAAGAACTGTGCAATTATATGGGGAAAACACGCTCAATAACGGCAACCCAATTATCCCCATAAACGGAATGTTAAATTTAACATTCGATGACATAATTGGTGATGAAGCCGACTATTATTACCAAATAGAGCATTATGATTATGACTGGGAACCAACTCAACTATCCAAAAATGAATATCTAGAAGGACTGGATGATATTAGAATTATGAACTATCGCAATTCATACAACACACTTCAGCCCTTTTCGCACTACGAATTAAGTATTCCAAACCAATACACTAAAGCTTTAAAAGTTTCTGGAAACTATATGATCAAAATTTTCAATGAGAATGAAGAATTAGTTTTTTCCAGAAAATTTATGATCTACGAGTCTAAAACTAATATTTCAACAGCCATAAAAAGAGCCAGAGATCTTAATTTTATTGACACGAAACAAGCAGTAAATTTCACAGTAGAATCTCCCAATATTTTATTACGAAATCCAGATCAAACGGTAAAACCAGTAATTATCCAGAATAACAACTTAAAAACTGCCATTAAGAATATCAAACCTCAATATACAGTTGGTAACCAATTAATTTATCGCTATGATATGCCAACATCTTTTTGGGGAGGGAATGAATATTTACAATTCGACACTAAAGATTTAAGAGCCACAACTGCAGATATTGCAAGAATCGATGTTGATCAACTTTATCATCATTATTTAAATAGAGATATTGCAAGAGCTACCACTCCATACACCTATAATCCAGACATTAACGGTAGTTTTGTTGTTAGACAACTTGATGCTGAAGACGTAAATACTGAAGCTGAATATACCTGGATTCACTTCTCTTTAAAAAATTATGAAGCATTAAATGGTGGAAAATTACATATTTACGGAAATTTTAATAATTTCACGATCGATAACAGTACAGCGCTTAAATACAACGAAGAAACCGGATATTACGAAAATGCCCGCCTTTTTAAACAGGGTTACTACAATTATAAATACATTCTTGTAAACGAAGACGGAAGTATTGATGATGGTTTTATAAGTGGTAATTACGACGAAACTGAAAATGAATATCGCGTGCTTATCTATTATCGGGAAATCGGGGGAAGATACGACAGGATTATAGGAATGGGAATGGCAAACTCCGAGAATATTAGCAACTAACCAATTGCACATAATTACATGAAATCTAAGCGATCTTTAGTGAAGTATCGCGGTGAAGAATGCCTTAACTGCGGAAGAAGTTTAGAAGAAGAGCATAAATTTTGCCCAAATTGCGGCCAGTTAAACTCTACCAAAAAACTTGCCCTGGGCGATTTCTTTTCTGAATTCTTCTCTGGCCTTTTTGCCTACGACTCCAGGTTTATTAGAACCATGCGAGTACTTCTTTTTAAGCCAGGAAAAATCTCAAAAGATTATATCCAGGGGAAACGAATGCGCTATGTTAATCCTTATCGTTTCTTCTTAACTACCGCTATTATATTCTTTTTAATATACGGATACGATACCTCGTTTGAAGGATTAAATCTGGGAAAAGAGCCAGAAGAACTGGCTAACGAAATAGAAAAAATCAACGAAAATAACCATGTAGATATTGAAGTTGAAGGTATCCCTTTTAAAGAACTCGACTCTCTAGTTAAATTTAAGTCTTCAGAAAAAAAGAGCTATAAAGATTACTTAGTAACACAAAAACAAATAGACACGATGTCTATAAGCGATGCATTTAGTGCTAAAATCAACTTATTTTATCATTATTATAAGGAAACCGAAAATGCAATTGCCTTAGACGCTTTAAATAAATTAGAACTTAAAAATTCTGCTTATAATCGTTGGTTATATAAAAAAGTTATCGATTTTAAAGTTTTACGCGAAAACCCACAGTTTTTTCTTAACTATCTAATTAGTAAGCTTCCATTCATAATTTTTGTATTTCTGCCTATTTTCACACTCTTCTTAAGCTTGCTGTATATTCGATCTAAATATAATTATATGGAGCATCTTACATTTGCTTTCCATACGCAAAGTATGTGCTTCATTTTATATAGTCTTGCACTAATTATAGATTATCTCACAAAAAACAGCTATGCCGTAAATATTGCGAATATCATTTTTATAGGATATTTATACCAGGGACTACGAAAATTCTACCAACAGGGAAAATTCAAAACCATTGTTAAATTTGTGATTCTCAACATAATATTTTTTACCTTAGCCACAATTGTGGGGCTATTATCGGTATTTGGCTCGTTCGCATTTTTTTAGAGGTTGGATATGGTTGAACAAATTACTAAAGGCATTAAAATTTCTGTACAAACATTCTTTGATGGCATTCTTTACGATCGCTATCAGGTAAAATATGCTTTTGGTTATAAGGTAACTATTGAAAATCAAAGCAACGATTCTGTACAATTAAAATCAAGATTCTGGAAAATTAAAGATGCCTTAAATAAAACCGAAACTGTAGAAGGTGAAGGCGTTATTGGAAAAAAACCGGTAATAAAACCAGGTGAAAAGCACACATACCAAAGCGGTTGTCTCTTAAACACGCCATTTGGCGCAATGAGTGGTTACTACAATATGATTAATTTCACTTCTACCAGAAAATTTAGAGTACAAATACCTTGTTTTAAGTTAAGCGCTCCATTTGCTCTAAACTAAATCGTCCAGATAAATTGTTTTTATATTTCCGGTAGCTAATTCTTCGTATTTAAATTGCTTCTTATTTTCGCTAATTTCAACCTGAGAGATACTTTGCGTTTTTAAGAATCCACGATCTACGATTAAATCTATATTTCGATCGCCTACACCTGCTTCATGGTGAAAATCCCAAATAGCTTCCGCGGTAATAGTTGTTTTGTTTCTGAAATCATCAAACCAATCTTCTCGTTGCTTTTTCATTGCTGAATTATACAACGGAGATGAGGACCAAATTCGAGGTTTCAGAGGGATATTTTTTAAATGAAGTTGCTTCGAATCCCAAACCATTTCAGTAATTACTAAATCTGAAGCCCATTCTAAACATAACATCGTAAAAGGTTCTATACCCTCAAAATCGTAATTTTCAGCATACATTTTTATATCTTCCGTAGCTAAAAACTCTTTAACTACCACTCCCCTGCTTTTTCGATATGGCAAATTTCGCTTATGCGCTTTAAATTCGCCATTCATAATGCCCACCAGTCGATTTTTCTCACTCACACCAAGCCAAGTGCCCCCGGCAACGGCATCTTTTGGAAAAATCATTTCACATCCATTAACATTTTCTCGCTCTGGAGCAAAAGTTTGACGTTCTGTCGCCTCGTCGCGGTTAAAGCTTAATACGAAAGAATTTGAATCTTCTCCCTTTGGAAAAATACTAACTGTACACATAATTTTTTCTTAAACGAAAAGCTGAAAGTACGAAAAAAGTTAAGCTTACTTAAAAGCTAAATTTGGTTAATTTAATTCTTTATTATTTTTTTACCTTTAGAATGAATTAAAAACCTATAAAAACAAGAAATACAATAACATGGGAAAAGGATTTTTTCACGTTCCTAAGGCCGTAAATGAACCAGTAAAAACTTACGCTCCAGGAACACCAGAAAGAGAAGAAGTATTATTAACATATAAAGAGCTGTACAATACTAAATTTGATGTACCGCTTTACATAGGTTCTGAGGAGATTAGAACCGGCAAAACGGCCAGCATTAATCCTCCTCACGACCACAAACATGAATGCGGAGTTTACCATCTAGCTGAAAAAAAACATGTTGAGCAAGCCATTGAAACTGCTTTAGAGGCTCGTAAAAAATGGGCAAAATTAGAGTGGGAACAAAGAGCTGCTGTATTCCTAAAAGCTGCAGATCTAATCTCTGGGCCATATCGCCAAAAGATGAATGCTGCTACAATGATAGGACAGTCTAAAACTATTTTTCAGGCAGAAATAGACTCGGCTGCAGAGATCTGTGATTTTCTACGTTTTAACGTAGAGTATATGACAGAGCTTTACAACGAGCAACCAAATTCTTCAGATGGATGTTGGAACCGTGTTGAATATAGACCATTAGAAGGTTTTGTTTATGCCATTACTCCGTTTAACTTTACTGCAATTGCCGGTAACCTACCTAGTAGTGCTGCCTTAATGGGTAACGTTGCAGTTTGGAAACCAAGTGATAGCCAAATGCTATCTGCACAGGTTTTAATGGAAGTTTTTAAAGAAGCAGGTGTGCCAGATGGTGTGATTAATATGGTAATGGGAGATCCAGAAATGATTACCGATACTGTTCTTAAAAGTCCAGACTTTGCAGGTATTCACTATACTGGTAGTACCGCTGTATTCAAAAATATTTGGGCTAAAATTGGTAATAACATCCATACCTATAAATCTTATCCAAGAATTGTTGGGGAGACTGGTGGGAAAGATTTTATTATCGCACACCCTACATCAAATCCTAAACAAGTTGCTACCGCAATTACTAGGGGAGCTTTCGAATTTCAGGGACAAAAATGTAGTGCTGCATCCAGAGTTTACCTTCCAAAAAGCTTATGGCCAGAGATCAAAGATTTCCTTGTAGAGGATGTTCAGTCAATTAAAATGGGTTCTCCAGAAGATTTAACTAATTTCTTCACTGCAGTAATTCACGAACGTTCTTTCGATAAGCTTGCATCTTACATAGATAAAGCAAAAAAAGACGACGATGCTGAAATTGTTGTTGGTGGTAATTATGACAAATCTGTAGGATACTTTGTAGAACCAACGGTTATTTTGGCTAAAGATCCACATTATACTACTATGGAAGAAGAGCTTTTTGGCCCAGTAGTAACTATTTATGTTTACGAAGACGATAAGTGGGAAGAAACACTTCACATCGTGGATAACACAAGTGAGTATGCACTTACCGGAGCCATTTTCTCTGGAGATCGTTATGAAGCTGCAAAAGCTACAGACATCTTACAAAATGCTGCCGGAAACTTCTATATTAACGATAAACCAACAGGTGCTGTTGTAGGACAGCAACCATTTGGTGGAGCAAGAGGAAGTGGAACCAACGATAAAGCAGGATCTAAACTAAACTTAATGCGTTGGATTTCTCCAAGACTAATTAAAGAAACCTTTGTTCCAGCAACAGATTATAAATATCCTTTTATGAAAGAGTAATCTTTCAGTTTATAATATTTTACAAAAAAAGCCATCCAAATTGGATGGCTTTTTTATTTTGAAAATTTCAAATTTCAACAAATTAAACCAGGACTAAAATTAACTTACAACACTTCTTAAAATAAGTTAACAAAAAGAAAAAACAGGTATTTTAAATAACACTTACCCCTAAAAATCAACCTTTTGTCGATATTTTTAAATAAAAACACTACATTCGCCCCTGTAAAAATTTAAGTTCATACAAATGTTTGGAAATAGCTGACCTTAAATTTAAAATAGTGAACTATCTAAAGGCGAGTCTAATAGATATATTTAGAAAATGATTTTATTCCGAGACATTTCTAAAAGGATAGAAATCTAAATAGAATCGGAAAATATAATCTCGATTATCGAGTAAAGTTGAAGAAGCATACGCAAAAATGCCTATGAAGAAAACTACTTTCCCCGGTGCTATTGTAATACTGGGATTATTTTTTATAATATTCCTTACAAACCAATCCACATCTTTTGGACTGGAAGAGGATCTTATTATCACTTCTTCACAAGCAAATTTAACTTGCTATAATGCTGGCAATGGTAGTATTAATATTGAAGTATCTGGGGGCAGCGGTAATTACACCTATGTTTGGTCGGGACCAAATTCGTTTACATCATCCAATGAGGATATTTCGAATTTAGAATCAGGCACATATATTGTATCAGTTTCAGATGATGCAGGAAATAACGGTAGTGAATCCATAACCATAATTCAGCCAAACGAACTTCTAATCGAATCATTTACCTCATCAAATGTTTCTTGTTTTGGGGGGAATGACGGGATAATTTCTGCGGAAACTATTTCCGGGGGAACTCCACCTTATCAATATTCGATAAATGGAAGCGATTTTTTTACAAACTCAACTTTTGAAGATCTTGCAGCAGGAAATTATACACTGACGGTGATTGATCAAAATAACTGCTCGATTTCTTCCAATATCGAAATTTCCCAGCCAGAGCAATTAGAAATGACGGCAGCAACAAGCGATAACGTTTCTTGCTTTGGTGGGAATGACGGGATTATTTCAGCAGGAACAATTTCTGGCGGAACTGCTCCATATCAATATTCGATAAACGGAACCGATTTTTTTGCAAATTCAACTTTTGAAGATCTTGCAGCCGGAAATTATACACTGACGGTAATTGATCAAAATAACTGCTCGATTTCAACCAATATCGAAATTACCCAGCCAGAGCAATTAGAAATGACGGCAGCAACAAGCACCAAGGTTTCCTGTTTTAGTGGGAATGATGCTTCAATTTCCGCAGGAACTGTTTCAGGGGGAACTGCTCCATATCAATATTCGATAAACGGAACCGATTTTTTTACAAACTCAACTTTTGAAGATCTTACAGCCGGAAATTATACACTGACGGTAATTGACCAAAATAACTGCTCAATTTCAACCAATATCGAAATTACCCAGCCAGAGCAATTAGAAATGACGGCAGCAACAAGCGATAACGTTTCTTGCTTTGGTGGAAATGATGCTTCAATTTCTGCAGGAACTATTTCAGGGGGAACTGCTCCATATCAATATTCGATAAACGGAATCGATTTTTTTACAAACTCAACTTTTTTTGAAGATCTTACAGCCGGAAATTATACGCTGACGGTGCGTGATCAAAATAACTGCTCGATTTCTACCAATATCGAAATTACCCAGCCAGAGCAATTGGAAATGACGGCACCAACGAGCACTAACGTTTCTTGCTTTGGTGGGAATGATGCTTCAATTTCAGCAGGAACAATTTCTGGAGGAACTCAACCTTACTCTTATAGCATAGATGGTATCAACTACCAATCTGATGGAGATTTTAGCAATTTATCTTCAGGAACTTATACCTTATCGATCATCGATGCTAATGATTGTGTGATTTCTGCAACTATTGAGATTTCAGAACCTAATGCAATTAGCGCAACCTCAGCGAGCATCACAAATGTTTCCTGCTATGGCACTGCTACCGGCGAGATTTCGGTTGGAACTATTAGTGGAGGAACCGCCCCATTCGAATATTCGATAGATAATATCAATTTTCAAACCGATAAAACATTTTCAAATTTACCAGCAGGAAATTACACCATCTTTATTAGAGATGCGAACAATTGTTCTTTGCAACAAATAGCAAATATTACGCAACCGGCTAGACTTAATGCCAGTTATAATATCACATACGTTTCTTGTTTTGGTGGAAACTCGGGCATCATTAATTTCACGGGCATCACTGGCGGTAGTGGCAATTACCAGTTTAGTATAGACAATGGAAATACCTGGAGTAATTCGGCTAATTTTAACAACCTGTCTACCGGAAACTACAGCTTAAAAATACGAGATCAAAATAGTACTTCTTGTGAACAAATCATTGCTGAAAATATAAATTTAACTCAGCCCTCTGCTCCACTTTCGGTTACTGCCAGCACTACCAGGACAACAGTTTTTAATTCTAGAACAGGAAGCGCCACAGCTAATGTTACCGGCGGTACAGCTGGATACACTTATCAATGGAGATTAGCAGGAAGCGCTACTGTTATAGCTACTACAAGAAGAGCTTCAGATTTAGCGGCTGGTAATTACAGCCTTCAGGTTACCGATAGAAATCGCTGTAGCCAAACTATAAATGTTAGAATAAACGAAATCTTAAGAGCTCAAATTCTACCAACATCTATTTGTGAAGGTGAAGACACCATTAGAACTTCTTATTTTGAAGTTTTAGATGGCACTGCAGAAGGTGGCGTTGCTCCCTACACCTATTCTTGGGATTTTGATACTGATGGCGAATATACAACCAATACAGGTTTAGGGCCACACAGAGTAACTTATCCAAATGAAGGAAACCGAACGATAACTTTAACTGTTACTGATGCTGAAGGCGTAAGTAGAGATTTTGTTTATTATCAGTATGTAGGAGAATGCTATGTAGATAACTGCGGTTCTAACGATTTTAGCCTTATTGGTTATTATATTGGAGATGCCAATGGTAACCGTGTAAATTCTTCTAATTGTAACGATGGCGAGCAAAAGTACATTTATGTTCGTCTAGATCAGAATCCTAGTAGATATTCTCTTTATGCTGAGTTTACTTATAGTGTTACTAGCTTAGAAACCGGAATTACAACTGTTGTAAAAGAAAATGGATGTTTCTACGAACAGCAGGAAATACCATCTGAAGCCAGGGCGATACCAATTAACTATAATTGCGGAGACGAAGTATCTATAGATAATATTTACCTAACCTATTCAAACAACAAAAATAGATCCTGTGGGCAAAGCCAAAACCCTAAGTGCTATTCTACCAACAACCAGGAAATTATTTTCACGCCATTGTATGCTCAGGCAACACCTAATCAGCTAAATTGTTTTGATTCAGAATTAGGAACAATTACTGTTCAGGCTTCTGGCGGTAGAGCTCCTTACCAGTATAGCAGATCTAATGCTAACGGCGGCTATCAATCTGACAATGTATTCCGAATTTTAAAAGCAGGAGATTATAATGTTTGGGTAAGAGATGCTGAAGGAAGTGTTTTTCAGATTCCAACTGTTACGATTACCCAGCCAGACACTCCAATCACTATGGAATTTGAAATCCAGCAACCAGTGTGCTACGGAGATAAAGCCAGTGTTACTGTAAATCCTACCGGTGGTACTCCATATACCACAGAAGATGTTGAAGCTTACGAATATTTATGGAATGACGCCGAAAGCTCCACCAGTAGAACATTAGATAATCTAGACCCAGGAGAATATACCGTAACTGTTATTGATAGTAACCAATGCCAGGCCATACAAACCATTACAATCACGCAACCAGAACAACTAACACAGGCAATTAGCGGAAGTGATCAGGCTCTAGGTTGCGGATATTACGAAACTTCATTAGAAGGGAATTCACCAGAAGTAGGCTCAGGTATTTGGACGGTAGAAAGTGGTCCTGCAAATTATAATTTCAGTGATCCCACTAATCCTAATTCAGATTTTAGCGGAGATGAAGGTGAATACATTTTAAGATGGACAATCTACAATGAGAATTGTTCTAATTATGATGAACTTCATCTAAACATGTCTGCAGATTGTAGTACGCTAGATTTCGATGGTGTAGATGATCATATCTTAATGAGCGATTCTTTTGACATAAATACAAAAGAATCTTTTACTATCGAATCATGGATAAAAGCTGAAAATACTACTGGTACAAAAACAATATTAGCAAAAAAGGATCTTCAAAATTTTAATACCGGTGGTTACGATTTTGTGATTAACTCTGGTTCACCTGCATTTAGATGGAACGGGAATTCTATTTCTACCTCTTATCGAATCTCTCAGGGAATTTGGCATCACGTAGCTGTAATTTACGAGAATAGCACTATACGCCTGTATGTAGATGGTGTGCGAT
The DNA here is from genome assembly GCF_002094855.1 of Zunongwangia atlantica 22II14-10F7. Lineage (GTDB taxonomy): Bacteria > Bacteroidota > Bacteroidia > Flavobacteriales > Flavobacteriaceae > Zunongwangia > Zunongwangia atlantica. The sequence goes on from NZ_ARYN01000005.1 coordinate 98,685, forward strand.
TAGCAAGTCGTAGCGCAAATTTACCGGCAGACAACTCAGCTCCATTTATAATTGGTGCCATCTACAATAGCGCAAATCCAGATATCCCTTCCAATTACTTTAATGGCTGGATCGAGGAACTTAGAATTTGGAATAAGAGCCTTACAGAAGAACAGCTAAGATTTTTAATGAACCAACGGATAGAAATTAACAGCAATCCTTTAAGAGGAACTGTTTTACCTCTCGATGTTCCCGGAGATTTAAACTGGGATAATCTTGAAGCCTACTACCAGCTCATTGGAAATTCTGAAGCACTTGCTGATGGTGTAACTCCAGATTTTACCGGGAATAATTCTAGCGGATTAATGAGAAATATTAGTACGTCTCAGGAAAACACAGCTCCCCTGCCCTATGTTTTAAATGAAGAAAATCAGGACTGGACAAACAATGCTACCTGGAGATTAGCTTCAGTAATAAATCAAAAAGAAGTTTCAGAAAGACAGGTTTGGAAAGCGCCAGGCGCTTATGGAATAGACGGAAATACTACGATCGACTGGAATATTGTTGAAATTTCTAAAAATGTATTTTATCCTTTCACCAGTACTACCCAGCCGCTACAATTACTTGGTTTAATCTCTATTTCTGATACGCTGGATATCAATGGTACAAATCCTCCAGAAGCCAGCGCTGGAAATCCATTAATTATCACAGATTATTTAAAACTTGATGGTGTTATAGATTTAAATGGGGAATCTCAACTTATTCAAACCGAAGGTAGTGTACTAGATGCTAATAGTACCGGAAGTATTCAAAGAGATCAACAGGGAACTGCAAATTCATATAACTACAACTATTGGTCTTCACCAGTTAGTACAGGTTCACCTAATTCTGGTTTTACCATTGCAGAAGTTTTAAAAGACGGAACCGATCCTAAAAATATTCAGGATATTTCATTTAAAAGACAATATACCTGGGCAGATACTCGCAATTATTCGGGAGAAAAAAGAATTAGCACTTACTGGTTAAACACATTCCATCAAACCGCAACTTATGCCGGTTGGCAACAAATAGACCAAAATACGCCATTAAGCGCAGGTGTTGGTTATACCATGAAAGGAACATCGGGTGCTATTAATATCTCTTCTCTTCAAAATTATACGTTTTCAGGTTTACCTAACAATGGAAACATTTTACTTCCTATTAAACCTCGGGAAAACTTTTTAATTGGCAACCCTTATCCTTCAGCAATAGATGGCGAACAGTTTATTTTAGACAATCTAAGCAGTGAGACAGTTAATGGAGCAACCGGAGACAAAAACCTTTTTAACGGAGCTGTTTATTTTTGGGATCATTTTGGGCAAACCAACTCTCATTATTTACAAGACTATGTTGGTGGTTATGCCACATTAAATTTAATAGGAAGTGTTCCTGCTGTCGCAACAGATGAACGCATAAATGCAAACAGCTCACAAAGTGAAAGGCTTCCCGGTAGATATATTCCTATTGGACAAGGCTTTTTTGTTAGCAGTTATTTAAGTGAAACTTTTAGTAATATCACTATTAGCGAAGGAGATATCCTTTTTAGAAATGAACAAAGAGTTTTTAGAAAGGAAAATACCTCAGAAGAATCTCAATTCTTAAGACCAGAAAGTGTTTTTATGAAAACACTTAATGCTAGTGTAAATTTAAAAACTGACGATCGCCAAAAAATACGATTAAACTTTAGATCACCAGACGGAATCCACAGACAAATTGTTGTTGGCGCCGATGAAAATACAACCTCTGGATTTGATCTTGGCTACGATGCTCCGCTTTACGATCGCCAAAGAGAAGATATGTTCTGGTTAATAGATAATCAGCCACTTGTAATACAGGGAGTGCCAGATTTCAATAAAGAAAGAGAACTAGACCTGGGAGTTTTGGTTAGATCTAATAATGAATTTTATATTGAAATCGATTCTCTTGAAAACATTCCTTCAGAAAAGGAAATTTATCTATTAGATCGTACTGATAGTACATACTTCGATTTAAAAACTGAAAGGTATACAGCAACAATCGATAGCGGGTATTATAATGACAGGTTTGCGATCACCTTCCAAAAAATTGAAGAGCAGGATGAAAATGACGAGGAAAATGAGGAAGAAGAAACTCCAGATGATAATGAAGACGATTCTGAAGAAAATCCAGATGATGAAAATCCAGATGACGATACTAATGATCCTGAAAAACCAGATCTTCCTGAAAACGAAGAAACCGACGATGACGACATAACAGGAAGCTTTAAAGTATATTACCTTTCTAAAGATGAAAGTGTTTACCTGGAAAACCCAGAATTGATAAAAATAGACCGAGTTTTAATCTACAATATTAATGGAAGCCTGGTAAAAGATTACCACGACATCCCTACAGTAGATGAAATTTATATTCCGCTAGAAAGTAAAATTAGTTCTGCCGTATATATTCTAAGAATTTATACTGAAAACGGAGTTACCAACCTAAAATTCGTTAAAAACTAAGGCTCTCCTTTTTTGCCAAAGAAAGCTATAAAAGCCATAGCCAATATTCGATAATTTCAGACTTATTTTTTTTCTAAAATAACAAGCCTAAAAAAAAGCGGAGTCGAAACTCCGCTTTTTTTATCCTCTATATTTTAATGGTAAATGCACCACTTTTTTTGTTTCGAAAAAATCTTCTTCAAAATAATCGGTTAAATCGTAGATTTTGGCAGTTTGATAATCTGCTAACTCTTCTGTAAGATCGCCTCCTTTCAAATAAAGAATTCCATTTTTTAACTCATGCGTACTTTTTTTGGCAATTTTACCTTTTGTCCATCGTACAAAAGTTGGCATAGCAGCAACAGCCCTACTAATAATAAAATCGTAGTGTCCACCTACATTTTCAACACGATCGTTAGTGGTTTTTACATTTTGCAAGCCTAAACCTGCCACTACTTCTTCTACAACTTTCATTTTTTTTCCGATAGAATCTACCAAATGAAAATTTACTTCAGGAAAAAGTATCGCTATAGGAATCCCGGGAAAACCACCGCCTGTTCCCACATCAAGAATGTGCGAATCTGGATTAAATCTTTGAACCTTGGCAATTCCTAAAGAGTGTAAAACGTGACGTAAGTATAATTCGTCGATATCCTTTCTACTTACCACGTTAATTTTAAGATTCCAATCTTTATAAAGTTCTTCTAACTGTTCGAAGTGAGCAAATTGCTGCGGACTAAGCCCGTCAAAATATTTCCTAATTAATTCCAACTGATCAATTTTTGAACAAAATTAGAAATTTAGTATTAAAGTGGCTATTTAATTCGTTTCGAAAGTATAATATTTTACCTTTGACTATAGATTAAGATTAGAAATGGATTTATCACAACCGCATATACGATTTTCGCGAAAGGATTCTGCCAATTTTTTCAGAACCTTAAACAAGCGAGTAAATACATACTTTAAAGAAAATAACATTAAAAAAACAGGAAACTGGCAATTGCACCTTAAAGCAGGTATCATGTTTTCTATGTTCTTAACACCTTATTTTCTTATTCTTACTTTAAATATTTCCCAATGGTGGATGCTTTTACTAACCATTGTGATGGGGATTGGTATGGCTGGAGTTGGGATGAATATTATGCACGATGGCAATCACGGCTCTTACTCTTCTAAAAAGTGGGTAAATAAATTTATGGGAGGTACTATTTACATTCTTGCCGGTAATGTTTATAACTGGCAGGTACAGCATAATGTACTTCATCACACCTACACTAATATTCATGGACATGATGAAGATTTGGATGCAGGTAGGATTATTCGTTTTTCAAAACATGCCAAATGGCGAAGATTCCATAAATTTCAGCATTATTATTCGATATTTTTATATGGTCTTTTAACCTTTAATTGGGCAATTACTACAGATTTTAAACAAACCAGAAGGTATCTTAAAAGAAAACTTTCCTACGGAAAAATGCCGAATCCATTAAAACAATGGAGCACTGTTGCAATAACTAAATTAATCTATGTATCGGTATGGATTATCGTTCCTATGCTTATTTTATCGATTGCCTGGTGGAAGATACTTATAGGATTTTTTGTAATGCATTATACTGCTGGTTTAATTTTAAGCGTAGTATTTCAGTTAGCTCACGTTGTTGAAGAAACCGATATGCCTTTACCAGACAATACTGGTTCTATGAAAAATACCTGGGCGATTCATCAATTATTTACCACGGTTAATTTTTCAACAAAAAATAAAATAGTAAACTGGTTTACCGGTGGCCTCAACCACCAGGTAGAGCATCATATATTCCCAAATATTAGTCATATTCATTATTCTAAAATCGCAGAGATCGTAAAAGAAACTGCCAGGGAATGTAATTTACCATATAACGAATATAAAACCACACGCGCAGCGATTATTGCCCATTTTAAATATTTAAAAGAGATGGGGGCAAAACCTGCAATATCGTCTTAATACTTATTTATTAATCATTTTAAAATGCAAGAAAAACTCTCTAACAGGATTAACAATTTAGCAACCTCGCAAACGCTGGCTATGGCAGCGAAAGCGCGTGAATTAAGAGCTGAAGGTAAGGATGTTATTGGGCTTTCACTGGGAGAGCCAGATTTTAACACTCCAGATTTTATCAAAGATGCTGCCATCCAGGCCATTAATGATAACTATAACTCTTATAGCCCGGTAGATGGATATGTAGAACTTAAGGATGCTATTATTACCAAATTCAAAAGAGATAATAATTTAACCTATACGCATCCTCAAATCGTGGTTTCTACAGGAGCTAAACAATCTTTGGCGAACGTAGCTTTAGCGATGCTTAATGAAGGAGACGAAGTTATTTTACCATGTCCTTATTGGGTTAGTTATGCTGAAATCGTAAAGCTTGCTGAAGGTATTCCTGTTGAAGTTCCTACAACATTAGAGTCTAATTTTAAAATGACTCCTGAACAACTTGAAGCTGCAATTACACCTAAAACTAAAATGCTTTGGTACAGCTCACCATGTAACCCAAGTGGTATGGTGTACACCAAAGAAGAGCTTAGAGCTTTAGCTGATGTTTTAGCGAAATATCCAGACATTATAATCGTAAGTGACGAAATTTACGAGCACATCAACTACATTGGTGGTCATGCTTCAATGGCAGAATTTGAAGACATGTACGATCGTACCGTTACTGTAAATGGTGTTGCAAAAGCTTTTGCAATGACAGGATGGAGAATTGGTTATATTGGTGCTCCTGCATGGATTGCACGTGCTTGTAACAAATTACAGGGACAGGTGACCAGTGGCGCCAACTGTATCGCTCAAAGAGCAGTAATTACTGCATTGGAAGCTCCAGTTAGCAAAATTAGCTACATGGTTGACACTTTTAAAAATAGAAGAAAGCTAATTATCGATTTACTAAATGAAATCGAAGGTTTTGAAACTACAGAGCCAGAAGGTGCTTTTTACGTTTTCCCTAATATTTCTTATTACTTCGGAAAAACAATTAAAGGACACACCATAAATAATGCTACAGATTTCTCTATGTTTTTACTAGAAGAATCTCTTGTAGCAACGGTTACAGGTGACGCTTTTGGAAACCCAGATTGTATTCGAATTTCTTACGCAGCAAGCGAAGCTCAAATCGAAGAAGCTTTAAAAAGAATAAAATCTGCTTTATCTGAATAGGTTTATTTTCTAAAAAGCAATAATAAAAAACCGGCAATGCGCCGGTTTTTTTATTTCTATAATTTATAAAGTTAAGCCTTCTACTTTCTCAACCTGACTTTTACAATAAACTACCTCAGGGCAAGCCGTTAAAACATTTTTTTGAAAATTGTCCCTGTATCACTGCAAGCCTCGGAGCATTTAATCTCGATTATCGAGTAAATAGAAACTTATCGATTTCTCCAGAAGAATGGGGTAAGGATAATTAAAACGGTAAACAATTCTAATCTTCCTATAAGCATTAAAAAAGAACACCACCATTTACCAAAATCGGGTAAAAGATCGAAGTTATTTACGGGGCTTAAAGCTCCAAAAGCAGGACCAATATTTCCTAAAGAAGAGGCTGCACCACCAATGGCTGTTTCAAAATCTAATCCTAAAGCCGCTAAAACCACCGCACCAATTATAAAGGATAACATATAAAGAATAAAAAATCCCTGAATATTAAATACAATACCACTGTTAATCGACTTTTTATTGAAGCGTACCGGCAAGATCGCATTGGGATGAAGAGTACGTTTAAATTCGATAAATCCATTACGAATCATAATAATATGGCGCATCACTTTTACACCACCGGCTGTACTCCCTGCACAACCACCCAGGAAGAACATCCCAAAATAAAAGATCGTTAAGAATGGCGTCCACATCGTAAAATCTGCCGATACAAATCCTGTGGTGGTAATAACCGTTAACACTTGGAATAAGGAATGTCTAAAAGCACTTTCGCCTTCTCCCCAAACCATTGGGTGATCGATAGAAGACAAAGAAACATCTGCCTGAAAATATACGATTAGTGCTGAAATTATAGTAAAAGCAGCTACAAAATAGAAATACCATTTAAACTCATCATCCTGCAAAACACGTTGAACACGACCTTTAAAGGCAAAGTAACTCATCACAAAGTTACTCCCTGCCAAAAACATAAACAGGATAATAATATACTGGATCATTGGATTATCGTTCCAATAGGCCATACTGGCATTTTTGGTAGAAAATCCTCCAGTAGACAACGTACTAAATGCGTGGTTTATGGCATCAAAAAAGTCCATTCCTGCAAGCATCAACAACACCGTTTCAGCAGCAGTATAACTTACATAAATTAACCATAATCGCTTTGCCGTATCGGTAATTCTTGGCTTCAATTTATCTGCACTTGGCCCGGGAGATTCCGCAGCAAATAACTGCATTCCTCCTATTCCCAATAATGGTAAAATAGCAATCGCCAAAACGATGATTCCCATCCCTCCTATCCAGTGCGTTAAACTCCGCCAGAATAAAACTCCTTTCGGTATGGATTCGATATCATTTAAAATAGATGCACCAGTAGTGGTATAACCAGACATGGTTTCGAAAAAAGCATTGGTAAAATCTGGTATCGCTTTGGTCATCACATAAGGCAACGAACCGCTTAGCGCCATAAAGATCCAGCCAAAACTTACAATGATATAACCTTCCCGTACTTTTAATTCTTTTCTATGGCCACGAGTGGTAAACATGAGTAGCGTACCAATAAGCAAGGTCACCAAAGCTGCGGCAGACATCCCAAGCGTTACGCCATCTTTATAAATAAAACTAATAAGTACCGATAGCAACATAAAACCACCGTTACAAATTAACAGCAGCCCCATGACATGCAAAATGACCTTAAAGTTTAATTTTGGCATTACAGGAATAATTTTTCAACCTTCTTAATAGATCTTGGAAGACAGCAAACCACAATTCGGTCTCCGGGTTTAATTAAAAATTCACCTAAAGCGATAATTCCTTCGCCATGACGAATAATTCCACCGATAATTGCTGAACGAGGAAAATCAAGGTTTTTAATCTTTTTATCGGCTACCTGAGATCCCGGCTTCACAATAAATTCCAAAAGCTCGGCATTCATGTTATTAAGCTTGGTCATAGCAACCACTTCTCCTTTTCTTATATATCTAAAGATATTATTAGCCGCCAGAAGTTTTTTATTGATCAGTGTATCGATTCCTATAGAATGACTTAGCTGAAAATAATCCATATTTTCAACTAAAGAGATCGTTTTCTTTACACTTTTAGATTTAGCTACCAGGCAGGACATGATATTTGTTTCAGAATTACCGGTAACGGCGATAAAAGCATCCATATCGTGAATGTTTTCTTCTTCCAGTAATTCTACATTACGCCCATCGCCATGAATAATCAAAGTATTAGGCAACTCGTCTGCAAGATCGTAGGCTTTATCTTTATTGGTTTCAACAAGTTTTACGTTGAAGTTATTTCGGCATAAATCTCTCGCCGTTTTTCTTCCAATCTTACTACCGCCCAGGATCATTACACTTTTAATTTCCTGTTTGGTTTTTCCGGTAAGTTTATATAATTCTTCTACCCCACTTTTAAGCGTGATAAAATAAACCTGATCACCTTCTTTAAATTGAGTATCTCCACGCGGAATTAAAGTATACTGCGTTCCAAAACGCTGAATCGCAATGGGTACAAAGTTAAGCTGCGGAAATATCCTTGCCGCTTCTTTCACTGTTTTCCCAACAAAACGCGCCGTTCTTGATAAACTTAAACCAATCATGGTTAGCGCTCCTTCTTCAAACTCATAAGAATCGTTAAAAGCCGACTGGTTCAGTAATAATCCAATTTCACGCGCCGCAAGTGCTTCCGGAGAAATTAATTCGTCTATCCCAAATTGGGTAAAACCAATCTCTTCTTTTTTCTCTAAAAATTCCGTATTCGAAATTCGGGCAATGGTTCGCATTGCTCCAAGCTGTTTCGCTAAAACACATACGGTAATATTAGTGGCCTCGCTAGAAGTTACACTGATTAACATATCGGTATATTTTACCTGTGCCTCCTTTAAAATCGCAATAGAACTGGCATCCCCTTTTATGGTACGAATATCCAAATGCGTATCTGCATACTGCAATCTATCCCGGTTAGGATCGATCAGGGTTATGTCCTGTGATTCAAAAGAAAGTAATTTAGCTAAATGAAAGCCCACTTCACCCGCGCCGGCGATAATTATCTTCATATAACAGCTTAGAATTGTAAAGAAGTGCAAATGTAAGTTATTTTTGAATAAACCTAAAACTGAGGAGATAAGAACAATTCAGAAATCTTTATCTACTAATTATTCTATAAAACTTATCTTTGAGCCAAAATTGCAAAAATGGACAAAAAAGTTACTCCATACCAAGGTTCTACTCAAACCAAAAAGCAGCAGGTAGAGCAAATGTTTGATAATATTTCTGGAAATTATGATGGTTTAAATCGTGTAATTTCTATGGGAACAGATGTTAGCTGGAGAAAAAAAGTGGTGCAAATGGCCAAAAATCACCAGCCAGAAACTGTTTTAGATATTGCCACAGGTACGGGAGATCTTGCCATACAAATTGCTGAAGCTGCCGATGCTAAAAAGATCGTTGGTTTAGATTTATCTGAAGGAATGCTAAAAGTTGGTCGTAAAAAAATTATGGCCAAAAACCTGCAAACTCAGATTGAAATGATCCAGGGAGACTCTGAAGCTTTACCCTTCGAGGATAATTCTTTTGATGTGATCACCGTTGCATTTGGAGTTAGAAATTTTGAAACTTTAGAACTTGGCCTTTCAGAAATTTACCGTGTACTTAAAAAAGGCGGACTGTTTGTTGTTCTAGAAACTTCTGTTCCTACCAAATTTCCGTTTAAACAAGGTTATAGATTTTATAGCAGTTTTATTTTACCTACTATTGGAAAATTGTTTTCTAAAGACAAAGAAGCTTACACCTATTTAAGTAAAAGTGCGGCAGAATTTCCTTACGGAGAAAAATTCAACAATATTTTAAAGAAAATTGGGTTTATATCTGTAGCAAGTAATCCTCAAACTTTAGGAGTTGCAACCATTTATAATGCATCTAAGTAATTATTAAGGTAATTGTATGAAACGATATTTCTTACTATTCATCATTCTATTTTCGTTTACACAAACGCAAGCGCAGCTTTTTTCTAAAGAAAAAGTGCAGCAAAGTGTAGATATCGATAATAAACGATGGTCGTGGGGTTATTTTCTTGGTTTCAATTCGTACGATTTCAACTTTAAATATAATGAGTACGATCGCAGTCCTCGTACCGGTCGCGAAGTAGCTGTACAAAGAAATATTGGTTTTAATGTTGGTCTTTTAGGAAACTTAAAACTTCATAAAAATCTTGACCTAAGATTACAACCGGGTGTTAATTTTGCTTCCCGAGGATTTTATTTTCCTTTAGGAAACGGTGTAAACGAAGAAAACAGGTATCGCGAAATCAATTCTACCTATATTCATGTGCCGCTATTGCTAAAAATAAACACTAACCGTCTTAATAACTTTAGGCCTTTTTTGGTTGGAGGCGTTTCATATTCGGCTAACCTTTCCAGTAACGAAGACAATGCCGATGATAATCAAGATGGGCAGTTTAGAATGACCACTAATAATTACAATTGGGAAATTGGCTTTGGTATCGATTTTTACCTATATTACTTCAAATTTACGCCTTCTATTCGCGGAGTTTTTGGATTTAATGATGAGTTAATTCGTGATGATAATCCAAATAGCCCGTTTACTGGGAATATCGATAAAATGACGACCAGGGCGATATTTTTAAACTTTACTTTTCAGTAAATTATCGCTGCAGATTTTTTTAATTTTTCACATCAGTAATTCTAGAATACCAGGTAAGATTCGATAAAATTCAAGCCTTTTTTATAAAAATTAAGGAGATTAATTTCTTCGGAATTCACTAAGAAAAATTGCTGTAGCCGTAGCGACGTTTAAACTTTCAGTTTCCTGAGATTGGCCAAATTGCGGAATACTTATTTTTTCTGAAATCAATTTTTCAATTTCAGGAGAAATTCCGTTGGCTTCATTACCCATTACCAACACAGCTTTTTGCTGAAGCTTTTTCTGATACACATTTTCACCTTCCATAAAGGTTCCGTAGCTCACTAGATCATGAGATTGTAAGAATTCAGTCAGATTTTTATAAATTACGTTTACACGAGTAATCGATCCCATGGTAGATTGGATCACTTTGGGATTAAAACAATCTACCGTGTCCTGGCTACACACTAAATTTTTCACGCCAAACCAATCACAAAGCCTAATTATAGTTCCTAAATTTCCTGGATCACGAACACCGTCTAAAGCGACCGTAAGATCGTCTAATATCCCTAAATTTTGCTGCGGAATTTTAAAAAGTGCCAAAGCAGTTTGCGGTGTTTTAAGAAAACTAATCTTCTTTAGCTCTCTTTCTTCAGCCAAAATAAATTGATCCTCAGAAACATCGAAAATCGCCTCTGAAGCGAATAATTTTTCCAACTGAAAATCAGAATTTAAAAGCTCCCGAATCACTTTAATTCCTTCAGCAACAAAAAGTCCGTTTTTTTGACGGTACTTTTTTTGACCAAGGCTCGTTATTAATTTAATTTGGCTTTTACTAACCATACAAAAAATGTATTTTTGATCACTTTAAAACCTAATGTTTGAAAAGGCTTTTCGCAAAAATATCATTATTTTTTTTAGTCCCCCTTTTTCTATTTTCGTGTGATGCGGTAAAACGCTTAGACGAAAACCAGCAGCTTTTAGAAAAAAATGAAATTTATGTAAACGGCGATAAAATAAGCCAGGCAAATATCTACAATCAATTAGATAAAGAGCCTAATACGCGGTTACTGGGTATTCCGCTTCAACTTCATTTTTACAATCTTGCGCGACCAAATATAGATTCTATTTTAGACCGAAAATACATTCAGGACTCGGTTAAATTCAGAAGATTGGTTAACCGTCTTTCCAGAAAACAGTTTGATCAATTAATTCAGAATAAAAAAGATTTTAACGCCTGGATAAAACGTACCGGGGAAGCTCCTGTTACAGTTAGAAATGAAGATATTGAAGATTCTGAAGAAGAATTACAGGCTTATTACTGGAACAATGGTTGGTTTAACGTAGAAACCTCCTCAGAAATTATTCCGCTTAAAAAAGAAAAACGCGCACGAGTAGAATATTTTGTAGAGACCGGCACACCTTACGATATCGATTCGATTAAAACCAGAATCAGCTCACCGGTATTGGATTCAATTTATAATGAACACGACCAGAATTCTATCATAAAATCTGGAGTACAGTACAAAACTTTAGATTTTAATGCAGAAAGGGATCGTTTAACCTCGCTTTTCCGAAACAACGGTATTTATAATTTTGAACAGGAATATATAAGTTTTGATGCCGATACAATTAACACAAATCACAATGTAAATACCAGTGTGATTATTGGCGATTTACCAACTACTGAAGAAGATACGGTAAAAAAGACCTTTAAAATTCACAAAATTAGCCGTGTAAATATTATTACCGACTATAAGTTTGTAAATAAAAACAAACCATTATTGGATAGTGCGCAGGTAAAAGGAGACTTTTATCTCTATTCTTATGATGAGCTAGATTTTAAGCCAGAAGCAATTACCGATGCGGTTTTTATCAGACCAGGCAGAATTTACCGTGATATCGATCGTACAAGAACCTATAATCGTTTAAATTCTTATCGCGTTTTTAAATATCCTAATATTCAGTACATGCCAGATCCGGCAGATAGTACCGGGACAGATTTGATTACCAATATATTTTTAACGCCGCAGCAAAAATATTCTCTAGGTTTCGATTTTGATGTTTCTCAATCTAATATTCAGCAATTTGGGATTGGTTTTGGGGGATCTTTATTAATTCGGAATGTTTTTGGTGGTGCTGAGAATTTTGAAATCTCTGCCCGCGGAAGTATAGGATCATCTAAAGATGCTGTAACAACAAGTGATCAGGATCGCTTTTTTGATATTACCGAAATTGGAGGTGATGTTAGCTTGAGTTTCCCCAGGATATTTTTACCTTTTAATACTGAAAGATTTATCCCAAAATATATGTCTCCGTTTACCTCACTAAGTCTGGGCGTAAGCACACAAACCAATATTGGGCTGGATAAACAAAATATTACAGGAGAGCTAAATTATAAATGGACGCCGTCTAGAAGATTATCTAACAGCGTAGATTTATTAGACATTCAATATGTACGTAACCTAAATGCAGATAACTATTTTAATGTTTATCGCAGCTCTTATCAGGATTTAAACGAGGTGGTAAATTCGGTTAACGTGGTTACAGATCCTGCTTACTTAAATGGAAGTGGAAGTCTTACCATCCCAAATGGAGCCGATGCATTTATTAACGATGTACAAAATAATAGAAGTGCCACCACGGGATTAACCGATAATCAATCGCAGATTGTAAGAAATATTGGCGAAAGAAAACAGCGACTCACAGAAAACAACCTAATTTTCGCCTCTAATTACACCTATTTATGGAATACAAAAGATAATCTTTACGATCGTGAGTTTACAAGGTTTCGATTTAAAATTGAAACTGCCGGAAACTTTTTATCTGCCGTTGCGGGAATTGCCAACTTAAATAAAAATGAGAATGGCAATTATGATGTTTTAGGGGTTAATTTTTCACAGTATATAAAACCAGAAATCGATTTTATAAAACACTGGGATTTAGGTCACGATAATATTTTTGCTATTAGAGCATTTGGTGGTGTTGCCATACCCTACGGAAATGCCAATAGTATCCCATTTACCCGAAGTTTTTTTGCCGGTGGGCCTAACGACAACCGTGCATGGCAGGCCTATGATCTTGGCCCGGGTAGCAGCGGTGGGCGAAACGAATTTAATGAAGCCAATATGAAGCTTGCCTTTAATATCGAGCATCGTTACAATCTTTTTGGATCTTTAAACAGTGCCTTTTTTGTTGATATTGGTAATATTTGGAATGTTTTAGATATCGTAGAAGACGAGGCCTCTACATTTACATCCTTCTCAGACCTTCAGGATCTGGCTGTAGGTTCTGGTTTTGGATTACGATATGATTTTAATTTCTTTATCCTTAGATTCGATATAGGATTTAAAACCTACAATCCTGCCAGGACATTAGGTGAGAGATGGTTTAAAGAATATAATTTTGGCAGTGCAGTATATAATGTTGGTATCAATTATCCTTTCTAACCCAGTTTATTTTATTAATTTTGTAAACCTAATTCAACTTAAATTATGAGTCACAACATTAAACCTGGTGTAGCAACCGGAAAGGAAGTACAAGAAATATTTAATTACGCTAAAGAGAAAGGCTTTGCCCTTCCTGCTGTTAACGTAATCAGTTCAAGCAGTATTAATGCTGTATTAGAAACTGCTGCTGAATTAAACTCTCCTGTTATTATTCAATTCTCTAACGGGGGTGCTCAATTTAACGCTGGTAAAGGTCTTTCTAACGAAGGACAAAAAGCTGCCATCGCAGGTGGTATTGCCGGTGCTAAGCATGTACAAACATTAGCTGAAGCTTATGGAGCTACAGTAATAATGCACACAGACCACTGTGCCAAGAACCTTTTACCTTGGATAGATGGATTATTAGATGCCAGTGAAGCGCATTTTGAAAAAACCGGAAAACCTCTTTACAGCTCTCACATGATCGATTTAAGTGAAGAGTCTTTAGAGGAAAACCTAGAGATTTGTAAAAAATACCTAGAGCGCATGAGCAAAATGGGTATGACTCTTGAAATTGAATTGGGTATTACCGGTGGTGAAGAAGATGGAGTTGATAACAGTGATGTAGATGCTTCTAAACTTTACACTCAACCAGAAGAAGTAGCTTATGCTTACGAAGAATTAAGCAAAGTTAGTGACCAGTTTACTATCGCTGCTGCTTTTGGTAACGTTCACGGTGTTTATAAGCCAGGAAACGTAAAACTTACTCCAACCATCCTTAGAGATTCTCAGGAATATATCACTAAAAAATACAATGTTGAAGAAAACCACATCGACTTTGTTTTTCACGGTGGTAGTGGATCTACTGTAGAAGAAATTCGTGAGGCTATTGGATATGGAGTTATTAAGATGAATATCGATACAGATCTTCAATACGCATACCTTGAAGGAATTAGAGATTACGTAAGCGATAACAAAGATTATCTTGCTTCGCAAATTGGTAATCCTGAAGGTGAAGATTCTCCAAACAAGAAATATTACGATCCAAGAAAATGGGTACGTGAAGGAGAACTTACTTTTAAAACTCGTTTAAAGAAAGCTTTCGAAGATCTTAACAACGTAAATACTTTATAAGAATAAGCTTAATAAACAGCTGAGATTATTAAATTTCAGCTGTTTTTATTTTTTGATATTAATTGCTCTTTCGTAAATGAAGTTGATTGAACGAGGGAGATAAAAACTTGAAATACTATGGCTGCTGCTTGGTTTAAAAGAACACAAAAAGGTATCCAAACCCCTACTGAGGAGAAGAAAGATGTTCCAAAAGGCTTATGGTATAAGTCCCCAACAGGAAAAATCGTTGATGCAGAACAACTAGAAAGTAATTTCTATGTAAGTCCAGAGGATGGTTATCATGTAAGAATAGGAAGTAATGAATATTTCCAGATCCTTTTTGATGGTAACAAATATAAAGAACTGGACAAAGGGCTTTCTGCCAAAGATCCTCTTAGCTTTAAGGACACCAAAAAATATACTGATCGTTTAAAAACCGCCCAGGATAAAACAGGACTTAAAGATGCTGTTAGAACAGCTGTAGGAAAATCTAAAGGAAAAGAACTGGTTATTGCCTGTATGGACTTTAAATTTATTGGAGGTTCTATGGGATCTGTAGTTGGTGAGAAAATTGCTCGTGCTGCAGATTATGCAATTCAGAACAACCTGCCTTTTATGATTATTTCTAAATCTGGTGGTGCCAGAATGCAGGAAGCTGCACTTTCTTTAATGCAGTTAGCAAAAACTTCAGTAAAATTAGCTCAATTGGCTGAAGCTAAACTTCCTTATATTTCTTTATGTACAGATCCTACAACCGGAGGAACAACAGCTTCCTTTGCAATGTTAGGAGATATAAATATTTCTGAACCTGGAGCACTTATTGGATTTGCCGGACCTCGTGTGGTTAAAGACACTACCGGTAAAGATCTTCCTAAAGACTTCCAAACTTCAGAATTTTTGAAAGAACACGGGTTTTTAGATTTTATCACCAAAAGATCTGAACTTAAGAACAAGGTAAACCTTTACCTGGATCTTATTCAAAATCAACCGGTAAGAGCTTAATTGCTAGAAAAATAAAATTTAAAGAATACATAGCAATTGTACAAAAAAGTAGTACATTTGCGGCCTGACAGAAAAACTGTCAATACATAAAAATCATTTAAATAATATTGGAATGTATTTAACTAAAGAAAAGAAGGAAGAAATCTTCGAAAAGTACGGAAACGGTAAAAACGATTCTGGTTCAGCTGAAGGACAAATCGCATTATTCACTTACAGAATTTCTCATTTGTCTGAGCATTTAAAAAGCAATCGTAAAGACTTCAACACAGAGCGTTCTCTTGTTGGTCTTGTAGGTAAAAGAAGAAGACTTCTTGATTACTTAATGAAAAAAGATATCATGAGATATCGTGCGATCATTAAGGAATTAGGATTAAGAAAATAATTTTCAGGGGGCTTTTTGCCCCCTTTTTTTATACAGCCCGGGTAGCTGTAAATACCCAAAAATAAGTTCTTTACACAATAGGATTACTCCTATTTTAGAAATTGTCACCCAAGTAAGGGTAGTTTTTCATTGGTCTGCCTGCAACGACAACAACACAACTCCTGGCCGTCCAGATAAAGACGGAAAGACCTTTGTTTAACAAAATAGATCTGGTGAAGTTATTCAGATCAAATATGCAAAATTATGATTCCACAAACTTTTAAAGAGGTTATCGATCTTGGAGATGGAAGAGAAATTTCGATCGAAACCGGAAAACTAGCAAAACAAGCTCATGGCTCTGTTGTTGTTAGAATGGGAGACGCTATGCTTTTATGTACAGTAGTGTCATCTTACACTCCTACTACAATGGATTTTTTCCCTTTAACGCTAGATTATCGTGAAAAATTTGCTGCAGCGGGACGTTTCCCAGGCGGATATTTTAAGCGTGAAGCAAGACCAAGTAGTGAAGAAATTTTAGTAATGCGATTAGTAGATCGTGTACTAAGACCTCTTTTCCCTAAAGATTATAAATTCGAAACTCAGGTAATGATTCAGTTAATGTCTCATGATCCTGAAGTAATGCCAGATGCACTTGCAGGTTTAGCGGCCTCTGCAGCGATTCAGGTTTCAGATATTCCTTTTGAAGCTCCAATTTCAGAAGTAAGAGTTGCTAGAATCGATGGTGAATTAATGATCAACCCAAGTTTCGAGCAGCTGGAAAAAGCTGATCTGGATATTATGGTTGGTGCTTCTGCCGATTCTGTAATGATGGTAGAAGGTGAGATGGACGAAATTTCTGAAGAAGAAATGGCAGATGCCATCAAGTTTGCTCACGAAGCAATTAAAGTACAGTGTGAGGCACAATCAAGATTGCGTGTTGCTGCTGGAAAAACTGAAATTCGTGAATACGAAGTTGCTGAAGGTGACGAAGATTTACAACAAAAAATCTATGATGCTGTTTACCAAAAGGCTTACGATGTTGCTAAGCAGGGAAGCACAAAACAGGAAAGAAGCGAAGCTTTTTCTAATTTAAAAGAAGAAGTTTTAGCTATGTTTACTGAAGAAGAATTAGAAGAAAAGCAAAAGCTAATTAGTTCTTACTTTGGTGAAGCACATAAAAAAGCGGTTAGAGACGTAGTTCTTAAAGAAGGAATTCGTTTAGATGGTAGAAAAACTACCGAGATTAGACCAATTTGGTGTGAAGTAGATTATCTACCTTCTCCACATGGTTCATCTGTTTTCACAAGAGGGGAAACTCAGGCGCTTGCTACCGTAACTTTAGGTACGTCTCGTGAGGCTAACCAGGTAGATCTTCCAACATATCAGGGTGAAGAGAATTTCTACTTACATTATAACTTCCCTCCATTCTCTACCGGTGAAGCTTATCCAATTAGAGGAACTTCCAGAAGAGAGATTGGTCACGGTAACTTAGCACAAAGAGCCTTAAAAGGAATGATTCCTGCAGATTGCCCTTATACTGTACGTGTTGTCTCTGAAGTTTTAGAATCTAATGGTTCTTCTTCTATGGCAACTGTTTGTGCAGGTACAATGGCACTAATGGATGCTGGGGTTCAGCTTAAAAAACCAGTTTCTGGTATCGCTATGGGATTAATTTCTGATGGTGAAGATTTCGCTGTACTTTCTGATATTCTTGGTGATGAAGATCACTTAGGGGATATGGACTTTAAAGTAACTGGTACTGCAGATGGTATTACTGCCTGCCAGATGGATATAAAAATTAAAGGACTTTCTTACGAAATCTTAGTAAAAGCGCTTAAGCAGGCACGTGACGGTAGATTACATATTCTTGGTAAACTAACCGATACTATTGCAGAGCCTAATACTAACGTGAAAGCTCACGCTCCAAAAATTATCACCAGAAGAATTCCTGGAGATTATATTGGTGCATTAATTGGTCCTGGTGGAAAAGTGATCCAGGAATTACAAAAAGAAACAAAAACAGAGATCGTTATTAATGAAGATCCTGTTACTGAAGAAGGTATTGTTGAAATTCTTGGTACAAGCCAGGAAGGTATCGATAAAGTTCTTGCTAAAATCGACTCTATTACCTTTAAGCCAGAAAAAGGAAGTGTTTACGAAGTAAAAGTGATTAAACTTCTAGATTTTGGTGCAGTAGTAGAATATCTTGAAGCACCAGGAAACGAAGTATTGCTTCACATCTCTGAGCTTGCATGGGAACGTACTAATAACGTTACAGATGTTGTAAATCTTGGTGATGTTATCGACGTTAAATACTTTGGTATAGATCCTAAGACCAGAAAAGAGAAAGTTTCTAGAAAAGCTTTACTTCCAAGACCTGAACGTACAGAGCGTCCAGAACGTAAAGAAGGCGGTGATCGTAATCACAACAAGCGTGATGATCGCAAACCTAGAAATGACAACAAATAATCCTTTAGATTATATAATCTTAGAAAAAGGCATCGAAATTCGATGCCTTTTTTATTTAATATACTATTCTGTAAAAATAAACTAAAGCCTTATTCTTCTTGATTTAATGTATTACTGTTAATATTTAACTTCCCTTCAGTTAAAATAATAGTTGAGGATGGATTGTTTAAAGACGACAGTTCGATTTCATCAAACTGAAACATCAACTTCTCTTCCCCTTCAAAGCTTAAAACATCAATAGTTCCTGAGTTCTCTGTAGATATAAATGTTTCACTCGTCGTTCTATTTTCTAAAACGATTCCAGTTTCATCTTCCACATAAAAAATTTTCTCCCCTTCATTGGGGTGTAATTCGTATCCTCCAGTATGGTCGATATGTTTAATAAAGAAAACCAGATCGTATTTATCGTCGCCAAGAATAATTCTCCAACTATTATTATCAAAAACACTTACTATAATTCCAGCAACCGGGATAAATCCACCATGAGTTTCTGGAATAAAAGTAACTCCATTAATTGAACATGAAAATGTATTTTCTGCAGTTATTGGTGAAATGACCTGATCCTCTTCTTTTTCGCAACCAAGGAAACAAAAAACAGCCATAATGATAATAATATTTCTCATTAAGAATTATATTAAAATTGTTTTACCAATTTAAACAATTTTAATAATAAATCACGTTTACATCTAAAATGAATAGATAAAACTTCATCTATTTTAACCGCTAAAACCAAAATTTGATAAAATAAACGATCTATTAAGTTACTTCTAATTAAATTTACTTCGTTTTCACTAAACTTCTTCTGGGTAAGCCTTTGAGTATTTTTTGAAAATAATCCATATATCTAGAATAGTCTTAAAAAATTTAATACCCATTATTAATTAAAAACGTAATCTTCATATCGCGTTAGGGATTGGCGCGTAAAGCCCGTAGTTGCTGCAAGCAACGCGGACTTGCAGCAGAAAGCCCGACCCAAAATAAGTATTTTGGGTAACGCCTAAATAAAAATTAAATAAACATTTTGTAACATTTTTTGGTCTTCTTACGTATAAACATATACAAGAGCTATTCACAATTAAAACCCAAGGAGAAGATAGATGAGACAACTTAAAATTACGAAGCAGGTAACTAACCGTGAAACTGCTTCGCTAGATAAGTATTTGCAAGAAATTGGTAAAGTAGATTTAATTACCGCAGACGAAGAGGTAGAATTAGCACAAAGAATTAAAGCGGGTGATAACCGTGCATTAGAGAAATTAACCAAAGCGAACTTACGTTTTGTGGTTTCTGTAGCGAAACAATATCAAAACCAGGGATTAACACTTCCCGATCTTATTAACGAAGGTAACTTAGGACTTATTAAAGCTGCGAAACGTTTTGATGAAACTCGTGGTTTTAAATTTATATCCTATGCCGTTTGGTGGATTAGACAATCTATCTTACAGGCATTAGCAGAGCAATCTCGTATTGTACGTTTGCCACTTAACAAAATTGGATCTATTAACAAGATCAATAAAACCTTTGCTTTCTTAGAGCAATCTCACGAGCGCCCACCAAGTGCCGAGGAAATTGCAAAAGAGCTTGATATGACGATTAATGACGTTAAGGAGTCTATGAAAAACTCTGGTCGTCACGTATCGATGGATGCTCCTTTGGTAGAAGGTGAAGATTCTAACCTATATGATGTATTACGATCTGGTGAATCTCCAAACCCAGATAAAGATCTTTTACATGAATCGCTAAGAACAGAGATCGAGCGTGCTTTAGAAACGCTTACTCCTCGTGAAGCTGATGTTATTCGCTTATATTTTGGATTAGGAGATCAACACCCTATGACGCTTGAAGAAATTGGCGAAACTTTTGATCTTACTCGTGAGCGTGTAAGACAGATCAAAGAAAAAGCGATTAGAAGATTAAAACATACATCTCGCAGTAAGATTTTAAAAACCTATTTAGGTTAAAAATATTTAAGATGACAACAGTTTAGTGGTGGGAGTGATGACCCAACCATGAAAATAACTGTTCGTTTTTTGATTGATGAATGACCCCGGAGTGATGACCCGGGGTCGCTTCATTTATAAGCTTTTGTAATTTTTAATAAACTCAAGATTTAGCCTCAAAAATTGAGCTCTTCGCAAGTCTGATTTACTTTCTACATTCAAAATCATCAAAATCAAAATTTAGATTTTAATATTTTTTTATACTTGCTAAATTCTATTTTTATTAAAATTGTAAAGCAGGAATACGTTTCTAAACATTTAAAAAGATTAAAGTTAAATTAAAATTTATTGTTTCTAAATGAAACTTATTAAATTTGAACCTGATTTAGACTGAAGTCTTCAAAGCTGAAAAAAGTGGCCGGACTTTTGCTTAAATTGGAATATTAAAATTTGAAACTAAGAAATAAACATATTTAAGATGACAACAGTTTAGTGGTGGGAGTGATGACCCAACCATGAAAATAACTGTTCGTTTTTTGATTGATGAATGACCCCGGAGTGATGACCCGGGGTCGCTTCATTTATAAGCTTTTGTAATTTTTAATAAACTCAAGATTTAGCCTCAAAAATTGAGCTCTTCGCAAGTCTGATTTACTTTCTACATTCAAAATCATCAAAATCAAAATTTAGATTTTAATATTTTTTTATACTTGCTAAATTCTATTTTTATTAAAATTGTAAAGCAGGAATACGTTTCTAAACATTTAAAAAGATTAAAGTTAAATTAAAATTTATTGTTTCTAAATGAAACTTATTAAATTTGAACCTGATTTAGACTGAAGTCTTCAAAGCTGAAAAAAGTGGCCGGACTTTTGCTTAAATTGGAATATTAAAATTTGAAACTAAGAAATAAACATATTTAAGATGACAACAGTTTAGTGGTGGGAGTGATGACCCAACCATGAAAATAACTGTTCGTTTTTTGATTGATGAATGACCCCGGAGTGATGACCCGGGGTCGCTTCATTTATAAGCTTTTGTAAATCAGTAATTTCTTACCTCTTATTTATAATTTCAAACTTAACTTAGATCGAATTTAAACAAAATCCTATGAAACGTTGGGCAATTTGCTATGTGAGCAGTGAGAATGATAGAATGGAAGAAAATCACATTGAAATTTTGTTTTCCCAAACACAAAGAAATAATATGGCGAATGACATCTCTGGAATCCTTTTATATTCCCAGGGAAATTTCTTTCAGGTTATTGAAGGTAATGCGATTACGATTAAAGAGCTTTTTAAAAAAATCGAAAACGATGATAGACATCGCAATCTTTTTAGAGTATTTAATAGAGAGATCAAACAGGATCAATACGACGACTACTGCTGTGATTTCTTAACCAAATACAATCAATCTGAAGAATTAAATGAAAATTATTACCTGCAGTTTTTAAAGAATCTGGATCATTCTTCGCAAACTGCAGTACAAAATATCCTAAAAGCTTTTGTAGATTAATATTGAAGTTCACACTTTTCTGAGGATTTATACCTCATCTTCTCCATAAATAAGATCGATAAAATCTTCTTTTGGTAAATCTCCAAAATAAAATTTAGTATCGATATCTGCCAAAAGCGATTCTATTTCTGATTTATCGTAACGTGCACCAATTAATCTATTTTCGATATTAGAAACCGGTTCTTTACCAAAGAAATCACCGAAGATCTTAAACTCTTCAATAAGACCTTTATCTACAAAAATTCGCAGATCGATCTCGCCAATCGGGAATCGTCTGGTTCGCTGAATATTAAATTTTGGTGATCGCCCATAATTCCAATCCCAGGAATCATACTTTTCAGCTTTCAATTTATGAACACCTTCCCATTCCTCTGGAGTTAAGTGATAGGTTTCAAATTCCTCACGTTCTTCGTAAAGACCTTTTAAAATAATGCTTCTGAAAGTTTCTATATCTAAAGATTCCTCCAAAAACTCACTAATATTAGCTACCCGGCTACGAACAGATTTATGCCCTTTAGACTGAATTTTACTCATTTTTACCTGAAGCGCCCTGGTGACTTCATCTAAATCTGAATCCAACAACAGCGTACCATGACTAAACATTCTTTTTACGCTACTAAACTGTGCATTACCCGAGATCTTTCGATCGTTCACAACAATATCATTACGTCCTTTTAATTCGGCCGGAACGCCCATTTTATTCAACACTTTAATTACAGGTTCTGTAAATTTTCTAAAATTATTCAGGCTCTTT
Source organism: Zunongwangia atlantica 22II14-10F7 (assembly GCF_002094855.1). Taxonomy (GTDB): domain Bacteria; phylum Bacteroidota; class Bacteroidia; order Flavobacteriales; family Flavobacteriaceae; genus Zunongwangia; species Zunongwangia atlantica. Next base: position 121,577 of record NZ_ARYN01000005.1, read on the forward strand.
ACATCATAATCTGTAATAAAACTGAAATTCAAATTACCAAAATCGTGGTAAACGGCGCCACCTCCGGAAATTCGACGGACTACCTTAATATTGTTTTCTTCAACATAAGATTGATTGATCTCTTCCAGCGTGTTTTGATTTCTACCTATAATAATTGAAGGTTCATTGATATAAAACAACAAATAGTCCTGACCTTGTTTAAAATTCCGCAGTATATATTCTTCTAAGGCTAGGTTTAAAAAAGGATCGTTATTTCCTTCATTTTCGATAAAAATCATGGTCTTTTTGCTTTAGGTTGTTCAAAGATATTCAATTAAAAATCGATAAAGAAGCCGCTTAAGCTTTTCCTTATAATCTTTACACGTCAAACATATTCTTAGTATTTTTGTTAGAGAAACATTCTGTAACAATGAAAGAAAAGATAATTGCCCCTTCCCTACTCGCTGCAGATTTTGCAAACCTGCAACGCGATATCGAAACAGTTAATAATAGCGAAGCACAATGGTTTCACATCGATATTATGGATGGTGTTTTTGTTCCCAATATTTCATTTGGAATGCCAGTCTTAAAGGCGATTCAAAAACATGCTAAGAAACCTTTGGATGTACATCTTATGATCGTAGATCCAGATCGATACATCAAAGATTTTGCAGCGCTTGGCGCAGATCATCTTACCGTACACTTTGAAGCCTGTACACATCTACACCGCACTTTACAAGCAATAAAAGCCGAAGGTATGAAAGCCGGTGTTGCTATAAATCCTCATACTAATGTAGATTTATTGAAAGATGTGATAAAAGATATCGACATAGTACTTATAATGAGCGTTAACCCCGGTTTTGGCGGACAATCTTTTATTGAGCATACGTACAATAAAGTACGCCGTTTAAAAGAAATGATCCTAAATCAAAACGCTGAAACTTTGATCGAGATCGACGGTGGGGTGACCAATAAAAATGCTTTAGAATTAACAAAAGCTGGTGCAGATGTTCTGGTTGCTGGTAGTTTTGTTTTTAAAGCTGAAAATCAATTAGAAACTATTAAAGATCTTAAGAATCTTGCAAACTCATAACGATACTTACGACATTGTAATTATAGGTGGTGGCCCAATAGGAATTGCATGCGGTCTAGAAGCTGAAAAACACGGTTTATCCTATGTAATCCTGGAAAAAGGTTGTTTGGTGAATAGCCTTTATTATTATCCCACGAATATGACTTTCTTTTCTACTTCTGAAAAATTGGAGCTGGACGGAATTCCTTTTATAAGCACCAATCCTAAGCCAAGAAAAGCGGAAGCATTAGAATATTATCGCAGAATTGCTACTTCTAACGAAATGAACATTCGCTTGTTCGAAAAGGTTAATGAAGTAAAATCAGATTCGGCTGTAAAAGAAGTGATTACCATAAAAGGCTCGTACAAAGCTAAAAATGTTGTAGTGGCTACCGGTTTCTACGATATTCCAAATTATATTGGCGTACAGGGTGAAGAACTTCCAAAAGTAGCACACTATTACGACGATCCTCATTATTACGCTACGCAAAAAACCATTGTTGTAGGTGCTAGCAACTCGGCTGTAGATGCTGCTTTAGAAATTTACAGAAAAGGTGGAGATGTGACCATGATCGTTAGAGCTGAAGATATTGGGTCACGAGTAAAATATTGGGTTAGGCCAGATATCGTTAACAGGATCGAAGAAGGAAGCATTAAAGCCCATTTTAATTCGAGCATCAAAGAGATTAAAGAGAACGAAGTTATCGTGCAAACACAGGATGGCGAGGTGCATATCGAAAATGATTTTGTGCTGCTTCTAACCGGTTATCGACCTAATTTCGAGTTCTTAAATAAAATAGGAATCTCTCTAAAAGACGAGAGTAAGCGCATCCCGATGTACAACGAAAATACGATGGAAACCAATATTCCTGGCATCTATCTCGCCGGTGTTATTTGCGGCGGAATGGAAACTCACAAATGGTTTATAGAAAATTCACGTATTCACGCGAAACTTATCGTAGCCAACATTGTTGGGTAAAATCAAGAACCTTGGGAAAAGCCAAGTAAAAACAACCCCTCAATGAGGGATTAAAAAATAGAATCTCAAATTATGCAATTTCAATACTGATTTTTGCTGAATTTGGGATTTCTTTTTTTGCGCTAAAATGAACTATCTTTAAGTATTCATTTTTTTCATATGCCAGCTGAATATCACATTTTAAACGGCGATGCCTTAAAACATCAATTTCCCGCCGCAATTAAAGGCGGTTTAATCATCGCACGCGAATGTTTGATTGAAGGCCCTACCCAGGAAGTTGATTTTGACCGATTTTTCAAGAAAAGAGCTGAATTTATTGCTAAAACTTATGCTGAAACTGAAGAAAATTACCTTAAAAAGGTAAAATCTGAGTTTCAGAAGATCTTAGATATTAAAGAAGACTGCGAAATTAATCTTTGGTTTGAGCATGATCTTTTTTGCCAGGTTAATTTTTGGTTTGTAAGCACCTTAATTGCTCAAAATCCACATTTGAACAAGGTTTTTTTAGTGATGCCAAATAAACTTAGCCAATTTGGTTTTGGCGGATTAAGTAAAACCGAATTAATTGAAGCCTACAAACATCGAAAATCGATAAATAAGATTCAAGATTTTGCAGCACTCTGGCTATATTATCAAAACAATGATCTGGAAGAATTAAAATTAGCGGCTAAAAATCTTCAAAAAGAATTTCCTTTTTTGGCACCAGCAGTTGAAGCTCATATAGCTAGGATTCCGCATAAAAATGATCCTGGCCGCCCGGTAAAAGTTATTTTAGAAATCATGAATAAGCTGAAAACTGAAGAATTTATTCCTGTTTTTAAAGAATTCAGTAAAAGAGAAAGTATTTACGGTTTTGGAGATCTTCAGGTGAAAACACTTGTTGAAAAAGCACGAAAACTTCGATAAGTAAAACACCTCGGGGCAAGTACACAAGGCATTCGTTGGGAATAAATATTTAATTTCGAGGCAAACCTCGAGGTATCATAGCCTTTGGCGGTGCCAACAAAACAAAACCCCGAAAGAAACTTCCGGGGCTTGTATCACAACATTTAAGTACTTATTAGATCAACACTAATTCTGATGAGCTAATAATATCGTTTCTATTTAATAGTTTTCCGTAGAATTCAAGGTCGTTCTTACCGCTTTTAAAAGATTCATCCAACCATTCTGTAGCTTTATGTACAGGAAATGTAAAAACTTTAATATTTGGATATCCTTGTGGCGAGGATCCCTGATTAATGCCAATTTCTATAGTTTTATCTTTCTTGTTATAAAAAACAAACTTTGCTAAAAAATTATGACGTAGTAAATCGATAAAGTCCTGCGGAATTTTTTCACAATCCGTGCATTCCTCGATATACTGATTTACCAATACCCTCAATGATGTTTTAATCTCCTCCGTTCTTAAATAAGATGCCATAGTTTTTAGTTTTTTTGTTGTTAATACTCAGCGAAAATAGTTTCAATCCATAGACTTAAAAAGCATTTGTGTAAGGTTTAACTCGAAGATATAAAATCTTCACAATATCGTTTTCGTAGGTGTCTCAATTTTACCCCGCCTAAAATCAGAATCAAATAATTGCGGATTTTCACTAATCTCCTGAAATACAAATTCCTGAAATTTTAAAGCTTAAATTATCATTTCAATAAAAATGGCTATATTCTAAAAAAATTTAAATTTTATTTTAACAAAATGAATAAAATCGTACTCTGGTCACTTTGCGCCGCGTTTGCAGGATTTCTATTTGGTTTCGATACTGTAGTGATATCGGGAGCTGAGAAGCAATTACAACAAATCTGGCAAAGTTCAGATGCCTTTCATGGCACCTTTGTAATTGGCATGGCATTATGGGGTACGGTTGCCGGAGCACTCTTTGGAAGTTTCCCAACAAATTTCTTCGGAAGAAAAAAGAGTTTATTTTTTATAGGAATTTTATACGTGATCTCAGCTTTGGGATCTGCCCTGGTAGATGATCCTTATACCTTCGGAATATTTCGATTTATTGGTGGCTTGGGAGTTGGAGCTTCAACGATCGCTGCGCCCGCCTATATTTCTGAAATTGCTCCTGAAAAAGATCGGGGAAGATTAGTAGCCTTTTATCAATTCAATATTGTTTTAGGAATGCTAGCGGCTTATGCTTCAAATTATCTTTTACGAGAAACCGGAAGCGAACCCTGGCGCTGGATGATTGGCATGGAAGCTTTACCTGCTTTAATTTATACATTTTTGGTGCTGGTTATTCCGCAGAGTCCGCGTTGGTTAATTTCGCAGGGCAAAATGGAAAAAGCACGGTTTATTTTAGCTAAAATCGACACCTCTAAAGATTTAGACAGCAAGATCGCAGAAATTAAAAGACAGGCAGATCATGGGAAATCTTCTAATGAAAATATCTTTATGAAGAAATATCGCAAACCTTTGATCTTAGCATTTCTTATTGCTTTTTTCAATCAGTTTTCGGGAATTAACGCCCTACTCTATTACGCACCAAGAATTTTTGAAGAAGCCGGTTTAGAAGAAAGCGCTTCTTTATTAAGTAGTATTGGGGTTGGCGTTACCAACATTATTTTCACCTTTCTGGCTTTATTTTTAATCGATCGGTTAGGACGAAGAACCTTAATGTTTATAGGATCTATTGGTTATATTGTTTCTTTAGCAATGGTTTCAGCTGCATTCTTTTTAGATTGGGGTGGGATGAGTGTTCCTATTTTCATCTTTATTTTTATCGCAGCACATGCAATTGGGCAAGGCTCTGTAATTTGGGTTTTTATTTCTGAAATTTTCCCGAATCATTTACGCGCCGGCGGGCAGGCATTTGGATCTTCAACACACTGGGTACTTGCAGCTATTATTCCGTCACTAGTACCAGTTTTATTTGGAAGTATTGGTGCGGGCTGGGTATTTGCCTGTTTTGCATTTATGATGGTTTTACAACTATTATACGTAAAATTTATGATGCCCGAAACCAAAGGAAAATCTTTAGAAGACCTTGGCCTCGGGCTATCTGAAAGAGAATAATTTATTGGCACCGCCAATGGGTATAATACCCGAAGGCTTGCCTTGAAATTATAAATTTATTTCCAATGAATGCCTTATGGGCTTGCCCTAAGGTAATTTACTCTTCTGCATAAATTCCTTTAGTCGTCATTACGATAGGCTTAATAGTACCATCTTCATTGTATTCCATTTTTTCGATACAAACAGATCTACTATAGCTGGAACCATCAGTTTGGATTCCTCCATTGTGGTAAATAAAATACCAGTCGTTATTAAAATCTACGATCGCCTGGTGATTGGTATTACTGTTTCCCGCAATCTCATTTAAGATGCCTTTATATTCGTAAGGCCCTTCGATATCATCTGCCATGGCATAAGCGATCTTCTCGGGGAAACCTGTAGCATAGGTTAGGTAATATTTCCCGTCTTTTTTGTGAACCCAGGGAGCTTCAGTAAATTCTAAACCTTCAAAGTCTATTTTCTTGATCTCCCCATCGATCTCTATCATATTATCTTTAAGCTTGGCGTAATAGCAAACTCCATTTCCCCAAAATATCCAAGGCTGGTCGTCGTCATCAATAAAAATTGCAGGATCTATACACGTCCAGGAATGCGTAGATGCAAAACAATCTTCATTAGTCAATAATGGTTTTCCCAGTGCATCTTTGTAAGGACCTTCTGGTTTATCTGCAACAGCAACGCCTATACCATTCCAATTGGTGCTGATGTACCAATAATATTTATCATTTCTTTTCATTACGTGGCCCGCATAAGCATCTCCACTTGTTGCCCATTCAAAATCTGTAATCTTTAAAGGAATAGGATGTTCTTCCCAGGTTTTCATGTCTTTCGTAGAAAACACCAGCCAATCTTTCATTTTATATCCTTTTTGGCCACCTTCGTAATCGTGCCCGGTAAATAACCACAGTACATCATCGTCTACAAAAGCAGCAGGATCTGCAGTGTATTTATGCGTAAAGATTGGGTTTTGTGTAGGTTTAAAAACCATAGATGAATCTTTTTGCGCATAAATGCTCACTCCAAACAGTGAACATATCATCACTAAAATAACCTTTCTCATTTTCATTAATCTTAATTTATTCTTTTTCGGGTGCACCACCCCATTTTTCATTAAGCCGTTTTACTTCTTCTTTGGTTAAACCAATTACGCTACCATGGCGCGGAAAAAAATCTTTGGTAAAACTTTCGGTTTCTTCTGAAAAGTTAAAGAGATCCTTACTTCTCTGAAATTCATAGCGACCACTTGAATACAAATCGTACATTAAAATATATTCGTCGCTATCATTCAGTTTAAAAACTGAAGAGCCCTCTACATGTGTTTTTGTACCGGCATACACATCTAAGTATTTAAAATCTTCTTTCCACGGTCCTTCAAGAGACTTACTCACCGCCTGCTGAATTCCATTTTTTATTTCCTCTTCCTTTTCATTTTTGGTATTTCCTTTATAAAACAGATGGTAAAGTCCATCTTTATAAATGATATCTCCATCTATCGCACCATATTTGGCGCGAAACATTAAAGTTGGTTCACTTTCAAAATCTGTAAAATCTTTATTGGCGTAAGCGCTATAAAAATCCAGATTGTCTTCTCCTTCAAATCGGATTGTAAAATAGATAAGGTACTTATCCTTTTCAGTATCGTAAAAAGTTTGCGGCGCCCAAACCCAGTGTACATTTTTGAAAGTTTTAGGATATTGTTTTTTGAAATCTATTGCTGAAGTTTTCCAGTCGATCAAATTATCAGAATGCATTAAAACGATTCCGGGATTACTTCCCCAACCATTTTTTACGGTAAACATATCTGTTGCAACCATAAAAAATTGATCCTTATTTCTTAGAATATGAGGATCACGTATTCCACCAGAATTCGAAATTGTATCTGATCCTATAATGGGCTGATTATTATTTAAAGCTTTCCAGTTTTTAGCATCATGACTAACTGCAAATCGCAATTGCTCTCTAAGCTCGCCTTTTCCTGTACCTTCAAAATAGGCAAAAAGATACGCGTCCATATTTTTTTGGGCAATCGATAATTGCGAAAGAAATAGCAAGACTAACAATCCAAATTTCACTTTCATACCTCAGGTTTTAAAAATCAAAATTCCAATGACCAGCTAAATTTTCAGCTTCTTTTTGACTAAGATGAATAACCGCACCGTGCTTTGGTGAAGAAAAATTAGTGGCTTTCATCACTCCTTCATTAAAATGTCCCAGATTTATAAAATTCTCAAAATCTGTGGTTTCTAAAAATCCAAAGTTATGTGGCTGAATTCCGTAGATATCATACATCAGGATCCATTTATCTTCACCGATGATCTTCCACACATTTGGCGCTTCACTGGCTTGTGGTTCTTCATCAATCCATCTTTCCTGATATTGGTATCCTTTATTTATTTCTGAAGAAACTGCCTGCTTAATTCCCGGCGTACCATCGTGTGGTGTATAAAACATATGAAATTTATCGCCAATTTCACTAATATCGGCATCGATATAAGAGACTTCTTTTGGGTAATCGAAGATCAATTGTGGGGCTGTAAGTAAACTATCAAACTCCTTATTTACATAGGAGTAATACATCTGGTTACGCTCATTTCCCATTCTCATGGTGTAATACAGCATAAATTTACCCGCTTTTTTATCGAATATCGTCTCTGGCGCCCAGGCTGCTCCGACTTCATCAAAACCATCAAAAGATTGATCTAAACGAACATTTGCTTTACTCCAGTGAATTAGATCACTAGATTTCATTAGTACAAATCCGCGATTATTTCCCCAGCCATATTTCTCACCCTCACGTTGCCATTCGGTTTTACGAAGTCCGTCACGTTTTGCGAAAATATGAAGATCTGTCATTGCCAGGTAGAAATTTCCTTCTGGCCCACGATAGATATGTGGATCGCGAATTCCTTTTTGTTCAGCAATGGTATCGCCGGCAATTACGGCATTACCCTCATTAATATCGGTAAAACTCTTACCGTCTTTACTTAAAGCCATGTGCAGGCTATGGTCGTTATCCTTAAAATAGACCATTAAATAAGCGGCCATTTTATCCTGAACCTGGTTTTTTGAGTCTAGATTTTCTTCGGAATTTATTTCAGCTTTATCTTCAGAAGCAGTTTGTTTACAAGAAACAATTCCAAAAATAATCATCAAAGACATACAAAATCGCATCCAATTTCTCATGGTCTTATTGTAAAGGTGCGATGCCTTCTAAAGTTGGCTTAACTTCAATGATCGAACCATCTTCGTTAAATTTAAGACTGTCGATAGAAACTTCTCTATGGTATCCTGCAGCTCTTCCCATTGCTTCTCCTTTAGGACGAGTAAAACGATGATATACCAAATACCATTCGTCTTTTCCAGGTACCTGGATAACCGAATTATGACCTGTAGCCAAAATTTCTTTTTCTACATCTTTTTGGATTACAATATTATCTTCAGGAATATTAAGCGGACCAAGCGGACTATCAGCTGTGGCATAACGCACTTTATAATTAGGGCTTCTGGTATCATCTTCAGCCCACATAAAATAATATTTTCCGTTTCTAAAAAATACCTCAGCGCCTTCTCTAAATGTACCATCTGGAGTGATCACTTTAGGTTTTTCGCTTTTTATAGTCGTCATATCATCATTAAGCTCTACAACAGCCAAAAATCCATTTCCCCAGTACAAATAATTTTTTCCTGTTTGTGGATCTTCAAAAATATCTGGATCGATATTTTGCCCACCACGAATACCTTCTGGTTTTTCTGAAATTAATGGTGCTCCAGAATCTTTAAATGGTCCTTTTGGACTATCTGAAACCGCTACACCTACCTGCTGAGCAGCGGTGAAATAATAGAAATATTTATAGGCGCCGTCTATTTCTTTTTCGATCATGGTTGGTGCCCATGCGTTTCTGCTGGTCCATTCAACGTCTTTTTCCAAATCTAAGATTACTCCCTCATCTGTCCAGTTTACCAGATCTTCAGAAGAAAATGTTTTAAAATAAGTTCCAGACCAACCGGTAAAACCATCGCTGGTTGGATATAAATAGTATTTCTTATCTTTTTCAGAATAAATAATTTCAGGATCTGCATAATAACCTTCTACCACCGGATTATTGGCAACTGCTGCAGTAACCTCAAAGCTTGTTACCTCCTCACCAGTCGAAATTTCGTAAGAAACCGGCCCATTAGAAAAATCCTGAGCACCTTCAGGAGAAACCGCAACCCCAGGAAGTGTTTTAAGCTCAGGATCAAAATTGGTTAAATCTGCCCCATATTTTAGAGGAAGATAAATAGTATTTTCATCTCTTTTTATTACAATATTGTTGGTTTTTATAGCTGAATTTGAAGCGCCCGTTACGCCAGTAAGATCATCTGAAGGAAAGGCTTTTAATAAACGCTGCATTTCTTCTGTAGTAATTGGCATTACGGTACCATGTCTTGGATGAAAATTCATAGAAATATCTTCATCTACGATCTCAAAATTCTTTAAGTCTGAACTTTTAGTAAACTGGTAACTACCGTCGATATACACATCGTACATCAGGATATAATCTTCAGAATTTATTAATTTGAAAACTCCAGATCCTTCTACGGCTTTATCGGTTTGGTCTACATTACCAGGTTCTGCTTTATATCCTGAAGTCAAAGAATCTGAAATGGCAACTTTAATTCCTTTATCGCGATCACCTTCGGTTTTATAGAACAAATAAAATTTACCGTCTTTTTTAATAATATCGCCATCTATAGAAGCTTTTTCATTTGGATTGAAAAACAACTGTTTTGGCGCACTTTCTAATCCTGTAAAATCTTCGTTTACATAAGCATAATAGATCTTATCATAACTTCCCGGCTCTAACATCGAGAAGTAAACCATATATTTTTTCGCTGAAGGATCATAAATGGTTTGTGGCGCCCAAACACGCATCACTTCAGAAAATTCTGGATAAGTTTGTGGAATATCGATAATCGTACTGGACCAGCTTAGCATATCATCAGACTTTAATAGCGTCATCGCTGTGTTTGTCCAACCTTTTTGTGCTAAAAGATCTGTAACCACCATGTAGTAACCGCTGCCGTCCTCTTTTCTTAAAATATGAGGATCACGAACACCACCGCTTCGGCTTATAGAATCCGAATCTATTATAGGTTCGTTGTTGTTTAAAGCATGGAAGTTATAGCCATCTTCACTTATTGCATAACGAATTGCTTCTTCGCCATCGCCATTACCGGTAAAATACGTAAATAAGTAAGCTGTGTATTCATTTTCTTTCTTTCCATCAGCGCAGGAAAACAGCACTAAAGAGCATAATAACAAAACAAAAACACTCGGCTTAAATAAGAATTTGATATTCATTGTGGTTAGATTTTCAGATTTTATTAGTTAAGTGTTAAATATACACTTTTTAAATCAATTTAATGCATTTAATCTTTGAGCATTCATATTATAATGCCCAATTTTCTTTCCATCTAATTACCGGTTTATCATTTTCCCACTCGATAGGTAACCAGATATAACGGCCATCGATATGATTTTCAGGCTTCCAACGATCTGCCATAAAAATAAAACTATCCTCTTTTCCCTGCACCGGTAAAATAAAAGTACTTTGAGAGAAGAAGGTTTTATCGGCATACTTTCCTCTTGCGGGATTTCCTAATTTTTCCCAGGGTCCCATGATAGATTTAGCTCTAAAGGATCTTGCTGCATTTGGTGCCCAACCGGTTAATCCTGAAGTGATCATGTAATAATAGCCGTCTTTTTGAAAAATAGCCGGCGCTTCATTTTGCCCACCAGGTTGCATACGCACCCATTCTCCTGTAAAACCAAGATAATCATCGGTTAATTTTGAAATATGCAAGGTTTGATTTTCTTCTGAAGAAGTGATGTGATACGCCGTACCATCGGTATCAATATAAATCGTCATATCACGTGACATTTGTCCTTTTTCAAAATCTCGTCTTACAAACATTCCTTCGTTTAGCGCTTTTCTCCATTTTGGTGTCCACCATTCTTTTGGTTCACCACTTTTAGGAGTATCTTTCCATTCTTCTTTAAAATTTTGTGGCCATTTCTTGGAATTTGGGCGGTAAGATTTTAAATAGGTAAACGGCCCTGTTGGAGAATCGCTGGTAGCTACTCCTGTTCTGGCAGCGGCATAACCCTGACCTTTTAATTCTAAATGAAACCACATTACGTATTTATCGGTTTTTTCGTTATAAACCACTTTTGGACGTTCCATTACACTGCCTGAAGTAATTTCTGAATCTGGATCTTTTGCCACTGAAAGTGCTACGCCTTCATTCTTCCAATTATATAGATCTTCTGAAGAATATACGGTAATCCCAACTCGGGCCAAACTAGATTTTCCTTTGTGTTCGCCATACCAGTAATATTTACCATCTTTAAACATAATGCCTCCTCCATGGGCATTAATATGGTTTCCATCGGTATCTTTCCATATTTCGCCTGGATAAAAAGCCGTGTAATTTGGTGCGGTAGATTGTGCGCTTAGACTAACAGTCGTAAAAAACAACACAAATAAAATGAGGTATTTGAATTTCGGATTTTTCATTTTTCGTGGGGGAATTAGTGTGCGTGATCTATTGGAATGGTTTTTCCACTCCAAATTTTCATTTGAGTCCATGGTTTTGCCGGTGCCGTCCAGAACTCATCTTCAGGTGAAAGTCCCAAAACAAGAAACGCTTCTGTACTTAAATAAAGGCTTCCGGTAGAAATATAACCTTCACCAATATTATTTTGATGACCAACAAGACCAACCTGAAGCCAACCATCTTTATCGAAAGTTCCTTCAGCTTCAATTTGTCTTTTTATTACAGCGTAAAGTGCTGATCGAATCTGAGATGGTTCTATTTCTTTGCTTAGGTTTTTCCATAGCGCCACTTGTGAAAGTGATTGAAATGCTCCAAAACGATAAGCTAAAGATCTTCCAATTGGTGGATAGGTTCCGCCGGGAGAAATTAATCGTTCCTGAATACTGGCGTAACGTTGCGCGCGCTGCTGTACTTTTTTAAAATCTTCTTTTCGGCCAACTCCGGCTTCATCCATTGCTTTTAAGATATCCAGTAACATTGGCTGAATTACAAAACTGTTGTAGTAATCCCAATGAAAATCTGGCCCGTCACCGTACATTCCGTCGCCCAGATACCATTCCATGTGTTTGTTGATTGGATAGGAAAGCCTAACCATATCGGTGCTTTTATCAAACTTCAGTAAAGCAGCTTCTACCATTCCCGTAAACAACAACCAATTGCTGTAGTAAGGTTCGATATCTCTAGACGATTTTAGCGCTTTTATGACATTCTTTTTTGTGGTTTCTGAAAGTGGTTCCCACAACTGTTTTGGCGCTCTAAGTAAGCCCTGAGCAAAAAAAGCAGCATCTACCAAAGGCTGGCGATCTTTGTTGAAGTTCATAAAATCTGCAGATTCTTGATCTGTTGCTTTATCGATCGCTTTTTGCGCTAATTCGATATATTTTTTTCTGATTTTCCCTTCCTTGGTATCATCTGGCCCAAGTTCTAACCAGGGTGCAATTCCAGATAATGTTCTCCCAAAAGCCTCTAGATAAGTGACATGAGTACGATCGTCCCAGGCACCCGGCGAACGTTCTATTGGCATATTTTCTTTTAGTTTTCCTTTAGCCAGATTGCTTAAAACAGGATCTGCTATTTTAACTAAAGAGTTCACGTAAAATTCACGCACTTCCTTAGGCGCGGGTTGATCTACTTCCTGAGCATTTAGATTGAAACTTAAAAAAAGTAAACTTACCAGAAAGCTGATATTCGATAATTTAAACATAATTTATTTTTTCTGATATACTCTTACATAATCTACTTCGTATTTTCTTGGAAAACTTGTATTCGAAGGATCACCGCCATTGCCTCCAATGGCCAGATTGAGTAAAATATAATGTGGTTGATGAAAAGGATTAAATCCGTCTGGATTTTTAGTTTTAGTAAGATCTATCGTATTTAATAATTGGTTATCAAGGTAGATTTTAATGAAATCTGCCGTCCAATCCATTTTCCAAATATGATATTTGTCTGCCCATTTTGGATCTTTTTGAAGAAATTCTGAAAACGGAATTTTCTCGCTATCCCAAGATACATATGATGTTTTTCCTTTCCAGGCGGCATTGGCTAAAATTGCAGGTTTTTGATCGACTAAATAATACTCCATTACATCGATCTCTCCATTAGAAGGCCATCCTTTTTCGATACCCAGCGTCCAGATCGCCGGCCACATCCCCATGGAAGTATCGATCTTTGCTTTAACTTCTAAAATACCAAATTGAAAATCGAATTTTCTGTTAGTATTTATACTTGCTGAAGTATATTCTGCAAACTCCCTATTTTCTTTCCAATTTTTACTCTCCGGCTGATATTGTGGATTTTTAACCGATTCTTTTTTTCCTGAAAAAACCAGTTTGCCATCCTGAATATTAGCATTTTCAGCTTGATACCATTGCAATTCTTCATTCCGCACAAAACCATTTTCATAAGACCAAAATGCAGGATTTGGTTTGGTTCCGTCTTCAAATTCATCTGCCCAAATGAGTTTATATCCTTCAGGAACGCTACTTTTTTGCTGAACAGCACAAGACTGAAAAAACAGCGCTAAAATGACTAAAATTGATATTTTTTGAAACATATTAATGTATTCGGCTTAAAAAAATGCAATTCAAGAGGTATCGAAATAGCTTTTGGCTTCGATTTCAACTTATAATAGACACTCCAAAACTTGTCCCAAAAGACATTTAATGTTTTGAAATATCATGATGATCAAGTAAACTATCCCCAGAGGAAATACGTCCATTTAGGGGATAGTTCTCAACTCACACTGTAAATATTCTAGACTCTTTTTTTAGAATCTAACTCTTAGAATTAAGGTTTTATAAGTTTTATGCTGGTTTTATACAATTTCGACATTCTATTTCAGCAAAGAAATAGTGTACGAATAGCTATATTTATTGTCTTCTAAACGATATTGTCTATGCGGGTAACGTCCCCAGGAATCATCCCCACCAAGACCACGTTGTTTAAAATCTACATGTAAAAACACCTTATCCTGAACAGAAATATCGGTTGGATGACGTTGTGCTTTCCATTCTCCCGGATCTAAATCTTCCGTAGAAACATTTAAAGCGCTAAATCCTAATGGCTGCTCACCAACAATCTTTAAGCCACCACCCATTTTATTTTCAAGCTGAATCCATCGTGCATCGGTTTTATAACCGGCTTCCTGCGGACGGATATATTCCCAAACAAACTGGTTTTCAACTTTATCTTCATAGATGCCCATAAAGGCTGAAGTATTTCTATCAGAATAATTTTCCCACGGACCACGACCGTAATATTCAAGGTTTTCATAGTCTCCCGGAAGGATCATTCGCATTCCAAAACGTGGCAGTTCAGGAAGGTCTTTTTCACTATCTAAAGTAGCAGTGACTTTAATATTCCCGTTATTTTCAATAAAATATTCCACGGTATAAGGCACATCTACGCCAGCAAGCTGATACGTCACGGTAATTAACTGACCTTCTTTCGATTTTTTAGCAACCTCAACATTGGTCACTTCTGAATTATTGGTCGCCTCTTTCCATGCTTTTAATCTTCTTGGCATGCCATTTCCAAAATCATTATCGGTTGGTGCTCTCCAAAAATAAGGTTGTGGAAATACCGATATTGGTGATTCTTCAGCTCCTTTTAAATGATAAGCTTCAAAACTTCCGGTTTCCGTATTAAAAACACCTTCAATCATGTCATTTGAAAACTGAAATTCAGTTCCTTGCTTTTTCACCTTAAGTTTTCCTGAAGTTTCCCCTTCAGCAGTAGCAAAAAATGTGTTTTCTCCTACTTTAAATTGTGCTCTGGCAATTTCGTGATTAGCAGGAACCATCGCTTTGGCTTTTTTAGTGTAGCCATAAACGCTTAAGAAATATTCTTTATCACCTAATTCTGGCAAAGAAATACTAACCGATTTTGTTGCATTTGGCGCTACATCTACTGTGAATTTTCCGGTTTTTACAACTTCACCATCGCCAAGTAATTCCCATTTAAAATCGAAAGCTTCAAGATTCGTAAAATCGAATTTATTGGTTACTACAATAGAAGTTCCATCAAGCTCAAATTTGATGTTTTGATATACTTTTTTTACTTCCTCTAAAGCTGGGTGTACCGTACGATCTGCACTTACCAATCCGTTAGCATTAAAGTTTTGATCGTTTTGCAATTTATCTGCACCTAAATCACCACCATAAGCCCAAAATTCTTTACCATCTCCGGTTTTAGCACGTAATCCCTGGTCTACCCAGTCCCAAATAAAACCACCTTGCATATGATCGCTATTATCGATAATATCCCAGTATTCTTGGAAGTTTCCGTTACTATTCCCCATTGCATGAGAATATTCACACATGATAAATGGACGTTCTTTGCTATCATCCTCGGCATATTCTTTCATGTAATTCATGCCAGGATACATAGGGCAAACGATATCTGTATTGCGATTCTCACCCGCCTGCTCAAACTGAACTTTACGTGTAGTATCACGTTCTTTGATCCAATCGTAAGCATCGTAAAAAACAGGTCCGTTTCCACTTTCGTTTCCTAAAGACCAAACGATAATCGAAGGATGATTTTTGTGGAATTCTACCATTCTTTTAATACGATCTAAATGAGCTGGTGCCCAATCTTCAAGATAGGCCGGGTGCTTTGATTTATCGAAATTCCCCTGCCATTCGGCTCCCATTCCATGCGTTTCGATATTAGCCTCATCTACTACGTACATTCCGTATTCATCGGCAAGTTCGTAGATATAAGAATCGTGAGGATAATGACTCATACGTATCGCATTGATATTATTTTTTTGCATCACCTCGATATCCTTACGCATCATTTCACGATCTGGTGTGTGCCCTTTATCTGGATGATGTTCGTGTAAGTTCACACCATTAACAGTAATGGGTTCTCCATTAACCATTAATTGCGCATTTTTGATCTCTACTTCGCGGAAACCTGTTCTTCCTGCAATAGCGACAATCTCGTTATCTTTTTTGTCTAACAGACTAATGCTGTAATTGTACAAATTTGGAAATTCATTGCTCCATTGTTCAACCTCAGCAAGCGTTTTGCTGAAGCTTACTTCTGTCGCATTTTTATCTAAAGACTTCGTTTCAGTATATACCTCTTTCCCAGAAGGATCCATTAAAGCAAATTTCACTTTTGGTTTTTTGATACTTCCTTTATCAAATTCCTTCAGCTGTACATTCACATTTAGTTCTCCATCCTGATAATCCTCGCTTAAACCACTGGTCACAAAATAATCCCAGATCGTTGTTTTAGGAACCGCCTGTAAATACACATCACGTTCTAAACCACTTAAGCGCCAAAAATCCTGATCTTCTAAATAACTACCATCATGCCATCTAAAGATCTGCACGGCCAAAAGATTGTCGCCATCTTTTAGCAAATTGGTAATATCAAATTCAGCCGGAGTTTTAGAAGCTTTGGTCATTCCTGCTTCTTCTCCATTTACAAAGATTCTTGCATAACCAGAAATAGAACCAAAACGAAGGATAATTTCATGATCTTCCCAAGCTTCTGGAACGCTAAATGTTCTGCGGTAAGAACCTACCGGATTGTAAATTTCTTCATCGCCATCTTTTGAGTTTTTATTGATGGTTTCTCCACTTTCTGTTTTTTCCTCGGAAGGAAATCCGATATACGGTGGATTTTTAGGATGCGGATAGGTAACATTGGTATAAATTGGAAGATCGAAACCTTCTAATTCCCAATTGGAAGGTACTTTAATATCATCCCAATTACTATCGTTTAAAGATTCTGAATAAAAATCTTTTGGACGCTCACTGGGATGTTGCACCACATTAAATTTCCAGGTACCATTAAGACTTTGGTAAAGATTGGATGCTGTTGGATCGTTTTGTAATGCTTTTTTTGCTGAAGTGTACAATACAAAATCACTGTGCCCTTCAAGCTTATTACGGTCTATTGTAGTTGGGTCTTCCCACTCGTTTTGCTGTGCGTATGTTGCGGTAAAAAACAGCAAACTAAGAAGGCTAAAAAAGGTCTTTTTCATAGTATAATATAATCGATTTACGGTTTTAAATTTCCTGATATCTTTTTAAAGCTTCAACAAAATAGTAGTCACCATAAGTTAAAGGCACATCTACTTCAGTTTTGTTTGGCATATTTCCAACTCCATGTTTCAGTAAAAATCCGCCTAACTCATCCTGATCTGCTAAATACTCTGGGCTGGATAAAGATTCCAACATTTCTTCAGCAACAGTAAAATATTCAGCATCATCTGTATATTCATACAATTCTAACAAAGCCG
Source organism: Zunongwangia atlantica 22II14-10F7 (assembly GCF_002094855.1). Classification (GTDB taxonomy): domain Bacteria; phylum Bacteroidota; class Bacteroidia; order Flavobacteriales; family Flavobacteriaceae; genus Zunongwangia; species Zunongwangia atlantica. The sequence goes on from NZ_ARYN01000005.1 coordinate 138,984, forward strand.
AAGCCATCACTGCAGCTGCCGAACTATCCTTTAGATCATTAGGGATCTTATCGGTATCAAAATCCCAAAACGGTATCTTGTCTTCTGGCATGTTTGGATCATTTAGTACTACCTCAGCAATATTTTTTGCCATTTCTAAATACTTTTCATCCTTAGTTGCACGATACATCACTACATATCCATACAATCCCCAGGCCTGTCCTCTTGCCCAGTTAGAATCGTCTGCAAACCCCTGATTGGTAATTTGCTTTTTCACATCACCAGTAGCTTCATCATAAATCACTTCGTGGTACGAACTATAGTCTTCTCTAAAATGATTTTCCATTGTGGTATTGGCGTGATTTACTGCAATATCATAATAAGTGCTATCGCCACTATGTTCTGTTGCCCAAAACAGCAGTTCAAGGTTCATCATATTATCGATAATGACTACTAAATCATCTTCACCGGCTTTGTTCCAGGAAGCACTGTCCCAGGATCTAATCGCTTTTACCGTATCGTTATAACGAGTGGCCAAAGATTTAGCACTATTCATTAAAATTTCCTGATATTCTGGTTTTGGATCAATACGATTGGCATTTCCAAAACTGCAAAACATCATAAATCCAAGATCGTGTGTAGAGGTATTCGATTCTTCACTTTTTAAATCTGTCAAAATCCTTTCAGCTTCGATCTTCAAACTATCCTCGCCGGTTTCTTCGTAAAGATATAACAGCGTACCAGGATAGAATCCGCTTGTCCACCAACCAGAATTGCTGGTTTCAAATTTGTTAATTTCAGGATAAAATGTTTTTGGATATCTACTTTCTTCCAGGTTTTTAGCCATCGATAAATATTGATTTGCCGCCAACTGGTTTACTGAATCTATTTTTTCTTCGGAAACACTCTTAGTTATTTTTTCTTCTGAAGTTTGACTCGTTGTATTTTCTTCGGTCTCTTTGTTCTCTTTACACGAAAGAATGCTAAGAAAAACAACAAAACTGAATATTTTAAGCGTATTTAATTTCATTAGGATTTTGAACTATAAGATTATTTAATTTTTCGGCAAATTTGAAACTTCCAAAATCCTCACCATTGTAGGTTTAGCTTTAGCAAGTCCTTCACCATCAACCTGGGTAACTTTTTGAACAAAAACATGTAATTTTTCTTCGTTTTCCCAAAGCTGCAAATCATAATTTGGTTCCCACTCCCCAACAGATTCTTCTGTGAGATCGATCACCTTCCAAGGCTTGTCGCTATGTAATTTGTGATATGCCATAGACACTTTATTTTCCCTTTCGGCGTCTCTAAACAAAAGATAAATGACAGGATTGGTTTTAGTTTCTTTAATTAAAATATCTGGTCTGGAAATTGGAATTTTTTTGGTACCACCACCGCCTAAGTGAAATGATGAGTTTCTAAAATTGGTGTTTTCATGCTTCCATTTTCCATCTTCAGCATAAATAATTTGATAATCGGTTTTATTATTTTCTGTCCAATAGGTTACGATAAAAGGATTTCCCTTTTTATCGGCCGTCATAGAGGTTTGATTGATTAATTCACTATTCTGCGGAATCTTCCAGGCGTATTCAGCCGTACCTGCCGTGATAGGTAGCTCATATTTCTCTCCATTCGATCTTTCCCAGGTTTTACCACCATCTTTAGACCTTGCATAGGCCATATCATGATTGGTAGAAACATCCCAGCTTTCTCGCCAAACCCAGGATAAATGAATTGTTCCCTGCATATCTACACTAGCTTGCCAGTAAGCATTGCGTTCTCCTTCGCCATCTATAAGATTTTCATGCAAATCTGTCCAATCTTGAGTTTTAGTATTATAAAGTTTTGAAACTAGTTTGCCTTTGCCAGATTGCCCAGAACGATATAAGAACAAAAGATTCCCATTTTTAAGATTATAAAATTGCGGATAAGAAAGTTTATTTTCATCCTTGCCTGTCATGCTTTGTTTTTCTCCCAATTCCGCACTTAAAACTGAACTTCCTACAGCATAATTTAAAGGATTGTCGTGGTGATCCCAACTTACATGTAGCTTCTTTTCTCCATCTACGGCAAGACTTATAGAATTATGTGCATCTTTTGCATTGCCTTTAAAATTAGATTTACTTAAATCGAAATTCGATGATTTAAGCTCCCTTTTTGCAATAATCATTTGCCCATTATTATCATAGTACCCTAGAAACTGAAAATCGCCAGTAGATGCCACCGCATTCTTTCTAAAAATGGTTGTATTTACCGAATTATTTGCCCAGCCTTCTCCTACTTCTATATCTTTTATTTTGATCGAGGAGCAGGAACTAAGCGAAATAATGATCGCTAAAAGAGGAATATGAAATTTATGAAGCATTTAATTTTTTAACTAATATAGATGGACAATGATAAGCAATTTCTATAGTAAATAAGAGCTAAGAACCGTCATGAAATAGGGTACAAATCGTTCAATCTTACTTAAACTTTAATATAATCAATTAATTTGACGGTAATCCATCAAGTTTAAAACCTTGCATTATCATAGCATGAATGATATAAAGCATTTCTTCTCCTGTATCTTCATGTGCTCCATTAATACCATACGGCCAGAAATGAGTTCCGTCTCCGCTTACCGTTGCTTCGGCTCCCGCCGTCATAACTTTTAAAATTCTTGGAGCATTTGCACCTTCCCAGGATCCATTCATTAAATCCCAGTAAACATTATGTGTACCAATACCTACGGTATGAGCCATTTCATGTAGTGCGGTTCCAGTTCTTTGATACCCCTGATTTGTACCTACTCTAATATTTCCTGAAAAACTACCATCTGCTGTTGGAGTTCCGGGAGAGTAGTTAACTGTTACATGTTTTTCGATTGACGTATAATTGTTGTAGTAATTTGTTGCACTTTCAAAAGCGGCTCTTATTCGACCATAAGCATCTATAGTTTCCTGGTCTGCATTTGTAGGAACGTCCTGCATCCAAAATGTAAAATTACCAGGTTTTATAGTGGTAATTTGTTCTTGATCTCCATAAATAATATTCCCTCTAGACTGAGCATAAGGTCTAACATAATAAGTGGTTTCTGAATCTAATCCTGAAATACGCTGAAGATAAGATTGTGATAAATCTTCATTAATTTCTACATGATCTTCTAAAGTAGGATTTTCGTTTTCACCCCATACTAATCCAATTTCTTCTATAGCTCCTTCTCCTGTTTCTAATAAATTTACATAGAAGAAAACATCATGAGCCCCTGCAACTGCCTGGCGATCATTTTCAAAAACTGGTGGATTAGCAATTGGTGTACTAATTATGATTTCCTCGCTATAACCAACACCTTTTTCATTGACAGCATAAGCTTTAAGATAATAATCTTCACCATCTTCCAATCCCTGAATTTCAGTTTCAAATTCTCCAGATCCTCTTACTAATGATGCAATCTGGTGACCAGTTTCTATAGTAGCACCTTCATTTAGGGAAAAACAAACTCCTCTTTCAGTAACGCTTCCACCTCCATCGTTTAAAATCTCACCAGATAACAAAACTGAATGAGCTGCAATTCTAATTGGCGTATTAATACTTAAGCTAGCTATAGAAATATCCTCACTAACTTCAGGTTCGGTAGGAACATTGTCTACCGTAGAATCTTCGCTACAGGAAAAAAGACCAACAATTAGGAAAAAAAGAACATAATTTTTTTGTAATAATGCATTTAAATAAATTTTCATCTCACTTGTGCTTTTAAAATTTGAATCATTTTAAGTATCCAAAAATGGATTTTACAGTGCAGTGTTTTTTTAAGATTCGAGGATCTATTTCTAGATCCCCGAATCTATTGGTATAGATTGGTGTTAATCTATTTTTTCTAATGTAAATTCACTTACTTGCATAAATCTTCCTACACCTTCGGCATTGGTGGTTTGCGCTCCAATAGCAATTTCAGATGTTTGAGTTAGCGTAAATTCTAATACCGGGGCAAGATTATCACGATGTATTTGTTCCCAGGCCAAAACTTCTTCAGCTGTTTCTACAACATCTACATCTGGTAAAGTATCGCCTAATGCTACGGTGAAGTAACCATTATCAGATTCGGCATCATCTCCCTGGTAATTTGTAGCAAAAATGTCTATCGAATATCTATAGGTTCCCGGCTCTAAATATAGCACCTGATATACTTTCCCGTTTACAATATTAGGCTCTCCCCAACCACTTTCAAGATCGAAACGATCATCTACATTACCATCTGCAGCACCGTAACCATTATGGCTTAAGGCGGCATCGTTATGTATCCAATATTCTGGAGTTCCCCAACGTCCACCATCTGCAGCTAAATCGAAAGGGAAAGAGGCATTTCTTAAGTATGGGGCTTCAGTGATTCTATTTAAACTGAATTCATTAATCTTAATAAATCGGCCTGCTCCCTGATCATTGGTTGTTTGAATACCAATGGATACCTGAGTAATTTCAGTAATTGTAAAAGTTAAGGTTCTTAGAAGTCCGTTTGCTCTATTAATTCGCTCATAAGCAAAAACATCATCTGAAGTTTCTACATCATCAACATCTGGTAAGGTACTACCTTCAGCAACCGTGAAATATCCTTTATCAAGATTGTTATCTGCACCTTCATAATTAATCTCGCTAATATCTATGGTATACACATATCTGCCTGGTTCTAACACCATTGTTTGATACACTTTACCATTAATAATATCGGCTTGTCCCCAACCACTTTCAAGATCAAAGATATCTCCATCCATAGCTCCAAAACCGTTATGATTTAAAGCTGCGGCATTATGAATCCAACCTGCAGGAGTTCCCCAACGTGCGCCATCATAAGCAATTCTTTCAAAAGGGAAACTTGCATTTGTAAAATATGGAGGATCTGTAATTTGGAACTGCGGTGTAAACTCGTCGTAGGCCGTGTAGAAAGTATCTATTGCATTTTCCTCTGGAACAAATAATGTTCTATAAGAATATGTAGAACCTCCTAAAAAGTCATCTAATATAACATTTGTGCTATCGATAGGTACAAAAAACTCTGATTGCCCACCCTCGTCATTTTCATAAGCGATTTCTGTTCCTATTACTCCAGATGACAAATCCATCGATGCGTAATCTATAGTTAGGTTAGACCCAATTAGACTATGAGAAATATATCGACGATTACCTAATGATTCCTGATAACGCTCTCCGTAAACATTTCCAGTTATATAAACTGGAATAGACTGGTTACCTTCATCATCAAAAGTTCTTACTTCAAAATTGTAAATATTCTCTGGTAGATTATCTATGATCACGCTAAGGGTATCTATCCCCTGAGATCTTTCTACAGGAACAGTAACCGAGTCATTTTTTGAGTTCCAATACACTCTAAAATTTGTGATTTTTGGATCTGCATTTACAATTCCCTGAAGTTGTGCTCTATTTCTTCCTGCAAAAACATTTACAGAATCCATTTTCTCGGTATAGGAAATTTCCCTTCCGTTAGTGTATCTTTTATACTCATCCATCTCGTCCATATCTGAACAGGCATAGATGAAAAGAGAAAAAAGAATAAGCGTTAAATATGATCGTTTTTTCAGTTTCATAATATTATAATTTCATCTATTAATTAGTATTACCATAAACCTGCACTTCACTTATTGCAAGATTTTCACCACCTGCCCAATTTTCCAGACATAAAACTCTTAAATATCTAATTTTAGGCACATCAATTGGAATATCCCAACTAAATCCGGCAGAAGCTACCTGATAGTCTTCATCATTTTGTTGCCCGTATGGTAGGCCTGATGGTTTAACTTCTTCATATTCCCCTAATAATATCCAATTATCAAGGTCTCCAGTAGTTTCCAGTTCTGTAGAACCATAGATCTGAAAACGTCTCATATTTGCCTGATAATAAAAAGAACGACCATTAAAATATTCAGGATAATCCCAAATCACAACTCTACTTAACTGAGCCTCGAGACCAATATCGAAAGTAAAAATATGTGGCCCATCATTATAAGTTCCGCTAGTAAGATAAACCCCAGGCCAATCCCAAATATTATTATCCCAAAGTCCTTCTATAGGTGTACTGTTATGACGTGGTGCATCATTTGGTAATACTACACCTCTATATCCTGTTTTTGGAATTGCCTCCTCGAAAAGCGGAGTAATATCTGTAAATAACGTATCTGTATAATTTAACCAACGATCTCTTACCGTAAATGCAAATTCTTTTTGAATTGTATCCATTCCTCTAATAGAATGGGCAATTTCGTTAGTTGAAGAATATATACTGTTATCATTAATTACCCAATCTCCCTGCTCGTCTTTTTCCATTACCAAAATGGCAATATCTTCTCTGGTTGGATTATCTGCATTCAAATAAATACCACCAAAAGCAGCTCCAGTTTCAATAGTTTCGAAAACATCAAAAATTGGTGCAGGTCCTGGATTTACAGCAACACTAACTGGCTCTGATGATACTTCAGATCGATTTACAGTACTTATAAAAACTTCTCTTTCACTATTACCAGAAAAACCTTCTAATAACATGGTGCTATTATAATAAGATGATCTTACTTCTATTTCTCTTCCATTTTCCAACGTATAATTGGCCTGAACATAAAGTAAATCCTGATCTACCGGAAGAGTATATGTTAACCTTGCTTTCCCTGGCAAGTTTTCTACCTGAACATCGCTAACCTGCTCTGGAGGTGTACTATTTTGCTCTAAAGGAGTTTGGAGGTCTTCGTCTGAACAGGATAGTAGTAATCCTATAAACGAAACAACTAAATATTTTGAAAATTTTAATTTCATAATTTTTGTTTTTAATTACCATCCTGGATTTTGTACCAGATTCGAATTTTGCAACAACGCATTTTCTGCCATTGGCCAGAAGTAATCTCTTGGTGCTACAAATCGTTGTTGAAACAATGTTGTTACCTGATAATAAGAGATATCGTCATCGCCATACACGTTCCAACCAAAAATAGGCTCATTTAATTCTTGCACGGCAGTTTTCCATCTTAAAAGATCCCAATATCTGTGTCCCTCAAAAGCAAGTTCTATGTTTCTCTCTCTATGGATAATTTCTCTTAAACCAGTTTGAGTATTAGGCTTCTCTGGGTTTACAGAATAGTTTTGCCAAGATTCCTGTACACCTTCTAAACCAGCTCTAGTTCGTATTCTGTCTAAATAATCATAAACCGTAGCACTAGGACCCGAAACTTCATTTAAAGCTTCTGCATACATTAGATATAAATCTGCCAGACGCATTTCTGGCCATGCGTAAGATCTATAAGTTGCTCCTGATGAACTAAAACTCTGATTCCAGTTTACCAGTTTTTTTAGATAATAACCTGTTACATTGAAATAAAATGCATGATTACTTCCTGCATAATCTGTATACTTCCCTTCGATATGAAAACGTGTGTCCTCAGAACCTGCATCGTACTTATACCAAATAGATCCATCAAAACCTAAATCTGCATAAAATCTTGGTTCACGATTAAAGTTTAGAATAGATGTTTCATAACCTAATTGGATATTAAAACGATCATCTTGTCCTGCTTCCCTTAATTCTTCAATATCAGTGAAATCTAAAGTATTGTCTTCATTTATCGGCACACCATTACTGGAATAAAACATCTGTGCCATTTCTAGAGTAGGAGATAATACCTTTTCAGCATCTCTATGTCCATGTTCTGCGGTTAATGGAGACATACTTTGTCTTTGTATATCTGTAGCACGACTTTGTGTATTTCCCCAAACAATTTCACTATTCCATCTTTCGGTCACAGCATTTCTAATAGAAAGTTTAGTTTCAGTAGTATCAGACAATGCAAACGCAGATCCAGGAAATTCGTATAAACTGTTTCCAGCACCTTCCGCAGCTTCAATAGCTTCTAATGCAGCATCTGCCGCTAACTGCCATTTGTTTTCATCATACTGAGTGTTAATCAAAGGAGTTCCTTCAGCATTAACAAAAGATGCTAGATCTGTGTTTCCATTATACAATGGACTTGCAGCAGTAAGTAGAACTTTAGCTTTTATTCCTCTTGCAATAGGAGCTGTAATTCTACCTAGTTCTGTATTAATATCGGTAATTACCGGTGGTAAAACCGCTGCAGCCTCATCAAGTAAGCTTACTATATAGTCTATACCGTCATCAAAGGGTTCTCTTGCTACATTTAATGCTTCTGACGGAGCATCGATAGCTACATTTTCACGCATTATTGGAATAGGCCCATACATTCTCATTAGATAGAAATGATAATAGGCTTTTAGAACCTTAACTTCTGCTATCCAGCGTTCACGTTCTGATGCTGTAATATCTGGAACTTGATCTGGATTCTGCATATTTTCAATAAATATGTTACAGTGTCTTATTCCGTCAAAAAGCGGATAACTATCATTAGGGCCACCTCCTTGGTAATAACCGTCCCAAGCATTAAAATATGGATTTGAAACTCGTTGCAAGCCCATAGCAATATCTAGGCTATACACTGTATACGCCTGTCTTTGATCTGGTATCCAAAGTTCATCTCCTGCTAACATCGCAGGGTTATGGTGCATATCTGCGCTACGAGGCATATAGGAATAACAAGTGAACAAATACTTCTCTGCTTCATTCCTTAAGTTAAATGCCTGATCTATAGTCGCAATATTATCTGGCACAACATCTAAAAAGTTATCTTCACAAGATTGTAAAGCAAGCATAGATAACATTCCCAAGGCAAGGCCATTAAACCTTGTTTTTAGTTTTTTAGATATACTTTTAATTTTATTTTTCTCTAATCTAATTTCCATAAGTTCCTTTCTTAAAAGTCTAACTGTATTCCGATGTTATAAACCGATTGGATAGGATAACCTAATCCACTACCACCCATTTCTGGATCCCATAGATCAAAATCACTCCAAACCGCCAGGTTAAGTCCGCTCGCATATAACCTCATCCCATTTATATGCAACTTATCTAACAACTTCCCTTTAGGGCTAAATCCTAATTCCATTGTTTTTAGCCTTAAGAAATCACCACTACGCATCCACCAAGTAGAAGTTTGATTATTATTTTCGATAAACGTCTGGCTTAATCTTGGCCAAAAAGCATAAGAGTTTCTATCGTCTTCAGACCAATAATCTTCCGAAATCACATTTAAAAGCCCGTTTTGAGCACCTCCATTAATTACGAATGGTGATATGTTTTCTGAATTTATAAAGAATGAAGATCTTGCAGAACCCTGAAAGAATATACTAAAGTCCCAATTTTTATATCCAACAGTACCTCCAAAACCATAAATGATTTCGGGTGTTGTAGGCAATCCAATTGGCACCATATCACTTTGAGAAATCATCCCATCACCATTTACATCTCTATACTTTATGTCTCCTCCAGAATAAGTACCAAATTGTGTAGGTGCATTATTTACTTCTTCCTGGTCTACGAAAAGTCTTTCTGCAATATATCCCCAGGTTTGCGCAGCACTTTGTCCTATTCTAGATCTATAATAAAGATCATCTGGGTAATTTACTTCATCAAATTCTAAAATTTCGCTTGTAGAATAGGTTAAATTAGCTCTTGCCTGCGTCCACCAATCTGAATTTATTTGCTTATTAAAATCCAATGCAAAATCTAAACCTTCACTTTGCATTGCTGCATAGTTTGTTTGTGGCGTTGCGGTTAGACCTATTACAGATCCAATCTCTGATCGAGTTTGCAAAATATTTGATCTCTTTTGCCTAAATACATCTAAAACAAAACTTAAAGAGTTAAATAACTCTAGGTCCATCCCCAGGTTAATTTGCTCAGATTCTTCCCAACCAATATTTGGATTTGCGTACCTAGAAATAGAAACTCCATTTCTATAATATCCAAACTCCTGTCCAAAAGAAGCTCCATAAGTTGCATTTTCAAGGTTTACATTAGAGAGATAAAAAAATCTTTCATCTGTATTACCAATCTGGTCGTTACCTACAAGTCCATAAGTTACTCTAAACTTTAAGTTAGTAATCGTATTTTCTAATGGCTCAAAAAACTTCTCATTAGAAATTCTATATCCTAAACCTCCAGAAGGGAAAAACCCATATCGATTACCATTTGCGAATCTTTCAGACCCATTATACCCAAAATTGAATTCGGCTAAATAGCGATCATCATATCCATAAGTAAATCTTCCTGAAATACCATGATTTCGATTCGCTAAACTATTTTGAACACTACCAGCGTTTCCTGTTTCATAACTGGAAATAAGGTTAAGTAACATCCCAGAAACCGCATGCTTTTCATCAAAAACGCGATCGTAATTAATTGCAGTTTCGTTATATATTCTAGAATCAAGATTTTTGGCTCCTTCAGAATAGTTTAGATATTCTGTCCCTATAGTTCCTATAGAAGTATCACTACCATCATTTAAAACTCGAAGTTGAATACTACCATCTACCGGGTTTATACTAGAGCTGTAGTAGAAAGGATTATACTGTCTTGAAACGTCATAGTAAGAATATCTTCTTATATATCCCATAGAACGAATTCTAAGACCTTCAGTAATAAAACCTAAATCTTGTTGTAACTCTATTTGTGCCTGTATGGTTGAAGCTTTATTAGTTTGATAACCTCTTACCATTTGAGCATAAGGGTTTGTTAATAAGGTTTCGCTAGCAACTCCTGTTGGAGCACCTCCAAAAAGTGGATGCTCTATATATGGCAAATATTCCGCAGGATATACGGCAGGAAAAGCTACCGGGTTAGACCATACAGCACTATTAAAAATAGCCTGCCCCCCACCAACAGGACCGTTATAATCATCAAACTGCCCATAGACGTTTACACGAGCCTGAGTTGTAGGGGTTAATTGAAGGTTAATATTACTTCTTAAAGAATAATTTCTTAGCTTAATATTACTATTAAAGTTATTTAGCCCTTCAACATTTAAAACCCCATTATCGATATTATAAGTTCCTGAAATATAATATCTGGCTTTTTCACTACCTCCGCTGGCATTAAGGTTTAAACTCTCGTTTACGGTATAATCACTTATTAACTGCTCTATCCAGTTATTATTAGGATAAAGCAATGGATTAGCACCGGCTGCAGTTCTATCAATTTTAGTTTGGCTATAAGGAAGTACCGCATTTCTATCTCTGGTAAGTGCCGCTTCATTTGCCATATTCATATACGTAATATTGTCGGCAAAATCGAAGTTATCTGTGTTAGAAGATATTCTGGTTTCAGATCTAAAGCTAAACTTTGTTTTACCAGCCTTACCTGTTTTGGTTGTAATTAAAACCACCCCATTTGCTCCCCTTGCTCCATAAACAGATGCTGCAGCTGCATCTTTTAATACAGAAAAGGATTCGATATCATCTGGCTGTAACCTAGCCATATCTGTACTTGTAGATTCTATACCGTCGATTAAGATTAAAGGATCTCTTTTTCCAGATCCAAAAGTTCCCAATCCACGAATAAAGAAATCTGAATTGTCTGCTCCTGGTTCTCCAGAACGCTGATATGAAATCATACCGGGTACTCTACCCGCCATCATTGTGGTTAAGTTGTTGGTAGGCCCTTTTAATTCTCCAGGTGAAACTGAAGTAATAGAACTTACAAGACTTGCCTTCTTTTGTTTTCCTCCAAAACCTATAATTACAGTTTCCTCTAAGGCACCTACACTAGTCTCTAGGCTAACATCTATTTTTGTATTATCCCCAACAGTTACTTCCTTTGGTTCAAATCCTAAAAAAGAAAATACTAATACTGCATCTTTACCAGATACAGTAATTTCGAAATCCCCATCAAAATCTGTGGCTGTACCATTATTAGTACCTTTCTCCATAATATTTACGCCAGGGATAGGCATTCCATCGTCTGCACTAATTACAGTTCCTGAAACTTTTAATCCCTGAACTTCTATGGGTTCAGTGTTACCATATACCTGCAGATTGAAAAAGAATATGATAAAAGTTGAGTATAAAAGAAATATTTTTTCTTTACGCATCTGATTAGTTTTTATACAAAAATCTTGTATGACAGATTCTTATATTAGTTTGACATCCTTTTTAGTTTGCTAGACAATTCTTCAAAAAATTGCTTCTGTACTTCTTAGTAATTTTGCTTTGCATTCTTTTCATGTTTAATTAGTTGATTTATAATTTTATGTTAAGAAAACGTTTTATTATATTCACAGCTCCCATTAACGCTTTCACAATTTTATAACTTTTTTATTATTAAATAAGGGTATAATTTGATCAATAAGTGGGTACAAATTGATATTTAAGCCTCAAAGTCACCAAATAGTTAAAAAAAATGAATTCTAAATTATTTCTTAATTATAGATTCTTGCGGAATAGCCTTAAAAGTATTTTCCTTGTATTCTGTTTCTATCTTCCACTAAACAGCTTTGGACAAGAGGAAAAATCTGCGCTAAAAAAGAACCTTAAATTTTACCATTATGACACTTCAAATGGATTGTCTAATAATATGGTGAGTTCGATTACTCAGGATGATCTTGGATTTATCTGGATAGGAACAAATTCTGGATTAAACAGATTTGATGGAAGCGAGTTTGAGAAGTTCGACAAGGAAAATTCAGGGCTTATCAATAATTATATTCAACAAATTGTTCCCACAAATAATGGCGATTTGTACCTGGCCACCAATCGAGGGATTCACACCTACGAAATTCAGAAACATTTATTTCAGCAAAAATCACCAGAAAACTCATACCTGTCTGACGGGATTACAAGCATTTTAGAATTCTCTAAAAACATGCTTGTTGTGGGCGATTATTCTTATGGAGTACATTTTATAAAAGGAAACAGGCATATCGCCGTACAATTTAACGGTAATCCTGAACCTGTTTTACTTAGAGACTACCGTATAAGCTCGTTAGATATAAAAGATGAGCACTCCATATTAGTAGGCACCTATAATAATGGAGTTTACAGCATCGATATTAATGACACCACTGTGACCAAAATCGAGAAACTTTTTCAAGGCAGGATCAATACAATATATACCGATTCTAAAAAAAAACATTGGGTTGGCACAGATGAAGGCTTAAAACTTATCAATGATAAAAATGAGATAATACATATTAATAAGGAAAACAGTAAACTTACAGATGATGCTATTCGAAGTCTTGTTGAAGATAATCAGGGAATGCTTTGGATAGGTACAAGAAATGGCGGACTTAATATTCTTGATCCTAATTCATTATCTAATAGTAATAATATTAGGATTCAGTCTTTTTCACCTAAAACTGATGGAAGCAGTGTTTTTAACCGTAACATTCTAAACTTATTTAAGGACTCTAACGGAAATATATGGATTGGGACTGAAGCTGGTTTAGATTTTGTAGATCCCAAAGGAGAGTCTATTCAGCTAATTGATCATTCTGCTAACAAAGAGATTCAAATTTCGCATGATCGCGTTAAAGCTATTACAAAAGGAAAGAACGATAATATCTGGATTGGCACTGATGGTGGTGGGATCAATACCTATTCTTCAGAAACTAAACAATTTTCTAAATTAGACATTCCGCTTCCTACAGATCTGGTTCTATCATTATTGGAAGATTCTAAAAACAATCTTTGGATTGGCACTTACAGAAAAGGAATTTCAAAATTCGATCTAAAAACAAAGAAACTTACAACCTATTTAGACCAAAAAGTATCTGAAGGTAGTGATGTACGATCGATATTCGAGGATTTTGCGGGTAATATTTGGGTAGGGACTAACCGGGGAGGTTTGTACAAATACAATCCTAAACAAGATACGTTTATATATATAGACGACCTTAGTAAGCTGGATATTCGTGATATCATTCAAAAGGATCCTGATGAAATTTGGCTTGCCACCTACGGCAATGGCCTAATCAAATACAATTATAAAACAGGTGAATATTCAAGTTTTCATACAGGAAATATCGATTTTCCAACAAACGTTGTTTTTAGTGTTCATTTTATAGATAAGAACAACCTAGTGGTGGGCACCATGAATGAAGGTTTACTAAAAGTAAACCTAGAAACTGAAATAGTACAACGTTTTTCTACTAACGATGGTTTAAGTAATAACACGATAAATTCTATTACCCAGGATTTGTCTGGCAATTTTTGGATAGGTACTAATGACGGGATAAGTTTATATAACCTACAGTCCAATAAGATTAGAAATCTTAACAATTTTAATAATATACAGGAAAGTGAATTTAATATTGGCGCCAGCCTTTTAACCGAAAACGGCACATTGCTGATTGGAGGAAATAAAGGTCTTAATATTTTTGAAACCAAAGAATTATCAAATCCTGTGAAAACAGTGTTCCCTACCGTGTTTAAAAATCTTGAAATTTACGGTAAAAGTTTAAGTCTTAGCGATAGCACACAAACAGTATTAGATAGATCTATTTCACTTACCGATACACTTCGTATTAATTATAATCAGGCGTTATTTTCATTAGATTTTGCTTCCTTAAAATATCCAAAATCAGATAATATTGAATATTCCTATATTTTGGAAGGTTACAGCGATCACTGGATCAATATTAAAAATGCTAATCGTATAAACTTTAGTCAGCTGCCACCAGGTGATTATAATTTAAAGCTAAAAACCAACAATAATGATTATCTGGAATCTTCAAATCAATTATTCATTCAGGTAATTCCACCAATTTGGAGAACACTGCCGGCATATGCTCTATATTTAATCACAGCCCTACTTCTCATTTGGTTCGGATTAAGATATTATACTGAAAAAATTAAACTGAAACAATCATTGGTTTTTGAGAAAAATCAACGCCAGTTAGAACAGGATCTTAACGAAGAGAGACTTCGTTTTTACACCGGTTTCTCACACGAACTGAAAACACCACTTACCATGATTTTGGCACCAGTGGAAAGTTTACTTGGCGAAATTAGAAAGAAAGAGCATACTAATAGTTTAAGAATCATTGAAAAGAATGCTAAAACTTTATTGGGTAGAATTAACAAATTACTTGATTTTAGACAAACCGAAGATGGTTTAAACAAACTAAAAATCACTAAACATAATCTCGCAAAATCCTTATCGAAGTGGATTGAAATGTACGAACCTATAGCACAGAAAAAAAGTGTTGAAATAATTAAGAATTTCGATATAGAAGAGGCTTCAATTTATTGTGATCTTGATAAGATACATATTGTCTTCAATAATTTGATGTCTAATGCCCTAAAATACACTTCAAAAGGAGATCAAATTATTATAAGGCTAAAAACAAAGGGAAATGGCTATCAATTTTCAATAAAAGACAATGGTGCGGGCATTTCAGCACAAATCTTACCACATATTTTCGATTGGTATTATCATTCTGACGAAAAAGTGAAGAAAGATGGCAGCGGAATAGGTCTAGCACTTTCCAAACGATTTATAGAACTTCACGGCGGAAAAATTAATGCTAAAAGTATCGAAAATCAGCATACTGTTTTCAAAGTATTTTTACCAAAAGGAAAACCAGAGCATCTAGCAAATACCGATACTATTGAAGCACACGATTTTGAAAATGTAACTGCTGAAATTCTAAACGAGAATAAGGAATTAGAAACTCGCGCTTTATTAAACCCAAACGCCGATAGAGAGCTTTTGCTCCTTATCGATGATAATCCAGATATTCATCACTACTTATCATCGATTCTAAAAGAAAAATACGATCTTTTACATGCTTTAAATGGGCAGGAAGGCATAAATATGGCCATAAAACATGTGCCAGATCTTATAGTTTCAGATATTATGATGCCAGAAAAAAGTGGTATCGATCTTACCAACACTTTAAAATCTCGAAAGGAAACGACGCACATTCCTATCATTTTACTTTCAGCAAAAGACACTCAGGAATCTATCGTGATTGGTTATAAAGAAGGCGCAGACGATTATATTACCAAGCCTTTTAGCACTGCTATTCTTAAAGCCCGAATTAGAAATCTATTAGACAGGAAATTTACACTGCAAAAAAATCTTCTTCAAAAGGAAGAAAATGAGGAAACTGCAAATACTGTCGAAAGCCAGCAAGTTAAAATTGAAAAGAAATTCCTTAAAAAATTCGAAAAGAAAGTACACGAACATATACAGGTACAAGGTAAAATGGTCGAGTTAATTTCTGAAGAAATGGGGATGAGTCGTGCATCTTTATACCGAAAAATAAAAGCGCTTACCGGCAAGAGTATTAATGAATATATTCGTGATATAAAACTGGATAAATCCTTATATTTAATAGAAAAAGAAGGATTAAATGTATCTATGGCTGCTTTTGAAGTTGGCTTTAATAACATGAAATATTTCAGAAAGATTTTTAAAGAGAAATTTGGCCAGTTACCCTCTGAATTTTCTCTGAATAGAGACCTCACCTAAAAACAAAAAAGATAACCTAACCTCAACAAAAAATGAAAAGAATAATTACCACTTCTATTCTGGGGCTATTGCTTGCTACCGGATGTAAAACTGAAAAAGCTGAAGAACCCGGTATTTCACTTTCAGTAAGTAACGACCTGGATTTTGATAGAAGTGAAATTGTAAGTTTTGAAGCTGAAAAATTATTAAACAAGTTTGAAGAAACTCCTATAGAGTATATTCATATTAAAGATTCTGCAGGAAAAACTTTAAGACATCAATGGATCGATTACGATGAAGATGGTACCCCAGAAGAATTTTTATTTATGGCAAGAGTAAGCGCAAATACCTCTTCTACCTATAAAATAGTTAGTGATAGCTCATTTACGATGCCAGAGAAAGAAGCTGTAGCTTATTCTAGATTTGTACCTGAAAGAACAGACGATTATGCCTGGGAAAACGATAAAATTGCTTTTAGAACTTATGGCCCAACCGGCCAGAAAGAAGCTTTAGAAGGTGTTGCAGGAAGTACCCTTTCTAGCGGAATCGATATTTGGCTAAAACGAACCAATAAATCGATCATTAATAAATGGTACGCAGAGCATGTAAAAAGTCCCGGATATTATCATACAGATCATGGCGAAGGTTACGATCCTTATCATGTAGGTAATAGCCGTGGATTAGGCGGCATTGGTATTTTTGAAGACGATAGCTTATATGTATCCAAAAATTTTATGGAATATAAAACCATCGCAAGCGGACCATTAAAAACCATTTTTGAACTAAGCTACGATCCTTGGGGACCTTACAATGTAAAGGAAACAAAAAGGATAAGCTTAGCCGTTGGCTCCAATTTCTCTAAATTCGAGATTAGCCTTGAAGCTGAAGACGGAATCCCAAACTATGCTACGGGAATTACACTACATAACAATCAGGGAGAATACGAAATTAATGAAGAAGAAGGTTGGGTAATGCACTGGGAAAGCATAGACGATGCTAAAGTTGGTGAAGGAATCGTAATAGCACCAGCAGCTATCGATTCGGCATTTGCTTATGTTAGTAAAGTTCCAGATCAAAGCAACCTTTTAATCACTACTGCTCCTAAAGATAAATTCACCTATTATGCAGGATTTGCCTGGGAAAAAAGCGGAGATGTAAGTAGCAAAGAAGACTGGATAAAACTACTAAAAAAACAAGCTAAAATTATCGAATCTCCCCTTAAGGCGAGTTTAGAGTAAACTATCTCGGGGCAAGCTTCGGGTATTATTTAGCGGTGCCAATAAATTTAAAAACGAACTTAAATAAACTAAAATCGCCAGCAATTGCTGGCGATTTTAGTTTATTTGAAAATTATTCAATTTTAGGATCCCATTAGCGTAAGAACTAATTTACGTGAACCGCCGTAATTACGATGTTCGCATAAATAAATCCCCTGCCAGGTTCCCAGGTTTAATCTACCATTTGTTACTGGGATTTGTACAGATGTTCCCATAAGTGACGCTTTAATATGCGCCGGCATATCATCTGAACCTTCAAAAGTATGGTGGTAATAAGGCTGATTCTCAGGAACCATTTTATTTATATGACTTTCAAAATCTTCTCTTACCGTAGGATCTGCATTTTCATTTATCGTTAATCCCGCGGACGTATGTTTTATAAACGCCTGAAAAATTCCCTGCTGAATTTCACCAATCTCGGGAAACTGATCTTCAATTTCGCTGGTTACTAAATGAAATCCACGCGATTTAGGTTTTAATGCTATTTGTTTCTGAAATGTCTTCATCTTACCAATCTTTCTTTTTATAATTTAAATACGCCAAAACCAAACTTAAAACACCAATAACTATCATTAAAAAACCATTCAGGATGGCATCTAAAACAAAAGTTTTAGATAAATACAGCACTTCTATAAGAATTAAAACCACCATAAATACTGTAAGTATTCTAAGTGTTAAAAGCTTAGTTTTCATGTTTTTTTCTTTTTCTTTTTAGCTGCAGGAAATAAAACATTATTCAGTATTAATCGATATCCGGGAGAATTTGGATGTAATTCTAGCTCGGTTTTTGGATCTCCTACCCTATGCTGATAATCTTCTGGATCGTGCCCTCCATAAAACGTAAAAAAACCTTTGCCTTTTACACCATGAATATATCGTGCTTCCCCGTTTACCTTATTCTCTCCCATCACCAGCACATTGGCTTTTATATTCTCTGGATTATAGGCTGTAGTTTGCCCCATAAATCCCTTTACTAATCTTGTATGGTTTTGGGTTAGCATGGTAGGAATTACATCCCATTTAGCCGAATAATCCATAAGCGTAAAATAATCTTTCTCCATAGGCACGGCACGTTTAGACGTCATATCTATAGACGAAAACTCGTAAACCATAGGACTTCTTTCCAGGATAAAATCTGTAAAAGCGAATGTATTATCAAATTCTAACTTAGATTGATATCCGGGATCGCTTGGATCTCCATCAAACATTGGCTCTGCAATATCTGTATATTCTGCAGCCAGCGCGATATCAAAACTATCTGTAGCACTGCACATGGCGAACATAAATCCGCCGCCAACTACATAATCTCTAATCTTTAAGGCAACAGCAAGTTTTTCGTTTGAAACTTTATCATAACCAAGATTTGAAGCCAAAGTTTCAGCATTTTTTTTATCCTCAATATACCAGGGCGCGGTTCGATATGCTCTATAAAACTTACCATATTGCCCCGTAAAATCTTCGTGATGTAGATGCAACCAATCGTATAAAATTAGTGCATCGTTTAAAACTTCAGTATCATAAATGGTTTCATACGGAATTTCAGCATACGTA
Source organism: Zunongwangia atlantica 22II14-10F7 (assembly GCF_002094855.1). GTDB lineage: Bacteria > Bacteroidota > Bacteroidia > Flavobacteriales > Flavobacteriaceae > Zunongwangia > Zunongwangia atlantica. Next base: position 158,124 of record NZ_ARYN01000005.1, read on the forward strand.
AGTGCCATTGTAACTGCATCATCCCATGGTTTGTTTCCTTTTGGCGAATACACCGCAATCTTTGGCGCTTTTTCTAAAATTACGCTTTCCATATTTTTAGAAGGACTCGAAATTTCATCCAATATCGCCTTAGCATCATTATCGGTTAAGATTTCAAAAGAAACGCCTCTAATCTTACATTCTCGCTCTAAGCTTTCTTCAGCTTCAAAAAGAAAAGAGCCGCCACGATAATTTAATAACCATTGGGCTTTGATCTGATTTTCTAGCGCGAAATATGTAATTCCGTAGGCTTTTAAATGATTTTCCTGGGCTTCTGGATCCATAGGCACCAGAATTTTATTGGCAAAACCGGAAAAACCTAAAAAGAAAAAGACAGTAAAAAGCAAAGCTGCTTTAAACTGTCTTTCGTTATTTTTTAAAGTATTTCTGAATTTAGAACGGAACGTCACTATCATCATCCTGATTAAAATCATTCATAGAACTTCCAAAAGCTTCATCTGCACTTGGACTTGGAAGATTTGAGCTTCCAAACTCGTTATCATCACCATCGTTCATTTTAGAATGAAATTCGAAAGGAGAATCAAAGTCTTCTAAGTTATCAAATTTACCAAGATGACCAATAAATTTAAGACGGATATTTTCCAGACCACCGTTACGGTGTTTTGCAACGATAAATTCTCCCTGCCCTTCAGTTGGAGAACGTTCTTCATCATCCCATTCTTCAATTTTGTAATATTCTGGTCGATAAATAAACGATACAATATCGGCATCCTGCTCGATCGCTCCAGATTCCCTAAGATCTGAAAGTAATGGCCTTTTACTACCTCCACGAGTTTCTACCGCACGCGATAGCTGAGAAAGTGCAATTACCGGTACATTTAATTCTTTTGCCAGCGCTTTAAGGTTACGTGAGATTGTCGAGATTTCCTGTTCACGGTTTCCTCCTTTTTGCGTTCCACCGGCCGTCATTAACTGAAGGTAATCGATCACGATCAGTTTAATACCAAATTGCGATGCTAAACGACGTGCTTTTGCTCTAAGGTCGAAAATAGATAAAGATGGCGTGTCATCTATAAAAAGTGGTGCTTTTTCAAGGTCTTTTACCTTTACGTTAAGCTGTTCCCACTCGTGTTTTTCTAGATTCCCCGTTCTTAATTTTTCTGAAGAAAGTCCTGTTTCCGAAGAAATTAAACGCGTAATTAACTGTACTGAAGACATCTCTAAAGAGAAAAAGGCTACCGGTATTCCCTGCCCTACCGCAATGTTTCTTGCCATCGATAAGGTAAGCGCAGTTTTACCCATACCAGGACGTGCTGCAACGATAATTAAATCTGAAGGCTGCCATCCTGAAGTAAGTTCATCCAGCTTATCAAAGCCTGAAGGCACCCCACTTAGACCTTCTCTATTCGAAATTTCCTGAATCCTGTTTTTTGCCTGAATAACCAAGCTCTGGGCAGATTCGGTTGATTTTTTAATGTTACCCTGAGTAACCTCATACAGTTTTGCTTCAGCTGAGTCTAAAAGATCAAAAACATCTACACTTTCATCATAGGCTTCTTCAATAATTTCCGCAGAAATTTTAATCAAACTACGCTGAATATATTTCTGTAAAATAATCCTAGCGTGAAACTCGATATGTGCAGAAGAGGAAACTCTTTGCGTAAGCTGAATTAAATAATAGTCTCCACCTGCTTTTTCGAAGTTCCCATCCTTCTTAAGCTGGTTAGAAACCGTTAATAAGTCGATTGCCTCGGTATTTTCAAAAAGCTTAAAAATAGCCTCATAAATCAATTTATGCGAATTTTTATAAAACGCATCAGGATGTAGAATATCGATAATCTCATCTACTCCTTTTTTATCGATCATCATCGCACCAAGAACAACCTCCTCTAAATCAACAGCCTGCGGAGGAATTTTACCTTTCTCCAGGCTAATTACGTTAGAGTTTTGTTTATTATATGCTGGTGATGTTGCGATTTTTTCCATAGCACGAATGTAACCAATTTGTTAAATAGCTCTTAAGAAATAAGCATTTTCTAGTTCACTAATAGTAAACAATTTGGTTGTTGAAAACTTTATTTTTTTGTTGATAAGGCCAAAAAAATCCGAAACGTTTGTTTCGGATTCCCTTAGTATCGTATGATTTTTAACGGGTTAGTCTTTATAGACACCCATATCTAAATATTTATCCATTCTAGAACTTATCAAATCTTCCTTTGATAAGTTTTTAAGCTCTTCAAAAGATTTTAAAATAGACTTTTCTACTGCTTTAAAAGCTCCTTCTCGATCGCTATGCGCACCACCAAGTGGTTCTTTTACGATCTCGTCGATAAGCTTTTGCTTTTTCATATCTTCAGCAGTAAGTTTTAAAGCTTCAGCAGCAGTTTCTTTATATTCCCAGCTTCTCCATAAAATAGAAGAACAGGATTCTGGTGAAATTACAGAATACCAGGTATTCTCTAACATTAAAACCTTGTTTCCTACACCAATTCCTAAAGCTCCACCACTGGCACCTTCACCAATAATTACCACAATAATTGGCACGCTAAGGCGAGTCATTTCCATGATGTTTCGAGCAATCGCTTCACCTTGTCCTCTTTCCTCGGCTTCTAAACCTGGATATGCTCCCGGAGTATCCACAAAACACACTACAGGAAGATTAAATTTCTCTGCAGATTTCATTAAACGTAAAGCCTTGCGATAGCCTTCTGGATTAGCCATACCAAAATTACGGTACTGGCGTGTTTTAGTGTTAAATCCTTTTTGCTGGCCAACAAACATAAAACTTTGATCACCAATTTTACCAAGACCTCCAATCATGGCTTTATCATCCTTCACACTACGATCACCGTGTAGTTCTAAGAATGTGTCTCCACAAATTGCATTAATATAGTCTAAAGTATAAGGACGGTTAGGATGTCTAGATAACTGCACTCTTTGCCATGCAGTAAGGTTTTTATAGATCTCCTTCTTTTTTTCCTGAAGTTTTTTCTCGATTTGCTTACAGGTAGCAGTTACATCTACCTCACTTTCCTCGCCAATATTACAGGCGCGCTCGTACTGCTCTTCAAGCTCTTTAATCGGTAATTCAAAGTCTAAATATTCCATAAGTAGCTATGGTTGTTTTAATTTGAGCCTACAAATATAACAAACTTTAAATCGAAGAATTAAAGCCTTAGCTCAATTATTTTTATTAACGCTTCGCTTTTAACAATAAAAACACCGCCAAAACACCAAAAGATATATTAGGGATCCATACTGCTAAAAGAGGTGAAAAGGTTGATTGCTCGGCAATTGTACCAAAAACCTTATCAAAAAATATAAATATAAATGCCAATGAAATTCCTACCGCAAGATTTACTCCCATCCCACCGCGACGTTTCATCGAAGAAACAGCAACCGCAATGATGGTTAAAATGAATGCTGAAACCGGAATACTTACTCTCTTATAAGCCGCTACCAGATACATATTCATATTCCCCGATCCACGCCTACTTTCTTTCTCTATAAATTCGTTTAATTCTGAAAAACTTAATGTTTCAGCGATATAAGTCTCAGGCGTTAATTCGTCAAATTCAAATGGTAAAATAGTATCTAAACGCGTTTGCTTACTAATTATATCTTCGTTCTCACCAACTATTCTCTTATCAACATTCGATAAAGTATAGGTAGAATCTTCTGTATTAAACTTTAATCTGGAAGCACTAATTTTAAACTCTAATTTATTTCCATCAAAATGTTCTAAAGTAAAATTACTTGCCGTATGCGTTTTTGGTCTAAAATGACTGGCATAAATTACCTCGTTATCGTTCACCTGGCGATAGACATCCTTGGTTTCCTGAGTTTCGTGACCTCTTTTTAAATATTCATACTTAAATTCATTAAATCCTTTACTGGCTTTAGGCGCTAAAAACATACTTAATCCTAAAGCGGCAATGCAAACAATGGTTGCCCCAATTATATAAGGTCTTAAAAATCGATAAAATGAAACCCCACTACTTAAAAAGGCAATAACCTCTGTATTATTAGCCAGTTTTGAGGTAAACCAAATTATAGAGAGGAAAAGAAAAAGCGGAAATAAAAGATTAGCGAAATAGATCGTAAAATTTAGATAGTATTCGGCTACCTCAACAAAAGGAACTTCATTTTCTAAAATCTTATCGATTTTTTCAGCAAGATTAACTGTAATCCCAATAGGAATAAACAGTAACAACATCATACTGAAGGTTCCTAAATAGCGCTTTAAAATGTACCAGTCTAAAATTTTCAAACTACGATTTTTTTATAGTCTCTTATCCATTTGTTTCACCATCATATCTTTCCAGGCTCTAAAATCTCCTGCTAAAATATGCTTTCTTGCCTCACGCACCAACCAAAGATAAAATCCGAGGTTATGGATGGTAGCAATTTGCTTGCCAAGCATTTCATTAACGGTAAATAAATGACGAACGTATGCTTTAGAATATTGCGTATCTACAAAAGTGATTCCCATGTCATCGATTGGTGAAAAATCATCTGCCCACTTCTTATTTTTGATGTTAATGGTACCATGAGCGGTAAAAAGCATTCCGTTTCTTGCATTTCGGGTAGGCATTACACAATCGAACATATCGATTCCAAGGGCGATATTCTCTAAAATATTGATAGGAGTTCCTACTCCCATTAGATATCTTGGTTTTTCTTCAGGAAGAATTTCAGTAACCACCTCGGTCATTGCATACATTTCTTCTGCAGGTTCTCCAACAGATAAACCTCCAATAGCATTTCCTTCAGCATTTCTTGAAGCAATATATTCTGCAGATTGTCTTCTTAAATCTTTATAAGTACTTCCCTGAACGATTGGGAATAAGGTTTGATCGTATCCATAGAGCGGCGGAGTTTCAGTAAAATGTTTAATACATCTATCTAACCAGCGATGCGTCATATGCATCGATCTTTTAGCATAGTTATAATCACATGGATAAGGAGTACATTCATCAAAAGCCATAATAATATCTGCACCTATCTCTCGCTGAATTTCCATTACATTCTCTGGAGTAAAAACGTGATAAGAACCATCAATATGAGATTTAAACTTTACCCCTTCTTCTTTAATTTTTCTTCTACCCGAAAGTGAATATACCTGATAACCTCCACTATCGGTAAGGATGTTGCGATCCCAGTTCATAAATTTATGAAGACCACCTGCTTTTTTAAGAATCTCGGTTTTAGGGCGTAAATAAAGATGATACGTATTTCCTAAAATAATATCTGGATTGATCTCTTGTTTTAGCTCAGTTTGATGCACTCCTTTTACAGAAGCTACAGTGCCCACAGGCATAAAAATAGGTGTTTCTATTACTCCGTGATCTGTAGTTATCTTACCGGCTCTGGCTTTACTAGCGGGATCGGTCTTTAAAAGTTCGAATTCCATATAAAAAATTAATGGCTGCAAAGATACTTAACATTTCTGCAAATTAAAGTATTAAGATATTCCAAAAATAAAGTGTAACTTTAACACTTATATAAAATACTCACTCCTTTTCGTTTTGAGAAAGCATATTATTAGCTTATTTTAGCATTAAATATTCACAACAATAACTATATAATGGCAAACATTGAAGAATTAAAAAGTTTTGCTACCCAAGTACGCAGGGATATCGTAAGACAAGTTCATAAAGTTAGCTCTGGACACCCTGGAGGTTCTCTTGGTTGTACAGAATTTTTTGTAGCACTTTATCAGGAAATCATGGACCACGATCCTAGTTTTAATATGGATGGTGTAAATGAAGATCTTTTCTTCCTTTCTAACGGTCATATTTCTCCTGTATTTTATAGTGTACTTGCTCGTAGCGGATACTTTCCTGTTGAAGAATTAGGAACATTTAGAATGATCGATTCTCGCTTGCAAGGACACCCAACAACTCACGAAGGCCTTCCAGGAATACGAATTGCTTCTGGATCTTTAGGTCAGGGAATGTCTGTAGCTTTAGGTGCTGCGCAGGCTAAAAAATTAAATAAAGATAGTAAACTGGTTTATACACTTCATGGTGATGGTGAATTACAGGAAGGACAAAACTGGGAAGCTATTATGTATGCTGGTGCTAAAGGAGTAGATAACATTATATCTACTGTAGATGTAAACGGCCAGCAGATCGATGGTAGTACAGATACAGTACTTAACATGGGAGACCTAAAAGCTAAATTCGAAGCTTTTGGTTGGGACGTTTTAGAAATTGCAGAAGGAAACGACATAGAAAAAGTAATCGAAGGATTAAACGAAGCTAAAGAGCACACTGGTAAAGGTAAACCTGTTTGTGTTCTTATGACTACCGTAATGGGTAACGGCGTAGACTTTATGATGCACACACACGAATGGCATGGTAAAGCTCCAAACGACGAACAACTAGAAAGTGCACTTGCACAAAATCCGGAAACTTTAGGCGATTACTAAAACTCTTTTCCAAAAAAGAATACAATGAAAAAATACACTTATACTGAAAAACAAGATACAAGAAGTGGTTTTGGTGCAGGGCTTGCAGAGCTTGGTAAAACCAATGATAAAGTTGTAGCACTTTGTGCTGATCTTACCCCTTCTTTAAAAATGGCCGACTTTATCGAGGCTAATCCAGAGCGTTTTTTCCAAACAGGAATTGCTGAGGCAAACATGATGGGAATGGCCGCAGGATTAACTATTGGAGGCTACATTCCTTATACTGGTACTTTTGCAAACTTTTCTACAGGTCGTGTTTACGATCAGATTAGACAGTCTATCGCCTATTCTGGGAAAAATGTTAAGATTTGTGCTTCTCACGCCGGCTTAACCCTTGGAGAAGATGGTGCAACCCACCAGATTCTTGAAGATATTGGTCTTATGAAAATGTTACCAGGAATGACGGTTATCAATCCTTGTGACTATAACCAAACAAAAGCAGCCACTATTGCAATTGCAGATCACGAAGGTCCTGTTTACCTTCGTTTTGGGCGTCCAAAAGTGCCAATATTTACACCTGCCGATCAAAAATTTGAAATTGGTAAAGCTATTATGCTGAATGAAGGTACCGATGTTACAATTATCGCTACAGGTCACTTAGTATGGGAAGCCATTAAAGCTGGTGAAGCTCTAGAAGAAAAAGGAATTAGTGCTGAAATCATTAATATTCACACCATAAAACCTTTAGATGAAGAAGCGATCATTAAATCTGTAAAGAAAACTGGTTGTGTTGTTTCAGCTGAAGAGCATAACTTCCTTGGTGGTTTAGGAGAAAGTGTTTCCAGAACATTAGCTGAACATTTCCCAGCTCCGCAGGAATTTGTAGCTACTAAAGATACCTTTGGTGAAAGTGGTACGCCAGAGCAATTAATGGAAAAATACGGACTTAATGCTGAAGCTATAGTTGCTGCTTCAGAAAAAGTTATAAAACGTAAATAAAAGCTTAAAAAGCGTTAAAATACTGTAAAACAAAGCCTTTTAAAATGACTTTAAAAGGCTTTGTTATTTTCAGCCAAAATTTTACTTCTTAATTTGCGTTTAATTGCTAACTAATAATTATAATCATGAAAAAAGTTTTAATCATTATGCTTTGCCTAGCTTCTACAGGACTTTGGGCGCAATCTTCTGAATTTGGTATAAAAGGAGGTTTAAATTATGGATCTACTGGTGATATCGATGGCTTTCAGGATGCCGTAGATGATTTTCCAGACATTACAGAAGGAGAAGCAAAAGCGGGATATCACTTTGGTATCTTTGCAAAATTTGGAATTTCTTCAGTATTTATTCAACCAGAGCTTGTATACACCAAGCTTACTACAGATTACGGTGCTTTTGACTATAATCTAGACAAAATAGATTTACCCGTATTACTGGGTATCGATATTCTTGGACCTTTAAATATAAAAGCAGGTCCATCATTTCAGTATATTACCAATAACGAAATAGATAATGGTACTTTTGAAATTAGCGATGTAGAAAACGATATTACGGTAGGTTATCAATTAGGCGCTGGCCTTAATTTGGGTAATCTTGGTATCGATGTAAGGTATGAAGGTGCTTTTACAGATAATACGGCATTTAGCGACACTGCAAGTGATAACTTCAGTATAGACTCAAGACCGTCACAATGGATTTTGAGTTTATCTCTGGCTCTTTAAAAGAATCTTTTACACCCCAAAACAAAAATGGCTCCTTAAAAAAGGAGCCTTTTTTTCATATAATCTTAGCTTAAATTTTATTCTTCTACAGGCTCAAAAGAATCTGCATCTAAATAATTAGGAGTTCCGTTATTGTTGGTATCCGGGAAAGTTAATGTCCCATCTGCATTAATTATAATTTCCTGGCGTGTTGGTAAACCATCCCCATCGTCATCTGGATCTGAATGATTAGGAAGTCCATCGCCATCTGTATCATCGTCATAAACATTTCCATCTCCATCAATATCTTCCATCCAACTTGGGATACCGTCTCCATCATGATCTGCTTCATTTACATTTAATAAATGAAAGGTGAAAATTAATGGGCTATATCCATACCCAGGACTGGTACCGTTAAAATACCCTAATCCAGATGGTGCAAATAAAGCACCTATCCCAAAATCATTAGACCATTGGATCGTATTATCTGGGTTTACACTATAACTTGAAGCTCCTCTAAATTCAGTTAAAGACTCTCTAAAGGCTGGTATCACTCCGCCGCCTCTGGCAAGTTGTCTTTGACCTGCACTATTGAAATCTTCATAAACATAACCAATAAGATCAAACCATACAGGAGAATTTATACTATTATCAAAAACTTCAGCATTTAGTAATTCTCCTTTGTAGCGCACATAAGTAGAGTCTGTAAAATGTGGTTGGTCCCCTTCTCCTTCTCTAACCTCTAACAGGTATAGGTTATAATCTAATTCAGTTTCGTTAGCCTGATAGGTAACTATTTTTGTTGAAAAATTTGGGGATTCCCAAATAGAGACTTTATCACTATTCTCACCAGCAATGGTATCAAAAACGATATTGTAATCGAAATCTGCTGCTGGATTTTCAAATTCTTCGTAATTATAAAAGTGAGTTTGTAAATATTCTACAAGACTATCATCATCGGCCGTTCTTTGCTCCTGCTCGTCCCTTAATTCTATCGGATCTACTGTACCGTCGTCATCGTCATTACAACTCGTAAAAATAAGGCCGGCCAAAGCAAATCCGGCTAAAAAATATTTGTTCAATCGCATTGTCTCGTTTTTTAAGGGCGCAAGATACAATAATCTTGTATTTTTGTTTATGATAATAGAACAGTTTTAAGGACCATTTATTATGAGAGTTGATAAATTTTTATGGAGCGTAAGGTACTTTAAAACCCGAAGCATTGCAACCAATGCCTGCAAGCAGGGCAAAGTGAAAATGAGCGGTAGTAACATGAAACCTTCTAAAGAGGTTTTTCCCGGTGACAAACTACTGGTTAGAAAAAACCAGATAGACTATCAGTTAGAGGTATTAGACCTTCCTCCCAGCCGCGTTGGAGCAAAACTTGTGAGTATTTACGTTCAGGATCACACACCAAAAGAAGCTTTGGAAAAATTAGACCTTCTAAAATATTCTAAAGATTATTACCGAAAAAAAGGTACCGGAAGACCCACAAAAAAAGATCGCCGAGACATCGAAGATTGGTTTGATAATGCCGGTGAAACTGAAAACGAAGACAAAACCACTTAATAGTGATTAAATGAAAGAAAAAGTTCAGATTTTAAATCATGCTGAAATTGCACAAAAAACCAAACGTATTGCATTTCAGATCTACGAAAATAATATTAACGAAGAAGAAATCGTATTGGCAGGGATTGCCCGTAAAGGTTTTAAACTAGCCAAAAGAATTCAAACCGAACTAGAAAAAATTTCCCCACTTAAGATTATTCTTTGTGAGGTTAAAGTGGATAAAAAAAACCCTTTGAATTCAATAACAACTTCTATCCCAGCCCAGGACTATAGTGAAAAATCCATCGTTCTTGTAGATGATGTTCTAAACTCGGGCACCACACTAATCTACGGTGTACGTCATTTTTTAGACGTCCCGTTAAAGCAATTTAAAACAGCGGTACTTGTAGACCGAAATCACAAAAAGTACCCTGTAAAAGCCGATTTTAAGGGCATATCACTTTCTACTTCTTTAAACGAAATGGTAAAGATCACTTTTGAAGAAGGTAAGGATAGAGCTGAGCTTGTTTAATCCAGTTTAGATTTTATATTTTCTACAATCGCTGTGGGTGTAGCACCATCTACATCCACAATGATGCTGGATTGATTGTAATAAAAAGCTCTTTCAAAAAGGTGCTTTCTAATAAATTCTTCTAATTGGTCTTTGGTATCTAAATGACTAATCACCGGGCGATGTACTTTCTCTAAAAACAACCTGCTGGTTAGTTGTTCTACGGAAGCTTTTAAGTATACTGTTCTATTTTCTGGATCTTCTTTTATAAGATCAAAATTATTTCCGTAGCATGGTGTACCACCTCCTAGCGACACAATCATTTCAGATTTTGAAGCCAAAATATCCTTTAAAACCTCGTTTTCTAATTTTCTGAAATATAATTCTCCTTTTTTTTGAAAAATTTCATGGATGCTTCTTCCCTCCATAATTTCTATCTGATCGTCCATATCCACAAAAGGATAACCCATTGATTCAGAAAGTATTTTACCTATGTGAGACTTCCCAGATCCCATGTAACCGTTCAGGAAAATTTTCATATCGTAGCCGTTTTTTTCAAGTTAATTTCTACTGAAAGCAAATTTAATTTAAAATAAGCTTGAAAAATAAAAAATTGATTATATATTTGCACCCGCATTCGCAAAACGATGGATGCATAATTAATGATCTGGTAGCTCAGTTGGTAGAGCATCTCCCTTTTAAGGAGAGGGTCCTGGGTTCGAGCCCCAGCCAGATCACTTTTTGTTCTTATTTTTATTAAATATAAATTTGATCTGGTAGCTCAGTTGGTAGAGCATCTCCCTTTTAAGGAGAGGGTCCTGGGTTCGAGCCCCAGCCAGATCACTTTTTTATTTAGAGTTTCTCAAACTCTTTTAGCCCGTTAATTGCGGCGCATTTGCCCAGGTGCTGGAATTGGTAGACAGGCATGGTTGAGGGCCATGTGTCCATTAGGGCGTATGGGTTCGACTCCCATCCTGGGCACACAAACACCTTTTATTCTCTTTATTTTATCACTACATTTTCAAAACACATTTAGGTAGTTTAAGAACTGGTACTATTTTATACCTTTTCAAATAAAAATACCCTCTAAAAACTCACAATATCAGCTTATAGTTTTGGGGTTAATCTTATAATATTTTATAGTCCTAAATTAGTTACCAAATCGCCAAATCAACAGGGATCAAGCCTAAATGTTGTGTTTACGCAAAAATTGTGGTTAATCTGTACAGGAAGAATTCTATATTTTTCACTCCTCTAAACTGAGCTCTAAATGCTTTTATTTTTGCATTAAAGGATTCTGCTGATGCATTTGTACTTCGGTTGATAAAGTAGTTTAGAATAGACCTGTAGTTAATGGTTATGGTATTGGCAATAGTATTAAATGCCTTAAAACCCGTATCCTCTACATCCTTGTACCAGTGGGCTAGTTTTGTATATGCCCCTTCTTTTGATTTAGCATTGTTAAATATATTTCTAAGCCTTTGTGTAAGCTTAAATGCCAACTTTATATCCGGGTATTGCCCGAAGAGTATTTTGCTGCGTTGGAGCTGGTTCTCTGTCCAATTGGAAGGTGCTTTATAGAGCAGGTACCGGCTACGCGCCAATAATTGTTTTCTGGTGTCCCCATTTGCAAAGATTTCTGGACTACAACTTTTCTGTTTTAACCTGGCCTGTTTGATTTGTTCGTTCTCCAGATCTATCGCCTCCCATCGGTGCTTGATCCTAATATCCTGTAGGGCTTCAAAGGCAAGTTTTTGCACATGGAAGCGATCGGTGACCTGTACAGCCTTAGGGAAGCATTTCCTGGCAATGTTTTTCATGGAATTGGCCATATCTAGGGTGATCTCCTTGACTTGTGCTCGTTTTGAAGCTGGTATTTTAAGGAGTTGTTCTATAATGGGTTCTACCTTGGTTCCCGAGAAAATAGCTACAATACTGCCCTTTTTCCCCTTAGCTCCTTTATTGGTGATGATGGTATAAAGTTCTCCTTTGGAGAGTGCAGTCTCATCTATAGAGAGCTTAGAGCTTATATTTTTGGGGAAAATGAGCCATTCTTTGGAATGAGGTTTTTGATCCCACTCTTTAAAATCGCTTAAATAATCTTTATACTGGCGCTGGAGCTTCTTTCCGTTTACTCCGTAAAAAGCCCCGATGGTATGACAGTCAGAGGCTTTAGTACTGACTAAGTCCTTTTAAAAAAGCAGCGAACTCGGTGGTCATTCGGGTTCCCTGTGCTACTAAGTTCCAGTCACGCTGTACAACTTCTTTATCTTGTTTACCCAGCCAGCGACGGCGTTTTATATGCAGGAATACTTTTTTACCTCGTACAGGAAAATCCTGGATTGTTATTTCCTTATGAAACCCGTGTGCTATGACTAGTTTAGAGGAGAACTCTTTAGGAATATCAGGCTTCTCTTCAAAATCCAGGTGTAATAAATCCCCTTCTGTTTGATGTCCGGTTAGATCAAAATGGGTGATTAATAATTCTGGTAATAATATCTTGAGTAGGTCTATATATGGATCCAATGCTTCCTGTTTAGAAAACAAAAATCTAATTAATATTTCAATTCACACACAACTTTTGAGAATGATCCATCAACAGGCGTATTTTTTTGTTCTTTTTTTAATTTTGTTTAATTAATTAAACCCTACATTAAACATTTTAACTTTTCCCTATGTAAATTACAGTTTCTATTTCTTTAGATTTGTTTAGTATCATAGGATTATATGGAATTAATTAAGCAAAACTTCAGTATTAAAGATCTCGAAAATCTTAGCGGCATCAAGGCTCACACCATAAGAATGTGGGAAAAACGCTATAATATTTTAAAACCAGAACGTACAGAAACCAATATAAGGATGTACGACAGCTCTAGTCTTCAAAAAATATTAAACATCGCTTTTCTTAACGAAAACGGTTACAAGATTTCAAGAATTTCAAAACTTAGCGAGGAAGAAATTACGGCTATGGTTCATCGCATTACCTCTAGCATAAGCGAGGAAAATAGAGCGATTAATCAGTTTAAAATGGCGATGATGAATTTCGACGAAGAGCTTTTTGATAGGACTTACAAAGCCTTGATCGAGAAAAAGAACTTCAAAAAAATCTTTAACGATATTTTTCTTCCACTTTTAAATGAAGTTGGTATGCTTTGGCAAACCGATACCATAAAACCTATACACGAGCATTATATTGTAGATCTAATTAAACAGAAGCTTTACTTAAATCTCGTTGAAATAAAAAGCAGTAGAAAACCTACCAAAGACGATCTTTTTATTCTCTTTTTACCGGAAAACGAAATCCACGATATAGGCATATTATACATTCAATACCTGCTTTTACATGCAGGTTATCAAACCATCTTTTTAGGACCAAGTTTACCACTTTCTAATATGAAGTTTTTACTGGAACGCTATCCTAACGTAAGATTTTTAAGTTATTGCACCATTGCTCCAGTAAATATGCCAGAGTTTATTACTGAATTTCAGGAAATAATTTGTGATCACCGCCAATACGAACTAAATCTTTTTGGGCATAAGGCAAATACCATAAAAGATACGCTGCTTCCAGAAAACATAAAAGTGTACCGCGATTTAAATAATTTCATTAAAACCATATAAAATGAAGCAAAAAATAAGCATTATCGGCTCTGGATTTGCTTCACTAGCCGCCTCTTGCTACCTGGCAAAAGAAGGTTATGATATCACCATTTATGAAAAAAATGCTGAAATTGGAGGTAGAGCTCGCCAATTAAAAAGAGACGGATTTACCTTCGATATTGGTCCTACCTGGTATTGGATGCCCGATGTTTTTGAACGCTTCTTTGCCGATTTTGGCAAAAAACCAGAGGATTTTTATACGCTTATAAAACTAGATCCTGCCTACCGTGTTTATTTTCAAAAAGGCCATTTTATAAGTATTGAAGATAGTCTTGAAAAAATTTATGCAGCTTTCGAGAAAGAAGAACCCGGGAGTTCTAAACCTTTAAAGAAGTTTATAAAAGAAGCGCAGGAAAATTACGACATTGCCATTAAAGATGTAGTTTATCGTCCCGGAGTGTCTCCGCTAGAACTCGTAACTCCGCAAACCGCTGCCAGAATTGGACAATTTTTTAGCACGATTTCAAAAAAGGTCAGAAAAGAATTCAGCAATGAAAACCTTATCAAGATTCTTGAATTTCCGGTACTATTTTTAGGAGCAAAACCTACCAACACGCCGTCTTTTTATAGCTTTATGAATTATGCCGATTTTGGTCTCGGCACCTGGCATCCAAAAGGCGGAATGTATGAAGTTATTAGAGGTATTCAATCCTTAGCCGAAAGTCTTGGAGTTAAAATAAAAACAAACTGCAATGTTTCTAAGATTAAAGTAGAAAACGGGACTGCAAAAGGCCTGTATGTAAACGATGAATTTATAGCCAGCGATATTGTACTTAGCGGCGCAGATTATCACCACAGCGAACAATTACTTCCGCAAGAACATCGTCAATACTCAGAGAAATATTGGGAAAGTAGAACTTTTGCGCCTTCTTCGTTACTTTTTTATGTTGGTTTCGATAAAAAGTTAAAAGATACCGTGCATCACAGTTTGTTTTTTGATACCGATTTTGATGTACACGCTCAAAATATTTATGACGCTCCAAAATGGCCAGAAAATCCACTTTTCTACGCCAGTTTTCCTTCAGTGACCGATGATAATGTTGCTCCTAAAGGTAACGAAGCAGGGATTTTCTTGATTCCGCTTGCTCCAGATATCGAAGACACTCCAGAGCTTAGAAATAAATATTTCGAAAAAATTATCACAAGATTCGAGAATATCACAAACCAAAGTGTTAAAAATAACATTATATTTAAAGAGTCCTTCTGTGTAAACGATTTTAAAGAAGCTTATAATTCTTACAAAGGAAACGCATACGGGCTTGCTAACACATTGCTCCAAACAGCATTTTTAAGACCAAAGCTTAAAAGCAAAAAAGTAAAGAATTTATTTTTTGCAGGACAGCTTACAGTACCCGGCCCGGGAGTTCCACCATCACTAATCTCGGGAAAATTAACCGCCGGATTAATTACAAAAAATAAAATTTAATGCTATGAAATCTATTTTTGACGTTGTTTCCAGAACGTGCAGTAAAGAAGTTACCAATGCTTACAGTACTTCTTTTTCTTCTGCTACAAAAATGCTGGCTCCAAGTATACGGCAGGACATTTACAATATTTATGGTTTTGTAAGATTTGCAGACGAAATCGTAGACAGTTTTCATGATTACGATAAAGAGAAATTATTCAACGATTTCGAGATCGATCTTTACAAGGCTTTAGAAGATAAAATTAGTTTAAACCCTATTCTTAACTCATTTCAGGAAACGGTACACAAGTACAACATCGATAAAGAATTGTACGTGGCTTTTATGAAAAGTATGCAGCTGGATCTTCATAAATCAGATTACCTTAGCATTAACGAATACAAAGAGTATATCTACGGAAGCGCAGATGTTGTAGGTCTTATGTGTTTAAAGGTATTTGTAAAAGGTGATCAAAAAAAATATGACGAGCTTAAAGAATCTGCCATGAGTTTAGGCTCGGCTTTTCAAAAAGT
Organism: Zunongwangia atlantica 22II14-10F7; assembly: GCF_002094855.1. Taxonomy (GTDB): domain Bacteria; phylum Bacteroidota; class Bacteroidia; order Flavobacteriales; family Flavobacteriaceae; genus Zunongwangia; species Zunongwangia atlantica. Next base: position 173,888 of record NZ_ARYN01000005.1, read on the forward strand.
AAACTTCCTTAGAGATCTTAAAGCCGATTTTGAAGATTTAAACCGAAGTTATTTCCCAAACACCAATCTTGATCAATTAGACGAAGCCAGTAAAAAACGTATTATTGCTGAAATTGAAGAAGATTTTAGAAAAGGCTTAAACGGAATTATACATTTACCGGTTGAAGCGAAATTTGGAGTTTACACGGCTTATATTTATTACAAAAAACTACTTTATAAACTAAAACAAACGCCTTCTTTAGAAATTAAGAAAAAGCGAATTAGAGTATCAGATTATCAAAAAGCAGGTTTGCTTGCAAAATCTTATATCTCTTGCCGCCTTAATCTTATATAATTTGTAAATTTAGACTATGATTACAATTCTTTGGATCGCTATATTTTTAGCCACCTTCGTTGGTATGGAAGGTATGGCCTGGTTTACACATAAATATATTATGCATGGTTTTTTATGGAGCCTGCATAAAGATCATCATCAAAAAGATCATAGCAGCTGGTGGGAACGTAATGATTTATTTTTCGTTTTTTACGCTGCCGTAAGTATTGGCTGCTTTCTTTTATGGCGTTACGAAGACGTTTGGTTTACTTTGCCTATTGGCCTAGGAATTTTAGCTTATGGGATCGCTTATTTTAGCGTTCACGACATCTTTATTCACCAGCGCTTTAAAATCTTTAGAAACGCTAACGGAACGTATGCAAAAGGGATTAGAAGAGCGCATAAAATGCACCATAAGCACATTGGTAAAGAAGATGGTGAAAACTTTGGGATGTTGCTGGTTCCTTTTAAATACTTCAAAAAATCTAAGTAAATCCTACTTATGTTAGGCCCTGTTTATTTTTATGCAATTGTTGGGGGCGGCCTGGCAGGACTTCAATTAGCTTTACGCTTAAAAGATGATGTTTTCTTTAAAGGAAAGAAAATAGCGATTATCGATCCTTCTTTTAAAATTGCTAAAGATAAAACCTGGTGCTTTTGGGAAAAAGGCAATAGTCGCTGGGATTCTTTAATTTCTGCGGAATGGCATAAAGGAAAATTTATAGCCACCACTACTGAAGAAAATTTGGAGCTAACACTGTATTCTTACAAAATGCTGACTTCAGAAAAATTCTTTGAATATGCTCTAGCCGAAATTCGTAAATCTGAAGACTTTTTTTTAATTGAAGATGAAATTTCAAAAATCGATCCTGTAACCATGAAAGCCGTAGGGAAAAAGAAAACCTACAACGCTACACATTTCTTTGACAGTAGAATCCCTTCAGAATATCAAGAAACTCAGGATTACACAAAAATCTATCAACATTTTAAAGGTTATCACGTAAAAACCGAAACACCTGTTTTTAATCCAAATCAATTTACGATGATGGATTTTAGACTGACTTATAAAAACAGTACGAGTTTTACCTATATTTTACCATTTTCAGCAACTGAAGCGCTTGTAGAATACACGTTTTTCACCCCTTTTCTTACCGAAGAAGAAATCTACGACAAACAGCTGCAAAAATATCTTTCAGAATATCTAAAATTAGATAATTACGAAGTTTTAAATGAAGAACAAGGAATTATCCCAATGACAGACTTTCCTTTCGAAAAAAATAATAGCCCTAAAATCACCAAAATCGGTACTGGTGGCGGTTGGGTTAAGGCTTCAACAGGATATTCCTTTAAACACACCGAGAAAAAGATCACAAAGATCATCAAAAACATCAAATCTGGCTATGAACCTTCAAAAGATCTCTTTAGAAGTAAATATAAATTTTACGACGCTATTTTCTTAGATGTTTTAGCCCGAAGAAATGACAAAGGAGAGCAAATATTCAGCAAATTTTATCAGAAAAATTCAGTTGAAGAGATTTTCGCTTTTTTAGACGAAGAAACAACATTCACTGAAGATCTAAAGATCATGTTTAGTCTTTTTGACCCAGAATTTATTGTTTCTTTCTTTAAAAAATTCCGTCTCTAATTGGCCAAAAGCTCCTCTAAAGTATTTCTAAAACCAGCGCTATTCCAATCTGCTGCGCCTTCTTTTTTAATCACAATTCGTCCCTTTTTATCAATAAGATAAGAAGTTGGCAACTTATAACCTTCTAAAGGATCTGGATAATTAGTTTTCATACGATAAACCGGTAGATCATATCCTTTGGCATTCATAAATCCCTGGCTGGTTTCAAATTCCTCTCCGCTTATAAAAAGAAAAACCACACGATCTTTATAATCTTGGTAAACATCATTTAAACTCGGCATTTCTGCGATACACGGCGGGCACCAGGTAGCCCAGTAATTAATTAAAATAACTTTGTCCTTAAATTGTCTAAAATCGACTTCATTTTTAAAACGATCTTCTAAAGTCCAGTTATAAGATTCGATCTCTGGCCGTTCTTCTTCATCAGTAACGCCAGGGCTAAAAGCTATCAACTTATTAAAAACAATTGCTATAGGTGTTCTGGTTTGTGGTAGTAGCATTGCAATGATAATTACAACCAAAATGATATTTACCCATTCATTTTTAAAAAGCTTCTTCATAACTGGTAATTTCAGCAAAAATAATTGAAATACGAGGATTTTAAAGAATCTCAACCACCTTATCGCGTAACATATTTAAGCTAGTTTTAATAGTTAGACGGCAAAAAGTCCAAATTCTTTCCAGATTCAGTTTTCATATTTGAGCAAACGAAAAAATGGAAAAGATGAAGAAGAAAAGTATGATTTTAAGTGGAATGATTTCAGTTTTAGTGACTATCCTGATACTTAGTTTCAGAACAAAAAACCCCGAATACGATATTTTTAAGTATCAGATTATTGATACCTGGAATTTACCACCGCAATTAAAAAACACTACAGGAATTAGCAAAATCGACAAAGAGCGTATCGCCTGCATTACAAAAAACGAAGGAAGCCTCTTTATTTATAACATAAAGACCAAAAGCATCGAAAATAAGATCGAATTTGGACACAGTACTAATTATACTGATCTTGAAATTATTGAAAACACTGCTTATATATTGAAAAAAGAAGGGATTCTTATTCGACTAAAAAATTATAAAAATAAGCCTGAAATTAACGAATATCAGCTTTTTAACGACAGCATTAGAAATGCCACTGGTCTTACTTATGATGCCAAAACCAATCGATTAATAATTGCCGTTAAAAACGACAAATTTCAGCATAAAGGAAGAAAAGGAGTGTATGCCTTTAGCATGACAACCAAGCAAATTGATTTTAATGCTGAATATGAAATTGAGCTGAAAAGTGAGCTATTTTCTGAAAGAAAAAATGAGGAATCAGCATATAGATTTTTACCGAATGCGATAAGTAAAGATGCTGATGGGAATTTACATATTCTAGATACAAAGCATCATGAAGTTTTAAAAGTTTCAGCAAATAATAAGAAGCCAACTTTATACAAAATGAGTCGGCATGATTTCCCACACCCAGAAACAATTAGTAGTTTAGAAAATGGTAATTTTTTGATTCTGGATACTGCTGAAAAACCAAAAATTATAGAACTAAAATTAAAATAGGAAATAACCAAAATCGATTTTAAACAAAAAAAGCCCTCGTTTTCACGAGGGCTTTTTGATTAAGTTTGATACTTAATTAAGCAGCGTTTTCCTTTTTAATTAAGTTTAATGCTGAACCGTGCTTATACCATTCGATTTGTGGCAGGTTGTACGTATGTTCAGCTTTGATCGTATCTTTAGATCCATCTGCATGAACGATCTCAATTGTAAGATCCTTATCTGGAGCAAACTCCGCAAGGTCTATAAAGTTGAATGTATCGTCTTCCTGAATTAGATCGTAATCTTCTTCATTTTTGAAAGTAAGTCCTAACATACCTTGTTTCTTAAGGTTAGTTTCGTGGATACGAGCAAAAGATTTAACTAATACCACTTTAACACCTAAGTGACGAGGCTCCATAGCAGCATGCTCACGAGACGATCCTTCTCCGTAATTGTGATCTCCTACAACTACAGTTGGAATTCCTTCTTTTTTATACTCTCTTTGTACCGCTGGCACACCATCGTATTCTCCGGTGATTTGGCTTTTTACAAAGTTAGATTTCTTATTAAATGCATTAATTGCCCCTATAAGACAGTTATTAGAAATATTATCTAAGTGACCACGGTAACGTAACCAAGGACCAGCCATAGAAATGTGATCTGTAGTACATTTACCCCAGGCTTTAATAAGAAGTTTTGCTCCCATTAGGTTTTCACCGTCCCAAGGCTCAAAAGGAGTAAGTAATTGTAAACGCTCACTATCTTCAGCAACTTTTACTTCTACGTCACTACCATCTTCTTTTGGTGCGATATAACCTGCATCTTCTACAGCAAAACCTTTTGTTGGAAGCTCGATACCTTGTGGCTCATCTAACATTACTTCTTCCCCATCTTCGTTGATTAATTTATCACGAGTTGGATCGAAATCTAAACGACCAGAAATTGCAATTGCAGCGACCATCTCTGGAGAACCTACAAAAGCATGCGTATTTGGGTTACCATCTGCACGCTTAGAGAAGTTACGGTTAAAAGAGTGTACAATAGTGTTTTTCTCTTCACCTTTACGGTCGCTACGATCCCACTGACCGATACATGGCCCACAGGCATTTGTAAATACAGTAGCATCTAAATCTTCAAATATTTTTAGAAGTCCGTCACGCTCTGCAGTATATCTAATTTGTTCAGATCCCGGGTTAATACCAAAATCTGATTTTGATTTAATTTTCTTGTTAACCGCTTGTTGTGCAATTGAAGCTGCACGAGTTAAATCTTCGTAAGAAGAGTTTGTACAAGAACCAATTAATCCCCAATCTACATTAATTGGCCAGTCATTTTCTTTAGCTTTTTCTCCCATTTCAGAAATTGGAGTCGCTAGATCTGGAGTAAATGGCCCATTTAAATGAGGCTTTAATTCTGAAAGATTGATCTCGATAACTTCGTCGAAATAAGTTTCAGGATTAGTGTAAACCTCGTCATCACCAGTTAAGTGTTCTTTTACAGCGTTAGCAGCTTCAGCAACATCCTCACGGTTAGTCGCTTTTAAATAACGCTCCATAGACTCGTCGTAACCAAAAGTTGAAGTAGTTGCACCAACCTCAGCTCCCATGTTACAGATCGTACCTTTACCAGTACAAGACATAGAACGAGCACCTTCACCAAAATATTCGATAATTGCTCCAGTACCACCTTTTACAGTTAGGATACCTGCAACTTTAAGAATCACATCCTTTGGTGCTGTCCACCCAGAAAGTTTACCAGTTAATTTAACACCAATAAGTTTAGGGAATTTAAGCTCCCAAGGCATACCAGCCATTACATCTACAGCATCGGCTCCACCAACACCAATAGCAACCATACCTAAACCACCTGCATTTACAGTGTGAGAATCTGTACCAATCATCATTCCTCCTGGGAATGCATAATTTTCTAATACTACCTGGTGAATAATACCTGCACCCGGTTTCCAGAAACCAATTCCGTATTTATTAGAAACAGATTCTAAGAAATCGAATACCTCACTACTAGATTTATTGGCACTTTGAAGATCGATTGCAGCTCCCATTTTCGCCTGGATAAGGTGATCACAGTGTACTGTGGTAGGAACAGCTACTTTCTTTTTACCAGCTTGCATAAATTGCAATAAAGCCATTTGCGCAGTCGCATCCTGGCAGGCAATTCTATCTGGAGAGAATTCTACGTAATCTTTTGCTCTCTCGTAAGCTGTAGTTGCTTCACCGTCCCATAAATGAGAATAAAGAATTTTTTCTGCAAGAGTTAAAGGTCTACCAACAACTTCACGTGCTTTAGTAACACGATCTGCCATCTGGTCGTACACCTTTTTGATCATATCAATATCGTATGCCATCGTTTTAAGAGTTTTTTGTTCTAAAAAAGTCCGACAAAAATAAGAAATTTAAGCGGATTTCGAAAATGAAAAGCTCTTCTAAAAGGTTTGAGTAAAAGGCTTTACAAAGGATAGTACTTTGAAAAAATATTCAAGAAAACTTACTAAGAAACCTTCAAAAAAACAAGGTTCGTAAAATTACCAAGATATTTATAAGAATTCAGCAAATAAAATTAAGGTTAGGCTACGATTAGTTTTATTTATAGCCATTCTTAATTATTTATAGTTCAAAAAAATGATTATAATTTAAAAGCAGAATCTCACCCGATAATTGCGATTTGGTGATAAAGCCACATAAGTCTAAAATTATTGAAATTGAGATAGCTCGAATTCAATAATGATTTTCAATAAAATAATCAAAAAGCTTAGCTTGGGCTATTAGCAAAAATTAATTTTAAGCAGCTAAGTCCTAAAAAAGTTCCTTGATTAAGGTTTCAACAGTTAGACCTTCAGCTTCAGCTTTATAGTTTTTTATAATTCGATGACGTAAAATCCCTATCGCTACTGCCTGAACATTTTCTTTATCTGGAGAATATTTTCCATTTACCGCAGCATGAGTTTTTGCAGCAAGTATAAGATTTTGTGAAGCTCTAGGGCCTGCTCCCCAATCTAAATAGTTTTTCACAAGCTCTGGAGCTGCTTCTGAATTTGGTCTTGTTTTACCAACCAGTTTTACGGCATATTCGATCACATTATCGGCTACAGGCATTTTTCTAATTATCTGCTGAATTTCACTAATCTCAGCTGAAGTAAATAGAGATTGCACAGCGTACTGTTTATCTGTTGTAGTATTTTTAACCACGTTCACTTCTTCCTCGAAAGTTGGATACTCCAGGTTAATAGCAAACATAAAACGATCTAACTGAGCTTCTGGCAAAGGATAGGTTCCCTCCTGCTCAATTGGGTTTTGTGTTGCCAGCACAAAATAAGGCGAATCTAAACGATAACGATGCCCTGCAACGGTTACAGATTTTTCTTGCATTGCTTCTAAAAGCGCAGCCTGTGTTTTTGGTGGAGTACGATTAATCTCGTCTGCCAATAAAATATTGGTAAACACGGGTCCTTTTATAAACTGAAATTCGCGCTTTTCGTTAAGAATTTCAGACCCCAGTATATCACTCGGCATTAAATCTGGCGTAAACTGAATACGCTTAAAATCGAGACCAAGCGCTTTTGAAATGGTATTTACCATTAAGGTTTTTGCCAAACCAGGAACCCCTATTAACAAAGAATGCCCTCCGGAAAATACGGAGAGCAGTATTTGATCTATTACTTTTTCCTGTCCTACAATTACTTTACTTATTTCACTTTTTAAGCTCTTATGCTTTTCTACAAAATTCTCTAGTAAGTTAACGTCAGACATTCAGTAATTAATTTTATTTTTTTAACCAGTTGCTAGTATACTCACAATCTCTGTATTTTCCACTAATTTTAACGTAAGTATCCTGGATTTTTTCTTTTTGCCATTCCTGAATAGCTTTAATTCTTTTATCCTGAAGAGCAAGATCCTTAATCTTCATATAATCTGTACCATAATCTGCAACATGCTCTGGAATCCTTTTATCTATCTTTACGATTTTAAAAATTGGTCGTCCCATTTCATCCTGCTCGGTAAGTCTATACGAAATCTCACCTTCTTTTAGATCCTGAATCTGGCTATAAAGTCTTGGAGGTAAATTCTTTTGATCGAAGCCTAAATCTCCAGTAGTTGGATTTCTCATTTTACCACCATCAGATTTTGTTTCATCTCTATCTGAAACTTCTCTGGCAGCCTGAGCAAATTCTACCTCACCACTTTCAATTTTCTCTCTTACATTATCTATTTCCTCTTTCGCCTTTTCTACCGCTGCATTATTAACATCTGGAATTAATAAAATATGGCGAACATCAATTTCCTGACCTCTAACTTTTACCAGTTGTACGATATGATATCCATAAGTGGTCTCGAAAGGCTCACTAATTTCTCCTTCACGCAAAGAGAAAGCTACGTCTTTAAACTCTTTTACAAAAGCATCTTTTCTACCTAAACTTAAAATATCTCCACCGGTTTGGGTATCATCTGAATAAAGGATCGCTTTTGTTGCAAACTTAGATCCGTTTTCTAACACATCTGCTCTAAACTGATTTAAACGATCTATCGTTTTTTGCTTTTCTTCCTCAGGAACTTCTGGCTTTACTACGATTTCTGAAATTTCTACCTCATCACCAAAAACAGGCAATGAATCTTTAGGAATATCATTAAAGTACGCTCTTACTTCTTCCGGGGTAACTTCGATATTCTCTACAATTTTTTGTCTCATTTTTTGTGCAAGCTGGCTTTGTTGATTCAGCTCGAACAATTCATTTCTAAATTCTGCTTCAGAATCTCTTTTGTAAAACTCAAGTACATCTTCTATACTTCCCAACTGTCTTACCATACCGGCAATTTGTTGATCGATATAGTTATTAATTTGTGAATCTGGCACAATTATACTATCCTGAATTGCCTGGTGAGCATAAAGTTTGTTCTCCATTAAAGAACCCGCTAGCTGGCAATCTGTAACGTCTACAGTACTACCTCCCTGTGACTGAATATCTTTTCTGGTAAGATCTACATCACTATCTAAAATAATATAATCCCCAATTACAGCAGCAATACCATCTACCTTTCTGCGAGCACCTTCCTCTTCAGCTAAAGGCTTATTTTGTGCCAACTCATCTTCCATTTGTATAGATGTACTATCTGTAACAATAATCTCCTGCGCCCCTGCATTTATTCCAAGCAGCAAGGCTACCAGCATCAAACCTCTTTTAATTGTAAATCTCAAATTGATTGTTTTTAATTGCATCTTTAGTAATATCCTTTTCTAATTGCTTTACCAACTCCAGCTTTTGCTTGTTTAGCAAAATCTGTTCCACGGTTGGTTTTGCATATTCTAATGGCGCCTGATCGTTCTTTTTAAGCGCATCATTTACATAAATTAAGTAAGTTTCTAACGAATCTTTTAATTCTATGTAGTTATTCTTTTGTAACAACTTCGCTCTATCTTCTACACTAAGCGGTGTTACTTTATCATATACCGTTGCTGTTTTTATCCAAACAGAATCATTAAACGAATAATTTTTAAACTGCAGGGCATTTTCCTGCAATTTTACTTTATCCTCTTCATTAAAACGAACAAACCAATCTTTAATTTTATCGAAATTGGTATTATTTGCCTCTAAATTTATATACCGAAGTTTTACGAGATCCTGGCTCAGCTTAAAATTCTCTTTATTTTGCTGATAATAACTGGCTATTATCGTATCTGTAAAAACCGAATCAAGCTTTTTAGAAACCACAGCCTCGGTATAAGCATTGGTATACAACTCGTTCTTATAATTTTCTACCAGTTCATTAAATTCACGTTGCCTTGCTTCTGGTAAATTTAGTTTTGCCCTGTCTATTAATAATTGCTGCGTAGCCCATCTATTTATGTAACTATTTACAATGATAGCACTATCTTCATCAGAAACACCTTCTCCAACAAGACTTTTAATATCTTCCTCGTATAAGTAAGAGTTATTTACCCGCACTATGACTTTACGATTATCCTGAGATTTAAAAAGATCGCAAGAAATAACCAAAATCGCCAAAAAGCCTATTAAAATTGCCTTATATACTATCTTCAAACCAGGTAAACAATTCTTTCAACCTCAGTAAAAACGTTGTTTTCTGAAATTTCTTATTAAGTGAAGCAAAAATAAGAATTCCTAAAGGTTCTGCAAGCTATAACCTTCCTGATTATCAAGCTCCATTTGTATTTTATCGAAAAAACCGCTACAATTTCATTTCTTAAAATTCAAAAAGTATCATTTTCCTAAAAAATTCTATGTTTAATTAATACTCCCTATTATATTTGCGCAAAACAAGAGATAAAAAATGAAGAAATTTAGCGTATTAATTACATTTTTATTTTTCGCAATTGCAGCGAACGCACAAAGTAAGATAGGAACGATAGATGCCGAGTATATTATTAATAATATGCCTGAAATTAGTACTGTAAATAACGGAGTACAGAATTATAACGAATCTTTGCAAGCCGATGTAGAACAAGCTATTAGAACTTACGAAGGATTAATAAAAAATTACCAGGACAGTACTGCTGTTTTTACTGAAGATATTAAAAAGCAACGCGAAAACCAGATTCTTGGATTAGAAAATGAGATTAAACAATTTCGCCAGCGCTCACAGGTTATGATGCAAATGAAGCGCAACGAGCTTACCCAGCCATTATACCAAAAAATAGATGCAGCAATGCAGGAAGTTATTAAAGAAGAAGGCTACACTCAGATTTTTCATGCAGGTGGTGGTGCTTTAGCTTATTCTAAACCAGGAAGTGATATTACTGAAAAAGTAATGGAAAAATTAGGAATCTCTATTGAAGATGTGAATACTACACAACCTTCAGCAGATAGCAACAATGCTAATTCCAACTAAAACTTATTAGTTATAATAAATAAAAAAGCCCGCAAATGCGGGCTTTTTTATTTATCGATACTCGTTGATTATCTACTATAATTTGGAGATTCTTTAGTAATGGTAACATCGTGTGGATGACTTTCATGAATACCAGATGCTGTGATTTTCACAAATTTTGCATGCTCTTTTAAGGCTTCAATATCTTTAGCTCCGCAATATCCCATACCAGCTCTTAAGCCTCCAACAAATTGATGGATACTTTCTTCTAATTCTCCTTTGTAAGGTACACGCCCTACAATTCCTTCTGGAACCAGTTTTTTAATATCATCTTCTACATCCTGAAAATAGCGATCTTTAGATCCTTTTTTCATAGCTTCTACAGACCCCATTCCGCGGTAAGATTTAAATTTTCTTCCCTCGTAAATAATGGTTTCTCCCGGAGACTCTTTAGTTCCTGCTAAAAGCGAACCTAACATCACACAATCTGCTCCTGCAGCCAGTGCTTTCGGGATATCACCAGTATAACGAATACCTCCATCTGCAATAACAGGCACTCCGCTTCCCTTAATAGCAGCAGCTACTTCTAAAACTGCTGAAAACTGAGGAAAACCAACACCTGCTACAACTCTTGTTGTACAAATAGAACCTGGACCAATACCTACTTTTACAGCATCTGCTCCAGCTTCAACTAGATATTTTGCAGCTTCACCAGTAGCTATATTTCCAACAACCACTTCTAATTCTGGAAACTTTGCTTTTACTTCTTTAAGTACAAACACCACTCCTTTTGTATGCCCGTGTGCCGTATCGATAATAATCGCATCTACACCGGCATTATAAAGTGCTTCAGCTCTTTGTACAGCATCGCCGGTAACTCCAATTGCTGCAGCAACTCTTAATCTTCCGTAGCTATCTTTATTAGCGTTAGGCTTTTGGGTAAGTTTGGTAATATCTCTAAAAGTAATTAAGCCAACCAGCTTATCTTCTTTATTTACTACCGGAAGTTTTTCAATTTTATTTTCCTGAAGAATATCTTCTGCCTGCTCTAAAGAAGTTCCTTCAGCTACAGTTACAAGATTTTCTGAAGTCATCACTTCTGAAATAGGACGTTGGTTATTTTTCTCGAATCTTAGATCACGATTAGTAACAATGCCTATCAATTTACCACCTTCATCAACAATAGGAATACCTCCAATGCTATGCTCTTTCATTTGATCTTTAGCATCCTGAACAGTAGAAGAAATTGGCAGGGTAACAGGATCGATAATCATTCCGCTTTCAGCACGTTTTACTTTACGCACTTTTAAAGCCTGCTGCTCTATCGTCATGTTTTTATGAAGAACACCTATACCTCCCTCTCTAGCCATGGCAATTGCCATACGGGATTCTGTTACGGTATCCATCGCTGCTGAAACAATAGGAACGTTAATCGTTATGTTTTTGGTAAATTTTGTCTGGATATTTACTTCGCGCGGTAAAACCTCAGAGAAGGCAGGGACTAAAAGAACATCATCATAAGTAAGCCCTTCTCCCAGAATTTTGGATTCGTGTGCAATCATGGCAATTAAGAATTTAATTGCATGCAAATATACACAGTTTTCGGTAGAATGCGTTAGGTTTAGGTGAATAAATCCTTAATCATTGTTTTTTCTGAAACAAATGATAAATTCAGATCCTTCCCCATCATAACTTTTAATTTCCAGTCGCGCATCATTCAGCGTTAAAAATTGCTTCACTAAAAGCAATCCTATCCCGGTACCAGTTTCCATTTCAGTACCTAATTCAGACATCATTTGTGTATTAAAATTCTGAATTTGAACTATACGATCTTCCGAAATTCCATCACCGCCATCCATTATTTTAAATAGCACGCATTTTTCAGTTTCCTTATAATGAATTTTAATCTCTTTCCCAGGATGGGTATACTTTATCGCATTACTTATAAGGTTATGCAATATGATAGACAAATGACCATTATCGAAGAAAATCGGACTCAAATTTGAAGGAATTTCATGGATAATCTGAATGTTTTTCGACTTCGCTACCAGGTAATGCGCCTCCATGATTTCCTTAACACGCTTAGGCAAAATAACCTCTTCAATATACATTTTAGAACCTTCAAGCTGTGAATTGGCCCATTGCAATAAATTTTGAAGCATCGAAGAAGTTGCCGAAACCTGCTTTAGCATTTCATCCAAAAGTTCAGCCTGCTCTTTCTCGGTAAATTCACCCGTATTTATTAATTCTAATAACTTTTGAATTGAACCAATAGGCGATTTTAAATCATGCGATAAAATAGAAAATAATCGATCTTTACTTTTATTGATCTTAGCAAGTTCTTCGTTACGCTCTGTGATCACATCGTTCTTCTGAAGTATTAGTCTATTTTTCTCTTCCAAGGTTTTTCTAAACTCCTCTTTTTGCTTGTAGTTTTTTATCCAAAAGAATAAAATGAGTAACAGAACAAAACCAGCAAATAAAAGAATCGCGATAATAAGCTTATTCTTAGAAAGCTCTTTATCTTTCTCCATCTTCTCTGTTCTTAACCTGCGATTATCAGCTTCCTTCTGCTCCAGGTTTAAGAGATTAATCGCCCGTATTCTTTTTTGATTATATAAAGAATCGCGATAAGCTTTATTTTGTTTAGAAAAAACAACAGCCTTTTCCAGGTTTCCCTGTTCATCATAAATATCAAACAACACACCTGTGATGCGCTCTAACTCAAAAAAAGAGGCATTGTTTTTTGCAAAATCCAGTGCTTTTAAACCAAAAACTTCTGCAGCATCTAAATTATTTAAGGCTAAATTGGTTCTGGCAAGGCCATAATACGAAAATGCTTTTTCCCAGTTATTGGGCTCTACACTATCATTTAAAACACTTTGATAATATTTTAAAGCGGTAGGAATCTCACTTTTTTCATAAGCCAGATTTCCTAAATGATTTAAAGTTAAATGCTCTATATCCTTTCTTCCTGAAGCTACGGCTAAACTTAAAGCACTATCTAAAGTTACTTTCGCCTTTTCCAGCTCACCGGTTTGTAATTCAGATACCCCTAAATTTATCACTGCTGGTGCAGCGGCAAAATCATCTTCAGCTAAATTATAATAATCTATAGCCTGTTTAAAATAGTCTACTGCTTCTATGTGACGATCGATTCCCTGCTGAATAAGGCCAAGCCCATTTAAACACTTCCCAACACTTTCCCAATCATCTAATTCTCTAAAAAGCTTCTCGGCTTCTAAAAAATGGGTTAAAGAAAGATAATAATCACCCTTTACATAAAATGCTATAGCGTATTTACGAGCAAGTTCAGCTTCTAAAGCAACATCTTTACTTTGTACTACAAAAGTTTGCGCCTTTTTTAATTTCTCCTCGGCAAGATTAAAATCATTAAATAGAAATTCACTGGCTTCATCTAAATAAAAATAAGCCGAATCGGCTATTTGCTCTTGTGAGAAATCTGACTGAGCCCAAGCCAATTTTGTAAGAAAAAGAAAGAAAATTCCTAATAATCTGATTCGCAAACCTTAAACCTATTAATTCTGCACAATAATAAGAAGAAAAGTAAAAGTTTTCCTAATGATAAGCCCCGAAGATTTCACTAGCTTTATTAAAAGCAGCCTCAAAACTCCCCATTCTAAGATTTGTGTTCTGTTTTTTGGTGTTGAAATAGGAGTACATTTTTTCTGTAGGCATATTTCCTGTAAGCTCATCTTTCGCCATCGGGCAACCACCAAACCCCTGAATTGCTCCATCAAATCGAGTACAACCTGATGTAAAAGCTGCATCTACTTTTTCGAACCAGGTACCTGGTGTGGTATGTAAATGCGCACCAAACTCGATATTGGAGAATTTTGGGATTAATTCTGAAAACAAATAAGTGATGACTTCTGGGGTTGAGGTTCCAACAGTGTCAGACAATGATAAGATCTTTACTCCCATTCCCGATAACTTTTCGGTCCATTCTCCAACAATTTCTACATTCCAGGGATCACCGTAGGGATTTCCGAAGCCCATAGAAAGATATGCAACGACCTCTTTATTGGCTTTACCTGCAATGTCTAGAATTTCCTTCAATATCTCCACAGACTCATCGATGGTTTTATGCGTATTACGCATCTGGAAGTTTTCTGAAATTGAAAATGGGTATCCTAAATAATCAATTTCAGGAAATTGAGCAGCATCTTCAGCTCCGCGTGTATTAGCTACAATTGCCAAAAGCTTACTTTTTGTCTTGCTAAGATCGAGCATCGAAAGCACCTCGGCCGTATCGCGCATTTGAGGAATCGCTTTCGGAGAAACAAAGCTACCAAAATCGATCGTATCGAAACCACATTGTAATAAAGACTGAATATATCTTGCTTTGGCCTGTGTTGGAATAAAATCTTTAATTCCCTGCATGGCATCACGCGGACATTCGATAAGTTTTATTTCTCCCATGCTCCCAAAGATAGTTTTTTAGATTTTGATAGTAAAGTACCTTGAGGCAACCCCACAAGGCATTCGTTAAAAATAAATTTTTAATTTCGAGGCAAGCCTCAGGTTACTATACCCTTTGGCGGCGCCAATAAAATCTAATGTTTATTCAGAAATAAGCAATTGCTTCAGAAAAAATAAATGATAACTAACAAGTCGAAATTCTACAAAAAAAGGGCTCATTTTTATACAATCCTGACAAACCAAGAACTTCTGGGAATTAAATAAGAATAAAAACTCCAATTCCTATAAAAACTAAAACCTGAGTCCATTTTAAAACCACACCCGAATTTCGGTGTTTTTGAAGGTATTTTGAAATGCTTCCGGCAAGGATCGCTACCAATACAAAGATCAAAAACCCCTGAAGCATAAAAATGAGTCCTAAAATATAGAATTGCAACACCGTATTTCCTTCAGGTTCCCATAAAAATCCGGGGAAAAGCGCTAAAAAAAAGATTGTTACCTTTGGGTTTAAAACATTCATTATAAATCCCTGCCTATACAATCCAAACAGACTTTTTTGTTTAATTCCTTCCGTAGAAAAAGCTATTTTAGGATCACTTTTAAAGACTTTATAAGCCAAAAAGAACAAATAAGCCGCACCAAGACATTTTATAACCAAATAAATAGTCTCCGACTGTTTTATGATTGCTGAAACGCCAAAAGCCACCAAAGTGGTATGCACTACCACTCCAGAAACTAATCCCAAAGCCGTAATAATAGCATGCTTTTTTCCATTCGCCATTCCCTGCACCAAAACATAAATAATATCTGGCCCCGGGGCAAGCGTAAGTAATATTGTTGCCGTTAAAAATGGAATGATCTGTTCTAACAAAAGCTCTTTAAATTACAATTTCGGATAGTTTTCGAGGATCTTTTTATTGATCGCTTTAATAAGCGCAGGACCTTCGTAAATAAATCCTGTGTATAATTGCACCAAACTTGCGCCGGCTTCTAACTTTTCGATAGCATCCTCTGCGGTATGAATTCCGCCCACACCAATGATTGGAAAAGCTTTATTACTTTTTTCTGAAAGAAATTTAATCACTTCGGTAGATCTTTTAGTAAGTGGTTTTCCGCTAAGGCCACCGGTTTCGTTTTTATCTTCAGATTTTAAACCTTCTCGAGAGATTGTGGTGTTTGTTGCGATTACTCCGTCGATCTTAGTTTCCTGAACGATATCGATAATGTCCAAAAGCTGAGAATCGGTAAGATCTGGTGCGATTTTTAACAATATTGGCTTTTGTTTTGGCTTCGCATTATTCAGTTCCATCAAAGTTTTCAGCAGATGCGTTAAAGGTTCTTTATCCTGAAGCGCACGTAAATTTGGTGTATTTGGCGAACTTACATTTACCACAAAATAATCAACATAATCAAATAAAGCTTCAAAACAGATCTTGTAATCTTCTACAGCTTCTTCGTTTGGCGTCACCTTGTTTTTACCAATATTACCACCAATTAAAACATCGGTATTTTTCTTAAGTTCTTCAACCATTTGCTCAACACCTCCATTATTAAAACCCATTCGGTTAATGATTGCCTGGTCTGCTTTTAATCTAAACAAGCGTTTTTTATCGTTACCGGGCTGTGGTTTTGGCGTAACCGTACCAACTTCAATAAAACCGAAACCAAGATTCGATAATTCCTTATATAATTTTGCATCTTTATCGAATCCAGCTGCCAATCCAACCGGATTTTTAAACTTGAGTCCAAAAACTTCCCGACTCAAACGCGGATCTTTATTGCTGAATTTTGATCTTAAAATTGCGGATACACCCGGAATTTTATTTAATTTCTTTAAAGTATTAAAGGTGAAATGATGAATTGCCTCTGGATCGTATTTAAAAAGTATCGGGCGAATTAAAGACTTGTACATATTCGGCTGGTTTGTGCAAAAATAAATGAATTGTAAAAATGAACATACTAAATCTTAAAAGGTTTTGTACCCGAATGTCAATTCGCTAATTTTGATTTGATAAACAAGATTTATTTCAGGAAAAAATCCTTCAGAGAATCAAGTAATTTTAGACAACTAACACCAACAAATATGATCAATAAACAAGAAGTTTTAGATCGATTTATAAGCTATATAAGCATAGACACCCAAAGTGACCCTGAAAGCGAAAGTACGCCCAGCACAGAAAAGCAATGGATTCTTGCCAATAAACTGGCCTCAGAACTAGAAGAAATGGGAATGCAGGAAGTAAGTATCGACGAGAATGCTTATGTAATGGCTACTTTGCCAGCTAACATTGAAAAAGAATGCCCGGTGATTGGCTTTGTATCTCATTTTGATACTTCACCAGATTTTAATGGCGCGAATATTAATCCGCAGATTATCGAAAATTACGATGGTGGCGATATCGTTCTTAATGCTGAAAAAAATATTATGCTGTCTTCGGAATATTTTGACGATTTGAAACAGTACGAAGGGCAAACTATTATTACTACCGATGGTACCAGCCTTTTAGGTGCTGACGATAAAGCTGGAATTACTGAAATCATGTCGGCCATGAAATATCTTTTAGAGCATCCTGCAGTTAAGCATGGCACGCTAAAAGTTTGCTTTACACCAGATGAAGAAATTGGTCGTGGAGCACATAAATTTGATGTTGCTAAGTTTGGAGCAGACTGGGCATACACAATGGATGGTAGCCAGATTGGTGAATTAGAATATGAAAATTTTAATGCCGCAAGCGCTAAAGTGACCGTTAGCGGAAAAAGCGTACATCCCGGTTATGCCAAAGATAAAATGGTAAACAGCATGTATATTGCTCAGGATTTTATCAACTCGCTACCAAGATTGGAAACTCCAGAACATACAGAGGGCAGACAGGGTTTTTTCCACTTAAGCAATATTAATGGTGATGTTGAAGAAACCGTGCTTCAATACATTATTCGCGATCACGATAAAAAGCATTTTGAAGCTCGCAAACAAATGATCCAGGATCTTGGTTTGGAGATTTGCAAACAGTATGATAGCGAATGTGTACAGGTAGAAGTTAAAGATCAATATCGCAATATGCGCGAAAAGATCGAACCAATGATGCATATTGTAGATCTGGCAAAAGAAGCGATGGAAGCGGTTGAGGTAACACCAATTATTAAACCTATTAGAGGTGGAACAGATGGTTCTCAACTAAGTTTTATGGGGCTTCCCTGCCCTAATATTTTTGCTGGCGGACATAATTTCCACGGAAAATATGAATATGTACCTTTAGAAAGTATGCTAAAAGCTACTGAAGTTATCATAAAAATTGCCGAACTTAATGCCAGGTAATTCTTTAGAAAATCAAGATTGGTGATTTATCAATTAAATATCGGTAAATTATAATCGTTCATGTCACCCTGAATCTGCCTCGCCGGCTGGCAGGCTTGATTCAGGGTCTCATCTACAAAGTGCTGTTTTTAGGATCTGAATGAGATTCCGGATCAAGTCCGGAATGACAAAATTTAAGAAATAAATTATAATCAATTTTAAGCTAAATTGATCGCTATGGCAGTAAAAGACGTAGATGAATACATTGAAGTTCACGAGTATTGGCAAACCGAATTAAGGCAGATTCGGGAGATGCTTCAGGAAACCATTTTAGAAGAAACTATAAAATGGGGAGCGCCAACTTATACGCTAAAAAACAAAAATGTTGCAGGACTTGCAGCCTTTAAAAATCATATTGCGCTCTGGTTTTTTAACGGGGCCTTACTTCAGCAGAACACAGGCTTACTTGTAAATGCCCAGGAAAATAAAACCAAAGCTTTACGGCAAATTCGATTTGAAAAAGGCGAAGAAATTAATACTGAAATTTTGCTTCCGTATGTTTTAGAAGCGATCGAAAACCAGAAGCTTGGAAAAACGATAAAAGCTTCAAGAAAAAAAGATCTTAAGATTCCGACTGAATTGAAATTGGCTTTAAAAAATGATGCTGAATTAAACGAATCTTACTGCCAGCTAACTTCAGGAAAACAAAGAGAATATGCCGATCATATTAGCGAAGCCAAAAGAGAAGCAACGCGAGCAAAGCGATTAGAAAAAATTATTCCAATGATAAAAAAGGGCGTAGGATTACACGATAAGTATAAAAATTGCTGATTTATATTATTGTAACTTCTGCTTTTTAATGCTCCAGACATTCTTAAAAATCTTATCAAAAAATTAGATTATATTAGCTATATGAATCTGAAAGAATCAATTAAATATAGGATGTCTGATTTTTTGACGTTATGTAAAACTCATGACGTTAAAACTTTATACGCTTTTGGTTCTTCTACAACAGATCATTTTAACGAAGATACAAGTGATATCGATCTTTTAATTGAAATTGAAAATAACGACCCTATTAAAAGAGGCGAAAATCTTATGAATATTTGGGACAAACTCGAACAGTTTTTTCAAAGAAAAGTTGATTTACTTACCAACAGCTCCATTAAAAATCCAATTCTTAGACAGGAAATCGAGTCTACCAAAATTTTAATCTATGATGGACAAAAGCAGGAAATATCTCTCTGATATTTTAATCGCTATTGATTTAATAGAAGATTTTATCATAGACATTTCAGATTTTAATGACTATGAGAAGGATCTAAAAACACAAAGTGCTGTAGAAAGGCAGTTAGCCATTATAGGTGAAGCTCTAAATAAATTTAAAAAAGTCGCTCCAGATATCAGCATCGAAAATGATAAACGAATAATTTCGTTCAGAAATAGATTAGTTCATGCTTACGACAGCATCGATAATTCTATTGTTTGGGCAATAATTAATAGAAATCTGAAACCGTTAAAAAAGGAGATCAAAGATATTTTAAATTAAACATTGCTTTATATCCATAAAAAAATCCCTTTAGGAATTCTAAAGGGATTTTTTTATTTTTTAAAAGAGTAAATTACTTTTTCTCTTCTTTTAGCTTTTTATCTTCCTTGGCAGGTTTCGCCGGCTCGTTAAGCTTTTGGCTCATTTCAAGAGATATTGAAGATTTATCGAAAGTGATCTTTCCAGCACCGGTTTCAATAATTACCGCGTTGTTTTTCTCACTAAAATCTACAATTTTACCATGCATTCCGCTTTTGGTAACTACTCGATCTCCTTTTTTTAATTCAGCAATAAAGCTTTTTTCCTGTTTAGCCTTTTTCATTTGCGGGCGTATCATAAAAAAATACACTACGGCAAACATTAAGATTAAAGGAAGAAACTGTTGTATTTGATCCATATATAATTAATTCTCGCTATTTATTTAGCTTGCGCTCTCTGCTTCTACAAAAGCTTTAATTTTTATTTGCTCTTGTCCATTTTCTGTATTTGCAGAGATAGTTACTGTTTTTTGAACCTGTCCTCTACCAGAACCATTGTATTTTACAAGCATCTCACCTGTTTCTCCTGGCTGAATAGATTCGTTTTTATGATATTCTGGCACAGTACATCCACAAGTACTTTTTGCATTAGTAATTACTAAAGGCGCTCTACCAGTATTAGTAAAAGTAAATACATGCTCTACCGGCTCTCCTTGTGGTATATTTCCAAAATCGAACTCAGTTTCATCGAAAGTCAGCTCAGGATACACTGTAGCTTTAGAGTCACGTGCTGCTGCTGCATCAACGTTTTCAGCTTTCACTTTTTCTGAAGCGCTGCTACCAGCATCTTTACAAGAAGTGAAGAACATTGTTCCCACTGCTGCTATTAATAAAATTCCTTTTTTCATAATATGTATAAATTTGAGGTTTAAAATTAAGAAAAAATCTAGACTACATAAGGCCGCGCCCTATTTTATTTAATTTCCCGTCGGTTTTGTATTCTTTTGAAAGCTTATCCAGAATTCCGTTTATAAAAATACTACTTTTTGGGGTACTATATTCTTTACTAATCTCAAGATATTCGTTAATTGTCACTTTAACAGGAATTGACGGAAATTCTAAAAACTCACAAATCGCCATTTTTAAGAGTACAGTGTCAATTTCAGCAATCCTATCTTTATCCCAGTTTGGTGTTTTCCCCTGCATTTCTTCGGAAAGTTTTGCATCTTTAAGATAGGTTTTTCTGAAGAGATTAACAGCAAATTCTTTATCGTCTATAGATTTAAATAGCTTTGGAAGTTTATCTTCTGGAGTTGCGGTTTGCTTTAATTTCTGAAGCATTTTCACCACGGCGGTATTCACTAAAGGAAGATCGTCCAGCCAGGTTAATTTTTTATCTTCAAAATAATCGTAAATTTTATCATTTGGCGCAATCACCTTTTTAAAAATGGCAAGGATAAAATCCTTATCCTCTTTAAACGAGTTATCTCTCGTTTCCATATAATTTGCGAATGCATCACTTTCTTTGATCTCGTTCCATAAAATAGCAACGTACTCATCATCAAACTTCCAATGATTAAGTTTACGATCGTCGATAATTTGCTCTAATTGGGTGTTTTGTTCTAAGATTTCAAAAACCGAATTCTGAATAAATTTCCTGTTTGGATCTTTATCCTCTTGTGTTGCGAGATGTTTTTGTTGGGAACGTTCTAAAAAAGTTTCGGCATGCGCTTTAATTTCGGTTAACAAACTTAGCTGAAGCACAAAAAGATCGTACATCTCTTCCATGCTTTTTAGCAGGAATTTCTCCTCGCTCGCAAGATTGTCATTTTCACTTTGGTTGAATGCGTATAAGGACTGCATTACCTTAACTCGAATATGTCTTCTTGTCAACATAATTGTAAAAGAACTTTTTTAGAATTTAAAAAGGGCGAAAGATTATTCTTTCGCCCTGCAAAAATACCAATATTTTGATTCTGGCTACTTCAAACTTGATTTTTTTCTATCTTCAATTCTTTGCTTTGCAATTTTAAGTGCTGCGAAGTGCGTTGTAATATCTTCTCTTGCCGCAGTTTCAAGGATTTGCAAGGTAGTATTGTAGATATTTTCGGTCTTCGACATAATTTCTTGTCGGCTATATTTTTCTAATTCAGCATACACATTTATAATTCCACCGGCATTAATTAGAAAATCTGGCGCATAAACGATTCCGCGTTCACGCAAAATCTGTCCATGTTTAACTTCATCTGCTAATTGATTATTAGCAGCACCAGCAACAACTTTACAGTTTAGTCGTTTTACGGTATCATCATTAATCGTTGCTCCTAATGCACAAGGTGCATAAATATCTACATGTGCGCTATATACATCTGCTTCATCAAAAATAATTGCACCGTATTTATTACGAACTTCCTGTAAACGCTCTTCGCTAATATCACTAATGTACACTTTAGCCCCATCGTTAGTTAAATATTCAACCAAAGTTTCACCAACGTGTCCAATACCCTGCACCAATACAGAACGACCTTCTAACTCATCTGTTCCAAACTGATATTTAGCAGCAGCTTTAATTCCCATAAAAACACCGTAAGCGGTAACTGGTGATGGATTTCCTGACCCTCCTCTTTCCTCAGAAATTCCGGTTACATAAGGAGTTACATCTCTTACAAGATCCATATCTGCAGTTTCCATCCCAACATCTTCAGCAGTAATGTATTTTCCGCCAAGAGAATCTACATACTCACCAAACTTCATCATTAACTCTGGAGTCTTTTGGGTTTTAGCATCACCAATAATAACAGCTTTACCTCCACCAAGGTTTAAACCAGTAATCGCACTTTTAAACGTCATCCCTCTAGAAAGACGTAATACATCATTTAATGCTTCCCATTCGCTGGTATAATTCCACATTCTGGTTCCGCCCAAGGCTGGTCCCAAAACTGTGTTGTGAATACCTATTATTGCTTTTAATCCTGTATCTTTGTCGTTACAAAAAACAACCTGTTCATGATTATCGAACGAAAGCTGTCCAAATACTGGTGCAGCTTTTTTAAGTTCTTTAGCATTTAAAACATCAACTTGCATAATTTGCGGGTTTTTAAATTAATGTCATTTTTACATATCCTAAAAATGACGGCGCAAAAATAAGAATATTTTAATTTTACACCATTAAATTATGGTAAAAATAACATATTCTTAAAATCAGAGATTTATTTTAAGGATGAAACATTTAAGAACGCTCAATCAATTCTTTTTAAAATATAAGTGGAAATTAGTCTTAGGACTGGTGGTAACCATCATCTCCAGGATATTTGGTTTGTACTTTATACCGCTTGTTGGTAACTCTACAGATGCTATCGAGCAATATATAAATGGAGAGCTTACTAATTTTGACAATTTAAAGGCAGAGTTAATTAAAAATATCCTGCTTTTAGTTGGCACAACATTGATTTCTGCATTTTTCACTTTTCTAATGCGGCAAACTTTTATTGTGGTTTCCCGTCATATCGAATACGATTTAAAGAATGTTGTATATAAACATTATCAGGAATTATCGCTTAATTTTTATAAAAAAAACCGTACGGGAGATTTAATGAACCGTATTAGTGAAGATGTCACCAAAGTAAGAATGTACCTGGGGCCAGCAATTATGTATACGGTTACTACGCTTACCTCAACAATCGTTGTTCTTATATTTATGATTCAGGCAGCTCCGGTTTTAACGCTTTATACGGTAATCCCATTACCCATTTTATCTTTTGCGATTTATAAATTAAGCGTTGCAATACAAAAACGAAGCACAATTGTTCAGCAATATTTATCGAAATTAAACACCTTTACTCAGGAAAGTTTCAGCGGGATTGCTGTTATAAAATCTTATGGTTTAGAACAACAAACCGATAACAACTTTACAGAGCTTTCGAATTCGAGCAGGGATAAAAATATCGATCTTGTAAAAGTTCAGGCTTTTTTCTTTCCGCTAATGGTTTTGCTTATCGGGATAAGTAATGTTCTTGTTATCTATGTTGGTGGTCGCCAGTATATCACCGGCCAGATCGATAATCTTGGAGTTATTGTAGAGTTCTTACTTTATGTAAATATGTTAACCTGGCCTGTAGCTTCGATTGGATGGGTTACTTCTTTAGTAAAACAGGCCGAAGCCTCACAGGAACGTATTAATGAATTTTTAGATAGCGAACCAGAAATTAAAAATCACAAAGAAGCTGAAGATGATATTAAAGGCAAAGTAAACTTTAAAAATGTAACTTTTACTTATGAAGATACTAATATTACTGCCCTTAAAAATATATCTTTTGAAGTTAACCAGGGAGAAACCTTAGCTATTATTGGTAAAACCGGATCTGGAAAATCTACAGTTTTAGATCTTATTGGCCGACTTTATGATGTAGAAGATGGATCTATAGAAATCGATGGACAAAATATCAAAAACCTAAATTTAGATAGCCTAAGAAGAAATATTGGTTACGTTCCGCAAGATGCATTCCTGTTTAGTGATTCGATTAGAAACAACATCAAATTCGGAAAAGAAAACGCAACAGACGATGATGTAATCGAAGCTGCTAAAACCGCATCTGTTCATAAAAACATTAAAAACTTCAGCAAAGGTTATGATACCGTTCTTGGTGAACGAGGAATCACTTTATCTGGAGGACAAAAACAACGGGTTTCTATCGCCAGGGCGATTATCCAAAACCCACAAATTCTGCTTTTTGACGATTGCCTTTCAGCAGTAGATACAGAAACCGAAGAAGCGATTCTTAGCAATCTTTTCAAAATTTCAAGAAATAAGACCACAATTATTGTGAGTCATCGAATTTCTTCAGCAAAAAATGCGGATAAGATAATAATTCTTGAAGACGGAAATATCGTACAACAAGGCAATCACGAAGAATTAATCAAAACAGACGGATATTATAAAGAACTGTACGCAAAACAGTTAAATGAGAAAGAAATGTGAAAATTTCTTGTAAGATGTTAATTTTTTTTAGATTTTTGAGGGCAACTTTACTAAACCATTTAAAGAATTATATTTTATGAGCGACAAGGGATTGATGGAGAAAGAAGAAATATTCTCTAAAGTACTAAGAGCGGGAAGAAGAACTTATTTCTTTGATGTGAGAGCGACTCGTGCCAACGATTATTACCTAACCATCACTGAAAGTAAAAAATTCACCAACGACGACGGATCTTTCTATTACAAAAAACACAAAATTTACTTGTATAAAGAAGATTTTGCTGGTTTTGCTGAAATTCTTCAGGAAATGACAGATTTTATCCTAGATGAAAAAGGTGAAGAAGTAATAAGCGAACGTCATCAAAAAGACTTTAAACCTTCTTACGAAGGTACCGGTGCAGTAGAAGCTAAAACTGCTCCAGAAAATTTTACTGATGTAAGCTTTGATGATATCTAAAAAATTACACTTAAATTGTTAACCGCCTCCTAACCAGAGGCGGTTTTTTTATTTTATACCTCAAAATTTTAAACTATGAAGAAATTTTTAATTCTCTTTTTTCTTATTTCATCCATTAGTTTTCAGGCTCAGGATTTCGATACTTTAAGCCTGGATTACTATTTACCAAAAAACATTACCTACAATGCCGATATTCCAAAACCACAGGATGTTATTGGCTTTGTACCTGGGCTATGGCATGTAAGCCACGACCGGCTGGTAAACTATATGACAAAACTTGCTGAAGTCTCCCCACGCATCAGCATAGAAAATCGTGGTACTACTTACGAAGGAAGGCCGCTTTTACTACTCACTATTTCTTCTGAAAAAAACATTCAGAATATTAACCAAATTCAGCAAAATCATAAAGCTTTAGTTGAAGAAGGCTCTGCGAATATCGATACTGAAAACATGCCAATTGTGGTAAACCAGGGATTTTCGATTCATGGGAACGAACCCAGCGGAACCAATGCCGCGCTACTTGCCGCTTACTATTTGGCAGCAGCTGAAGGTGATGAGATCGAAAAATTACTGGATAATACCATTATTCTTTTTGATCCTTCTTTTAATCCAGATGGATTGCAACGTTTTGCTTATTGGGCAAATACCAATCGTAGTGCAAATATCAATGCAGATCCGCAGGATCGTGAATACGACGAAGTTTGGCCAGGCGGAAGAACCAATCACTACTGGTTTGATCTTAACCGCGACTGGCTACCGGCGCAGTTGCCAGAATCACAGGCCAGAATTAAAACCTTCCATAAATGGTATCCAAATATTCTTACAGATCATCATGAAATGGGTTCTAATTCGTCATTTTTCTTTCAACCTGGGATTCCGTCGAGAACCCATCCTTTAACGCCAGACTTAAACCAAGAGCTTACACAAGAAATTGGAAAATACCACGCTGCAGCTTTCGATAAATTAGGCAGCTTTTATTTTACTGAAGAAAGCTACGACGACTTTTACTACGGAAAAGGTTCTACTTTCCCGGATATTAACGGAAGTATTGGAATTTTATTTGAGCAGGCCAGTTCTCGTGGACATGCACAGGAAACCGATAATGGATTACTGACTTTCCCCTTTACCATTAGAAATCAATTCACCGCAGCACTTTCTACTTTAGAAGCCGCAAAGAACATGAGGGTGAAATTGTTGAATTATCAGCGTGATTTTTATAAAAACGCTCGCAACTCAGCCGCAAAAGGTGCCTGGGCCTTTGGAAGTGAAAAAGACGCGACTTCTGCTTATCATTTAGCTGAAATTATGAAAAGGCATCAAATTGAAATTCATCCGGTAAACGAGGAATTCAGCGAAAATGGTAAAACCTATAAACCAGGTTCAGCATATATTATTCCGAAGAATCAAAGACAACATCGCCTGGTGGAAGCCATGTTCGAGAAAAGAACCACATTTGAAGACAGCTTATTTTATGATATTTCAGCATGGACTTTTCCGCTTGCTTTCAATGTAGATTATACCAGTGATGCTCCTTTAAGCAATGCAGGAGATGCCATTGATGAACTAGAAAAACCTGCGGTTCCTTCCGTAGAAAAAAGCGAATATGCTTACGTAATGCAATGGCATGATTACAATTCACCAAAAGCGCTGAATATGATCTTAAACAAAGGCTTAAGAGCCAGCGTTGCCATGAAAAAATTCGGTACTAAAAATAAAGAATATGACTACGGAAGCATTATGATCCCGGTTCAGAATCAAAAACTGGATAAGGAAGAACTTTTCGATTTCATAAAAAATGTTTCTAAAACCGCTAATATCGAGATTGATGCTGTTGGCACTGGTTTAACTTCAGGAATTAATCTTGGTAGCCGCTTTTTTCTTCCGTTAGAAAAACAGGAAATCGCTCTTTTGGTTGGCGAAGGTATTACTCCTTATGATGCAGGAGAAATTTGGCATTTATTCGACCAACGTTACGATATTAAAGTAACCAAATTAAATACTCGCAATTTTAGCCGTGCCGATCTTAGCCGTTATACCGATATTATTTTGGTGAACAGCTGGGGATCTGCCCTAGATGAAAACGATACCGATAAACTTAAAACCTGGATTAGAAATGGCGGTACTTTAATTGCTTATAAAAATGCAGCTCGATACTTAAGCTCGAATAATTTACTGGAAATTAAGACGAAAAATAGCCGTCTCGATGCCAAAAACATAAGTTTTGAAGAGCGTAGTGATTTTTACGGCGCACAGGGAATTGGCGGTGCTATTTTTGAAGCAAAACTAGATCGTTCTCATCCTATAAATTTTGGATATAAAAACGAGAATTTAGCGCTGTTTAGAAACACCACTATTTTTGTTGAAGCAGACGAACAGAGTTATAATAATCCCATTCAGTACACCAACAATCCTTTACTTAGCGGTTATATAAGTGAAGAAAAAAGCGAGGATATTAAAAACACCGTTCCCTTTAAAACAGGCGGTTTTGGTAGAGGAAACGTTATCTACTTTACAGATAACACCAATTTTAGAGCGTTTTGGTACGGTACTAACAAATTATTGATGAATGCAATTTTCTTTGGTGATCACATGTAGTTTTAAGCAGAAAAAATGTTCAGTTAAACGCTGATATTCGATAAAAAAGGCAGATGTTTTTTTAAACATTCTGCCTTTTATTTTTCTAATCTTCACTACCAGTCTTTAAAGACCGGTTTACAAAGAATACCAAAAACAGTTCGCAAACGATAAAGGCCATTAAAATCTATATTATAAAGTAAATTTTGGGTTTTATTTAAAATAAACTTTCTTTAAGTCTATGCTTTTCTCTTTATCTTGCGCTATATTTTAGCGTGCAGCGTACTTGGATCTGCACCCAACGGAACTGAATTTTACTACAATTTCAGTAGTGTATGAGTAAATATACGATTTTAAAGTACCTAAGAAGGTTCTCTTTTTGGTTAAGCTTCTTTGCGGTAATTGCAATTATTTTTGATTTAGGTTTTTCCCACGAAAAATTTGTGGAGATCGAGATTAGAACCTTTTATTTTATTACGCTCATTATTGGAATCCCGTCTATCGCGCTACGGTATTTTATTGCCAACGAGCGTTTTCCTAAGAAAGTGAGGATTTTCGACAGTATTATTTTCTCCCTTTTTGGCCTTTTAGCCCTTGCCCAAATAGATGCGATAAGGGAAAGTATTGTGATTTTTGAGTTTTTCAATAAGATGGGATGGATCTATCTGGCCATTATTATTTATTTTATTAGGGAATTCTCTAGATTCGAATTAAAGATAAATCGGGAGATTTTAAATCCTGCACAGTTATTTATCATTAGTTTTTTCATCTTAATTCTTTTAGGCACCATGTGCTTAATGTTGCCCAAAGCAACACACGATGGAATTTCATTTTTAGATGCATTGTTTACTTCTACCAGCGCTGTTTGCGTTACAGGCTTAATCGTAGTAGATACCGGAAGTTATTTTACGCTTTTTGGACAAACAATTATTTTGGTGTTAATACAGCTTGGCGGATTAGGGATTATGACTTTTGCGAGTTATTTCAGTTATTTTTTCCGCGGAAGCACTTCCTACGAGAATCAATTAATGATGAAAAATGTAACCGACTCTGAAACCCTTGGTGAAGTTTTTTCAGCATTAAAAAAGATTCTTTTTATCACTTTTGTATTCGAATTTATTGGTGCGCTTTTAATTTATTTAAGCTTAGACCCTAAGTTATTCGAAACTGTTGGCGACCGTATTTTCTTTTCGGTTTTTCATACCATTTCTGGTTTCTGTAACGCAGGATTTTCTACTTTAGAATATAGTTTATACCAACCAGAATATCGCTTTAACTTTCCACTACACATCATTTTAGCGGTGCTATTTATACTTGGTGGCTTAGGATTTCCTATCGTACTTAACATTTATAAATACGGCAAGTATTTTATTAAAAAGAATTTACTCATTTTCAAAAGACCAGACCAACCAGTACACATGCCCTGGGTACTTAATTTAAACTCAAGAATTGTACTGGTAACAACTGCGATTTTACTTGTTGGCGGTACGATTTTCTTTATGTTTTTTGAATGGAATAACACTTTGCAAGATTATGATTTCTTCGGAAAGTTGGCCACCTCGTTCTTTGGCTCGTCTACTCCTAGAACTGCCGGTTTTAATTCTATAGATATGAGTGCATTAAATTTCTCGACCATTATGGTCATCATGTTTTTAATGTGGATTGGTGCATCGCCGGGATCTACAGGTGGTGGTATAAAAACAAGTACTATTGCTCTTGCCACTCTTAACTTTTTTAGCCTGGCCAAAGGAAAAGATCGTGTAGAAGTTTATAATCGAGAGATCACAAACAACTCGCTTAGAAGAGCTTTTTCCATTATGACATTATCTATACTTTTTGTGGGATTATCTATTTTATTAATCTCTTTTTTTGATCCAGATATGCACTTACTAGATGTTGCATTCGAGTGTATTTCAGCATACAGTACGGTTGGATTAAGTTTAGGGATTACCGCAAGTTTTTCAAGCGCATCAAAAATCGTGATTATCCTTACCATGTTTGCCGGAAGAGTAAGTATGCTAACCATTATGGCTGCATTCCTGGCAGATGTTAAACATTTAAATTATAAATACCCTACAGAGGAAGTTTTAATTAACTAATAGCATTATGAAATATATCATTATTGGATTAGGAAACTTTGGTTCGTCTTTAGCCCAAAAACTTACCGCCCTTAACAACGAAGTTATTGGCGTAGATATTCGTATGGATCGTATCGAAGCTATAAAAGACAAAATTACACACGCTATTAATTTAGATTCAACAGAATCTGCTGCAGTATCTAACCTGCCTTTAAGAGATACAGATGTTGTAGTTGTGGCTATTGGAGAAAACCAGGGTGCCAATGTGATGACTACGGCCTTAATGAAAAAGTTAAATGTAAAACGACTTATTAGCCGTGCGCAACAGGGATTACAGGAAATGGTTTTGGAAGCAATGGGCGTAGATGAGATTATTCATCCCGAAGAAGAAACAGCCGAGCGTTGGGCAAAAAAACTGAATATGCGTGGCGTAGTAGATAGCTTTGAGCTTAATGAAGATTACAGTATTGTTGAAGTTCAGGTACCAGACGAATATGATAACAGAACATTGCAGGAAATTCGTTTTAGAGAAGACTATGATCTAATTATTTTAACCACCATGAAGGTTACCGAAGGTAAAAATGATCTGGGCTGTGCAAAAAAAATAACCAATATAAAAGGTGTAGCATCTGCAGATACCAAGCTTTACAAAGGTGATATTATGGTAATCTACGGAAATAAAAAAGATATAAGAAAGCTACTTGAAGATCAACAGAAAAACGATCGATGATTGATAGTTGTTAGGACCTAGAAGGAAGCTGATATAGAAAAAACTATCTTCTTATTTTTAATTACAAATTTCACAGTTCTGTTACAAAACTCAGATTTTAAAACCATTAATAAATTAATTCATAAAAATGAAAATTGTTGGAAATGGTTTCAGAATGGATTGAACGAGCAAACAATCCTGTAGAAATTTTAGAGATAGATAAAAAACAAGCATGAAAAATGCCAGTAGTAAGTTTTTAAAAAGTGAACCTCTAATTCTCAAGCTATTTTACATCCTTGGTTTTCTATGTTTGACAGTTAGGATAACCTCTGCCTTGATCAATAAATATGTTGAGATCAGCAGTCATATTTCGTTAATTGGAAACTTAATAATTCTAGTCTTATTCGCAAGACTTGTATATAAAAGAAAACACTTATCATGAACTGAGATATCAAACAAAAATTGATAGTTAGTTAGTTAGTTAGTTAGTGAATTTGGACTATTCCAGATAAGTATATTCTACATTATTATAATGAGTAAAATAAGCCGGTTATAATTAAATCTGCTTACCAAAACAATGAAGATTATCTTCCATTTAATAATATTTATCTTTCTTACAATCCTAACACAGGTTGGGGGAATTATCTATTTAGCTTCAATTACACTAATAAGAAGAAATAAAAGAATACTTCAGCTATTTGTGTTTCTCATTCTTTACGCTCTTTCAACATTTCTAATAATTCCAACTATTGCTCCCTACTTCGGTAGAGAAAAAATTAAAGAATCTCAGAATGTCAAATTACATTCAATTTTCTATAAAATAGCGAATAGAAATTACGTTCGTCCAGAGTTAAATAGCATTATAGAGAATATAGGCAATTCAATTTCTAGAAAACATCCAGGTCTAAAATTAACTATTCTAGATGCAAATTTCCCCTTCAAAGATGGATTCCCATTGTTACCACATTTAAGTCATAACGATGGAAAAAAAGTAGATATTTCATTAATGTATAGAACCAAAGAAGGGGTATTAACCAATGAGAAACCTTCAAATAGTGGATATGGTGTTTTTGAAAATCCGCTAAAAAATGAAATTAACCAAACTACCATATGCAAAAATAATGGAGCTTGGCAATATGATTACCCCAAATACCTTACGTTTGGAAAAAATTTAGATTTAGAGTTTTCAGCAAACACTACTAAAGACTTAATACAATCGATTTTAGAGAATAATGAAATCCAAAAAATATTCTTAGAGCCACATCTAAAGAATCGTCTAAATATAAATAGCGAAAAAATGAGATTTCATGGATGTCGAGCGGTTAGACATGATGACCATCTGCATCTACAAATTCAATGAGATAGAAAGAGATAATCCTTAAGAATGCTGTGCTCACTTTATCCAGAAAAGTAATTTGCAATTTCTAGAGTAGATCATTCACCCATTACTTAACCGGTCTTAATCCGTCCCTCCGAAAGTTTTATATGCAATCTACTCCCTTACTTTAGCTCTTTTCCCATAGAAAACTATCCAATTCTTAAGCCATTCTCTACATGCAAACCAGGTTCTATCAGTGTAATATCATTGTGATCACCAACTGCTCCCATCACCAGGCATTCACTCATAAAATTAGCGATTTGTTTATCTGGGAAATTAACAACCGCAATTACCTGTTTTCCTAACAAGTCTTTTGGTTTATAATTTTTGGTGATCTGTGCTGATGTTTTTTTGAAACCAATATGTTTTCCAAAATCAATTTTCAGCTTGTAAGCGGGCTTTCTGGCTTCAGGGAACTCGTTCACCTCGATGATGGTTCCTACCCGCATTTCAACTTTTTCAAAGTCTCTCCAACTTATTTCCATAGCATTTGTATTTCTACGGAAATTTAGATATTCTAGAGTACAAATTTGTAAATTTATAGTAAAAAATTATGGCACGTACACCATCAAATATGTTGGCTTTAGGAACTAAAGCACCAGAGTTTGAACTATACGATACAGTTACCGATAAAACCTTTGATCTTGAAGCTCTAAAAGGACCAAAAGGAATATTAATCATGTTCATTTGCAACCACTGCCCTTTTGTAAAACATGTAAATCCAGAGATCGCAAAACTAGGTGAAGAATACCAGGCAAAAGGTTTTGGAATCGTTGCGATCTCCAGTAACGATGTAGAAAATTATCCTGATGACAGCCCAGAATTAATGAAAGAAACCGCCCAATCTGAAGCTTATACGTTCCCTTATTTGTATGACGAAGATCAAAGCGTAGCAAAAGCTTACGATGCTGCCTGCACACCAGATTTCTTTCTTTTTGATGAAGATTTAGAGCTGGCTTATCGAGGACAATTAGATGATTCTCGCCCCGGAAATGAAAAACCGGTTACCGGGAAAGATCTAAGAGATGCCATGGAAGCTATTCTGGCTGGAGAAAAGGTTTCTGAAGATCAAAAACCAAGTATTGGTTGTAATATTAAGTGGAAACAGTAGTGGCTGAAATTATACAAAATCAGTTCTTGATTATCCGCAATTTGTAATAATTCGTTGTTTTCGTCATTCCGGACTTGATCCGGAATCTCATATTGTATTAAAAAACAAAATATTGTGATGATACCCTGAAGCAAGTTCAGGGTGACCACACCTCATTATAATTTATTGCGGACATTCAAAATCGGTTCCTATTTTTCTGCGGAAAAACAGACTTCAGGTTAAATTTTTCACAAAACATAATTATCCTATCGATTTACTAGGTTAATTAATTCGATTTTCTTTAATTTTGGATTCAAATTAAAAAAGATCAGTTATGAGCAATATAAGATTAGGAGATACAGCACCAAATTTTGATGCTGAAACTACCGAAGGAAAAATAAACTTTTACGACTATCTAGGTGAAAGCTGGGGAGTTTTATTCTCTCACCCATCAGATTATACTCCGGTTTGTACTACAGAGTTAGGGACTGTTGCTAACTACAAACCAGAATTTGATAAGCGTAACACTAAAGTGATCGCTTTAAGTATCGACGATCTTGAGTCACACAAAGGCTGGGTAAAAGATATTGAGGAAACTCAGGAAGTAAAGCTTAATTATCCAATTATTGCTGATGAGGATAAAAATGTTTCTTCTTTATACGGAATGATTCATCCAAATGAAGATAACAAAGCAACCGTAAGATCTGTATTTATTATTAGCCCAGACAAAAAAGTAAAGTTAACGCTAACCTATCCACCAAGTACAGGTAGAAATTTTGAAGAGATTCTTCGTGTTATCGATTCCTTACAACTAACAGCTTATCATAAAGTAGCTACTCCAGCAAACTGGAAACATGGCGAAGAAGTTGTTATCAGTCCGGCTGTTTCTAACGAAGATGCTAAAGATCTTTTCCCAAAGGGATATAACGAAGTTAAGCCTTATTTAAGGTTAACACCACAACCAAATGTGGACTAATTTGGTAATAAGAATTTGAGATAAAAAAAGCTGCTCGATCGAGCAGCTTTTTTTATGCTTAATTTTTCAGACTATTTTACGTCCATTAATTCTACATCAAAGATCAATGTTGCATTTGGCGGAATTACTCCACCAGCACCGCGCTCACCATATCCAAGATGAGAAGGAATTACAAATCTTGCCTGGTCTCCAACTTTCAGTTTTAGAATACCTTCGTCCCAACCAGCAATAACATGCCCTACTCCTACTGGAAATTCTAATGGCTGATTTCTTTTATAAGAAGAATCGAAAACAGTACCGTCAGCTAAACGTCCTTTGTAATGTACAGAAACTGTTTTTCCTTTTTCTGCCTGCTTACCGTCACCTTCTTGCTCGATCTTATAACGTAAACCGCTTTCGGTTTTCTCGAATCCCTGAGCTAATTCCCCTAGCAATTCTTCCTGTTGTTTTCTTGCAGCAGCTTCACGCTCGGCTTTAGCACCATTAAACTGACGGAAAGTTTCAACCGCATTCCAATTTTTAGCTTCTTCGCCTTCACGAATGATCTCTAATTTCTCGATCTTATCGCCCTGTGCAATGCTATCTACGATATCCTGACCTTCAACAACACTTCCAAAAACAGTATGCTTTCCGTCTAACCACGGAGTTTCTACGTGCGTAATAAAAAACTGACTCCCATTAGTTCCAGGGCCTGCGTTTGCCATAGATAATTTACCAGGCGCATCGTGCTTAAGATCTGGATGAATTTCATCATCAAACTTATATCCAGGACCACCAACACCGGTTCCCTGAGGATCACCACCCTGTACCATAAAATCTGGGATTACACGGTGAAATTTTAATCCGTCGTAATAAGGTGTTCCCTGTGGTTTTGCTTCGTTTTCTAAATTTCCTTCAGCAAGACCTACAAAATTCCCTACTGTTCCCGGAGCCTTTTCATATTCTAATGCTACTAAAATCTCACCTTTTGTGGTGTGAAACTTAGCGTATATTCCGTTATCCATTTTTTAGTTTTTAATTTTAGCAAAGATAATCTTTTCTGTTTCTTAAAACACTTTTTCTCCATTCAGGTAAGTAGCCAAAACTTTTAGATTCGGAATGTTACTTTCATCTACTTCCATAATGTCTTTATCTAACATGATAAAATCTGCAAATTTACCTTTCTCGATACTTCCTTTTTCGTTCTCTTCAAAGTTGGCATAAGCTGCCCAAATGGTCATTCCTTTTAAAGTTTCTTCTCGAGATAAAGCTTCTTCTTTCATAAAACCTCCTTCAGGATAATCTTCAGTATCTTTTCTTGCTACAGCAGCATAAAAAGTTAAAAAAGTACTCACCTGCTCTACCGGAAAATCGGTTCCCAAAGCAACCAATCCTGCCTGATCTAATAATTTTTTATACGCATAAGCACCTTCCTGTAATCGCTGTTCACCCAAACGATCTTCAGCCCAATACATATCGCTGGTGGCATGCGTTGGTTGTACAGAGGGAATAATATTTTTACTGAAATATTTAAAATCTCCTTCATCTACAATTTGTGCGTGCTCTACTCGCCATCTTCTATCTGCTTCATTTTTCAGTAAAGAATCATAAGTTTTTAGCACTACATAATTCGCCGAATCTCCAATAGCATGAGTATTTAATTGATACTTCGATTTTGCAACTTTAGTCGCAACCTCCTTGAAAGTTTCTACAGGAGAAAGCAAAGCTCCAAAATGACCGTGACGATCGCTATATTCTTCTTTTAAGGCCGCACCGCGAGATCCCAAAGCACCATCCCCATAGAACTTTACCGAGCGCACATTTAAACGATCTGTTTTATAAGGATCTTTGTCCAAGTAATAATTCAGGTTTTCTTCAGTATTACTAATCATCGCATAGATTCTCATTTTAAAATCATTATGCTGTTGTAAACTATCCATAAGTTCGATCACTTTACGATCGATCCCGGCGTCTACCACTGTAGTTAAACCATACTCAAAACACATTTTTTGAGCAGCCATTAAACCTTCTGCCATTTCATCTTCTGTTGGCTTTGGCTGCGAATCAAAAATTAACTGCATTGGATTATCCACTAGAATACCGGTTAATTCTCCGTTTTTCTGCTCGATATCACCACCTTCAAAAGGAGTTTCTGTAGTAATTCCTGCTTTATCTAAAGCCGCCTGATTTACAAGCAATGCATGGCCGTCTATTCGGCTTAAAGCAATTGGCGTATCCGGGAATAATCGATCTAAGGTATCTTTGGTAGGAAACTCTTTATCTTCCCAATCGTTTTGATCCCAACCACCACCGGTGATGTAAGATTTATTATTTTTTTGCTGAAATTCAACGATTCTGCCCACTATATCTTCATAGCTTTTTGTTCCTACCAGATTTACCATTTGCTGCTGAAGCCCTAAGCGATAAAAATGGGCATGAGCATCGATAAAACCGGGATAAATCGCTTTACCCTCGGCATCCATAGTTTCGTTAGCTTCATAAGCTGATGTAATTTCTGAAGTTGTTCCAATAGCTTCAAATTTACCGTCTTTTACGGCAAAAGCTTCAGCCATAGAAAAACCTTCGTCTACGGTATAAATCTTTGCATTGGTTACAATTAGATCCACTTTCTGCTTAGAATCACAGGAAAATAAAATAACCGATACAAATAGCATTGTAAAAATCTTACGCATAGTTCACTTTTTAAGATAAGTTGTAAAAATAAAAAATGCACCTTAGCTAAGGTGCATTTGATTGAAATTATATATTTTCTGAAGAAATTCTATAGAAAATTACCCGATAAAACTTGCAAAGATAGCGTCACGGATACTCTTATTTGCAGCAGCAGCTAAGGCTACGGAAATAATTAATCCTAAGAATGCATAAGCAAAATCTCTGGCGATTAATTTGAAAGCTTTCTTTCGATGTTTTTTACCCTTTTTCTTACGCGCAAGACTTATAGCGATCTCACGACCTCCAATTACCCCAAGGAAAACCCATGTAGTACTCATTGGTACTGTGCTAATAAACAACTTGTAGATCAATAATAACACATAGGTTAAATCTACTAAAGTTGCTGCACGTATATCTGAAATTCTAGATTTTTCGCTTACTACTTCCTGGATACGATCACCACGTAAATAGAATAATAATCCTAAACCTAAAAAGATGGTAACCGCAAAGATGATAAACTGAAATAAACTTTGATGTCTTGGTAAGAACACTGCGATATTCGCACCATCCTGCATTACCCAAACCGCCCAAAGCGATCCACTCACAATCCATTGTACCGCCATCCAGCCTGTATGTGCTTTTCTACTTTTAAAGAATTTTCGAATCGCATTATAGGATAAATACCACACCGCAAAAGACAATATAAAAGCCATCACATAACCCGATAAACTTTTACCAATCACTGAAGTTATTCCAGAGGTATCTGCACTAAAAACACTTAAAATAAGGAATGTAGTAGAAACTGGCATTCGCATTCTGGTAAGAATCAATAATACCAGTGGCGCAATGATCTGGAAAAAGCTAAATTTTTCTGGATGCGGATAATCTGATGTCCCATCTGGATTTAAAAGCCGTTGATAGGTTACATCTCCATCATAATGAAAGAAACTCCACGCGACGGTCACCAGAAAAATAGAACCCACAAAAAGCCATAAGATCCACCATTTTCTAGCTTTATTACTTTCAATAAAAGTACCTAAAGACTGGATACTATCATTGGCTACGGTTGCGTAAGCGGCAAAAAAGAAACCAACCCACATTGCAGCTCTTCCATAACCTGTAGAGATACCGGCAACGATAATCCCAACCATAATAATCCCCAGGAAGGTTCTTTCTTTTACAAGAAAATCCAGGATGTTTAAATAAGGACGATCCCGGTTAATACGTTTAAATTTTTTAGCCATTAAAACCTGTTACGTTATTGACGATTTTGGATGCAAATTAACATACTAAACTTGTTAATTTTAATGATCCAATGTTTTGTTATTGTTATCAATTTAGTTCGGCAAAACTAAGAAGTTTTTAAATTGAATATAAAAAATAGATAGGATTTTTATGTATTAATAAAGCAAAGTATCTGGGAGTAAGCCCTCGAGCTACGAATAGGTAAATCTTTTTTTATTTCGAAGCGAGACTTGGGAGAATTAAACCCTCAATGAGGGAGCAAAACAAAAAAGGCGACCTGTTTGCCAGATCGCCTTTTGTTACTGATATATCACTTATTAATTATAATCGAACTTATAGGTTACGCCTCCTAAAACCTGAATTCCCTGCACCTGGAAGTCACTCCATTGCTGATAATCATTATTTAAAAGGTTACTTCCTTTTACAAATGCAGAAAGCTGATCGTTAAAGCGGTATCCAACATGCGCATTAGCATCAAAATAACTATCTAAAGTTGTTGGTTCTAGCTCGATACCACCATCTACAGGGCGATAATCCATAATTGCCATTGCTTCTCTTTCTCCCACTAAAAACAGGTTAGCACCGGCATACCATTTTTCGGTGATTTGATAATCTGCGGTTAACTCGGCATTAAAGTTTGGTAAATTCCATGCTTCTTGCTGCACATCAGTATCATAATCAAAATATTCACCTGTAATTCCTAATCTAAAGTTATCACTTACATCTACACTAAGATTCGCGAAAAAAGACAATGTTTTTAAATTATCGTAAACCACTCCAAAAGAGTTTCCGTAGGCATAACCTTCCATAATTGTTGGTTGGTACGCGTTTCTAAGGAAAAGTGGTTTCATATCTTCAGCATTATAGCCTCCTCTAAAGTTATAAGAAACTGTGTTGGTTAGTTTCCCTTTTGCTCCTAAATAAAAATTATACAAATTGTCTGTTGGCGCTACCATAGCAGTTGGCGAAACATAAGGATTTTGTTGTACAAAACCGTAATATGAATTTTGCTGAAGTCCGCCCTCTAAACCAGCATATGGAGTAAAATAATCTCCTGCTAACTTATAACTTGCGGTAACTTTTGGATATAGATAGAAATTGCTCTCGCTATTTTCTGTATCTAAACCATAGAAAAATGCAGCACCTATATTAAGCGTTAAGTTATTTCTTAAAATCAATAAACTAGGATTTACACCAACATTTAAAAATGTATATTTATTTTCTACATTTTCAGCATACATTCTATCCATAGAACCATTTACAAAATTCGCCTGAACATCTGTAGTAATTAGTTCGTCTGCGATATTAAATTCTAAGGTACTGTTTAGGTCTACTTTTTGCTCTGAAGTTCCAAAAGCATCACCAGTTTGTCTAATTTCAAGATCTGCAGTTTTAAAGAACGAATCGTAAAGTTCGATATTTCCTCCTCCAAAAACCGAATAATAGTTTTGCTGAGAATCTATAGAAAGTATTTCAGCATCTGTCATTGGTACATTTTCAGAAACTCCATACCAGTTATATAACTGATGTTGCACACCAAGCTCAGTATTCCAAGAATAATCACGGTCTTTACTTCCGTAGTTAAGATTCAATGAAGTATCGTAGAATTTATTGTCTAACAATACTCCGTCTATA
Organism: Zunongwangia atlantica 22II14-10F7; assembly: GCF_002094855.1. Lineage (GTDB taxonomy): Bacteria > Bacteroidota > Bacteroidia > Flavobacteriales > Flavobacteriaceae > Zunongwangia > Zunongwangia atlantica. Next base: position 213,259 of record NZ_ARYN01000005.1, read on the forward strand.
CCTCCCTGGGAAGAATTATGTAGTAAATACACCCCGAAGTTCTGATCGCGGTTTACTTCTATGTTACTGTAAAATTCCGCCAGAACATTTGTGTAATTTCCTAATCCTAAACTTGCATAATTATCATAAGCTTTTGGTGGTCTTACACGCTCTACTCTAGTTGCTCTACCTTTTACCGGAGTAAAAGTTGAAGCTACCGGAACCGAAAAAATATTATATTTCACCGCCTTTTTTGTAGTGCTTACAGAATCTGCTTTTCCCGGCACTGCTTTTATTTTAGAAGCCTCTCTAACCGATGGCGAATAGGGTTTTACCACCGTTACCGTTTCACTGTCTATTGGATCTTGCGCAAAAGCAAAGCCACTTACTAAAAACAGACATAAAAACAAGCTCCTTTTTATTGAAACAAATTTCATATATGATCTCTTAAATTGTTGTTAGGTTGAATTCCTTTTAAGGATTAATTATTTCCGGTTTGTACTGAAGAATTTGTTTTTGCTTCTTCAGCTTTAATTCTGGAAAGTTCCTGTTGCGCTTCCTGAACCACTTCTGGATATTTACTGAAATTTTTGATCACATTATCCAAAACATAGGTTGCCTGGTACGCATCCCCAAGTTCGTAGAAGTTTTTAGCCATTAAGACCAATCCTTTTGCTCCCCATTTTTTATATCCTGAAAAATCTTTCGCCAAGATTTGTACTGCCGCATTTGAAGCTTCGTAGTTATTGCTCTTATTTTTAAAATAAGCATCATAATACAATGCCTCTGCCGCTAATTCTCCGGTTGCAGTTTTCTGAACTTCAGCATAAGCCGCTTTTGCTTTGGCTTCATTTCCAGATTTAATCGCAGATCTTGCTACGATCAATTGTGCATCGGTTCTGGCTTGTTTATCGGCTTCAGGATTTGCCAACACCTTATCTGCATAAGCTGCAGCCTGTCCCGGCTGATTCATCTCGTCATAAGACTTCATCAGGTTAGATTGTGCATAAATCGTATTCTGTGCATCGCCGGCTACTTGCTCTAAACGTTGTAACAATGGCACCGCTTCCTGATATTGTGAATTTTCAAGATAAATTTCAGAAAGTCTAGCTAAAGATTGTTCGGTAAACTCGTTATTTGGTTTATCGATCACATATTTATAATTAGGGATCGATGCTTCCTGATTTCCTTCACGATACTGCAATTGTGCTAAGTAGAAATTAGCATTGATCGCATGGATTCCGTTAGGGAAACTTTTCAAATATTTCTGGAAATTCGATTTTGCCTGCGCAGTATTGTTCGCTAAATATTGATTTTCGGCTGCTTCGTAAGTTGTATTATCTAAATCTGCATCACTTACTTCAACAAAATCGATATTTTTTACCCAGCTTGCATATTCATCTGTTCTACCAAGATCTACGTAAACATTACGTGCGGTAGAAACTGCTTCCATCGCTTCAGGCGTATTTGGATAATCGTTTACTACTTTTCTAAATTTAGAAAGTGCTTTTTCTCCCTGGTTTCCATTATAATAAATTAATCCCTGTCTCAGCATCGCTTTAGGAACCAAAGCACTTCCCGGCACTTCTCTAATTAAACGATCGTAAGTAGAAATTGCCTGCGAAGTATTATTGGTCGCTACATAAGTATTTCCTAATTCATAAAGCGCATCATCACGAAAAGCTGATCTTGGATATTTACTGTTGAATCCTGAAAGATCTTCTATCTTACGTTCGTTACGATCTACAAAACCATAGCTTATAGCTTTTTGAAAAGCTGCATAATCTGCATTACCAACGCCGTTTGCAATAGCTGTATTATAGGATTCCATTGCTGGCCAGTACTGACTATTCACAAAGTAACTATCTCCTAATCTTAAATAGGCATCGTTTCTTTTAGCTGACTCATTTTGGCTGTTTTCAGCGTATCTTTTAAAGTATTCTATCGCACGATCGTATTCATTTTTCTTAAAGTAAGCGTAACCAATATTGTAGTCCAGATCTGCTTTTTCATCGGTTCCCGAAGCAGCGGTCATCCCGCCAAATTCCTTATAACCAATAATTGCATCGTCAATTCTATTTACATTGAATTCACTTTCTGCTTTCCAATAAGTTGCTTTTGCTGTAATTTTTGGGTCACGAGGTTCTTTTAAAGCTTTATCAAAATTCTTGATCGCTTCATAATAATCTCCTTCTTCATAAAGTTGAATTCCGTAGAAATAAGCCACCTTTTGATATGCTACTTTATCTGCAAAATTTCTGTTACTTTCTAAAAGCTGCATCGCTTCTTCAAAATTCCCCGAAGTAATAAAAGAGTTGATCAATAATTCTTCAGCTTCAGCTTTATTCGTAGAATTTGGATAAGTTTCTAAAAACGTAATTAAAACCTTAGAAGGACTCTCGTAGCTATTCCCAATTTCATAACCAAGTTTAGCGTAATTAAGCATCGCATCTTCTTTGATCTTCGCATCAAAATCCATTTCACTGGCATTTTTAAATGCGTTTAATGCCTGCTGCTTTTGTCCAGATTCTAAATACGATTGCGCCAAATGATAATAAGCATTTTGAGCGATCGCATTTTTCCCGTCGATTATTTTATTGAATTCTGAAATTGCGTTTGCATAATCTCCCTGTTGATAGTAAGCATATCCTAACTGGTAATAATCGGTGTTATTCCACTTTCTCCTTACACCCTGATATTCTTTTAAATAAGGAATAGCCTGATCGTATTGTTTTAAATTGAAATAACTCTCACCAATGATCTTATTTAATTGTGATTTTTCCATCACATTAGATTTTGGCAGTTGCTCTTTTCCAAGCTGAATCGCTTTTTCAAAATTTCCAAGCTTAAAGTTCATATCCGCCTGATAATACGAAAGATCCTGGCCATAGCGTTCGTCTCCTTTTACTTCATCAAAATACTGGTTCGCCTGGTCGTAATCGTTAGATTCGTACGCCATGTAGCCAATATAATATTTTGCCTGCGCACCATACTGTTCAGAATCCATTACCCTGTTAAAGTAATTTTTCGCCTGCCCCATATCGTTGGTCTGAAAATATACATAACCCTTATTGAAGTAATACTTTTCCAACTCGGCACGGCTCATACTTTTCTCATCTACCATATCGTACCACTTACGCGCCTGTGGATATTTACCCGTATTAAAATAGTAAGTTGCTACATCGTGGTAGGCAGAATTTGTTTTGGTACTGGTAGGATATCGAGACACAAAACGCTCCATAAGCTCATCTGCTCCTGGCTGGTTTAGTCTCACCGCGGCGTTGGCAACATAATATGCACAATCGCCTTTTATTTTTTCGTCTGTTGCTTCTTCTTTAACATCTGCAAAAAGTTTTTGGGCCGCCAGATATTGCTCGTTATTATACAATTCTAAGGCCTTATTAAATTTTACAAGATCATTGGTATAAATGGCAGACTGTTGGGAAAATCCAATACTTGCCACCAATAGAAAAACAACAATTAGGTAAGGTTTGCCGGTTGTCATTTATAGTTTTTTAGGTTTGGTAATCAAAGATAATTTAATGCTTTAATTCTAAACGCGAATTAAACACTATAATTATGTTAATGTAAAAAAAAGTATATGCCCAGTCTACTAAAACTGTATATTTAGCCTTAGTTTTATAGCTCGAAGTGTTTTATAATTCCTCTAAAAATTAAGCTTGAAATTGTATAATTTTGGCCTCAGTTTTTAGTCTGTTTATAAGAGTATCCAAGTATTAGTCTTGGGCGATAAGCTTTAAAAGCTTTTATACTGAAAAGAATTTTGATTTATGGCCAACGTTGTTCTCGAACTTAAAAATGCTGCAATTTACCAGCGTGAAAATCTTATACTTTCTGAAGTTGATGTGACGGTAAATAAAGGTGATTTTGTATACCTGATAGGAAAAACCGGTACCGGTAAAAGTAGTTTTATGAAAACGCTTTATGGCGATCTTCCTTTAACCGAAGGTGAAGGAACCATCGTAGATTTTAACCTTCGAAAATTAAAGGAAAAAGACATTCCTTATTTACGTAGAAAACTGGGGATTGTTTTTCAGGATTTTAAATTATTGACAGATCGTAATATTAAAGACAATCTTCTTTTTGTATTGAAGGCCACCGGCTGGAAAGACAAAAGCAATATGGATCAAAAGATTGATCTTGTTTTAGAAAAGGTTGGCATGAAGACTAAAGGTTTTAAGTTTCCTTATCAACTTTCTGGTGGAGAGCAACAACGTGTTGCCATTGCTCGTGCGCTTTTAAATGATCCTGAATTGATCCTTGCCGATGAGCCTACCGGAAACCTAGATCCACAAACCTCTGTAGAAGTGATGGAAGTTTTACAGGAAATTAGCCGAAACGGAAACACGATTTTAATGGCCACTCACGATTATGCCTTATTACTGAAATATCCTTCTAAAACCCTAAAATGCGACGGACAACGTGTTTTTGAAGTGGTGCAGAAAACGGTTTAAGTTAGAAGTTAGAAAAACTATTTATTCTGAAATAACCTTCTAAATTTCTAAGACGATTTTATATAAAAAAGCTGCTATTGTAAAAAAATAGCAGCTTTTCTTTTTTACTCGATAATCGAGATTAAATGCTCTAGAGCTTGCCTCAATACAAAGACGATTTTCAAAAAAATGCCTCACAAGCTTGCCCGCTAGTTTACTGGAGTCTGTTTTTTACAACACGAAATTCAGGTGGATTCCTAATCGCATTTTGGCTTCAACAGCGCCGCCATTTAGATCCTGCGATAACGGAAGCATGAGATTAACTCCGCCAGATATTTTTCCGTAGGTAGATTCCACGCCTATTCGGCTAAATAAAACATTTCCTTTTGTATCCTGAACGACCAGACCGTAACTTTCATTTTCTCCAAAAACTTCTCCTGAAATGCCCAAAACCGGACTAATAGAAACAGGCGTAAATGTTTTTGCATTCAAAGTGTTGAAGGTTCTAAATAAATTTACCCCGTAATTAAACTGGTCGCCAAAATGATACTCCTGCTCGTTTTCAGTTTTAATTGTATAGTTCGCTAAAACTCCCAATCCCCAGTTTTTATGACTTACCGAATAATTTGAAGCAAGCAATACATCCCAACTTCCGGTTCCTACCTGAAAACTCGGGTTTACACTGCCTTCATTATTAGCACGATCATATTCCCCGGTTGGTAACTTTACACCTACTCCTACTTCAAGACTGTGCTTGAATTTGGTTTGCTGCTCGGGTAAAAATCCGTCTAACTTTGGTGAAATTAACTGGTAAAATCCAAGTATACTAATATCTCCCAAACCATTAATGCGTTGTGAAGTTTCATCTACAAATTGCCGATTATGAAAATGATATGGCACAATTACATTCAGTTTAATTTTCTGACTAACCGGAATCCTAGCCCAGGCCTGCATAGTATTAAAATTCTCATCGATCCAGGGAGAATTATTGTAAATCCCATCTCGCGAGCGATACTGTTGTGTGATATATCTTACCCCAACAAAATTACCATCACCAATCGTACCGTAGCCCATGCTACCGCCACTACTTCCGCAACCGCAAACATCACAATCATCAAAATCAAAAAATTCGGCACTTGTTTTATGATTTTCAACTAAACCGAAATCTTCAGTAGCAGTTTTAAAATTAAAATTCGCAAAGACATTGGTTGAATCTTTTAAGCTTTCGGCCTTTAAAAAAGTACTGCCAAAAACGCCTAATATCAATAGTATTATGCTTTTAATATTCTGCAAATCGTTCATCGTTTAAAAAAGTTTCGTCGGTTAGGGTATTTAAAAAAGCAATCAAAGCTTCTTTTTCTGCTTCGCTTAAATCGATCCCCAATCTGTTATTTTGTTTTAAAATAGGATCTAAAGTTTCTGAATCCTGCACTCCATTTTGATAGAAATCAAGCACCGACTCTAAACTACCAAAACGGCCATCGTGCATATAGGGTGCAGTGATCGCTACGTTTCGCAAGCTTGGCACTTTAAACTTGTAATTATCGGCTACGCTTCCGGTCACCTCTGCCCTTCCTATATCATCTATACCAGGATAGATAGGCAAACCGTTATTCCTAAAAGCATCATCGGTAAAAAGATCGCTGGTATGGCAGGAAGCGCATTTTTGCTGAAATAACTCATAGCCGTATTCTTCAGTTTCGGTAAAATCACCACCTTCTTCATTCCGCACATATTTATCGTATTTCGAATTTGAAGAGATCATCATCACCATAAACTGCGATAAGGCTTTAAAGAAATATTCGTTGTTTACTTCACCATCTTCAAAAGCTTCAGCAAATAATTGTTGATACTCGGCATCTGCTCTTAATTTCGAAATCACATTCGAGACTGTTTCTCCCATTTCAACTTCATTGGTAATCGGAATTATAGGAAACAAATCCAGATGCGAAGTCGCCCCATCCCAGGCAAATTCTTTCTGAAAGGCCATATTCTGAATAGCGGGCGCATTTCTGGTTCCCTCCAGATCGTCGATACCGTGACTAAATTGATGCCCATGATGCGTAAATGCAAAACGCTGCTCGTGGCAAAATCCGCAGGAAATAAATCCATTTGAAGACAACTTACCATCATAAAACAGCTTTTTACCAAGCTCAAATCCTCTTTCGGTTGGTGCGTTTGCACTTAAATCGTACTGAATTTCCGGAAAATTTGAAGGAATATTCACTTCCAACTCGCGATTGATCGAGATATATTCGGCTTCATCATTACTGCAAGAATTAAATCCAAAAACCAGCAATATCAGCAGTAATTCATTTGTAAATCTACTCATCAATAAGTGCAGATTAATGCTGAACATTTTCTCCGTTATGCACATGATCTACCCGAAACATTCCGCTTACATTTTCAGAGATTTGCGGACTTTTAACTTCGTCGATCATTACCACAGCCGCTTCAGAAAGTTCGATTTTATATTGTCCATCCAATACCTGGTTGGCATCTACGGCCATGTGTACCACCGGACTCAAATTTTCGCTCACCAAGGCATCGGTTGGTAGTTGCAATGTAACTTCACGATAATTATCCAGACTGCTTCCGTGACTTCCCATGTGGATTTGGAAAATTGTAGGCTCGGTTATACTTTCTGAGGTAAAAGTTCCCTCGAAATTCAGGAATTTATAACCTGCCTGCCAGGACCACATCATTTCATTTTCTTCGGCGATTTGAAGAAAATCACCCTGACCTTCCGCGCCCTGCTGATATTTTTCCTGGTCTACTCCTACACCAAATCGAAGCGCCACATATTCATCAGCTGGGATATTCTCTAAAAGAACTTCGGTAAGCTCATTTTCCTCACTTATTACAAAATAACTATCATCTTTTGGGTAGGTAAATTCGGTTCCTTCAGCATCGATAAGCACAAAATTGCTCACGATATAATTGAAACGATTAATCGTTAAACTTTCGCCGTTAGAATTCGTATAACTAGCGGCACCAAGCAAAAGTGCATCGCCATTAACACCGGCATCAAATTCGATACGTACATTATTTTCGCCACCTAGATTGTTTACTGCATCGTCATCTGAAGAACAGGCGGTTAACGAAATAGCAAGAAGTATTACAAGAGTTTTTATATAATTAAAATTCATTTTGTTTAAATTTTGAAGTGCTTTTTAAGTAATTTTAAATAGTATTTTTCCACTATGCCTTTTTCCAAAAACTTTATTTGATTTAGGAAATTTCAGACATAGCTATGGCTGTCGGTCTTATTGCGTAAGCCGATTTTAGCCTTTTTAAAATGAATTTTTAAACAATAGGAGGTTTTACCATTCTCTTATTAAAGAGAAAAGTATAAAGTGCCAGATAAGCAAACTGCTGCTTTTCAGCTTTCTTAAAATTGACTGGTTTTTCATCGAAAATCACCTCATCAACTTCAAAATATAACAAAGGCAGCTCGTATCTATTGGCTAAGATTCCGCGTTTTTCTTCGTGCTCTTCATCTGCCTGCTGGGCCAGCGACTGCATTAGGTAACATTTACCATTACAGGCGAGATCTGGCCGATCTTTATTAATACACAATTCGGTTACTATATAATCGTAATTGAAAATATAGTCGAAAATGGGCATTATGGGTTTAAGCAGGATAAAAAAGGCTACGAAAAAGCCTAAATATCGCATTCGAAAAACTTATTTATTAGTAAGCGCTTGTGCGTTTTTTATGCTAGAATCTACAGCTTGCTGCATTGCTTTTACATCGCCAAGTTCTTCCTGTAAAGCTTCGATTTGCTGCTGAAGTTCTTCGTTAGTCATTTTTTGAACTTTCGCTTTATTCTTCACAAATTCGTCGCTAAAGCTATGCATCCAATCCATCATTAGCTTATCGGCTTCCTGTAGTTTTTGCTCGGCTTTTAGATATTTCTCAGCTGTACTACTGGTATCGGCGATCGCCTTTAGTTCTTTCGAAATTTCTGGAATATCACCCATTTTAGGCATCACCTCGTCGTGAACGTCCAACACCTGGTGAAATAATTCTTCGTACTGTTCTTTTTTAGCTGAAGTACTTTCAGCACAGGAAACAGCGATTAATGTAAGGCCTAATATTAGAGCCGATCTATAGATTAGTTTTATTGAAATTTTCATCTTAAACTTTTAAGTTTTTAAAAATACATAGTTACTATTCAGAAATAATTTTCTGAATAGTCTAAAAATTGATCCTTAAATTCTCGAATATCGAGAAAACTTAAATGATTGGAGGGTGAAAGAAATCCTGAAGAGAATAATATTGATAAAACTGAGGTTTTGCAACGAAGTTATGGGCAATCGCTTCAGTATCGAAATTGGTATTTAAAATCAGTTGTTTTTCAGCATAAAATAAAGGAATCTCTATTTTTTTTGCTGAAGTTTCCTTTTTTTGCTGTGATTCTTTTTCTGAAGCTTCAGCTAAAGCCTGCATCAAATAACATTTCCCATTACAAGCCAGTTCAGGACGGTCTTTATTTTCGCAAAGCTCTTTGCTTATGTAATCGTAATTCAGCACATATTCCACTACCGGAAAAGCAGGCCGAATAACAATCAAAAACGCGAATATGGGAAACAAGAATTTCACGATGCAAAAATAGCTAAATCGCCAGCTTTATTCAACAGAAACGATGATTTTATAGGATTCAATATTCGTTAAAATTTTGGTCTTTTTTTTCTAGATACTAGACGTTAGATGTGAGATGTGAGACAAGAGACTTGGATAATGTGATGATGTGATGATTTGAAAATGTGATAATGTGATGATGTGGTAATGTTGAATGTTGAATGTTGAATGTTGAATGTTGAATGCTGAAATATGAATTTGATAATTTGAAAATGCGGTGATGTGATGAACGATTTTATGAATATCGAATTCCGAATTTGAAAATTATTGAAAGATTTGGAATTTGCGGAATCAGGAGGCAAGAGATAGGATAAAACTATTCGAATTTTAAATTTTGATCGCTGACAGCTGTAAACCGTGAACTGTCAACTGTCAACTAAACAAAAAAACCTCACGAGTTTAGTACTGTGAGGTTTTTGTTTCGGTATAAAAATATCGATTAGATAATCTTATTTCTTTTTCTTTCGTTTTCAGTTAAGAAGATCTTTCTTAATCTTAAGTGATTTGGAGTTACTTCTACATACTCATCTTTCTGAATATATTCTAAAGCTTCTTCCAAAGAGAACTTAATTGCAGGAACGATTTTCGCTTTTTCATCTGCTCCTGAAGAACGTACGTTAGAAAGTTTTTTGGTTTTTGTGATGTTCACTACCATATCATCCTGGCGTGAGTTCTCACCAATAACCTGACCTTCGTAAATATCTTCTCCCGGATCTACAAAGAATTTACCACGATCCTGAAGTTTATCGATAGAATAAGGAATTGCAGTTCCTTTCTCCATAGATACTAAAGATCCATTTAAACGCTCTGGAATTCCTCCTTTTAACGGCTGATATTCTTTAAAACGGTGTGCCATAATTGCTTCACCGGCAGTTGCGGTTAATAACTGGTTACGTAAACCTATAATTCCACGAGATGGGATGATAAATTCACAAACCATACGATCTCCTTTAGCTTCCATAGATAGCATTTCTCCTTTACGAAGGGTTACCATTTCTACTGCTTTACCAGAAACATTTTCTGGAAGATCGATCGTTAATTCTTCAACAGGCTCACATTTAACACCATCAATCTCTTTGATAATTACCTGTGGCTGCCCAATTTGTAATTCGTATCCTTCACGACGCATGGTTTCAATAAGTACTGATAAGTGAAGTACCCCACGACCAAACACCATAAATTTATCTGCACTATCTGTTTCATTAACACGTAATGCAAGGTTCTTTTCTAATTCTTTTGTAAGTCTTTCTTTAATGTGTCTAGACGTTACAAACTTACCGTCTTTACCAAAGAAAGGAGAATCGTTAATGGTAAATAACATACTCATTGTAGGCTCGTCGATAGCAATCGTTTTTAAAGCCTCTGGATTTTCAAAATCGGCAATAGTATCACCAATTTCAAAGCCTTCTAATCCTACAACCGCACAAATATCCCCAGCTTCAACTGTTTCTACCTTACGTCTTCCAAGACCTTCAAAAGTATGAAGTTCTTTGATCTTGGTTTTCTTTATCGTTCCGTCTCTTTTTACCAAAGAAACATTCATTCCTTCTTTTAAGATTCCACGTTGTAAACGGCCAATGGCAATACGTCCTGTAAAAGAAGAGAAATCTAAAGAAGTAATAAGCATTTGTGGTGTTCCTTCTTTATCTACTTTTGGAGAAGGAATATGCTCGATCACCATATCTAACAATGGCTCGATATTTTCTGTCTGGTTTTTCCAGTCTTCACTCATCCAGTTGTTCTTAGCAGAACCATAAACTGTTGGGAAGTCTAACTGCCACTCTTCTGCTCCAAGCTCGAACATTAAATCGAATACTTTTTCGTGAACTTCTTCTGGAGTACAGTTTTCTTTATCTACTTTGTTTACAACCACACATGGTTTTAAACCAAGATCGATGGCCTTTTGAAGTACAAAACGAGTTTGTGGCATAGGCCCTTCAAACGCATCTACTAAAAGTAAAACACCATCTGCCATATTTAACACACGCTCTACCTCTCCACCAAAATCGGCGTGACCAGGAGTATCGATAATGTTAATCTTTGTATCCTTATATACTACAGATACGTTTTTGGAAGTAATGGTAATACCACGCTCTCTCTCAAGATCGTTATTATCCAAAATAAGATCACCTGTATTCTCGTTTTCTCTAAATAAACGACAATGATACATGATCTTATCAACCAGGGTAGTTTTACCGTGGTCTACGTGCGCAATAATTGCAATATTTTTAATAGCTGCCATAAAAGCCTGTTTTTAAAGGGCGCAAATATACAGCTATTTTTCGCCAAATAAATATTATTGAAAAAAATAATTTAAAAGTAACAATTTGTTTCACAAATACTTACAAAGCAGCTTTAGTTTTAAAATTGAAATAAAGATAAATTCACAAAGATACGCGCCCACTATTAGGAATAAATAAATATGGAAAACCGAATACTATTTTAAATAGCAAACTCACTTAAGGCAAGTCCCTGAGGTATTTATTTGAAGAATAAATTTTTAAAGTCTGTCTACTTTCACTTAAAAAAATTAGAGTTAAAATTCGATAAAACCGACTACTATTTTTTTAAATAATATTTGTAAAGCTTAGCATCTTCAGGTTGGTTGGCCGCTTCGCTTAATGTAAAATAATTCCCTTCTTCATCAAAACTTATCGCTTCACCCTGTACTTCGGGAATATATGGCGCTTTTTGAGGTTCACGTTGTAACATTTCAAAAATGGTTTCGGCCGTTCCCCGCTCCCAATAAAAAATCTCTTCCCTATTTTTTATCGCCAACCTGGTCCCATCTAATGAAAAATTGGCTGCAGAAACTCGGTTAAAAGAAAGCTCACCAACTTTAATTAATTTATTCTTTTTTTCCTTTTTTGCAGGAAATGGCAACACATAAACAATCGATCTGGAGTCTCTTTTGGTGACCAGAAAAATATCCAGCGTAAAAGGATCTACAAAAAGAGCTTCGGCATCATGGTTTTTATCGGGGTATTTTAATTTGATCTTAGATAAATCTTTTGGCTTCCACTTTTCTTTTTTATCGCCCTTTTTATATTTAGGCTCTTTAAAACGATAAATTTTATAATCTGAGCGCTTCTCTTTATTATCGCCGGTATCTGAAATATAAATATAAGGCTCGCCAGATCTGGGATCGATAGTTACCTCTACATCTTCCCAATCTTTATTTTTAATCCCTTTTATTTCGTAAGTCGCTTCAAGCTCGCCTGTTTGGGCATTAATTAAAAACAACTCGTTATCGTTGCCAGAATCGTTATGCGTCCAAAGCATTCCTGGATTTTTTACTGAATATGCCAAACCAGAGGCTTCTTCTACATCTACTATTCCCATTAGTTTTGGGTGATTTTCATAATCCTGGTTATCTGAAATTTCATCTTTATCGTAAGAAGTTTTAAAGTCTTTAATTTCTTTCCAGTTTGTAGATTTAACTTCCGAAGAAAAGACTTCAGCATCCTGCTTTTTCTGCGCGTTTCCGTTAAAACAATTCAGCATAAAAAAACTGAAAAACAACAAACTAAAACGCATAATATCGATCTTAAAAAAGCTCATTTTTTCTGAAATTTGGGGTTTTGGCTTCAAACAAACACTCAAAAGATTAAAAAAGAAGCATTAACAATACAAAACTGAAGGTTTTACTTCCTGAAAATCTATTTAAAAAGGTTTGTAGGGCTTATTTTGCACAAAAATAGGCTGTTTTAATGAGCATTCAGGTTAAATAATCGTCAATACTCTATTAAAGAGCTGAAAAAATTAACCCTAAAAACAACTAATATCGGCTTGTACTAAAAAAATATCTGTCAAACTAAAAATATGGTTGGCAAATTTGATTAAGTTATCTTTGCTGAATTAATTCTCGAAAAATGAAATTAGAAAATATACCACAAATACATAATGCCGATTCTGATAACTTCTTTCTTCTTGCCGGGCCATGTGCCATCGAAGGTGAAGAAATGGCTTTAAGAATTGCTGAAAAAGTTGTTGAAATTACCGATAAACTGAAAATTCCTTACGTATTTAAAGGAAGTTTTAAAAAAGCGAATCGTTCTCGTATCGATAGTTTTACCGGGATTGGTGACGAAAAAGCCTTGAAGATCCTTAGAAAAGTTTCTGAAACTTTTAAAGTGCCAACGATTACCGATATTCATGAAATTAGCGACGCAAAATTAGCCGCAGAATATGTTGATATTCTACAAATTCCGGCTTTTCTTGTTCGCCAGACCGATCTTGTAGTTGCCGCCGCTGAAACCGGAAAAACGGTAAACCTAAAAAAAGGTCAGTTTATGAGTCCGGAATCGATGCAACATGCGGTAACTAAGGTAACCGACTGTAATAATGAGCAAGTAATGGTTACAGATCGTGGTACTATGTTTGGCTACAAAGATATGATCGTAGATTTTAGAGGTATCCCAACCATGCGCGAGTTTGCCCCTACGGTTTTAGATGTTACGCACAGCTTACAACAGCCTAACCAAACCAGCGGAGTGACCGGTGGTAGACCAGATATGATTGAAACCATTGCCAGAGCCGGAGTTGTAAATAATGTAGATGGATTATTTATAGAAACGCACTTTGATCCTGCAAATGCAAAAAGTGATGGCGCTAATATGCTAGACCTAAAATATTTAGAACAATTAATGACTAATCTTGTTGCGATAAGACAAACCATTAATGCTTTCTAATTAGAAATTTATTTTATTTCTAAAAAAGGCTCTGTAATCTAAAAACTGCTAACAGAGCCTTTTTGTTTTTGATAAAATCAGGGCGCATTTTTACGCTTTACTCATTTAAAAACGATTATATTATTCAATATTCAGATTAAATGTTAAATCAACGCTTAAACATAAAACTTTAACTCTTTTTAACTATTTTCATACGCACCACATAAAAACATCAATCATAATATGAAAAAATTAATACTACCCGCAATAGCTTTATGTACCGCTTTAACGTCTTGTGAAAGCGAACCTGAAGATAAAGGGAAAGATATAGGGGCTTTACATATAAGTAAAGAATTTCCACAACCGGGAGATGAAATTAAAATAACTTATGCATCTAAGGATAGTATCCCAGATACCGAAGATGAGAAGGTAAAAGGTATCATCAATTTTATGACTGGTACCGGGATATATCCAGAAGATATAGAGCTTAAGGATTCGGCTATGCTTTACACCTCAAGCATTAAAATTCCAGATACGGCTACGGCTATTTCATTTCAGTTCAAGCAATACAATATAGACGATAATAACAATAAAGCTGGATTTGTATTACCATTATATAATGAAGAAGGCAATCCTTTATCTGGAAGTACTTCGCAGATCGCAAATTTTTACGGGCTGGGTGAGCGCTACGGAGGTGTAGAAATACCTAAAGATTCTATTGTTGCCAGCTATGAAAGTGATTTTGAAAAGGATCCTTCTTTAGAAACAAAATGGGCATTTTCTTATATCGCCATGATTAAAGGTGACAAAGAAAAAGCCAGTGCTTTTGTTGAAAAGCAAATGGAGGCTGCAAAAGAAAACGACTCGTTAACCGAAGGAGATTACTCCAATTTATATCAAGTAAATGCTATTGTAGGGAATAAAGAAGCTGCAGATTCTTTAAGAAGTTTGATTCCTGAAAAATTTCCAAAAGGTTCTATGGCTACATCTAGCTATTACCAAAAAATGTATCAGTCACAAGGTATTGATGCTAAAGAAGAAGTTTTCAAAGATTACGAAGATAAAATAGGAAAAGATAACGTTTATAGAAGCTATATGTTATCGATGCTGGCAAGTGAACTGGCTGCCGAAGGTGAAATTGACAAAGCACAGGAATATGCTTCAAAAATTTCTGAAAAAGGAAGAGTAGCTTCAGCATATAATAGTATCGCCTGGAAATTAGTTGAAGAAAACAAAAACCTGGATCAAGCCCAGGAAATTTCTAAAAAATCTTTAGCTATTTTAGATAATATCGATCCTAAAAAAGAAAAATCTGAAACTCAGACAGCTTCGCAATTCGATGCAAATCTAGATTATCAAAAATCTATGTATAGCGACACTTATGCAACAATAATGTATAAGCAAGGTGATTTAAAAGAAGCGATTAAATATCAGGAAATGGCTACCAATTCTAAAATGGCCGATGCTGATATTACCGAAAAATACATTCAATATTTAGTTGAAGATGAGCAATACGGTGTTGCCAAGGAAAAGGCGGCCGATTTTATTGCTGAAAATAAAGGTTCTGAAAAATTAAAAGAATACTATAAGGAAGCCTATACTGCAAGTGGTGATGCTTCTGGATTTGAAGACGAGTTAGCTATGCTTGAAGAAAAAGGGCATGAAAAAGCTAAAAGCGATATCAAAAAAATGATGATCGACGAGGATGCTAGCAAATTTGCTCTAAAAGATCTTGATGGTAACGAGGTTAGTTTAGAAGAATTAAAAGGAAAAACCGTTGTTCTAGATTTTTGGGCAACCTGGTGTGGACCATGTAAAATGTCGTTCCCGGGAATGCAAAAAGCCGTGGTTGCACATAAAGATAATCCAAACGTAGAATTCTTATTTATTGATACCTGGGAGAGACAAACTCCAGATGTTCGTATGAAAGAAGTAACCGAATTTATTGCTGATAATGAATATGATTTTCATGTTTTAATGGATGAAAAAGTTGAAGATAGCAATGATTTTAAAGTGGTAGATTCTTATGGAGTTTCAGGAATTCCTACAAAATTTGTAGTAGGACCTGATGGCCGTATTAAATTTAAATCTGTAGGTTGGAATGGCAACACCGATAAGTTAGCGGAAGAACTTGCCATTATGATTCAGCTTGCACAATCTTAATTTGTAGTCTAATTCTGTTTTTTGTTTATAATTTTCTATTTAAAGCCTTCTATGCTCATAGAAGGCTTTTTTCTGTCTTAAACTTTAATTAATTATTAAAATTTTATCTTTTTAACAAAATTAATAATTATTCATAGTAACTTAAACAAAAAAGTATCCTATGAATAAACTATTACTCAAAAACTACTTTTTTCCACTTCTATTATTTAGCATTCTACTCCCCTATCAAAATTTTGCTCAGGAAAAAAATGATGAGAAACCAAAACCGAAATTAGATATTGGTGGCGCCTTACGTTTTAATTACAATCTCTCTTCCTGGAAACCAGAAATGCAAGAAAGAGGAGGCGATTTTGGCTTTGATGTTTTTCGGCTTGCCGTAAATGGTTCCTATAAAAACCTGTATGTAAATGCCGAATATCGACTTTATTCAGAAGCTTTTGGTGGCGGTTTTTTGAAGCAGGGCTGGCTTGGATATAGGTTAGACGACAAGCGCGAAATACAAATGGGATTAGTACAGGTTCCTTTTGGTATTGAGCGCTATAATTCTCATAACTGGTTTTTAAATTTACCATACTACGTTGGTTTAGAAGACGATTATGATATGGGAATTAGATATTCGTATATGGGTGATATGTTCGAGTATCATGCAGGATTTTTTAAAAATGCTGAAGAACTAACTTTTGGTAATAATTCACCGGCTTCACCCAATCGATATTCTTATGATGTGGTTGGTAATAATAAAGAAGTAAATCAGATAACCGGAAAGATTCTTTACAAACCCAATTTAGATGCCATGCATAAAGTGGGCTTATCTGCACAATATGGCGGATTGTATAATATTGAAACTACAGAAACCGGAAATCGATATGCCCTAGCCATTCATTACGAATATAAATCTGATGACTGGTTTATAAAAGCACAGGCTACAAAAGCAGAATTTGATCCTGCTAATGCTCCCGGAGAAACCAGAAATATTATCCAAATGGGCGCCTATGGAACTCCGTACGAAGTGGCTACAAATTTTGAGATCTACAACTTTGGAGTTTCACACCTTTTCTATATCAATAGAGATTTTGTAGAAAAAATAGAGATATACAATGATTTTGGATATATGCACAAACGTATCGATGGTTTTGGCGATTCTTATATGAATGTTTTGGGTGTGCTAATTAATTCGGGGCCGGTAAGCACATATATCGATTATGCTGCAGGATACAATCATTCCTGGTTAGGAGGCGATTTTGATAACGAATTTTCTACCGGTGATCCAGATCCAAAATGGGAAGCAAGATTCAATATTAATATTGGATATTATTTCTAACAAATTTAGAATCTCAAATAAAATCATTGCTAAAATTAGAAGCAATAGCTTAAAGTACTGCTAAAGATGGTTTAAGGCTTTATTAAAATTTAGGATTTTGGAATTGATTTTTCTTTTTTCGCAATCCGCTTAAATCATTACGCAATGCCAGGCACATTTTATTAAAAAATGCTTGATACAAAAACGTCCTAATCTCAATTATTATCAGGACGAGTTAAGTTCATTTAATTTTGATTATCGAATAAAAACTTTTGGATGAAAAAAACTTTACTACTTCAATCTTACAAACTACTTCTATGCACGATTTTTCTTTTTTTCTCATCTCCTCTTTTAGCACAGGAATCTGAAGATGAAGAAAAACCAAAGTTAAAAATAGGTGGTGCGCTTCGATTTAATTACAATTTATCAAGTTGGAAAGAGGGCCAAAAAGATCGCGGTGGTGATTTTGGTTACGATATGTTTAGAATTAATGCTGAGGGATCTTATAAAAATGTCTTCCTAAACGTCGAATATCGGTTATATTCTGAAGCTTTTGGTGGTGGATTCCTGAAGCAAGGCTGGCTTGGTTATAAATTTAACGAAGAAGATCAAATTCATATTGGTTTAACTCAGGTTCCGTTTGGGCTTCAGCAATACAACTCTCACAACTGGTTCTTCAACCTTACATATTATGTTGGTTTAGAAGACGATCATGATATGGGAATAAAGTATATTCATGATTCAGAAAGGATTCAATATCAATTAGCTTTCTTCAAAAATGCTGAAGAATTACAATTTGGTAGCACTTCAGAAATTGATCCTTCTCGATATTCTTACGATATTGCAGGACGAAACAAAGAAATTAACCAGTTTAACGGAAAGTTTATCTACAAACTAGGGAAAGATAAAAATCATCAATTAGGAACATCGGTTCAATACGGTGGTATTTATAATCTCGATACTCAGGAAACAGGCGATCATCACGGTTTTGCGCTTCATTACGAATATTTAGGTGAAAAATGGAATGTAAAAGCACAGGGAATGATCATAGAACACAATCCCATCACTCCAGATACCATAAACGATAATGTACTTCAGTTTGGGGCTTATGGTGCAACTTATGGCGTTGCTGCAGATTTTAACCTTTATTCTTTAGCGGTTAGCCGAAGCATTCCGGTAGAAATTGGCCCAATATCAAATTTGGAATTCTATAATGATTTTGGTTTTATGGATAAAACTGAAGACGATTTTGAAGACTCTTTTATGAATGTAACCGGCGTTTTGATTACCGCCGGAAAAGTTTACACATATATCGACTATGCAGCAGGTTATAATCACTCCTGGCTTGGCGGTAATTATGTAGACGATTTTGCTGCGGGGAACCCAGATGCAAAATGGGAAGCCCGTTTTAATATAAACATAGGATATTATTTTTAAACATCTAACACATTAGTATGGCAGAAAAAGTTACCAGAAGCGACGAGAAAAAATCCATTTTTGGATTAGAGGTTAACGGCCCGGTATTTTTCTCTTCGACCATTATTATTACCGCAAGTATTGTCTTAACGCTCATTTACGAGAAACAGGCAGAAAAAGTATTCGAAAATGTACAAAACTATGTTGCCAATAATGGTGGTTGGTTTTTTGTACTTGTAGTGAATATTTTTCTTGGATTTATGATCTATTTGGCCTTTAGTAAATTCGGAAATCTTAGAATTGGTGGCCAAAATGCAAAACCAGAATTTAAAACAGCTTCCTGGTTCGCGATGCTTTTTAGCGCCGGAATGGGAATCGGACTTTTATTTTGGAGTATTGCTGAACCTATAAACCACTTTAACACTCCGCCAATGGCCGAAGGTGGAACCGTAGCTGCTGCGAGAGAAGCGATGAGTTTTACATTTCTTCACTGGGGTTTTCATGCCTGGGGAATTTATGCTTTGGTAGGGCTTGCTTTGGCCTATTTTACGTACACCCGTGGTTTACCGCTAACCATAAGATCTGTTTTTTATCCTTTTATAGGAGATAAAATTCATGGTTGGATTGGTAACCTTATAGACATTTTCGCAGTTTTAGCGACACTTTTTGGACTGGCAACTTCACTTGGATTTGGGGTACAGCAAATCGCAGCAGGTGTAGAACATGTTTTTGGAATTACGAACGATATCACGACACAGATCATCATAATTGCAGGTATTACAGCGATCGCCACTTTATCTGTAGTCTTGGGTGTAGATAAAGGTGTTCGAATTTTGAGTGAGTGGAATATGAGAATTGCCGTTGTACTTTTACTACTTGTTTTAGTATTAGGACCTACGATCTTTATCTTCCAATCATTTGTGCAAAATACCGGAAATTATTTTTCAGATTTCTTGATGATCTCTACCTGGACAGAGAGTTTTACGGGTACCAAATGGCAAAACGACTGGACCGTATTTTATTGGGGTTGGTGGATTGCCTGGTCTCCTTTCGTAGGGACATTTATCGCCCGCGTATCTAAAGGTAGAACCATTAGAGAATTTGTTTTAGGAGTACTTATTGTTCCTTCTTTGATCACCTTCTTTTGGATTTCAGCATTTGGAAGTGCTTCAATCCAACAGGTTTTAGCCGGAGATAATACCATTGTTGAAGCTGTAAACGATGATGTGGCAACAGCCCTTTTCGTATTCTTAGAGCAATTCCCATTAGCGACGGTTCTTAATGTTGTAGGTGTGATCTTAATTGGAGGATTTTTTGTGACTTCATCAGACTCTGGTTCTTTAGTTGTAGACAGTTTAACTTCTGGAGGAAAGATTGATGCTCCGGTAGGACAGCGTATATTTTGGGCAGTTGCTGAAGGTACCATCGCTGCCGTTTTATTAGTTGGTGGTGGTTTACAGGCCTTGCAAACCGCTTCAATCGTCACGGGACTCCCCTTTGCTTTTATTTTGCTGGTGATGTGCTATTCGCTCTACCAGGGACTTAAAGAAGATATGCGCAAACTGAACAAGAAAAAAGAGCAAAAACAAAAAGAAAATTACGAAGAGGTCGTTAAAGAAATAGTACAGAAAAGAAACCTGAAAAAAGCCGATTAAAAATGATTAATATTAACACAATACTGGTAGGGTTAGATCTTTCTCCTATGGACGATCACCTTATCGCATACGCTTCGTTTTTAGCCAAAAAACTGGATATTAAAAAGGTATATTTCACTCATAATGTAAAAAAATATGCAATTTCAGAATTGTTTCAGGAGCAGTTAAAAGATCTTGATCTGGAACAAATTATTGGCGATGAACTTTCAGAAAAAATCACCAATAGCTTTGATGCAGATGTTGAATGGGATACGCTAATTGCTGAAGATCCTTATACCGAATCGATTTTTAACCATATCGTAAATAAATATTATATCGATATGATCCTAGTAGGAAATAAGATTGATTATGAAGGTGCTGGGGTTCTTACCGATAAGCTACTTAGAATGGTAAAATGCCCGCTTTTAATTATTCCTGAAACCTGCACTCCAAAATTAAACACTATTTGGGCAGGAACAGATTTCTCTAGAAGTTGTATGAAAATCTATAACAGCATAGATTATATAGAAGAAAAGATTGATGCGAATATTGTTGCAGCTCATGTTTATCAAATTCCAGCGCAGTTTTCACCTTATGTTTCAGCAGATACAATGAAGGTAAAACTGAAAAAACACAGCCAGGAACGCTTAGAGAAGTTTATAAAAAGATTACACAAACCTTACAATATCGAAGAAAAAGTATTGGATAGCAAAGAGTCTACAATCGCTGAAAAACTTATCGAATGCTCGCAGGATAATAATGCAGATCTTTTAATGGTTGCCGATAAAGGAAGTAATAATATTTCTTCTTTAATGTTAGGAAGCGTTACAGATGAGCTTTCAACCTCGAATTCAAGGATCCCAATTTGGGTGGTGAAATAGGCTTTAAAAAAAGCATTCTTAAATTATGCAATCTGAGTTTTAGTTAACAACTTTCTTGATTGAAAGAAATAAAAAACTAAAATTCAGTTGCATAATTTATTTTTATACATTTACTTTGATTTTCAAAGTACTTTAAAATGAATAAAGATTATTCACAGGATCTATCTGAAATTAGAAGTTTAATGAATCGCTCTTCGCGGTTTCTTTCCCTTAGTGGAACTTCAGGAATCATGGCGGGAATCTACGCTATTATTGGTGCAGGTATCGCGAAAATATTCTTCTTCCCTACTCAGTTTGAGTATGAAAATATTGGATATGCTAGTCCGCAGCTCGTGCCGATTGTTATCGATCTAATGCTGGTGCTTTTGCTTAGCGTGGTGACGGCTTATGTACTTTCGGCCAAAGAAGCGAAGAAAAATGATGAAAAGATTTGGGATGAAACCGCCAAAAGATTGGCATTTCATTTTTTGATTCCGCTGCTTACCGGTGGCGCGTATATTTTATTAAAATTGAATCAGGGTGATTTTGCTTCAGCTGCTTCATTGATGTTAATCTTTTACGGACTCGCTTTGCTTAATGCTTCAAAATATACGATTGGCACCATAAAATATTTGGGAATTTTAGAGATTTTGATCGGTTTGATCTGTGCCTGTTTTCCTGGATATGGTTTTTGGTTTTGGACGATAGGATTCGGACTTTTGCATATTGTTTACGGAAGTTTAATGATCATTCAGAAAAAATAATTTCCGAAGAAAACGTCCAAAGTGAGTATCATAGAAAACATAAATAAACTTTTTGACCATCGCATTCGATTGGGAATCATGTCGGTTTTAATGGTGAACGAGAAAGTCAGTTTTAATCAGTTAAAAGAACTTTTAGAAGTGACTGATGGTAACCTGGCGAGCCATATAAAAGCACTTGAAAAAGCCGAATATCTTGAAGTACAGAAATCCTTTGTGGATCGCAAACCAAATACCAAATATAAAGCGACCAAACTTGGGAAATTGGAATTTAAAAAACATATCGATGCCCTGGAAAGCATTATAAAATCGAAAAACGAATTAAAATAAACTATCACGAGGGTAAGCCCAGGAAGGCTTTCGGCAGAAATAAATTTTCAATTTCTAGGCAAGCCACGAGATACTAAACCCTTTGGCGGCGCCAATAAAATTTTTTTATTAAGCTACTTTGAAATTCAAAGTAAAAATTATCTATTATGACTATTGAAAATCCTATGAAATTAGACTACGCTTTGGCGTTAAAACGCGCACTTACCGGTGCTGGAATTGCGTTACTTCTACTGGCCGGAATTTTGCTGAAAGTTGGCGAAATTGAAAGTTGGGTGTACATTCCCATAATCACAACATCGATTGGTGGAGCTGGTGGTGGAGTATTCTACTACCTGATACGTGACTTCTTTTTTAAAGGCCATAAATACACAAAATTGATCAGTGTTTTTTGCGGATTTTGCTTTCTTGTAATTTTTTGGTTAAGCTTAGTTTTCGCGTTAGCACAAGTAGGACTTTGGGATTAAACTATGGAAACCACCTATTTCACAAAAAAAGACTCGATCGTTCGCCAAATTTGGGGAAAAGCAGATACCATCCTATTTATTTTTGCCGGTGCTGCTGCTGAATTTGCGCTGAATAAAGCGGTAGATTGGCTGTATTATACCGGCAGGCTTCCCAAAGACCCGCTGGGCCGACTTTTCTCTACCGTGAATTATGCGAAAGTGATCGTTTTTGCTGAAGAAAAAACAGCTTTCCAGGCGATAGATCAAATGAATAAAATTCATGCGAAAATTGAAGAAAATCGAGGTTTTAAAATCCCAGATTGGGCATATCGCGATGTACTTTTTATGTTGATCGATTATTCCATTAGAGCTTTTGAAGCTTTAGAGCGAAAGCTAACATTGCACGAAAAAGAAGAGGTTTTTCAGGTATTTCTAAAAGTTGGAAAAGGGATGAAAATCGCTGATTTACCCACTAATTTTAAAGACTGGGAAATACAACGAAGATCACAACTTCAGGACAATTTTGAATATAGCGATTTCACCAAAGATCTATTTCTTCAGTATAAAAAACACTTAGGAATTATTCGTTACCGCCTATTACTGGAAGCCCAGATTTTAATGGCGCCCAAACGAATAAAAGAATTACTGAATTTCAGAAATCAGTCTATTCTAATCGCAATTATTCCATTTTACCGACTAAGCCGAATATTTAAAATCGATTATATCCTGAAAGAACTTATCCTGCCAAAAGATTACAAAAGCGACATCAAAGCTTTGGATCACTCGGCAGCTCATTGATCAAAAAATTTTAATCATTTACTTTGAATTTCAAAGTACTTTAAAAACATCATTATGCGAAAGCGATTAATTCACTGGCTTTTTGACCAGACTCAGAAAGTTTATACGCGATTTTTAAAACGAAAGCATATTCCGTGGAATATTAGCTCTGCTGAACTCCTCCACTACCCAAAAGAGAGTTTCGGTTACCATCTTGGGGAATTCCTGAATAAAAATAATTTTGAACTCATTGCAAAAGTAGAACGGCATGATGCCTATCATACGCTTTGCGGTTACGGCACCAATGTTGAAGACGAGATCGCACTACAATATTTATGTTTAGGCAACGGAAAAAGTAGCCCGTATATGTTTGGTGCGATCGTATTGGGCACACTAATTCTTCCCGATTATTTCAGGTATTATTATCGTTCTTTTAAGATTGGTAAAAACGCGAACACATTTCATCATTTCGATTTTAAAGAAGTGCTTCCGTTAAACTTTGAAAATTTCAGGCAGGCCATATTTAGCCGAAATTACATAAATTCAGTCTGTATTTTATCCATTCCGAAAAAATGAAAATCATTGCAAAATTTGAACAATTTCATCTTCAGGCAAGACGAAATATCTGGATAGGCTATTTTGCCATTTTTTGCCGAATCGCTTTAGCGGCAGGCTTTTTACCATCGGGATTTGTAAAGATCAACGGCGAACGATTTACCGCTTTAGCCAATAATCACCCAATGGGACATTATTTGGAAGCGCTTTTTTACACGGGTTATTATTATCCTTTTATTGGTGTAATGCAAATGCTAGCGGCTGTTTTACTTTTGATTCCGCGTACCGCAACTTTAGGCGCTTTGATCTATTTCCCTATTATTTTGAATATTACGGTGCTTTCTTTGGCCGTTCGTTTTGATGGTTCGCTATTTACCGCACCGCTTATGCTTACGGCTGTGTTCTTTTTGCTGTGTTGGGATTATCATAAACTGAAATATATTCTTCCGTTAAAGCAGCATACTTCTGAAAAATTACTTCCGCAGCAAGCTAAAATTAGTAAGTTTCCTTTCGCATTTTTTGGTGGCGTTTTTATGTATACGATCGGTTTTATCTTTTTTATTACCAATATTTTCGAGATCATGCCACGCAATTCGATTTCAGATTGTGAGCGACAATGTAGTGACACCGAAAATCCCGAAAACTGTATCACATTTTGCGAATGCATCCACGAGGAAGGAAATTCACTGCAGGAATGTTTGGAAGTTTATGAGGGTGAGTGATTGGTAGAAATCAACTTTGTAAAGTCGAATATAGGGTTAATAACAATTCCAATTTTAATAAATTACGGTTCCTTTAATATTTTTTAACTCTATAAAACCAAAATACCTGGAATCTTCTGAATTATCTCTATTATCACCAAGAACAAAGGCTTTCCCTTCAGGAACAATTATTGGCCCAAAATAATCTTTATTCCAATTAGCATTGTAGATATTTTGAATCCTTTTATCAACTTCTGTTTGGTTAAGCACTACTTTTTGATCTGACACACCAATTTCTCTAGCAAAATTATCATCTATCATTATTTTATATGTAGAATCATTTATCTTCGAAGCATATCCAAATTCATTATACGCTATTGATTTTGGTAAGCTTTCGTACTTTTCTATAGAAAGATGATAGTTGTGAATAAAGTTAATACCTTTATCTAAGTTTTTACCATTAATAAACAAAACACCACCTTTAAGTTCAATTGTATCACCTTGTTTACCAGTCAATCTATGAACTCTAAAATGAGCTCCAAAATTTTCATCATGATGTAAATAGGAAACAAAATCACCGTTTTTTGGAGTTATTAAATTTGATGAAACAAAGTATTTCCCCATTTTTAAATTTGGATCGTTAGCAACACTGGAATTATGAAATACTTTAAAAATCCCTGATTGCCCTAAGGCATTATAAATTAGAAATATTGCCAATAAGATGCTACCAGTGATTAGCAGTTTTTTCTTCATAATTTAGATTAAATTCTATTCATTATTATACTCCAGATCAAAGCCTTTCAAGCTAGTATTTTTAAATTTAGTGATGATCTTTGCTATTTTATCATCTCCTCCTATTACTCCAAATTGATGTTGTAAATCGTGATTTGTAGCGATTAAATAATCTTCCGGGTTCATTAGATTTTTAAATCCGGTAAACTCCTCATTTATATCTGCATACCTATTTGAAAATTCATTATCGAGCCAAATCTCGATTTCAGCTTTAGATCTTAATTGCTTTGTAAAAATATACAGGTAGCTTCCAAATTCGTGTGGATAATAGAAATTTTGATTTGGCATTATTAATAAATCCCTTACGGTTCTGGTTGCAAACCCAAACCAGGTTTTCTCTATACGAATACGATATAACTGCTCAAAATTTATTTGATTCTCTTTTAATTTAGAGATAAGCATAACGTATATATTCCCAGCTTGGATGTATTGATACATATAATACCCATCTAGCATTATAAGTTGGATAAAGTTTTCTGCAGGAAGATCTGATTCAAATTCTAACTGAGCACACCCAGCTATTCCCAATTTTTGGAATAATACAATAAACTCAGTCATTTTCTTTTTTTAATAATCCTTAAGAACTAAAACTCTTAACTACGTAATCTAAAAGCTAGCAATATCATGATCTTTCAAAATCAAATATTCGATCCTTTAAATAATTAATTTCTTTCTTCTCCTTTATTTTAAATCTGATATAAATTATTGAAAAAGGAAGAATGAAATAGATAATTGGAAACAACAAAAACCCTTTAATAAGCATAATAACAGAAACCAATATCCCCAATCCAAATGCTAGTTTTCCAGCTATATTCATAGGTGATTTAAAATCCAGTTTTAGATCATAATATCCATTCTCATTTAAAAAACCAATTATTCTATAGTTATTAGGAAAATATGTTCTTTGAAGCTCTAATTTTTCTGGCCCGATATAACCAGAATAAAATCAATTCACAATTAGCTTGTTTAGGATTTTAATATTTTTATCTGATTTGGCTATTATTTTTCGCATTTCATAAATTCCAAACAACGCCCACTATAACTCAAAGAATGATAAATAACAGGTGTTTTTCAATGGCAATTATTAATTCTGGTTGAAATTAATATAAACCCTTACCAAATAAGAATTCTTTCATCTTCGGCTAAATACAATGAATCTTCGGGCTGTACATCGAAAGCTTCATAGAAATGAGGATTATTCATTAAAGGCCCATTTACTCTCCATGATGGTGGCGAATGCGGATTATTATTGATCCATAATCTTAGAAATTCATCCTTCATTTTTACACGCCATATTTTAGCTACCGAAAGGAAAAATCGCTGATCTGGCGTAAATCCGCCGATCTTAGTAGTATCCTGGCCTTGCTCCGTCATTTTAAACGCATCATAAGCAACCGCCACACCAGCAATATCTGCAGTATTTTCACCAACCGTCATTGCGCCTTTTATATGAAGGGAATCCAAAACCGTAAACGTACTGTATTGATCGATCACCTGCTGGATTCTCGATTTAAATTTCTCGTAATCGCTATCTGTCCACCAGTTTTTTACGTTTCCTTCTTTATCGAATTGCGCTCCCTGATCGTCGAAGGTATGTGTTAATTCGTGACCAATCACCATTCCTATTCCGCCATAATTTAATGCATCATCAGCATCGTTATCAAAATAAGGTGGTTGTAAAATTCCTGCCGGAAAAACAATTTCGTTTGCCGATGGATTATTGTAGGCTGTAACTGTAGAAGGTGTGGTAAACCATTCAGATTTATCTACGGGCTCTCCTAACTTTTCCAAATTACGTTGGTATGCCGCGGAAGAAGCCGAAACTATATTTTCAAAATAAGTATCCTTATCTATACTTACATTACTGTAATCCTTCCAATTATCGGGGTAGCCAATTTTCTTGGTGATCGCAGCCAATTTTTCTTTAGCTTTTATTTTTGTGCTATCGCTCATCCATTCTAAATCTTCTATTCTTTTTGCATAAGCTTTCTGAACATTATCTACTAATTCCTGCATACGCTCTTTGGCTTCTTCAGGGAAATATTTCTTAACATACAACTGCCCCAAAGCTTCGCCAAGATATCCATCTACAGCACTTGCCATGATCTCTCCGCGAGTTTTCTGAACTGCCTGCCCAGAGATCACTTTGGTAAAATCGAAAGAAGCATCTACAAAAGGCTTGCTTAAATTATCTGCATAATTTTCTAAAGTATGGGCTTTTAAATAAACCTTCCAATCTTCTAATGGAACGGTTTTTAAAAGCGAATTAAGTGTATCGTAATATTCTGGTTGCCCAACATCGATAGAATCTGTTTGCGCATTTAGATCTTCTAAAACTGCAGGCCAGCCAATATTTGGATGTTTTTTGTCTAGCTCGCTTACCGCCATTTTATTATAATTGGCTTTTACGTCACGACGCTCGATTCTGGTTCTATGCGATTCGGCTATCTGCTTTTCGATATCATAAACTACACCAGCTTTATTAGAAGCTTCAGCATCGCTAATCCCGGTAAGCTGAAATAAAGTTGAAAGATATTTTTTATAAGCTTCCTGAATTTCTTTTGTTCCTGAATCTTCACTAAAATAATAGTCTCTATCTGGCAAACCAATCCCCGTCTGACTAGCATGTGCGATATTCATCTGGCTATTTTTATCGTCTGGCCCAACGTAAAAACTTAAGATAGATCCATTCCCAGCCATTGTTGCATTCGTCACAAAATGCATCATCGAAGAAATATCTGAAATAGCATCGATTTCATTCAAAATTGGTTGTACAGGTTCGAAACCTCTTTTGTTTATTGTTGCTGTATCCATCCCAGAAGCATAGAAATCACCCACTTTTTGTGCAATACTACCTTCAACATTTTCACTTTGCGAAACACTATCCAGGATTCCCTGCAAACGCAGTCGCTGCGGATAATTCATAAACATATAGGCTCCTGCCCCAGCCTGAGTTTCAGGAATTGTAATGGTATCGTACCATTTGGCATTAACGTATCTAAAAAAATTATCGCCAGGTTTTAGATCTTGACTAATCCCGGTAATTTCTGTGAATTTCTTTTCAGGAGTTTTTTCTTCATTTTTACAGGAAGCCAGGGAAAGCAATCCCAGAAGGAGTAGTGATGTTTTTTTCATAATAAGCGAGAAGTGATTAATTCTAATGTCTAACAAGATACGATATTGGATAAAAACAGCTTTAGTTTTTAGCTTACAAAATCCTGTAAGTAAGAGTATTTAGGCGTTAATTTACCATTTTTGGTCATTCGGGCTCTTTCTAAAATTCCGTTTTTATCATTATTGAAAAAAGCCGGCAGCACATGCTCTAAGAACATTTCGCCAAAACCTTCGCTGGCATCTTTAGGCAATTCGCAAGGCAAATTATCTACCGCCATCACGGTAATCGCTTTGGGATCTTTAAAATCTATTTCCTTTTCTGTTTCTGGATCATAACCATAAATAGGATCTGCAATCGTTGAAGGTCGTATCGTGCTAGGCACCGGCCCAGCAATATCACAGGAAATGTCTGCAATATACTTTATGCTGAAATTGGGCGTTTTAGCCTCTTCTTTTGTAAAAAATACGGGAGCACCTTCGCCATAAAAATGCCCGGCAATAAAGAAATCACTGCTTACGGCGAAACGCCAAAAATCTGATTCGTACAACTCGGGATTACTGAAAAACTCCGGAATACTGCCTTCTGCCCCATCTTTACGTTTATTATAATCTAACACATCGATATGGCAATATACAGGCTCATTAAATTCTTCTGAAAGATACTCTGGCACCTCAACTTTCTTGATTTTAAGATGATCTAAAATTTCTTTAGCACCACGAGCTACTTTTCCGCTACCGGTAAGCACTATTTTAAGCTTTGGTAGGTTGATTTTATCCAATTCGGCCAACATCGCGGCTAGATCTGGAAGATCATCTGCTTTTGGCAAAGTGAAGCTTTCGTTTTTGAGTCCGATTGCCCGAAATCCGTTATACGCACCTACCAAACCAGCATATCTACCAAAACCAATAAGTCGCATTCCGCTTTCGCTGGTAATCACCTCGTGATCAAAAAGCTCGATGTTTTTATCCAAAATCGCCTTTAAAAGGTCACGATTATAAGGTTGTTTTTTGATGGTGTGAGAAAAGAAAAAGTATTTTTTATTCGGAATTAGGCTTTTAATCGGTACTTCCTTTACCCCGATCATCACATCGCTATCGCTAATATCTTCTGAAACCTGAAATCCTTCTTTTTGATATTCTTCGTTCTTAAAAATTCGAATATCAGATTGCTGTACTTTAAATTGAGCTTCTGGAAATTGATTTTTTGCTTGTTTTAGATGTTTTGGAGAAAATACCACGCGACGATCTGGTGGTGTTTTTTCTTCCCGAATAATGGCGAATTTCAGCATAGATTGGTATAGGTTTTGTACAATTTGTACCGGTTTTTAAAAGCTAATAGTTGTAAAAACAGATGAGTCTTTTTAGTTTCGCGATCTGTTCTTTTGTATCGAATTTAGTTTTCCTAATTAAAAAATTAGTGGTCTAAATATCGATTATTGAGATCTAACTTTTTAGAATTTTAAAAAGTTATAAAATATTTAAAAATCTCGATTATCGGGTAAAGATATAAATTTAATATTACCTTTGCAGGCCTTGCCATTTTGTAAGTGGTAAGCTGCATTTGATGTTCTTTGTTTAATTGAAATTCGATTTTGCGTTAGGGATAGCAGCGGTTAGCTTTTTGTGAGGCGACGAACAAAAACTAAAAGCGAATAGCCCGCCGTTTGGCCGTGAGGACAAACGGAACGCCCAAAAACAAAGTACAAAGTTCTTTACATATTGGGGTCGACTTGGTTTTGACAGCGAGTCTAATTGAGTTGTAAGCACGCCGAGCGCTGGAATATAGCTCGTAAATCTCATATTTCACACTTTTTTAAACGGCGAGAATAACTACGCCTTGGCTGCGTAACCGAATTATAGTAGGTTTTGCTTAGTCCCTACAAGGTAGGGAGCCGAGATGTCTCGTGGAAGCCTTGATTTACGGCGTCCACACCAGAGGCACCGATAAAGTAAATATAGAGACTGCAGGGCCTTGATGCAGTTTTGAAATTTAATTGAGGATACGGAAATAATTAGGTTGTTTTTGGCCAGATTATTTCTCGACAATCCAAGCGAAAACTAAGCGTGTAGAAAGCTTCTGAATTGCTTGTTTGGACGAGGGTTCGAACCCCTCCGACTCCACTTTTTGAGCATCAAACTCAAACAAAAACCCTGTAAATGTATGATTTACAGGGTTTTTTATTTTATTCAATATTATTTAATATTAAATAATTGCACTCTAATCGAGACCAATACGGTGACCTATTGATTGATCTAAAAAGGGGTCTCGCTAAGCCTTCAAAATGCTGTTTTCCAAATTCTTAGACTACGTTAAAGTTTTCATTTTTACCTCAATTTTAGGTACTTTGGGTAACCAATCGAGACCTAAAAACTTAATATCTTATGAGAACCGATTTTCATACCCATTTTCACGTCCTCGCAAAAAAGAAAAATAAACGCGGGCTAGCTCCGATTTATTTGAGACTTACCGTCGACAGAAAGAGAAAAGAATATAGTATATCGCGTAGGATTAAGCCTGAATTCTGGAATATCAAGCTCCAAAAAGTAATGGGTAATAATCCAAATGAGAAAGAAATCAATACTCATATTAATAATATAAGGCATAAGCTTAATAAAATTCATCAAATACTCTCTGACAACGACGAATCAATTACTGCTTCAAGGATGGTTCAAGAGCTCAAAGGAGAAAATAAAAGCCCCCTAAAAATGACCTTAGAAGCATTTAAGGAACATAACACACAGATGGATCATCTTTCTGGCAAAAGTATTTCTAAAAGCACCGCAAAGCGATATTGGACCTGTTATAATCATATTAAACAATTCATTAATGAAGAATACAGAAAAGATGATTATCCTATGAATGAAATTAATCATCATTTCATATCTAAATTTGAATATTTTTTAAAAACTAAGAGAGAATGCAATCATAATTCTGCATTAAAATACGTCAACAACTTTAAAAAAATCGTGAGAATCGCTTTAGCCAATCAATGGATGGACAGGGATCCATTTTACAATTATAAAGTTCAATTTGAAACGGTAGAGCGTGAATTCCTAAATGAAGAGGAAATTCAAAAGCTTATTGATAAAGAGCTTCACCTCGAAAGACTGAAATTAGTTCGAGATATGTTTATATTTAGTTGTTATACAGGTTTGGCTTATGCTGATGTCAAAAAACTAAATGATGGAGATATCACTAAGGGAATTGACGGTGCTAGATGGATTAGGACAAAACGAACTAAAACGAAAACATTGAGCAGTATCCCTATTCTTCCAATAGCTGAAAAAATTTTAGATCGCTACAAAAATCATCCCGAAGTTAAAAATAGTGATTTTATCTTACCCGTTTTAAGCAACCAGAAATCGAATGCATTTTTGAAAGAAATTGCATTGATGTGTGGTATCAAAAAACCGCTTACAACACATGTCGCAAGGCATACTTTTGCCACAACCATTACTTTGACAAATGGAGTACCTATAGAATCCGTGAGTAAAATGCTAGGCCATAAGGATTTGAGAACCACCCAACATTATGCTAAAATTGTTGATCGTAAGATTAGTGAAGACATGCAGAATTTAAAAGCCAAACTTGAAGCTAAGAAAATTTCAAATGAAAGCAATTTGAAAAACAAGAATTCTAAGAATTGATATCGTCTAAGTAAATTAAAAATAACCGTTCTAAAAACCCCAATTATCAAAGTTATTAGCCTTTTTCTTTTTTAAAAAAGAAATAGGCTAATAAACCAATTTGAATCGGTAATAAAACCTTAAATATTGTATTAGTCTTAGCCAGTGCATTTCGGAAGTCTTCAAGATTCCCCCCATTTTGTAAAATATACAATGGAACGATAAAAATTACTATACTCACCCCAAGAAGATAGATTATACTACTAATATAAGCTAATCGAAAATAAATAATATCTTTCAACAAGTAGTTACTTAATTTATGTTTAAAAAAAGAACTACCTGTGATTAAAGAATAAATCCCCCCTAAATATACTCCAATAAATGTCCAAATAGGTTCTGTGGAATGCTTAAAATATCCAAAAAATGATTTTTGAAATGTAAATATGAATATAATACTTCCCCATATGAACCATAGCAACACCAATTTTCTTTGATACCTAAAAAAAGGTAGATTAGTTTTTAAATGGCTCATATCCTGACTCTTTAAAAGGTTCGAATTTTGACTGTTTTAAAACTTTGCTCCCATTTCCGAAATCCTCAGATAAAAAATCATAAACTCTAACAGAAAATGAGTATTTCTCATTAAACTTATTGTTCTCTCCATAGAATAATGATGTAAGTGAATCCAGACTCTGCCAATTAATATCTAAATTGATATTCTTATCATAATATTTTCTGATCTCTTCTAATGTTACTACTTTATCTTTTTTTGTGAGCCTATCAACAACTAGAAATACGTACATTCTATAATAAGACTTCCCACTACAATAAAAGAAATTAAACCAATTACAATCCGGAGAAGTATCTCCTCTCTTTCCTTCAGGTGTTACTGGAATAGGATTTGTCACTATTCCATAACCATTACCCGTGTAAAAAAATTTGTAATTCCCTATATCATACCCCATTTTTTGAATTTCAGATTCAATTCTTTGACTAGTTTCAATCAATGGAGTATTTAAATCGAAAGCGTCGGAAAAAAATAGCTCCTCAGAAGAGTTTAAAGTATAGAAATAGCTAAAAGCATAACTATCCATATCTTCATATCCAGAAGTTATGGGAGGCTCATTTAATTCTTCAATCTGCATTTCCATATTGTAAATCAAACTAACTAGTTCTTCATTTTTAACAATTAATTGATTGAGATTTTCTTGAGTCTCTTTTTGTTTTGCCTCCAGTTCTGCATATTTCTTTTTTGACGCACAAGATGATACACATAAAACAATAACAATTAATGTTGTAATTATGAGCCCTCTATTCATCTTTACAACAATTTATCGATTATAATATCTAGTTCTTCTTTATAATCACGAACTGCAGATAAACCGTCTTGATATAGCGCTTTTAAATTATCAATATCCGCCTTATCCATTTCAGAACTGGCTAAACTTATCTTAGGTTGTATACGGTGATAATCCTCGCAATCTGCTACAGCTAAAGTTTCATATATCTGTTTAAGTTGATAATCCACAGTTTCGGAATTACCACTCATCATAATATCTATTAGGGGTTTTATCCATTTTATAGCTCCTGCATCTTTAAATTCTTTGTAGGTATATGCTTCTTTTACTGTACCGGTACCAATTGAAACTATAAGCATATCCTTGGCTCCAGGATTATCTGGCAACTTCTCATCATTTAAAATTTTTGAGAATTTCATTGTTCTTGCTTCGGCGTAAGCACATAGAGCAGGATTATTGGCAAAAACACCACCATCAATTAGAAAATGCGGTGTTCCATAAATTGATTTAATTTTGGCCGGTTCAAAATATGTTGGAGCAGCTGAAGTTGCCCGAGCTACATCTTTTAATTTATAATTAAAAATATCAGAATTCGCATCAGCACTAGTAAAAAAATGAGCCTTTCGATTCCGAATGTCATAACTGGTAATCAAACATGGTTTTAAAACATCTTTTAATGTTCTTTCCTCTAAAAAATCTGATAATGCTTCTTCCAATTCCTTTTCATCATATTTCTCATCAGATATACCTCCTAAACTTCTCAATTTTTTTCCCAATGACACATCGAATATTTCATCACCCTGATCTAAATAAATATCGAGAGCCTCTTTAGCTCCATACTTAAAATTTCCCTGTTCATCTGGGCATAAATATACAAGGGAAAGAATTCCTCCGGTGCTGGTACCTGCAATGAAATCAAAGTATTCTCCTATTTTTGCATCCGGATTACCTGTTTTATTTCTTAATTGCTCTTCAATATAAGTTAAAATTGTCCCCGGCAAGATTCCCCTTATACCTCCTCCATCGATTGATAATATCCTAACTTTCCTCATAATATGTATTGATTATTGATTACAATAAAGCAGCGAATTTTGGTACTTTTTTAGCTAATGTTACCGCTACATCAC
This sequence comes from Zunongwangia atlantica 22II14-10F7, assembly GCF_002094855.1. Taxonomy (GTDB): domain Bacteria; phylum Bacteroidota; class Bacteroidia; order Flavobacteriales; family Flavobacteriaceae; genus Zunongwangia; species Zunongwangia atlantica. Next base: position 247,905 of record NZ_ARYN01000005.1, read on the forward strand.
CTAATTCTCTAATATTCCCCAAAAGTTCCGCTTGTGATAAATTTTTCTCGGATGCCTCTTTAACTACATCTATTAATACACTATATACTCTTAAATCAGTCGTATCAGGAATAATACGATCTATTTGATCTTTGGATAAGCCCATCAATTGATTAAGTTCATCCTGATATATACCATCAAAAGCTTTATCCGCCTTCTCAAATTTTGTTGTAAATCTATTCCCCATATTAGTCTTTACTTATAGTTTCTTTAATCTTCGTTGTTATCTCATTGATTTTATCATAAGCCTCATCACCCTTAGTATCAATATCTCGTGCTTGAGTAATTAATTCTGAGATTTGATTGGAAACCCCTGATAATTTTGAGCTAATTTCACTATCAATTCCCTCTAGACCAATTAAATTTAAAGCTTCGTTCTGTGTATCTTTTAATTTTTGTAAGGAGCGAAGATGTGCCGTTAATACTGAATTGGCATAAAGCGTATTATTATAGGAATTGTTAATTTCATTGGTAATACTATCTTCTTCCAATAAAATAGGGGATAATAATTCCTTACGTTTATTCTCAATTTGCTCTCTGGCCGCCATTACAAAGTCAGACATATCAGTTAAAGCTTTCGATGTACTATTTTCGTCTGAATTTTCTGCAGCTTGAAATAAAGAAAAATAAATAGATTCTTCCCCCCCTTCAGTATAAGTCCTCAATTCATCCTTAAGTACAAAACTTATAATAAACGGAGCGTATACTTCATCTACAAATTTATTAATCTCCGATTTCAAATCACTATAGTAAAGGTTTAAAAGGTTTTCATGAGATTCTTTCAATACTATAAGATCTTTGCCAATTTGTTCTGAGATCGTAACGGATTCTTTTGGAATAGAAGCACAGCTAAAAAAACAAAACACTAAAATGAGATGGAAAATATGAGGATAATTTTTCTTAATCACTATATAGTTTTCTTATTATCAGACAAATATAACAATTTTTAAATTAATTTTAACAGGGTGTTTTCCCCCTAATATTGCTTTTGTTAATATGTTTCAGAATTTTTCAGTTAACCAGAACCGATGAGACTACCCTAAAAAATAAATAAACACTTGCTACTCATTTTATAGAAAAGCTACTCTCATAATTTGTCAGAATCTGAATTTTACAACTCTACTATAAATTTTAAAACCGCGTTAAAATGCAGGTCATTCTCCTGATAAATTGTTGAGGAAATAAATCTATACTCCTGACTATTAAAAATATTTTGAACATTTAATACAAAAATATAAGTAATGTTCTTTGGGCGAAATTCTATATTAGTTGTGAAGGTTTTATAATACTGATTATAATAATAAAAATTTCATACTTCAAATTTCCAAAGAATGAAATATTAAACTTCATCTCGTTATCAGAAATGAACCGCTGTCTGAATAAGTTATTTACCCTAATAGCTGTCAATAAAATTAAATTTATTGAAGGAATTGAAAAAAGATTATACCACGTAAAGTGTGTGGTAAAACCACGTTTTATAAATTTTCGGTAATAGGACATCTATTAAATATTCGAGTAAACTTTAAATTTATATTCCAAAAATTGGCCTCATTTTTCGCACAAATAGAATCGATTTTCAGAAGAGATGAAAATACTATTAGTGTGTAAAAAGAATTTATAGCTTTCGAAGTAAATAAAAATTCTCGTTTAGAATCAGATCTCGATTATTACCGATTTTATTAGCATATTGAGATGAGAGACTATAATAATCCTGATGATCAATCAGATTATAATTAGCCAGTGATTTATAATATTTATCTTCAATCGTTTGATAATCGTTCTTACTCGTTTTAGCTACTTTCTGATTAAAAAATTTCAATAAATTTTTAAATGCCAAGCTATTCTTTAAAGTATCTTGAAAAGACGCACTTCCTACATAATCACCACTATTTTGAATTACATCAAAAAATTTAAATAAACCATTGGCTTCAGTTCTACTTAAAAAAAACAATACACCTTCTATCAAAATAAAACTAGATTTCGTTCCTTTTATAGTGTTTATTTTTGAAAGTAAACTCTCCTTATAATTAGTACTAAAATCAACGCCAATAAAATGAATATTTCTTTTAGGAAGTATATAATTACGCTGCCAGTAATCAATCTTATCCATTTTATAATCAACAATCTCTGGTTTATCAATTTCTACATGAATTATATGTTCATCAAGTAAAAATGGATACATACTAAATCCGCTACCAAAGTTTATCAAAACCTCCACTTCTCCACCGGCTACAAGTTTTTTAATAGTATTTAGAAAATATCTATTTCTTAAACAATGGGTATAGGTTTCTTCGGAAGAAACATGATCTAGGTATTCTGCAACCCATTGTTCTGTTTTATTATTTTCCCACAATTTAGCAAAGTTGTCCTGACTTAAGTCTTCATCGAATGCTCGAAAGGCCGAGGTCACAAATGCTGTTTCATGTATACTTATATTTTTTTCTATTCCCATTGTGTTTTTACTTCATCCTTTGGCTCTTCCAAAAATTCTTAAATCTTCTAATAGGACAAAAAAGGGCACAAAAAATGAATAATTAAATATAACTATTTTACTCTTTGGTAATATAACCCAGGACCATCACAAGCCCACCAATTGTTTAATAAGAACTGGTCCTCTTCATCGATATAAAGATTTTCAATATTTTCATCCGAAGAACAATTTCCAATAATAGGATTGGATTCATCATACATCAGTTGAATCGATTTTTTGTCTTCGCTTAAAATATAATGCCCCCCAAAGGATGTTTCCTTTTGATTCTCTATTCTAGTTTTTGAAAAAGAGCCATCTGATTCGAAAACATATATTTCCTGCATTTCAATTTCATCATTAGTAATCTCATAGCCAGGAATACTTCCTGTTATTTTAACAAGCTCCCATTCTTGTGGGAATTCATTAAACGAAAGGTTTTGTAATTCCCGATTTTCCTTGTCATCGGAACATGAATTTAAAATTAACATTACGAGTAAAATAAATACTTTTTCTTTCATTTTGATTTCCTTTAATCTTTATAATATAGATGTAATTTCACTGCAAAGGTTGCGTTCAAATAATAACTCATTTCCCTAAAAAGATTTTACGCTTAGTTAATTATTAATTTTTCTGTACTTTGATAGTTTTTGGCCTTAATCTTTAACAAATAAAGTCCTTCAGAAATCCCTACACTATTTAAAGTCTTAATACTCCCAAAGTCTTCCTTCTCAGCCAATTTTTTTCCTTCCAAATTGTATAATTCCATCTTACACCAACCTTCCACTGGAACATATATAAAAATTAAATCGCCCTTTTTAACCGGATTAGGAATAATATTAGATTTGTCAATTCTTACGAATTCCAGAATATCACCATGATATGCTTCTCCGGTTTTTGAAATAATTGTAATTCGATATTTATTTTTACCCTGATATGGGGAGATGTCGTTATATTTTAAATTATTGCCTTCTATGTTTTTAAAACTCTTTAAAATTTCAAATTTTCCACCATTTAATCTTTCTACATTAACCATTTCAATTCCTATTAAGGAATTCAAATAAATATTTAATGAAGCCTGTAGTCCCATTTCGCTATCTAAAAAAGCATTTGTCATCAAGCACCCATTAATTCCCCCCTCTACGACCGTAGAGTTAGTTTTATTCAAGACTAAACTGTCAATAACAGGAGCAACTGCAATTAATTTCTGTGTATTTTGAGAGAGGTTGGTAGTATAAAACGTATCCTTAACAGTTTCGATTAATGACATATACTTTCCAGTTAATTCAAATATTTGATATTCATCAACATTTGAGAGCTCTTTCCAAGAAACAACTATATTGCCATCGCATCCATATTCAACATTATGTGTTTGAAGCTCGGAAACCGAAAACTTATTGGATTTCATTTCAAAATTATCAGCTATGAGCCTAAATTGACAAATAGAAGTTATCCGAGGTGTAATCCATTCAATTTGGCGTTGGTTATTTTCAATTAAGGATATAGTTTTCCAATTAGAGTCACCAATCACATCTTTCCACTGCAGTCTAATATTCTCATACTCAATTGGATTATTTAAATCCCATTTCAATAAATAACTATTTTGAGCTGTTAACTTAGTCTCCTTTCCTGGGAAAACCCATTGATTCTTGTGTTCAAAATTATATACAAGGCTAAATTTTTGAAAATTTTTATTAGAACTATTTTTCTTTACCTTGAATTTATAATATCCAGATTCAGGATTTTCAATTGTAATTTTCTCCATATTGTTAATAGTATCAATTCCACGCCTTGCTTCCATTTTCAGTGAATCAACATTGTTAGAGGTATTTAAAATCCATGGTAACCATTCTTCAGTTAAATTCTCTATTGAAAGATCCAAATCATTAATTAGCTGTTTAGAATGTAATTTGAAGTCATATGAGGGTTCGTCATTCCAAACTAAGGACACTTTTAGTCTACTAACCGCTTCCGGAACAAAAACTTCATATATTTTATAAGTTTCGGTAGACAAGCTATCTATTATAAATTGATCCTTAAGTAAATTCTCTAAGGAGAGATCCGCTCTCATATTTCCATAACCCGACCTATGATCAAGAATTAAATCATTTTCAGAATTGTTAATAAGCAAAGCTTTTATTAAAGAACTATTTGGATATTTTTGATACTTATCCAAGTATGCTTCCTGGAGTAAACCGGTAGTAGCACTCACTAGAGCAGCTGCATCTGACGTTCCATTTATTCCGTAGGCTATTATTTCAGGCTTAATCCTACCATCTTCCAATGGGCCACTAGAGCTTAGATTCAGCACATTCCCATATATATCTGAAGCACCTACAATTATTGTATTCTTTCCATTTTTAAATTCTCCTGAAATTGTCCCATAATTACTTATACCACTATATTTTCCTCCTACAGCTGCAAAATCTCCCATATTACCGGCAGAAAAAACATGTACCATTTCGGGATGAGTATAAACCTGAACATCATAAGCTAATGCTCCTAAATCATAATAATTTTGAATTTCTGTTCCATAAGAATGATTTTGTATACTTACATTATTCTCTTTGAGTAACTCCCAATCTATTGGCATAACATCAGATAAATAAGAAAAATATAATTTCGCTCCCCAGGCACCTCCTTTAAAATTATGACTTGTGTTACCTGCCCCTATCATAATTTTTGCCATAAAGTTTGCATGATCAGATATTTCTCCAGAACTAAAGCGATTTATAATTCTTCCAGTGAGATCGGGATCTTGAAAATTTATGGGATTTTCTTTTAGGCTTAAGGTTACATGGTCTCCTCTTAGGCTAGGATAATCTGAGTGAATTTTTGAAATACCATTTGGATATAATAGTACTGAAAATTGAGAATAAGAGGCTAATTCTGGTTTTATATCTATTTTTTTTTTGCCACAAAATTCTTTTAAACTTAGTTCCTCGACAATAAAAGAATTATTACCCAGATTTGATACAAATTGAACCTTGCTATTATCATGGGTATTTATATTTAGTAAATCTTTTAAAACTAAATAATTACAATTATTAAATGTTGATGCTTGTCCGTAACATAATAAATCTAAAAAAGAAAGGGCAATCATAAAATAGAGTTTTATAATTGCCTTCTCTTTATTCTTAAAGGTCAACGACATTAAACCCATGTAAATAATCCAACGCGATGATATCATTTGCTGTAAAAGGTCGATTGACTCCTCTGTTAATACAAGCTAGCATCCAAGAATTTGGGCTGTTACCTACAGGAGTACCAGGAATATGGACTGCGCCTATATTCTTTGTATCAGCTTCCATACCACCACTACCGCAACTTAGGCTTCTATTAAAATAATCGGTATGTCTAAATCCGATAGTATGTCCCATTTCATGAGCTATAATCGATCCTATAAAATCCGTATCGGTTTCTGTCTGAAGTTGCAATATATTTAAATGTATTTCTGCTCCAGGAATAATTTCTGTTCGCGTTTCTCCAGATCTTGTAGTATAAGTATACTCAGAAGGTGGATCAGCGTAGCCCCATACCCCTAACATGTCACTATTAGGGTAAAAATCTGTTATATAAATATCTGCATCTGGAACTCTAATACAGGGACTTTGGCAATTAGGATCTTCACTTTTATAAATTGCAACCTTAAACCTTAAATCATTTAAACTGTTGTACCTATTTGCCGCTATTTGCAAGGCATTCCACCAAGCATTAGGCAATGTTCTATCCATGACAACAATTAACTGCGATTGTCTTTTTGTAATTATTATTTCCCCTGTATTCCTATCCGTTACCGAACGCACACTACCAAACTCAGGTATGAGACTTGTACTATAATGCTCTTCATTAGCTACAACAACCGATTTAACTTCCTTTACTGCTAGATCATCTTCTGTTAATAATATATCCCCCTCTACTAAATAACTCAACGTATTATCATCGTTCTGAATAGGAATTATATTATCAGTATCATATCCAAGATCTGCGATCATAGCGATAGTCTCTTGAGTCAAATCAATTTCGTTTAAATGATCATCAACATTATTTTGATCGTCATTACATGAAATAAAATAAAGCGAAAAAATTGCTATAGAAGCAATTTTTAAAAATGTATTTTTTTTAGTCATAAAATAAGCTTTAGAGGTTATTTAATTAAAATTCGAGCAGTCACCCAGTTTCGAAATTTAACCTAACCAAACCAATTACATTCTTAAAAAAACCACATAAATAATGTGGAAAAACCACATTATTACCGAATTTAATCGGCGGTATTTATAACATATAAAAATTTAAATAAATAATTTTAAAGCTAAGTTGTATGAAAAAAATCTACATCCAAGCCTTGTGGCAATTTTTTAGGTGAAGAAAATTATTACGTATTCCCTACTTTATGAGATTTGATTTGAAAATCTGCACTATCTATCGATAAAACACATTCGTCACAATAATAGTCTTCCATATCAATAATATATACCTCTCGTAGGTTTGTGTTTTGATAAATCCAATTAAAATATCTCTTTAAATGCTTTGCGATAGATATTGGCTTTGTATTATCTCTGAACTTGATCACAAAAATTAATATACCAGTTTTTTTATTTTGCAGAAAATGTGCAGCCTTCATCATACCGCCAACATACATCTTTCTACTAGAATTATTTTCCGATTCTAAAATGATATAATCATTCTTATTTCTTAAGACATAATCGGGCTTATACCCTCTTTCCAACTGCTGACCGTTTAAATATTTATTGTAACCGGCATATTCATGTTTTAGTTGTTTAAAAATTCTATCTGGAATCATTTTCTTTATAATATAAGTTATTTATAAAATTTCATAGCGAGAAATCTTGCGCCGTAAAGACAATCCAGTTATTTTACTATACGCTAATACATCCATAGACTAGCAACAAATTCTCTAAAATCATTTTTCATTGTTCTCCATCTGTTCAATAAAATCCTTAGGGGTTCTGCCAATTTTTGTAAGTCCCCTTTCTAAAGCATTCCAGCGCTGCTCTATTTCTTTGGAGAGTGTTCGTTCGCGCATTCCGATCATTGAATAGGCGTCCTGCATTAAGTATTGCTTTAATTCGTCTGGACAATTCGGATTCTCCTGTAGTATTTCGATCTTTAATTTTTCTAATTGCTCTTTCTCTATTTTGTCTAGAATCTTTTGCAATTTAAAAACAGTTGTTATTATTGTGCTTCTTTTATTATTTTCAAACCTTCTTAAATATACTCTTTGGTAAGTTAGCTTGTGCTTTTGGCGTTATGCTACTTGTGTCAATCTGTATTTTAATTCATAATCTCAAGTTCTATTATATCCCAATCTTCACCATTCATATCAGATAGGACCGAATCAAATCTGTCTTTGTGAATAGCAATACATAGCAAATGAGTAGGTCGTGAAAAACCGACATAAGCCATTTTTGTAGTCTGACGAATTTTATCTTTTCCACCGACATTGCTGTTAAGCGTATCTACAATATTTTCACCTTTTAGCTGATTACGCAACCGTTCTGATTCATAGTTGCCATAACCTCTGTTGTAAAATGTTTCAAGGTATAAGGTCGCTGTATGAGTTTGTCCTTTGGCTGAGTGTACAGTTCCGATCTCAATATTGATACCATCAGAGTCGAATGTGTTTAAATGAGGTTCATCTTCATTCGCATCTAAATCGACTTCAGATTCTCCATTTATGAAATTTGCTGAAGAAGCTACCTCTGTTTGAAACAAAGAGAGAAAAGTTGGAATATACTCCCTAATTGCGGTGATAGTTTCAGAGCTTTTCCCTCTTATGCATCCGATTGACCATTCATAAAGGTTCAATTTCAATTTCTCGTACTCGTTGTTTCCTTGAGCTTTAAAGAAGTTAATTAATTTTCTTTTTGTGTAAACTCTGTCATGTTCATCTAAGATATTTTCTAAACGAAGAACTTTTAAAAGTGCATTTAAAATGTTTTTACGTACGGATTCTAAAGTTTTTTTCTCTTTATCAAAGTACAGAACATAGTCTTCAAGGACTTTGAAATCTATTTGTTGACCAGAACTGGCTTTTGTAAAATGTGGCCAATAATCACATAGTGCTATTTTGTTGGCATCATCATGTTCTTTTCTCCAAGCAACTGCCATAAACTTGTGAGTTGGGTTCGATGGGATTGAATCAGAAGCTTGTAATTCTTTAATTTTTTCGGCAAATGAAGGAATTACAAGTTCTATTGTATCATCGTTATAAACAAAGATTGTTGGCTTAATGTTAATAGTAGAACCATCAGGATTAAGGTTTCTCCCTTCAACTGGATTTGGTGTTAATGCAAGATTTTGCACTAACTGAGCAATTCTAGGACTTAACCGGTGACTTCCATTGAGGAATAACACATTATCTCGGACAGACCAGATATTTTCAAGATGTACAGATCCTCCACTGTAAATAGCTTGGTTTTTATCACCAATTCTTTGAATTATTGATTGCGTGGATTCGTCTGAATGAAAAACAGCCTCAATTAAATCATGTTGATGGGTATCCATGTCTTGCATTTCATCAACAAAAACGAATTTGAAACGGTTCTGTAACAGTGTGATGATGGTAGGGTTTGTTAAAATTGAAAGGTTAGCTAGGAAATAAGCATCATCATAATGCAATACTTCTTTAGTCTTTAACAGGTGGGTTTTCAGACTTTTGAACCAACTATATAAGCTTGATTTCTCTTCAGCAGTATAATCTTGATAATTTCGTCCCCTTCTTGGCCTTTTTATCTCGAGTTTATCCCCATTCAGTCTTTTAATTAAAATGACTTCGCCTTCGCTCGAGTCTAAACGATATTTGTAGAAAATTGATTTATCTACATTGATGAGATGAAGAATTTTACGAAAATCATTATTAGAAAGCCCAAATCTGTACTGCCACGGATTATCAAGGATATAAGTTAACCTCTCATCATAGATTTCAGAGTCTATTCTTGAAGGTTTTTTCTTGAACTTGTTAGTATAGAAGGGAATTGCCAGGAATACATCAACAAAACTTTGAATAGTTCCAACAAAATTTGGATAGGTAAAAAGTTTAGGGCAATGCTTACCAATTCGCTCTTTTATCTCATCTACGGCTGCATTGGTGTGCGAAATAACTAATACACCACGTCCACTTTGTAACGGCATATATCTTTCCAATATTAGCAGTTTTGCAAGTAGAGCGGTTGTTTTGCCACTGCCAGGTACCGCTTGTAAGTCTAAGGTGCTCAGATCACGAATAAACAATCTCCTTTCGGGATCAAAGTTGTATCCTTCTGGTAAAAGAATTTTTTCTGCATATTCAATATCCGCATCTGTTATATTAATTTCCTGCGGCATATCTTATGGCTTTAATTAGATATTTAATGCTTTCATCATTATCCGTATCAATGACTATTGTCTGCTCCTCTGGTTTCTTTTGTAAGTCTTCATCTAGAGCAGTTGCTAATCTATAGGCGACTTCCGTTTTGTTTAGCTTCCTGTTCTTATCAATCAATTTAATAGCAAGCATCTTTTCAAAATCGGTATTCCAATCTGTTCCAGTATGAATAGATTTGCATACGCTTTGAAATGTAGACTTTAGACTAGTTGATTTAAATAAGGAATACTCTAAGGTCCAGTTTGGTGCAGTGTGATACTTTATACATTGTTTAGATTTTGCATCGTTTGAATCAATCGCTGCTTGTGTTTCATTTTGAATTGTTTCATCATCTCTTTTCACATAATCATCTCCATTTTTCTCATATTCTCTAATATCCGAATCTGTGATTACCGCTACCGGAATTGTCATATACGGCTTTTCTTTCCTGAGGTATACCTTGGAGTAATGGTCGAATCCTGTATTTCCAATATTTACTATTGAGATACCCTTTTCTGTTAGATTTATCCCTATAGCCTTTGCTATGCTGGGAATTAATATTTCTTCTGCCCAACCTTCTACTAGAATAACTCCCTTTGCGAAAAACAGGTTGGCTTTAGTTGTATCAAGAAATTTTTCTAGGAACTTATAATTATCAGAATCTAACTCTGTATATGCAGTTCCCATTGGAAAAGCATTATTGTCATTACAAATAATTAAGTTCTCAAGATTTAGTTTTGATGCAAGGTTAGGACTATGAGTAGTTAAGATTAATTGAATGTTTTTTTCGTTTTGTAGTGCCTCAATGATTTGCATTTGGGCTTGTGGGTGGAGGTGAGCTTCTAGTTCTTCAATCAATCCTAATCTTAAACCACTCCAATTTTTCTTTTGAAGGTGAAGCAATTCTGAAGCCATAAACAATCTATTCAAAGTCCCTAAACCAGGGTTTAGTTCATCCTTAATAGATAGTTCGAGTTTCTCTAAGATGTTTTTAAGATTATTACCGAGTACGCCAAAATTAGATTCCTTATTCGCCTCGTAAAATGCTTCAATAAACCTATCTATTTCTTTCTTTAATTCACTACCCTTTAAATCTTCACCTTCAAGGTCTTCACCTTCTTTATTCTTTCCAACAAAATAATTTTTTACCTCCTCGTTAAAATCTCTAAATAAGCTTACTAACCTATGATCTTCACCCTTTCCTTTAAAAGCTTCATGACCTTGAAGGATTTGCGTTAATCTTGAATTCTTCCGAGGAATTAACTCTGATTTAGCATCTCTTAGTGGTTTGAGATAAGTAGTTTTTAAATATTCTCTAGCCTCTGCTGTAAGCTGGTACCCAGACTCATCAACCCCAGCTTTAATTTCAGTTGGATAGATATATCGATCATTTAAATTTCTTGAAGCATCATAAATCAACCGTAGAAACGGCTTTGCTTCATCTCCTTCTCCTATCCATCCTAACCATTCTGTAAAATTCTTCGCTTCTTCATCTGATAGATTATCAAACCTTAATTCAATACGTAATCTCTCCGAACCATCATAAAAATCATCCCAATCTAACCTAAACCATTCAAAACTATGGGTTTTTAGCGTTATTTTTATTGAATCAATAATTGCACTTTTTCCAGAGTCATTTTCGCCTATAAGAACATTTATTCCTGTGGTGAAATTCAAATTTAAATTTGGCTTGTCCATGTCAATTGAAGAAATGTCACCAAATTTTCTAAAATTCCATAGTTTAAGGTTTGATAGATACATGATTTAATTACAATTTAAGTTTGAAAACTACTTTTCCATAAGGATGCAATAACTCTTTTAAAATTATTTGGAGTAGTCCATGAGGTTAATACTTTATTTCATGCCTCTTATTTAATCTTATGTAAGATTAAGATTGAAATTAAAATTTTTAAATACTCAGTATTAGCAATTCTCGTTGTAATCCATTAAGAATTTGGACATTTTTCTAAGTTGAATCAAATCTTCTTCTGAAATTTTATCAGGATGAAAATGCATCACACCATTCCTTATTTTTCGAATTTCATCTAATTCATTAGTAAAGTCTGCTTTGACAAATGGTAACTTTAAAATGTCCCACATTTCGTCATTTTCAATTACTCGAAGATATTCGCCAAAGGTCATATCACTAATAGATTCTATTTTCCTATTTTCATCTTCTATAGTTAATAATTTCAATAGATCTTCTAGTATTATTTTGTCATGTAATATTAATCGAATAAAGTTTTCTATTTGTTCGAGTAATATATAAGGCTCAATCTGCTCAATGAATTCTTCACTTAAATCTGAAGGAGTTACCGGGCCTTTAATTTTCTTTTCTTTATCTCGCACGAAAGCTACACCTCTTCTAATAACGGATTTTATTGCATCAAACAAAGGAGTTTCATCATCTATTATTTCAAAATCATTTGTCATGAAATCTTTCACGCAATCGGATTCTTTACCTGCTATAAGTCCTTTTGCTAATGATTGCCAACTAACAACACCTAATACCTCTCTTTCATTGTTCATAATTGGAACTTGAGTGAATTCATGTTTCCATAAAATATGATATGCTTTTTTTAGAGAAGCATCTCGAGAAATTGATATTGGAGTTTTTGCAGCCGCTTTTAAAACTGACAATCTATTAATTGGATCAAACTTTTCTTCAAATGTTTCTCCATTTATAATTCTAGCTTTATCTTTTTCTTTGAGTGTAACTTCATCATCAATCCATCCTCCTTGATAGTTTGGAACAACCACCATTTTTTGTTTTTCCAAATATTCATTAATTCTCCAAACATTTCCGCTTGTCCTTTTTTCGTAAAAATCGAATAACCAAATAAATTCTCTTTTGGTCATTTTTTTTCCTTTCCCTTTCTTTTTAATCTCTTTTACTAATTCAACAAATTCAGTTCTAGGCATTCAACTTTGCTTTAAATCGAACGTTTTCGGATCTCGATTGTAATGTTTTTGATTGACGGTTTTTCCGACATCACTGTCTACCGTAAAAATAGTAAAAACTTTGACATAGCTCGTAGTTACGCTATAATCGCTATTCTGGAAGTAATTTTTGAACCGACCATAGTCGCATTCCTAATTTAAACTTGTTTAGTTATCCCTATTTAAGTTCAAAAATTGCTTAGTTAATGAAGCAAGCATATAAAGATATGTTTTGCAATAATCGCTGGATGAGCCGGTCAAAGTGA
>NZ_ARYN01000050.1 GCF_002094855.1 Zunongwangia atlantica 22II14-10F7
TTTCATCACAAAGGTTTTAAAGAATATTTTTTGAAATAGAAATATTTAGAATTCAGTGCTACAGCACAGCAAAATCTCGAGATTATGCAGTAAAAATCCTCAATGTAAAGGAGGTTGCTCGCTTATAAAGTTTAAATTTTAACAGTACTATAAAACCAATTGAAGCCGCTTCGATCAGTCGCTTAAGCATTTCATTTTCGGTTGCTAGGCCGAGGAGATATCCAAAGAAATCTTCGTTGATGGCTGTATAGAGGTTATTCAGAAAAATATTGACCAGAAAGAAGGCCGGTACCAGCATATAAACGGCAACATATAGGCGAAAAAAAGTATAGGCCATTCCTCGAAACTTTTCAAAAACGGAGAGACTAATGACTAAAGGAAAAAACACCTGTAGCAGCCCGAGGACAAAGAAGCGTTCCGCCAGAAAAAGTGGATAGAGAAACAAATCCAACAGCCAAAGAAACAGGCCGGTCACAAAGGAAATCATTTTAATGGCATAAAATGGAGAGACCAGGGCTTCGTATAGTGCAGTCATGGCCTGGGTCAACACATCGAAGGCACCAACATCTTCTGTAACGCTCATCTCTTCCAATTGCAAAGGAAGTAACGCTGGTGCGGTATCCAGGAATTCCCCTTCGATACTGACCAGTACACTATCCAACAGGCTTAGTAATTGCGGAGCGCAAAACACCAGAATCACCACTACGAAATTCTTTAGCAGATCTGCTGGTTGTAATCCCCAGGTCGTTCCTTCCTGTCTTGCGGCTCCTTCCTGATATTTCTTAAGAATATTTACCAGAAAAAGTAGCACTGCCAGTGTTTTCATCCCGGTAAGGGTATAGCTTAAAAAGCTACTATCCTTCAGGGTTTGAAAGATGCTATCAATATATTCTAAGCCTAAATTCATCGTATAAAAGGATTAATCGTTATCACCAAAATGAACATTTGGTTTACTGTTGAGACTCCCGCGAGTTGAGGATATCCTGTAATTGTCTAAAAGCAATGATATCCCTATAGCGTTTCAATTGTGTATTTACCTGAGCAAGAAGGGCTCTGGATTGCTGTTCTTTTTGCTGCAATATTTTGGTGCGATCACTATCATTCATTCGGAGAAGATCACTGGAAAGCACCTGATCGATAAAATCCAGATCTTTTAGGGAAAGTTCAATCATATCTTCAAAATGACGCGAAATCCTATTGGCTTCATTAGGATGAATAAATGGCGAATCAAGCAAATCCCTGACATCGGTACGAATGCATTCGTAGAGACGCTGATGATTTTGGGTCAGTTCGCGAACGGCCTGAAGCTCCTGTACTACTCCATTGACCTTTTCAATATTTTCTTTTTGCTGTTTCAGAAATTCAACGGTTTTGAGTAGGTTGGAAGTTTGTTTTGCCGATTCGATTAGCTGTTTGGCCAGGCTTAAGAAATTGGTATTATCATAAACCGGCATCCCCTGGGCTGTTGCTGATGAAGAAAAAAAGGGCGCTATGCTTATTAAAGCAAGGCATCCCCAAACTTTTAGCTTTGTCAAAACAGCGCTATAGAAATTGAGGTTGTAGAAATTAAGATTGAATATATTCAAAGCTTGACGGGTTACAGTTTTCATAGCAGTTTGGTTAAAAATTAAAATATTCAATACCAGTAGTAGTTTGGATACACAGGCATAGCATTACATCAAATCAGGAAAAGAAGGCAGCGCACTATATAGAGTTTGGTTTCTTGATATTAGGGCGATAGAAACTCCTGAATAGCCTTTTGCATATCTCCATTCTCCTGATAATTTCTGAGAATTGCTTCATTTTCTTTTCCATCGGTTAAATAAGCCGCATAGGCTTCCGGGGGAACTTCCAGGCGGTACACATTACTTTCTTTTCCGATCTTTATAAATACCTCCGTGTACTTTCGTTTTCCACTCAGGTTGTTGGTAATGGATTTTAGCTGATTATGATCATGAGAAGAAAGTTTTAAACGATGCACCAGCTCCTCATAGCCTTTTTCATTGCGCAGGCTATAGATCACCTGTGTATTTTCCAGAATACTTGCTGCCGTGCTATTGGCAGGCAATTGATTTATGGACTGCAGGATAATGCCTATGGCGCCATTTTGTTTTCGGATAGCCTGGTAATAGAATTCCACACTTTCCAGAACATTGGGGAATTTCAATTGTTTAGCAAACTCATCAAAAAGGATAATTCCTTTTTCTTCCCGCTGACTCCAGATGGAACCCTGTACGGCTGTTTTGATGAGTTTTAGCATGATGCCCAGAATTTCTTTATTATCCCGAACTTCATCCAACTCAAATATGATCAATCGTTTATCTTCCAAACGATAATTTTGAACTCCCGGTTGAAACAAATAGCTATAGATCCCACTGCCAACATATTCAGAGAGAATATGCAGAAAGCGTTTACGATCCAAAAAAGTGTTGTCTGTTACTGATTGAGCATCACGAAGTATATGGTTGGGACTTACAGCATTACCTTTCCCGTAGGTACCGGAATCAAGGTCGAATA
>NZ_ARYN01000051.1 GCF_002094855.1 Zunongwangia atlantica 22II14-10F7
TGTAAAATTTGAATTAATTTATTTTTCATAGCTAAATCCGCAAGTGAATGAGCGAATTCTTCCATGATTTTAAATGATTCATGGGAAGTCAAGACCTCAAATTTTAAATATTTATCTCTGGAACTTGCTATTTTCTCTATATCACTCTTGTAAAAATTATCATAAAATTCTTCATCGGCAGAGGCTAACAAATCCGGATTGGGAATACAAATCAGTTGTTTAGTAGTCAGATGGTAATAACATTCGTTTCCACAGTCGATTTCGCCTGCAATTTCACTGATAAGAGCAGATGTTGGCTTTTCCATTTTGACATGATTTTTACTTAAAGACTAATTTAGAGGAATGAATTTGATTTACATAGTTTAAGGAGTTAATATCCATAAATTCTAAGTAATATTCTATTCTTGAATTAGTTTTGCTATTTCGGTTTTTGGATAAGTGAAATCAGACATTTTTCTGCTTTTCCCTATATGAATGGGAATAGTATTGAGCCTATGGGTTAAGTCCTTAATAGGCATGTTTTCTAATGAAGCATATTCATGCTTCCAGTATTCAAGTGATTGTATATTCTGGTTCTGAAAGCCTGTCGTACTTCGGTCATTATCTGTTGGATAAAAAATAACTTTTCCGATGAACAGATCAAGCGTTTTATAGTCTAACATAATGCCGTCATAAACGAGTTGTTCATATAAAGCCTCTTTGAAAATATGATCTATGTTTTTTAAGTCGGAGGCTGTAATATCAGTTATCACATTATACTTACTGCAACCATGGGTGAATAACCAGCATTTTTTTCGATTGACATGGAAAATAGTTGCATTCCATTTTCCGAATTTTCCCTCTGGCTGATCATAGTGGGTAGTGATCAACTTCTTAATGGTCTTTTCAAGCTTTCTGGATGTATGTACTCTTGTGTTTATCAAAGTAGCCAAAAATTAAACTAGATAATCAGTTTATCCAGTTTTTTGTATTTATAAATATAGCTAAAAGGTATATACTGTTTAATTTAGTAATGATATTACTCGCTGATTGGTTTATGATCATAACTGATTACTCTTTTAACAATCCATGAGTCATCTTTTCGTTCCCAAACTGTTATAAACTTCGCTCGTTCTACCTTTTTATCATTTGCATAAAATTCATGAGTCCCTAGTTGTACTGCACAAAAATTACCTAAAGCATGTACTGAACTCTCTACTAGTTTCCTGGTAATCGAAATGGGTTTAGAACATTTATCCTGAAAAGATGAAATTTCGCGCTCAAAAGAGGTATTCAAACCTGTTCGATCATCGTAAAATTCAATTTCTTTTGATATTATTTTTTTAAAAAGTTCAAGATTGCATTGGTTAAATGCGACATCGAAAAGTAAACTGTCCATTTCTTGAATTTGACTTCCTATATCATATTTTAAATCTAATAACTGATCATTCTGTGAGGATAAAGAATAGGAAAGAAAAATGAAGATGATTAAGGCTGAAGATTTAATTTTTGAAAAATACATATGACAATTGTTTCCAGGTTAGACCAAAACTTTAGGTTGTTGTTACAATTGAAATTAAGCAAAATATGATACTTTTATACAGTTCTATTTTAAGGGGAGCTTACAAACCGTCAGGTGCGGATTAAAGTATGCAAATTTTTCGCTCAATCACTGACGTTAGCAATTCTGCGTGGATTCAGACGTAATCGAATCCGCCGTAATTGCGATTATACATCGTTGTGCGTAGTAATTTTATATCGGCGAAACTCCACTTGACATAAAGTATTGATTCTTTTTTCCATTTTTGTCAATTATAAAGAATATTCCAGTCACTTGTAGGTCTCCAACCGTTATAAAATACCATTGTTCCTTTTCAAACTCCATTGGGCAAGTCGGTAACCTTTCCAACCCAACGCTGAAAGGAAGTCGTTTTTTTCCATCAACTGTTTCTCTCCGCAAACCTTTGTGTATGTATTGGATATCAGATTCCTTTTCAATCCACCAATATTTTCCTCTCTCGCTAAATACAATTTTGTCAGGCGGTTCTGGTTGTTTTCCTTTCGGATGGTCCATATTACAGCTTGTCCAATAATTTACTGTGTATTTTGCTGGTAATCCATTTCTGCCGATTGAGTCCACGGAAATTTTTTCAATTATAACTCCATTGATAAAATCTCTGTTTGTCGAAATATAATTCTCTGTTATTTCAATTTTTGGTGGTTGAAGTGAAGTCAGGAATTTATACATAAGGAATCCACTGCTAAGAACCAAAATGAGGATAATTGAACTTATAATTAATAATATTTTTTTCCAACGTTTCATTTTGGTCTCATTAAGCACCACGGTTTCGAATATGAACAGTTGCGGGTTGGATTGCCAGGTTATGTCCGCTTAAAAT
>NZ_ARYN01000052.1 GCF_002094855.1 Zunongwangia atlantica 22II14-10F7
GGCACTGTTAAAGACTCTGTTAATGCGCCACTTCATGGTGCTAACCTTATTGCGATTCCAGATAGTGATGATCTTAGTATGGCCTTTTCTATTTCAGATGAAAAAGGGCGGTATCGGCTTAACCTGGAAAAAGACAGTAGCTATGTGATCGAAATTAGTTATTTAGGCTATCAAAAAATTATCGATTCGATTACTGCCAGTCGTGATATTCAGAAAGATTATACCATGCAGGCCAGTAACGAAAGCCTGGAAGAAGTCCTTATCAAAAAGAAAATGGCAGTGGTCGTAAAAGAAGATACCACCATTTACCGTACCGATGTTTTTAAAACCGGCGAAGAGCGTAAGCTACGTGAAGTTTTAAATAAATTACCGGGCGTGGAAGTGGACCGTGAAGGTACCATTACCGTAAATGGCAAAAAGGTAGATAAATTAATGGTCGATGGTAAAACATTTTTTACCGGAGACTCTAAACTTGCCGTAGAAAACATTCCCGCAGATGCTGTAGATGAAGTCGAGGTGCTGGATAATTACAGTGAAATCCCATTTTTAAAAGGCCTGGAAGACAGTGATAAAATGGCGATGAACATTAAACTCTCTGAAGGTAAAAAGAAATTTGCGTTTGGTGATATCGAAGTCGGCGGTGGTTTAGAAGATCGCTATTCCCTGCATCCTACTTTATTTTATTATAGCCCGAAAACCTCAGTAAATGTTATAGGGGATTTTAATAATACCGGGCAAAAGTCGTTTTCTATGCAGGATTATATCAATTTTGAAGGCGGTTATTTATCGCTTATGGATCGGCCGAATGCAAGTAATATTTATAATGATGACTTTGCGCAATTTCTACGGAATGAAGATTTTACCTATAACAAAAATGAATTTGGCGCTTTTAATATCGCCCAGGAAATTACCAGCGATCTCGATCTAAACGCTTACACCATTATTTCGAATAACAAGCTTGAAACACGGGAAGAATATAACATCACTTATATTGATGAAGATCGCGGACTGGATGAATTTCGCGAAACCCGGCAAAACAACGATCTGTTTTTTACACTAAATAAATTGCAATTGCGTTATCGCCCAAATCCCGATGAAGATCTTACTTACGATGCCTATGTAAAAACATCTTCGGCTACAGCCAACGGAATTTTGAATTCGTTTACTCCGGTAGATTCTACATTTATCAATACCATGGCAAATCCCGATGGGATCGATTTTACACAACATTTAAATTACAGCAAACAGTTTTCCTTTGAACATACCACTACACTAAATGTCGATTATAAATATTCTAAGAACGACAATGACAAAGATTGGTTATTTAACGAGCCTATTTTTAATACCATTATTCCGTTTGTAGAAGAAGACAGTCTGCATTTATTTCAGCAGGTAAATACCACGCTCAACCAGGCTAGTTTAGATCTCAAGCATTATTGGGTTTTAAATAATACCAATCATATTTACCCGGCATTGGGGATCAATTTTTCAGATCAGCGTTTTAGCACACTCGACGAGCAACAGTTGGATTCTGGAGAGATTAATAGTTTTACTGAAGCCAATTTTAATAATGATGTGCATTACCGGTTGGTCGATCAATATGTAGGTTTTCAATATAAAACCATGTTTGGCGATCTTATTTTAAAACCAGGTCTTTTTTATCATTATTACTTGTGGCAGGTCACCCAGTTTTCTGATGAAATTACCAATGAAACAAAACCGGTTTTGTTGCCTGAATTTGAAAGCGAATATAAACTCGGCGGTTCAGAAAAGCTGCGACTAAATTACAGCATGAATTCCAGTTTTGCCAATGCATCAAGCTATGCCAATCGCTATCGCTTAAGTAATTTTAACAGGATTTACCGCGGAAATGAAGATTTAGAGAATCAATTATATCATCGGCTTTCGTTGAGCTATTATAAGTTTAGTCTTTTTAAAGGCATTAATTATAATTTCTTTTTTAATTATTCGAACAGGGTACGATCCATTTTAAATACAACCATTTTAGAAGGAATTAATCAGATCTCGAGTCCGGTGTATACCGATTTGCCCAATGAAACCTATAGTTTTCGTGGTTCTTTTACCAAGCGAATTAATGATTTTCGATTTACGGTAGATGGTGATGCTGCGCTGTCTAGTTATAGCCGAATTGTAAACCAGAATACCATAGCTTATGATTCTGAAAATTATGGTTATGGCCTACGAATACGAACTACTTTTGATGACCTCCCAAATTTAGATGTGGGTTACGAACATGATTTTAGTGCTTTTGGATCTGATAATTTTCAGAAT
>NZ_ARYN01000053.1 GCF_002094855.1 Zunongwangia atlantica 22II14-10F7
CTATCCTTTATTCAGGAAATCATCAAAGGCTTTGATGGTTATGTTCATCCGATCTTTTTATTCCTGGATAATGACCCTGCCGGAGATCGTATGACTTCGTATTTACTAGAACATTTTGCTCAGGCGATTGACCTGAGATATCGCTTTTATCCACATAAAGATCTTAACGAAAAACTTTGCCATGTTCGACCATAAAATACCCTTTGAAAACGAAAAGAAATCCTCCTATTCCTTAAGCTTTGAAAAGCTAAAAAAAAGGGAGGGAAAAACAAGGATTTCCAATGATGGGGACACGGGTTCCCATCAAACGGAAAATTCTAATATAGATCCTAATTCAAGATGTGTGTCTGTGGACACAATCTTGATTGCTCCCCATGGTCGCAATGAAAAAAAAGAGATGTTTAAGGGGATGACCTCCTTAATCAAATTCAGGTGTACGCTGTACCAAAAAAAACTACTGAACATTAAGGCGAAACGATCGGGACTGAGCCTGAGTGAATTTTGTCGAAAATCAGCCATGGATCTGCCCATCAATGAGCGGATGAGCGATGATCATATTGCTATCTATAAAGACCTGGTGAAATTTCATAACAATTTTAAGTCTATCGGGAATATGTTCCGAAAACGGGATCCGAGATTATCTACTGAAGTCTATAAGCTGGCTGAGGCCATGAAGCAACATCTTAAAAAACTGGATCTATGATTGGTAAAGGAAAATCCATTAGTCATACCCAGGCTTCCATGAAGTACGGATGGAATCAGGAGAAGGAGGCAGAGATTGTCTACGCTCAAAATATCGTGGGAGATTCACCGCAGGAAATTAGCCGCGAGTTTGAACAGATCCAAAAGCTGAATGAGCATTGTGAGCGAAATACGCTTTCCTTTGTCCTAAGCCCTACCATAGAAGATGGACGGACACTGGATCAGCGTAAACTTGGAGAATTGACCAAAGACTTTATGCGGGAAATGAAACTGGGCGAGCGACAGGCGATTGCTTTTGTGCATCAGGATAGAGAGCATAAGCATGTACATCTGTATGTCAACCGGATTGATTTTGATGGTCGCGCCTACAAGGATAATTTTATCGGTAAACGTAGTCAGCATGCTGCCGAGCGTGTAGCTCATGAACATCAACTGACCACCGTTCGTGAGGTACAGCTTATACGGGAGATCAATCTTACCGATATCCGTTTGGAAATCAAACGTCGGTATGAGCTGACCATGAAACAGTTTAAACCGGAAACTTATAAAGCTTATATGCGCGGGATGGAAACCAATGGAGTAAAAGCGATTCCCTTTATCAATAAGCAACATAAACTACAGGGCTTTCGGTTTGAATTTGATGGGCATAGCCTTAAAGGTAGCGCGGTTCACCGCTCCATGAGTATGTCCAATATCGGAAAACAAATGGCACGGGAACATGGTCTCGAGAAATTCAAAGAACTCAATAGAGCGATTAGCCTGGCGAAAAGCCCTGAACCGGTGCAAATCAGCTTAAAACTATTGAAAGAAATCGCACAAAAAGTTATTAAAAAGTCTATATCCAAAGGCATGGATATCGGATATTAAACCTCTATAATTATGGCAAAAATTGATGAACTATCGGAATTGTTATGCTCCGAGCTGGCAAGCTTCGAGCAGCATATGAAACGACTGGAAGAAATTCATTCCCAAGGGATTCACCTGGATACCGAAGACCTGATACGACGACTTTCAAGCTTGGAAGATACCCTGGATTTTGAAAGAAACGAATATGAGCGGATTTCTATGGAATTATCCAACACGATCAAAGAGGCAAAGATCTATCCGAAGTGGGCTCTGGTTGTCTTCTTTGTGTCTTTGAGTTTGAATATTATTGGGATAGCCTTTTTGGTATTTAGATAAGTATTTTATTTGATAATGGATACTTAAACTCCTTAAAGATTTCTGAATAAATTTAGGCAAGTTAGCTATAAATCACTGACAATGAATAATTAGTTATCTTTATAGAAGCACCCCTCCGTTAATAATACTTTATATTAGGTATGGAACTCGCATTCCTTCTTATTATTTTCATGGTCTTTTTCGTAGGTGCAAAAAACGGTCATAGTATA
>NZ_ARYN01000054.1 GCF_002094855.1 Zunongwangia atlantica 22II14-10F7
TTTATTTTCATCAAAAAATCAATACGCTTAAATCACGAATTTCTGGCAGATGAAGCCGTTTTAAATCAAAATATTAGCGCATTATCATATTCAACATTATTACTAAACAGCTCGTTTGGAAAACATCAGTCCGCTATGACGAGTTCATTTAAACATTCATTAATTAAAAAACGAATCGTTATGATTTCAAATTCATTTTCAAAAAAGAGAGTAGGGCTAAAACTTGGATTTTTAGTACCGGTTTTATGTTGTTGTATTTATTTTTTCAATAATGATATTGTTGCTGAAACTATACAGCAGGAATCACCTATTGTTACTGAAACTTTAAACGCGTTTACGCTTAAAATTCACGGCGAAAAAATCGAACTAAACGGAGAGCAGGTGGCGCTAGAAGAATTTGCCTCGAAATTAGATAAAATCACAGCTCAATATCCAGATAAAGATTTGCTGAAAAATAATGTGCGCTTAGATCTAAAAAACGTTCCTGAAGATTTTAAAAAGAAAGTAGGGGCAGAGTATCTTAAAACTCATTATTATCAGGTGATGAAGAAGAATTCAAGAAATACTTCTTTGTTTCCTTCAGGAGTTCCAGCTCCACCACCGCCACCAATGCAAATTGCGGGAAGAAGCGGGACTTCGTACATCACCACAGATAGGCCTTCTAAACAACAAATTAAGGAATGGAAAAATAAAGGCTATACTTTTTATTTTGATGATAGTCCAATTTCAAAAGAAAAGCTTGATGCTATCGATTTAAATACGATAAGTCTCTATTCTAAGCAGATTGATGAGACGGGGACTAAAATATATCTAAATACGGTGTATTCGCAATATTCAAAAATGCCGCCTTCAAAATCATTATTATCAGATCAAAATTTGAAGATTTATGGGCATGTTTTTATAGACGGTAAAGAAGTGTCAAAAAAGAAAATAAGAGATTTTTCTCCGCAGGATTTTAAGGCCTATTGGATCGTTAAAGATGGAAAGTTACCTACTAATGAGCGCTTAATTTTAAAACTTTCTACGGAAGAAGTTCCTGAGGTTATTGAAGAAGTAGAAACAATAGAGATTATTGAAGATAAACCACAGTCTCCGCCAAGTCCAAAAGCTCCTGAAGTTATCGAGGTAATAGAAGATGTGCCTACACCACCAAAACCAGAAATAATAGAAGTTGTAGAGGACGTTCCAAATCCTCCAGCTCCGCCAAAACATCCTGAAATTATTGAAGTGATTGAAGTTGTAGAAGATGAGGCTTCTATATCTAACGAAAAAGAAGTTATCGAGGTAGTTGAAGAAGAACTAGAGATGGAGGTTAATCATCAAGATCAGGAAAAATCGGTTAAGGAATTAATTAAAGATTATAATGTTCAGCAAAAAAAAGTGAAGTCACTTTTGCCAGAAGGATACCCCATATCATATAGAAAATTAGAAAAAAAGGAACAGGATAATATTTTGAAAGAGTACAAAAAAATGTTTACGATCTATACTCTTTTGCAAAAACAAGGGGCTGAGAAGCAAGTTGATCGTATGCCACCGCCACCACCACCGAGTAGAGAAAACAAATAAACTAACAACTTATGCTGGATTATGTTTTAAAATTTTCGGGTTGTCTTGTAGTGCTATATTCTTTTTACCGAGTCTTTTTAGAAAATGAAAAAAATCATGGTTTCAAAAGATTTTATTTACTTTTTACACTTGTAGGGGCTATAGTTTTACCCTTAATCACAATTTCGTATTCTGTAGAAGTTAATGCTATTGCAAATGCAAATACTGAATCTGCTGTACCTGCAATCATAGACAATCCAGAAACTATGTATCTGGAAATTACTGAAGATAATGTTTCATTTTTTGAAGCTTATTATCCAGCGATGTTATGGATAATTTATGTGGCAGGTTTTGTTGTTTTTGCAATACGTTTTTCTAAAAACACGTGGCGGCTAAATAAACTGATTCTTAAAAACGAAAAGATATGGGGAAATCATAGTATCAAGGTTTTATTACCATTTTCGCTAATCCCATATTCATATTTCAATTATATTTTTGTAGAAAAAGAAGC
>NZ_ARYN01000055.1 GCF_002094855.1 Zunongwangia atlantica 22II14-10F7
AGCTCCAACAGGTTTTCCAATAGCACCCGGGCCACTTCATTAACACTTTCTTCATTGGGCAGGTAACGTGCTGCGATGGGATTCACACGATGGACTACGGTGTCGAATGAAATAATATAAAACGGAATATCACTATCCTTATAAAGCGGGTAAGCCATTTCGGTTAATTCAAAATCCTTATAATCATGGATTACCCCACAGAAATTATGTTTTCGAAAATGTTCTAAAAAAGGAAAGACTACGCTTTCTGTTTTTCCGGATCCTGCTGAACCGGTAATGGAAACACCGCGACGCACATTATCAATATAGAAATTCCCGCTGGTCGTTTTGAACCGTACTTTATACTTTTTAGGCGATCGGGTGTCCAGTTCCCCGGCACCGAAAAACACATAGAGCACAATATTGAGCAAGAGTAAGGGGCAGGCATAAAGCAGTATAATTTTAATCCGCTCCATATCGGATGGAAAAAAATAAAACAGCGTTGCCACAAGCATAATGAGAATACCGAAGTTCATCCAAAAACCTTCGGTATAGAATTTCAGTAGTCCATAGAAACATCCGCCTACGATGCAGCAGGTGGAGAGAATAATTAGGGGGTGAAAGATTTCGATCATGAGTTTTTAGTATTTAAGTGAATATTAATAGCCTATTGATGAGGATTTAATAGCGGTTTTAAGTCCCTTTCTAAGCTGGTTAAAGCTTTTTATGGCAAGCTGCACCTGATTGGTAGGGATGGCAGGAATTCTAAGCCCGGACTGTCGTAGAATCTGAAACGCCAGTTTCTTTTGCGCAGTAGGCAGTTTTGCCAGTTGCTGCATATAGGATTTAGGTTGCTTCAGAAACAGTTTTCGAGAGGCGTAGGATTCTACATAATTACGTTGGAACTGGAATTTCTGATCGAAGATCTTTTCTGCGGAGGCAAAAAAGCGATCTCTGTCAAAACCTCGCTTTACGAGTTTACCATTCATCATCACTTCCGAGGCTTTGTATTTACTACCAGGGGAAAGGCCATAAAGATTAGAAGCATCCTTTCGGGAAACGATAATATGGATATGGGATTGGTTTCCGGGTTTGGCCATTCCCTGGCTAATGCGTAGTCCGTTAATTTTATGCGGAGCCTGTTGTTCCAGGCGATCAATTTGCTTTTGAAGTTTGGTGATACTCCCCTGCTCTTCTCCTCGATCAATTTTCCGTTGTTGATTTTTAAGTGCTAATATTTGAGACGCATAGGGCTGGTTTTCTTTTACCTGCCAGTCAGTTCCTTTAAAATAACGTTGGGTTTCCAGTTTCGCATAATACTTAATATCCGAAGGCTGCACAGCACCTCCATCAATTTCACGATTAAAACAGCTTGCATAAGATTTCATAAGCTCTCGGGTATAATCTTTTAGCTGATCCTTCGTACTAATATTTGCCAGTTCCCGGGCACTGGGATTAATCGTGATCGCGTAAAATCGGGCTTCGGAGGTTTTCAATTTTGCGGTATTCCCATCGATATCTTTGGTCACGCTTTCCGGTAAAATATCATCATGGCTCGCATTAAAAAAGTTTTCCTTCTCCTCATCCAGGCGGTGTTCATTTTCTTTTTCCAGGTATCGGACATAGTCAGCACTTGAGCTTGCATAATGTCCACCGGATTTCTGGGGGGATATGCTTATATACATAGGTTAAACTTGAGTATTGAGACTTTAGGAATTAAACTTCTTCTCTTTAAAGAGAGGGTATTCTTCAGGCAAATGCTGTTGAAACTTACGCTCTTTAAATTGCGGCTCTTCGGATTGTGTTTCCTGGGAATTATCATTTTCAAAAAGTGTTTGGAGCATAAGTGCGGTCGGTTTGGTCTGATGCTTTTCAATATCTCGAACGATAGCGATCAAGGCACTAATTCTTCTTTTGACCAGGCGTTCCAGGGTTTGCATATGCGGCCCCATTCTTTCCTTGGGTGATAACTGATTAGTCTCAAAAAACTCTAGCATCAGCAGCAGGCACATGGATTGGGAACAGCCCAGATGTCTGGCATATTTCCGAAATTTTTTAGC
>NZ_ARYN01000056.1 GCF_002094855.1 Zunongwangia atlantica 22II14-10F7
CGTAGCGCTGCAAATGATGAATATCAATAACCAAAAAAGATCCTTCATTTTAGGCTTTTTAAAATTTATTCTTGAAATTTCTAGATTTGGATTTGATACATCAAAATCTCTGTAGCTATCAATCTTAAGAGTCTTTATATACTTTGGTTTAATAATCATAGAAAGGATGACGGATGAATTTCTATAACATTTCAATTACTCAAATTACTGGTTTAAACTATCAATTTGAGTAATTGAAATGATTTAATGATGAATATTGTTCGGAAACGAACTGATTAATGAATTTTATTACTATATTTGTAGTATATAAACTACTAATGTAGCAATGAAACAATTCTCTAAATCTGAATTACAGATCATGAAATACCTTTGGACCATTGAAAAGGGATTTCTTAAAGACATTGTAGATCAATTTCCAGATCCGGCACCAGCTTACACTACGATTTCAACATTGATCTCGAGGATGGTGAA
Source organism: Zunongwangia atlantica 22II14-10F7 (assembly GCF_002094855.1). GTDB lineage: Bacteria > Bacteroidota > Bacteroidia > Flavobacteriales > Flavobacteriaceae > Zunongwangia > Zunongwangia atlantica. Next base: position 472 of record NZ_ARYN01000056.1, read on the forward strand.
GAAAGGATACATAGGTTTTGAAAAATATGGACGTGATAAAGAATATTATCCCAAAATCACCAAAACCGAATATTTTAAAAATCATTTTAAAGAGATCGTTTCTGGGTTTTTCAATAATTCGAGTTCTCAATTCGCTTCGTTTTTTACAAAGAATTCAGATTTAAGTTTAGAAGAACTTAGAGAGTTAGAAAGTATTCTTCAGGAAAAAATAAAAGATAAAAAGCAGCAGTAAATGATCGCATATTCAATAATTAGTATCCTTAGTTTAAGCTTTTGTTACTTCATTTATCTAGCTTTTGTTAAAGCTAAAAATCATCATTTTAGTAGATTCTTTTTACTGCTCATTCTGGTTGGAGGTTTAAGCGCTCCTTTACTGCCGATCTCAAACTTATTTAAAAATAATCTAGCACCCGTAAACCTTGACTTTAGTGCTGAAGAGATATTCGCAGGACATTCAGGAGAATTGAAAAGTGAACTATCAAATGATTTAAGTAGCGAACAAACTTTATTTTCTTCCGAAGAAAGTAAACCGAGTACATTAAACATCTTATCGATCATTTTCGGGCTGATTACTATCATTTTCATCTTACGCTTTAGCAGGAGTTTACTGCTTATCTATAGAAAGATAAAGGCTTCAAATTTCGAAAAACATGGGAAATACCGCGTTTTTATTTCCAAGGCTAATGAGGAATCTTTTAGCTTTTTCAACTATATCTTAATTGAAGATGAAAGAAATAAGACAACTCTGGAATATATTTTAACGCACGAAAAAGCCCATGCAGATCAGCTTCATTCTGTAGATCTTATAATTGTTGAAGTTTTGTTATGCTTCTTTTGGTTTAATCCTGCATTATGGTTTCTAAAAAAAGAAATTATTCAGAATCATGAGTTTTTGGCAGATGAAGCAGTTTTAAAACAAGGCTTTGAAAGAAACGATTACGCATCAACGATATTTAATTTTTGCCGGGCGAAACAAACCAGTCTGGCCAGTTCATTTAGTTTTATCAATACCAAAAAACGAATTACCATGATTTACAAACATCATCCATCAAAACCGAAATTATTTTTAAATCTATTTTCAGCATTAATTTTATTTGCTTCAGTATTGGTTTTTAGCTCTTTTGCTGCAGAAAAGAATGATCCTAAATTTTTAGTGCTTTTAGACGCCGGGCATGGCGGGATAGATCCCGGAAATCTTAAGAACGGAATTCAAGAAAAAGATATCAATTTAAAAATAGCATTGGCTTTACAAAAATTAAGTGATGGCGAAGTAGGAATTCATTTACTTAGAGAAAAAGATGAATTTATAGATTTTAAAAAGCGATTAGAAACTGTAAACACTAGTAATTCAGATCTTTTTATAAGTTTACACCTGGGTGCTGGAATTGAACATGGAGTTCAGGCTTTTTACAATCCAGAGGCCAATAATGCAGCAGAATCTAAACAAATTGCTGAAGACCTGGTTTCAGTTTTTCAGGATAAGGCTTCAAAAATTAATGAAGGAAAGTTT
>NZ_ARYN01000057.1 GCF_002094855.1 Zunongwangia atlantica 22II14-10F7
CAAATCGATAATGACCAAACGGATTCTTTCCTCAAAATACTGCCGTAGGATATTATTGGCCAGAAAGGATTTCCCTTCTCCGGTGGGCGCAAAAATGGCAAAATTTCTTGCTTTAATTCGTTTTTTAGATTCATCCCAAACATCCTTTTTTACGGGTAGGTTATATTGGCGTTCATTAAAGATTACACCAGTAGCATCTGAGATATAGTTGCCGGTATGCATCCAAAGGCAGAGTGCATGTTTAAGATCGGTAACATAGGTATCCTCTGCTCCGAAATTAGAGGTAAATCCAAAATAACTATTGAACACATAATGCGCCAATGCTTCCCCGGAAGGCATATAAGGTCGAATATCCAGTTGTTTGCATTCTGCCATAAGCTTACCAGCGATTTCTTTTAATTGTTCTTTTTCTATGTGCCAGTACATTACATTAAACTGTCCCCGTACCAGTCGCGATTGTTCATCACGTACAATTTGATCGAGTACCTGTTGGAGTTTTTCGCAGGTAATCAGATTCTGGGAACCGAAATTGGCACTTTTTTTCAGCGATTCAATTTGTTTTTCCAGCTGGCCTTGCCATTTTTTAGTATCCTCGATCCATAGCATTTGGTTTACGATATGATGTTCGTAAAGTTGTAATCCAAAACCATCCATAAAGCCCTGATAAAAACTAAAATCATCCGCTGTAAATTCCGCATGGGGACGTGAAGTTTTCAGTTCATCCTGAAAACAGGATTCATGCTGTAGCACCATAGTTTGGACGTATTGATTTCCCATAAGGAGATCATTTGATGATACCTGTATATCGGTATCATGGTCATCAATAAACCCATTCCAAAAATCCCGACTAAACTTAGTAACAGCTGGTGAAGTCATTTTTATAACCTGAATTTTAGCGGTTTGATTGAGATAGCCCACCACATCGTTAACCTGACGTTCAAAGATTTTCCATTCCTTATCGGATTGATCCAGCTTATTTTTAGAAAGTTTTGCAAAAGGATTGATATAAGCGGATTTTGCCAGTTTATTATTCTTTGGCAGGCTAAAGAATAACAGGCATTGATGATTTAGGTACTGTCTTCCTTTAAAATAGCGATGCGTTGCCTTTTGCAGGAACGAGTCCTTAGGAAGATCTTCAGCAGTATAGGCTTTTTTCAGGTACACATCCTGTTTATGAATAATCGTTCCCACGGGCAGGCCTTTTATGGCCTGAAACCAGCAAGTATGAAGCTGGTCAAAATCCGCTTCCGCAAGAGAATATACTTCGGGAAGCACTACCTGATAGGCCAGGCAGAAATTGCCATTGGCCAAAAACACAGCATTACCCAAACTACTGGCAATCGGAGGATATTTATAGAGATTCATAAGTTCGGATCATAAAATGATTAGGCTTGAGTTGTTTGGTACTGATATGCCTTGGAAACATCTGAAAAACCTGAATACGGGCAGATAGTTTTTTCAGATTGATGAGCATCAGGTACAGCAGAAAGTTCCCACTGCACCCGATCAAAATACTCATCCATCCGAAGGCGAAGATAATGGCAAGCAGGCCCACGATCACGGCAATCATTTGTAGCGCAAACAGATACACCGGAAGCCCAAAGATGAGCGCCTCTTTTCGGATATCACGGTATGGTGTATAGGTTTTCATAGTAATGATGAAAATAGATTATACGGCCATTCCGATCAGGTAGGTAAAGATGCCGACTACGGCACCGGTGATCAATACAAAAACGAGCACACGGCTTATTCCTTTTTTCAGGTCGGCATTTTCACCAAAGAAATGTCCGGCATTAAAAAGGAAACCTACTAAAAAGATCACTCCCAGTAAGATGGGAAATATCGATCGAATGGTATCCGAGATTTCAGCTACTGAATCTTCGATTCCTCCAATTTGTGCGGAAGCGCTAAGACTAAAAAAAAGGCT
>NZ_ARYN01000058.1 GCF_002094855.1 Zunongwangia atlantica 22II14-10F7
TTTCGATTATCGCAAGTAGCGGAATAAGTGAGACGGATTTGTCGGCTTATCCTTTTCTTGTTTGATTTCTAAAATTACTCTTTTTTATTTATAAACCGCTATTTGCGATGAATCGTTGTTGGGGCTAGTTTATTCTTCCCAATACTCGATTTTTCTTTTAAATCTTCTATCTTTTTCCTTGTTTACGAATGTATCACCTTTCTTTTCAACTTTGTAGATTTTCTTGTCGATCCAGTTGCCTTTATCATCATACTTATATTCTAGGAAATAATAGACATTGTCATTTTCGTCCCAATTTCTAGGATATGATATTACGTCACCGTGATCATTGTAGTTATTCGATTTTGATTGTTTATAATCAACTGTATGCTTACTTGATGTTTTCAAACTCCCATTAGAATCAAAGACTTTATATGTATAACTATTGTTTGAATAATTATACTCCGCTGTTTCGTATCCTAAAAGATTATTATTTCTATCATAGAGCTTCATGGAGATAGGATTTCCCATTGAATCATTTTTAAAAACTGCCGTTCTTAAAATATTACTATTAGGATCGAGATCATTAATTTCTTGTATACCTTTTTCGTTGTATTTGTATTCAGCTTTTTGAATTTGCCAACCGAATAGAGGTACTTTGTTTTTAAATGATCTGAAAATTAAATTTTTCTGTTCATCAAATATAAATACTAGCCTGGCATCTATTTCTGAATTTTTATATCTGAGCTCTGTTATTGTATCAAGGTTTTTTGAAAACGTAATTTTTTCCTCCTTAATCTCCTTACCTGATTTGTTGTAGAAAGTATTTTTATTATTTATCTCTTTGGGTTTACCAAATTCAGTTTTGTACTGTTCAAATATTTTGGTTCTACTAGATGTTATTGATTGAGAATAGCAATTAAACACAATCAAAAAAATCGGAATTATGTTTATCAGTAGTTTCTTCATATAAATTAGCCCCAACGGTTTCGATTATCGCAAGTAGTGGAATAAGGGACACGGATTTGTCGGTTTAATCTTTACTTGCTTGGTTTCTAAAATTACACATTTTTAGCTAAAAACCGCTATTTGCGATGAATCGTTGTTGCCTGCAGTGCATCAATCTGAAATTTTTTGAAACTCAATTTCCCTTTTTATTCCATGTTTATTATCTATAATATTTAAAACTCCATTCGAAAATTCATAATCGAAATTGATAACATAATCTGATTTTTGAAGGCTTATTGATTCGTCGTCAATTATGTAAGAGTACTCTTCTAATTTAGGCCCAAATTCTATCTTCAATCTATTATCTTTAGCAAACTCAATAAGAATGTTTGGTAAATTGTAATGGAGTAAGTCTCTTAGACGATAATTTTCAATTACTCCTTCAGGATAATCTTTGTTTTTTTCCTCCTCAATTATTTCTGAATTCTGATATTTCCATTTACCTATTAGTTCTTCCTTAGTTTTTTGCCCAGTAATAAATCTTTTTAAGGATTCTTTATATCCTCCAAAAGGATCTCTTTTAAACCTTCCGTAATAATTGGCGTTTTCAAATTCGATAGTATTTGAATCAATTATTTTTATTTGGTAGATAATACTTCCCTTTTGAATGATCTTCCCATCCTTTAAAATCAAATTGTTCTGTAAAATATAACTATTTGACCACCATGATGTTTTTGTAAAATTTCTATTATTATCAATAAAAATAAACTCCCTCCAATGTTTAGGTTCTGGATTTATGGAATCTGAGATCCATTCTCCAACCAAAAATTCAATATCAGCAGATATTTTCTCTTTTTGACCAAATAGGCCTATTGGAAAAATTAAAAAAATATATATGTAGTTCGAAATTCTCATAGCATTGCTGGCAACGGCAGTTTGTCTCAAA
>NZ_ARYN01000059.1 GCF_002094855.1 Zunongwangia atlantica 22II14-10F7
AGCATAGAAGATATTTCACTATTCGATCTCGTTCATAGCAAATTCTACCTGAGTGTTATTATTGTAAAAATAGCCTTCCCAAACTCCATCAAAAGTTTTAATGGCTCCAGTGTTAGCGTCTTTGTAAGTAATAAGGAAATCGGCATAAACCTTTTTCATTGCTAAGGTATAAATTGCCCTAAGTTCATTATTTGGAGGGATCTCTGTAGTGCTTGAACTGTTTGAAGAAAATGCGAAATTAAAGGTTTCCTGTTGCAAAATAACGGGTTGAATTCTGCCTTGTACACGTGCGTATGTACTTTCTAAAAAAAAGGTATCCATAGGAGCAGAAATTTCATGCACGGGATAGTTAAACTCAGCAAAAGCCAATGAATCATTAAATATAAATCTAGAACTTCCCTCTAAATATTCTAATGGATTAATGCTAACCGGTAAAATGCTATCAGACTCATTTTTAAAATAAAATTCTGGCAATTCTACACTTATCAGTTCTTCAGGATTTTCTTCATTAAATCGCCAATCTATAGATTGAAGCTCGTATGCAGATTCTGGATTGTTTGGTGAGATATCGTCGTCGCTACTGCAGGAGATGATCAATAGGCATAATAATGGGAGACTTAGATAAAAATATCGACTCATAAGGTTTTAGATTGATGATTAAAGTTATAACGTTTAGGAATAATAATTTATTTGATCAATAATATAAAATTTTACCTATTAAGTATACCTCATTTAACTTATCTTTATATTTTGCATCATTTTATAAGCATAAAAAATATGCGATTTTCAGGCATTACACGTCAAAATTACGATCGGGTTGCTGCTATCTACCAAAAGGGAATAGATACCGGGATGGCTACTTTTGAAATTTCGGCGCCATCTTTTGAAAACTGGCAAAAAAAGTATTTCGAAATGCCCAATTTCATCCTTCAGGATAATGAAGAAGTTATTGGTTGGGCGGGCCTAACTAAAGTATCAGATCGTTGTGTTTATAACGGAGTAGCAGAGGTTAGTATTTATATAGATCCTGTTTTTAAAGGAAAAGGATTTGGCTATATTTTATTAAACGAACTTATTCGGCAAAGTGAAGCGCTTGGTTTCTGGACTTTGCAATGCGGAATTATGGAAGAAAACACTGCCAGTATAAATTTGCATAAAAAATGTGGATTTAGGCTAATAGGGTTTAGAGAGCGAATAGGTAAGCTTCACGGTGTTTGGAAAAACAATGTTATTATGGAGCGAAGAAGCAAAGTGGTAGGAATTTAGATATTTAATTTTATATAAAAACCGCTGAACATTTGCTTTCAGTTTTTCAGAATAAGAATGCAAAAATTAATGAAGGAAAGTTTATAATTTTACAGAGGAGAAAACCTTCTGTGTTGTTAGAATTGGGAGATCTTGCGAATAGCGAAAATTCAAATTACTTAAATAGTGAAGTAGAGCAGCAGAAAATTGCAGAACGTATATTTAAAAGTTTGAAAATAATTGCCGAAAAACGATAAAATTAGCTTCGGTTTTTA
>NZ_ARYN01000006.1 GCF_002094855.1 Zunongwangia atlantica 22II14-10F7
AATATGCTGGATGCCAACTTCCGAAGAGAAAATTCCTTTTCAGAATTCATCGTTACCGATAGTCGTGTTTATCTACAACCAAGAACCGTTCTTTTGAAAATCGCTTATAAGCTGTAGCCCGTTGCGCTGTTAGATTTTAGGCATGAGACCGCTTCGCTTTTAGGTATTAGAGTCTAGACTAGAGAGAATAGATATTTTTTATGTTGAATTTTGATTACAAAAACTTGTCACTTCGAGTGATTGCGAGTTTAGGAGCAATTGTATCGAGAAGTGGATCTTAGTCAGAATTTCAAAAAGAATGAAATTCAAGATTATATAATTTAGAAGTTAATTTTCGCTGAAAGCTGAACGCTAATAGCTAAAAGCTGTCAACAGTAAACCGTGAACTTTTCGTCATCTCGACCAAGCCTCGCCGCAGGCAGGCGTAGTGGAGAGATCTTTTTCGAAACTATATCTAAATAGATTTCTCCATTGCGCTACGCTTCAGTCGAAATGACACTCTTCTTCAGGATAAAATCCAGCCAATAGCTGATCGCTTGAAGCTGACAGCTAAAATAACTGTAAACCGTGAACTGTTAACTCAAAACTATATTCAAAACAAAAGAAAAAACCGCTATAAATATTACGTTTTCTTTAATTCGGTTTTACCATTAGATTAAAATTCCTAAGAATGGGTAATTTAAGCAGATACCGACCGCTGTTTTAGCAAAATTCCTTATTTTCGCACATCATTAGAAATTTTGAGGAAATGAGCACAAAGTTCCCTGAATATAAAGGACTTGACTTGCCAAAAGTTGCAGAGGAGACATTAAAGTATTGGAAAGAAAACCAAATATTTGAAAAGAGCATAAATTCACGTGAAGGTGAAAAGCCATTCATATTTTTCGAAGGGCCACCATCGGCTAACGGATTGCCGGGGATTCACCACGTGATGGCAAGATCTATCAAAGATATTTTTTGTAGATATAAAACTCAAAAAGGATTTCAGGTAAAACGTAAAGCAGGTTGGGATACTCATGGTCTTCCGGTAGAGCTTGGCGTAGAAAAAGAACTTGGGATCACCAAAGAAGATATTGGCACTAAAATTAGTGTAGAGCAATATAACGAGGCTTGTAAAAATGCGGTAATGCGTTATACAGATATCTGGAACGACCTTACCGAGAAGATGGGATATTGGGTAGATATGGACGATCCTTATATTACCTACAAGCCAAAATATATGGAGACGGTTTGGTATCTTTTAAAAGAGATCTACAACAAAGGTCTTATTTATAAAGGCTATACCATCCAGCCATATTCTCCAAAAGCGGGGACAGGTTTAAGTTCTCACGAGCTTAACCAACCGGGGACGTATCAGGATGTTTCAGATACTACGGTTACCGCAATGTTTAAAACTAAAAAAGAAACATTGCCGGCTGGTTTAAGCGAGCATGCAGAAGATGTTTTCTTTATTGCCTGGACAACTACTCCTTGGACGCTTCCATCAAACACCGCACTTACTGTTGGGCCAAAGATCGAATATGTAACGGTTAAAACTTATAATCAATATACGTTTGAGCCTATTACGATTGTTGCGGCTAAGGAATTGGCACGTAAACAATTCGATAAGAAATTTAAAGAAGTAGAAAGCGAAGAAGAGCTGAAAGCTTATAAAGAAGGAGATAAACATATTCCGTTCTTAATCGGCGAAACTTATATTGGAAAAGATCTTGTAGGTATCCAGTATGAGCAATTATTGCCATATACCTTGCCTTTCGAGAATCCTGAAAATGCATTTAGAGTAATTTCCGGAGACTTTGTAACTACAGAAGATGGTACCGGGATCGTACATACTTCGCCAACTTTTGGTGCAGATGATGCTATGGTTGCAAAACAGGCAACACCGCCGGTTCCGCCAATGTTGGTGAAAGACGAGAACGATAATTTAGTGCCTTTAGTAGATCTTCAGGGGAAATTTAGACCAGAAATGGGCGAATTTGCCGGCAAATATGTGAAGAACGAATATTATGATGATGCTGAAGTTCCAGAGAAATCTGTAGATGTAGAAATCGCGATTAAGCTGAAGGAGGAAAACAGGGCTTTTAAAGTTGAAAAATACGTACACAGTTATCCAAACTGTTGGCGTACCGATAAGCCAATTTTATATTATCCATTAGATTCTTGGTTCATTAAGGTGACCGATGTTAAAGATCGTATGCACGAGCTGAATACCGGAATCAACTGGAAACCAAAATCTACGGGAGAAGGGCGTTTTGGAAACTGGCTTGCCAATGCGAACGACTGGAATTTATCCCGAAGCCGATATTGGGGAATTCCGTTACCAATTTGGAGAACCGAAGATGGTAGAGAAGAAAAGATCATTGGATCGGTAGAAGAATTAAAAGTAGAGATCACCAAAGCTGTTGAAGCCGGAGTGATGGAAAAAGATATTTTTGCCGATTTCAAAATCGGTGATATGAGTGAAGAAAATTACGCTAATGTAGATCTTCACAAAAATGTGGTAGACACGATCACGTTGGTTTCTGATGCCGGGAAGCCAATGAAGCGTGAAGCAGATCTTATCGATGTTTGGTTCGATTCTGGTTCTATGCCGTATGCACAATGGCACTACCCATTCGAAAATAAAGAAAAAGTAGAAAAAGACTGGCGTAAAGCCGATTTTATTGCTGAAGGTGTCGATCAAACCCGTGGATGGTTCTATACTCTTCACGCGATCGCGACCATGACCTTTGATGATGTTGCTTATAAAAATGTAGTTTCAAACGGACTGGTTTTAGACAAAAACGGGCAAAAAATGTCCAAACGTCTTGGAAACGCCGTAGATCCATTCGAAACTTTATCGGTTTATGGTCCAGATGCTACGCGTTGGTATATGATTTCTAACGCGAATCCCTGGGATAACCTAAAATTCGATATTGAAGGAATTGGTGAGGTAAGCCGTAAATTCTTCGGTACACTTTACAACACCTATTCGTTCTTTACATTATATGCAAACATCGATAACTTTACCTATGCTGAAGCAGATGTTGCTTTAGAAGAACGTCCGGAAATCGATCGTTGGATTCTTTCAGAATTACATACGCTAATTCAGAAAGTAGATAAGTTTTATGCTGAATACGAACCAACAAGAGCCACAAGAGCAATTTCAGAATTTGTTCAGGAAAACTTAAGTAACTGGTTCGTTAGATTAAGCCGAAGAAGATTCTGGAAAGGCGATTACGAGCAGGATAAGATTTCAGCATATCAAACTTTATACACTTGTTTGGAAACTGTAGCTAAGCTTGGTGCTCCTGTTGCTCCATTTTTTATGGATGCCTTGTATAAAGATTTGAATAACACGACGAAAAAAGAGAATTACGATTCGGTTCACACCGCTTTATTCCCAGTTTTCGACGAAAAATTTGTAGATAAATCTTTAGAGCGTAAGATGGAAAAGGCGCAAACAATTTCAAGTTTGGTGCTTTCTTTACGTAAAAAAGAAATGATAAAAGTAAGACAGCCACTGCAACGAATTATGATCCCAATCTTAGATAAAGAGCAGGGAGAAGAGATTTTAGCAGTACAGGATCTTATAAAATCTGAAGTAAACGTAAAAGAAGTCGAGTTAATCGACGATGCTTCAGGAATACTTGTTAAGCAGGTTAAACCTAACTTTAGGGTGCTTGGTCCACGTTTTGGAAAAGAAATGAAACCGGTGGTAAACAAGATCAATCAATTTGATGCGGGAGACATTGCTATCCTTGAGAAAGAGGGTAAAATAAATGTCGAAGTAAATGAAAAAATGATTATTTTGTCCATCGATGAAGTTGAAATTTCTTCTCAGGATATCGAAGGATGGCTTGTGGCAAGCAGTGGCAATATAACTGTTGCACTAGACGTTAATATCTCGCCAGAGCTCAAAAAAGAAGGAGTGGCGAGAGAATTGGTAAATCGAATCCAGAATATGAGAAAAGATAATGGATTTGAAGTGACAGATACTATTAATGTGACCCTACAAAAGGACGGCATTGTCGAGGATGCTGTGAATAACAATATAACCTATATCAAAACCGAAACTTTAACTGCAACGCTCGAACTTGCAGAGGTAGTAAAAGATGGAGTAGATGTCGAATTTGACGATGTTACTACAAAATTATTAATCACAAAAAACTAAGCAGCTTATGTCAACCGAAGTAAAAGAGCGTTTTAGCGATGCAGAATTGGCCGAATTTAAGGAGCTAATCCAGGGCAAGATCGCCAAAGCCAAAGAACAACTAGAGATTTACCAAAATGCTTATAAAAACGACGGGAACAACGGTACAGACGATACGTCCCCAACGTTCAAGGCATTTGAAGAAGGTAGTGAAACCATGAGTAAAGAAGCAAACTCTCAATTGGCAATTCGCCAGGAGAAATTTATTCGTGATCTTAAAAACGCTTTAATGCGTATAGAGAACAAAACTTATGGCGTATGCCGCGTTACCGGAAAATTAATTAATAAAGAGCGTTTAAAGCTGGTTCCCCATGCCACTTTAAGTATCGAGGCTAAAAATATGCAACGATAAAATATTTTACGCTTTAACCAGGCTTGTTTATTTATTAATAAATAAGCCCGGTGTAACAAGAAATTATTTAATCGAAAATTAAACGCTCCCATTTTAAGGAGCGTTTTTTGTTCTATAAATAGTATGAAAATAGCTAATCGATATTCGATGTTTTTAATGTGTTTTTTTATAGGCACGCTTTTTATGCTTGCTCAGAAAGACACGCAAAATATCTTAACTTCAGATTTTAATGAAGTTGTTATCGATGCAGATGAGGTTTTTAAAATCAATATCATTAGTGAAAATCGTGAGACTTTACAATACAAAACCCATTCTGAAGGTGAGTATTTTAATGACATTAGGTTAAAAACCAGCCTTAAAAATGATAAGCTTTTTATCGAAACTCAGTATCCAGAGCAATTAGTGGGAGGATTTGATAAACTAAGTGCTCATAAGGTGTTTTCGCTAGAATTAGATCTTTATTTGCCTGAAAATAAGTTACTGATTATTAGCTCTAATTCGGCTTCTTTGATTGTTTCTGGAAAATTCGAGAGTTTTTCAGCTAATTTGCAGCGTGGTTATTGTAATTTGAAGGATTTTGAAGGAAATGCAAGAATAAATACCTATAAAGGTGATATTGATGCTGAAGTTGTTTCCGGAGAAATAATAGCAAATAGCAGGCATGGTAAAGTTTTGGTGGATAAAAATCTCTACGGAATGCATCAAATTAAACTAACTTCAATTAATGGTGACATAAGCGTGCGAAAAACTAAATAATATTAGTATTTTTGGTGCGTTTTTAACAAAAAAAGAAATGTCTTTAAAGAAAGCAGGCCTAATAATATTTATAGTTCTTTTAATCGATCAGATTTCTAAAATTTACATCAAAACACATTTTAAACTTGGTGGCGAAGTTGAAGTTTTTGACTGGTTTAGAATCCTTTTTGTTGAAAACGAAGGTATGGCCTGGGGAACCAAAATTCCCGGACAATACGGTAAACTAGCGCTTACCCTTTTTAGATTAGTGGCAATTTTTGGTATTGGTTACTGGTTGGTAGATTCGGTTAAGAAAAATGGAAGCCGAATTTTAATTACCTCTATCGCGTTAATTTTTGCCGGTGCTTTTGGAAATATCATCGATTCTGTTTTCTACGGAATAACTTTTAGCGACAGTTATAACAAAATAGCGACCTTTTTACCTGAAGGTGGTGGCTACGGAACACTTTTTCACGGAAAAGTGGTAGATATGCTTTATTTCCCTTTATATGAAGGTTACTTGCCAGACTGGATTCCTTTTTGGGGCGGTAAATTCTTTACATTTTTTGAGCCCGTTTTTAATATTGCCGATTCTTCGATAAGTATTGGAGTGGTTTTACTACTGTTATTTAATAAAAGAGCTTTCCCGAAAGAAGAGAAAGAGTAGTTAGTTAGCATTGAGCGGTGAAGAGTTTACAGATATGCTAGTCTTACTAGCTGTAAGCTTTTAGCGGTCAGCTATCAGCCTTATGAAATGCTGAATTAAGCTTGCTGCCGGCTGCATGTTCGAAATGATAAGAATTCTTCATTAAAAATTTATATTGATATTTCAATCCTGATTTCTTCTGCTGTATCCTATTTTCTGAAAAGAAATTGATACAGAATAATAGCAATTATCAAATCATCACATTACCACATTTTCAAATTGAAGAATTCTAAAAGCGAAGCGGTCTATATTCTAAACTCTAAAATCTATACACCTGTTTGGGAGTAATGCAATAATCAAGCGGAATGTCACTGGTGTAAACATCTTCGAAAGCCTCTTCAGCTTCAAAAAATGAGAGTCCTATTTTAATAATATCGGGTTTGCAGGTGCTTAAAAATTTATCGTAATAACCTTTTCCGTAACCAATTCGATGGCCATTTTTATCGAAAGCAAGTAAAGGCACAAAAACCACGTCTATTTTTTCTGAAGGAATTTCAATGCCATCTACAGGTTCGGGAATATTCCACCTGTTTTTTTTGATTTTGGTAGTTTCGGTAAGTAAATAATTGATCAGGTTATTGTGTTCAATATCAGTTCTGGGAATTACCACATTTTTATCCTTCCCCTGAAGAATATGTAAAATAAATTCGGTGTCCACCTCTTTTTGTTCAGCAATACTTAAGAACAGGTGATAAAAATCACCCTCCCAAACATCTAATTTCAGCAGATTATTAGCGATCTCTAAACTGAATTCTTCAATAGCTTCCGTAGAAAGGGCGGTACGTAAAGCCTTGTATTTTTTACGCAGTTCGGTTTTATTCATCGGTCACTTTTGAAGCTGTTGAAATATGAAAAATAGCATCACCCTGATACACGATAGGAGCTTCGTTCACATTAATAATATAACCCTGGTTTCTGGACTTTATTTTATGCCTAAATTTTCCATAAGGATCTGTGATCGTTCCAATATATTCACCTTTTTCAACAAACTTTCCGCATGGAATTTTAAGATGTAATAGTCCACTATATTTTGCACGCATCCAGGTGGTATTCTCAATCAAAATTGGCTCGGTATGCGCATTTGGAAGTTCAAATCTAGACTTTAACATATCCAGGTGGTCCAAGATTCTCATAGTGCCTTCAACTCCCTGTCTTGCGATTTCTTTGTTGCTATCCTGAGATTTCCCACCTTCAAAAAGTAGAATAGGGATGCCCATTTTAGAACAGGTTTCACGATAGGATTTTGTAATCGTCGTAGAAACGATGGTAAACGGCGCTTTAAAGATATTCGCTAACTCGATACTATGTTTATCTCCTTTTTTAACGCGGATCTGCGCTACGTTAAAACGGCTTGCACCACCGGTATGAAAATCCAGACAAAAATCTGCAATTGGTAAAATTTCCTGAACGAACTGAAATGCAAATCTACCGGCAAGCGATCCGTTTTTTGTTCCCGGGAACATACGATTTAGGTCGCGACCATCGGGAAATTCTCGCGTCATATTTAAAAAACCAAAAACGTTCACCACCGGAATACAAATAGTGGTGCCGCATTTAGGTTTATTGATTTCTTTACTTATTAATTGTCTTACGATTTCTACCCCGTTAAGCTCGTCACCGTGAATACCCGCAGTAATTAAAACCACAGGTCCCGGATTTTTAGAGCGCTCTATAATCACAGGAACTTCAACAGAAGTTGTGGTATAAAGTTTCGCCATATTAAGGTTAATTGTGGCGCTTTTACCGGGTAGGATCTTTTTTCCCAGAATTTCCAGGACGTTGTCTTTGGTGATTTGAGGCATAAATTAAATTAGGCGTGTTTTTCGATATATCGAATAATGGTTTTAGCGATATCTTTTCCGGTAGCTTTTTCGATGCCTTCTAAACCTGGTGAAGAATTTACTTCAAGGATTAAAGGTCCACGAGAACTTTGTATCATATCTACCCCGGCAACACCAAGCCCCATGGCTTTAGTAGCTTTTACCGCTGCGATTTCTTCTTCGTCACTAAGCTCGATAGATTCTGCGCTACCACCACGATGCAGGTTAGAGCGGAATTCTCCTTCTTTACCCTGTCTTTTCATCGCGCCAACTACATGACCATCTACTACAAAAGCTCTAATATCTGCACCTTTCGCTTCTTTGATAAACTCTTGTACAATTACACGAGCCTGTAAACCATTAAATGCCTCGATAACAGATTCGGCTGCATTTTTGGTTTCAGCAAGAACAACACCAACACCTTGTGTTCCTTCTAGCAATTTAATAACTAATGGTGGCCCGCCAACCTGACTAATAACTCCTGAAACATCTCTGGAATAATTAGTAAATACTGTTTTTGGAAGACCAATTTTAGCGCGAGAAAGTACCTGTAAACTTCTTAATTTATCGCGACTTCTAACTAAAGCCTCGCTATCTGTGGTTGTAAATGCACCCATCATTTCGAACTGGCGAACTACCGCAGTACCATAAAAAGTAACCGAAGAACCAATTCTTGGGATAATAGCATCTACATCTTTTATATATTTTCCCTTAAAATAGATGTTAGGGTTTCTCCTTTCAATCACAATATCACACTTTAAAGGGTCTACAACCTCTACGGTGTGTTTGCGTTTCATGGCCGCTTCAACAAGTCGTTTTGTTGAGTATAGTTGCGAATTTCTGGAAAGGATTTTAATGTTCATTTGTTTGGTGTTGATTGTTAAATGATAAATCAATTAGTTGTGGATCCACAATAAATTTGTTGCTTAAAAATTTTCGTCCTAAAAGAACAGGGAAACGCATTTCCTGGCGTGAAGACAAAGAAAGCGAAATTTTATAAGTTTTATTAAAAAGCTTAATCTTAGAATCGATCTGGTAGCGCTTCTGGATCATCCCATTGCTGCTGCGAACAAAAATAATATCGTAGTCTTTAAAAATGAATTCTTTACCGTTGTATTGCTCGTGCTCTTCATCTAGAAATTTACAGTATAAAACTTCATCTTTTTCTACAATTTCGTCACAGTGAATCGAAGATGTGTAAGCGCCGGTATCGATTTTTACCGAAATTCCTTCGAGATCTAAAACAGGGAAATCTGCTTTATCAAAACGTCCAATAATTGTTTTTTTGCTCTCGCTCATATACCCAAGATAGCCAAAATAAATGTTTTATAGTTTTAAGGAATTATAAAATACCTTTAAAACTGCGAATTTCAGTAATACAATCGAGATTCAGAAATAAAAATTGATCGAACTAAGCGTATAAAAATTACCTCAATTTTTATCGAAAATCTTCTCATTAGCCCCAAAGATATTTTAAATTTGAAGTGATGGAAATACCTGCTCTGGATGTACAATTAAAGACTTTGCCCGATAGTCCCGGTGTTTATCAATATTTCGATAAAAACGGGAAGATTCTTTACGTGGGTAAAGCTAAAAACCTTAAAAAACGAGTAACTTCTTATTTTACAAAGCGCCACGATAGCCATCGTATTGGTGTGATGGTAAAAAAGATTCACGAAATACGGCATATCGTTGTTTCTTCGGAAACTGATGCGTTGCTGTTAGAGAATAACCTAATTAAAAAACTTCAGCCGCGTTTTAATGTAATGCTGAAGGATGATAAAACCTATCCTTGGATCTGTATAAAAAATGAGCGTTTTCCACGTGTTTTTCCTACCCGAAGATTAGTAAAAGATGGGAGTGAATATTATGGACCGTTTACCAGTTTTAAAACGGTAAACACTTTGCTGGATCTAATTAAAGGATTGTATAAACTGCGAACCTGTAATTATGATCTTGCTGAGGATAAAATTCGGGAAAACAAATTTAAGGTTTGCCTGGAATATCATTTAGGGAATTGCATGGGTCCTTGTGAAGGCTACCAGGGCGAAGCAGAGTATAACCGAAATATCGATCACATACGGCAAATCGTAAAAGGAAATTTTAAAGATTCGCTTAGCCAGTTTAGAGAGCAAATGCAGGAGCATGCTGCGAATATGGAGTTTGAAGATGCGCAGCGAATAAAAAATAAGATTGAAGTTTTAGAAAATTACCAGTCGCGATCTACGGTTGTAAATCCTAAGATTAATAACGTAGATGTGTTTTCTGTAATTAGTGATGAGGGTTATGGATATGTGAATTTTCTTCAGTTAATGCATGGTTCGATTATTAGGTCGCATACCATAGAAATGAAGAAGAAATTAGATGAAACAGACGAAGAATTACTGGAACTTGGTATTACTGAAATTAGGCAGCGGTTCAATTCAAAATCACCTGAAATTTACGTTCCTTTTAAAGTAGATGCCGGCGATGAAGTAAAAGTCACCGTGCCCAAGCTTGGTGATAAACGAAAGATTGTAGAGTTATCTGAGCGTAATGCCAAATATTACCGCCAGGAGCGATTTAAGCAGATGAAGATCGTAGATCCAGATCGTCATGTAAATCGCGTAATGGCACAAATGAAGGAAGATTTACGTTTAAGTGTAGAACCACGCCATATCGAATGTTTTGATAACTCGAATATCCAAGGGACAAATCCGGTGGCCGCCTGCGTAGTTTTCAAAAATGGGAAACCAAGTAAAAAAGATTATCGTAAATTTAATATCAAAACTGTTGAAGGTCCTAACGATTTTGCTTCGATGGAAGAAGTGGTGTTTAGGCGATACAAACGTCTTTTAAATGAAGGTGAAGAACTGCCGCAGCTTATTATTGTAGATGGAGGTAAAGGACAGTTAGGTAGTGGCGTGAAAGCCCTAGAAACTTTAGGATTGCGAGGCAAGATTGCGATAGTAGGTATTGCTAAACGTCTAGAAGAACTGTTTTATCCAGGAGATCCAATTCCATTGTATTTGGACAAAAGATCGGAAACCTTAAAGATCATTCAGCAGTTAAGAGATGAAGCGCATAGATTTGGAATCACTTTCCACCGAAATAAACGTAGTAAATCTGCGTTGAATACAGAGCTGGAGTCCATTAAAGGAATTGGAGAAAAAACGGTGGTAGAGTTGTTGAAGAGCTTCAGATCCTTAAAACGAGTAAAAGAAGCTTCAGAAAAATCACTGGCAGATGTTGTGGGAAGTGCTAAGGCTAAAATTGTTTACGATTATTATCATTCAGAATCTTCAGAATAAATGAAAAAAATCTTTTGCATCCTGTTCTTCTGTAGTTCACTTTTTAGTTTTTCTCAGGAAGAAAAATTAAAGGTTGGGCTTGTTTTGAGTGGAGGAGGAGCAAAAGGTTTAGCGCATATAGGTGCCATAAAAGCTATAGAAGAAGCCGGTGTGCATATCGATTATATTGCTGGTACCAGCATGGGAGCAATTATTGGTGGATTATACGCTTCAGGTTATACTGCGACCGAATTAGATTCGATCGTTAAAAATACCAATTTCAATATTCTTATTCAGGATGAAATTCCACGAAAATCGATGACGTTTTATGAAAAGGAGAATACAGAGCGGTATGCGCTTACGCTTCCTTTCGATCATTTTAAAGTAGGATTTCCTTCGGGATTAAGCAAAGGGCAAAATATTTATAATTTGATGTCTGGTTTAACCGTGCATCTGGAAGATGAAAAGGATTTTTCAAAATTACCCATTCCTTTTTTTTGTGTGGCTGCAGATGTAGAGACCGGTGAAGAAATTATTCTTGATAAAGGTTCGTTGGCAAAATCTGTCGCAGCCAGTGGTGCGATTCCGTCACTGTTTGCTCCCGTAAAAATTGATGGCAGGTTGCTTATCGATGGCGGAGTGGTAAATAATTACCCGGTAGAGGAGTTGCGCCGCCGCGGTGCCGATGTGGTGATTGGTGTAGATGTTCAGGATTCATTACTTAATCGTAAAGATCTAAAAGGAGTTTTCGATATTTTTACGCAGGTAAGTAACTTCAGGACGATCAATGATATGAAGCATAAGATTCCGCTTACCGATATTTATATTCGTCCCGATATTGGTCGTTTTTCGATCATGTCTTTTGAAGAAGGTGCGGCGATTATCGATTCTGGAAAAGTGGCCGGAAATAAGCGAATTTCAGCATTAAAACAACTTGCTTTAAAACAAAAATCGCATCCAAAACCTTATAAACGCAAAATTATTGATACGCTTAATTTAAGCCGAATTCAACTTGCCGGAAATACTAATTATCCACGCTCCTTTATTATTGGGAGGCTTAGATTACAAACCCCAGGAAAATTTAGCCTTTCACAAATTAATGAGGGTATCGATTTTTTATCGGCAACAGGAAATTTTGATAAAATCAATTACTTTCTTACTCAGGACGATGTAGAAACTTATGCTTTAAATATTAATTTGGATGAAAGCGAGAATAAAACTTTTTTAAAGCTGGCTTTGCATTACGATGAGTTGTATCGTAGTGCAGCACTGGTAAATTTAACCCGAAAAAGTTCGATTTTTACCAACGATGTTACGTCTCTAGATCTAATTGTAGGAGAAAATGTTCGGTATAACTTTCAGTATTATATCGATAAAGGATATTATTGGAGTATCGGTATAAAATCCAGGTTTAATTCTTTTGATACACCGGTAGATTATGCGCTGGTAGAAGATCAAATTAACGGGAATGATTTCAATATTAATCGAATAGATATCGATTTTAAGGATTTTACCAATCAATTTTATGTCGAGACTTTATTTAAGCAGGTAGCTTCATTGGGAATGGGAGCCGAACATAAGTATCTAAAAATTTCTTCGGAAACTATTAATAGTAGTGAAGAAGGTGTGGATGTTCCTGGAACCGAGTTCGAGAATAACCATTATTATAGTGCTTTTGGGTATTTAAAGTATGATTCTTTCGATAATAAATATTATCCCAAACGTGGATTTTATTTTCATGGGGATTTTCATATTTACCCATTTTCTTCTATCGACGATTTTACTGAATTCTCTATCGCAAAAGGAAAGATTGGATATGTTTTTACGCCAATTAGAAATCTTAGTTTCAGGCTTTTTTCTGAAACCGGTTTTAAAATTGGTCCAAGCGATCAGCGAACACTCGATTTTCTTTTAGGTGGCTACGGAAATAACCTTATTAATAACATGGTTCCTTTTTACGGGTACGATTTTATTAGTCTTGGCGGGGATAGTTATATAAAAGGTCTTGTTGAAGCAGATGTAGAAATTTTTAAAAATAATCACATCACTTTAAGCGGTAATATTGCGAATGTAGAGAACGATCTTTATTCTTCGGGAAACTGGTTGTCGATGCCAGATTATACGGGTTATGCTTTGGGTTACGGGATGGAAACCTTTCTTGGTCCTATGGAAGTGAAATACTCGTATTCACCAGAAATAAAAGAAAGTCAGTGGTTTTTTAGTTTAGGTTTCTGGTTCTAATGCGCTTCTCTCTAAAATACTTTCTAACTGCGTTGGCACTTTTTATAACCGAATTTTTAATCGCCAGGTTTATCAATGGTGGTTTTATACGGAATGTTCTTGGTGATTATCTGGTTGTTTTTTTGATCTATTATTTCCTGCTCAGCTTTTACAAGTGGCAAAAAATTAAACTTGCCGTTTTCGTTTTACTTGTAGCATATCTTATCGAGATCTTGCAATATGTACAAATTTTAAAGATTCTTGGAATCCCAAAATCTACATTTACAGATATGATTTTAGGATCTTCTTTCGATTGGCTGGATATGCTGGCCTATACTTTAGCATTTTTAAGTCTTGTTTTTATGCAAAGAATCTGGAAGAAAAAGAATGCTTCAAAAAAGGCTATTCATTGAAAAAGCTTCAGCAACCAACTCAAAACTTCGCAAGCGCAATTCTTTATTAAAACTCATCGTAGAAATAATTACTTCATCTACATCAAAATCCTTCGCTAAATTGACGATTTTTTCCTTTACACGATCTGGAGTTCCAGAAATAATTCGACCGGCATTATAATGTAAGCGCTGTTTTTCGAAAGAGGTGAACTGGTGATTTCGAATATCCTCGAAAGCTGGGAGATTTTGGTAATTTCCTTTATCGAATTGCAATAAAATATAATCGATATACTTGCGCATTTGGTTTGCTTCATCTTCGGTTTCACCACACATTACAAACGAAGAAATTAGCGCTTTGGGTTCTGGGCGATCTTCCGTAGGCGTAAAATGTTTTCGGTAACTTTCTACCACATTAGGAGAAACACTTCCGTTTATAAATTTGGCCACAGCAAGATTTAAACCTAAGTCGGCCGCGATTTTTGCACTCCCGCCACTACTGCTTAAAATCCATTGCTGCGGAATTGTTTTAACCTGCGGAATCGCATAAATAGGAGAAGCATTAACCTGCGCGTTATCCTTAAAAAAGTGATCTAAATGCTGAAGTTGCTTAATATAATCTTCCTCCTGAAATGTATTCGAAGGATTTAAAAGGCTGGCGCTAATGCCATCGCCACCGGGTGCGCGACCAATTCCAAGGTCTATCCTTCCCGGATAAAGCGCTTCTAACATTCTAAAATTTTCAGCCACCTTAAAAGCACTATGATTGGGCAGCATAATTCCGCCACTTCCTAGTCGAATTTGTGAAGTTTCAGCCCCTAATCTTGCCATTAAAACTTCTGGAGTAGAGCCGGCGATGAAGGTAGAGTTATGATGTTCAGAAATCCAAAAGCGATGATACCCTAGCTTTTCAGCAAGAATAGCAGTTTCGATGGTCTCCTGAACTGCTGAAATAGCAGAGGAATCTGTGCGAACAACAGATTGATCTAAGATTCCAAGTTTAATATCACTCATGCGATGGCTTTAATAAATTATTCGGAATTGGAGCTTAATGCTTACAGGCTAATTTAAGTTATTGGTGTTTAGTTTTACATTTCATTTAAGAAAGAATACGTTTATTTTCTATAAATTTATTATTAGTTAATTTTATATAGTTTTTATTGATAATTTTATAATTTTAACTACCAGAGAAGTAGTTTAATTAAATATTTAATTATGCCTTTTTATCATAAGTTAGGTAAGATTCCACATAAAAGACATACGATCTTCAAAAAGCCAGACGGAAGCCTTTATTACGAACAGGTTTTTGGAACTATTGGTTTTGATGGAATGTCTTCGATATCTTACCACGAGCAGCGACCTACGCAGGTTAAGGAAGTAAAAAAAAATTATAGCGTAAAACCTGTAATTTCAAAAGAAAATAATTTAAAATCTTATCGTCTAAAAGGTTTTCAGGTAATGCCAGAACGGGATTATTTAGAAAGTAGAAAAGTTATTCTAACTAATAGTGATGTCGATATTATTCTGGCAGCGCCACAAAAATCTACCGATAATTATTTTTATAAGAATGCCGATAGTGATGAGCTTTTGTTTATTCATAA
Source organism: Zunongwangia atlantica 22II14-10F7 (assembly GCF_002094855.1). Taxonomy (GTDB): domain Bacteria; phylum Bacteroidota; class Bacteroidia; order Flavobacteriales; family Flavobacteriaceae; genus Zunongwangia; species Zunongwangia atlantica. The sequence goes on from NZ_ARYN01000006.1 coordinate 15,285, forward strand.
AGGGAGCGGGAAATTAAGAACACATTTAGGGAATCTCGATTTTAAATACGGTGATTATTTGCTAATCCCGCGTGGTACGATCTATAAAATTGATTTTGATACTGAGGAAAACCGACTATTTATTGTGGAATCCAGGCGCCCAATTTACACGCCTAAAAGATATAGAAACTGGTTTGGGCAACTATTGGAACATTCGCCATTTTGTGAACGCGATCTTAGGCAGCCGTACGAGTTAGAAACCAATAACGAAAAAGGCGATTTTCTAATCAAGATCAAAAAGCAGGGCGATATTTTTGATACGGTTTACGCTACACATCCATTCGATGTGGTGGGTTACGATGGATATAACTATCCTTATGCGTTTTCAATCCACGATTTTGAACCTATTACAGGTAGAATTCACCAACCGCCACCGGTACATCAAACTTTCGAAACCGATGCTTTTGTAGTTTGCAGTTTTTGTCCGCGTAAATACGACTATCACCCAGAAAGTATTCCGGCGCCGTACAGCCATAGTAATATCGATAGTGATGAGGTGCTTTACTATGTAGATGGCGATTTTATGAGCCGAAATGATATTGAAGCGGGACATATTTCGCTGCACCCGGCTGGAATTCCGCATGGGCCGCACCCGGGAGCCGTAGAACGAAGTATTGGTAAAACCGAAACCGAAGAATTAGCAGTAATGGTAGATACGTTTAAGCCTTTACAACTTACCGAAGATGCGATGGCCATTGCAGATGAAACCTATTATAGATCCTGGCTAGAAGACCAGGAGAAATAAAAAACATTCAAAAAATAACGAATATTAAGATTATGTCTAAAGATAATTCATCCTTACAATTAGAAAAAGTAATTCCTGAAGCAGAAGATTTTCTTCCCATCTTGGGGACAGATTTTGTAGAGCTTTATGTTGGGAATGCAAAGCAGGCTGCATATTATTATCAGCATGCCTGGGGATTTCAGCCGGTGGCTTATTCTGGTTTAGAAACCGGAAGAAAGGATAGCGTATCCTATGTGTTGCAGCAGGGAAAAATCAGGATCGTACTTACTTCGCCGCTACAACCTTCCGGAGAAATAAATGCGCATATCGATAAACATGGTGACGGGGTAAAATTTGTGGCACTTTGGGTAGATGATGCAAGAAAAAGTTATGAAGAAACCACCAAAAGAGGAGCAGAAAGTTATGTAGAACCTTATGAGCTGGAAGATGAACATGGTAAAGTAGTGATCTCTGGAATTCATACTTATGGAGAGACTATTCATCTTTTTATTGAAAGAGGTGATTATGAAGGAGCTTTTTTGCCGGGTTATAGAACTTATGCTCCGCTTGCAAAATCTCCAGAAACCGGATTGAAGTATATCGACCACATGGTAGGTAATGTAGGTTGGAACGAGATGAATAAATGGTGCGAATTTTATGCAAAAGTGATGGGGTTTGCGCAAATGGTTTCTTTTGACGATAAAGACATCTCTACAGATTACACGGCTTTAATGAGTAAGGTAATGAGTAACGGGAATGGGCGAATTAAATTCCCTATAAACGAACCAGCAGAAGGAAAAAAGAAATCACAGATCGAAGAATATATTGATTTTTATAATGGCGCTGGGGTACAACATATCGCTTTAGCTACAGATAATATTATAGAAACAGTAACAGCTTTGCGTGATCGCGGGGTAGAATTTTTATATGTTCCAGAAACTTATTATGACGATCTGTTAGATCGTGTTGGTGAGATCGATGAAGATCTAGAACCGCTAAAGGAACTGGGAGTATTGGTAGATCGTGATGATGAAGGCTATTTATTACAGATCTTTACCAAGCCGGTTTTAGACAGGCCAACTATGTTTTTTGAAATAATACAAAGAAAAGGAGCGCAATCTTTTGGAAAAGGGAACTTTAAAGCCTTGTTTGAAGCTATCGAAAGAGAGCAGGATTTGCGAGGAACGCTAAATTAATTAGAATTTATTAAGGTTTACCGAAATTAAAAGCCTCTTCTTTGTCTAAAAATCAATGTTTTAGTTAAAGTTTATTTTTGGCTTTTTTTAATTGGATTAAATGCAGAATTTTGCGCTCGCATTTTTGGAGTGGTTACCAAATTTGTTTTTTCATAATTTAAGTTTTAGTTGGTTAATAAGACAAAAAACCTCGTCATTAATTTGATGGGGTTTTTTGTTTTGATACATTTGGAATAGTAATTGTAAATCTACTTAAAAGATAGTCATTTAAGAAACACTATTTCAAATTTAAACCAATGATTAAAAGACTTACGATTACATTAATTCTCTTCTTTTTTGCGCTTACTTCGCACGAAGCTCAAACTGCTTATGATGCGGGTGAGTGGTTTAAATTCAGGATTCATTACGGGCCTTTTAATGCAAGCTATGCGACACTTCAGGTAAATGAAGAATATTTAAATAGTAAGCCTGTATTTCATGTGGTGGGAGAAGGTAAATCTACCGGGATGTTGCATTGGTTTTTTAAAGTAAACGATAATTACGAAACTTACATTGATCGTAAAACCGGGCATCCTTATAAATTTATACGTCAAATCGACGAAGGTGGGCATACTAAGGATTTAGAGATCGATTTTGATCATAAATCGAATACGGCCTATGTTCATGATAGAAAGCATAATAAGAAAAAGACCTACTCTACGAAGGAAAATATCCACGATATGTTGTCTGCATTTTACTATCTTCGCAGCAATATAAATGAGGAGGCGCTGCAACCTGGTCACGAAATTTTCCTTAACCTTTTTATCGATGATGAAAATATGGATTTTAAGGTTAAATTTTTGGGTAGGGAAGTGATAAAAACCAAGTTTGGAAAAGTAAATGCGCTTAAGTTTAGGCCTTACGTGATGGCAGGTAGAGTTTTTAAAGAGCAGGAGAGCCTTACCTTTTGGGTAAGTGACGATAAAAATAAAGTGCCTTTAAAAATCGAAGCCGATCTTGCAGTAGGATCTCTCGATGCAGATCTTGATGCTTACAAAGGGCTAAAATATCCCTTCAGGATTATCGTAGATTAACATGGAAATTAAACCAGAAATAGCCGAGAGAATAGAATTACTGGAAGAGAAATTCAGAAATTCTGGTCAGGATATGGGTTCTTATCTGGATGGTTTGCTATACGATCGTTATTTAACCTACTGGGATTATATAAGTTTGGATACATTACTGAGTTTGCAAAAACCAGAAACACATTTTCCAGACGAAGAAATTTTTCTAACCTATCACCAGATAACCGAGTTATATTTTAAGCTCATTATACACGAGCAAAAGCAGGTAATCGAAAATCCTAATTTAACCGCTTCTTATTTTATTGAGAAGCTGAATAGGATGATTCGTTATTTTAGAGTACTTATCAATTCTTTTGATGTAATGATTAAAGGAATGGAGCGCGAACAGTTTTTGCAATTCCGAATGGCCTTATTACCGGCAAGCGGTTTCCAGTCGGCTCAGTTTAGAATGATCGAGTTTTATTCTACTCCGGTTGAAAATCTTGTAGAGCATAAGATTAGAAAACATTTCAATTTAGAAAATTCGGTAGAAGAGTTATTTGATAATATTTACTGGAAAAAAGGTGGTATAGACCTAAAAACCGGTGAAAAAACCTTAACCTTAAAACAATTCGAAAAAAGATATACGCCCCGCTTTTTAAGAATTGCTAACGAGGTTAAAGGAAAGACGTTGTATGGCCGTTATCAAAGCCTGGCTGCTTCAGAAAAAAACAATCCAAAATTAATTAAGGCATTACGTACTTTTGATAGTAGCGTTAACGTTAACTGGTTGTTGATGCATATTGGTGCAGCATACAGGCATCTTGATAAAGGAAACAAAACGATAAAAGCAACTGGAGGAACAAACTGGAAAGAGTTTTTACCACCAGGATTTCAAAAAATATCTTTTTTTCCTGAATTGTGGAGTGAAGAAGAGCACGAAGAATGGGGCAAAGAATGGGTAAACCACATGTTTAATACTGAAAATAAGAATTAGAAATTGAAGAAATTTAGTTTTTTATTCCTGCTGTTATTAGTTTTTGCGGGATGCAAGGAAGACACAAAAGAACAAGCTGTAGCAGAAACTAAGAAACCAGCACCTAAGCCGGTCGTAAAAGAATATGGCTTTGTTCTGGATGATTTTGATGTTGTTGTAGATACGATAGAGCGAGGGGATAATTTTGGGTACATCCTAGATCGTCACGGTGTAGATCGTGGTAAAGTTTTTGAAATTTCAGAAAAAGTAAAAGATACTTTTAATCCGGCTAGAATTACGGCTGGTAAGAAGTATCTTATTTTAAAAGCAAAAGATTCAGCCAAAACTCCGCTTCATTTTATATACCAAAATGATAAGATCAATTATACGGTTTTAAATATTGGCGATAGCATTTCAGCGTTTAAAGCTAAAAAGCCAGTTTCGATAAAAAGAAGGGAAGTTTCTGGAGTAGTAACTTCATCACTTTCTGAAGCCATGCAGGCACAGGGATTAAGTAATTTACTGGTTTATCAATTGTCAGATATTTATCAATGGAGTATCGATTTCTTTAAACTTCAGAAGGGAGATCAATTTAAAATGATCTATCACGAAAAATATATTGACGATACTATTTTTGCTGGAGTAGAAAGTGTAGAAGCAGCTGTTTTCAAACACTCAGATCGTCCTTTTTATGCGTTTAATTACGAAACTGATACGATAACCGGCCAGGCAAGTTTTTATGATGAAGAAGCAAAAGCTTTGCAGAGCTTTTTCTTAAAGGCTCCGCTTAATTATAGTAGAATTTCTTCCAGATATCAGCGAAGAAGATTTCATCCGGTACAAAAGAGATGGAAAGCGCATTTAGGAACAGATTATGCTGCACCCACCGGGACACCTATTAAAACTACGGCAGATGGTGTGGTAATAGCCTCAAGTTATACTTCTGGAAATGGTAATTATGTAAAAGTGCGCCATAATGGAAAATATACAACGCAATACCTTCACATGAGCAAACGAAATGTAAGAAATGGCCAGGCTGTTAAGCAGGGAGATGTGATAGGTTTTGTAGGGAGTACAGGATTGGCCACAGGGCCGCACGTATGTTATAGGTTTTGGGTAAATGGGAAACAGGTAGACCCTTATCGCCAAAACTTACCAACAGCTAAGAAAATTGAGGATGCTAAAAAAGATGATTATTATGCTTTTATAGAGCCGCTAAAAACAGAACTTGATAGTATACCTTATAAAAATATCTAAAACCAAGATTAATGTGTAAGATTTGGTGGTTTTTTCTACTAAGTTTTTCGCAATAAAAAATTGAAAAATGAAAAACATTAATCCAACCAAAACCGAAGCCTGGAAAAAATTAGAAGCTCATTATAACGAGACTAAAAACCAGTCTTTAAAATCACTTTTTGAGAACGATAGGGAGCGTGCTGCAAAATTCACCACTAAGTGGGAAGATTTTTATGTAGACTTTAGTAAGAATAAAATTACTGAAGAAACGAAGTCACTTCTTTTAGAACTTGCTAAAGAGTGTGGTTTAAAAGAAGCGATGGATGCTTATTTTGGCGGCGAGGCCATTAATCAAACTGAAGGAAGACCTGTTTTACATACTGCTTTAAGAGCTTCTAAGAATGCGGAAATTAAAGTGGATGGTGAAAATGTAATGACCGAAGTTGAAGAAGTGAAAGCAAAAATTAAAGCTTTTTCTTCTGAAGTTATTCAGGGAATTAGAAAAGGATATACAGATAAAGCATTTACAGATGTTGTAAATATTGGTATTGGAGGCTCAGACCTTGGGCCGGTAATGGTAACTGAAGCATTAGAGTTTTACAAGAACCATCTTAATGTTCATTTTGTTTCTAATGTAGATGGTGATCATGTTCACGAAACTATCAAGGATCTTAATCCTGAAACTACACTTTTTGTAATTGTTTCTAAGTCTTTTACTACTCAGGAAACTTTATCAAATTCAACCACAATAAGAAACTGGTTTATGAAAACTGCTCCAGAGGAAGCAGTTTCTAAACATTTTATAGCAGTGTCTAGTAACGTGCCAAAAGTAAAAGATTTTGGTATCGATGAAGACAATATTTTCCCAATGTGGGATTGGGTTGGTGGTCGTTTCTCACTTTGGAGTGCTGTTGGACTTTCTATTAGCTTAGCGATTGGATACCCTAATTTTGATGCTTTGCTAAGTGGAGCTCAAAAAATGGACGAACATTTTAAAGAAACTGAGTTCGAAAATAATATTCCGGTATTAGCTGGTCTTTTAAGTGTTTGGTATAATAACTTCTACAAAGCAGAAAGCGAAGCAATTATTCCTTATACACAATATCTGCATAGATTACCTGCATATTTACAGCAGGCAGTAATGGAAAGTAACGGTAAGAGTACAGATCGTAATGGCGATAAGGTAGATTACCAAACTGGTGCAATTATTTGGGGTGAACCTGGTACAAACTCTCAGCATGCTTTCTTCCAGTTAATTCACCAGGGAACTAAATTGATTCCTGCTGATTTTATAGGTTTTAAAGTGTCTTTATTTGATGACAAAGATCACCATAATAAACTAATGGCAAACTTCTTTGCGCAAACTGAAGCCTTGCTACAGGGAAAAACCGAGGAAGAAGTAAGAGAAGAACTTTCTGCTAAAGGGACAAGCGAAGAAGAGATTAAAGAATTATTGCCATTCAAATTGTTTGATGGAGATAAACCTACTACTTCTTTCCTTATAAATAAACTTACACCAGAGAGTTTAGGAAAGTTAGTGGCTATGTACGAACATAAGATTTTTGTACAGGGTGTTATCTGGAATATCTTTAGTTATGACCAATGGGGAGTAGAATTAGGAAAGCAATTAGCAAGTACTATTTTAAAAGATATCGATAGTAAAGAGGTAGATAATCATGATTCTTCAACAAGTAGTTTACTAAAGTTCTTCTTGGATAAGTAATTAACATATTTTTAAGATAATTTAAAAAGCACTTCATTTTGGGGTGCTTTTTTGTTTTTTTTGAAGAAATTGTGTTAAAATTTAAGTTTTGTTAACTATAACCTTTTCGTTATTTGCTGTTTATTTCATTCCTATTCAAATTATTATAATTTCGCCAGCGATTGTTAAAAGAATTAATTCTTAACATTGGGTTAAACCACTGCAATCAAGAATTAATTTCTTTTGCTTCATAACTCAAAATAAAAACAAACAAACTAACTCATGAGGAAATTATTTACCTTATTGACGCTGTTATTTGCAGCAACAGTTTTTGCACAGGGGACTATTACTGGAACGGTAATAGATGCTGAAATGAATTCTCCTTTGCCAGGAGCAACTGTAATGGTAGTAGGAACTAACAATGGTACAACTACCGATTTTGACGGAAACTTTTCTATTGATGCTGAAACAGCTACCGGAACTTTAAGAATTACCTTCGTTGGTTACGGAAGAAAGGATGTGAAATTTGATGTTTCCGGAGGGGATTTAGACCTTGGGAATCTTACCATTGCACCAGATGCAGATGCACTTTCAGAAGTAGTAGTTATTGGATCTGGAGTAATCGACTTAGAAGACGATAGACAAACTCCTATCGCTGTATCTACAGTAACCAGAGCTGAAATTCAGCAAAAATCTGTTGGTAACGTAGAATTTCCACAAGTATTAAAAAATACTCCAAACGTATATGTAACTGCTGAATCTGGAGGATTTGGTGATTCAGAAATGTTTGTACGTGGTTTCGATCAAAGTAACACTGCATTCCTTTTAAATGGTCAACCAATTAATGGAATGGAAGATGGTAACATGTACTGGTCTAACTGGTCTGGTATTACAGATATCGCTAATGCGGTACAGGTACAAAGAGGTTTAGGATCTTCTAAATTAGCAATTTCTTCAGTAGGAGGTACTGTAAACATCGTAACTAAAGCTACTAACAGAAAAGAAGGTGGTTTTGCACGTTTCTTAGTAGGTAACGGTAGTTTCGTAAAAGGTACTGCATCTTATGATACAGGAATGAATGATAATGGATGGGGATTCTCTTTCTTAGTTGATTACTGGAGAGCGCACAGCAAATGGGCAGATGGTACTAAAGGAGAAGGACAAAACTATTTCTTCTCTGTAGGTAAAAAAGCAGGAGATCATACGTTCAACTTCTTGATTACTGGTGCTCCTCAATGGCACGATCAAAACTACTCTAAAGACACAGAACTTTATGATGAGTATGGTTTAAAATACAATAATAACTACGGTTTTAGAAATGGTGAGTATTTATCATTTAGAAGAAACTACTATCATAAACCAGTTATCAACCTAAACTGGGATTGGGATATGAGTGAGGTTTCAAACCTTTCTACCGTATTATATGCTTCATTTGGACGTGGAGGAGGAACAGGAACTTACGGTAATGGTCCTGGATATATTGATAATGGAATTGATTCTATGCCAGAAGGAGCATATACAAGAAATGGTCTTGTAGATTGGGATTATATCGTAAACGAATCTAACGGGTCTGTAGCTGATGGTTACCAGTCTGGATACGATGGTACGATCCTACGTGCTTCTGTAAACAACCACGCATGGTATGGTGGTGTAACTAACTACGAATTTACAGGATTAGAAAACTTCACAATAAACGTAGGAGCAGATATTAGATTTTACAAAGGAGATCACTTCCGTCAAATCGTAGATCCTTTAGGATTAAACGGTGTTAGAGAAAACTTTGGTGGAAATGCAAACAATGTTGTAACAGCTACTTTTGATGCAAATCCATGGAGTGCTTTATTTGATTATGCAGATGAGGGTGAGCGTATCGATTATGATTATTCTGAAGATATCAACTACCAAGGTGTTTTTGGACAATTTGAATATGCAAACGACGTATTTTCTGTATTCGCTCAGGGAGCAATTTCAAATCAATCTTACAAACGTTACGATCGTGGAAACTTTGCTGCTGAAAGAGCGTCTGAAACTGAAAACAAATTTGGTTACAATGTAAAGGCTGGTGCTTCTTATACTTTTGCTGAAGGACATACTGTATTTGGTAATGCTGGTAAATATTCTAGACAACCATTCTTGGATAATATTTTCCCAAGTTATGATGATAATACAATGTTTGCTGATCCTGAAGTGGATAATGAAGAAATTACCGGTTTTGAAGCTGGATACCGTTTTGAAACTAATGACTTTACTGTTAGCTTTAATGCTTATCATACTACATGGGAAAATCGTTTCTTAAACTTTGGTGGTAATTATGAAGGAAACGGTAATAATATTGAAAATGCTGCTTTCTTATTTAGTGATATCGCACAGGTTCACCAGGGATTAGAATTAGATTTAAAATGGAAGCCAATTACAGATCTTACAATTCGCGGTTATGCAACAACTGGTAACTGGGAATATGATGGTTCTTCTCCTGTAAGAATCCGTAACAACGATAATTCAGAATTTGTAGATCAACTTAATGTAGATCTTTCTGGAACTAAAGTTGGAGGTGCTCCACAAAACTCTGCTGGTTTAGGAGTAGATTACGATGTGATTTCTAGAAAATTCAGTTTATCTGCTAACTGGAACTATTATGACAACTTATACGGTTTAGTAGATGTTGAAGATGTTGCAGAAACTTCTTTAGCTGGGGAAACTTATCAGCCAGAACAATTAAATTCTTACTCTTTAGTTGATTTTGGAGCAAGTTATACTTTCGATTTAGGAAGTGATAAAATCCAGGTGTTTGGTAACATTTATAATGTTTTAGATCACGAGTATATTACTCAAAGAGATAACTACGGTGTATTCTTTGGTAATGGTACAACTTGGAACATGGCTGTAAAATATAGCTTCTAAGAAATAAAAACATATTTTATTCTATAGAGCCCCCCTAAAAATAGGGGGGCTTTTTTTGTTAAAGCTAATGTCTGATAGTGAGAGAACAACAAAAATTTGTTAACATTGCGTTAACGTAAGATTAGGAGTTATTAACTTTTTTTGCGTCGAACTAAAATCAAATCAAACAAATTTAAAACATGAGGAAATTATTAGCTTTAGCGTTGTTTTTTGCAACGGCTACAATTTTTGCTCAGGGCACCATTACTGGTAAAGTAATGGATTCTGAAATGGATGGGCCGCTACCAGGAGCAAATGTTATGGTCGTTGGTTCTACTTCTGGTACAACTACCGATTTTGATGGGAATTTTTCATTAGATGTGAAAAGTTCAACAGGGACATTAAAAATTAGTTTTATTGGGTATATTACCAAAGAAGTACAATTTAGTCTTTCTGGAGGATCTCAGGATATAGGAGAGATTGTTCTTAATCCAGATAACAGTGCTTTAGATGAAATCGTTATTACAAGTTTTTCTCTCGCAATCGATAGAAAAACACCAGTTGCTGTCTCTACTGTAAAAGCTGAAACTATCGAAACTAAATTAGGAAACCAGGAATTCCCTGAGATTCTTAAAAGTACTCCTGGTATTTACGCTACTAAACAAGGTGGTGGATTTGGTGATGCGGAATTGAGAATGCGAGGTTTTAACTCTGAAAACATTGCGGTGATGATTAATGGTGTTCCAGTAAACGATATGGAAAATGGTCGTGTTTACTGGAGTAACTGGGCAGGACTTTCTGATGTTACCAGAACAATGCAGGTACAAAGAGGTCTTGGTGCTGCTAAAGTAGCTGTACCATCCATCGGGGGTACTGTTAACATTGTAACAAAGTCTACCGATATGGAAATGGGTGGTAACTTTATGGCAATGACCGGTAATGATGGACTTCAGAAATACGGTGCTACTGTTTCTACCGGAAAGTCTGAGAATGGCTGGGCCGCTACCGTTTCAGCATCTAAAACAAGCGGAAGTAGATTCGCAGATGGTCTTGAATTCGAGGGATATAACTACTTCCTTAATATCGCTAAAGAGATTAATGAGAATCATGAGATTTCTTTAACTGCTTTTGGTGCACCACAGGTACACGGACAAAGAGAAACTCGTCATAGATTAGAAGATTACGAAAGAAGTGATCGCGGAATTAAATTTAATGGTGACTGGGGTTACTTAAATGGAGAAGTTAAGCACGTTCAGGATAACTTTTACCATAAACCACAAATTTCATTGAATCACTATTGGACGATTAACGATAAAACAGATTTATCTACTGCTGCTTATGTATCTTTTGGTACTGGTGGAGGTGGAGGTTACTCTGGAGACGCTAACCTAAGAAGTGTAGATTCTCCTTACAGAGCTGCTCCTTACGAGCCACTAAACCTTGATATGGTAGTAGAAGAAAATGCTGCTAATGGAGCAGATGGTTCTGGAACTATTCTTTACAACTCTCGTAACGACCATTTCTGGACAGGATTGCTTTCAACTTTATCTTCAGAGGTTGCTGAAGGTTTAGAAGTAATGGGGGGTGTAGATTTAAGATACTATAAAGGAAAGCACTTTCAGGAAGTTAAAGATCTTTTAGGAGGTCAATACTGGGCAGATGATAGTAACGAAAATGATCCTACTAACTTAGCCAGAGTTGGCGATAAAATTAACTACTGGAATGATGGTTTAGTACTTTGGGAAGGAGCTTTTGCTCAGGCAGAGTATTCTAACGATATTATTTCGGCTTTTGTAAATGTTGCTGCATCCAACACTTCTTACAAAAGAATTGATTATTTTAACTATTTAGATAGTGATTCAGAGCAGGAAACTGACTGGCAAAACTTCTTTGGGTATAGTGCTAAAGGAGGTATCAACTATAACATTACAGAAAAGCATAATATTTTTGCTAACGTTGGATATTTTGAAAAAGCACCATTCTTTGATGCAGTTTTCCAGAACTATCAGAATGATATTAACGCAGATGCTGAAAACCAAAAGATCTTTAGTGCAGAGTTAGGATATGGTTTTAGAACTCAGCAATTAAGAGCAAACATCAACGTATATAGAACTTCTTGGCAGGATAGAACATTCGTTCAATCTTTTACAGATCAAGATGGTACCCCATTCTTTGCTAACATCTTAGGAGTTGATGCATTACACCAAGGGATTGAAGTAGATGTAGATTACCGTCCATTCGATAGACTTACTCTAACGGGTATGGTTTCTATTGGTGATTGGACATGGGATAACAATGTAGAAAATGTAGCCGTAGTTGATGAAAATCAAAATCAGGTAGACGAAGTGAATATTATAATCGATGGAGTTCCTGTAGGTGATGCTGCTCAAACTACAGCTGCTTTAGGAGCTAGTTTTGAAGCTTTTCCTGGAACTTTCTTAAGAGCAGATTATAACTATTACTCTAGATACTATGCAGATTTCGAACCAACTGAAAGAGGTGAAACTGGATTACCAGATCCATGGGAAATTCCAGATTATGGTCTTTTAGATCTTGGCTTAACTCATAATTTCCAATTTGGTCCTTTCGATGCTAGTATTAATGCTAACGTATTTAATGTGATCGATACAGAATACGTAAGTGATGCTCAGGATGGTTCAGGGTACAATGCAAGAACATCAACTGTATGGTATGGCTTTGGGCGTACCTATACTGTAGGAGCAAAAATTAAATTCTAAAAAAGTTAGAAAATGAAAAAATTAATATACTTATTTATAGCTTTTATTGGTCTTGCAATTACTGGTTGTGAGCCTATGGAAGATGTTCAGGATGAGATTAATGCAGAGCTGGACAGTGAAAGAGCAGTTGCCGATAGAGAATATACACTAACCGAAGATGACTATTCGGCTATAGGTCTTAATTTTCCCAACTTTAATAGCGAGGATGATGCCAGAGAGTTGATTCCTACTTTATTGGAAACACAATATCCAAATTATGGTGCCGGTTCTTCTGTAAGCGTAACTTTCGATATTTATGATCCTATGAATATCGATGAATATGCTGTAACATCACAGGATTATGAAGATGCCGGAGTAACTTATTTTCCTCAGACTTCAGCTATCAGTTCTTTTTTAGTATCTAAGTTCCCTTCTGCTGAGAGAGGAGATATTATAGAATTAACTTATCAAGGTGTAGCAGCTAACGACACTATTGAAATCACTAGTAGTAGTGATTATGATTTAATTGGTGAAGAATTCGCTGCAGATTATCCAGATCCAGCAGAAAATGTTGCAGATCACCATAGTTTCGAAATTCGAAGTGATCGTAACACTGGTTGGAGTGAAAGCATGATAAGAGAAGCTTTAACTTATATCTTATCTACTAAAGATGCCGGAGTTTCAGGTATGATCTACGAAGTAGTCTATAGAACTTATAATGGATCTTCAGGTAGTTCAAGTATGAGCTTTAGGTATGATGGTAATGCATATGTAGCGGTTACTTATGGTGAAGAGTATGTATTCCAGGAAAGTGATACAACTGCTGTTGAAGCAGCCTTAATTTCAGATTATCCAGATGCTGTGGGTAATTTAAATAGATATGGTAATTTTAACTTGAATAACTGGGATAAAGGAATGATAATAGAAGCAGCAGGTGCAGTTTTACTAGATAAATTCCCAGATACAGAGACTGGAGACAAGTATTTGTTTAGATACGAATATTACGATGGAGATTATGGAGACGATTTTGTTTCTGTAGTTTATGATGGAGAAGAGTTTGTAGAAGATATTGCAGTTTCTGTAATAGAAATGACAAACCCATTTTACTATAATAATAATGCCTGGATGATGCCATTAATACTAGAGTCTGAAGATTATACGGCAATGGGGCAACGTTATCCTAATTTCGATGATTCTGATGAAGCACTTTACAAAATAGCAATCTTTTTAGGATTAGAATATCCTTATGCTATGGAAGGCGATTTTGTATCTGTTTCTTACCAATTTTATAGTGGTTCAACTTCTACAAGATATACCAACTTCGAATTTGTTGATGGTGCTTTTAATCCAATTTCAAGTGTTAGAACATCTTCTCTTCAATTTGGTAATGTAGATGGTGAATGGGTTCCAGACAATACAATTAGATACAGTTTAGTAGGTTCTGATTATACTACTATTGCAGATGCATTAGAAGAATCGTATCCTGGTCCTGTAGATAGTATGGCTCGTTATAGCAACTTCGATCGTAGATCTAATAATAGTGCTTATTGGAGTGACGAGATGATCTTAGAAGCAATGCAAATTCTTTTAAATAGGATAGCTCCAAATGCAGAAGTTGGTCAGAAATATGTACTTACTTATGAAATTTACAACGGTTCTAATGGAACTGAAGATATTAGCTTAATTAAAAATGAAGCTGGAGAATGGGTTATTAATGAATAATCTTAATTCTTAGAATATGCTAAAACCTTCTGTCACAAAGCAGAAGGTTTTATTTTTTTAAGCTTTTTTATTTATGATATTTGTGAAACTAGAGTCAAATTAGAATTTAAATCAAGATTTAATGAAAAAGAATTTCTTTTTTGCATTCCTTTTGGGAAGTTTCTTCCTTGGATGTAGCAGTAGTGATGAGGGAACACCGAATGAACCTGGTAATTCTCAGGAAGAAAATCCAGTAGCCGTAGATGATAATTTTAGTACCATAGAGAATGTTGAAGTTACTTTTAGTGCAAACGATATCCTTCAAAACGATGAAATTGTAGATAATTCACGTATATTTTCTATAGATACAGAAAGTAGTGAAGGTGGTACAATTTCAGATAATCGTGATGGGACCTATACATATACGCCACCGGCAGATTTTCAGGGAGAAGATACTTTTATGTATTCACTTTGCGTTCCTGGGGATTCCGATAGATGTTCAGAAGCTACGATAACAGTTCAGGTAGATCAACCTGGTCCTCCAACAGCTAATGATGATAGTTATAATGTTACTGAAGATGGTACTTTAACAATTCGTAATTACGGTGAAAATGATGATCTGGTAGGTAATGCAATAATTACTGCCGTTGAATCTACAAGTGGTAATGCTACAGTTTCTATCGATAGTGAAAACAATATTGTATACGTTCCTAACGAAGGTTTTGCAGGATCAGATTCTTTCACTTATACGATCTGTAACGATGATGAGGAAACTTCTTGTGATACCGCAACCATTACCATTGAAGTGGAGGATGAAGGTAACCCTACAGCCAATGATGATGAGGTTCTTGCAAATACAGATGATGCTGAAACAATCTTTACAAATCTACTGGCTAATGATAATTTAATCGATGGTGCTACGCTTACCAGTGTAGATGATTCTTCAAGCGAAGGTACTGTAACATTAAATGACGATGGCACAGTAACCTATGTTCCGGCAGCTGGATTTACTGGCGAAGATACTTTTGAGTATTCGATTTGTGATGACGATCAGCCAGAAGCTTCCTGTAGTACCGCTACAGTAACTGTTCAGGTTGTAACTCCAATTGCCTTTAATATTCCTGCAGATTTACAGGATTATTATGCTGAAGTAACTTTTACTGAAAATTCAGATTTCTTAAAATTAGCGCTTTCCAACTTTACAGTAGCTGCACACGAAACGATCTTAGCGTATACAGATCGTCATAATTATCTGTACAGCGCAGATGCAGATCCAGACACTCCCGGAAATGTAATTTTAATGTATTCCGGAGAAAGTCGTCCAGATGACGAATATCAAACTCAGGAACCTCCAGGAGAAGGTGAAACTTTTAATACTGAGCATATTTATCCGCAATCCAGATTAAGCGCTGCAGATGCTATTACAGATCTACATCATTTAAGATCTGTAGATATTCAGGTAAACCAGGCAAGATCTAATTATTCATTTGCAGATGGAGATGGTGATTATGGAAGTGTTGGGGACGACGAGTGGTATCCTGGAGACGATTGGAAAGGTGATGTAGCCCGAATGGTTTTCTATCTTAATATTCGTTACGGAGAAAATATCGAAACGGTTGGTGACTTAGATCTTTTCCTTCAGTGGAATATAGAAGATCCGGTTTCAGCATTCGAAATGCAAAGAAATAATGTGATCGAAGCTGCACAAGGAGTACGAAACCCGTTTATCGATAATCCATATCTTGCAACACTTATTTGGGGTGGTAGTGATGCTGAAAATCGATGGGAATAACCTACTTTTGTAAAAAAAGAAAATTATGTACCAAACTGTTCAATTTATACATTCTTACTGGGCCTATTTAGTAGTTGTAATGCTAACAATTGCTGCAATAAGCGCAATTATTGGCTGGGTTTCTGGTAAAGAATATAGTGCCGGAAATTTTAGAATTTCACTTTTTACGCTTATAGTTTCTCACATTCAGTTACTTATCGGTATCGTTCTTTATTTTGTGGCTCCTTATTTTAAAATGTGGGGTGAAGTTGGAATGAGCGGAGTAATGGGCGACGATACGCTAAGATTGTATAATATGGAACATCCTCTTATGATGATTATCGCTATTGTTTTGATTACCGTAGGATATTCAAAGCACAAAAA
This sequence comes from Zunongwangia atlantica 22II14-10F7, assembly GCF_002094855.1. Taxonomy (GTDB): domain Bacteria; phylum Bacteroidota; class Bacteroidia; order Flavobacteriales; family Flavobacteriaceae; genus Zunongwangia; species Zunongwangia atlantica. The sequence continues at coordinate 31,654 of NZ_ARYN01000006.1, forward strand.
GAAATTAACCTCTACGCCAAAATTTAAAACGCTGGCGATATTTTATACGATTGCTTTGGTGGTACTTCTTTCAAGAATTCCTTGGAATGCATGGCTATAAAAAATAGTCTTCAAAATATCAAAAATCCCCGTTTTTAGCGGGGATTTTTCTTTTTTATAAGATAAAGATATACCGGAAAATGATCGCTATAACCGCCTAAATAGCCATTATATCCATAACTTCGGAAGGGATATCCTTTATACTGTCCATTTGAAGTGATTAAATAGTCTTTTTTAAAAATCCCGGCTTTGTAATACTGAAAATGATTATAATTTTTAGTCGTCATAGTGCCTGAAACAAGGATTTGATCAAACAAATTCCAATTATCGCGATAGGCTAAACTTCCAATGCCATTTTTATACAATTTCAGCATAGGATTATAAAACTGAAATTGATTCGCTTTTTCTGAAGTTTTAAGCACATTCTTCACATTTTTGTTTTTAGGATCATCATTAAAATCTCCCATATTCACAATTTTTAAAGAAGGATCTATTGCCCAAAGAGAATCGCAAATTTTTCGGTTTACCGTTGCAGCCGATTTTCGATAATTTCGGCTTGCTTTTTCACCACCACTTCTAGATGGCCAATGATTTACTAAAAATGCAAAGTTTTCATCTTCAATTTTTCCTGTAGCCACCAAAATATCTCTAGTATAAATTCTTTTTCCTTCTTCATTCTGAATTAAGACGGCAATAGCTTTTGATGTTTGCGGTTGAAACACCTTGGGATTATAGAATAGGGCATTATCAATACCGCGGCGATCTGGCGAATCAAAATGAATAATTTCATAATTTTTATCTTTCAATTGTTCTGTATTCAAAAGATCTTCAAGTACAGTATAATTTTCAATTTCGCTTAAGCCAATAATTTCAGGACTATTGCCTGATAGATCAACTCCAATTTCTGAAATTACTTTACCGATATTGTTTAATTTCTGAAGGTATTTTTCTTCCGTCCAGGCATCTTTTCCATCAGGAGTACGATCATCATCGAAAGTGAAATCGTCATTTTCAGTATCAAAAAGATTCTCGGTATTATAAAATGCGATTGTCAAAACTTCGTAAGTAGCTTCATTTTGTCCAAATCCAATTCCGCAGTAAAAAAGAAAAATTAGTTGTAAGATTTTCATTATCAGAATCTTAAAATTGTTGTGAGTTTGCGTTAAAGTTATCCTATTCTTTCGGATAAAATAAACGGTTTCGAATGCTATTTTCTAAATTGAAGCTGTAATTTATTGATTTTCAATGAAAAGTGTGGTTTTTATTTGGGTGATTTCTATTTCCTCTGGTCTTTTGCAGGCGCAGGAAATCATTATATCCGGAAAAATACTACATGCTAATTCTCAAAATGTTATTGGTGGCGTTAGTGTTCGTTTAGAAGATCATTTTACGGAGGCCAGCACTAATGCCGAAGGAGTTTTCATACTAAGTTTTACAGATCTCGAAATGGGAAATTATATTTTAAATATTTCAAAACTTGGTTTTCAGTCACTGCGTTTACCAATTCTTATAGATCGCCCTACTTTAGATTTGGGTGTGATTACGCTAACGCCTGATATTGCAGAACAGCAGGCGCAATTAGGAAGCGTAAATCTTAGTGAAAATGAGTTGGATGACGATCAAATAGATGCCGGTTTTTCTTCGATTTTAAATGCTGGGAAGGATGCTTTTTTAAATGCAGCCGCTTACGATTTTAGTCAGACCTATTTTAAACCTCGTGGTTATGATAGTCAGTATGGTCTGGTAATGATCAACGGAATTGCGCTGAATAAAATCAATAATGGCCGGCCGCAATGGAGTAATTGGGGTGGTTTAAATGATGTGCAGCGCAATCAGGATTTTAATTTCGCCGTAAGCGCTGTAGATAATAACTTCGGAAGTCTTGCCGGTTCTACCAATTTCGTGATGCGTGCCTCAAAATTTTCTAAAGGTGGCAGGCTTACTTTATCGGCTGCCAATAGAAGTTATCGTTCCAGGATCATGGCCACTTATAGTTCAGGAGAATTAAAAAATGATTGGTTTTATACCGTTTCGCTCTCCGGAAGATTTGCTGAAGAAGGCTATATGGAAGGAACCTCGTACAACGCAAAATCGGCTTTTCTTTCCGTAGAAAAAAAGATAAATGAAGATCATAGTTTAAATTTTGCAGCAATTTATACACCCAATATTCGTGGAAAATCGGCGGCGATCACCGATGAAGTTTTTGAACTAAAAGGAAGAAAATATAATAGTTACTGGGGATATCAGGAAAATAAAATTAGAAATTCCCGGCAAAGACGGGTAGAAGAGCCTATCTTGATGTTGAATCATTTCTGGGAACTTTCAAAAGACATCCAAATAACAACCAATATCGCCTATCAGTTTGGAAGTATTGGCAATACCCGAATCGATTATGGGGGAACAAATTTAGTTCGGTTTAACGATCAGGTTTCTTACGATGGTGGCGGCCAAAATCCAGATCCCGCTTATTATCAAAATTTACCGAGTTATTTTTTACGATTTGAAGGGAGTGAAAATTATGAGGCCGCTTACCGAAGCGCCGCTGCATTTCGGGAAAATGGACAATTAAACTGGGATGCGATCTATGAAGCGAATATAACTGAAGCCAATGCCGGAAATAATGCCGTTTATGCTTTAACCGAAGATCGAAACGATGATCGTTCGGTTTTTTTGAATACGACTTTCGATCATAAGCTAAATTCAAATTTGAAGCTAAATGGCGGAATTAATTTTCAGCAGCTAAAAAGCCATAATTATGCAAAAATCGATGATCTTTTTGGTGGAAACCGGTTTCTGGATATCGATTTTTTCGCTGAACCAACCAATGATTATTCACTGGAACAAGTAGCGCAGAGTGATTTGCAAAACCCAAATCGGCTGGTGGGTGAAGATGAGATTTATAAATATAACTACGATCTAAATTCAACGAAATTTGAAGCATTTTCCCAGCTTCAGTTTATTGCCAAAAACATCGAAACTTACCTTTCAGCAAAGATCAGTTCAACAAATTATGATCGGTTTGGTAATTATCAAAATGGTTTATTTCCTGATAATTCACTTGGGAAAAGTGCAACATTGCATTTTATCGATTTTGGTTTAAAAACGGGGATAACTTATCATTTTACGGGGAGACATTCTATTTCTTCAAATTTATTTCTAGCCAGTAATCCGCCAACTTTGCAAAACAGTTTCGCAAATCCACGACAAAATAATACCCTGGTTCAGGATTTGGATAGTGAACAAATTTATAGTGCAGATGCCACGTATCGCTATCGTTCGCCGAATTTCAATTTAAAAATTAGCGGCTATTTTACACAATTTCGTAATGTAACCGACGTCTCTTTTTATTATGTTGACGGACTTTCAGGCCTAGGCAGAAATACAACCACTGCTTTTGTTCAAGAGATTTTATACGATGCCGAAAAGCAGCATTTGGGAATGGAATTTGGTGCTGAAGCGCAGGTAACTTCTACGATCAAATTAAAGTCAGCTTTAGCGCTTGGCCAATTTATTTTTTCCAATAATCCCAATTTGTATTTAACCAGCAATAGTTTTGCCGGCAATGTGAATTATGGGGAAACTCGTTTACAAAATTACCGTTTGGCAAACGGGCCGCAGCATGCAGCACAAGTAGGTTTTGAATATCGTGATCCCGATTATTGGTGGTTTGGTTTAACGGCTAACTATTTCGCGAACGCGTTTATTAATGTGAGTCCGTTACTACGAACTTCAAATTTTGCTACAGATACAGATGGATTACCGCTAGAAAATTATGATGCGCAAGTTGCCAGGGATTATCTAAAACAAGAGAATTTAGGCGACTATTTTTTGCTGAATGCCATAGGAGGGAAATCCTGGAAACTGGGAGATTATTATGTTGGGCTTTTTGTTAGCCTGAATAATATTCTGGATCAGCTTTACAAAACCGGCGGTTACGAACAATCCAGAAATGCCAATTTTACCAGTTTGCAGGAAGATCGCGAACGTGAAATGCCTGTTTTTGGCAATCGCTACTGGTACGGTTACGGCACCACTTATTTTGCTAATTTATATGTTCGGTTTTAATATGAAGAAATTTGTAGCCCTTTTAATTCTTATTTTGATCAGCTGTGTGACGGCAGACGATTATGATGTTCCACAAACTCAACTCCCGGCAAATGTGAGCATAGAAGGCACGCAAATTAGTCTAAGAGCCGTAAAAAATAATTATGATGAAGAAACCGGCGATATATTTACATTTTCGGGAGACCAGTATTTTGAAGCTTATGTGATTTCTTCAGATAGGGCAGGTAATTTTTATAATGAATTGATCCTTCAGGATCGTCCAGAAAACCCGGAAGCGGGGATACAAATTTTAATTGATGAAAATGCCCTTTATCAACGCTATAACTTCGGAAGAAAAGTGTTTGTGAAATTAAACGGATTGAGTATTTCAAAAAGCAATGGATTAATTCAGTTGGGAAAACAGAATAGGGGAGATCTTGATCCTATAACACCTTCAGAAATCGATGAATATCTGGTTCGTTCAGAAATTATAGAAGAGATCATTCCGCAGCAAATCGATATTGGTGATTTTTCACCTGAATTTTTATGCACTTATGTGCAGTTAGATAATATTCAGTTTAATCGAAATTTATTTACCCAAACCAACAGCACTTTTGCTGCTGAAACTTACGATCAATTTGATGGTTTTCGTCAAATCGAAGAATGTGGCAGCGATGATACGGCTTTGCTAAGCACCAGTACTTATGCCGATTTTAGGTCGGTTAATTTACCGGCAAGCTCAGGTACGATATTGGGTGTTTTAGGACGTGATTTTTATGATGATTTCTACGTGGTTCAGGTAAATTCAACTGAAGATCTTTCTTTTGGAAATGAGCGCTGTGACCCTGAGTTTTTTAACTGCGGAAATAATACTGAAGAAGGTGACACGATTTTGTTTGAAGAAAACTTTGCTGAAATCACCAATGAGAATCGATTAGATCCATTAGGCTGGACTAACGTCAATATAAATGGTGGCGAAGAGCGATTTGTTGATGCTACCTCCAACGGAAACAGAACACTAAGGATTTCGGCTTACAATACCGGGGAAAATCCTTTAGAAGCCTGGCTGGTGACGCCGCCCATCGATCTTTCGCAAACTCAAAATGAGGTTTTGTCTTTCGATATTCGGGCGTCTTATGATAATGGTACTATTTTGCAGGTATATATTAGCGAAGATTTTAATGGTGATCCAGAAACTGCAAACTGGCAATTGCTCGAGGCGAATATTCCCATGGGACCATCAAATCAAAATGCTACGATTTTTAGGAATTCAAAGATCGATATTTCCTGTTTTACTGCTGAAGTTTATGTAGGTTTTCGATACCAGGGAAGAGATCCTTCCCGAACCACAACTTATGATATTGATAACATAAAAGTCACAGCTGAATAATTATTTTCGTAAAACCTACTAACCAAATCTACTGTAAAATGAAGCTTAAATTATGCCTGATATTTGCTGTTTTTGGCAGCTGTTTTATGAGTGCCCAGGATCTCGAAGGTTCCTGGAGATGGACGTCTCCAGATGGATCTAAGCAATTTGAAATCCAACTTGAACAAATTAACGAAAAAGAATATCGTGGGAAGCATTGTGCTGTTTTTGATAATGGCGAGCAAATAGATTGTAAAAGCGAAAGCGACACCTTTTCTATTGTAATGCTTGAAATTACTGATGGTAATTTTGCCGGAACAATCGAAAGCAGCTACCAGCGATCACAAGGAAAAATAAAAATGCAATATCATACACAACAGGATTTGTTGCATTTTAATCTTACTAAAAATCCAGAGGGCGTTTTTTATTTACCTACAGAGGCTATTTTAACCCGATAATTATTAATCTGTAATAGTTTCTTCAGGTTTATAAGGAGACCATATTTCGTTGATTGGCTCTCCGGCAGAACTTTTGCCACGATGATTCCATTCCTTGTTCATTATTTGGTAATCGAAAGTTAAGCTGGCGCCTACGCGAAAATCGTCTTTAGAGAAAAACTCTATATTTTCTATATATCGGCCATATTTTGCAAGGTAAGAACCACCGCCAGTAGCAAAGAACTGCCCTGTGGCCGAGTTATATGCGATCCATTGAAAACGTGTGCCGCTAAGGATTTTTATTGTTTTACGATCTCCAATTTCCCGTCGTTGCATTTCGCCATTGCGCTCGCGACCTGTAATAATCCAAACGCCAGAAAGATCATCCTGAAAATCGCCAATCTTAAGCCAGATTTGTGAAATCTCATCATTCCATATTTTTAAGGTGTCTCCTTTAACACCAAAATCATAATTTACCGTAGTCCCTACTTTTAAAGAGTCATCAGAATTAAATTCAAATTTTTCGGTATAAATGGATTCTCCTTGTTTATAAAACCCGCCTTTTGCATTTTTAAAATCGTAGTCACCTTCTTTAGTTCCTTCAGCAAAAAAACCGTCCTGGTAAATCCTAACCGTAGTGAGTGATACAGGTGTTTCATTTTCTGAAATTAATTCCCAGGATCCTTCTAAACCTGCTAAACTTTGCGCATTTACAAGCTGAAATATACTGAACGCTATAAATGAAAAAAGTATCTTCATAACCTCGATTTTTAAAATGAAGATACTAATTTTAGTTCACAATCAAACTGAAGTTTATTATAGTTGAATCTTTATGGCAGTTCCAACAAATAAGAAAGAGTTAATAAACGATATCAAAACAACCTATTCTAAATTGAAAAAAGATTTAGAAGATATCCCATTGAAATCAACTAAAACTAAAGAGCTTGAAGGACATGCAAAACACACCAATATGAGTGTTTGTAACCTAGTCTCTTACTTAATTGGCTGGGGAGAACTTGTCTTGAAGTGGGATAGAAAAATGAAAAATAATAAACAGGTTGATTTTCCCGAAACTGGTTATAAGTGGAATGAATTAGGCAAATTAGCTAATAAATTTTATTTGGATTATGAGCATCTCTCGTATTTGGAACTGCTCGAAAAATTAGATAAAGTTTTTGTAGAGATTCTAGAAATTATCGAAAATGATTCGAATAAGGAATTATATCAAACAGCTTGGTATGGGAAATGGACAAAAGGAAAAATGATACAGTTTAATACCGCTTTACCTTATAAAAATGCAAGGACTAGAATAAGGCGTTGGAAGAAGTCTAAGGAAATTACATAATAAAAACAGCGAGTTAAAACGATAATTTACCCGCTGCTTTATATTGATGGAATAATTTTTAACTACTTCTCTTCGCCGTATTTATCGTATTCAGGATATAGAAAATTATTATATGGAAAACGTGTAATATGAATTTTACGCACCGCTTCGTATACTTTCTTTCTAAAGTGCTCCATATTTTCTTTTTCTAAAGCCGAGATAAACAATACTTTGTCGCCTAGACGATTCATCCAGGTTTGTTTCCACTCGGTTAATGTGTAATGGGCGCTGGTTTTTTCAGTAATAAGATCGTCTTCTGCAATTTCTTCAGGAACATATTGATCGATCTTGTTAAATACCATAATTGTTGGTTTATCGACACTTTTTATTTCATCCAGAATTTGATTCACGGAATCGATATGTTCTTCGAAATTAGGATGAGAAATATCAACAACATGCAATAACAAATCTGCTTCTCTAACTTCATCTAAAGTCGATTTAAAAGACTCTACCAACTGCGTAGGTAATTTTCTAATAAATCCTACCGTATCACTAAGTAGAAATGGCAGGTTGCGAATCACCACTTTTCTTACTGTCGTGTCCAGTGTAGCAAAAAGCTTGTTTTCAGCAAAAACTTCACTTTTACTAATCGTGTTCATTAGTGTAGATTTTCCCACGTTAGTATAACCTACCAAAGCAACTCTTACTAACTGCCCGCGATTGCCACGCTGTATTTCCATTTGTTTATCGATGGTCGCAAGTTTCTTCTTTAGCAAAGAAATTTTATCTCGAACGATACGACGGTCGGTTTCGATCTCTGTTTCCCCAGGACCACGCATACCAATACCACCACGCTGTCTTTCAAGGTGCGTCCACATCCCGGCAAGTCTTGGTAGTAAATACTCATATTGGGCAAGTTCTACCTGCGTTCTTGCATAACTGGTTTGAGCGCGCTGGGCGAAAATATCCAGAATAAGATTGGTTCTATCTAAAACTTTACATTTCAGGATCTTTTCAATATTCTTTTGTTGTGCAGGAGAAAGCTCATCGTCAAAAATGGCAGTACCAATTTCGTTATCAGATACGTAATTTCGTACCTCTTCCATCTTTCCAGTTCCGATGAAAGTTTTTGGATTTGGAAAGTCCATTTTTTGCGAAAAACGTTTTGCAACTTCTCCGCCAGCAGTATAGGTAAGGAATTCCAGCTCGTCTAGATATTCCTCTAATTTATCTTCGTTTTGATCCTTAGTGATGATCCCAATAAGAACCGCTTTTTCGTAACTTAAATCTGTTTTTTCAATCATAACTACAAAGGTACACAATAGATTAGTATTGTGATTTAGCGTGTTATTTTTTCAAATTATTTTAACCAAAAAAAGCCTGTAACTTAATTACAGGCTTTGGATTTTTATATTTTTTAGGTTTTAGAAGCTGTAATTAAATCCTAAACCAAAAACTTCTCTTACCTGAAATGCTCCTACGGCATTATCATCATAAATCGTCTGGAAAATGAAGTTTGTAGATAATAACTCATTAATTTTCATTTTAATGTTCATCGTGTAATCAATATCTACATTTTGTGGATCTTCCAGGTAGTTAGAGTATAGGTTAAGAATGTTCTCCATCTTTACGTTTTCGATGATATCGAATTTCGCATACGCTGAGAGTGAAGCACCAAGCTCGAATCTGGAAGAACTTCCTTGATCTACACCAAAATAATCACCGTCTTCATAACCTTCTACACTTGTAAAATAAGAATCTACAAAGATAAACCTTGCTGTAGCCGGGGCGATGTTTACATAAAAGTTTTCGTTTTTCTTCCAAAGCATACCAGGACCAAATTGCAGGTAGGCGGGAGAGAAAAAGCTGGTGCGTTCGGTACGAATAGTTTCGCCAGTTTCAGCATCTTCACTAAATGTATATCCTTTAGTAACCTGTGTTCTAAAATTAGTAAAGAATGAATAAAACCAGTTTGAATCTTCCACTTGTTTACCGGCAACCGAGTTAAATTCTAAACGGTCACTGGTCTTTCTTGGAAAATCATCACCATTTTGTTTTGTAAGTCCATAGTCTACCAAAACTTTGGAATCCCAAGTAAAATCGTCCTTCAGGTAATTAAAATCATAATTGAAGATTAAGTTTCCAGAGATGTTAGAAGTCCCTCCACCAGTCCATTCAGCATTAAAAGCCGATTGGTTAAAAAGGAGCTGGATGTTTCCTTCTGTTGTCCATCCTTCTTTTTGCTCATCGCCATCGTCTTCTTGTGCCTGTAGGCTAAATGCTCCTGCTAACGCAAGTAGGCTAAGTAAAATCTTTTTCATAGGTTAGTAGTTGTATTTGGGTTAGTTTTTTGGCTTTTTGTATAACGGAACTGAAGAGCAGGCCTCTCCATACATTATACTTTTTGCAATAGGTTGTAGTTTGTTTATTAATAGTAAATAAGCATTTTTAGGTACAGGTTTGTTTGCACAACCTTTAATGATTACCGGTTTATCTTCTAATTCTGAAAGATCCATTTGCTGAATAATTTCAGTATAAAGAATATTTTCTAAATCTTCCAGATTACCATTTACGGTTTTTTTAGCGAATGGCTGAAGATAAGTAGCAATAAGCATATAAGCCCAGGCCGGGATTATGGCATCTGTACTGCAATGTAAAGCCACGTAACAATCTTTGTACTGGCTCCAATCATGATTTTTGGCTTCTTCTCTAAATGTACCTTCTCGTAATACAAAACCTTCTAACAACCAGCTTGAAATATCAAAAGTCACTCTTTGGCCTTTTGGATAATAATCTTCCAGGTTAAAAGTGACTAATTTACTGTTTGCTACTCGATTTACAATTTCTCCTGTAGCCATACACTTTGTTTTATAATAGTCCTAATTCTAATTTTGCGCCTTCACTCATTAAGTCCTGGCTCCACGGTGGGTCAAATGTTATTTCAACCTCACAATCGTTCACAGCATCTAAAGATTTTACTTTTTCTTCAACTTCCTGAGGTAAAGTTTCAGCAACCGGGCAGTTAGGAGTAGTAAGTGTCATTAAGATTTTCACATCATAATCTGTACTTACCATTACATCGTAAATAAGTCCTAGCTCGTATATATCTACAGGGATTTCTGGGTCGTAAATAGTTTTAAGCACTTTTACGATTTTTTCTCCCAATTCCTGAGTGTCGATTTCCTGTTCCATTTATTTTAATTGGGTTTGATATGCTATTGCATACATTTTTAGTTGTTTGATCATACTTACCAATCCGTTTGCACGGGTAGGGGATAAGTGTTCTTTTAATCCAATTTCGTCTATAAACTGCGTGTCTGCTTCAAGAATATCTGAAGGATGATGTCCTGAAAAAGCTCTAATTAAAATAGCTACAATTCCTTTGGTGATAATTGCGTCACTATCTGCAGTAAATTCAAGTTTCTCACCGTTTAACTCGGCATGAACCCAAACTTTACTTTGGCATCCTTTAATTAGATTTTCTTCGATTTTATATTTTTCGTCGATTAAAGGAAGCGATTTTCCAAGTTCGATCATGTATTCATAACGTTGCATCCAATCGTCGAACATCGAAAATTCATCTATAATTTCCTCTTGTATTTCTTGTATAGATTTACTCACTTTTTTCGGTTTTTATAAGGCTAATTAACACCTGGTTATCCTTTGATAATAACTTAAGCTCTTTTTCAGAAAAATTGAATTTCTCTACTTTCCGTAATACTTTAGAGATGGTGTTTTCGTTATCCATCGCACCCTGGCAAAACTTCCTGGTACTTATGGTGTTAGAAAATGTAAGCGTATTTTCGCTAATCTTGTATTCGGCGCCAATAGAATTACAATCTGTTGTGACTGCAAGTCTTTTATTTTCTGAATTAAAGTCAAATATAAGATTCCCAAGATTTTCAGTGTTATTATTCAGTGTTTTAACCGAATATTTACCTGAAATTTCAGAATTATTTAACGTTTTTTGTTCACTTTCGCTAAGATTGGGTGTTTCTTTAGGCTTATTTTCCTCTTTACACGCGCTTAAAAAAATGAAGCTGAAAATTGCTAAAATCGCCAGTACTTTACGAGAGCATGGTTTTAGCTTTGATAACGGCTTTAATAAATGCATCTATTTCTTCTTTTGTATTATAAAACGAAAAAGAAGCGCGAACCGTACCCGGAATTTTATAAAAATCCATAATTGGCTGTGCACAATGGTGCCCGGTTCTCACTGCTATCCCCAGTTTGTCGAGAATTGTGCCAATATCATACGGATGCATTCCATTAATATTGAAAGAAATTACGGCTGTTTTTTCTTTTGAAACTCCGTAGATCTCCATCCCGTCGATTTCCAGAAGTTTTTTAGTGGCATAATGAAGCAATTCTTCTTCGTAGGCAGCGATCTTTTCGAAACCAAGTGCATTCATATAATCTAATGCTGCTCCAAAAGCGATCCCGCCGCAAATGTTAGGAGTTCCTGCTTCAAATTTATGCGGAAGATCGGCGTAAGTAGTTTTCTCGAAAGTTACCGTTGCAATCATCTCACCACCACCTTGATAGGGAGGTAATTTGTTAAGCCATTTTTCTTTTCCGTAGAGCATTCCAATACCAGTTGGTCCACACATTTTATGAGCAGATACTACATAAAAGTCTACATCTAAAGCCTGCACATCTGCTTTGATGTGCGGTGCTGCCTGAGCTCCATCAATTAAAACCGCTGCATCATATTCATGTGCTTTAGCGATAATTTTTTCGATGGGATTTACTGTGCCCAAAGCATTAGACACATGGTTTACAAATACGAGTTTGGTGTTTTCTGAAAGTAATTCTTCAAAAGCAGGATAGATTAATTCGCCTTCCTGATTCATTGGGATTACTTTTAAAATCGCCCCGGTTTTTTCAGCAAGAATTTGCCACGGCACAATATTAGAATGATGCTCTAAGGCAGAAACGATAATTTCGTCACCTTTTTTCAGCAATGAAGCAAAACCATTTGCTACCAGATTTATACCATGTGTTGTTCCAGAAGTAAAAATGATCTCGTGAGCCTTTTCTGCATTAAAATGCTTTTGAATTATATGGCGAGCCTGTTCGTATTTATCTGTAGCTTCTTGTGATAACGCATGTACACCACGATGAATATTGGCGTTATAGTTAGAATAATACTCTACAATCGTATCTATTACCTGTTGTGGTGTTTGCGACGTTGCAGCATTATCAAAATAAACGAGAGGATAACCGTTTACTTCTCGTTTAAGAATAGGGAAATCCTCTCTAATTTTTTCTACGTTATATTCTAATGCTTCAGTAGCTGTACTCATATCTTAAAATTTTTGCTGAATAAAATGTGCTACTTAAAAACTAGCTTTCTATAAGTTGAAACCTAATTCAACACCAAGTTTTTCAGCAATAAGATTGTTGATTCTTTTCTTGATCTCTGGGATCTTTACACTTTCTAATACGTTGTTGGCGAAAGCGTACATTAATAATCCACGTGCTTCTTTATGCGGAATTCCGCGTGATTGAAGATAAAATAAAGCATCTTCATCTAATTGTCCAATCGTGCACCCGTGGCTACAACGTACATCATCTGCAAAAATCTCTAGCTGAGGTTTGGAGTTGATGGTAGCTTTATCATCTACAAGAATGTTGTTGTTAGATTGATACGCATTTGTTTTTTGCGCCTCTTTTTCTACAACCACTTTCCCGTTAAAAACACCTACAGATTTATCTGAGAAAATTCCTTTATAATCCTGGTGGCTCTCACAATTTGGATAAATATGATGAACCAGTGTATTATGATCTACGTGTTGCTTTCCTTCAATAATGGTAACTCCTTTCATGGTAGAGTCGATTCGCTCTCCTCTTTGATAGAAGTTTAAATTATTTCTGGTAAGATTTCCACCTAAAGAAAATGTATGAACAGAACAATTACTTTCATCTTTTTGCTCGATAAAAGTATTATCGATTAAAGAAGAGGTTTCTTTATCATTCTGAATTTTATAATAATCTACAATCGCACGACGATCTGCAAAGATCTCGGTAACCGAATTGGTTAATACCGGGTGATCTGTTAAGCTTTGATGTCTTTCGATAATTTGAACATGAGAATTCTCATCAACCACCACAAGATTTCTAGGCTGAAGCAATAAAGAAGATTCATTTCCTGTAGAGAAATTAATAATCTGGATTGGCTTATCTGCCATGATATTCTTGTGAATATGAATATAAGCACCTTCTTTGGTAAATGCAGTATTTAAGGCATTAAGACCATTTTTTGGCGCAAGCTTATTAAAGTAATTATCGATTACCGGCTTATACTTGTCTTTGTTTAATGCTGAAGACATTAAGCATACATCGATTTTATCGTGAGTTGTAGTAGATAAATGAGAAGAATAAATACCGTCGATAAATACCAAATCGTAAGTATCAATATCATGAATAAGATATTTTTTGATTTGGCTATATTCTATAGCATCTTCTTTTTTAGGGAAAATGCTATAATCGTGTTTTAAAGCAGATTTTAATGAGGTATACTTCCAGGCTTCTTCTTTTTTACTTGGGAAACCAAAGGTTTCAAAGTCTTTTATCGCCTGACTTCTTATTTGCTGTACATCATCATCTACCTGATATTGCTCGTCGAAAGCTAAAAATGATGATACTAATTTATCTTTTAATTCCATTGTCTTCTGTTTATCAGTTGTAATACAAATTCTTCTTGAGTATTCTAAAAGACCACTCTTTTTTATCGAATTTTGATATTAAACTGCTTTTTCCTGCTTAATCCAGTCGTAACCTCTTTCTTCTAGTTCGTAAGCAAGTTCTTTACCACCAGTTTTAACGATTTTACCGTCTATTAATACGTGTACTACATCTGGTACGATATAGTTTAAAAGTCTTTGGTAGTGGGTAATAACAAGAACAGCGTTCTTTTCAGATCTTAGTTTGTTTACTCCGTTAGAAACGATTTTAAGTGCATCGATATCTAAACCAGAGTCAGTTTCATCTAAAATCGATAATTTAGGCTCTAACATTGCCATCTGGAAAATCTCATTTCTCTTTTTCTCACCACCAGAAAAGCCTTCGTTTAAAGATCTTGATAAGAATTTACGGTCTATTTCAAGTAGTTCAGATTTCTCACGAATAAGCTTAAGCATTTCGTTGGCAGGCATATCTTCTAAACCATTTGCTTTACGATGTGCGTTGATCGCAGTTTTCATAAAGTTGGTTACAGATACTCCTGGAATTTCCACTGGGTACTGAAAAGAAAGAAAAACACCTTTGTGAGCTCTTTCTTCAGGATCAAGTTCAGCAAGGTCTTCGTTTTCAAAGATGATTTCACCCTCTGTCATTTCGTATTCTTCTCTACCTGCAATAACAGAAGACAAAGTACTTTTTCCAGATCCGTTAGGACCCATTATAGCGTGTACTTCGCCTGGATTAATCTCAAGATCGATTCCTTTTAGGATTTCTTTTCCTTCAATATTAGCGTGTAAATTCTTTATCTTAAGCATAATTGTTTGGTATGCATTTAGGCTGTGCCCAAATTATGTTTGTTATTCCTATCTTTTAATTTTTGTGCTATCGGCAAGGATAGCTACAATTTCTTTTAATTCTATGTTTCTTTTGATGCCAGATTGTCTGGGGCTTTGCTTTAATTTCCCTCTTACTTTTACCGGAATCATTTCAAAATCATCAGTTTTATAAGCTTCAATTTGTTTTCCTAAAACTCGGCTTAAACTATCGATTTCTACATTATATATAAAGTCGTCACCTCTTAAAATGGCGTCATCTTCTGTGAAAACGAATTTCCCTATTACTGTAGGTAAAGTATCCTGTTCAGTTTCGTTTGCTTCAGGATTATCCTTAATCGCTTTTTGACTCTTCTCTTTACAGGAAGCGACCATGATAATCAGCAAAAATATGAACAGAATTTTCTTCATTTTCAAAAACTAAATAGCTTATCCTACAGATCCTTCTAAAGAAATTTCTAATAGTTTTTGAGCTTCAACAGCAAACTCCATAGGAAGTTTGTTTAATACTTCTTTACTAAAGCCATTTACAATTAATGCGATAGCTTTTTCAGTATCAATTCCTCTTTGGTTACAGTAAAAGATCTGGTCTTCACCAATTTTACTGGTTGTTGCCTCGTGCTCTACTTTTGCAGTTTTGTTTTTCGCTTCGATATACGGGAAAGTGTGTGCACCACATTCGTTACCCATTAAAAGAGAATCACATTGTGAAAAGTTTCTTGCGTTTTCTGCACGTGGGTTAATTTGTACTAAGCCACGATATGAGTTTTGAGATTTTCCTGCTGAAATACCTTTAGAAATGATCGTACTTTTAGTGTTTTTACCAAGGTGAATCATTTTTGTACCGGTATCTGCCTGTTGGAAATTATTAGTTACAGCGATTGAATAAAATTCTCCAACCGAGTTATCTCCTTTTAATACACAAGAAGGATACTTCCAGGTTACTGCAGATCCTGTTTCAACCTGTGTCCATGAAATTTTCGCATTTTTCTCACAAAGACCTCTTTTGGTTACAAAGTTGAAAACTCCACCTTTACCATCCTTTGTTCCAGGAAACCAGTTTTGTACGGTACTGTATTTAATTTCGGCATCATCTAAAGCGATAAGCTCTACAACGGCAGCATGTAGCTGGTTTTCATCTCTTGTTGGTGCAGTACAACCCTCAAGGTAGCTTACATAACTACCTTCATCAGCAACTACCAAAGTTCTTTCAAACTGGCCGGTCCCGGCCTGGTTAATCCTAAAGTATGTAGAAAGTTCCATAGGGCAGCGAACGCCTTTTGGAATGTAACAAAAAGATCCATCACTAAATACAGCCGAATTTAAAGCGGCGTAAAAGTTGTCTTTTTTAGGAACTACAGAACCAATATATTTCTTAACTAATTCTGGATGTTCTTTTATGGCTTCTGAAATTGAACAGAAAATAATTCCTTTTTCAGCTAAAGTCTTTTTAAAAGTTGTCGTTACAGAAACTGAATCCATTACCACATCTACAGCAACTCCGGCTAACTTTTTCTGCTCGTCGATAGAAATACCCAGTTTTTTGAAGGTATCCAATAATTCTGGATCAACCTCATCTAAACTATCGTATTTAGGTTTTTTGTTAGGAGCAGAGTAATAAGATATGTTTTGGAAGTTTGGCTTTTGGTAGTTAACATTAGCCCATTCTGGCTCTTCCATTTTTTCCCAAGCTCTGTATGCTTCCAATCTCCATTCTGTCATCCATTCTGGTTCCTCTTTCTTTTTAGAGATTGCTCTAACAATATCCTCGTTTAAACCAACAGGCAGTGTGTCAGATTCTATATCAGTATAAAATCCGTACTCATATTCTTTGGTTTCGAGTTCTTTTTTTAAATCGTCTTCAGTATATGCCATTTCAGTATTTTATAATTCAAGGTTCAAAATTCAAGCTTATTTAAATTTTGTTCCTTTAAAATCACTCTTTTGCAAATAATTTATAAAGCCATTTATTTGTTTGCTTAATGAAATAACTTTGCTTGTAAAGTTATCAAAATCGTCTTCATTTAAATATCCACGATCATAAGCTCTATAAATTTGTGATCGAGTTTCTCCACACGACGCTTTTGCAATAGAAAGAAATTGAATAAATTCCCTATTTCCATTTCTTTCAAATCCTTCTGCTATATTATACATTATTGAACCTGATGATCCATTTAATTGATTATATAGTTTAAAATCATTTTTAAGATTAGTGTTCTGTTTTGCATCATAAACCATTCTACAGATTTCTCTGGCACTTTGCCAAATTTCTAAATCTTCAAATTGTTTGATTTTTGTCAATTTTGAATCTTAAATCTCTAATTTTGAATTTATAATTTACAGCGAAAAACTTTCACCGCAACCACAGGTTCTTTGGGCGTTAGGATTATTAAAAACAAATCCTTTCCCGTTCAATCCGCCAGAATATTCTAAGATTGTTCCTGCCAGATATAAAACACTGCGCTTATCTACTACAATTTTAATATCGTTGTCTTCAAAAAGTTTATCATCTTCAGCCTTAGATTTATCGAATTTTAGCTCGTACGATAAACCAGAACAGCCGCCGCTCTTCACGCCAACACGCACATAATCCTGAAGGCTGTTAAAACCTTCGTCTTCCATTAGAGCAGAAATCTTTTTTCTTGCGTCTTCACTAACTTTTATCATAGCTTAAAAAGATCTTTTTAAATCGCGTACAAATATACATTAAAACAAGCGTTTTACCATAGCGGCAATATTTGTTTTAAAAATGTATAAATAAATGTATTCAATTGTTATTAAAAGCCTTTTTTTTACCGGGTTTCAAAAAGGCTAAGTTGTTTTTATTCAAAATCCTCCGGAGGATTTAATTTTTAATTGTTTCTATAGTATTAGTGGAATATTCTCGCAAACCTTTCAGTTTAAATGATAAAATTGATTTAGTGTATGTTGTTGAGATAATATTCATTTATTTTGCATAAAATTTATTTGTGATGTTTGATAATAGTGAGCCTACCAAAACAAGTTTGTCTGAATTAGGAGAGTTTGGATTAATCGATCATTTAACCAAAAACTTTTCTCCAAAGCATTCTTCTACAATAAAAGCCATTGGTGACGATGCTGCGGTCTTAGATTTTAAAGATAAACAAACCCTCGTGAGCACAGATATGTTGGTAGAAGGCGTTCATTTTGATCTTGCTTATATGCCATTAAAACATTTAGGTTATAAATCTGTAATGGTTAACGCATCAGATATTTATGCCATGAATGGGAAAGCTACGCACATCACAGTGTCTATTGCTCCTTCTAATCGATTTCCTGTAGAGGCTTTAGAAGAACTTTATGCAGGTATACAATTAGCAGCAGATTTATATAATATCGATGTGATTGGGGGCGATACTACATCTTCAACCTCTGGATTATTTATAAGTATTTCGGTTTTTGGTGAAGCTGAAAAAGACGATGTTGTGTATAGAAGCGGTGCAAAACCCAATGATCTTTTAGTGGTGACCGGTGATCTTGGGGCAGCCTATATGGGATTGCAGGTTCTAGAACGTGAAAAACAGGTTTTTAAAGCCAACCCAAATGCACAGCCAGATCTAGATCAATATACTTATTTAATAGAGCGTCAATTAAAGCCTGAAGCACGTAAAGATATCCCACCTTTGCTTAAAGAGCTTGGTGTAAAACCAACCTCGATGATAGACGTTAGTGATGGTCTTTCTTCTGAAGTGATACATCTTTGCAAAAACTCTAAAACCGGAGTTAATCTATTTGAAGAAAAAGTACCACTGGATCCTGCCGTAATTTCTGTTTGTGAAGAATTTGAATTAGATAGCACAATGATCGCTTTAAGCGGTGGCGAAGATTACGAATTATTGTTCACCATTGCACAATCAGACTTTGATAAAATAAAAGGGAATCCAAATCTTACAATTATTGGCCACATGACCGAAGAAAGCGCAGGGATGCATCTTATCACACGTGCTAACCAGGCAATTCCATTAGTTGCTCGTGGATGGAACTCTATGAGTAGCGAAGAGTAAAGCCTAAGAAGCTTTGGCGTAATGACGAACGCGACGGTTTTTTCGCCTTCTGTGTATTTTGGCGATGTAGTTATTAGTTTCCTTGAATTTTTTAGTTAGGGGAGCTAAAAATCCATTTGCTGTATCTGTCATTTCCTGTCCGCAGTTTGCACATTTGTACTCATGCACATGGTCAGTAACATGTTTGGTGACTTTTAATTTATGCCCAAAAACATTACAGAATACTTTAGCGAAAGAAAAATTATTGGGGGTGTCTTCCATAAAAGCTTGATTTTTAATTTTTTGACAGCTTAAAGTTAAAAAAGCCTTATGAAATTCCCAAAAAATAGCTAATTTTTTGTTAAAAGTTAATTTTTAAGATTTTGATTGAAATATTTATAATTTCAGATGTCATATTTCATCAAATAATCAGTGTTTTGCGGAAATTAGATATTTTTTATTCTGAATCTTTTCTTGATCTGTAACGTTTTAGCTGATTTTTAGTAGAATTTTCTTCAGAAGCAAGCTTAATTTTCTAATTTTCAGGATTTATTTGGCATATAATATCAACTTTTTCATCTCAAATTTGCTTTTTCAGGTATTTAGGTTGTTTTGGGTGGGGTTATTTGTTTGTGTGCCCTATAAAATTGGGGGTTGAAGTGTTTTCAAATATGAAATTTGATAAAATTTCAATCAATTTATGGCGGTTATATATTTTCTGAAAATTTGTATAAACTACGAAGCCGATTTTAGTGCTTTTGAAACTATATTTTTAAACTTCTGAAGTTTCAGAAAAAGCATTTTTAATATTTCCCTGTGGTAAGATGTTAATAAAAGAATAGTCCTGAATCTACGAGTGAATTTATTATAGACTCAGGACTGAAAACTAACTAAAACTAGCCTGCATTTCTGTTTTTTGCAAATACTTGGATTACTTATTCTTGTTCTCCTTCAAGTTCTTGCGCTTCTTCTAGGGCTATTTTACGAAAGCGGTGATTGGATTTATCGCCAATATAAAATGCTTTTTCTTCTTCGTTATAGGCAATTCCGGTTGGCTGATCAAAACGAGCTTCTTCTCTAAGGTCACCGTTTACGTAGCCCCAAGGATCAGGGTTTATACTGGAACTTCCTCTGCCGGCAAATGTGGTAACGCTACCTTCAGGAGTTAACTTTCTAATATCATGGTTGTGTTGTTCAGTAAAATAAAAGTCGTATTCATCTGGTTTACCAGCTTCAACATAATCTTCATTCTTTACAAAGACTCCTTGGTAAGGATTTCTTAACCTAACGCTAGATCCTACCCCGTCTTGATAGCCAGGGCTTTTAAGTTGTCCACAAACTAAGTAGGGTTGGTTAAATTGTTCTTTTTCCCAGTTGTAATCTACCCGTAAGATATAATGCTGATTTATAACGATAATATATGCGTAGTTACCTGATGGATGTATAAAGGTTTTGTATTCCCATTGTGGATCGTGAACTACAAATAAGGTTTCGAATTCTTTATCGCCAAGACCTTCTTCAAAATATTTGTTTAGATCGAACCTAAAAAACTGGCCTTTCTCATAGCTGTTAAAATACATTTCTCCATTTACCGGATGTATCGATGCACCATTAGATTGTTTATATCTGGTTAAAACTTCTCTATCCTGCCAGTCTTTGTCACGCGATAAGCGATAGGTGGCACGATCGTTTTCACCTCCTCGATCTTCAGCGATAATCATGTATTCACCGTCAAGCGTGAAATCGATACTTCTTGGACGATCAAAGTCAGATCGTACTTTAACAACTGTACTATCGGCAAAATCTATTTTATAAAGTCCGTTATTAAAATCGAAAACAACCCATAGGTGGTTAGAGTTTACCGGGTCGAACTTCATAAAAGAAGGTTCCCAAAATCCACTAGCCCTGTCATTTGGATTATCGGCTTTAAATTTACCGTCCTTCCATGGCTCATCTCCACGATCGTTTTTATAGCCAATTAATGTAGAAACAACCATTTTACGTTGGTAATCGAAAGCATTTTCAGAATAACCACTAACTTCTCTTTCTTCTCCTCCAATACGTACTTCAATATCACCGCCAAAAGCCTGTTGTGGTACTAAGCAATAAAGGGATTCTCCATTAACATTAATTACTTTTGCTTCTTTGCCTCCTATTAAAACCTTTACAATACTGGGATCTGTTCCAAAGTTTTTTCCGTAGATAACAAGGCGTTGTCCTGCACCACCAGACTCTGGTGTAAAGCCAGAAACTTCTACAGGTTTTGAAGGATCAAATGCCTGGGAAATGATATCTTCTTCATCATTATCCTGGCAGCTGTAAAAACCAACACTTAAAAACGCTAATATCAAATAAAGGATATTTAGCCTCCTTTTATTATATAGTATATTTGAATACATAGTTTTATATTTTAAAATTCGAGATTTTTGTTTTTTATATTAAATGGTGTCATTTACCATTCTATTTGCTGATCTTCATCTGGAATCTGGGTATTTAATTGACGTTCTAAGATTAGTGATCCAGATACCTTATAGTTAATATCTACATTTGGAACCATTGTGTAATCTGAAAATTGATAATCGATATTATTAATGGTTAAATATCTGTGTAGAAGATAAGGTCTAAGTTCGTCCATTTGTTCTGTGATGGTGTAGCTGGCACTTTTATTTACCTGAAATTCCATTTCTGGATTATCTGCGCTAAAAGTTACGCCACCATTGCCATCAAAGCTTGCGTACACTTTATAATTACGGCGATCCTGGCGATCTTCATCTATATTCCCTGCATAGAAAAATATAGTGTTCTCGTCTACTACGTAAGATTTTATTTCTGAATTTACGATTGGCGTTTCATCTTCGTAGCCTTCCATAACTGTTTTTAAAGCAGTACCACTGTACGTCCCAGAATAATCATTAAATGGATTAATACGTAAAAGCGCTTTTCTATAATTTTTTCTAGGATTTGGCGTGTAAGATGGACCGTCTAATATTGTTAATGGAAGCACCCACTTTTCTACCATATCGATATCTCTTAGAGTAAAGTCGATGTTCATTAAAGAGGTGTTTTCTCCTGCTTTAATTTCTACTTCTGAAGGAAAAGAATAGTATTTACTCTCTAATTCTTTGTAATAGAAATCTTCTCGGGTTTGAAATCTTTCATAGTTTAATACCTCTAGTGTGTCTGGATCTAATGCTACATTTATCATCGCGTTTTGCGAATTAGTTTTAGATCCGCTTACAATTAAAGGAAGCTGATATGTTGTTTCTTCTTCGCTTTTATAGCGCACATAAATATCTGTAACACCTTCAGAATTGGTGATTGGCGCTTTAAAGGAGATATAATTTTCAAATTGTTCTTCGGTCCACTCATCATTACATGAGGTGAAAATTATAAGCAGCAGTATAATAGGTATAAATAGTTTATTCATAATCATGATTATTAGTCGTTATAATTCCATCCTGGGTTTTGTGTAAGACGCTTATTACGTTTAAGTTCGGTATGTCCAATTGGCCAAAACCACATTTTGTCAGAAAAAGTTGTTTCAAGCGCCCAAATAGCAACGGGTTGATGAAAAAGCTCTCTTTCTTCTCTATTCATAAGAATATTGCAACCATAAATTGGTAGGGATTCTTCTTCTGCAGCATCCATCCATCTACGAAGATCGTAGTAGCGTTGGCCTTCTGCCAGTAGCTCGATATAGCGTTCTCTCTTTAGTCTTTTTCTAAGTTCATCTTTGTCGTTATATACATTGGCAGGATAATCTGGGACACCACCGCGTATGCGAACCGGATGAATTCCTCTTTGCATTTCAGGAATACTACGAGAGATACTATGGCTGCCACCATTCCAGCCATCAATATTGTAAGAGCCATCTAGTTCGTTTAATGCTTCTGCGTACATAAGTAAGATATCTGCATATCGAATTGCAGGCTCTGGCTTAAATACGATATTGCTCATATCTCCACCTTCGTAAGTGTCACTTGGGTGAACATATTTTTTCATACCAATTCCTGTTCTTAGCCAATAAGCATTAGAAGAATTGAATCCGTTTCCGTTTGGATTGTCACGGTAGTAAAATACCTGTTGATTACGATTACGTTCCTGTGACTCGTTAAGTAAAGGCCAAAAACTTCCATTAAAAGCTACAGATGCGTAGAATCTAGGCTCTCTATTAGCATATTGTAAAGAAACGCCTGGCATTAATGGTTTGTAAAGTCCTGCTTCATAGTCTTCTTGAGTAACAAACCCCTCTACGCGGTTGGAGCCGTTGCCACGACCAATTTCTAAATCTTTTCCAGGTACATCTTCGCCGTCGTTCATATAGTAAGCGTCAACAAGTTTTTGAGTTAACCCGTGTGTATTCCATCCGGTAGCAGACCTTGGTAATTGATGCGCTACCATTGCCCGTATACTTTCGTCGTTTTGGTTGTTTCCTCTGGTAAAGATTAATTCTGGATTACCGGAAGCTGGTAGTGTACCATCAAAAACCTGAGCATAAGATTTCTCTGGATCTATATCTGCCCAACCATCTGGCCATGATTTTTCTGAAAAATTATTATCTGCAGGAGGGGTAATTGTAGCGTTATCTCCTGTTTCCTGAACTGGCACGGTATATAATTCATATATCCCAAGATCTATAACGTCTTTAGCAGCAGCGGCGGCTTTTGCCCATTTTTCTTCCTGATAATCTGAAGATAATAATTGATTCCCCTGGTCGTCTACCAATTGTGCGGCATAGCCAGAAGTGTTTCCGTTTGCTAAGGGACTGGCTGCATAAATTAGCACTTTAGCTCTAGTCGCTAAGGCTGCGCCAACAGATGGTCTTGCTGAACCATCTTGCCCACGAACCATTCCTAAAGCTTCCATTTCCTGTGCAGCAAGTAATAATTCATTGCTAATAAAATCTGCACATTCTTCGTAAGAACTGCGGGGAATTGCCAGGTCGTCGTAGCTATCAGCATAATCCAGGCCATCGTCTGGTAATAGTGGAATAGGGCCGTATTTACGAAGTAATAACCAGTAAAGGTAAGCTCTTGCAAAACGAGCCTGCCCGCGATAATCGTTAATTTCCTGCTCAGACATTTCTGTATTCATGTGGATATTGTGAATAAAGGTCGAAGCATTTCGAATTCCGCGATAGCTTTGCGTCCAGGTACCCTGCTTATCATTCTCGTTATATTGTCCCATTTTGAACATGTTATAGGAGAGTTCATTTTTAGAGGGATCATAGTCACTGTCCCTATCTCCATAATACATGTCATCGGCAAAATTGTGAGGTGTTACACCTTTACTGGCAACATCTGCATTAATGCCTCTAAATTCTTCAAATACATTAGCAAGCCATTCTTCAGAATATACTTTGCTTTGAAATACTTTTTCTTCTGTTAGACGATCTTTAAAATATCTACTAGAATCTAGATAGTCGTCACTACAAGAGGAAATGATTGCTGAGAGAAACACAAGTAATAATGTGTTATATAGTATATTTTTATTCATTTCTTTTTGATTTACAGGTTAAGACTAATTCCTAATGTTATAGATTTAGCAGGCGGGTAATCCTCTCCGCGAGGAGTTGCCAGTTCTGGATCCCATAGTTTGAATTTAGACCATGTTACCAGGTTAGTCCCTACCAAATACAGTCGTATGTTTTCCATTCGAACTTTGCTTGTTAAGCTTTTTGGAAGGTTATATCCAAAATCAAGCGTTTTAAGACGTAAATATCTTCCGTCTCTTAGCCAGAATGTAGATTCTCTAAAATTGTTTGGGTTCTCTCCATAACTTAAACGAGGATAGGAGGCATTTGGATCTTCAGTAGAAGGATCGCCAGAAATATCTGCGTCTATCCATCGATTATCACCCATAACACCTTTCATAACCTGTCCCCATTCGCCTTCGCTAAAAGCATAAACGGTTTTTCCGTAGGTAGAAAAAGTTGATTTTCCGGCACCCTGAAAGTGTACTCCAAGACCAAATCCCCGCCAGTTAACAGAAGCTCCTAAACCATAAATTAAGTTAGGGCGTCTGGTAGCACCTATAGCTACACGGTCGCCGTCATTAATAACCCCGTCCCCATTTACATCTTTGTATTTAATGTCTCCTGGTTGATATGTACCAAAAGTTTGAGTAGGGCTGTTGCGTATATCATCGTAATCTTCAAATAAGCCCAAAGCAATCAAACCTCGTGATTGGCCTACCCTAAAGCCTTCTTCATTTTGATAGGGATAGACATTGTTTTCTTCGTCTCTTTCAACAATTTCATTTTTGCTATAGGTGATGTTACTTCTGGCGCTAACTGTAAATTCTCCAAGTTGTTTTGTGTATTGAAAACGTCCATCAAATCCTCTAGATTTAACCTCACCAACATTTGCCCTTGGAGTACTTTCTAAACCAACCATAGCTGGTAGAAAATTTCTAGCCATATAAATACCTGTTCTTTCCTCGCTGAAGAAATCGATATTTGCGGTTATGGATTTAGTTTCTATATCAAAACCGAGATTTTGTTTTGTAGCAACTTCCCAGGTAACATAAGAAGAGGCAACCTGAGAGTAAATCATTCCTCCAAAGTATCTGTCTGAACCAAAATCTGCCCATTGATAACCTCCGGTAGGGCCAATGATGTTCCCGTCCTCGTCATAACTAAATAGTTCAGATATGGTGTATAAATAAGGAAAGCGTTCACCATTCATTAATTGATCGTTACCGGCTTTACCATAAGAGTATCTTATTTTGAATAATCTTAGCCATTTAAGATGCTCTTTAAAGAATCGTTCTCCGGCAATGTTCCATGCGCCTGAGATAGCAGGGAAAAAGCCGTATTGTTCTCCTGGAGCAAAGTTTTCTGAACCGGTATATCCAAAATTGAAATTGACAAAATATTTGTTTTTCCAGTTATAAAATACACGTCCTGCCAGGGCTTGATTTCTTCTGGAAATACCATTTTTAATATCTCCTCCTAGATCTACCGTTTGTACAAATGCATCACGAGTTAATCGTATTGCTCCACCAAGATTATGATCTTTTATATTTCTATCATAATTAAGCATAAGGTCGTAAAACTCAAGTCGGTTTCCAGAAGACGAACTAGATTGAAATAATTCACTGGGATCTGAAATATGAGTAAACACTAAATCACCATTTGCATCACGTGCGCGTGCAGCTCTCCACTGTTCTGGCCATTTACGACGTTCAATGTTATTAGAATTCTCGATATCGTAACCAACAATACCTCGCATACGAAGACCTTTTGTGATAAAGCCAAAATCCTGTTCTATCGTAACATTAGTTTGTACTTTGTTAACCCAGTTTTCGTTAAATCCAGTTTGGGTTGCCATTACCCATGGATTGGTTTGATTCCCTGTTCCTACAGAAGGTACATAGCCATTGGAATAAAGAATAGGAGTACGAATGGGAGAATAGCCAAACAGTGAACCCCAAAAATCTGCATCACCTAAACCAGGGCTGTTTCTTTTACTAAGGGAACCGGCAACACCAACTTTGGCAATAGTTGTTTTACTAATATTAAAGTCGGCATTAAGACGATAATTCCAACGTTTATAATTCGCGTTAGTATTGTAATCATCTTTAAGTGTTTGGTCTATTTCATACATTCCGCCTTCGTTAATGTAGCTTCCAGATACATAATAACGGGAAGTCTCACCACCGCCACTCATATTTAAATTGGCACGGTATGTCATAGCGCCATCTCGTAGTAATTGGTCTTTCCAGTCTACATTAGGATATAGATCTGGGTCTAACCCTAATCTTAAAATCTCTAATTCTTCTGGTTGATAAATAGGAGCTTCATTACGGGTAATTCTGGCTTCGTTTAAAAGATTAGCATAGGTAACCCCATCTACAAAATCTGGAGTGATCGTCCTGGTGTTGTAAATAAATTCATCTTTAAAATTGATATTTATTTTTCCGGCACTACCTCTTTTGGTGGTGATCAAAATAACTCCGTTTGCGCCACGGGATCCATACATTGCAGTTTCTGCAGCATCTTTTAAAACAGAGATAGACTTAATGTCCTCTATGTTCAATTCGTTTAAGTCTCGTTCTATATTATCTACTAAAACTAAAGGGTTAGTACCACCACCAAAGGTGGATATTCCACGAATCCAGAATTCTGAGATGTTTCTTCCTGGTTGCCCAGATTGCATCATTCCCATAATTCCTGCTACATTTCCTGCAAGCGCGTTAGAAATACTAGATGTTGGGTTTTGCTTCATATCTTCAACATCTACTGTAGATACCGCACCGGTAACAGATATTTTTTTCTGCCTACCAAAGCCTACAATAACAACCTCTTCTAAACTGTCTGTATCTTCTTCCAAAACAATATTAAAATCTGTTTGGCTGGATACTTCAATTTCTTTTGTTGCGTAACCAACATAAGAAATAACCAGGATAGCGTTTTTGTTGGTGACATTTATAGAAAATTCACCATCAAAATTGGTGACTACACCATTCATGGTTCCTTTTTCGATAATACTCGCGCCGGGTAAAGGCAAATTATCGCCGGCTGTGATAACCTTACCTTTAATCTCGGTTTGCTGCGTTTGCACTATTACATTTGGAGTATTTTTTTTCCTAATTGTAATGGTATTATCGACATTTTTATGAATGAAAACGTTTGAGTTTTTACTAATACGATTTAGCAAAATGTCAATGTTTATCTCTCCTTTTTGTAGTTGAATTTCAGGTGTATCCTTAAAAAGTTTTTTCGAATAGATAAAGGTATAATCGGTTTGCGCCCTAATGATATGAAAAACATCATCTACGCTAGCCAGTTGGTCTTGTGAGATCACTATATTTTCCTGAGAGAAAGAAGTTTTTGTAGAAAACCCGAATACCGTGGTACAAAGTAAAAATATTAATGTTTTCATAAGTAAGAGCAACAGGTCCCGATATCGGAAGCCTGAGTTGAGTAATTTAATTTTCATAAATTTGTTAGGTATTTGTTAGTTAAATTATCTAATATTTACGCCTAAGAGAGACGAAGTTGAGTCCATCGCCAAATGTTTCACTTCGCTCTCTTTCTTTTTTTATTCTATAGTTATTTCATTGTTCTTTATTTTATAGTTATTTATTATTCCAGAATTCTTTATTTGTTCCAATATATTTTCGATGTCTTGATTTTTGCTAAGAATGCCAATAAATTGTTCTTCCTTTAATTCTTGGTTAGAGAAACTAAACTCAACATCATACCATCTAGATAAAACTTTCATGATATCACTAAGCGGCTTATTATCGAAACTGAAAATGCCGTCTTTCCAGGAAGTTTCATTATAAATATCAATCGTTTTCGTAAGGATACTGTTCTCTTCGAAATTATATAAAGCTTGTTGGCCTGGAGACAGGATTTTCTTATGATCCTGATATTTTAAAGATATTTTGCCTTCTACTAAAGTAGTAAAAGTATTTATTTCATCTTTATAAGCCTTTAGGTTAAATTCAGTTCCCAACACCTTAACTTCCTGCTCTTTATTAAGAACACTAAAATCTGCGCCTTTATTTTTATTGGCAGGAGAAACATCAAAATAAGCTTCTCCGTAAACAAGTTCTACCTTTCGGGAATCACCTTTCTTAAATTTACTTGGGTATTTTAATTTACTATCTGAATTAAGCCAAACCTGTGTGCCATCAGATAATACGATTGTAAATTTTCCGCCGCGAGGAACGGTTAAATAGTGATATTCTATATCTTCAGAATTTTTAGCGTCATCGTTTTTAAAATATTCAAGTATACTTCCGTTGCTGCTAAATTCATCTTCTTCATATTTCTCTTGCGCTCCTAATTGAATTTCAGCGCCATTGGCAAGAGTTAATATCGCTTTATCTGTTCCTACTTTAATTTCTTTAGTGATTTCCTGAGATAAATCTTGCTGAAAAATATTTTCTCTAAACAGGTAAACTCCCGTTAAAATTACCGCCGCGATAATGGCGGCCACATATTTAAATGAATAATTTGGCTTTTTAGGGATAGTTAGTTCTTTTCGTTTTTTGATAGATGATAATAATTTATTCACCGCAAGATCTGTGTGAGAATCGTTAATGCTATACTCAATTGCATAATAATCTTTAATAAAAGCTTCTAATTCTTCTTTGTTAGATTGTTTTTTTATCCAGTTAGAAAGCATAGTAAGATCCTTGGCCGTTGCAGTGCCAGTCATATATTTTACTATGGCTTCTTCAATATTCTTGGTCATAATTTAAAGGGGGTATTTATAATAATTACAACTAAAATTTATAAACCCCTTGTTTTATTTTATATTTTATTTAGTATTTATTAAATTTAAGTCGGTTTTTTTGACTATTATAGAATTTATGTACAAGGATAACTACGATCTTATAGAAAGCCTGAAAAATGGAGAAGAGTCGGCCTATTCTTATTTATTAAGATTGTACCATAAGCAATTATTAGTGTATGTGATAACATTAACGCACAATCGTAATCTAGCAGAAGATATTATACAGAATGTATTTTTGAAGCTTTGGGAATATAGAAATAGGCTTAATCCAGATTATTCTATTAAAAATTTTTTATACCGAAGTTGTTATAACGAATTTGTAAATAATTACAAGAAAAATAAAGGCATTACCTATTTTGATAAAGTTTTTTTAGAAACTACAGAAGCTGTTGCGCTTAATAACGATTTTGGTGTTCTTGAGCGAAAAATGGAGATCGTTTTTAAAGGAGTCTCTTTATTACCCGATAAATGTGCAGAGGTTTTTTTGCTTAGTAAAAGAGAAGGCTTAACCAATGTTGAAATTGCAGATTATTTACATATTTCTTTAAAAACCGTAGAAGGGCATCTTACAAAAGCCTATTCGATTTTGCGGGAGCGCTTAGGAGCTAAAATAGAAAGTTTTCTTCTTCTGCTTTTTCAATAATCATTACTACTGAAAAAAACTAAAGCTAATATTATATAAATTAAGACCTGTTTTTTATACTGAAAGCGGACTTTTAAACTTTAGATTTTCGATTGAAGAAACTGTAGCAATAAATCCCTATTTTCAATAAAGGATAGATGCCCATCTGGAAATTCGATGATTTTCGAGTCTGTTTTTTCCCCAATTTCTATAGTGTTTTCTACATCCAGCACCGGATCTTGCATTCCTAAAATTATAAATTTATCGCCTTTAAAGCTTTTTAGTGTTTCAACACGGTCTAATCTATTTTTCATTCCTAAAGTGGCAGCAATAATACTTTCTGAAGTCATTTTTTGAGCTTCATTTTTAAGAATCTCGATTTCAGGCTTAAATTTTTTATTGTTTTCGCTAGTTAAGAGGTTCGAGATTGCCATACTTACAAAAGCCGATTTGTTTTTTGCCACCAAACTGGCAACACGATCACGATTTTCTTTCTTTTCTGGAGTATCTTCAGCAGGGGTAGAATTTATAAGGCCGATTTTGGTTATTTTTTCGGGATATTTTTTTAGAATTTCCATAATTACATAACCACCCATAGAATGTCCTGCGAAACTTGCTTTTTCTATTTTAAGGTGGTTAAGAACTTCAATAACCCCATCTGCCATATTTTCCATAGAGTGGACTTCAGAAATGTTACCAGTTTCTCCATGTCCCAAAAGATCTATAGTAACCACCTGTCTTTTTTGGGAAAGTAATTGCTGGTAGTCCCTCCAAATTTGCTCAGTTTCTAAAAATCCATGTAAAAGGATCAAAGGATTGTTTTTTCCCTTTGTTATAAACTTTATTTGTGTATTTTTATGCTGTATTTTCATAAGCATTACATTAAAAAAGGCCGCAAAATCGATTTAAAATCAATTTCTGTGGCCTTTTTATATTTTTTTATGAATTCATAATCTCCTCAATCTCATCAGCTTCGATTGGGATGTTACGCATTAAGTTAAAAGGTTCTCCTTTTTCCTGAATTACAACATCGTCTTCTAATCGAATTCCAAAACCTTCTTCTGGCAAATAAATTCCTGGTTCTACAGTAAAAACCTGGTTCGCTTTCATAGGTTCGGTTAAAATTCCGTAGTCGTGAGTATCCAACCCAATATTATGCGCTGTTCCGTGCATAAAATATTTCTTATAAGCCGGCCAATCTGGATTTTCATTTTGTACATCGGCTTTATCAAGTAGGCCAAGATCTAACAATTCAGAAGTCATTAATTTTCCAACCTCTTTATGAAATTCGTCCCACATCGTTCCCGGAATTAGCCATTTTGTAGCTTCGGTTTTTACTCTGTTTACGGCATTATAAACCTGTTTTTGGCGATCTGTGAATTTCCCAGAGGCCGGGATGGTTCGGGTCATATCACTAGAGTAGTTTGCATATTCAGCCCCAGTATCCAATAAAATTAAGTCGCCTGGTTTACATTGTTGGTTATTTTCAGTGTAATGTAAAACGTTGGCACTGTTTCCGCTGGCGATAATTGGTGTGTATGCAAAACCTTTTGAGCGATTTCTAATCATTTCGTGCCAGTATTCGGCTTCAATTTCATATTCCCAAACACCAGGTTTGGTGAATTTTAGCACTCTTCTAAATGCTTTTTCGGTAATATCACAAGCCTTTTGCATAAGATCCAGTTCAATAGGATCTTTTACAGCACGTAATCTTTGTAATATAGGATTACTTTTTGCAACGCGGTGGGCAGGATATTTTTCTTTACACCATTTTATAAAACGATCGTCACGAGTTTCTGTTTGGATACTTCCCTGAACTCGATAATGTTCATTTTTGTTGAAATAAATTGTTTCTGCCTGGGCCATAATTTCAAAAAACTTTTTTTCAAAATCCTGTAGCCAGTAAACAGTTTTTATTCCGCTAACCTCAAAAGCTTTTTCTTTTGTAAGTTTTTCACCTTCCCAAACGGCAATGTGAGGATTGGTTTCAGTAAGAAAAAGAATTTCACGATGTTCTGGTTTTGGTGCTTCTGGAAATAAAACTAAAATAGCTTCTTCCTGGTCTACACCACTTAGATAAAATAAATCTCGATTTTGCTGAAATGGCATTGTACTATCGGCGCCAATAGGAAAAACATCATTGGCATTAAAAACAGCTAGGCCTCCGGGAACCATTCGTTCCATGAAGTTTTTACGGTTTTTAATGAATAATTTTCTGTCTATTTGATCGTATTTCATAATTGTAATTTCAAAATTATCCCCAAAACTAAAAAACAGTCTTTACAAAGCCTGTTAATCCAAGGCTAATATTTAATAAACAGGCAATGCTTAGTAAAGGCACAATGAATAATTACGGAAGCTTTACTGCTGAAAAAAATTCGTTATATTTATACTTCGTAAATTTGATTATTTAATCTTATTTTCAAAAAATTATTTACAAATGTAACTGAAATAGATGTTGTGACTTTTTTAATGAAATGTTTATTCGATATTTGTTTCATCTTTAATACTTAAAATTTTAAAACTGTGTGTGGAATTGTTTGTGCGTTCGATTTAAAAGAGAAGTCTGATGATTTAAGACCTCAATTATTAGAAATGGCCAGATGTTTAAGACATCGTGGTCCGGACTGGAGTGGGATTTACAGTAATGATAATGCAATTATGGCGCACGAGCGTCTTGCCATTGTAGACCCAATTTCAGGAGGACAGCCTTTATTGTCTAAAGATGGAAAATTAGTTCTTGCCGCTAATGGCGAAATATATAATCATAAGAAATTAAGAGAGCAGTGCCCAGATTACGAATTTCAAACGGCATCAGATTGTGAAGTTATTCTTGCTTTATACAAACAAAAAGGAGCAAAGTTCCTTGATGATCTAAACGGAATCTTTGGTTTTGCTATTTATGATGTAGAGAATGATGAATATCTAATTGCCAGAGATCATATTGGTATTATTCCTTTATATATTGGATGGGATCATAACGGAACTTTTTATGTAGCATCAGAGCTTAAAGCTTTAGAAGGAAAATGTTCTAAAATTGAATTATTCCCTCCTGGTCACTATCTTTCTAGTAAAGAAGAAGGTTTCCAGAAATGGTATGAGCGTGACTGGATGGAGTATGATGCAGTAAAAGATAACGCTACCAGTATCGAAGAACTTAGAGAAGCTTTAGAAAAAGCGGTACACCGCCAGTTAATGAGTGACGTTCCTTACGGGGTATTACTTTCAGGTGGGCTGGATTCTTCAATTACTTCAGCAGTAGCTAAAAAATATTCAGAAAAAAGAATAGAAAGTGATGATAAAGATGCTGCATGGTGGCCAAGATTGCATTCTTTTGCGATTGGTTTAGAAGGTTCTCCAGATCTTGCAGCAGCGCAAAAAGTAGCCGATCATTTAGATACGGTACATCACGAAATTAAATTTACTATTCAGGAAGGTTTAGATGCGATAAAAGATGTGATCTATCATTTAGAAACTTATGATGTGACCACGATTAGAGCTTCAACACCTATGTATTTAATGGCCAGAACCATCAAGTCTTTAGGGATAAAAATGGTACTGTCAGGAGAAGGCTCAGATGAACTTTTTGGAGGATATCTTTATTTCCATAAAGCGCCAAACGCTAAAGAGTTTCATGAAGAAACAGTACGTAAATTGGATAAATTGCACCAGTACGATTGTTTAAGAGCAAACAAATCGCTTTGTGCTTGGGGTATAGAAGGTCGTGTGCCATTCTTAGATAAAGAATTTATGGATGTAGCGATGCGTATTAACCCGCAGGACAAAATGATTAACGGCGAGCGTATCGAAAAATGGGTACTTAGAAAAGCCTTTGAGGATTACCTGCCAGAAAGTGTAGCCTGGAGACAAAAAGAGCAATTCTCTGATGGTGTAGGATATAGTTGGATTGATACTTTAAAGCAACTTGTAAATTCTGAAGTTACAGATGAGCAACTTAAAAATGCTCACTTTAAATTCCCAATTCAGCCTCCAACAAGTAAAGAAGAATACTATTATAGAACGATCTTCTCTCAGCATTTCCCAAGTGATGCAGCAGCATTGTCTGTACCATCAGTTCCTTCAGTGGCTTGTAGTACACCAACTGCTTTAGAATGGGATGAGTCTTTTAAGAATATGAACGATCCATCTGGTAGAGCAGTAGCAAATGTTCATTCAGATGCATATAAAAAAGATCTTGTAGAAGGTTAATTCTGAATAAAAATAAATGAAAGAGCTATCTGAAATTCGATATTTTGGGTAGCTTTTTTTATGGTATAAAAATGGTGCGAATTTTTTATAATTTGTAGAATTTCAATCGATTGAAAATTTTTTTAATTCCTTCGTTTTTCTTCTTTGAAGTATGATAAATAAAGGCTTTTAGCTATTTTCTGCTTAAATTTTTAAATTATTTGAGATTAAACAAAATTGCGGCTTACTTATACTTATTCTAAATAGCCTTATAAAGAAGCATTAAAGTTTGTCCATAAGTTAATTGGAGTGTATTTTTGCTGTTAAAATTCTATAAATAATCAAACCAATGGGTGGATTTTTAAAATCATCTATCGCAAAAAAAGTTGCGATGGCCTTGTCGGGACTGTTCCTGGTCTTATTTTTACTTCAACACTTTACTATCAATTTAACTTCAGTTTTTAGTGAAGATTTATTTAATGAACTTTCTCATTTTATGGGAACCAATTTTCTGGTACAGGCGGTACTTCAGCCAGTACTAATTTTTGGAGTAATCTTCCATTTTGTTATGGGATTTGTTCTTGAAGCTAAAAACCGTGGGGCTAGAAATGTAAAGTATGTAAAGTACAATGGTGGCGCTAATTCCAGCTGGATGTCTAGAAACATGATTTATTCTGGATTGGTAGTTTTAGCCTTTTTAGCACTACATTTTTATGATTTTTGGGTGCCAGAAATTGTACATAAATATGTAGAATCTCATCCAGAAGATGCTTCAAGATATTATAGTGAAATGATCGTGAAGTTTGAGGATCCAATTAGGGTAGCAGCATACTGTTTATCTTTTGTATTCTTAAGTTTACACCTTCTTCATGGTTTTTCTTCATCGTTCCAATCTATGGGATGGAATAATAAGTACGCTAAAGGAGTAAGAGGCCTTACAGTGGCTTATGCTATAATCATTCCGTTAGGCTTTATTTTTATAGCATTGTTTCACTATATCAATAACCTTTAATTCGCAAGATCTATGTCAATTTTAGAATCAAAGATACCAGAAGGGCCGCTTAAAGATAAGTGGACTAAGCATAAGAATGATATTAACCTGGTAAACCCCGCCAATAAGAGAAATATCGACATTATTATTGTAGGTACTGGTCTTGCAGGAGGTGCAGCTGCAGCTACACTGGCAGAGTTAGGGTATAATGTAAAAACATTTTGTTATCAGGATTCTCCTAGACGTGCACATTCTATCGCTGCACAGGGAGGTATAAACGCTTCAAAAAATTATCAGGGAGATGGTGATTCAGATTACCGTCTTTTTTATGATACTGTAAAAGGAGGAGATTATCGTTCGCGTGAAGCGAATGTTTATCGACTTGCTGAGGTATCTGGAAATATTATCGACCAGTGTGTGGCACAAGGTGTGCCTTTTGCACGTGAATATGGTGGATATTTAGATAACCGTTCTTTTGGTGGAGTTTTGGTTTCCAGAACTTTTTATGCGAAAGGACAAACTGGTCAGCAGTTATTATTAGGAGCATACTCTGCAATGAACCGCCAAATAAATCGTGGTAAGATTCAATCTTTTAACCGCCACGAAATGATGGATCTTGTTTTAGTTGATGGTAAAGCGAGAGGTATTATTGCCAGAGATATGGTTACAGGGGAGTTAGAGAGACACTCTGCTCACGCTGTAGTTTTAGCTTCTGGAGGTTACGGTAACGTATTTTTCCTTTCAACAAATGCGATGGGAAGTAACGTGATGGCAGCATGGAGAGCTCACCGTAGAGGAGCTTATTTTGCTAACCCTTGTTACACGCAAATTCACCCAACGTGTATTCCGGTTACAGGAGATCATCAGTCTAAATTAACTTTGATGTCTGAATCTTTACGTAATGATGGTCGTATTTGGGTTCCGAAGAAAAAAGAAGATGCAATTGCGATTAGAGAAGGAAAGAAAAAACCTACTGAACTTTCTGAAGAAGAAAGAGATTATTATTTAGAAAGAAGATATCCTTCATTTGGTAACCTTGTACCTCGTGATGTAGCATCACGTGCAGCAAAAGAGCGTTGTGATGCAGGTTTTGGAGTAAACAAAACAGGGCAGGCAGTTTATCTGGATTTTGCAAGTGCAATTAAGCGCTACGGGAAAGAAGCTGCTTTTACATCTGGTCACAAAAACCCATCTGAAGCTGAAATTATTAAATTAGGTAAAGAGGTTGTAGAGTCTAAATATGGTAACCTTTTCCAGATGTATGAAAAGATTACAGATCAAAACCCTTACGAAACTCCAATGATGATCTATCCTGCGGTGCACTATACTATGGGAGGTCTTTGGGTAGATTATAATTTACAAACAACCATTCCTGGATGTTACGCAGCAGGAGAAGCTAACTTCTCAGATCACGGTGCTAACAGATTAGGTGCATCTGCTTTAATGCAGGGACTTGCAGATGGTTATTTTGTATTGCCTTACACTATTGGAGATTACCTTTCAAAAGATATTAGAACAGGAAAGATTCCAACAGATTCTCCAGAGTTCGAAGCAACCGAGAAAGAAGTGAAAGACAAGATCGATCGCTTAATGAATGCGGGTGGAAAACATTCTGTAGATACTTACCATAAGAAATTAGGTAAGATTATGTGGGAGAAGTGTGGTATGGCACGTAACGAACAGGGACTTAGAGAAGCTATCGAAGAGATTAAAGCTTTAAGAGAAGATTTCTGGAAAAACGTTAAGGTTACAGGAAGCGCTACTGCAAAGAATGCTGAATTAGAAAAAGCTGGTCGTGTGGCTGATTTCCTTGAATTAGGAGAGCTTTTTGCTAAAGATGCATTGCATAGAAATGAGTCTTGTGGAGGTCACTTTAGAGAAGAATATCAAACCGAAGAAGGTGAAGCTTTAAGAGATGATGAAAACTTTAGATATGTGGCTGCCTGGGAGTATAAAGGAGAACCTAGCGATGCTGCTCTTCACAAAGAAGAACTTATTTTCAATAATATCGAATTAAAAACAAGAAGTTATAAATAGATGCAAGTGTTGAGATATGAGCTGTTACAAATTAGCGACTCAAGACTCAATACTCAATACTAAAATCTAAAGAATATGAAACTTACATTAAAAATATGGCGACAAGAAAACGCTAAGGCTACTGGAAAGATGGTGTCTTATCCAATCGATGGAATCGAAGGAGATATGTCTTTTCTTGAAATGTTAGACGTTTTAAATGAAGAACTTGTTGCTAAGGGTGAAGATCCGGTAGAGTTTGATCATGATTGTCGTGAAGGGATTTGTGGAACTTGTTCGCTTCAAATTAATGGTGAGCCACATGGCCCAGATAGATTGATCACTACCTGCCAGCTACACATGAGAAAGTTTAACGATGGTGATACTATCGTTATAGAGCCTTTTAGAGCCAATGCTTTCCCGGTGGTAAAAGATCTTATTGTAGATAGAAGTGCTTTCGATCGTATTCAACAAGCAGGTGGATATGTTTCCGTAAATACTTCAGGAAACACCATCGATGCAAATAGTATTCCTGTAAATAAACACGATGCAGACGATTCTTTCGCTGCAGCAACCTGTATTGGTTGTGGTGCGTGTGTTGCAGCTTGTAAAAATGCAAGTGCCATGTTATTTACTTCAGCAAAAGTTTCACAATATGCATTACTTCCGCAGGGACAGGTAGAAGCTACAGATCGTGTTATGAATATGGTTCGCCAAATGGATTTAGAAGGATTTGGTAACTGTACTAACACTGGTGCTTGTGAAATTGAGTGTCCTAAAGGAATTTCTTTAGAGAATATCGCTCGTATGAACCGTGAATATTTATCTGCAAGCACAAAAGGATAAAAAATATTTTTTCTGAATAAAACTGATCCCGATTTCTTTTTAGATTTCGGGATTTTTTATGCATATTATTTAAAAATTTTTATGGCTTTTTCTGAATCTCATGTATCCAAACTTCCTGGCTCACCTGAAAACATTTTTTCTAAAATGAGCGGTATGGCAAATCGATATAATACCATAAATATGTCTCAGGGATTTCCCGGTTTTCAAACAGACGATTATCTAAAAGAATTGGTGTATAAAGCCATGAAAGATGGTTATAATCAATATGCGCCTTTAGCAGGAGTTCCAGAGCTTCGAGAAGAAATTGTAAAAAAAATCGAAGCGCTTCACGGTAAAAAATATCATCCAGATTCAGAAATTACTTTAACTGCGGGAGCATCCCAGGCAATTTATTGCGCAATCTCAGCCTTTGTGCATCCTGGTGACGAGGTTATCATTTTTAAACCGGCTTATGATATTTATGAACCCATTGTAAAAACAAATGGAGGAATTCCGGTTCATATTCAGCTTAAAGGAAAGGAATATACAGTAGATTGGAACGAAGTAAAAGCTAAAATTAGCGATAAAACGAGGATGATTGTGATTAACACACCTCACAATCCCAGCGGAACTATTTTGTCTAAAGCAGATATGCTGCAATTAGAAAACTTGCTTAAAAACACCAATATCATCCTTTTAAGTGACGAAGTTTATGAGCATATTATCTTCGATGGAGAAAAGCATCAAAGTGCTTCATCTTTTCCAGAATTATCTGAAAGAGCAATCGTTTGTGCTTCTTTCGGTAAGACTTTTCATAATACGGGTTGGAAAATGGGCTATTGCGTAGCGCCAGATGTTTTGATGAAAGAAATCTGGAAATTTCAGGAGATTATTGTTTTCTGTGTGAATCATCCAATTCAGCGTGCTTTTGCTGAGTATCTTAAGGATTCGGAAACTTACTTGAGTTTGCCTAAATTCTATCAAGAAAAAAGAGATTATTTTCTTGAACAGATTAAAGACACAAAATTTAAGATTATTCCATCTGCTGGAACTTATTTTCAACTTTTGGATTATTCTGAAATTACAAGCGAATCTGATATCCTCTTTGCTGAAAAATTAGTGAAAGAATATCAATTAGCATCGATTCCGGTGTCGGTTTTTAATATCAATAATCAGGATCTAAAGCAATTGCGTTTTTGTTTTGCGAAGGAAAATGAAACTTTAGATAAAGCAGCTGAAATATTACTCAAAATTGGTTAATTTCGACCTTCTTTTTTTGAGTTCTAAAAATGAAAATCACAATCCAAAATAACCATTTTCAGCTGGCGTGTAGCGGCGTTTCCTATTGGGAAGAGCAAAAAGCTTTGCTGGTGGCCGATGTGCATTTGGGAAAGATCTCTCATTTTAGAAAATACGGTAGCGCGGTGCCACAATCGGCAATTCAGACAAATTTTGATCGGTTAGATGAAGCGGTAACCGAGTTCCAACCGCAAAAGATCATCTTTTTAGGTGATCTTTTTCATAGTGCATTGAATGCTGAATGGAATTTATTCGAAAACTGGCTTCAAAAGCAACAAGCTGAAATTATTTTAATTGCCGGGAATCACGATATCATTTCTCCGATTCATTATGAAGAACTAGGAGTGAAAATTCATCAGGAATTACAGATCGGGAACTTCCGTTTAACGCACCATCCTGAAGAAAAAGAAAGTGATTTTAATATCTGTGGGCATATTCATCCCGGTTATCGATTGGTTGGTTTGGCAAAACAACATTTAAAGCTGAAATGTTTCTTCCGAAGGAAAAATCAATTGATTTTACCCGCTTTTGGTGAATTTACCGGAGCATTTTTAATGAAACCTGAAGAAGAAGATCAGGTATTCGTTTGTGCACAATCTGAAGTAATTCGAGTAAACTAAAATTAACTCCATTTTCATACAAAATCAAACTTTAACCTAACACTAACGTTGGTTTATTCAGGCGTTTGGTAATTTCATTTGAAATTTGCATCATCCTGAACCTGTCCATCCGGCAGAATCAGAATGACAACTTAGCTCAAATACTATGAAACCAAAAATACTTGCTGTTCTCAATTTTATTTCCGTAGTGATCACACTTTTTGTGAGTTACTATACGCAGGCCGTAAAACTCAACGGAAATACGATGGGAAGTCTAAGTCACGAATACTTCAATTTATTTACGCCGGCAGATTATGCTTTTGCGATCTGGGGAATTATTTACCTGGGATTGCTGGCATTTTCAGGCTATCAAATTTATCAAGCCTTTGGCCCTAAAAAGGATTTGAAATTTCTTCAGCAAACAAAATTCTGGTTCATTTTAGCGAATCTCTCCAATGCCGCCTGGGTTGTGGTTTGGTTATACGAATACACCGGTTTATCGATCTTTTTGATGCTGCTGATTCTCTTTTCACTTATCAAGATCATTCTAAATACCAATATGGAACGTTGGGACGCGCCTTTTAAGATCATTGCGTTTAGCTGGTGGCCAATTTGTTTATATTCAGGTTGGATTGCGGTAGCAACTATCGCCAATATTGCCGCTTATTTAGCCAAGATAGGATGGAATGGAGGTATTTTTTCTGAAGTACAATGGACGATCATTATGATTGTGATTGTTGCAATTTTGAATATTGTAATGATTTATACCCGAAATATGCGCGAGTTCGCTGCCGTTGGAATTTGGGCCTTATTTGCGATCTATATGCGACATTCTGAAGATCAAACTTTAATTGCTTATGTCGCTCTTGGCGCTGCAATTTTAATCGGAATCAACACCGCTTATCACGGTTTCATCAACCGAAAACAAAACCCAATGTATCGAATGATGAAGTAGTAGTTAGACCGGCTTCGCCTGTTAGATAATAGATTTTTGATCGCTTCGCTTTTGGAGTTTTGAAAATTGAGTTGTCT
Organism: Zunongwangia atlantica 22II14-10F7; assembly: GCF_002094855.1. Lineage (GTDB taxonomy): Bacteria > Bacteroidota > Bacteroidia > Flavobacteriales > Flavobacteriaceae > Zunongwangia > Zunongwangia atlantica. Next base: position 72,207 of record NZ_ARYN01000006.1, read on the forward strand.
TATTTCGTCATCCCGGACTTGATCCGGGATCTCATCACTCCTATGAGATTCTGAAACAAAATTCACCAACCAAAGTCAAAGTCTATTCTCTACAATCTAGATTCTAATATCTCAAATCTCACCTCTCAAATCTCAATTCTAAAACCTAAAACCTGATAAATATCATATTTTAAACGGTGGCTACTTTTCATCTTTGGTGATTAAACCTAAAACAAATGAAAAACGCCATATCCCCACATCAATTTCATATTCCGGTGATGGGCATTGCTTATACTATCGATACGCCGGTGAAAGTGGCGCATTTTGGGATAAATTCTTCCATTTCGATTATCGAAGATCACCTTATCGAAAAAATGCGCGAGTATTATTATAAACTCAACAACGAGACTTTTCAGCCTATAACCAAAAAAGAACCAAACTTCAGGGCCAAGCGAATTACAGATTATCTTAATTTGATTAGCGAGGAAGTGAAAAAGAAAGTAGAAGAGGTGAAAACCGCTGCTTTTTCTAGCACTTCAGAGATTACCAAGTATTTCGAAATGCTCCCTGAAGTTTCAGAATTAAAACAGAAATACCTTAAATTTCTTCAGCTTAATGATTCTTCGGAAAAAGAAAATCTGGAATCTGAACTTCGCGAGGAAGTAAAACCCGGTGCAATCGAAGTCAATATTATGACGAAGATTGATAACGATCAGCTTGACGAAAACAAAGAACCGGTAGAGAATGGTTCTGATGCTTTGCAGGCGTTAAAAGGTTATGCTGAAAGTGATTTAGAAAATTCAACTTTGGTATTTTCTGCTGGGATGAATCCAAGATTGTTTAATTATCTGTCTTCTTTTAAAACCTTCAGTCCAGATAAAAACGGAAATTTTCAGAAGGCAATTGCTATCAAAGTCAGCGATTATCGTTCGGCATTAATTCAGGGAAAATACCTCGCAAAACGTGGAATCTGGGTTAGTGAATTCAGAATCGAATCTGGCTTGAATTGCGGCGGACACGCTTTCGCGACCGATGGTTATTTGCTGGGGCCGATTATGGAAGAATTTAAGCAGAAAAAAGACGAATTACAGTCAGAATTAGCTTCTTTATACCGAAGTGCTGTTGCTGAAGAAACCGAAATTTCAGCATTACCAGAAATTAAGATCACCGTTCAGGGCGGGATTGGTACGTTTGAAGAAGACACTTTGCTAAAAGACTATTTCCAGGCCGATGCAACCGGTTGGGGTTCGCCATTTTTGTTGTGTCCTGAGGCAACCAATGTCGATAAAGAAACCCTCGAAAAACTTCAAAAAGCTAAAGAAAAAGACATTATTTTAAGTCATAGTTCGCCGCTTGGCGTTCGGTTTAATTATTTGAAAGGCGCGAGCGGAGAAGAATTCCGAAGAAAAAATCTTTTGCGCAATAAACCCGGCAGCTCGTGTCCAGAGAAACTTTTAGAATCGAATACCGAATTTACCGAAAAGCCTATTTGCACCGCTTCGCATAAATATCAAAAATTAAAACTGAAGCAAATTCAGCATTCAGATTTATCAAATGAAGAAAAAGCGAAGGAAGCCGAAAAGTTGTTTCAGAAAGAATGTTTATGTACCGGTTTGTGCAATAGTGCCGCTAAAAATTACAATTTCAGCTTTGTAAAGAAAATGGATTTTGTGACCGTTTGTCCCGGGCCAAATTTGGCGTATTTCGATGGTGAATATTCTTTGCAGGAACTTACAGATCATATTTATGGGCGTAAAAATGTGTTGGATGGTTACCGCCCGCATATGTTTATTAAAGAGTTGCAGTTGTACATCGACTATTTGAAGGAATTGTTAGATACCACAGATTTTTCGAATAAGAGAGAGGCAAAAAAATTTACACGATTTTCACAGAATTTGGATGAGGGAATCAATTATTACAAGAATCTTTTCTTCGGGAATGTGATAAAAGAGCATCAATTTTTAACGGATTTATTGATCTGCGAAAGCAGAATTTTAGAAATCACTCATCAGGCGGAAGTGGCTTAATTTGATAGATCGCTAAGCTGTTAGATTTGAGATTTTATATCGGCTTCGCCTTTTAGATAAAAAAAACTAAGGTTGAAAATGTTGAATTTTGAATGCTGAAATTTGAATTTAAAAGTGATGTCATCTCGACCGAAGTGGAGAGATCTCTCGTGTTCCGTATTTTTGAATATTAAGATTTCTCCATTCCGCTACACTTCAGTCGAAATGACATTGTTCCCAAATAGGTTTTCTATTGATTTCTCGATACCATTTCTCCTCCCGATTGTTATCTAGAGGAGAAATCAATCGAAGTGATAATTCTTGGTTTTTGTCTCTCTAGTCAATATTTTATTTCCTCATTTCTTGCCAAAGACTTGTTTCGAAAAATCTAAAAGCGCGAGCGATCTAAATTCTAAAAGCGAAGCGGTCTAAAATCTAAAATCACGTCATTCCTTTAATATCATTGCTCCAGGTCGGGTAGGCAAAGATCATTGCTTTTAGATCCTTACAGGAAAGTCCGCCACACATTGCCATCACAAACATATTGATCATTTCTCCGGCTTCGGGACCAACCAAATGGGCACCGAGAATTTTTTCGGTTTTTTTATCTTTAATCACTTTAAAAGCATAATGCCGATTGGCAATGCGTTTAGAATTAAACCAGTTTGGAGCCGACTTGTGTTTTACCACATAATCGAAACCTTTTTCCTTAGCCTGCTGTTCTGAAAGTCCTACGGAAGCCACATTGGGAAGCGTAAAAACTACCGAAGGTTGCGGCGGATAATGGGCTTCGGTTTTATTGTATTTGCCTATAAGATTTGCTGAAACCACGCGCGATTCTTGGGAGGAAAGAGGCGTAAGCGGCAAACCTTCACTATCTGAAACATCTCCGCAGGCATACACATTTTTATTGGTGGTATTTTGCAAATGCTCGTCGACAGCAATTCCTTTATTACTATAAGCAACATTTCCTTTTTCTAAATCTAATTCATCTATCGAAGGAATGCGCCCGGCGGTATTAAAAACCAATTCGGCTTTTGCTGAAACTTCTTCTCCGTCTTTGGTTTCCGCAGTTACTCGAAGATATTTTCGAAGCTTTTCAACTTTAGAAGCTTTCGCATTGAAGATGAATTTAATTCCGATTTTCTCGGAAGCTTCAGTTAGATGAGCTACCATATCTTCATCAAAATTAGATAGCGGTCTTGGTTCTGTATCGATCATTGTGACTTCAACGCCAAGACGAGCAGCAATGTGCGCAAATTCCATCCCGATGTAACCGGCGCCGATAAATATCATTGATTCTGGTAGTTTTTCCAATTCCAGGAAATCATCACTATTCAGCATTAATTCTGCTCCCGGAATTTTTAGCGGCATTGGTTTATTTCCGGTAGCGATCACGATTTTTTTCGCTTTTACCGTTTTTCCTTCTACTGAAAGTGTGTTTTCGTCTAAAAACTTAGGGGACTGGTGGTACATTTTAATACCAAGTTCTGCCAGATCTTTTTCGGTAGCTGCGGGAATCGCTCCAGTGAATTTAAGCTTGAATTTCTGGAGATCTTGCCAGTTAACTTCCGGCATTTTTGAAATTCCCAGTCCCATCATATTTTGGGAACGCTCGATAATTTCTGTAATACCAACCAAAACTTTTTTAGGATCACAACCGCGATTTGGACAGGTGCCACCGTATTCCCGATTATCGGCAATGGCAACTTTACAGCCTGCTTCAGCACAGTCTTTTGCCACGCCTTTTCCGGCAGTTCCGGTACCGATTACAAAAACATCAAATTCTTCTATTCCCATATTTTGTTTTTTAGATTTTAAATCGCTTCGTTTGTTCGATTCTAGAATTTAGACAGTTTCACTTTTAGAGATTAGAGCATAGATTTTGTGAATTAATCTCTCGTCATCCCGGACCTGACTGCCGTCGAGGCAGGCTTGCCCCGGGATCTCATCACTCATATGAGACCCTGAAACAAGTTCAGGGTGACGATCGTCTAATTTGTTCTAATATCTCACATCTAACGTCTCAATTCTAACTACTCACTACTCTTCTTTACTGCCCAAACTTCGTATTCCAGATTTTTCAGTAGAAAAAAGATGAATAGCGCATACAACATTTGTGTCCCTACTGCGCCCCAATCTTCTTTAAAAGCACAGCCGGTAATGAGCATCATTACAAAAATGGCCGTTGCCGCGAATGATTTTTTACTAGCAATCCCGAAAATGATAAACCCACCCAAAATCACTTCAATGAAAGGAATCGCGTAAGCAATCATTTCAACTAACGCCAAAGGAAGCATAGTGCCTTCAAAACCCTGTGTGAGTCCACTGGCAAAAGCTTCCAACTTCGGGATTCTAACAAATCCGTGCAGAAAAAAGTTGATTCCCAAAGTGATTCTGGCGAGCAGAAAAGCGAGTTGGTGGTTAGACATTGCAATTTTTCTTTGAAATTACATTCTTTGAGACGGAATCGCTGTTATGAAAATTGTAAAATATTTATACGATGTTTTGCTAATTTGTGGCGTGAAATTAAAAGTTAGACCGCTAAAGTTGCTAGAGAATGAATTTTAGACAGAAAAGAAGAGTTGTAAGAATTTCACATTTAAAATAAAGCGAATGCTAATTCATACGTTAAAAATTTCATAGCCAGTTGTGAAGCTTTTTTTTAGCAATTATCTTTGCAGCAATGAGTACATCTACAATCGCCCAAAGTTTTGCACAATCCCCGCAACAGCAGGAATTGCGGGACGCTATTGCCGTTTCTGAAAAAAATACCGATAAAATTCATCTAAAAGGCCTTGTTGGCTCCTCACTTTCTTTTGTGGTAGCCAATGCTTTTAAAGACGCCAAGCGCCCGTTTTTGATGGTTTTAAATGATAAGGAAGAAGCTGCTTATCACTTAAACGACCTCGAACAGTTAGTTGGCGAGGACAATGTATTGTTCTATCCCGGTAGTTACCGTAGGCCTTACCAGATCGAAGAAACCGATAATGCGAATGTACTTTTACGTGCTGAAGTTTTAAACCGAATCAATTCTTCGGAACCTGCCGGCCGGCAGGCAGGAAAACCGGCCGTGATCGTAACCTATCCCGATGCGCTTTTTGAAAAAGTCGTTACGCGGAAGGAACTCGACAGAAGTACGCTAAAGATCAAGGTGAATGACGAACTTTCGATCGATTTTGTAAACGAAGTTTTGTTTGAATACAAATTTAAACGAGTTGATTTTGTGACCGAACCGGGCGAATTTTCAGTACGTGGTGGGATTATCGATGTGTTTTCTTTTAGTAATGACGAGCCCTACCGAATCGAATTTTTTGGGGATGAAGTAGATAGTATTCGGAGTTTCGATGTAGAGTCGCAATTGTCTACCGATAAGGTGAACAAGATTTCCATAATGCCGAATGTCGAGAATAAAAAGCTAGATGAGGTTCGGGAGAGTTTCTTAAAATACGTCGCCGATAATACATTGATATTCGTTAAAAATCTCGACCTTTTTTCAGCGCAGATCGATAAGCTCTTCAGTAAAGCAGAAGAAGCTTTCGAAAAAATTTCAGGAGAAATTAAACAAAGTGAGCCAAAGGAACTTTTTTGTACTTCAGAATTAATAAAAAAACAACTTCTTGACTTTTCGGTAGCCGAATTAAGCAATCAGGCATATTTAAAACCGAAGAAGGAGATCGTATTTTTTGTGACTCCGCAGCCATCTTTCAATAAGCAGTTCGATTTATTAATTACTAATTTAATTGAAAATCAGGAAAGAGGATATTCCAATTATATTTTCTGCGGAAGTGAGCAGCAGGCAAAGCGTTTCCACGATATTTTTAAAGATCAGGAGAAAGAGGTAAAATACAAGACGGTGGTACTTTCCCTATTTCAGGGATTTATTGACGAACAGGCCAAAAATGTTTGTTATACAGATCATCAGATCTTTGAACGTTACCATAAATTCAGCTTAAAAAATGGTTATGCGAAAAAACAGGCGATAACGCTAAAAGAATTGACCAATCTTACGGTTGGCGATTATGTAACCCATATCGACCACGGGATTGGAAAGTTTGGCGGACTGCAAAAAATAGATGTTGAAGGTAAAAAGCAGGAAGCGATCAAATTGATCTATGGCGAGCGCGATATCCTGTATTTAAGCATTCATTCGCTACATAAGATTTCAAAATATAACGGAAAAGACGGGAAGGAACCGAAGATCTTTAAGCTGGGTAGCAATGCCTGGAAAAACCTAAAGAAAAAGACTAAAGCCCGCGTTAAACACATCGCTTATAATTTAATTGAATTATACGCAAAACGCCGTTTACAGAAAGGTTTTGCTTATGGGCCAGATTCGTATTTGCAGCACGAGTTGGAAGCTTCGTTTATTTATGAAGACACGCCAGATCAAAGCACCGCGACCGAAGCGGTTAAAAAAGATATGGAAAACGAACGCCCAATGGATCGATTGGTTTGTGGGGATGTTGGTTTCGGGAAGACAGAAGTTGCGATTCGTGCAGCTTTTAAAGCGGTAGATAACGGCAAACAGGTAGCAGTTTTAGTGCCGACTACGATTTTAGCTTTTCAGCATCATCAAACTTTTTCTGAACGTTTAAAAGATTTGCCGGTAACGGTCGATTATTTAAACAGGTTTAGAACTGCCAAAGAACGTCGTGAAACCCTTGCTGATCTTGAAAAAGGAACTGTAGATATTATTATTGGGACGCATCAATTGGTGAATAAATCGGTTAAATTTAAGGATCTTGGATTGCTAATTGTTGATGAAGAACAGAAGTTTGGAGTAGCGGTAAAAGATAAGCTGAAAACCATCAAAGAAAACGTCGATACGTTAACCTTAACGGCAACGCCAATTCCGCGTACGCTTCAGTTTAGTTTAATGGCAGCGCGAGATTTATCGACGATTACAACGCCTCCGCCAAACCGTTACCCGATCGAATCGAATGTGATTCGTTTTTCCGAAGAAACCATTCGTGATGCCGTTTTATATGAAATTCAGCGTGGCGGGCAGGTATTTTTTATTCATAACCGAATCGAAAATATTAAGGAAGTTGCCGGAATGATTCAGCGTCTCGTTCCCGATGCGAAAGTGGGCATTGGTCACGGCCAAATGGACGGGAAGAAATTGGAGAAATTAATGCTAAGTTTTATTAACGGAGAATTTGACGTTTTGGTTTCGACTACGATTATTGAAAGTGGATTAGATGTCACCAATGCGAATACGATCTTTATTAATAACGCGAATAATTTCGGACTATCAGATCTGCACCAAATGCGTGGTCGGGTAGGGCGAAGCAACAAAAAGGCGTTCTGTTATTTTATCACGCCACCATATTCTGCAATGACCGAAGAAGCGCGCAAACGAATGACAGCTTTGGAGCAGTTCTCAGACCTGGGAAGCGGATTTAATATCGCAATGAAAGATTTGGAAATTCGTGGTGCGGGAGATCTTTTAGGTGGTGAACAAAGCGGATTTATTAACGAAATTGGGTTTGATACTTATCAGAAAATTCTGAATGAAGCCATCGAAGAGCTGAAAGAAAACGAGTTTAAAGATTTATATGCCGATCAGGAAAATGCAGAAGAAAAAGATTACGTAAAAGAAACGCAGATCGATACCGATTTTGAAATTCTGTTCCCAGATGATTATATCAATAATATCGCAGAACGACTGAATTTATATACGAAGCTGAATGAGCTGAAAACCGAAGAAGAGTTAGAGAAATATGAAGCTGAATTAGTCGATCGTTTTGGAGAATTACCAATTCCGGCGGTTGATCTATTAAACAGCGTTCGTATAAAATGGATCGCTTCGAAAATAGGACTCGAGAGGATCATTATGAAACAAAATAAACTGATTGGTTACTTTATTGCCGATCAGCAATCAAGTTTCTACCAAACCAATACGTTTACCAAAGTCTTGCAATACGTGCAAACGCATCCTAATGCCTGCAAGATGAAGGAAAAGAAAACCCGAAACGGTTTACGTTTATTGCTGACTTTTGAAAGAATTAATTCTATCGAAAAAGCTTTAAAAGCTTTACAGCCTTTGGATTTTAGAAAAAAAACCGCTGAGGCGGAAGCTTAAAATTTATATAATTCGCTTTAATAATGTCATGCTGAACTTGATTCAGCATCTCATGCTGCTTAGGATGAGACCCTGAATCAAGTTCAGGGTGACGGAAATACAAGAATTATGATAAAGCGGATATACAATGTGCTTAAGATTAATAACATCTAAAACCTCAAATCTGATATTTAAACTCAAAACCAATTTCAGCTAAATTCTTCGAAGAAATTATTTTCCCTTTAGAAGGTCGATTTTGGTCATATTCTGGGGCTTTTATATTTCTTGATTTCGCTTCTTTGGCGTAGTATTCAGATTTTTTTGGATGTTCGGGATAGGCGGCATTAAAAACAGTCCCGAATTCATCATTTTCGATGATTTTGGATAATAATTCGATGCAATCTTCACGCTGAATCAAATTTGCAGGCGCATCTGCATTTTTGAGTCCGCTTTTATTACTTAGCATCGTTACCGGATGGCGATCTTTGCTAATTAAACCTCCAAATCTTACGATCGTAGCATCAAAATTAGGATTATCGATCAATAAATTTTCGCAGGCGATAAGTTGTTTTGCAGCTGCAGATATTCCGTTGGGTTTGCTTTTTTCAGTATATTCAGGGAAGCTTTCCTGATCCTCAAAAACACTCGTAGAACTAACGAATATTAGCTTTTGAATACCAGATTTTTCGATAAATGAGATGATATTGGTGATTTTTCCGGTAAAATCTGCTTCTGGATTTCTTCGTAGCCCAGGCGGAATATCAATGATCAAAACATCTGAATTCGATAAAAAAGAACTCATATCACCCTGAACTCCGTTATCATAAAGTTCGAGTTTATACGGCGTGATACCTTCCGAAGAAAGTTCTTGCATTTTGCTGGCTGTGGTGGTAGATCCTTTTACAGAATAACCGTCTTCGACCAGCTTTTTTGCCAGTGGAAAACCTAACCATCCACATCCTAATATTGAGATTTGCATATTTAATATGGTTTACAGTTTACAGTTTACAGTTTACAGTTTACGGAAGAGCTCTAATCTTTCAGCAGTCAGGGATTATTTGAATTCAAAATTCAGCATTTAAAATTCAATATTTTTATTTTTAAAACTGCTCACTGCGACTGCCTACTGATTCAACTTAATCTTTTTCTTGTAGATCACTGCATCGTTTAAAACAAAAGGTTTTGGCATCATGTTTTCTGCTCGTTTTGGGACGTTTAGTTCTTCATTTTCCAAAAGATCGTAGCTAGATTCGTATAAAATGAATTCGGCCGACTTTGATTTGTCTAAACTGAAATTCATTCGCAGCGTGTCTTTACTCGAAATGTAATAACTTAATAGTCGGTTGCGCCATCTTCGGGTAAACATATTAAAAGATTCTTCGCCAAGCTTTACATCTTCAGGAGTACGACCATTAACTTCAAATTTGCTGAAATCTGTTAAGTTTTCAGTATAAATTTCCATGCGTTTTGCGTCGCGATTTGGTGCGATTTTTAATGAATATTGATATTCGTTATTTGAGCTATCAATTTTTTGAAGTACAATCCCGGGTGCGTCGATATTAATCTTTGGTGCATCACTTCGCCAGGTAAAACCAGAATTATATTTACTGCTGAATTTTGTTTCAGAAGTTGCTAATTTCATCGGTTCTTCTCCAAAATATTCCGCGGTCCATTCATCGATCACGCTGTCGTAAGAAAACCAGTTGGCTTTATCTTCATCGGCATCAAATAAATAAACCAGACTGTTGGGTTTTGGTTTTTCAGAAGTGAATTCTGATGTAAAATGGGCGTAAAATATCGTTATGTTGAATCCTAAAAATAGAAATACTGCGAGAGTATTTTTTTTACTGAAATAACCGAAAACAGGTAAAAATAGCGTAAATAATAAAATGCTGAGAATAGCTGCAACAAAAAGGATTTTTAATCCTAAAGCCACCGGAAACATTTGAATAAATGGAAATAAAATAAATAAAGCCGGTAAGCTTAGAATAGTGTTTAAAATCAAATTTGGTTGCTTTTGGCGAAGCATTAAGAATAATTGGATGATGCCAAAATAAGCTGGAATGATAAAGTAGGCCGCTCCTTTTAAACCAATAGCCAGAAGTGCACAAATAAGGATCCAGAAAAATAGCGGCGCTACAAATTGGGAAGCCGGATGTTCTTCAGAATAAAACTTGTGATAAACAAAAAAAGCTACACTTAAACCAAGTAATATTGCTGCAGTGATATAGCTGTAACCATTGTAAGTAAAGCCGTGCAACATTTCAGGATATTCAGGATAGATAAAGAGACAAAATTTCCAAAGCCCAAAAACTAAAAGTCCGCCAACAATAAGACTTAAAAAATAAGGCCCAAAACCTTTGAATATCGCCTTAATATTGAGTTGCCTTTTAAAGATCCCAAACCCAACAACAATGAAAAATAATATGAACGCCAAGACAAGCATGGGCGTGATCCAGCTAAAAGGATAAGTTATAAACTGGCCAAAAGGCAAATTGAAGTATAAAAGATCTCGATCTGAATTTAGTTGATTTAGATCTGTATCTTTAAAATAGTGGAGTAGCGGCATTAAATAATCTCCCTGATGTGCCAGCGTTTCTAAATCTAGATTTTTAGGAAGGTCGTTAGCGGTATGATAATCGAAATGATCTCCAATAAATGCGAAATTAAAGCCATTGATATTTCCAAATTCTCTAAGAACTGTGAGATCTGTATCGTTTGGTAAAAGCTTGTAAACACTATAGGCTAAAGAATTTGTGGTAGGGAAAGGCACGTTAGCCTCTTTAAAAGCTTTAATAAGCTTGGCGTTTCCGGCATTGGTTTCTAACAGCATAAATGAGCTGCCACCGCTGCCACGAGCTTCAAAATTTAAAGCAAGTTTTGCGTCTTTCGCCCAGGGATGTTCTTTGATGAATAGTTCGGCTCCCATAAGTCCAATTTCTTCAGCATCTGTAAATAAGATGATAATATCGTTTTTAGGAGTATTTCCTTCAGCAATAAAGGCGCGTAAACCTTCAAGAATAGTTGCAACACCGCTACCAGCATCGCTGGCCCCGTGCGAAGAATGTGGCTGGCTGTCGTAATGAGACATTAGAACGAGGGCATCTCCGTTGCCACTCCCTTTGATTCGAGTTAAAATATTTTGTGGACGGCTAAGAATTGCGGCATCATTTAGCACGAAATCCTCTTGGGTTTGTACTTCTAAGCCTAGGTTTTGAAGCTCGTTAACGATATAATTTCTTACAGAGCTATGTGCGGCACTACCTAGGTAATGTGCCGACTCTCCAATTTTTTCTACATGCTGAAAAGCTCTGTTTACTGAAAATTCGTATTCTGGAACTTCCTCAGGAATACTGGATGGTTTTAGGCTATGATAGCTTAGCCAGCAACTAAAACTTATAAGAAGTAAAGCAATTAAAGCTTGAAGATTTTTAGACATTAATGCGCATTTAATCCCTCATTGAGGGGTTAATTCCCCGAGGCTCGCCTCGAAACTTAAAAAAAGCTTTTTATTCACACTTCCCGAGCGTACTCCGAGGTTCTAATTTTTCTGAAAAATAAAGATACTATAGTTCTAAAAACTAACCAGCTAAAATAGCTTTTTTCAAAAGATATATAAATTTGTTATATTTAAGTTATTAGTAATCAAAATTTTACAATTATGGGAATCAAAAGTTTTCAAGGGAGGCGTGCGGCTCCCGTTAAAGTTGAAAGCGCACCAATTTTAGTAGAGGATTATATGGCAAGCACTTTAATCACTTTTAAAAAAGAGCAATCTGTAGCCGAAGTTATGGAAGCTATGATCAAAAATAAAATATCTGGAGCCCCAGTGGTGAATGATTTTGGAGAATTAGAAGGAATAATTTCAGATGGAGATTGCATGAAGCAAATTTCTGAAAGTCGTTATTTTAATATGCCTATTGGAGATATGAAGATCGAAAATTATATGGAAACCAATGTGGCTGTTATCGATCGTAAGCTTAGTATTTTTGATTGCGCGCAATTATTTTATAACCATCATTGCAGGAGATTTCCGGTAATCGAAAATGGAAAACTAATAGGTTTAATTAGCCGAAAAGACATCCTTTGTGCTGCTTTAAGATTAAGAGGGCATTATTGGAATTGTTAATTGCGTTTAACCAGTGCATAAAACTCCTCATTCTCTAAAGGTAAATACCCCTGATTGTAAATAAAAAAATACGTTTTCCCCGCCTGAGTGGTATAAATACTGGTAAAATATTGAAAATTGAAACCTTCAGCCAGCAACTTTGTTTTGCTGGTTTTTGTTTTCTCATCGGGATTTAATTTTTCGAGAATCCTATAGTTTTTGCGCAAAATGTTATTAATGTTACGCATTAAATTTTTGCTGTCTTTATTCAGTTTATTGTGATAAGAGTTTCTGCAGTGATCACTACAAAATTTCTTATCGATTCTCCCAACAAGCTTTTCGCCACATTCTAAACAAAACTTATCCATTTTTTAAGTTATTGAAAAGATTAAGAAGTTAAAAATCAATAGCTTAATTTTTATTGCTAAAAGGAATAAGCGTCTTAGATTTTAACTTTGTAATAAAGATTCTACAGTAGTTTGGGTGTTAGAATTGTATATTCCGTCTACAGTTAACTGATTATTTGCCTGAAGCATTTTCAAGGCATTTTCAGTTTTGGGTCCAAAATCACCATCAACATCTCCGCAGTTATATCCTAGGAAGTTGAGTAATTTTTGAAGTTTTATGACCTCGTTTCCTTTATCTCTTCGTTTTAAAGTAGGTTGGGGTACACTTAATGTCTCTACTTGCGATATTCGGCGATAAGAAAGCACTTTTTTAGCATCATAGCCTAAAATGCTTACCGCATTATTTTGGTTGCCTCCAAGACAATAAACGATACTGGCATCATTATTAAAACCGGTAAAAAAGCCAACATGGCCTTTCCAGCTAAGCGGGTCTTCGCGCCAAAAGACAACAATATCTCCAGGTTTAGGATCTGTAACCGCAATACCAACATTTGTCCATGATCTTGCAGCTGCACTCCCAGAGGTCTGGAGTCCGGCCTTTTTGGCACACCAATTCACAAAAGTGCTACACCAGGCAATTTCGTCGTTTGTTATGCCTGTTATACCAGATTCTTCTGCGTATTTTACGATTTGAGGATTATCCTCGCTGCCGCTAATTTCCTTTGTTCCTAATTGCGATGCAGCAATTTTCAACAAGTCCATAAAACTTAAATTTAAGTCTTTTGGTCGGCTAAGTTTTTGGGTAGCTTAAAGTTACGTAAAATAACTGCATAAAAAATACCCCAAGGCGGGGTATTTTATCAATATTTTAGTAAAATTTAGTAAGATTTGTCAAGTTCAGCTTGTCTCATAGGCATGCTATCAATTTTTTCGAAGATTTCGTTAGCAGGAGTGTATTTTATTTTGCGCAATTTTGTGCCACCGTCTAAGCCAATAAGTATAAGTTCAAACCCAGAATTCGAACTTTTAAATTTTTCATAGAAATTATCACCTTTATTCCAATCTGGCTTATCACTTGTACCAGTAGCATACTTTTTTGGAGTTACCTGGTAAACTACAATTTTACGATCTTCCAGGTCTTTTTCCTGATTTCTAAATTCGCCTAATTGTTGCTTAAAATCACTATTATCGATAGAATTTGTAAGCAATAAGACCAATCTGTTTTCCCATTGGTGAGCCTCTTTTTCTTGTGCATCTATATTTCCTAAAGCCATAATACTAAAAAATGTGATTACTAATAATTTCATGCTCAAATGTAGAAATGAATTCAAAAAAGCAGTTTTAATTAGTTGTTAAAGAGTCCTTTATTTAACTAATTTTAAAGGTGAATCTCTTTCAATTTTATTTTATTTAACGAGAATTCTTTAAAATTATAAGTTGATTTTATTGAAATTACGGTGTGAATTTTGTGATTAGGTTTTGACGATTTTCTTCTAAATTTAAGCTTATGAGAAAACTAAAACTTTTAATTTTTGTAGTTCCCGTAGTAGTATTATCCTGTTATCAGGATATGGATGATAATATGCCAAGGCAGGAAAACACTCCAGATCCTATAAATGATAACCAGTTTATTACTGAAGATGGTGAAGTTTTCTCAACCGGGTTGGAATGTACAGGAACTGGTGATTTCACTACAGGGAATACACAGGTTTTAAACGATCTGGAAATCCCTGAAGATCTACCAGAAGAATTTGATCTTTCAGAATTTTTACCGCCAATTGGCGACCAGGGGCAATTAGGATCCTGTTCTTCTTGGGCGGTAAGTTATTATTTAAAGTCGTTTCAGGAGTTTTTAGAAAGTGGGGAAGAATATTCCGAAGCAACAACATTTAGTCCGTCATATACTTACAACCAGTTAACAATGGGCGAATGTGGCGGTACCAGCATTGCAGAAACTTTAAATCTTGTGCTAGAGCAGGGTGTAAGTTCCTTAGAAGATTTTCCTTACGATGAAAGTGGATGTTCAGAGCAGCCAAATGAAGCGCAGATTGCAGCTGCAGCCGCAGCCAGAATTTCAGAATTTATGAGCTTAAGTGGTGAAAATATGTTAGCCGAAATGAAAGCTTTAATTACCCAGCAACAACCTATTGTGATTGGAGCATTTTTGTCTACCGAATTTGGAACGACAGATAGTTTTGGGCTCACCGCTTATCGTGAGCACGTGGTAGATTATGGTGCTGGCGGTTGTCACGCGATGTTGGTTGTAGGATATTCAGACGAATATAATGCGTTTAAAGTTGTGAATTCCTGGGGAGAAAATTGGGGCTCAGGCGGGTTTGTATGGATCGACTATGCTGCTTTCGAAAATGTGAACGATCAAAGCGCCAACTTCAGAGTAATTAATAATGCGTATATCGCTTATGATGCTGTTGATGAGGTTGACCTTATATTTTAATTTTTTTGCTGAACTAATTAATACTGAAATTATTGAATTGGGATCCAAATTTTTTCTTCGGAAGTAGGATCGTTGTTCTTATACT
Source organism: Zunongwangia atlantica 22II14-10F7 (assembly GCF_002094855.1). Taxonomy (GTDB): domain Bacteria; phylum Bacteroidota; class Bacteroidia; order Flavobacteriales; family Flavobacteriaceae; genus Zunongwangia; species Zunongwangia atlantica. The sequence goes on from NZ_ARYN01000006.1 coordinate 87,254, forward strand.
TCTCTCCCATGATTGCAAGATGTGGCCTGTTGTCTAACAGAAATCCGGAAGATGGTAACCATTGCTGAAATATTCGCTGATAAAATTGTGGCGCTTCACTGCTACTTCCTTTGTAATTAAAAATTGCGTATTTCCCTTTAGGGATTTCTAATATTTCAAATTCTGAAGGTACTTTTTCAACTTCCTCCTTTCTAATGGCAGCCCATTTTGTAAAGTTTGCGGTAGGATTAAAATTCGAGAAAAACGATAGATCTTTATAAACTTCAACAGAAAATAAATCGATCTGTTTTTTGCCCAAAATCGACATTTTTAGAGGGATAAATTTTTGCCATAACTGGCCGGTTTTATTTTCAGCAAAAGACATTTCCGTAGAAATTCCGATTAAAGAAAAACCTTCAGAAATAAGGATTTTAGGTTCAGGTAGTAGCATTATAAGAGAATTAAGCTCCTGCGGCAGCGGCAGCTTTTAAACGATTATTAATTAGAAAAGTGCTTATGGCGATAAGAAGATTTAAATCTTCATTTTCCTCGTTGTTTTCTATGTGTAGTAGAAAATCTGGATGAAATTTTCTCCAGTTACTTTTTGCATGGATTCTAAGAACCTCATTTTCGCCAGATTTTACCAAATATTTAGAGTGCCAGATAGTTTCCTGCTCTAGCTGATAAGGTTTTTCTTTAGATTTTAGGATGATTACTGCATCTTGTTTCCAATTCAGTTTAATATTCCCAATTTCTCGATGATTCGAAGTAATAATAAAGTTGTTTTGCCAAAAGCCTTTTGCTTTAATTTCAAATTGTTTGCCCAGATATCGAAATTCGGCATTATTAGACCACCATTTTGGATAAGAAAGTTCCAAGATGATTTTATGATTTTCAAGAATCTGAAATTTACGCTGATTGATGACTTTTATTTCCATAGTTTAAAATTGATAAGTTGCGGCATGCCGAATGGGAAAATTACAAGAATTTGCGATAAAACAGAATTTATTTGCTTCTTTATGTAGATTTTCGGCTTTTTCGAGCATGGTTTTATCAGCCAGCCTTATTTGTGGATAAAGCGTAACTTCAGTAAATTTTCCACTACCATCTTTGTTTTCAATCATTTCACCGCTTGGTTGATCCTGATACTCTAAAACAATGATTTTGTTGGAAGCACATAGATGAAGATACCAAAGCATGTGGCAGGAAGCGATCGAAGCGAGCAGAAGTTCTTCAGGATTATAGAGTTCAGGATTTCCCAGAAAAGCGGGATCTGAAGAACCCTGAATCACAGCTTTATCTTTTGCCTGTATCGTATAATCGCGAGTGTAATCTTTGTAAGTTTTTGTGCCAACACCTTTGTTGCCAGTCCAATTAAGGTTAATGGTGTAATTATGAGTTTTCATTTTAGGAGTTAATTTTGGTCACTTGGTTTAGTTGAATGTAAATGCCTATAAATAAGTATATAATTAAGAAAGGAATAGCAAAATAAGTGATTAGAAGAAATGGGAATATCCAGATTATCGAAGTGATTAGAAATATGATCGTAACCCATTTATTAATAGACTTTTCAATTGCATAATAAATATTAGTGACTGCATTTAGAATTCCGAAAAACCAAAAAACATATAGCATATAATCTTTCGTTTCATAAGCATTGCTGTCCATCAATAGATAAAAAACTAATATAATGTAGGCGATTGCCAGCGAAAAACCAGCTGTGATTTTGAGTTTACCCATTTCACTAAACTTAGCTTTAAAAATACAAAAAGCCGGTAAATCTTAGATCTACCGGCTTTTCTATTTTTTAATTCAGAAGAAATTATCTTCTTCTTGGCATTTCAATTTTAAAGTTTTTTGGATGCTCTGCGCCCATAAGGTTTTCTACAAAATAATCCCATCTTCTTCTGGTCATATAATAACTATCCATTCCGTAGCCGTGGCGTGCATTTGGGAAAATGATCAAATCGAAATCTTTATTCGCTTTAATTAGCGCATCAATCACCAGATACGAATTGTAAGGAGGTACATTATCATCTAAATTACCATGCGCAATTAACAAATCTCCCTGTAGGTTTGCAGCATTGTATTGATTGGCTTGTAGCTCGTAGTTGGTTTTTCCATTTTCGGTTTCTTCAATTAAACCAATGTATCTTTCTCCCCAATCATCTTCATAGTTTCTGTTATCGTGGTTTCCAGATTCAGAAATTCCAACTTTATAAAATTCAGGATAAGAGAACATCGCATCTGCAGTCGCAAAGCCACCACCGGAATGTCCCCAAATTCCGACTTTATCTAAATCCATATACGAATATTTTTCAGCTAATTGCTTAATTCCGCTTATCTGATCTTCCAGCGTGTTGTCGCCCATATTACCATAGCAGGCATCGTGGAAAGATTTAGATCTTCCCGGGTTACAGCTACCGTCAATCACCACAACGATAAATCCAAGTTCTGCTAAAGCCTGGTGATCACTACGTGAAGGTGAAAAATAACGACCGCCAACACCACCACCCTGCGGGCCTGGATAGATATAGTTCACTACCGGGTATTTTTTAGATTCATCAAGATCTGTAGGCGTAAACATTAGTCCGTATAAATCCCATTTCTTATCTGCAGATTTAACTTTAATTGGTTTTGGTGCCTGCCAGCCAATAGCTTCTAAATGAGAAATATCTGCTTTTTCAAGATCCATTATTTTTCGGCCTTTAATGTCTCTAAGCACGGCAACATTAGGAACATCTGGTTGTGAGTAGTTATCTACAAAATATTTGTTGTCTGGAGATGGTGAAACGCTGTGCATTCCGTTTTCTGGCGTTAATAGTTTAAGTCCTCTACCATTAAATTTTATGCTGTAAAAATGTCTAAAATAAGGATCGCGACCATCTTCTTTTCCCTGCGCATAGAAGTAAAGCATTTTTTTGTCTTCGTCTACTTTGGTTAAGCTGGTCACTACAAAATCACCTTTGGTAATTTGGTTTTTTAGTTTTCCGCTTTCAAGATCATAAAGGTATAAATGTCCCCAGTCGTCACGCTCAGAATACCAGATAATTTCGTCTGATTCTGGTAAATAATGCCAGTTTATAGAGCCTTGTCCAGATTCGAATTGCGTCTCTGTTTCTTCAGTAAAAATATCTCTTACTTCGCCGGTTTCAGCATTCGCAACACGAAGGGTAACTTTTTTATGATCCCGGGAAACCGAAGCAAAAGCCAAAGTCTCTGAGTCTGGCCCCCATTCGTTATCACCAAATGTGCCATCGCAGGCAATATCGTCGCAAAGTGTACCACGTCTTGCATCTGCCGGAATATTAAGTTTGGTGATCTCATTATCTTCAGTATCGATAATTACACGCTCGATTTTAATAATAGCTGAATCCTGCGGAATTGGATATTTCCATTCCTGAAGTTTTGGTTCACCAACTTTGGTTTCTACCAAATACATATCGCTTACATGACGTTGATCTTGTTTAAACGTAGCGATCTTTTTAGAATCCGGACTCCAAAGTACGATTGGCTTATCACTATGTTTCCAACCTGCATTATCTGTTGCGTAGCCATAATTTTTTTCTCCGTCCTTGGTAAGTTGAGTTTCCTCGCCAGTTTCATTATCACGCATCCAAAGATTCCAGTCTTTAATATAAACTGTTTTAGAACCATCTGGAGAAGCAACTTCTGTCCAGGATCTTCTTTGGCCACCTTCAGGTTTTTCGCCCAGTAATTCTTCAAGGGAAGTAGAGGTTTCTTTCGACTTTTTCTTTGGATCTACAAGTACGTATTGGCGTTCTCCATCAACCGAAATTTCATACCAAAAACTTCCGTTATCTAACCAATTAGGGCTTACGTTAGCTTTGTCTACCAAAGAATATGTATTGAAGCCTAAAAATTTTGCGGCTTGCTCATAATCTTCAGTAGTTAATTTTTTTGGGGACTGTTGTGCCATTCCTGAAACAGAAATTGCCGCGGCACATAACAGCGTAAATACTTTTTTCATCATGAATAGTTGCTTTAGCGGGTAATTTAGTAAGAATTTTTAAATGCTTGATTTTTTTAAAAGTTCAATTTTTAAAGTATTGCCTAAAGCTTTTTAAAATTGAAAAATTAGATTTAGCCGATATTGTATAAATTAAGGAGCAATTTTATAAAAGATAAATCGATTAAACTCCCTGGCTCTTATAGTTAGGGGTAGAAATAAAATTTTTACATCAGGACAAAAAAGTGAAATGCCAGGGAAGTTAATCTGGTTTTTAGACTAGCAAAAAGCTAAATGGTTTAATTCGGTTTGTTTTTTAACATTTCAGCCTCAGTAATAATCTGTTTTGGAAAGTCGTAAAGTGCCAAGATCTTTATTGCATTTTTGGTTTTAAGCGGTCCTTTTTTTAATTTGTGATTAAAATTTAATTCCTGATTTTGGATACTTTCACTAAAATGATACAGGTCAAAATCGTTTTGCGTTAGCATTTCGGTAAGTTCGATATCGTGGGTAGAAACCATCACAATATTTTGCGTGGTATTTAGATAGGACAAAATGGATTTTCCGGCAGCGATGCGTTCTTCAGTATTTGTTCCTTTAAAAATTTCATCTAAAACAAACAATTTGGGTGTATCTTCTTTTGAAAAATCCAACAGCTTTTTGATCTGTAAGACTTCTTCCAGATAATAACTGGTATTTTTACTTAGATTGTCGGTAATTCTTATTGAAGAATATAGTTTTAGAAAGGGAGCAGTAAAATCTTCAGCAAAACAAATATTTAGGGTTTGTGCTAGCAGCGTATTTATAGCGACCGTTCTTATAAATGTACTTTTTCCAGACATATTGCTACCGGTAAGGAGCATGCTTTTTTCTGAAAGATCTAAATTATTAGTAACACAGTCTTTGATTAATGGATGCCGAATTTCGCTAAATCTAATCTCCTTTTTATTGCTGAAATAAGGTTGGCAGATGCGATCTTGATATTCGGTTTTAATAGAAGCCACTGCAATAGCCGTATCGATCTCTCCTAAAAACCGAAATAACTTTTCTATATCATTTCGTTTATGCTGAATGTCTTCAAGAAAGTTAAAAAACAATAAAATTTCGATATTAAATGTAATTTTAAGCACCTCGAAGAAAAACCAGCCAAAAAATGCAAACTCATCATTCATCTTATTCTCGAAGCCAATAAGTGAGGTTTTAAACTGAATTTTCCTTACAGATCCAAGAAAGCTTAAGTCCTTGAAATAGGTTCTAATATTGCCGAAATTCGATATTTTATTGCCGGCTTTTATTGCGATACTAAGTTGATGAACCGCATTTAGATAATAGTTGAGGTTATTTTTATTGCGATAATGCAAAACCATATTGGTCATAAAAACCGGAAGCATGATTAGGAATAAAACTGGATAAAAGAAACCACCAAGGAGGCTAAAAATAGATAAAAAACTAAGAATATATACCCAAACAATCCATTTTGGACGTTTCATGGGCTCATCTGTAATCAAGCGAACAAAATCGTACGCATTGTAATGATTCAGTTTCGATAATTGCGACTGAATTTTTAAGCGTTCGTTTTCAGCTTCTAAAAATGTATCTGAAAATGTCGAAAATCGCTTTAATTGATTTTCAGTATTAATATTCCGTAGGTGATTGTAGAAATATTGTTGTCCGGGTTTGGAAGTTGTTCGATCTAAAAACGCGAAAAGCGCTGAGAAATCCAGGTCTTTTGCCGATTGATCATTTATTTGATGAAAATCGCCAAGATGAAGTTGGGCGGCATAATAGCTTTTAATCTGGTCGAAGTTAAATTTTTCGGTTTTAGCTTTAGCCCAATTATTTTTGAGTTCTTCAAAATGTCTTTTGGCCGACCTTTTCTTTAAAAGTCTAAAAAGTAAATAGAGAACGATCCCAATTATGGCAAGATAAGAATACAGCTGCATCAAGAAAATTTAATTGCAAGATAGCCAATAATCGCAGCCAGACCTATCCAAAAAATTATCCCGAAAATGATGAGTTGATTGGCTTGTTTTAGTTTGGTGTCGTAGCCGTACTTTTTAAAACGGTCCAGCTGAGATTCGCTAAAATCATCTAACGATTTATGTCGCGCTCTTGGAGTAATGAATGGTAAAATGAAAAACTCTAAACTTTCCATTTTACTTAGCGTCGCTTTTGCACGTTTCCTTCTATTTTCCTCTTCTAGATCCATTTAATAGAATTGCCTAATCTAATAGGCTTATAAATTCTTCCTGTTTAGATGGTTGTGGCGAATTGGTAGAAAGAATAATACTATCGTTCTTAATAACAGTGTATTTAGGGATAGAATATCTGTATTTGGTTTTACCTAATTGCAGGAAAACACGAGCTAAATTTGATTTTTTAAAGTCGGCAAAACGATAATGTTGTTCTTTATTCGTATAGTTTTCAAGCTGGTTTACTGTTTCTTCCCATTTTTCCAAATCCTCGTCGACAGAGATATACACGCTAGAAATATCATTTTCCTTAAGCATCGGGTTGTATTCATCAGACTTTTGCATTTCAGCAATACAAGGGCCGCACCAACTTGCCCAATTATCTATTAATTTAAATTTTGATGGATCATTTTTAAAAATATCTCTCAGTTTTATCGAATCTCCCTTTATGTTGATCAATTTTTCATCGAGAAGTTCTGCGTTAAATTTAAAATCCATGCTGTTTAGATCGAAGATAATTTCATTCACTTTGCTTACGTAATCTTCTTTTTTAGAGAAATCTTCGCGATAATCGTTAATTAAATCTTCAATTAAAGCTTTTCCTTTTTGTCCAAATGCCAGTCCGGCTTCATGATAATTGTAAATAAGTTTAGCTATAGCAAAGTTTTCGAGTTCATTATCAAGATTGCTTTTTATAAAGTCACGTTCGTTTATAAAATTATCGATGGAATATCCAGGAACTTCAGCATTTGCAAAAACACTGTGTATATATTTTGAAAGAGATCTCTTAAAGTAATCGTTATATATTAATTCTGGCCTGTTAAAATCATCTTCAAAATTTATCGTGTCAAAATATTCTTGCGCATCAAACATTGCTATTTCACCATCAAACTGCATTTTGTTAATAACTTGATCCAATTCAGATCCCTGATAGGTGCCATTTGAGAGTTGATGATCTCTGGGGGTAATTAAATGGAAAAGATATTCGTATTTTAAGGCCGCATAGGTTTGCTGCTTAAAATCTTCGCTTACTTCTGGATGAGCTTTTGTGTAATTCTCGAGTATTTTCTTTTTCTGATTATAAAACTTAGTATTATCGTTTTTGTATTGATCGAAATTGCCTTCAAAAATGCCCCATTTTTCATGTAGGGGATCATTTAATTCCTGAAAAAAATTATAATGAGCCGCATTTTCACCAGAAAATCTAATTTTATGATTTTTAATTTCCATAAAAATACGGTCTCCGGGAGTAATGTAAAATCGCGAAAAAAGTGGAGGTAAACCACCTTCCTCAAAAGCTATAAGGTCGATTATTTGTGGCTTATCTAATTTCTGGATTTCGACATAAAGCGAATCTCCATGATTTTCTTTTTCGATGTTTGAAATTTCGTTAGATAGACCGGTATGAACTAAAAGATTAAAATATTTAAAGTTATAGGGAGAATCTGTTTTACCAATTAAAATAGCTTTAGCGTTAATGGTATCAATTGGGGTGTATTGCAGAGTAGGAATCGGTTCTTCTTCTACGGAAGCGCTTTCAGCTAAATTTTTATCTGAATTTTTGCAGGAAATACTAATAAATATAATTAATGCGATGAGGTAATGATACTTTTTGAAAGACATATTTCAGTTTTATTTTATGTCTAAAAGTTAGTTTTTTTATACAAGAATGTTGAGATTTCCAATAGATTTTTATTCAATTCGATTTCAAGACTTTTTTGTAAAAGGAGGAGGTTATTAAAGTTTGGAGTTTCGATTAAAACTACTTCTAAAACTGAATATTTTGGCATTTCTACGCGATTTTTATTCCATTTTGTTTCCTTCAAAAATGTCCAGTATTTTTTCTGAATTTCAGCAGTATTACCCAAAAGCCATAGTTCGAATCGCATTTCGAGGTGATTTAAGACCAATCCGAATTTTAGTTTTTTGCTTTTCAGAAAATCATTAGAAAAGTAGAAATAGGTATAATCCAGATAACCATGTAAAATTCCGGTAACCGAATAATCAAAAGAAGGATTTCGCTTAAGATCAGTTCTCAGTTTCATGACGAATGAAACCAGTTCTTTGTAAGCAATAAGAATATCGCCTTCTTGAAGTTGAGCCTGATAAACGGCAACATAATCGTTTAGATTTTTCATAAAAAGGGAAATTGTCCTGCTAAAATAATCTTTTGAAAAAGTAGCCAACTCGTCTAAACACATTCATTTTCTTTACGATAACAACTTCCCCCATTAGTACAGTTTCCATTTTTAATTTAATATCCAAATTTGTAGATTTTTCGTTGATATCTAGAGTACTGGTTTCATAACTAATGGATTGAAGTTCTAATTTGAGATTTTTTGCGGTATTTTTTTCCGGGAGAACAATCTTGAAATTCCCATCAAAATCGGTTTGCGTTACAATTTTAGAATCTATGAGCTTAATGTGTACGCCAGGAATAGGAAGATTCTCTTCATCGGTCACGGTGCCAGAAATTACAATACTATCTTTAGCCGAAATTGGATGTTTTTCTTCGGAATTTTTTTCTGAAGTTTTCTCTAGTTGTTCGGTTTTAGTTGAAGTTTTTTGGGCATTTGCCGGCGTAGCGATTGCCAAAACTGAAGTGAATCCTGCAGCTACAGCTAGTTGTTTCCAGTTGCTTTTAGAGTTGTTAGGTTTTAAATCTCGAGAAAGCTGAGATTGTTTAAAACGGCCGCAAATTTTTTGTCCGCTTTTTATTTTCTCAAGTAATTCGGCATCTGTAGTTTTAGTGAAATCGATCACTTCTTTTTCACAAACCTGGCAAAATTTTCCCTGCTGTGAAGTGGTCATTTTTTCCCAGCTTTCGCCACAGGTTTCAGGAATGTGTACGCTATACTTCATAAATTTCGAGTTTTCTAGTTGTACCAGGGTTTTTTAGCGCAAAAATTGGCAAACCATATTAAAATGATACAAACCAGAGTTACAATTATGGGTAAAATCAATGCCTGATTTCCGTAGACTTTTAAAGCGTTTGCAACAAAAAGGCTATGTCCCATTTGTATAATTACAGCCAAAAGCGAAACAATAAATAATGTTCTTGCCCAGCCTGTTTTTAAAAGTAAACCTAAACTGCCTAAAAAACCTGCAATTACAGCTATAAAATAAACAAGATATGTCCAGCTGGGGTAAGAGTCATATAATTCTCTTTCGGCTTTTGGGAGCGCTTCAAGAGCTTCCGGCGTCATTAAAACCTGGGCAGCAAACGAGCCAATTCCCATTAAATTCCACAACAAAAAAATGATGCTTAAAATCCAAAACCATAGTGGTGTTTTTGTTTCCATAGAAATAAGATTAAAAATAGATAAAATCGCCCGGCATTCTATAAAAACTATATTTCTCTTGCTTAGTTAAGATAAGCAAATAATCTGGAATTTAGTAGTTTGCAAGTGCACCAAAATTTTTAGATTGCATAACTTCGCTATGTTCTATATCTTCAAGCTTAATTTGGTAGACGCTATTTCTTGGTAAAAAGTTGTAATTGTAGCTACTTACGCCACCTATTAAAATAAGTTTATTCTCGTAAATATGCATAGCAGAAGCTTGTCGCTTCACCGGGATGTGATATTCCTTCAGGCTTTTGGTAATAAGATTGTAGGTGCAAAGTTTACCCTCGTCGTATACGTAAAGTAAATCACCAGCACTGGCTAAAGCCGGTTGCGCCATTCCCTGAAAAAGTACCGCTTCACGTTGCCATTTTCTGGTATTTAGATCGTAAGATTCTATGCCCGTAAGTTTTTCACCAGCAAAGCCTCCCACCATGTAAAATTTATTATCTACTAGGATTCCCTGGGTTTCCTTTGCTTCTGGCATATTGCCAAGTTCGTACCATAAACCGGTTTCCAGATCCTGTAAATGAACTTTGTTGGTGTACTCTTTGGTATCTCGTTCTCTATTCTTTTTAACCGAGCCGCCCATAATTACCAAATTGTTTTGGTAAACAAAAGAAGCCGCATTAACCGCCATGTGAGGATTGGTTTCGTCTACCAGAATACTGTCGGTTTTGGGATCATAGATCTCGATGGTGTTATCTAGATATTCGAATTTGCCATTTCTGGATAAAGTTTTTCCTCCAAAAACATAGAATTTCTCCTTGTAAGCAAGCATACCATTCATAGCACGTTCAGCAAACGTATTTTTTAATTTCTTAGTCCATTGATCTGCTTCTATGTCGTAAACCAAAAGGTCACCTCTAAAATCATCAAAATTAATGGAGAAACTGTTTTTAGAAAGCTGTTTTAGCATCGCATTGGGATCAGACATGTTTTCGTTATTAATCGATAATCTATGGTTTAGATCGTCTGTACGAGTGGTGGCATTCCCTGCGATGATATAAATTTTGCCATCTTTTAAGACTGAACCGAACTCAAACAATCCATAAGGCAGGTTTTCTAATTTTTTATACGGAACATTTTTGAAATGCTTGGTCTGGCTAGAGATGGTTACTTCGGTTAAAGATTCTGTAGTTTGTTCGAGTAGAATCGGACTTTTTCTTGATATTAAATCCCGAAGGCTTATCGCTGTTTTTTTATAGTTCAGAATAGAAAAATGAATGCTATCATCAAGATGCTCTTTTCTATATTTTATGCTGAAGTTCCCTTGTTTATCGGTTATTTCTACTGCTTCTTGTTTGTTATAATAGATATGAACACCTTCTAAAGGATTATTAGTATCTGCATCCAGAACCTTTCCTTCTAATTGCTGAGCAAAACTCTGGCTGCAAAAAATGATGACTAAAGAAAAGAAAATGAAGTTTTTCACGATACGAATTTTTGATGAATGGCTATAACTAGACTAATGAATCTTTAAAATAAACATAAATACTAAGAATCTTAGGTTTTTAATATTAATTTTTGAGTATCGGTTGCGTATATAAGGTTTTAAGGGAATAGAGAAATCTTCTTTTAAACTAAAATTTACTAGAACTTATTTGTTGATTTTTGCCTCTTTTTTCAAATGAAATAATTGTGGTTTTCTAATAAATGAAGCAAATATTGTAGCCATTACAATCAAAATCGTTACTTCGTAGGCTTTGCCTTTGTACAGATGAATAAGCACAATAAAAGTCATATAAAGCGCTAGGAGAGAAGTGCCAATAAGTATTGTCTTGTGGTAAAGAAATAATCCGGTTGCGATTAAAAGAAATATTCCTGTAGCGATCATTATCGCGCTATTGGCGAAAATTTTTTCTGTTTGATTTGAGTTTAAAATTTTGTCTAAAGCATTCGGAATATAAAACAATGTAATGATCGCAGATGGCATCCATCTTAGCAAAGAGATTAAAGTTTTGTGCATATCATAATTGTTTTTCGGATTTAAATTGCTTCCGAAGTCTCTAATTATATAAATTATTCAAATAATCTTCTTTTTCTGTCAATCTCTTTAAATCGATCATCGCAGGAATCGAATCATTCATCACGCCATTAATTGTTAAATTTTCTTTATCCAGACGCCCAATGATCGAATTGATTTTGTTTACGGGAGGATCAAAATACATTCTAATTTCTCTTTTATAAATTGAATATCTTCCGTAGTAAATAGAATCATTCATAGAAATTATTGCCTGGTGAGTGTGTTCTAAAAATAACATTGGGCTAGATCCCAATTTTCCTTTGGTAATTTCAAGATCTTTATCGTCAATCTTAAATTCTTCAATCGTATAACTTCCTGTCACCGTATCGTCTACTGTAGATTTTAGGTTGTATGAAAATATGCCATAACCAATAGGAAGTATTAAAACATATAGAAAGGGCAGTTTATGTAAAAATCCCTTTTTCTGCGGAAGTAAGGATCGTTTAATTCTGCCACTATTCAGAATAAAAAATTGATAGAGATCTTTCCTATATTCTAAAAGCAATAGAAAGCTTAGAACGAAATCTAAAATAATATGAGAAAGCGCAAAGTAGATCTCAAATTCGATATTTAAAATCAAAATATTTAGACAAACTCCTATTGAAATTAATAAAGCAATTAATCGCGTTCTTTTAAAAACGATTAAAATTCCTATCAAAAGTTCAGCAAGGCCAATAAAAATATTGTAGTTGTAAGATCTTCCAAAGAAAGACCACATGTGTTGGTATTTGGATATTTCGGCTAAAGGTAAAAATGATTCGTAATGCAGAATTCTAAACTGCATAAACAGCAATTTTGGAATTCCGAAGCAAATCATTTTGATAGAAAGATAATAAATGGCCAGGTACTTAATAATAGAAAGTAGCCTCTTAGTGATGTTTGATTTCAATTGAAAATAAAATGGTTGATGGGAATAAAACGCATTTATGTTAAAACTATTGTTAAGTAAATGGAATACTGTTGTTTATAATGGAAGTAAGCAGAATATTATCAATTCTAAATATTGAATGTTTTGTGTTTTTAAACGATTACAATCATTTACAAACGAATTTATACGAAAACAATTAGTTTACAGACGAATAAGGCTTTTTTGGCGCTCTATGTTTGCAGCGTTGAAATGAACGAATGATTTTCAATTACAATTAAATTCTATAGTTATGAGTACTTTACGAAACAGCGTTAAATTGATTGGCCATGTAGGCACAGAGCCCGAAATTGTAAATTTAGAATCAGGTAAAAAACTGGCAAAATTCTCTATTGCAACCAACGAATTTTACAAAAATTCCAAAGGAGAAAAAGTTTCTGAAACGCAATGGCATAATTTGGTGGCCTGGGGCAAGACGGCAGATATTGTAGAGAATTATGTGCCTAAGGGAAAAGAAATCGCAGTAGACGGAAAACTTACCAGTAGAAGTTACGAAGATAAAGCAGGAAATAAACGTTATATAACCGAAATCATTTGCAACGAAATTCTGCTTTTAGGCAAGTAATTTTTTCGCTGAGGTTTTATATAATGCTGAAAAACTCCGTTTCCTATGTTTTAAGAAAACGGAGTTTTTTGTTTTTTATTGGCATCGCCAGAGGATATAATACCTCGAAATTAAAAATTTACTTTTAACGAATGCCTTTCAGGCTTGTCCAAAAGTACTTTACTTAAGGCTGAAATTCGATAATTTGAACCTAAATTTTTAGTGCATTTGAGCTTCACCAGCACCGCTTGGGATTCTAATATCTTCAACGATTTGCTGCACATTCTCTGGTGGAGCAGGAGTAAGTCTTGAAATTACTATTGCCAGGATAAAATTAATGAGCATAGCGATAACGCCAAAACCTTCAGGTGAAGTGCCAAACCACCATTCACTTTCCGGTAACGGATCCATAATGCCTATTAATCCGGTTTTAAACCTAATCATATAAAATAGCATTAAGCTTATTCCCGCGATCATTCCGGTAACGGCTCCCTGGCGATTCATTCTTTTATCAAAAATCCCCAAAACGATTGCCGGGAAAAACGAAGCCGCGGCTAAACCAAATGCCAGTGCGACGACGGCGGCAACAAAACCAGGTGGATAAATTCCGAAGAAACCTGCAACAATAATAGCGACTAAAATGCTTATTCTCGCAATTAAAAGTTCACCTTTGTCTGAAATGTTAGGTTTTAATTGCTTTTTTACAAGGTCGTGAGAAACAGAAGTAGAAATTACCAAAAGCAAACCTGCGGCAGTAGATAATGCAGCAGCCAAACCTCCGGCAGCCACCAAACCAATGACCCAATTTGGTAATTGCGCGATCTCTGGATTGGCCAAAACCATAATGTCTTTGTCTACATATAATTCATTTTCAGCAGTGCTGGGATTACTAATAATTCGTTCGCCATTTTTACCTCTTTCCTCTGTAAAAACTGGTTTTCCGTTTACAGCATCTGAATTTCGATATTGGATCTTTCCGTCGTTATTTTTATCGGTCCAGGAAATTAATCCGGTATTTTCCCAGTTTTTAAACCAGTCGGGCAAATCGGTATAAGCCGTTTCATTTACGGTAGTGATCAAATTTGTTCTGGCAAAAACCGAAACTGCCGGAGCCGTAGTGTATAAAATAGCGATTAGTAATAAAGCATAACCGGCAGATTTTCTGGCATCTTTTACCTTAGGTACCGTAAAGAACCGAACGATAACATGAGGCAAACCAGAAGTGCCCGCCATTAATGCAAAAGTAATTGCAAAAATATCCCAGGTAGATTTTGTACCGCTTGTATATTCTTTAAAGCCTAATTGTGTATGTAATTCGTCTAATTTATCTAAAAGAAAAGTGCCATCTTCAACTCTGGCGCCCATCCCGATTTGTGGAAAGGGATTTCCGGTCATTTGGATAGAAATAAAAATAGCAGGAACCATAAAGGCAAAGATCAGTACGCAATATTGGGCTACCTGGGTGTATGTGATTCCTTTCATTCCGCCTAAAAAAGCAAAAACCAAAACTACCGCCATCCCAATTAAAACACCTTTGGTAATATCTACCTGCAAAAACTGAGAAAATACAATTCCTACGCCACGCATTTGCCCGGCCACATACGTAAACGAAACAATTAAAGCACAAATAATGGCAATAGTTCGAGCCGAGTTAGAATAGTAACGGTCGCCGATAAAATCTGGAACTGTAAATTTCCCAAACTTTCTAAGATAGGGAGCAAGCAAAAGCGCGAGAAGTACATAACCGCCCGTCCAGCCCATCAAATAAACCGAACCATCGTAACCGCTAAATGAGATAAGTCCTGCCATAGATATGAAGGAAGCTGCGCTCATCCAATCGGCTGCGGTTGCCATTCCATTGGCCAACGGAGAAACGCCGCCACCAGCGATATAAAAATCTTTAGTTGAGGAAGCCCGGGCCCAAATTGCTATACCAAAATACAGCGTAAAGCTAATGCCGACTAAAATCCAGGTCCATAATTGAACATCCATAAGTATAATCTTAAAAGTGAGTGAGTTTTAAAAGTGTAGGTTTTGATTATTGAGCATAACCATATTTTTTATCCAGTTTATTCATTAAGTGTATGTAAATGAAAATTAGGATCACAAAAACATAAATTGAACCTTGCTGTGCAAACCAAAATCCCAGCTTAAAACCACCAAGTTTAAATTGATTTAGAAAATCCTTGAATAAAATTCCTGCTCCAAAGGAGACAATAAACCATACGCTTAAAAGGATAAAGAGATATTTGAGGTTTTCGCGCCAGTATTTTTTTGCTTTGTTTTTCAAAATGCTATTATTGATAAATAAATTGTCAGAATTTAATAAATATAATTTAAATATATCAATAAAATTATTTATTAATTGTGATTTACGTATCCTGCTGTATAGGCTTAATTTTTATTCGTGTTGAAAGAATAGATGTAAGCTATCAAAAATGTTAGTGAATCTATTTTAAAAAAATACCGCCTTAGTTTTAGGATGTGGTAATTTGCATAAAAAAGAAAATGGCAAAGAAAGCTAATGTTTACCGACTTAAGTTAGAGACAGTATCTACTCTAAAAGAAGATGTAAAGCATCAAAATATCGAATTTGAATTTGGAAATCATGATGAGATTTTCGGAATTATAGATGCTGTAAAATCTAAAGAACTTTTTGAAACCGAAGCCGAAGCAACCGAATTTGCTCTGGGTTTAAAATTGTTTAGCGAAGTAATGCTGAAAAATAAAAAGCATCCTTTATTTGAAGAATTTCAGCCAGAATTCGTCAAATTCATGAAGAAATTGAAAGCCAGCTAAAAATAGATATGTTGCGTTAAGCGATAGGTGTTGGCGTGAGCTTCGATAATTACTTTAATCTCTGGAGAATAGCCGCCACCCATGCTACATTGTACCGGGATTTTTAGGTCGTGACAGGTTTGCAAAACAAATCGGTCACGTTCCTTGCATCCTGCGATACTACAGGAAAGTCGGCCAAGTTTGTCGGTTTCCAGAATGTCTACTCCGCATAGATAAAAGATAAAGTCGGGTTGTACTTTTTCAATAAGACCGGGTAGCGTTTCCTTTAAAGTTTTTAGATAATATTCATCTTTGGAGCCATCGGGAACTTCAATATCGAGATCTGAAATTTCTTTTCTGAAAGGATAATTTCCTTTTCCGTGCATCGAAAATGTAAAAACTGAATCATCATTCTGAAAAATTTCAGCCGTACCATTTCCCTGATGAACATCAAGATCGATAATGAGTATTTTTTCAGCTAATTTTTTCTTCTGAAGGTACCTCGCAGCAATCGCCTGGTCGTGCAACAGGCAAAAGGCTTCACCGTGATCGCTATAGGCGTGATGCGTACCGCCGGCAATATTCATAGAAATTCCGTGTTCTAAAGAATAATGGCAGCCTTCAATCGTACCACCGGCAATAATAATCTCACGATCTACAAGCTCCTGCGATAGCGGAAAACCGGTTTTTCTAATCGCCCTGCGATCTAAGCTAAGATTCGTTAAATTCTCGACGTATTCTTTGGTGTGAACCGCAAGAATATTTTCTAAATCTGCCGGTTTCGGACTAAAAAAATGTTGCTCTTCACAAGTGCCTTCATGTAGAAGTTGTTTAGGTAACAACTCATATTTCTCCATCGGGAAACGATGTTTTTCTGGCAACGGATGCTTGTAAATGGGGTGAAAGGCAATTTTGAGCATAGTGTAAATAAAAAACGGCTGAAATTATTTTCAGCCGTTTCAATTTTTAATTTATCGTTGCACCATTGGTAACACCATCTTCATCTGGGTTTACAAATACCAGTTTGCCTTCAGCATTTTCGGTAAGTAAGATCATTCCCTCACTTTCAACGCCACGTAATTTTCTTGGGGCAAGATTCGCTAAAACGGTCACCTTTTTTCCAATTAATTCTTCAGCTTTAAAATGCTCTGCGATACCAGAAACGATAGTTCGTTTATCCAATCCTGTATCTACTTTTAAAACCATTAGTTTTTTGGTTTTAGGCATTTTATTGGCTTCAATTATGGTTCCTACACGAAGATCCATTTTGGTGAAATCTTCAAAAGTAGCAGTGTCTTTTTGTGGTTCTACACTTTCATCAGCTTTAGCATTCGCAGCTTTAGAAGCTTCTAATTTCTGAAGTTGTAATTCGATCTTTTCATCTTCAATTTTAGCGAAAAGTAATTCGGCTTTACCAATTATATGACCTGCCGGTAAAAGAGCTTCACGAGTGGTGATTTTATCCCACTGCGAAAGTTCACCTTCATTCAGGTTTCTTTCTTCTGCGCTAAACTTCAGAATTTCTTTTAGTTTGTTAGAAGTAAAAGGTAAGAAAGGTTCACTAAGTGTTGCCAGTGCAGATGCGATTTGTAGCGCCACATACATAACTGTTTTGGTGCGTTCTTCATCGGTTTTTACCAGTTTCCACGGCTCTTCGTCAGCCAGGTATTTGTTTCCTAAGCGAGCCAGATTCATTAATTCGCTTTGCGCTTCTCTAAATCTATATTTTTCGATAGAACTGGCAATTACTGCCGGGTAAGCTTTTAAAGCGGCAATGGTTTCTTCATCTACCATAGAATATTCTGCCGGAGTAGGAACTTCACCTTTGTAGTATTTATTGGTTAAAACCACCACGCGGTTAATAAAGTTTCCAAAAATAGCTACTAACTCGTTGTTATTTCTAGCCTGAAAATCTTTCCAGGTAAAGTCGTTGTCTTTAGCCTCTGGTGCATTTGCCGTTAACGCATAACGCAATACATCCTGCTGGCCTGGGAAATCTTCTAAATATTCATGCAACCAAACTGCCCAGTTTTTAGAAGTCGATAATTTTTTACCTTCTAAATTTAAAAACTCGTTGGCAGGTACATTGTCTGGTAAAATATAATCGCCGTGTGCTTTAAGCATCGCCGGGAAAATGATACAGTGAAAAACGATATTATCTTTCCCAATAAAATGTACCAATTTGGTGTCTTTATCTTTCCAGTATGGTTCCCAGTCTTTGCCTTCGCGCTCTGCCCATTCTTTAGTTGAAGAAATGTAGCCAATTGGCGCATCAAACCAAACATAAAGTACTTTACCTTCGCCACCTTCAACTGGTACCGGGATTCCCCAGTCAAGATCTCGGGTTACGGCTCTGGCACGTAAACCATCATCGATCCAGGATTTTACCTGTCCGTATACATTGGGTTTCCAATCAGATTTATGACCTTCAAGAATCCATTCTTTTAACCAGTCTTCATATTGATCTAAAGGTAAAAACCAGTGTTTTGTTTCTTTTAAAGTTGGTGTAGCACCGGTAATTGCCGATTTTGGGTTAATAAGATCTGTGGCATTTAGCGAAGTTCCGCAGCTTTCACACTGGTCGCCATAAGCTTCTTCGTTACCACATTTTGGGCAGGTACCGGTTACAAAACGATCGGCAAGAAATTGTTTCGCTTCAGCATCATAAAGTTGTTCTGTGGTTTCTTCAATAAACTTACCATCTTCATAAAGTTTTTTGAAGAATGCTGAAGCTGTTTTATGATGAATTTCAGCTGAAGTTCTTGAATAATTATCAAAAGAAATTCCGAAGTTATTAAACGAATCTTTAATGATTCCGTCGTATTTATCTACAATATCCTGCGGAGTAACTCCTTCTTTTTTCGCCTTAATGGTAATAGGCACACCGTGCTCGTCGCTACCGCAAACAAAAGCCACATCGTGTCCCTGCATTCTTAAAAATCGAGAATAGATATCTGCCGGAACGTAAACTCCCGATAGATGCCCAATATGTATTGGCCCATTAGTGTAAGGCAAAGCTGCCGTAATTGTATATCTTTTTGGCGTGTTACTCATTTTCTGTTTTAACTTTTACTCGATAATCGAGATTATATGCTTCGAGACATCGCTCGAAATAAAAATAATTTTCTAATTTGTACCTCACGAACTTGCCCTGAGGTAGTTTACTCGGCCACCCGAGATTTTCTCAATCGTCCCCATTTTAGTGGGGTTAATATTGTATAAAATTCATCCTCATTTTTATAGGGATAAATTTTAAAGGCGTAAAGGTAAGCAACTGCGTTATAATACGCGTTAAATTCTTGCAAAACACCATGTCGCCTTTCAATTTGTTTCTAATTTAGTATCTCGATATTGTACGAAAATCGATGTGATTTTTTACAAATTTCAGAAACTAATCATTTGAACATAAATTGTCCTTTAATCGGACTGCAAATTTCAGGAAAAACTAACCAAAATGAAAAAACTACTTTTATTATTCATAAGTATAAGTCTTGTGGCTTGCGGCGGAAGTAAAAAAGCGGTAAAAAGCGATAAATATACGATCGAATCTCTTCAGAATAAGAACTACGAACAGGTTTTGGGGATGTACAGCGATGCCAATCCTAAAAATGGTAGCGAAATGATGGAAGAAGGAACGGTAGAACGTCCTTACACGATTTTATATCCAGGAACTGAAGATGAAATTTTGATCACCTGGAAAAATGAGTCTAAAACATCGATTTTCGATATTAGTTATTCTGAAGAGGGAAAATGGAGTTCGGCAAAAGGAATCAAAATAGGAACTACTTACGACGAGCTTACCAAGATTAACGGAAAAGAAGTAAAATTCTACGGATTTGGCTGGGATTATAGTGGTGCTGTAGATTGGAACGGCGGAAAGCTAGAAGATTCAAACATCCGTGTGTTTTTAAACCCTCAAGGCAAAGTAGCCGATAAATTTTATGGTGACCGAATGATCGATGCTACTCCTGAAGAGATCGAAGCTTTGAATCTAAAGGTTTCGACGATCATGTATCGCGATTAAACTTCTGTATGCTTTTGTTAGGTAAGAAATACCTTTTTAGCCTCTATGATTGCTGAAAAAACTTCAAATAAAATTTTAAAACTATGGCTGGTCACAACGAACTTGGTAAAAAAGGGGAAGGGCTGGCCATTGCTTTTTTAAAGGAGAACGGCTATAAGATTTTGGAAAAAAATTATCGATTTCAGAAAGCTGAAGTCGATATTATCGCTTTTAAAGATGAAATTTTAGTCGGTGTAGAGGTAAAGACCAGAAGTACGGCACATTTTGGGAATCCGCAGGAATTTGTAAAATCTGGGCAAATTCAGCGATTGGTTTTGGCGATGAATCACTATGCTGAGGTTAAAAATATTGATGCTGAAATTAGATTTGATATCGTTGCCATTGTCAAAAATGCTTCCGGAACCAAAATCGAACTTATTGAAGATGCTTTTTTCTATTTCTGATCTACTCAATAATTAAGATCAAATGTCCCTTTCCTTTTATTCTTCGGGAGGACTCCAGTATAGATTTTATTTTAATAAATGTTTAGTGATACCTCTCTAAGGTTACTCCTGAATTTTCACAAATTCAAAATCAACATCAAATTCACTTGTAGAAACATTCGCTTTTAAAGTGTCATTGTCAAGCTTGTAAATGATCTTTTTTGGGAATTCGTTCGTGTCATTTTCAGCAATAAAATATTCAGGTTTTAATTCTGAAAGCACAAATGGAGTTGGTGCTTCGTTTACTCCGGTAACTTCAAGCGTCCAAAGATCGTTTTCTTTATAAAGTCTTAGATCTTCCTGGAAAATGGTATCGTTTTCTAGCATTGTATAGCCAAAACCAGCATATTCTTTCTTATTTTTTTGCCAGCTTTCGAAGGTTTTGAACTCTTTTTCAGCATTTACACGTTTCCAGTCGCCCACCAGCCAATCAAAATTTTCAGCTTCATTAGTACATGACATTAAAAAGAAAAAGCTGCAAATGCCTAAAAAGAAACGTTTCATAAGATGCTTTAAATTAGATCGTGAAATTAAACAATTTTAATAACAAAAGCCTGAAGATAACTTTAGGCTTTTGTTTAAAATTTTAAAATCTTTCCAGGTTTTTATACAATTTCCCGTTCTAATGTATATCAAGTCTTCTATTTATTATTGAATATACCTTAGCACCTATGTTTTTAAATGAAAACAAAGGCGTTAATTTTTTTTGGAATGTTACTTAAGTTCTGGCTTAAAAGACATTACTATTATGCGTTAGTAAGCCAAACAGTTGCCTAGAATATAGGGACGTTGATCTAAAGTAAATTCGTCTTAAACTCTGTTAGTCTTTTTCAATCAAGCTTAATGTGCTTTTATTTAACGAAAAAAGAAGGCTAATTTTTATAATCTTAAACTGTATAAAGTGGCTGGATATAATGGCAGGCGTTAAAAAAAGCCGTAATTTTAAGGCGCTTTAGATAACTGGTGATCAATTGCGAGTTAAAGCAAAAACGATTTTACAATTTTAGAATTACAACTTACCCACGTTATTACGTAAATCTATATTAACACTATTAATTGAACATTGAAATTTATAGAACAATGGATCAAACAACGATGCTCGAAAAAGAAGGATTTTTAAATTTTCCTGTCGATAGAAATTTAAATTTAATTGAAGAAATTAAAAGATTAAAGAAGGAGAAAAATGCAGTAATATTAGGGCATTTTTACATCACCGGAGATCTTCAGGATATTTCAGATTATACGGGTGATAGTCTGGGTTTAGCGCAAAAGGCCGCGAATACAGATGCCGATATTATTGTTTTTTTAGGAGTGCATTTTATGGCAGAAACAGCTAAAATTCTAAATCCGAATAAAAAAGTAATTATCCCAGATTTAAAAGCAAGCTGCTCGTTGGCTGAATCGGCTCCTAAAAATAAGTTTGCTGCTTTTAAAGCTAAATATCCAGATCATAAAGTAATATCATACATTAACTGTACAGCCGATATTAAAACGCTTTCTGATGTGATTTGTACTTCGAGTAATGCAGAAGCTATTGTAAATAGTTTTCCTAAAGAGCAGCCTTTAATATTTGCGCCAGATAAGAATTTAGGAAATTACATTAATAGTGTAACCGGAAGAGATATGGTACTTTGGGATGGCGCTTGTATGGTACATGAAAAATATTCTTTAGAAAAAATATTAAAACTGAAAGAGGAAAATCCAGGGGCGTCGATAATCGCGCATCCAGAGTGTGAAAAACCAATTTTAATAGTAGCCGATTTTGTAGGTTCTACCACTGCTTTATTAAAACACGTAGAAAAAAGCGAAAAGCAAACTTTTATTGTGGTTACTGAAAGCGGTATTTTACACCAAATGGGAAAAGATAATCCTGAAAAAACATTAATTCCGGCTCCTCCAAACGATTCTACTTGTGCTTGTAACGATTGTGCTTATATGAAATTGAATACAATGGAAAAGCTATTTTTATGCTTAGAGCATGAGCAGCCTGAACTTCATTTAGCACAGGAACAAATCGAACAAGCGAGAAAGCCGATTGAAAAAATGCTAGAAATCTCTGCTAAACTTAATTTATAGATTTACTGCATTGGAAAATATATATACTTCAGATTTTCTGGTAATTGGTAGCGGAATTGCCGGATTAACGTATGCTTTAAAGGTTGCAGATTTTGGAACGGTGAACATTGTAACTAAAACCGATGGTTCTGAAAGTAATACAAAATATGCGCAGGGCGGGATTGCTGCTGTTTGGGATAAAGAGGATAATTTCGAGAAGCATATTAAAGACACTCATGTAGCCGGAGCTGGGCTTTGCCATGAGGATGCGGTGGAAGTTTTAATTAAAGAAGGCGCTGAGCGAATTGCAGAACTTATTGAATTAGGAGTTAATTTTGATAAAAAGGCAAATAATAAAGATTATGATTTAGCCCGGGAAGGTGGGCATTCAGAACATCGAATTTTGCATGTTCGGGATTTAACCGGTGCCGCGGTACAAAATGTGCTTCTGGAAAAAGCAAAAAAGCACCCAAATATTTCGATTTTCGAAGATCATTATGCGTTAGATCTAATTACAGAACATCAGGTATTAAATAATTTACAATCTGCTTTTAATATTTGTTTTGGAGCTTATGTGCTTAATGCAAAAGAAGAGCATGTGTTTCCATTTCAGGCTAAATTTACAATGTTAGCCACTGGTGGTGCTTCCAGAGCCTTTTTGCATAGTACTAACCCAAAAATTGCTACTGGAGACGGTGTTGCTATGGCCAATAGAGCGGGAGTTCGTATTGCTAATATGGAGTTTATACAATTTCATCCAACAGCACTTTATAACCCCGGAAGTGAATCTTTTTTAATTTCTGAAGCATTACGCGGTCATGGTGGTTTGCTTCGAAATGGTGATGGAGAGCGTTTTATGAAAAAGTATGATGAGCGTTTAGAATTAGCACCAAGAGATGTGGTAGCCAGAAGTATTGATTCTGAAATGAAAGAACGCAGAGAAGAATGTGTGTATTTAGATATGACGCATTTTCCTAAAGAAGAGTTGCAAACACGTTTTCCTCATATTTATAAAAACTGTTTAGAGAATATTAATTTAGATATTTCAGAAAAACCTATTCCAGTAGTGCCAGCTGCACATTATAGTTGTGGAGGTGTAATGACGTCACTTTCTGGGCAAACATCCATGCAAAACTTATATGCTTGTGGCGAAGTAGCGCATACAGGTGTTCATGGAGCAAATAGATTAGCAAGTAATAGTTTATTAGAAGGATTGGTTTTTGCCCATAGAGCTGCAGAAAAAGCTAAACGAAAACAATTACGACCATTTAGAGATATTGTAATACCGCAATGGGACGAAAGCGGAGTTTACAGCCAATACGAATGGTATTTGATTAAACATAATTTTGGAGAAATACGAAATATTATGTGGAACTACGTGGGGATTGTACGTTCTAAAGAGCAATTACATCGCGCAGCAAGGAGGATGTCTGTTATTTATGAAGAAGTAGAATCTTACTATAGTAAATCTAAAATCACAAAAGATTTATTAGAACTTCGAAATCTTACTACAGTGGCTTATATGATTATAAAATCGGCTTTACGTAGAAATGAAAGTAGAGGCTTGCATTATATGATCGATCATCCTGAAAAGAAAGAACAATTTTTAAAGGATACGATTATTTAGAGAGTACTAAATATTCAAGAATATAAAAAAAACCGATGCTTTTTAAAAAGCATCGGTTTTTTTATAATATCGGTTATAATTACAATTACCAGATTTTTACACGATCATCTGGTGCAACATACATCGAATCTCCTTCTTTAATATTAAATGCCTCGTAAAACGCATCAATATTTTGTAATGGAACGTAAGCTCTGTACATTCCAGGAGAGTGAGGATCTGTTTTAATTCGGCTTTTTAAAGCTTCATCACGCATTTTAGTACGCCAAACAGTAGCCCAAGATAAGAAGAAACGTTGCTCTGGAGTAAACCCGTCAATTTTTCCTGGATCTCCATGTTCTGCTAAGTGCATTTGTAAACCATCGTAAGCAGCGTTTACACCACCAAGATCACCAATATTTTCACCTAAGGTAAATTCACCATTAATAAAGGTGCTGTCTAAAACTTCGATAGCGCTGTATTGATCTGCAAGATCCTGTCCAAGGCCTTCAAACTGAGAAAGATCTTCGTCTGTCCACCAGTTGTTAAGGTTTCCTTCAGCATCAAAACGAGCACCGCTATCATCAAATCCGTGAGAAATTTCGTGACCAATTACGGCTCCAATTCCACCATAGTTTACAGCAGCATCTGCTTTGTAATCGTAGAAAGGTGGTTGTAAAATTGCAGCTGGGAACACGATCTCGTTATAACTTGGGTTGTAATAAGCATTAACCGTTTGTGGAGACATATACCATTCAGATTTGTCTACAGACTCGCCTAATTTTGCAATATTTTCGGCAGTTCTCCATTTACGGGCGTTCATTACGTTTTGGAAATAAGAACCATCTTCAGATCCTGTGATTTCTAAGTCACCGTAATCTTCCCATTCATCTGGATATCCAACTTTAATAGTTGTGGTTCCTAATTTTTCGATAGCTTTATTCTTAGTGTCTTCACTCATCCAGCTAAGGTTATTGATACGCTTTTCGTAAGCTTTTATTACGTTAGCAATCATTTCCTGAGCCTTTTCTTTAGCTTCTGGAGGGAAGTGTTTTTCAACATAAAGCTTTCCTAAAGCTTCACCAACCATACCGTTTACGGTTCCTAAAGCTCTTTCGTCTCTAGGACGTTGTTCTTTAGCTCCACTAAGAGTTTTACTATAAAAGTCCCAGTTAGCAGTTTCAATTTCAGTAGAAAGCATTCCTGCAGCAGCATCAAAACTTGTCCATTTTAAATAAGCTTTCCAGGTATCTACATCATTTTCAGCTAAAAGATCCTGCATAGCTTTCATATATTTTGGCTGAGATACGATAATAGTATCTAATTTACCTGCGCCAATTTCTTCGAAATAACTATCCCAATTAATTGCTGGTACCATTTCCTGTAGTTCAGCAACCGTCATAGGATTGTAAGTTTTACGTGCATCACGACGCTCTACTTTATCCAATCTTGGCTCTGCCAGTTTAGTTTCAAATTCAACTACAGTTTTGGCAAATTTTTGCGCATCATCTTCAGAGTAGTCTAAAAACTGCATCATACGTGCAATATGCTCTTCATATTTTGCTTTTTTCTCTTTAGAATCTGAATCATCTGCAACGTAATAATCACGATCTGGTAAACCTAAGCTACCTGGGTAAAGGTAAGCTGCGTTTTGACTACTGTTTTTAGCATCTGCACGAACGCCAAAAGAGAAGAAGCCACCACCGCCATATTTAGAAGCTTCAGTTAAATAAGCCTGAAGATCTTCTTTGCTAGAAATTTCATCTACTTTTTCTAAATAAGGTAAAACTGGTTTTACTCCCTGCTCGTTACGAGCAACGGTATCCATAATAGTTTTATAAAGATTTACAGCTTTAGCCTGGTCGCTACTGGCATCTAAGTTTGGATCGTTAGAAGCTTCATTTAATAATGCCAGGGCATCATTATCTGTGTTTTCACGAAGTTCATTAAAACTACCCCAGGTTGTCTGGTCACCAGGAATTTCAGTTTCATCCAGCCAGGTTCCGTTAACATAACGAAAGAAGTCGCTTTTAGGGCTGGTGGTAGTATCCATGTAAGCCAGGTTGATACCATGGATTTCTTCTTGTTCAGATTCGGAAGATTTATCCTTGTCTTGGCAGCCAATCATTGCAGCGCCAATTAAGGATAAACAAACCGCATTAGTTATTTTTTTCATTTGAATGTTGATGTGTTTTTAAAATTGTTGCTAATGTAATAAAACAGACGCATTTTTAAGATTTATGTTACAGGATCACCAATATCGCTAATTTTTTGTTTTAAGCTGCTGTAACATTTTGCTGTCAAAATCTTTTTTGATGCTGGTTATTTCGTTTACATTTTCGTTAGGTATTTCTATGGAAAGTACATAATGAGCTATTTTCCATTCGTCTTCAACATATTTCATCACTCCAGAACCTCGGCAAATTCCCATATGTGTATCCAGTAATTCATCAAACCATGCAATTCCTTTTTGGTCGGTTAGATAAATATTTCTTTCTATAGCAGTAAAGTCCCAGGCTCGTCCTTTGTCGAAATGAGGTTTTGCATAAGCTTTAAACTCGTCGATTTGCCAGTTTTCAGTAGCATCTGTGCCAATGAATACGGCGTCTTTGCTCATTAAATCAAAGTAATTTTTAAAGTTGGCTTCACCAGCGGCCTTGTGCCAGGCATCTATCACTTTAGTGATTTCGGTTTTAGCCTGATCGTTGTTAGATTGATAGGGCATGGTTTGGGAAAAACCTAAGATGCCCAAAAAACAGAAGATAAGAGAGAATACTTGTTTTTTCATGAGATTTATTTTTGCTGAAGATACAATAAATCTCTAAGTGCTAATCCTGATTTTCAGCTTCCAGGCTATCTCTTTTTTGTTCCTGTCTTAAACGGTTTTCTTCTACAAGGCGGTCTAACTCTGCTTCAAAATCTTCAATGGTTTCAATAAATAATTCATTAAGCTGAATATTAAGATTGTTGAATTCCATAGGGATATCTTGAGCAACTTCTTTTATTTCTTCTGGATTTATACTTTGTAAGTGAGCTTTTTGTTCTAAAACTTTAGCTTTAGTAGTAAGCACACGTAAACGAGATTGTACAGGTGTAGATCTTAAAGAATCTGGTAAGGAGCTTTGTAAACTTTCTGTAAGTTGCGCAATTGCTGAGGAGTTATCGATTAATTTATTAACAGATGTTGTTTCTAATTGCTGCACTTCGTTATTTAAAACAATATAAGGCGCCCAGGTAAGAGCGTATTTTTTCGCAGAACTTTCTAATGGCAAAATAGCCGTTTTGATCTTAAATTCTTTGGTGAAAGCTTCAGTTTCCCTTGGTTTTATCTGGGGTTTGTCTTTTTCCGAATCCTGAACACAGGAGGCCAAAATCATCAATAGTATTCCGAAAATTGCTCGCTTCATTATCAAATTTTGATATTACAAATGTAAACGATTAAAATACTAAAGCCATATAATTTCTTCAATCTTAAAAATTACATAATTACTCGCTTTGATTAAACGATTTAGCAAATTATATTCGCAATAAATAAATATATTTGCAAAAAATTTTTAAGCGTATGCCCACAAAAATCTTGATTATTGGCGCAAGTGGCCAGATAGGAACTGAATTAAGCTTAAAACTCCGTGAAATTCATGGTAGCGATGCTGTAATCGCCAGTGATATTCGAGAGGGAAGTGAAGAACTTATGGCAAGCGGACCTTTTGAGATCGCCAACGCAATGGATTATGAGCAGATTGCCGGCCTGGTAGAAAAGCACCAAATCGAGGATGTTTATTTAATGGCTGCAATGTTAAGTGCTACTGGAGAAAAAGCGCCAATGAAAGCCTGGGGTTTAAATATGGATTCTTTGTTCCATGTATTAAATCTAGCTAAGGATAAGAAGATTAAAAGGGTTTTCTGGCCATCGAGTATCGCTGTTTTTGGCCCGTCAACTCCAAAAGAAAATACACCACAAACTACTATTATGGAACCTACTACCGTTTACGGTATAAGTAAGCAAACAGGAGAGCGTTGGTGTAGTTATTATAATAAAAAATATGGCGTGGATGTTCGTAGTATTCGTTATCCGGGTATTATAAGTTATAAAACTTTACCTGGTGGTGGAACTACAGATTATGCTGTAGAGATTTTTCATGAAGCTATTAAAGATGGGAAGTATACTTCGTTTTTAACTGCTTCAACTTCTTTACCAATGATGTTTATGGAAGATGCGATAAAGGCTACGGTAGATATTATGGAAGCTCCTACGGAAGCAATTAAGGTAAGATCTTCTTATAACCTGGCAGCGATGAGTTTTACGCCTGAAAGTTTAGCTGAAGAAATTAAAAAGTATATTCCGACTTTCGAAATTTCTTACGAACCAGATTTTAGACAGGATATTGCAGATAGCTGGCCCTCTAGTATAGATGATAATGCAGCAAGAGAAGATTGGGGATGGTCGCACAATTTTGATATTGTGGCTTTAACTGAAGCTATGCTAAATGGAATAAAAGCACAATTGGTAGTAAAGTAAAATTTACTTGATAATCGAGATTAGATGCTCTAGTCACGATAGCTATCGGGGTGTATTGTAATAAAGAAGATTTTCAAATAAATGCCTCTTTTGGGTTAGTCCTGAGGTAAGCCTACTATAGGAAATGTATATAAAATAAAAAGCCGCTCATCGAGCGGCTTTTGCATTTGAATACTATATATATAATCTAATCTATATGCACTATCCAATAACACGAACCTGGTCTGCGTTAAGACCTTTTCGTCCTTCTTTCTCAACGTACTCCACTTTATCTCCTTCATTTAGAGCATCTCCTTCGATCCCTGTAACGTGAACGAAGATATCTCTTCCTGTGTCGTCGTTGGTGATGAATCCGTAACCTTTAGATTCATTAAAAAATTTAACTGTACCTTCCATTGTAATAAAATAATAATTAATAAAGTACAAACATACTATAATATTATTGACAATGGTTCAATAAAATAGAAAGATTCTGAAAATTTTTTCAAGACTATAAAAGTGCTAATCTATGCCCTTATCCCGCATTTTTTTCATATTCTCTGGGCTTAAGGTATAATCTTCTAGCTTTTTACCTCTCCAACGAACTACTAAAAATATAGGCATCAATACAAAAGAAGAGGTTAGAACAGCAATACCTATAATACGATCTCCAGTTACAATATCATCTTCTGCAATCCTAAAATAAAATCCAACTGCTATGGCTATTAAAATAGCTATTCCTAAAATCTTCATTATTATCTTCATAAAATCGTCCTTTCTTTAAACGGTAACTTCAATCAATTTTTGGCGATATGCGGTAAGCATTTTAGATTTAGAGATAAATCCAACATACTTATCTTCTTTAACCACAGGTAAATTCCATGCTGCGCTATGCTGAAATTTCTTCATTATCGTTTTCATGCTATCGTTTTGTAAATCGATAATGTCTGGCGCTCTTTGCATGATATCACTTACAGTAATTTCATCATATAAATGTTGTTTAAACATTATTGGTCTTATATCATCCAAGAGAATGATCCCCATAAAATTTTCATTTTTATCGATTACTGGGAAAATATTTCGAGAAGATTTTATAACACCCTCATGGATAACATCACCTAAAGTCATATTCACTTTTAGAGGAATAAAATTCTTTTCGATAATCTGGTTTATATTCAGCAAGGTTAATACCGTTTGGTCTTTATCGTGTGTTAAAAGTTCACCGCGTTTGGCAAGTTCTAATGTGTAAACTGAGTGTGGTTGTACGGTATTTGTGATCATATAAGAAATAAGTGCGGTAATCATTAACGGCACAAACAGTTCGTATCCTCCGGTTAATTCAGCAATAAGGAAAATGGCAGTAAGGGGAGCATGTAAAACTCCGGCCATTAAACCGGCCATTCCCACCATGGTAAAACTACTGGTTGAAATAGGTTTATCTGTAATACCTAAATGATTTACCACTAAAGCAAAACAATGGCCTAATGCACTTCCCATAAAAAGCACCGGAGCAAAAATCCCACCTACACCACCGGCAGCGAAAGTAAGTGAAGTCGCAAATATTTTAAATACCACCAAGCCCGCAAGTAGAAGGATCACCACCCAGATATTATCTAGAAAATCGTTTAAAAAGTTAGTGCCTAATGCCTGAATATAATTTTCGGCTAAAAGATTATTAATCACGCCGTAACCCTCACCATAAAGTGGAGGTATAAAGTAAACGATAATTCCTAAACCGGTGCCCGCCAGTAATAATCGGGTAAATTTATTTTCAATTTTACCAAAGAGTGTATTTATTCTGAAATAAATCACTGTAAAATACATCGAGCCTAATGCGCAAATACAGCCTAAAATCATATAAAATGGAACTTCAGAAATTGTAAAATCATCTCTAAGCTCGAATGGTAAAATGGTATCTGAACCAAAGAAAAAGTAAGAAGTAAGAATCGCGGAAACCGATGCTGTTAATAAAGGTAACATGCTTACCAACGTTAAATCCAGGCTAAATACTTCTATAGCGAAAATAATTGCAGCAATGGGGGCCTTAAAGATAGAAGACATTGCTCCAGCAGCCGCACAGCCTATAAGTAATGTGCGGGCACTTTGGTTCATTCTAAATAAGCGAGAAATATTAGAACCTAAAGAGGCTCCTGTTGCAACCGTTGGGCCTTCTAATCCTACAGATCCTCCAAAACCAACAGTTAATGGGGCCGTAAGAATAGAGCCATACATCTGGAAAGAGCGCATAAGCCCTTTTCTTTTAGAAATAGCATAAAGTGTTGAAGGTATCCCATGGCCAACCGGTTTTCTAAGGATCTTCTTTATGATAAATACCGTTAGAGCCAATCCTATGATTGGAAATATAAAATAAAATGCATGATGGTAGTTGGCGATTAAATTTCCTTCAAGCAGATTTTGTATAAAATGCGTGAGGTTTTTAATGACGACGGCGCCCAAACCCGCCGTAAAGCCAATAATAGCACTAAGAATTAAAATGAACTGCTGTTGTGAAAGATGCTTTGTCTTCCACAGCAAAAACTTTTGTAATCCAGGGACTGCTTTTAAAAACATCTGCTAAACCTCCAATTTTGGGTTATGACAAAAAAATCCTGCTCTAAAGCAGGATTTTCGTTTTTTATTCAATATTCAATTTTAAGCTTAATTCTTTTAGTTGCTCTTCATCTAATTTAGAAGGAGCATCGATCATTACATCGCGGCCAGCGTTGTTCTTAGGGAATGCAATAAAATCTCGAATAGTCTCTTGCCCGCCAAGAATTGCTGTTAATCTGTCGAATCCAAATGCGATACCGCCATGTGGTGGTGCACCGTACTGGAATGCATTCATTAAAAATCCAAATTGTTCTTTTGCTTCCTCTTCAGTAAACCCTAAATGAGAGAACATTTTAGATTGTGTTTCTTTATCGTGAATTCTTATAGAACCTCCACCAATTTCATTTCCATTTAATACAAGATCGTAAGCATTAGCTCTTACTTTTCCTGGATCTGTAGCTAAAAGAGGAATGTCTTCAACTTTAGGAGAAGTAAACGGGTGGTGCATTGCATGGTAACGTTCGGTTTCCTCGTCCCATTCTAATAGCGGGAAATCGATCACCCAAAGTGGCGCAAACTCATCAGATTTTCTAAGCCCAAGCTCATTACCAAGATGCATACGTAATGCACTTAACTGAGACCTTGTTTTGTTGGTATCACCAGCCATTACTAAAATTAGATCTCCAGGATTTGCACCAGTTACCTGTGCCCATTCTTTAAGATCTTCTTCAGTATAGAATTTATCTACTGAAGATTTTAAGCTACCGTCTTCGTTGTATTTAGCCCAAACAAGTCCGTTTGCTCCAATTTGTGGGCGCTTCACCCAGTTTATTAAAGCGTCGATTTGTTTTCTGGTATAAGATGCAGCACCAGGAACGGCAATACCTACAACTAATTCTTGTTGGTCGAAAACATTAAAGCCTTTGTTTTTTGCAATAGCATCTAACTCGGCAAACTCCATCCCAAAACGAATATCTGGTTTGTCGTTGCCGTATTTGCGCATTGCTTCATCGTACGTCATTCTTGGGAATGTATCAACGTCTACATCGTTAATTTCCTTTAAAAGGTGACTTGTTAAACCTTCAAATATATTTAGAATATCTTCCTGTTCTACAAAAGCCATCTCACAGTCGATTTGTGTAAATTCTGGCTGGCGATCTGCTCTTAGGTCTTCGTCTCTAAAACATTTTACGATTTGAAAATACTTATCCATACCACCAACCATAAGCAACTGCTTAAATGTTTGTGGTGATTGCGGTAGTGCATAGAATTGCCCCTCGTTCATTCTACTTGGTACTACGAAATCTCTGGCACCTTCTGGAGTAGATTTAATAAGGTAAGGTGTTTCGACTTCAATAAATCCCTGATTAGATAAATAATTTCTAACCTGCATCCCAACTTTATGTCTAAAAACCAGTTTATTCTTAACTGGATTTCTTCGAATATCAAGATAACGGTACTTCATTCGTAAATCTTCACCACCATCTGTCTCATCCTCTATAGTGAAAGGCGGAGTTAAAGAAGTATTTAAAATGGCAAGTTCTTTTACCAAAACTTCAATTTCACCTGTGGCGATATTAGGGTTTTTAGACTCCCTTTCTATAACTTCACCTTTTACCTGAATTACAAACTCACGGCCTAAGGTTGCAGCTTTCTTCATTAAGTCTTCTGAAGATCTTTCTTCATCAAAAATAAGCTGAGTAATCCCATAGCGATCGCGAAGATCTACCCAGATCATAAAACCTTTATTTCTAATTTTTTGCACCCATCCTGAAAGCGTTACCTCGTTCCCAATTTTGGAAGAATTAAGCTCACCGCAAGTATGACTTCTGTACATAGTTGTTTTCGTAAAATTTTAGTGGGGCAAAAGTAATAAGTAAATGTGGTTTGAGTAAATAAACAGCCTAAAATTAATCACTATGTAAACACAATGTTATGAAATGATAATATTTAAATTGCTGTAAATAAGTTATTTATGTATTTAATGTTAATTTAATGTTACGTAATTAT
Organism: Zunongwangia atlantica 22II14-10F7; assembly: GCF_002094855.1. Classification (GTDB taxonomy): domain Bacteria; phylum Bacteroidota; class Bacteroidia; order Flavobacteriales; family Flavobacteriaceae; genus Zunongwangia; species Zunongwangia atlantica. The sequence goes on from NZ_ARYN01000006.1 coordinate 120,234, forward strand.
TGTTTTAATGTAAACTTTGTGTTATATTTGTTAGCACAAGATTAATAGATAGCAAAATGAAGACGATAAAAAATACAATGTTGGCTGCACTGATGATGATAGGAGGAGCAGCTATCGCGCAAAAAGGAGTTAAAAAACCTGTATTCGAAAAACAGGGAGATTTAATAAAAGGCACATATTATTATGAAGACGGAAGTATTAGGCAGGAAGGTACGTACAAGAATGGAGAGCTCCATGGAAAATGGGTTTCTTACAACGAGAACGGTGAAAAGACAGCGTCCGCAGAATATAACAATGGTGAGAAAACTGGTAGATGGCTTTTTTGGGAAGGTGATAAGATTAAGCAGGTAGAGTATAAATCTAACCAAATCGTATCTGTAGATAATATTTCATCTAAATCTTCGTTAGCAGTTAACGAAGAGTAGAGATTGATTTTAGTTTAAAGAAAAAAGCCCTGATTTTTTTTAATCAGGGCTTTTTTATTGGCACCGCCAAAGGCTATAATACCTCGAGGTAGTTTACTCGATATAAAAAATGTCCCAGTATTGCTGGGACATTTTTCTACTTAGTTATTTGCTAATTTTCGTTGTTTTCTTTCTAATTTTTTATTTCGGGTTTTCACCTTTGCACGGTTTACCAAGTAAAACATTACCGGTACAACAACCAATGTTAAGAAGGTGGCGAAAACCAGTCCAAAAATTACTGTCCATGCTAGAGGTCCCCAAAAAATAACATTGTCTCCACCAATATAAATCCCGGGATCATAATCTATCATTAATCCGAAGAAATCTATATTTAAGCCTATCGCTAATGGAATTAACCCAAGTACTGTAGTAATCGCAGTTAATAATACCGGGCGCAATCTTGATCGTCCTCCTCTAACAATACAATCAAAATATTGTTCTCTGGTAAGAAGGTCGTCTTCCTCTAGGCCAAGGTCGTTTTTCTTACGGTCTATTAAAATTTGCGTGTAATCGATAAGCACAATCGCATTATTCACAACGATACCGGCAAGAGATATAATCCCCATCATCGTCATAATAATCACAAAGTCCATTTGGAAAAGAATTAATCCAAAGAAAACACCAACCAAACTTAAAACTACTGCGCTCACTATTATTAGTGGTTTTGAGATCGAATTAAATTGGGCTACTAAAATCAACAATATCCCTCCAATAGCAATTAATAAAGCTTTTAATAAGAAAGCCATGTTATCTGCCTGTTCTTCCTGCTCACCAGTAAAAGCGAAATTCATGTCATCTGGTAATTCGTAATTCTGAAGTTCGGTTTTTAATTGCTGAACAATTTCATTGGCATTATAATCACCCAAAACATTCGAGTAAACAGTAATTACACGTTTTAAATCTTTTCTTTTAATCGAGCTGAAAGATGAAGCAACTTCAGTGTTTACTAATGCTGAAATTGGCACCTGAACTAACTGCCCATTATTTTGATCTCTAAAAGTAATTGGCTGATTAAACAATGCATTTTCATCGTATCTAAACTTTTCGTTGAAGCGAACATTAACTTCATAATCATCATCACCGTCTTTGTATGTAGATACTTCCTCGCCGTAAATTGCTCTACGTAGTGTTTGCCCCACAGCAACAGTAGAAACTCCTAGCTGTCCTGCTTTTCTTCGATCTACGGTAACTTCAAGTTCAGATTTAGATTTGTTTACGTCGATTTTTAATTCTTCAATCCCTTCAATACTAAGCTCCTGAATGTAAGAGCGCATATTTTCGGCTTCAGCTAACATTTCTTCGTAGTCTTCGCCTCTAATTTCAATATTAATAGGATATCCAGAAGGTGGTCCTGCTGCATCTTTTTCAACAATGATCGATGCTCCAGGAAAACCATGAACTGAAGCTCGAATTTCTTCCATTACCTCACTACTTTTCACACCTCTACGTTCGTTAAACTCGCGCATCGATAAAGTGATCTTACCTTTGTGTGGCATTTCGTTTTGCTGGCCACCATCGGTTTGTGGATTTCCTGCCCCTTCACCAACCTGAGATACGGCCGATTCTACCATGTAATTATAGCCACCATCATTATATTTCTCTATGGCATCGTAGATTCTTTTTTCAACCTCTTTTGTTAACTGATTCGTTTTTGCGATATCTGTCCCTTCAGGATATTCAATATAGGTGATAATTTGCTGAGGTTCGTTTTCAGGGAAAAACAATACATTAGGTTGTACCGCGCCAATAAGCATAAACGAAAGGATAAGCATAATCACTGTTCCGAAGAAAAATGCATAGGCTCTTTTTCCGCTTAATGCATATTTAAGAGTGCTTTCGTAGCTATTTTCTAGTTTTTTAAGTGCGGTAAACTGGAAGTATGAGATGGCTTTGGTAAGCACATATTTGTAAACCCATAAGAGGATTACCAGTAAAATAAGGATATTTCCTATTCCTCTTAATGCACCAGCATCTAGTAAGAACCCTGCTAATAATATTATAATCCCTAAGGCTGCAAATATTACCGATAAAATTACCAGTCTTTTTCTGGTGATTTCTTCTTCCTCGGTTTTCATAAATTCTGAAGTTAGCATCGAGTTAATGATCAATGCCACAAATAATGAAGAGCCTAATACAATAGAAAGTGTAATAGGAAAGATCATCATAAACTTACCAATGGTTCCTGGCCATAGCCCTAATGGGAAAAATGCTGCCAGCGTAGTTGCTGTAGATGCTATAATTGGCCATGCAATTTCTCCAAGTCCCTGTTTGGCGGCTTGTTTTCGTGACATTCCTTCGTCCATTAATGTATAGACGTTTTCTACCACTACAATACCGTTGTCTACCAACATTCCCAGTCCCATTACCAGTGCAAAAAGAACCATAGTGTTTAGGGTAAAACCAAGACTGGAAAGAATAATATAAGATAAGAACATCGAAAGCGGGATGGCTAAACCAACAAAAAGAGCATTTCTAAAACCTAAGAAAAACATTAGTACTAAAACCACCAATATTACCCCAAAGATGATATTATTTACAAGATCGTCAACTTGCGTTTGCGTTTTTGTAGATTGGTCGTTAGAGTAAGAGATATGAAGGTTTTCTGGTAAATAATCTTCCTGCTCTGCAGCGATAATTTTTTTAATATCCTCTACCGCTTCGATCATGTTTTTACCACCACGCTTTTTGATATCTAACATCACCACAGGTTCACCGTATTCTCGTGCAAAAGTGGTTGCGTCTTTTTCTTTGAAATTGATCTTAGCAATGTCCTTTAGAAAAATGTTTCCGCCTTCGCGCTTTACAATTACATTTTCTAATTCTTTAGGATCTTGGATTTCTCCAACGATTCTAATATTTTTTTCGACACCGCTGGTAATTACATTTCCGGCAGAAATGGTTTTGTTTTCCATACTTACCGCATTAACAATATTGTCAAAACTTACCTGTGAAGCAGACATTTTGTAAATATCCACGGCAATTTCAACTTCCATTTCTTCAGCTCCACGAATGCTAGCCTCTTTAATCTGGGGAAGTAATTCTATTTTTTCCTGAAGATATTCAGCATAGGTTTTTAATTGCTGAACAGGGTAATCACCTGTTAAATTGATATTCAGGATAGGTTGTTCTTCTGAAATGTTCAGGTCGAAAACATTTGGCTCTACCTTTGCGCCGTTATCTAAAGTTGGCCAGGTAGTTTCAGCTTTTACCAAATCTACTTTGTCTTTTACTTTAGTTTTGGCATTATCTACACTAACGTCTTCTTCAAATTCTACAATGACGATCGAGTAATCCTGAAGTGTTGTTGAGGTAATTTCCTTAACGCCGGCAATATCATTAAATTCCTCTTCTAAGGGTTCTGTAATAAATTTCTCTACATCTTCAGCCGAGTTTCCTGGGTTTACTGAACTGATATAGATTTTGGTCTCTATAATTTCAGGAAAAGCCTCACGTGGCATTCCGTAGTAAGAAAGCAAACCACCAAGCATGATGATCGCAATAATAACGTAAACCGTCATTTTATTATCGATCGCCCAGGAGGAGAGCTTAAATTCTTTATCTAGATTGTTCATTTTTTACTTTTTGCTAATTTTTACTTCCTGTCCGTCTCTTAAACTCTTGCTTCCTTCAACGATAAGAGTAGCTCCTGCTTCTAAACCTTCGGTTACTTCAATTCTATTGCCGTACACATAACCGGTTTCAATCACAGTTTTTCTCGCAACCCCAGTGCTGTCTGTTTTATTTTCTAAAGTGTACACAAGACTTTCTCCCATTGCATTTTTCTGAATAGTACTTTCAGGAATGCTAATAGCGCCTTCTGCTGTGTAATCATTCAACATGATTGTTGCGATTTGGTTAGGACGTATTAATTGATCTGGATTAGGAATAGCGATTTTTACTCTAAAAGTCCTGTTGTTGGCGTTAATGTTGTTTCCAACTTCTGTAACTTCACCTTCGTATTCCTTATTAATAGAGCTGATCATAACCTTCACTAAAGTTCCTTTTTTAATCTTTGGAAGATAATTTTCTGGAACCGCAGCTTCAACATACATATTGCTTAGGTTGATAATTCTAAAAAGCTGACTCTGTCCCGGGCTTACTACTTCTCCCTGGTTGCTAATCACATCATCTATTACTCCGCTAAAAGGAGCGGTAACTGTAGTTTTTGCAAGCTGTGATTTTAATTGTTCAGCAGCTTTTTGAGAAGCTTCGAAATTAGTTTTAGCTTCTAAAAATTGAATCTCAGATCCTATATTCTGGTCCCAAAGTCTTTTTTGGCGCTCGTAAGTTGTTTTGGCTAAAGTAGCTTGTGCTTCGGCCTGTGCTACCTGGCTGGATAATCCGCCATCATCGATTTTAGCTAAAATTTGACCCTTTTTTACACGATCCCCTTCATTTACATATACATTTTGTAAAATGCCAGAGTATTCTGGGTAAATGATAATATTCTCGTCTGTAGCAACATCCCCTTGTACTTCAGCAAAATGTTGAAATGTGCTATCTTTTAAAGTTTGCACAGTTACAAGATTAAGACTTTTGTTCTTGTCTAATTTGCCAATGGCTTCATCCAGTCTGTTAATGTCTGAAGTTAAAGCACTTTGCTCTTTGCTAAGTTCAGATTTTCTGGCTCTTATTTCGGTAAGATTCCCTTCTTCGATAAGATCTTCTATAGATTTTTTATTCTCATTTCCGCAGGCGGCTAATAAGAGAGAAACACTAAAAATTGCTGCTAATTTTTTCATATGGCGGGAATAATTATTCTTTATCTTCATATTTGGTTGTGTCTAATAAATTCTCTAGCTCAACTTTTGTGGTGATTACATTAAGCATAGATTGCAGGTAATCCTGCTGTGCGGTATATAATTGCCTTTGGGCTTCACTAAGTTCGAAGCTGCTGGCAACGCCTTCCTCAAACTTGGTTTTGTTTTTATTTTCGATACGTTCTGCTAGAGCCAGGTTCTTTTTCTGAACGTTATAATTGTCCAGGCTATATTCGTACTCTGTTTTAGCTGAATTTATCTGTTGTTTTACTTCGTTTTTGGTGTAATCTAAATCGGCAAGAGCCTGTTCTAATGCGATTTTCTTTTGCTGAGTTCTTGCAGATCGCATTCCGCTACTAAAAATTGGGATATTTAAGCTAATTCCTAATATCGATTGATCGAAGTATTCTTGATTGTCATTTAAGAAAGTGAATTCCTGGCTAAATCCCTGGTAACCATAGTTCACATATCCGGTAAGTGAAGGCAAAGCTTTGGCTTTCTCTAATTTAACTTCAATTTCTGCAGATTCTGCCGTGTTTTTGGCAATTCTGAAGTCGATATTCTCTTCTACAGCAATGTTTTTTTGCAAGATCGAAAGGTCAAAATATTGCATAGCTAGTTCTTCTAATTCTTCGGTAAGCGTAATATTTGTTTCTACCGGAAGTCCTAAAGTGATATTTAGCATCTCGTAAGCAATATCTGCCATGCGCTCACTTCTGTTCAGATTATTTTTTAAGGTAAGGAGGGTGATCTCTAATTGCTCTACATCTTCTTCTTCAGCAAGACCATTTTCAAAAGTAAGCCTGGTCTCATCGAAGGTTTTTTGTACGCTTTCTACGTTTTTCTTCAAGATGGCTACATTTTCTTCAGCTAAAAGAACATTTCCGTAGGCATTAATAATTCCTTTTTTTACTTCCTGATCTGTTTTTGTTTTTGCATTCTCTGTGATTTGAAGCAATGTTTTTGCAGATTGAATTCCTACCAGATAAGAACCATCAAAAATGATTTGATTCCAGGTGGCAGTTGCATTCATACTTTGCTGCGTACCAAAAGTTACGGGGATAAAAGTACCAGGTTCACCGCCGGTAATTTCAGCAGGTAAAAGTTGTACAGGCTGTTTTATGTAATTTTGGTAATCTACAGCGCCGCTTATTTGTGGTAAACCTTGTGCGATAATTTCCCATTTTTGCTTTAAAGAGATCGCTATATCCCGTTGCGCATTTGCTGCTTCAACATTGTGATCTAACCCATATCGAATTGCTTCTTCCAGGGAAAAAGAAAAAGATTTGGGGATTTCTGTAGTTTCCTGTGCATATGATGAAAGGCCAATAAAGCCAATAAGCATAAGAAAACTTTTAATTGGTAGGTGTTTCATTGTTGTTTATTAGATCTTCTAAAATTTCTAATCCTTGTTTAGTTGCAATTCCTCTTATATGATATTCGATGTATAATTGAAACAAATCTCCTTTACTGTATTCTTCAGCAGGAAAAATGCTGGTGTCTCTTATAGTATTTGTGCCTTCGTGATAAAGTTTAGAAATAAACTTCACGTCGATTTCTTTACGGAATAGTCCTTCATCTATTCCTCTTGTTACATTTTCTTCTATGCTACACGCAACAAGATCTGATTTGGTGCGGGTTACATTTGCAAAAATTTTTGGGTAATACTTTTCTAACTGAAATTGAGGAGAGGTTTTCTCGTCCTTCAAAAAAATGCTTATCTGTTTTTTTACTTCAAATAATTCTTCAATAGCATTAAGGTCTTTTTTCTTTATTTCAGCAATACTTTTTTGAATCGTCTCTAGGATATTAAAAGCAACATCCTGCACCAAAAGTGTTTTTGTAGAATAATTAGCGTAAATGGTTTTTTTAGAGATGCCTAGTTTTTCTGCAATATCATCCATAGTAACGCTTTTAAAGCCATACTCTAAAAACATCTCGGTCGCCATATTTAAAATCGTCTCTTTCAATCTTCAAAATTTTGGGCAAATGTATATCACGGAAACTTTTAAAACAAATAAAGTTTCCATAGTTTACGTTTATTTAATAATCGCATTAAATTTGAAATTATTGCAATTATGGTATTTTAGCAGAAAAATTATTTTAATGCTGGCTATTACAGAGTATCGGGAGGTTTTTTTAAAATATCTTGAAGAGAAAATAACGATTAAGGAACCTGCTAATCTTTACGAACCAATGGTTTATATTCTTGGTTTGGGAGGAAAGCGTTTACGGCCAGTACTGGTTTTAATGGCTACAGAAATCTTTGAAAAAGATTACAAAGAAGCTTTAGATGCATCTTTAGCGATAGAAATTTTTCATAATTTTTCCTTAGTTCATGACGATATTATGGACGATGCTCCTTTGCGTAGAGGTAAAGAAACCGTTCATGAAAAATGGGATATCAATACCGGGATTCTTTCTGGAGATGCGATGCTTATTAATGCTTACCAGCTTTTTGAAAATTACGAAGGAAATACATTTAAAGAATTAGCACAGCTTTTTACCAAAACCGCCATGGAGGTTTGTGAAGGGCAGCAATACGATATAGATTTTGAAACCCGGGACGATGTAAGCATCGATGATTATCTAAAAATGATTGAATACAAAACAGCTGTGCTGGTTGGTGCTTCATTGCAAATGGGCGCGATTGTAGCTGGAGTAGATGAAGACTGTAAAAAAGCCATCTACCAATTTGGTAGACTATTGGGAATAGCTTTTCAACTTCAGGACGATTATTTAGATGCTTTTGGAGATCCAAAAACTTTTGGTAAACAAGTTGGAGGCGATATTATAGAAAATAAGAAGACATTTTTATATCTAAAATCACTACAGGCTTCTTCAGAGGATGAAGCAAAACAACTGGAATATCTTTATTCTATTAATCCTGAAGATAATTCTGGTAAAATAGAAACTGTAAAATCTATTTTTCAGAAAAGCGGAGCCGCAAAATCTACAAAAGAAGAGATTGAAAAATATACAAAAATGGCTTTTGATGTTTTAGATGAGATCTCGATTAGCGAAGAAAAGAAAAAGCCTTTACGCGATTTTGGAAATCTGTTAATGAATCGTACAGTTTAATTTAGAGGTAAATTTTGATTTTCAGGTTTTTAGATAATTTTAAAGTTGGAAAGCGCTTAAGTTAAATCGATCTTATATTATCTAATATTAGTGAAATTTTAATCTCTTTCTAATTTACTTTCCAATATAAATTATCATATTCGTAAGAGATAGCGTGATTTGGTGCGCATGTTGCCTTGTCGCTATGTTAAATTTCTTTTAATGTATAAAATAAAACTATTGAATGCTGCAAGCAGTTTTTTCTAAAAATTGTACTTTTGCTGTGTTTTACACTTTATAGAAACATTAGTTTCCACTTATGGACAGATTTTCATTTCTAAATGCCGCGCATACTGCATATTTTGCCGAATTATACGATCAATACTTACAATACCCAGATAGCGTAGAGCCCAGTTGGAGGGCTTTTTTTCAGGGATTTGATTTCGGGATGGAGCAAAACGGCGTTTCTTCTGAAGTTTTGGGAGAAGCTCCGGTAACGTTTGAGGAAGGCGAAATGCCAGAGCATGTTTACAAAGAATTCCAGGTTATTAGATTAATCGACGGATATCGTACTCGCGGGCACTTATTCACTAAAACAAACCCTGTTAGGGAAAGAAGACATTACGAGCCAACTCTCGATATCGAGAATTTCGGCTTAAGTAAGGACGATTTAGACACTACTTTTGGTGCCGGTGATATTTTAGGGCTTGGGCCCAAAAAATTGAAGGATATTATTCAGCATTTAGAAAATATATACTGCGATTCTATTGGGGTAGAGTATATGTTTATTAGAAAACCTGAAGAAATCGATTGGATTCAGAAAAAACTGAATGTTAACGAAAACCATCCTGAATTTGATGCCGATAGAAAAAAACAGATTCTAAGAAAGCTTAACGAAGCCGTTTCTTTTGAAGGGTTTTTACATAGAAAATATGTAGGCCAGAAGCGATTTTCTTTAGAAGGAGGGGAAACTTTAATCCCTGCTTTGGATGCTTTAATAGAAGGAGCTGCAGAAAAAGGTGTTAAAGATTTCGTGATGGGAATGGCGCACCGTGGTCGTTTAAATACACTAACCAATATTTTTGGCAAATCTGCTAAAGATATTTTTAGCGAATTTGATGGTAAAGATTACGAGCAGGATATTTTTGATGGTGATGTAAAATATCACCTGGGCTGGACGTCTTGCCGTCACACTAGTAGCGGTAAAGAAATTAATATAAATATCGCACCAAACCCATCTCACTTAGAGACTGTTGGTCCTGTTGTAGAAGGTATAGCCAGAGCAAAAAGAGATCGCAGATATAGCGGAGATCCATCTAAGGTTTTACCAATTCTTGTGCATGGTGATGCTGCTGTTGCTGGGCAGGGCGTTGTATACGAAGTTGTACAAATGGCCAAGTTGGATGGTTACGAAAATGCAGGTACAATTCATATTGTAGTGAACAACCAGATTGGATTTACTACAAATTATCTTGATGCAAGATCGTCTACTTATTGTACAGATGTTGCAAAAGTAACATTATCTCCTGTACTTCATGTGAATGCAGATGATGCAGAGGCTGTTGTACATGCTGTGCTTTTTGCTTTAGATTTTAGAATGGAATTTAAGCGAGATGTATTTATCGACCTTTTAGGATATAGAAAATACGGGCATAACGAAGGTGACGAGCCAAGATTTACGCAGCCAAAACTTTATAAAGCAATTGCGAAGCATAAAAATGCCAGAGATATTTATGCTGAAAAATTGATAAAAGCTGGTGTAATCGAAGAATCTTATATTGAAAAACTAGAGGACGATTACAAGAAAAAACTTGAAGAGGATTTAGAGGATTCTAGAAAAGAAGATACTACCAGAATCACTCCTTTCATGGAAGATGAGTGGGGTGGTTACGAAAATGTTCAGGAAGATCGCATGATGGAAGATGTGGATACAACTGTGAGCATGGACGAACTGGATAAGGTAGCGAAAGCAATTTCTAAATTACCAGAAGATAAAAAGTTCTTACGTAAGATCGAGAAGATTATCAATTTACGCGAGCAAATGTACTTTGAAGATAATAAGCTGGATTGGTCTATGGGAGAACATTTGGCTTATGGAACTTTAATGTCTGAAGGTTATAATATTAGAATTAGTGGGCAGGATAGTGAGCGTGGTACATTCTCACACCGTCATGCTGTTTTAAAAGTAGAAGAAAGTGAAGAAGAAATAATTCTTCATAACAATATAGAAGGTAGAGAAGGAGATTTCTTTGTTTACAACTCACCTTTATCTGAATATGGTGTGGTAGGTTTTGATTATGGTTATGCTATGGCAAGTCCAAACACCTTAACGATATGGGAAGCGCAGTTTGGAGATTTTGTAAATGGTGCACAAATCATGATCGATCAATACATCTCTGCCGCAGAAGATAAATGGAAATTACAAAACGGTCTTGTAATGTTCCTTCCACATGGATACGAAGGGCAGGGAGCAGAGCACTCTTCAGCAAGAATGGAGCGTTTTCTTCAGCTTTGCGCTAAAGACAATATGTTTGTTGCAGATGTTACAACTCCTGCCAACATGTTCCATTTGCTAAGAAGACAAATGAAATTTGGTTTCCGTAAACCACTTATTATCTTTACTCCTAAGAGTTTATTGAGACATGCAAAAGTGATTTCTACTAAAGAAGATTTAGCTGAAGGATCATTCCAAATGATTATAGATGATGCTGAAGCAAATGTAGATAAAGTGAAAACTTTAGCATTTTGTACGGGTAAATTCTATTACGATCTTTTAGAATACAAAGAAGAGAATAATCGTGATGATGTTGCTTTAGTAAGAGTAGAGCAATTGTTCCCTCTTCCGGTAGAAAAAATGAAAGAGGTAATAAGTAAATATAAAAATGCAGATGATATTGTGTGGACGCAAGAAGAGCCTAGAAATATGGGAGCTTACGGCCATATGCTAATGCATTTTGATGAAGCTAAACAATTTAGATGTTGTAGTCGAAAATTCTATGGATCTCCGGCAGCTGGTAGTTCTGTTCGCTTTAAGAAAAGACATCAGCGTGTTATCGATAGCGTTTTTGATAAATCATTAACTGAAGAATAATTAAATTTGAATAAATTTTCTGGTTGATTCCAGAAACAAAATAAAAAAGAAGAACATGGCCTTAGAAATGAAAGTTCCATCCCCCGGTGAATCTATAACCGAAGTAGAAATCGCAGAATGGTTGGTAGAAGATGGGGACTACGTTGAAAAAGATCAGGCAATTGCCGAAGTCGATAGTGATAAAGCTACCCTGGAATTACCTGCAGAAGCAAGTGGTATAATAACCCTTAAAGCAGAAGAAGGTGATACCGTAGCCGTTGGTGAAGTAGTTTGTCTAATCGACACTGAGGCAGAAAAGCCAGGTGAGGACAGCAAAGAAGATAAAAAAGAATCTAAGGAAGAAAGCGAAAAAGCACCTGCTAAAACTGAGGAGCCATCAAAATCTTCAACGCCTTCACAAAAGCAGGATGATACTTACGCAACAGGAAGTCCTTCTCCAGCTGCTAAAAAGATTTTAGACGAAAAAGGAATTGATGCTAAATCTGTAAGCGGTAGTGGTAAAGATGGAAGAATAACAAAAGAAGACGCTGTACAGGCAAAAGCTTCTATGGGAACTCCAGGTCCAGGGAAACGTGGGGAATCTCGTAAGAAAATGTCTATGTTAAGACGTAAAGTTGCAGAGCGATTAGTAGCCGCAAAAAGTGAAACTGCTATGCTTACTACTTTTAACGAAGTAGATATGTCTGCAATCTATACCTTAAGAAAAAAATATAAAGAAGAGTTTAAAGATAAGCATGGTGTAAGTTTAGGATTTATGTCTTTCTTTACACTTGCTGTAGTTAGAGCCTTAGAAATGTATCCTGATGTTAACTCTATGATCGATGGAGACTTTCAGGTAAAATACGATTATAAAGATATTAGTATCGCTGTTTCTGGCCCTAGAGGATTAATGGTTCCTGTGGTTAGAAATGCTGAAAATTTAAGCTTTAGAGGAGTAGAGGAAGAGGTAAAACGTCTTGCGCTAAGAGCACGTGATGGTAAAATTACTGTAGATGAAATGACAGGTGGTACTTTTACAATTACCAATGGTGGTGTTTTTGGATCTATGATGTCTACACCAATTATTAACCCTCCACAAAGTGGGATTTTAGGAATGCATAATATTGTAGATCGTCCTGTTGCGATCGATGGTCATGTAGAAATTAGACCAATGATGTATGTTGCCCTTTCTTACGATCATAGAATTGTGGATGGTAAAGAATCTGTAGGTTTCTTGGTGGCTATTAAAGAAGCTGTAGAGAATCCAGAAGAGTTACTTATGGATAATGATATAAAGAGAGCTTTAGAACTTTAAAGTTCTCTCTCCATGTTCAAAATAAAAAAGGGAAGCTTAGGCTTCCCTTTTTAAGTTTTGGTTGGTTGAATAAAATAAGTTAAGAATAAACCAAATTTAGGATGTTTAAAATTATGATGCCTACAACCGCAACGATAAGAATGTATGATGCAGGATGTGGTTTTAAATACTCCTTCTTTTGGAAAAACATAAAATCTAACATTGGTTGTTTCAAAGTTATATTTAATAAGAAAGGTGTAAAAGGGGAGAAAGCCCCTATTTTAAAAACAATGTTTTTGATTTGTAATCTATAATTGCTTTACCTTTTTTAAGAATATCGGCGCCAATAATACCGTGGACTTTTTCAGCGTCGTGTTGTAATAAAGCTTCGTTAACGTGCCGAAGATCAAAAAGAACAAGGTCTACTTTTTTCTTTTTCCAGTTATTAATTTCCATTCTGTTTTTTTGTGAAACCTGGGTTAGCATATTAGAAGCGCCTGCTCCGGCCGCTTTTACATCGCTGTCCTCTGGTAAAAGATCAAAATGTTCTATACTGTCTATACCTACACAGGTGCTGGATGCGCCGGTATCTAAAATAAAATTCCCCTCAATATTATTGATTTTCGCCTTTATTTCCAGATGATTGGTTTTGGTAAATTTAAATTTGATGCTTTTATATCCCTTTTCTTTTAGGATTTTCTTGAAACTCGCCATTCTTTTCCGTTTTAGAGCAAAGATAGGTTTTCAAAATAAATTATTTTTGCAGATATGATAATAACAGATACACATACACATTTATATAGCGAATCTTTTGATGAAGATCGTGATGAAATGATTCAAAGGGCGATAGATGCTAAAGTTGAGCGCTTTTTTATCCCGGCAATCGATTCTACCTATGCCGATAGAATGTACGATCTTGAAAAATCATTTCCAGAGCATGTTCATTTAATGATGGGATTGCATCCAACCCATGTTCAGGAGAATTATAAAAGTGAGCTTCAATTTATCGAAAATCAATTTAAGCAAAGAGACTTTATCGCTGTGGGAGAGATTGGGATCGATTTATATTGGGATAAAAGTACGCTTAATATTCAGCAAGAAGCTTTCAGATATCAAATTCAGTTAGCTAAAAAGCATAAATTACCTATCGTAATACATTGTCGAGAGGCTTTTGATGAGGTTTTTGAGATTTTAGAGGAAGAAAAAGGAGAAGATCTGTTCGGGATTTTTCATTGTTTTACCGGGACTTTAGAGCATGCAAAAAAAGCAATCTCCTATAACCTAAAATTGGGTATAGGTGGTGTTGTGACGTTTAAAAATGGTAAGATTGATCAATTTCTAAATGAAATTTCTTTAGATAATATCGTATTAGAAACCGATGCGCCTTACCTTGCGCCAACGCCATTTAGAGGAAAAAGAAATGAATCTTCCTATATTATTAATGTTGCTGAAAAATTAGCTGAAATTTATGATGAACCTTTAGCAGAAATTGCTAAAATCACAACGCAGAATTCAAAAGATATATTCGGTATTTAAACTGAAATTAGTTAATTTTTTGTTCATTTGCTATAATAAGCCAGACACGTGCAAGACTTTGAAGAGATAAGATTTTATAACGAAAAGGAGGTTCAGGAATCCCTTCAGCATTATATTAAACATCCAATGATGAAGGCGCTCCTTCATTTTACATTTCCAGAGAAAACTTCCGAGGAAATAAAGGAAATTGTTTTTAGCTGTAAAAGTATTCGTGATTTTCAAACCAAAATTATATACCATTCTGTAGGGAAAATTATAGAGAAGAGTACCGATGGAGTGACCGATAGTGGGTTTGAGAAATTAAAACCTGGTGAATCCTATTTCTTTGTTTCGACGCATCGTGATATTATTCTGGATACTTCTTTGCTTAATTATACCTTATATAATCATGATTTGGTGATGACGGCTTCGGCTATTGGCGATAATTTAGTTCAGAAAACGTTTTTGATGGCTTTATCAAAGCTAAACAGAAACTTTTTGGTGCGTAGAAAATTGAGCCCGCGTGAAATGCTAAAAAGTTCTATCGAGCTATCTACTTTTATCAAAAAGATGCTGTTAGAAGATAAGCGATCTGTTTGGATGGCGCAGCGTGAAGGTCGTACCAAAGATGGTAGTGATTATACCCAGCAAGGCGTATTAAAAATGATTGGTATGGCAAAAGGAGATCATAGTCTTACCGAGTATTTTGGGAAACTTAAAATTGTTCCTATCTCGATTTCTTATGAATTTGATCCTACCGATGTTTTAAAAATGCCAGAAATTCTTTCTAAAAGGATGAAAGAAAAATATGTAAAAGCTCCAGATGAAGATTTTAAATCTATTATTCAGGGGATTTTAGGTATTAAAGGTAGGATTCATGTAAGTGCTGGAGATTTAATGGAAGCCAGTTTATTTTCTGAAATTGGTCATGATTTTGGATCGGTTAACGAGCAGCTTAAAGTTATTGCCAGTAAAATAGACAGGGAAATTCATAAGAATTATAAGCTTTGGCCTGCAAATTATATCGCACATGATATGCTGAATAATTCAGAGCAATATGCTTCTAAATATACTTTTAAGGATAAAAGACGTTTTGAACGCCGCTTAAAACGCCGAGTAGATTTTAAAAATTCTCTGGAGCTTAATAGCTATCTATTAATGTATGCAAATCCTGTAATTAATAAAGAAGGATTGTATGGCAAAGAAAACTAAGATACTTTTATTATATACCGGTGGTACCATTGGTATGGTTAAGGATTATGATACCGGAGCTTTAAAACCATTCAATTTTAATGATCTTTTACAAAATATTCCAGAATTAAATATTCTCGAAAATGAGATCGAGACCTTAAGTTTTGAGCATCCAATAGATTCTTCAGATATGAATCCTGAAGAATGGCGAAAAATAGCAAGCATTATTTACGATCGATATGAAGATTATGATGGTTTTGTAGTGCTCCACGGAAGTGATACGATGTCGTATACCGCGTCTGCCTTAAGTTTTATGTTCGAGAATTTAAGTAAGCCAGTGATTTTTACGGGTTCACAATTACCTATTGGGGATCTTCGAACAGATGCCAAAGAAAATTTAATTACGAGTATTCAAATCGCCAGTTTACAAAAGAATGATAAACCTGTTATAGCTGAAGTTGGGTTGTATTTTGAGTATAAATTATACCGTGCTAATAGAACCACAAAAATTAATGCGGAACATTTTCAGGCATTTGCCTCTTTAAATTACCCTCCATTAGCTGAATCTGGCGTACATTTATCTGTAAATTCTAAAATTCTTTGGAAGCAAAATAGAAATCAACAATTAAAATTACATCCACGTTTTAATACAAACGTGGTGATTTTAAAGATGTTTCCAGGGATAACTCGAGAAATGGTAACCCATATTCTAAGCTTAAAAGATTTAGAAGGAGTTGTTTTAGAAACTTATGGTAGTGGTAATGCACCAACACAAGCCTGGTTTTTAGAATTATTAGAAGAAAAAATTAATGCTGGTCTTAAGGTGGTAAATGTAACCCAATGTGCAGGCGGTAGTGTTGCGATGGGGAATTATGAAACCAGTGTAGCGATGAAAAAGATTGGTGTTGTTTCTGGAAAAGACATCACAACCGAGGCAGCAATAGCTAAATTAATGTACTTATTAGATAAAAAATTAACACATAAAGTCTTTAAAACTATATATGAAACCTCGTTGAGAGGGGAAATGTCGTAAAATTAACGAATCATACTTGACCGAGAGCATTTTTTTTTGTTATTTGGCGCACCGTTTTAAACATTAAACTAGAGAGGTGGCCGAGTGGTCGAAGGCGCACGCCTGGAAAGTGTGTATACGCCAAAAGCGTATCGAGGGTTCGAATCCCTTCCTCTCTGCTGGTGTTTTTATTAAAAAATTATTTTTATATCTTTAACCCTTTAACTAATTAAATTAAGACAAACAGTAATGAAAAGATTATTTTCTATTTTGGTAATCGCTGCGATTATGGTGTTAGGTGCCGGTAATCTTAAGGCGGCAAACATGGTTAACACATTGCCAGGTACGATAGCAACTTTCGTTCAGGAAGATGAAGATGCTACGGCAACGGCTGATGCAGACGAAGAAGTTAGTTTTCATCAGGAATTAAAAAGACGTTTTATTGAAGGTGGTGCCGGATTTATGGGTATCGTTCTTTTATGTCTTATTCTTGGTTTGGCAATTGCCATCGAGAGAATTATCTATTTAAACCTTGCAACTACAAACACTAAAAAATTAGCTCGAAACGTAGAGGAAGCTTTAAACAGTGGTGGTATCGAAGCTGCTAAAGAAGTATGTAGAAATACTAGAGGTCCTGTTGCTTCTATCTATTATCAAGGTCTTGACCGTGCTGATGAGAGCATCGAATCTGCAGAGAAAGCAGTTGTTGCTTACGGTGGTGTGCAAATGGGACAACTTGAGAAAAATGTATCTTGGGTATCTTTATTTATCGCTCTTGCTCCTATGCTTGGTTTCATGGGTACGGTAATTGGTATGATCGAAGCTTTCGATAAAATTGAGGCTGCTGGTGATATGCAACCATCTCTTGTTGCTGGAGGTATTAAAGTAGCACTTCTTACTACAGTATTTGGACTTATTGTTGCAATTATCCTTCAGATTTTCTACAACTACATTATCGCTAAGATTGATAGTATCGTAAATGATATGGAAGATGCTTCTATCTTACTAATCGATATGCTTGTAGATTACAAAAACAAAAAAAGAGTATAATAAGACCTGACTAATAAAAGTTATGACTTTACATAAAATTTTAAAATATGTTGCATTAGTTATAGGTGTGCTAGGGCTTATCTTCTTAGGAAGAATCCTGGCTGCTGGTGACGATGCAATCGAGGCATCGGCAGATGTACAAGGCAGCGTGCTGGAACCAATGATGTGGATTTCCTATCTAGTACTGGCAGTTGTTGTAGCTCTTGTCGTGATCTTTGTTATCTCAGGATTGTTCCGTGGTAACATTAAAAATACAATAATTGGGGTAGTAGCCTTTGCGGTAGTTGTTTTGGTATCATATTTGTTATCTAGTGGTACAGAGATTACTACTACAGACGGAGATATCTTATCTGCAAGTACGGTACATTGGGTAGGAGCTGGTTTAGTATGTTTCTACATTCTTGCTGCACTTGCGATCTTAGCAATGGTATTTTCCGGAGTTAAAAAATTAATAAGTTAAGAAACTATGGCTAGAAGATCATCACCAGAAGTAAATGCGGGATCTATGGCAGACATCGCTTTCTTACTTCTTATCTTCTTCCTGGTAACTACTACCATCGAGACAGATAAGGGGATTAGTAGAAAGCTTCCGCCATGGCAAGACGAAGAACAGCCCGATCCGCCAAAGATTAAGCAAAGAAACATTTTTACTGTTGTATTAAACAGTAATAATGATTTGTTGGTGGAGGACGAGGAAATGGAATTGAAAGATTTGCGACAAGCAGCTTTTGAATTTCTTGATAATGGTGGAGGAGCAGGAAGTGAAGCCTGTAGCTTTTGCCAGGGAGCAGGAAGTGTTGAATCTTCTGTGAATCCGCAGAAAGCAATTATTTCTTTACAGAACAATAGAGGTACAGAATATGGTACTTATATTGCTGTTCAAAATGAATTGGTTGCAGCGTACAATATGTTGAGAAACCGTGAGGCAAAACGTTTATACGGTGCAACATTTACAGAATTAGAAGCTCAATATAATGATCCTAAAACAGGTGAAGGTAGAAAAGAGTCTTTAAAGGAAAAAATCGAAGCTATTAAAGATATGATTCCTCAAAAGCTTTCTGAAGCCGAGCCTAAAGGTTAACAGCCTTTTTAATACTAAATTTAATTTGACCATTTATTATGTCTAAATTTACAAAGAAAAAGTCTGGAGAATTGCCTGCGATTAGTACGGCGTCGTTACCTGATATTGTATTTATGTTACTGTTTTTCTTTATGGTAGCGACAACGATGCGTGAAACTACACTAATGGTGCAGAATTCGTTGCCTACAGCAGATCAGGTAGAGAAGCTTGATAAAAAGGATTTGGTAATGTATATCTATGCAGGTAAGCCAAGCCAGAGATATCAACAAAAATATGGAACAGAAGCTAGAATTCAGTTAAACGATAAGTTTGCTGATGTTAGTGAGGTTCAATCTTTTATTTACTCTGAGAGAGATAGTAAAAGAGAGGAGCTTATTCCATATTTAACTACAGCTTTAAAGGTGGATAAAGAAACCAATATGGGGCTTGTTTCAGATATTAAACAAGAACTAAGAAAAGCTGAAGCGCTTAAAATAAACTATACTACCGTTCAGGGAGATGCTACAACCGGAAACGAGTAGTAGTAAAGTTTTAAATATTTTTAAAAAAGATCCCATCCTTAATTAAGGATGGGATCTTTTTTTATATTTACTTTTTAATCGAGATTTGATACTTTTCTGGCTTGCTTTTAAAAATTTTTTCGATAAAGCCTAACTCGGTTTTTTTGATGTATTTACTTTTGATTGAATCTATTCCAGCTTTGATGAAAAATTGGCCTTTACTTTTATTATTTTTTTGTGTTTCTCTAAATGCTCAGGAAATTAATCCGGCTTACGCAGATAGCATCCCTACGGTTATTGATAGTAGTTATAGGGAAGATCAGTTTTATTTTGGATTAAGTTTCAATTTTATAACTGATACCCCTCATTTTATGGATCAAAACGGGTTTTCAGCTGGGTTAAGCGGTGGCTTTATACGTGATATTCCTTTTAATAAGAATAGGAATGTAGGTATTGGTGTAGGTTTAGGATTGGCATTCGATAGTTTTGGGCAAAATCTTTTTATCGGTGAAGATGAAAATGGCGAGACTATTTTTAGAAATCTAAATTCAGATAATATCGATTATAATTCTAATCGTTTTAATACTTTCCTGGTAGAAGCTCCAATTCAGTTTAGGTGGAGAACCTCTACTTTTTCTTCTTATAAGTTTTGGCGTATTTATGCCGGACTCAAATTAGGCTACATTTATCATTTTAGATCGGTTTTTAGGCAAGATGCTAATATTGTAAAGCAAAGTGACGTGCCAGAACTAGAAAGGTTTAGATTAGGTGCTAGTTTTACTTTTGGGTATAGTACTTTCAATTTTCAGGTGTATTATGGTCTAAATCCATTTTTTCCGAATAGTACTGTAGATGGAGAAGAACTTGGAGTTTCAACCTTACGTGTTGGTTTGATGTTTTATATTCTATAACCAATAATAGAAAAGTAAGAATTGCGGTAAAACACCTGCAAAAATGCCTAATATCAATTCAGTATTTGTGTGAGCTTTATAATAAAGGCGAGAACTTGCGGTAAGGCCCAAGGCTATAAATAATCCAGAGGTTGCAAGAATCAAATTCATATGAAAATATCGGCTAAAAGCAATTAGAAACATTGTAAAACCAGCCAATCCCATCATGTGTAAGCTTATTTTTACCTTAAAAAAGGTAAAAATATAAGCGATTAAGGTAGCTCCTAAAATCCCTAAAAAATAGAAGTAAATTTCTGGATAGTTATAGCGATCTAAAATCTGATTTAAAACCATTAAAGTAAGCATGCCAAAAAAGAAGAGTGGCCACTTTCTTTCTTTTACCTCACTTAGGTTCATACTACTCACTTTTCCAAGATTTTTCAGTAAAAAGAAGAACACTATTGGAATAAAAACCGTGATGATCGAAATAGCCAGTAATTTCGCTTTTATTACCTCTTCCGGGAAAAATCGCGGAGTAAGTTGAAAATATAGCAAACTGCCCGCAAATGGCATCCAAATGGGGTGAAACACGTAAGAAGCGATCTTTAGAATTCCCTTCATTAAATTTCTTTACGTAAACGAGCTACCGGAATGTCTAATTGCTCTCTGTACTTTGCCACTGTCCTTCTAGCAATAGGGTAACCTTTGTCTTTTAAAACTTTCGCCAGTTTTTCGTCTGTAAGTGGTTTTCTTTTGTCTTCTTCTTCTATCGACATTTCCAGAATTTTCTTTATTTCTCTGGTAGAAACATCTTCGCCCTGGTCGTTTTTCATCGATTCAGAGAAAAATTCTTTAATCAATTTGGTGCCGTAAGGCGTATCCACATACTTGCTATTTGCTACTCGCGAAACCGTTGAAACATCCATTTCGATCTCATCAGCGATATCTTTTAAGATCATTGGTCTTAGATTTCGTTCGTCACCAGTTAAAAAATATTCTTTTTGATAATGCATAATAGCGCTCATGGTAACCATTAAAGTTTGCTGGCGTTGTTTTATAGCTTCAATAAACCATTTAGCGGCATCTAATTTTTGCTTAATGAACATAACCGCATCTTTCTGCTCTTTGGTTTTTTTCTTGCTCTCTTTATAACCTTTAAGCATGTTGCTGTAATCGCGCGAAACATGCATTTCAGGTGCGTTTCTTCCGTTTAGGCTAAGTTCAAGATCACCATCAACAATTTTTATGGTAAAATCTGGAATAACATGCTCTACCATTCTGGTACTTCCTGAATAAGCTCCACCCGGTTTCGGATTTAAATGGCTTATTACTTCAATAGCATCTCTAAGATCATCTTCAGAAATATCGTGCTTAGAAAGTAATTTTGTGTAGTGTTTTTTGCTGAATTGATCAAAAGACTCTTCAATAATTTCTGAAGCCAATGTGACCGCTCTGGTAGTATCTTTTCTTTTTAACTGAATCAATAAACATTCCTGAAGCGAACGTGCCCCTACACCAGCAGGATCTAATTCCTGAACTTTTTTTAGAACCTTTTCAACGGTTTCCTCATCAGTATAAATGTTTTGTGTAAAAGCAAGATCGTCTACAATATCTGGGATATTTCTTCTTATATAACCACTTTCGTCGATGCTTCCAACTAAAAATTCAGCAATTTCAAATTCAGTATCATCAAAACGAAAGGTGTTTAGTTGATTTCGTAAATGTTGTGTAAACGAAGTTCCGGCAGCATAAGGAACGTGTTTTTCCTCGTCGTCTGCACTGTAATTATTTGCCTGTAAACGATAACTCGGGATTTCATCATCGCTTAGATATTCATCAACATTAATATCTTCTGCATCGATCTCGTTGCTATCATCAAATTCAGCTTCAGAATCTCGGTTATCGTAATCATCCTCATAATCATATTCATCACGCTGTTCATCCTTCCCGGTTTCGAGCGCAGGATTCTCCTCAATTTCCTGTTTAATGCGCTGTTCAAAAGCCTGTGTAGGCAATTGTATAAGCTTCATCAACTGGATTTGTTGCGGAGATAGCTTTTGTGATAACTTAAAATTTAATTGCTGTTTTAGC
Organism: Zunongwangia atlantica 22II14-10F7; assembly: GCF_002094855.1. Lineage (GTDB taxonomy): Bacteria > Bacteroidota > Bacteroidia > Flavobacteriales > Flavobacteriaceae > Zunongwangia > Zunongwangia atlantica. The sequence goes on from NZ_ARYN01000006.1 coordinate 142,212, forward strand.
ATATAAAATAATTTCTTCTACTCACAAAAATACGGAAATGTTCGCTCAATGCAGTTTGGCACAGTAGATGATTGTGGTAAAATTTTGTTAAGTATACTAAAGATTTTTTGTAAATCTTTCGAATTTCTTCGGAAAATTAATCTTAAAAGAAGCTTTAGATAAATCTGCAGGATGTTTAAAACAAACGGCGGTTGAAGCTAGAAATAATCCTTTTTTAAATTGATGATTAGGGGATCCATAGATTTTTTCTCCCAAAATGGGAAACCCATTAGTTGCCAGATGAATCCTAATCTGATGAGTTCTTCCGGTTAAAGGTTTGGCTTCTACCAGGCTAAGATTAGTGCTTTTAAGCACTAATTTTTTTAAAAGTTTTACTGAAGTTGCGGCCGGTTTTCCTTCAATATCGTCTTTAAAATTAATTGTAGAATCTGGAAAATCGCCTTCTACAATTGCTGTATATGTTTTTTGAATTTCTTTTTGCTGAAATTGCCTGTTTAGCTCAATTAAAGCCTTGTTTGTTTTGGCGCAGAGTAAAATTCCGCTTGTAGGATTGTCTAAACGATGTGCCGGTAGAGGATTTTCTAATCGATCTGATGCCTTAGAAGATTTTAGATTAAATGGAAGTGCATTTTTTATAGTTTTAAAGTAATTTCCGCTTGTTGGGTAACCTGCAGGTTTATTAATTACCGCTATATGCTCGTCTTCGTAAACAACCTCCAGCTTTAATTCAAAGGTCTTTTGTTGATTTTCGATATTTAGCAACTCAATTTTCTGACCTTCTAAAATCCAATCCCCAGTTTGCCCAATCTTCCCATTAATTAAAATTCGTTGTTTTTTAATCGCTTTTTTTACTGCGCTACGAGTAGTAATAGATTTAAAAATCTTAGCGGCATATTCCTGTAATCTTATTTCTTCGGAAAGCTTTTGGACAATATGAGTTTCCTTAATTTTCAAATAATAAATTTAAATAGCCAAATTGTTGGTAAATACAAAATTAATAGAGATGTGTATCAATTTTATGATAATGTAGGCTGATGCAAATCCACCAATAATTTGATTAAAATCAATGCTTTTTAATCTTTTCCAGAATGATTTTTTAGATTTATTCATGTCGTAAATTAAGCATTAGACTTTTAAACAAAAAACCTCACAGTTTTAATAAGCTGTGAGGTTCGATTTTTATTGGCAGCGCCAAAGGCTTTAATACCACGAGGCTTTTCCTCTAATTAAAGATTTGTCTTTAATGAGTGACTCATTGTCTTTTTGCAAGTAGTTTACTCAAAAAAGCAATGCTTTAAAATTCGGCACTTTGCGGTGTTCTTGGGAAAGGAATTACATCTCTAATATTACCCATTCCGGTAACAAATTGAACAAGACGTTCAAAACCAAGTCCAAATCCACTATGCACACAAGTTCCAAATTTTCTGGTGTCTAAATACCACCATAATTCTTTTTCCTCGATACCAAGTTCTGCCATTTTTTCTTTAAGCACATCTAAACGCTCTTCTCTTTGCGAGCCACCTACGATTTCCCCAATTCCTGGGAAAAGAATATCCATAGCGCGAACCGTTTTTCCGTCTTCGTTTAAACGCATATAGAAAGCCTTAATTTTTGCGGGATAATCAAATAAAATTACCGGGCATTTAAAGTGTTTTTCTACCAAAAAACGTTCGTGCTCACTTTGTAGATCTGCACCCCATTCTTCAATAATATATTTAAATTTCTTCTTCTTATTTGGTTTAGAATCCTTAAGAATATCGATAGCTTCAGTATAACTTACCCTCTTAAAGTTATTTTCTAAAACAAACTTAAGTTTTTCGATAAGTCCCATTTCACTGCGCTCTGCAGCAGGTTTTGTTTTATCTTCGTTTGCAAGACGTTGCTCTAAGAACTCAAGGTCATCTTTACAGTTTTCAAGCACGTATTTTACAACATACTTTATAAAATCTTCAGCAAGATCCATATTGCCATCAAGATCACAAAAAGCAATCTCTGGTTCGATCATCCAAAATTCTGCAAGGTGACGAGAGGTATTAGAATTCTCTGCTCTAAATGTTGGTCCAAAAGTATAAATTTGGCCTAATCCCAGCGCATAAGTTTCTCCTTCTAGTTGTCCAGAAACGGTAAGATTGGTCTCTTTTCCGAAGAAATCTTTTTTATAATCAATGCTTCCGTCTTCGTTTTTTGGTGGGTTTTTAAGGTCAAAGTTTGTTACTTTAAACATTTCCCCAGCACCTTCAGCATCACTACCCGTAATGATAGGTGTGTTTACGTAATAGAAATTATTTTGCTGAAAGTAGCTATGTACCGCGAAAGACAGTTTAGAACGTACACGCATAATCGCTCCAAAAGTATTGGTGCGCACTCTTAAATGTGCCTGCTCGCGTAATTTTTCTAGACTGTGACGCTTAGGAGAAAGAATGGTAAGCTTTACCTCCTCTGGGTTTGCATCGCCAAGAATGGTAACTTCTTTTACATCGATCTCTACACGTTGTTGCTTTCCTTCACTTTCTTTAAGAATACCTTTTACACTAATCGCTGCACCAACGGTGATTCTTTTTAAAGTTTCAGGATTAAATTTTTCAAAATCTATAACACACTGGATGTTATTAATGGTAGATCCATCGTTTAACGCTACAAAGCGATTACTTCTAAACGAACGTACCCATCCGCTAACTTTAAATTCCTGTAAAAACTGGTCACTTTCTAATATTTCAGCAACTTTAGCTTGTATCATTTATTTTAGATTTAGAAAAGAAACAAAGATAAAATTTTCCCTGTAAGGGCTATACTTTAGCTTTCGTTTTTCTGGTTTTTGTATTCTTCGTCGTCTTTAGAAATTTCTTCTTCATCTTCTGGTGTAGCAATAATTCGCATTGCTGGTTCTTTCAGGGTTTCCTTGTTTGCTATACTTCTTTCTAAAGATAATAGTAATGATGGTAATAATAATAAGTTAGAAAGCATCGCAAAAAGCAAAGTAGCCGAAACTAAACCTCCCAGGGCTACCGTTCCGCCAAAACTACTGATCATAAAAACTGAAAATCCAAAGAATAAAACAATAGAAGTATAGAACATACTTACACCAGTTTCTCTTAATGCAGCATAAACCGAACGCTTAATTTTCCAGTCATTGGCTTTAAGTTCCTGCCTGTATTTTGCCAGAAAGTGAATGGTGTCATCTACTGAAATACCAAAAGCAATACTAAATACTAATATGGTTGAAGGCTTTATAGGGACACCTAAAAACCCCATCATTCCGGCGGTAATTAATAGCGGCAATAAGTTAGGAACTAGAGAAATTAAGATCATTCTAAACGATCTAAACATCCAAGCCATTAATAATGCAATTAGAACGATAGCTAGTGATAAGGAAAGCACAAGGTTATGAACCAAATACGTGGTTCCTTTTTGGAAAACCAATGCTTTACCTGTCATGCTTACTTCATAACGATCCTCTGGAAAAATCTTATGAATTTTTGGCCAAAGGTTATCTTCGATCTTTTCCATTTTATCAGTTCCAATATCTTTCATAAAGGTTGTGATCCTTGCAAACTGGCCGGTAGAATCTACGTAAGTATTTACCAGATCATCATTACCCTCCATGTTTTTGGTGTAGGGTAAAATGAAATTTTGTTCTTGTGAAGATGGTAGTTGATAATATTTTGGATTGCCGTTATAATACGCCTGCTTACTGTATTTTACCAAGCGTGTAATCGATAAAGGTTGTGAAAGTTCTGGTTCTTCAGCAATTAAGCCTTCAAGTTGTTCCAATCTTTTTAAGGTAGAAGATTTTAAAACACCACGAGGTCTTTTGGTGTCTACTACAATTTCTAAAGGCATAATTCCGTCGAACTCCTCTTCAAAGAATTTTACATCCTTAAAAAAGTCGGCCTGCTGTGGCATATCTTCTAAAAGACTTCCAGAAATTCGGATGTTATAAATCCCGATTATGCTCACTGCTAAAAGTCCTACCGCTGTAAAATAAACCGCTATTCGATGATTTCGCACCATTTTTTCCATCCATCCAACAAAACTTCCTATCCATTGCCTGTTAAGGTGTTTTAAGTGTTTAGACTTCGGAATTTTCATATAGCTATAAATCACTGGGATGATCAATAACGAAAGAATAAAAATGGCTACAATGTTGATGGAAGCAACAATACCAAATTCCTTTAGTAATTTACTTTCGGTTAAAATGAAAGTAGCAAATCCTGAAGCTGTGGTGATGTTAGTCATTAGAGTAGCATTACCTACCTTAGCAATAACACGTTGTAAAGATTTTGCCTGGTTTCCATGTTTTTGTATTTCCTGCTGGTATTTGTTGATTAGGAAAATACAGTTAGGAATCCCAATAACAATGATTAATGGCGGTATTAAAGCGGTTAAGACCGTAATTTCATAGTGCATTAATCCAATTGTTCCAAAAGCCCACATTACGCCAATACAAACGGTAACCATAGAGATTACAGTTGCTCTAATCGATCTAAAAAAGAAGAAGAAAATAAGCGAAGTTACCGCCAAAGCAGCACCTATAAAAAGCCCAATTTCATCTATAATATTTTGGGAGTTCAACGTACGGATGTACGGCATTCCAGAAACACGAACATCGATACCGGTTTGTGACTCGAAGTTTTTGATCATAGGATCAAGATTATCAATCACAAAATCTTTTCTAGCTTTAGAGTTTACAATCTCTTTATTAAGATATAAAGCAGATTGAATGGTATTAGAATGGGCACTATACACCAGGTTTTCGTAAAACGGAAGCTTAGTGAAAAGTTCATCTTCATAAGAGGCTAACTGAAGACTATCTGGATTAACTTCAGTAATAAAAGGAACCATTTCGAAGCGTTTAGGATCCTCAAATTTTTTAAGCTTATTTAAATTCCCAATCGAAATTGCATAATCTACCTCAGGAAATTTTTGCAAACTATCGTTTAAGGCTTTCCAGGCCTGGTAATTTTTTTCAGTAAAAAGAGAAGAATCCTTAATTCCCATTACGATAAGGTTCCCTTCTTCGCCAAATTTATCTAAAAAGGCGTTGTATTCCTGGTTTACTTCGTGATCATCGGGGAGTAAGTTGGCTTCTGTAAAAGAAAATCTCATGTATTTCCACTGCGAGGCAAAAAATGCGGTAGTGGCCAAAATGAGTAAAATAATTATAATTCTGTTACGTAAAATAAGGCGGGCAACAGAGTTCCAAAAACCGAACGTAAAAATCTTAGACATGCATTATTCTTAAGCGCGCGCAAAGGTAACAAAAGACAACCTAAAAATCAGGTTTTTGAGAATTAAACTCGGTTATTTCAAAACTTGATGTTTAAGGTGAATTTAAAAGCAAAATTCTGACTAAAGCCGGGAAGGTGATAAGAACCGTAACGATAAGCAGTAGAAAGTCCAAAGCCAGAGATGATCTTGTTAATTTCCAGACCAACTTCAGAGTAGCCCTGGTCTAAACTTTTAAAGTCGATATTTTGATGACGATCCATATGATCTATATCGCCAATGGCATGCCTGCTTATTAGAACAATTTCTGGCTGAAAAAAGTTAGAGAATTTTATAGGTCTTAATTGATGCCTCATGTGCAGCATTGCCAGGCGGTCACTATAAAATTCGTTGTAATACATGGTTTCAAAACTGGTTTTTCCCGCAACCGAAAATCGCTTTAAAACCGCTTCCTGTCTCGAGGAGTTTGGATAAGCGTGAAAGGTATGTGTAAGTGGTAAAGTTCCTGTAGCATAATTTCCTTCTAAAATAAATTCGGTTCTCGAAAGATCTAATCTTCGAATCGTATATTCTAATTTTAAACCTGTTCTTAAAAAGTTGAAATCACCATTGGCAACATCTGCAAAACCTTTATCGATCTGGGCGGTGATTCTTGGAGAATGCCGCTCTATTAAAACAGAATTCTCGGGTGTTTCTAAGTAATCGCTAAAAGGTTCCCAGCTAAAAGAAATTCCGGCTGTGCTTACCGTGTATTCAGGATAAACTTCTCCATTATACAAAAACGCGTAATCCCGGGCGTTAAAAATCTCGGTTTGGCTAAAGCGAATTTCAGAAGATAATTGCGGATTTATACGATGTTCTAAACCAGCGTAATATTGTTTGTAATTATAAAAGAAATTAATATTTACAAACCTTGGCTCGATTAAATAGAATTTTGGCGGTGCTTTTAAATAATTAAAACTTGCTACTTCTTTAATATCTCTGGTATAGCCCATTTTAAAATTTGTGCCGGTAGAACGATTAAGATAAATATTAGTATTAATATTATACTTAGCTCTTTCATCTCCAAAACCGTACACAAAATAACCGCCAATATTAAACTTTTTAGATAATCGATCGTTGGTTTTTCCGCCAACGCCTAAACGAATACCTTCAAAATTGTTGTATTTAAAAAGTTTACTTAGCTGTAAGTCCCAAAATGCCAAAGGATAATAGCCATTGGCCATTGCTTTTTTAACTTCGATTTTTCTTTCGATATTTCGGGTTTTAATGATGCTGTCTACATAAATAGATGTTGCCTCATCTTTTGCGGTGTATGGTTCTTTTCGGTTTGCATTCCAAAAATCATCTTCCTGTTTATTGGCTTCGGGAATAACCGAAATTGCTGCGGAAGTTTTTTCGATCTTCGGAACTCGATTTAATTGATAGTTATAATTAATGCTTGTTGCATCCAGATAAAGATCGTTATCAATGGGTTCATTATTAAAAATGCTCGAAATAGATAATCTACGCTGAATGGTTCCCAGCGAAATATTTCCACCAAAAACAGAGATGTCTTTCCCGCCACTACCCGGCCTAATTTTTATATCTCTTTTTTGAAGCAGCCAAACCTCTTTTGAAGTATTAAAGTCGTAATCTTCATGAATTTCCAGATCAATTTCTCCAATTAATCGGGTTTCTGTTTTCTGAATTCCGTAGTTTAAAGTATCCAGATGAATCACACCTTCCAACCCGGCAATAACTTTTTCTCGTTTTGGTTTAAAGTAAATTAAATAGGCTGGTCGCTCTGAATTTAAAGTGTCCAGGATGCGATATTCGTAATTTTTGAAGGCATTTTTCGCAAGTGGTCCGGCATATTTGGTTTGGAAAATAGAGTAGTCATTTTCATAAAAAGAGGTAGGATAAATGTCTAAACTTAAAACATCATAGATTGGTTTTTTAAATCCGGCGGTTTTTAAACCCAAAACCTCTTCCTGGCCGCCTTGCTTTTGGTTGTAGCGGTGTTTTGTAACTTTTTCAGATAAATAAGCTCTGGCAACATTTACGATGGTTGCGATTTCACTATTTGTGCTATCTGTAGCCAGCTGTATTGGGTTTTTGTCGTTATCAATTAAGAATTTTGAATATGATTGATACTCAAAACCCTCTAAAGCCTTGCGTGGATCGTTAACTTCCCTGTTTTCAATCGCTTTTGCAATAATTTTGTTTGCAGGGTTACGATAAGAGGAAATATAAACGGTGTTTAATTTCTCGTAATCTGGATAAAGCTGAAGTAAAACTGTTTTATTTTCTTCGGAAATTTTAAAATCTCGTGTGTAAAAGCCAAGGTAGGAAACTGAAATTTTTAGTGATTTTTGTCCATCCAGATCAAGCTGAAAACTACCGTCGATTTTCGATAAAATCGGGCTACTTTCTTTAATACTAATTTTAGCATAGGCCAAAGGTTCGCCGGTAATCGCGTTGATTACTTTTCCCGGGATTTGTTGTGCATTAGCAAGAAAACCGGTAAGAATAAGAATAAAGGTACAAACTAATCGCATAAATTATTCCTGGGAAAATTTCAGATAAAATGATGCACAAAAAAAGCCAAATTAGGTTTGCTTACAAACAGTAAAAAGCAATCCCAATTTGACTATGTTATTCAGAAATTATTTCCATCATTAAATGGTCATAATTTCTTTCTCTTTATTTTCTAAAATACTATCTATTTTAGCAATGTATTTATCAGTAAGCTCTTGGATGTCTGCTTCAGCATTCTTTTGTAGATCTTCAGAAACATCTGTCTTTTTAAGCTCGTTGTTTGCTGTTTTACGATCGTTTCTTACACCAACTTTAGCATCTTCAGCTTCAGCTTTTGCTTGCTTTACCAATTGTTTACGGCGCTCTTCAGTTAAAGGTGGTACGCTAATAATTACGCTATCACCGTTATTCATTGGATTAAAACCAAGGTTTGCCTGTAAAATTCCTTTTTCGATATTAGGAATACTTCCTTTTTCAAAAGGTTGAACAGAAATTGTTCTGGCATCTGGAGCGTTTACGTTCGCAACCTGATTTAAAGGGGTTAAAGAACCGTAGTATTCTACCATTACACTTCCTAGCATACTTGGGCTGGCTTTACCGGCTCTAATATTTAGTAATTGCTTATTTAGGTGAGAGATTGCTTTTTGCATCCCTTCTTCAGCAGAATCTATGATTAATTCAATTTCCTCTTCCATGGTGTGTTATTTAAACTGTATCTTCTGGTTTTTATAAATTCACTTTTGTTCCCACATTTTCTCCGGTCACAACTTTCATTAGGTTTCCTGGAGTGTTCATATCGAAAACAATAATTGGTAATTCATTTTCCTGGCTTAATGTAAAGGCTGTGGTATCCATAACTTTAAGCCCTTTTCTAATTACATCATCAAACGATATAAAATCGAATTTCGTTGCTTTTTTATCCTTTTCAGGATCTGCCGTGTAAATTCCGTCTACACGTGTTCCTTTTAAGATAACATCTGCCTTAATTTCGATGGCTCTAAGAACGGCAGCAGAATCTGTTGTAAAATATGGATTTCCTGTTCCTCCTCCAAAAATAACTACTCTGCCTTTCTCAAGATGTCTAATTGCTTTTCTTCTAATAAAAGGTTCAGCAACTTCGTTTATCTTAATCGCAGATTGTAATCTGGTTTGGATTCCGGCATCTTCCAGGGCGCTTTGTAAAGCTAATCCGTTAATTACTGTGGCAAGCATTCCCATGTGGTCACCTTGTACACGATCCATTCCGCGACTTGCTCCCGCAACTCCTCTAAAAATGTTACCACCACCAATCACAATCGCAACTTCTACTCCCTGGTCGATTACAGATTTAACTTCGTCGGCATATTCTGCCAGTCTCTCGGGATCAATACCATATTGGCGGTTTCCCATTAATGCTTCTCCAGATAATTTTAAAAGAACTCTTTTGTATTGCATGGCTAGTTTTAAAGATGAGTGCTGCAAATATAGCTAATATCTTAATTTGAAAAATCTTATCAATTAAAATTCTAAATCTTAAGAATAATTTAGTATTTAAAATGCTTGCCAAACTGTCTGTAGCACACAAAATGGCTGGATTTTTGTTATTTTCAAATTATTAAATTTTGAAAAAGAAATAAAAAATGATTGGATATTATTTAATAGCAGGAATCATGTTTATCGTGAGCCTGTACGTAAGCAATAAATTAAAAAGTAAGTTTAAAAGCTACTCCAAAATGCATTTGCAAAATGGAATGAGCGGTAAAGAGATTGCTGAAAAAATGCTACGAGACAATGGCATTTACGATGTGAAAGTAATTTCTACACCAGGCATGCTTTCAGATCATTATAATCCCAGTAAAAAAACCGTGAACTTAAGTGAAGGCGTGTATTCGCAAAGAAATGCTGCTGCGGCTGCGGTTGCTGCTCACGAATGTGGGCACGCTGTGCAACATGCAAAATCTTACAGTTGGTTAAAAATGAGAAGTGCATTAGTACCTGTGGTAAGTGTGGCTTCTAATCTCTCGCAGTGGGTAATATTGGCTGGTTTGGTATTACTTTATACCAGTACTTTGGGGCCTACGATATTTTTTATAGGGATTGTTCTTTTTGGTTTAGGAACCCTATTTAGTTTTATTACGCTTCCGGTAGAGTATGATGCAAGTAACCGTGCACTGGCCTGGCTGGAAACCGAAAATATGCTAACAAGACAAGAGCATGATGCTGCGAAGGATTCTTTAAAATGGGCTGCAAGAACTTATGTTGTGGCCGCTTTAGGTTCTTTAGCAACTCTTCTGTATTTTGTAGGAATATTTATGGGGTCTAGAGATTAATTTTAAAATAGAATCAATTATAAATAAAAAGCAGGTAGTTTTAAACTACCTGCTTTTTTGTTTTTGGTCTTATTTTTAATTGATATAAGTTATATTAGGTGTAAATACTTCTTTATTCTTTAATTTTGAATAGCATGCGAAGATTTAAAAAGCCCCGATGAACAACAAACTACTTTTATTATTTTTTGTTTTCTTTTTTATAAAGTTCAATTCTTTTGCTCAAAAGGATGTTGCAAAACCTGTATTTAGAGATTCTGCACAGGCTATTTTTTCTGAAGCTATTTCAGAAAGTCGGTTAGTTCCTCCAAAAGATGAGCATAAAATTTACAATCCTAGAAATCGTGGAATTAATAAAGTGGTTCCGGGGAAAGGATATCCTAAAGGAGTCGACGCAGCATTACAGAGTAAAAAGGGAGAAATCCCTTCCAGAGCACCAATCTTAAATTTCGATGCAGTTACTACAAGATCTACACCTTCAGATCCTACAGGGGTGGCGGGTTTAAATCATTATTTAAATGCCTGGAATTCGGCTTTTTCAATTTATGATAAGGAAGGAAACTTATTAATGCCACCGGCATCTTTAGCCAGTATCGGTGGGGAGTTTGAAGATGAAACCTTAGGAGATCCCATTGTTGTTTACGATCAATTTGCAGATCGATATTTGATAAGTCAGTTTAGTGACACGCCTGAGAGTTTTTTGATCGCTGTGTCTCGTGGGCCAGATCCTGTTAATGATGGTTGGTACACCTATCGTTTTTCTACAAACCGGGTGTTGCCAGATTATCCAAAAATATCGGTGTGGAGTGATGGTTATTATATAACTACTAATAAGAATTCTAATACAGCAGATCAAAGTCAGGTAATCTATGTTATGGAGCGTGACCGGATGCTTCAGGGAGAAACGGCGCAATTTGTTTCTTTTCCGTTACCAGGAATCGAGACTAATGGATTTTATAGCCCGGCGGGATTTAATGCTATGGGAAATACCATGCCACCAAGAGGGAATGCACCAATCATTTATCTTCAGGATGATGCCTGGGCAGGAGTTTCAGAAGATCATTTAAAAATATGGCTGGTAAATGTAGATTGGGATAATTTGGCGAATTCAACTATAGAGGAATCCCAACAATTAGGTTCGGCAAGTGGAGTTTCGCCATTTACAGCAACTTTTGATGGCGGCGCGTTTAATAACCTGGAGCAACCGGGCAATGCCCCAGATATAGATGCATTACAGGCAACAATGATGTATATGACTCAATATCGAAGATTTTTAGATCATAATTCAGTAGTCTTAAATTTTGTAGTAGATGTAGATCCAACCCAGGCCGAGCATGCGGGAATTAGATGGTACGAGTTAAGGCAATATGGAGATGGTAATGATTGGGAAGTTTATCAGGAAGGAACGTATGCACCAGATGGAAGCGATCGTTTTAGTGGTAGTATAGGTATCGACGATCAGGGAAATATAGGTTTAGGTTTTACGGTTTTGGATGATAGTCCTGCTAATCCGGTTTTTCCATCTATTCGATATACAGGCAGGTATCAAGGGGACGAATTGGGAGTAATGACTTTAGAGGAGCAAAGTCTTGTGGAAGGGCAAAGTCCTAATCCCAGTTCAAGATATGGGGATTATGCGCATTTAACGGTAGACCCGGCAGACGGAATTACATTTTGGCACAATGCTGAATATTTTCAGGGAGAAAACAGGCTTAATCATATAGGTGTTTTTAGATTAGCTTCAGATTTAACAAGAGATGTTGGGATAACTGCAATCGTATCTCCTATAGATGCCACTTTAGGCGCGAATGAGCCAATAACGGTAACGATACGAAATTTTGGAGTTGGTACGCAATCAAACATTCCTGTGAGCTATACCCTTAATGGGCAAACCGTAAATGAAATTTATGATGAAAGAATTGAAGCTTCGTCATCTGTAGATTTTACATTTTCTGAAACTGCCGATCTTTCTGAATTAGGAGAATCTTATAACATTGCGGTTAGAACAAGTTTAACTGGAGATCAAAATCCAGAGAATGATACGATTTCAAGAGTTATAAGAAATCTACCTCCTCGAGATGTTGGGGTAACAGCTATTAATGGGCCAACAACTTCAGAAAATCTTGGTAACGAAGAGGTCTCTGTTACCATAGAAAATTTTGGCGGTGAAGCCCAAAGTAATATCCCCCTATGGTATCAGGTAGGAAATAATAACCGTGTAGAAGAAACTTTTTCAGGAACCATAGGAGTAGGAGAAAACCATGTTTATAATTTTCAGCAAACTGCAGATCTTTCGGTAGATAAACGATATAGACTAAGTTCTGGCACAAATCTTCAGGACGATTTCGATCCAACTAATGATTCCGAAGAAGCTTCCGTAGCTAATCTTAATTGTATTCCTGAAGGTTCAGATTGCGATTTTGGTGATGGGATCTCTTATTTCGAATTGGGTGATATTTTAAATGAAAGAATCCCCTGTAATAATGGCTATGGCGATTTTATAAGTTATTCTACAAATCTAGATAGGGCGCAAGGAGTTTACTCTTTAATCTTACAAACTTATTTTCAGGCTGAAGGAAATGAAGAGCAATTTTCGATGTGGATCGATTTAGATGATAATGGCGAGTTTGATGATAACGAGCGATTAATTACTTCACAGGCATTAAGGCAGGCAAATAGTTCTTTTGTTTTTGATTTTAACCTTCCAGAAGATGCAGCTTTAGGGCAGCATTTATTAAGAATTAGGGCTGGTGATACACGTTATGAAGGAGATTTAAATAGTCCTTGTGATGTGATGGCTTTTGGAACCACTCACGATTACTCGGTAAATATTATCGATACAGAGCTGGATATTGAAGATTTTATTCTGAATGAAGCAGAACTAATGGTTTTAAATGAATATAATAATCACTATCGCGTAATCTTAGAAACCACCTTCGATGAAACTTTGCGTATTACGGTACATAATGTTCTTGGGCAGAAAATGCTTGAAAATAAAGTTGAAAATAATGGCGACGGCTATATTTATGATTTAGATATGTCTTATGCTGCACGCGGTGTTTATCTGGTAAGAATTGGTACCAGGCAGGTAGGAAAAGTGAAACGTTTTATTGTTAAATAAAAAGATGTGTATGTTTAAAAAATTACTGGTTTTTGTAATACTTACTTCAAGTTTTTCTTTTGGTCAAAAGTTAAAAATCGGAGATAAAGCTCCAGAGATCACTCCTGAAGAGTGGTTTTATTCTAAAGATTACTTTAAAAACACTTCAAAAACAAATTTAACTATTGTTGATTTCTGGTTTACCCATTGCGCTCCTTGTGTGGCTACGATTCCAGATTTTAATCAAATAAAGGCAAAATATCCTTTTATAAAAGTTGTTTCTGTCACCTTTAATGATAAACAAACAATTGAAGAATTTTCTAAAAAAGTAGCTTTAACCTATCCGGTTGGCATAGATTCAGAAAAAAAAGTGATTTCAGCATTTGGTGTTTATGGCTATCCCAAAACTTTTATCATTAACGAAGAGGGAAAGATAATTTGGGAGGGGTATCCGGTAGGTATTCAGAAAAAATTAGAACAAATTTTAATAAATCAAAATAAATTAATCCCAACAGAATTTAAAGAACAAACTAATAGCATCTTAAGTCAGTCTAATCAAGAGTCTTTTAGTTTTTCTCTAAAACCTCATGATATAGGTATGGGAGGTTCATCTTCAGCTAATTTAATAGAGACTGGGGCAATTTTGTTGAATAAAAAGCTTAAGGATATTCTATTTCGGTATTTCGGAATAACTTCAGCAAGGTTACATTCAAGTGATTTAGATTTGGAAAAGTCGTATGATGTAAAGTTAACAATGAGTAAGCCTGAAGTTGATGGTAAGAATAATTTAACGCTTTTAAAATATAATCTCTTAAAAGAATTAGGTATTCGTTTGCAGGGATTTGAAGTAGAAGAGAATTATTACAGTTTGGTAAGCTTAGATGATTTAAAATTGGTGAAATCTGATGATAATTTTTTTGGAGTGACAACTACCCGCGACGGTACTTGGAAGGCAACAGGAGCAAAATTGAAAGATGTAAAGGATTTTATCGAGAATTATTACAACAAATTAGTAGCCTTAAAAACCGAAAGTGATACGCTTTATAACTTTACGTTACCAATAGATAATTGGGAAGCCTTAATTTCAGAATTAAAGACAACTTATGGTATCGAATTGGAATTAACTTCTGGTAAAATGATTGTTTACGATGTTCTTAAAAACTAATTAAACACCTTATTTTTGCCCAAAATCGATAAAAATGAAGATAATTTCCTATAACGTAAACGGAATACGAGCAGCAGTAAGAAAAGGCTTTTTAGATTGGATAAAACAAGCAAATCCAGATGTGATTTGTATTCAGGAGATAAAAGCAAATCCAGAGCAGTTAAATTTAGACGAATTTACCGAAGCTGGTTATCCTTACCAATATTGGTATCCTGCGCAAAAGAAAGGTTATAGCGGAGTTGCAATTTTAAGTAAAACCGAGCCAAATCATATCGAATATGGAACCGGAATCGATTATATGGATTTTGAAGGCCGAAATATTCGAGCCGATTTTGACGGGGTTTCGGTAATGAGTTTGTATTTGCCTTCAGGAACAAATATCGATCGATTAGAATTTAAGCTGAAGTATATGGCCGATTTTCAGGAATACATCGATAAACTGAAAAATGTTGTCCCAAACCTTATCATCTGCGGTGACTATAATATTTGTCATGAAGCCATAGATATTCACGATCCTGTGAGACTAAAAAATGTCTCAGGATTTTTACCGGTAGAGCGCGAATGGATCGATAATTTTATGAAAAGCGGTTTTATAGACAGCTTTAGATATTTTAACGACGAGCCAGATCAATATTCGTGGTGGAGCTATAGGGCTAATGCCAGAGCAAATAATAAAGGATGGAGAATCGATTATAATTTAGTTGCATCGCCATTACAAGAAAAATTAAAACGTGCCGTTATATTACCAGAAGCCCATCATAGCGACCATTGTCCTATCTTGGTAGAGCTGGAATAAATTAATTTTTAAAAAAATGAGAAAAACCATATTAGCTATTTCAGGAAGTGTTTTAATGCTTACTTCCTGCGTTTCTTCAAAAGTGTATAAAGATCTTGAAAGTCGGCATGCCGATCTAAAGCGTGAAAATCGAGAGCTAAATTCAGAATTAGACCGATTAAAAGGGGTAGATGAAGAATTAGCCGAATTAAAATCTGAGCACGAAAGTCTTACTGCTGAAAGGGATAAATTGAAAAACGATCTTGCCAGTTTGCAGTCTAACTACGACAATTTAAAAAGTTCGTATGATGCGTTAGAGAAAAATTCTTCTGCAGCAATTGCTGAAAATTCTCGCCAAAATCGTGAGTTATTAGCGCAGCTTGAAGAAAAGGAAAGAGCACTTGCGGCCGAGCAGGCAAGATTAGAAAAACTAGAGAAAGATCTGGCAGCTCGCTCTAAACGAGTGAACGAGTTAGAAGGTTTAATTGCAGCCAAAGACGCCAAAATGAATGCTTTAAAAGATGCAATTTCGAAAGCGCTAACAGATTTTGAAGGCAAAGGGCTTACCGTAGAACAACGCGACGGTAAAGTTTATGTCTCTATGGAAAACAAATTACTTTTCAATTCTGGTAGCTGGGCGGTAAATGCAGATGGTCGCCAGGCGGTAAATCAGTTAGGAAATGTATTAGCACAGAATCCTGATATTAGCGTATTGATCGAGGGTCATACAGATAATGTTCCTTATGGTGGTAATGGGCCGCTAAAAGATAACTGGGATCTTTCTACCAAAAGAGCTACTGCAATCGTACAGATTTTAAGAGAAAATAATAGTATCGATCCGCAAAACTTAACCGCTGCCGGTCGTGGAGAGTATGCACCTGTCGCTAGCAATGATACTGCGGAAGGAAAAGCTAAGAACCGAAGGATCGAAGTGATCCTAACACCAAAATTAGATGAGGTGACCAAGCTTTTAAACGAAGTAGACTAATCTTTTCTGCGGAAATAAATTTTCTACGGAAAGTTAATAATATTGAAATGCCCTTTTGAAGTTTTCAGAAGGGCATTTCTTTTTTAATATTTGTTCGAAATTCGTCGTTTTTGACGATCATTTTTTCTGAAATTAAAATTATGAAATACACTAAGCTACCAAATACCGATATTAAAGTGAGCAAGATCTGCCTGGGCACAATGACCTGGGGAGAACAAAATACTGAAGCTGAAGGGCACGAGCAAATTGAATATGCGCTAGATCAGGGAGTAAATTTTCTGGACACAGCCGAAATGTATTCGGTGCCGGCAAAACCGGAAACGCAGGGAAGCACAGAGAAAATTATAGGAAGCTGGTTAAAGAAATCAAAGAAGCGAGAAGATATCGTTTTGGCATCTAAAGTTGCCGGCCCGGCAGAAATGGTTTCTCATGTTCGGGAAAATATGGGCTTCGGTAAAGAAGCGATCAACGATGCGATCGATAAAAGTTTGAAGCGTTTAAATACAGATTATCTGGATCTTTATCAGCTGCACTGGCCAGAGCGAAATACTAATTTCTTCGGAAAACGTGGTTACAAACATCAGGAAGATGAAGAGTGGCAGGATAATTTTAAAAGCGTTTTAGAAAATCTTCAGGAGTTAGTGAAAGCCGGGAAGGTTCGTCATGTTGGACTATCGAATGAAACGGCTTTTGGATTAAGCAGGTTTTTGGAAGAAAGCAGGCTTCATGATTTGCCAAAAATGATAACGGTTCAAAACCCGTACAGTTTATTAAACCGAAAGGATGAAATAGGACTTACAGAAGTGTTACATCGTGAAAATGTTGGACTGCTGCCATATTCTCCGCTAGGAATGGGAACACTTTCAGGAAAGCATTTAAACGGAATTGTAGAAAATACGCGCCTAAGTTTATTTCCGCAGTATAAAAGATATTCCGGAGAAATCGCAGTTGAAGCTACCAAAGCGTATAAGGAAGTTGCGGTAAAACATGAATTATCGATGACGCAAATGGCACTGGCTTTTGTAAACCAGCAGCCTTTTGTAACCAGTAATATTATTGGCGCTACAAAAATGAACCAGCTAAAAGAAAATATCGCAAGTATCGATTTACAACTTTCTGATGAGGTTTTAGAGGATATCGAAAAAGTACACGAAAAATATCCAAATCCAGCTCCTTAAGCTAGTTTAATGGCTAACAGCTGCAAGCTGAATCACAACGGAGCCACCAAACTTTCATGAATAAAAGATGCGCTTTTATTTTTAGGTCGAACATGGTACCAATCACCGGTTTTTCCTAAAAGCTGAAGCGTATCCTTATTTTTAGCCTGTCCTAAAATCTGTGATCTTGAAGTTGTTGGTTTGTCCCGAAGATTTGCAATACTGCTTTTGGTGATCAAATTAGTCGATTTTTTATCGAATTTTGAGATTTCCGGCTTAAATTCTTCTGCTTTTTCTACAAAGTGAAGCGGATTTATAGCCCCGTGTTTATAGATCCCAAAATGTAAGTGAGGCGGAGTAGTTCTTGCATTCCCGGTATTCCCTACAAAACCTAAAGTGTCTCCTGTTTTTACACTTCCAGAAGTTTTAGCGATACTATCTAAATGCGCGTAATATAAAGACTGACCTCTTTTGGTGTCGCGTAACCAAACTTGTTTGCCGCCAAGACCTTTTTCACCGGTAAAACCAATGCGGCCATTGGTTACAGCGAGTACAGGTGTGCCTCGTTTGGCAAAAATATCGATACCTTCGTGGCTACGAGCACCGCCATCTCTGGCAGCTCCCCAATAACTTTGGATGTTGCTGTTTTTCCCTTCGGCTACCGGAAAAAAATAGGCCGGTTTTTTATCGAATTTCAACACAAAGTCAGTTTGTGTTTCTATCGCGGGCTGAATTACAATTTTGTAATCCCCAGATTCTTTAATTTCATATTGAAATAATTTCTGATCGATTTCAGCACTTTCAATCTTGTCGAAACTTTTAATACTATCGCCCGTTATTCGGTAAAAATCGATAAAAACAAGATCGTTTAAAGAATCGGTAAAGATTTCAAAATTAAAGATCTCTCCGATATTCAAATTCATTTCGTAAGCATAAATTGGAAAAGATCTGGGTGAAAAATGCCCATTTTCGGCAAAAGGAAGCTCTATTTTTAAACTATCCCGAAGTCCTGTTTCGTGCTGTTGTTCCCAAAGCGAGTATAATTCATCTGAAACATTAAAATCTCGCTTATAAACTTCTTTGGCAGTTGGATTTGTAATAAAATCTGTTGCTTTATTTAAGCGAGAACAGGACGTAAAAATTAGGGCTAGAAATATATAAAATAAGTACTGCTTCAAGTTTTTCAATTTTTTAGTTATATAGAAACAGTAACTATGCCATACTTATGCGAAAAGCTGACTCACAACATCTTCGATCTTAGAAACCTTGATTACTTCAATAGTATAAGAAGTTTTTGGAAGTTTACTTTGTTTAGAAATCACGATCTTTGCGAAACCAAGTTTTTCGGCTTCTAAAATTCTTTGGTCAACTCTGGTTACCGGTCTAATTTCTCCGGCCAAACCAACTTCAGCAGCAAAACAAATATCTTTTTCGATCGCAATATCCTCGTTAGATGATAAAATTGCGGCAACAACGGCAAGATCGATGGCGGGATCGTCTACGCTAATTCCTCCGGTAATGTTTAAAAATACATCTTTTGCACCCAATTTAAAGCCTGCACGTTTCTCTAAAACCGCCAAAAGCATATTTAGTCGCTTTACATTATAACCGGTTGCAGATCGCTGCGGAGTCCCATAAACTGCGGTGCTCACTAGCGCCTGAATTTCGATCATTAGTGGGCGCATGCCTTCTAAAGTACTGGCGATGGCGGTACCACTTAGATCTTCGTGGTTTTTGCTGATTAATATTTCTGAAGGATTGCTTACCTCACGCAAACCGCTGCCCTGCATTTCGTAAATCCCCAGTTCGTGAGTGCTTCCAAAACGGTTTTTGTGTGATCTAAGAATTCGGTATACATGATTGCGATCACCTTCAAACTGAAGCACGGTATCTACCATATGCTCTAAAACCTTAGGCCCGGCTATACTTCCTTCTTTGGTAATGTGGCCTATTAAAATTACAGGAACATTACTTTCTTTGGCGAACTTTATTAACTCTGAAGTAGTTTCACGAATTTGAGAAATGCTTCCGGGGGCGCTTTCAATATAATCGCTATGCAGCGTTTGAATAGAATCGATAATGACAACTTCCGGAGAAACCTCTTCAATTTGCCTAAAGATATTTTGCGTTTTAGTTTCTGTAAGGATATAGCAGTTTGTCGAATTTGGGTCGATACGCTCTGCCCGCATTTTTATCTGCTGCTGGCTTTCCTCTCCTGAAACGTATAAGACTTTATAGGGGAAACTTAAAGAAATTTGAAGTAAAAGTGTACTTTTTCCTATACCCGGTTCACCACCAAGAAGTGTTAAGGAGCCGGGCACGAGTCCGCCTCCTAAAACACGATCTAATTCGTTATTTCCGGTCTTCCAACGGTATTGTGGAGCGGTTTCAATTTCATTTAAGCGCAAAGGTTTAGCAGCACGTTTTGCTTCAGTCTTTGCTGAAGATTTCCAGTCTTTCTTATCTGGTTTTTCAACAATTTCTTCAACTATCGTATTCCAGTCTCCGCAAGAATTACAACGTCCCTGCCATTTAGAATACTGCGCGCCACAATTTTGGCAATAATATGCTGTTTTTACCTTCGCCATAGCCGCAAAGATAATTAAAGGCCGTGTTCTTTTTTAATTTCGTTAGCTCTTTCAAGCATAAAATCGATATTTAAAAACGAAATTGCCTCTTGCCCATAAGCTTTTTTATAAGTTTTTATTGCTTTTTCGGGGCTACCAGTTTCCTCTGCCCATCTGGCTTCGAAATAAGTTGCCAGCATCGTATTTGGGTAATGCTTTGCAGCTAAATCACTTAATCCTAAAAAGTCTTCCCAACGTCTTGTTTTTTCGATTGCCTGGTTGATGGCCAGAAAGTCGTTTAATCTTATTTGTTTTTGGAGGCCAAAAAGCTCGTCTATGGTGTTGTATTTATCTTCTAAATATTCTGAAAGGCTTATACTGGTTTGAAGCAATTTAGTTTGATATTCTTTTTGCGAGATTGGACGGTAAATTTCAAAAATATTATCGATTGCTGAAGGAATTGCTTTTCCTACCAGTGAGTAATGCGTGGCGTTTTCAAAATTATCAAACTTATAGTTTAATTGCGTGTTGTTCAAATCTTTTATCTGGGCATCGAAAGCATTTATAGATTCCTGCAATTGTGGGATATCATCAGATGCCGTGGCAAGATAATACCATAGTTTTTTTTCTGTCCTTTCAAAAACTTCACCCAGGCGCACATTCATTTTTGGAGCATAATCTGGACTTAGATTAATATAAGCGTCAAAAATTGGATTGTCTTTTAACAGATAAAAGTTCATAAAGTTGGCGGTAAGGTCGTGGCCAACAATTACGTGAAACGGAGCTACGCGATATTTGTTAGCGATGCTCTGCATTAATTCCATTCCTAAGAATTCAAAAAAATCTGCACCTTCTGCGCTAGGTAAATAACGGTTTTCATCATAGTATGAGTCGGCCTCACGGCTACGGTTCTGGTTCACCCCAACAACGATCATTTCTGGAGCGTCTTCCCAGTACGAGTAATAATCTACCATTCCTGCAACAGGTTCAAATAGGTAATCACCGTCTAATACGAGCATTACGGGGTAAAGCTTTTCTGTGTTTTTTTTGTAATTTCTTGGTAGCTGAATTTTTATTTCCCTGCTAGTTCCAAGTTTTTCAGATGAGATCGTCTCATAGGTGGTTTGGGCAGCAGTTATCCATGGACAGATAAATACCACCGCTAAAAGTAGTTTTTTAATCATAGGTGTCTATTTAGCGACGATCAATATAGATAATTATTTCCTTCTGTTAAGGATTGGAAGAAAAATAAATGAAAGTCCGCCAAGAACAAGGTTTAACAGCGTTTGTGAAGCCCATACTACCCAACCAAAAGCTTCACCACCCTGCTTAGAAATACTAAAAAGTGTTAAGACGCCACCAATTGCGATAGGATAAACACCAATACCACCGTTGGTTACAGATATAGCAAAAGAGCCTACCACGAATGCGGCTAAAATTGCGCCAAAACCTGCATCGTTAGTTTCTGGAATTGCAAAAGTGGCTACATAAAACATCATTACATACATTGCCCAAATGAAGATTGTATGAAAGATAAATGCCCATTTCTGTCGCATTTTCAAAATGCTTCGCATTCCTTCAAGCAAGCCTTTTGCAAAGTCTTTGATCTTTTTAAGAAATGGAATTTTTGATTTTTTAATCAGGATTAAGGTAAGTGTTCCTAAAATAACTAAAACTACAAAAGCACCAATGGTAAAAACTGGATTGATGTTGTTTTCAGCAAAATAGGTAAGTACATTTTCAGTTTGAAGTATAACTGCAAGTGAAATAATACTTAAAAGGATAATAAGATCTGCAAGTCTTTCAGAAATTATTGTTCCAAAACCTTTTTCAACAGGAATATCTTCGTAGGTTTTTAGAGTAGCTGCTCTAAGAAATTCTCCAGATCTTGGAATTCCAAGATTAGCCAGGTATCCGGCCATAACGGCCATAAAACTATTTCTAAATTTAGGTTTGTAGCCTAGAGGTTCTAGCATAAACTTCCAGCGATATGCTCTGGAAAGATGTGAAAGTGTGCCTAAAACCAAAGAAAAGCCAACCCAAAAAGGATCAGCTTTTTTAATATTCTTAATAAGTTCTGCTCTTTCAGCAGGTGTTGCACTGTTGTAACTATACCAGATTAAAAAAATCCCCAATAAAAGGGAGATTGTTGTTTTTAGTATCTTTTTAAGCGTCGTATTCAAACAGGCAATTTTTAGTTAAGTAAATTATTCTCTTCGTTAGGGAAAACAATTGCCGGCTTAAAACTTTTAGCTTCTTCGAAATCCATAATGGCGTAACAAATTAAAATAAGTACATCGCCTTTAGCTACTTTTCTGGCAGCGGCGCCATTTAAAGTGATTTCTCCAGAATTTCTTGGTCCTGGGATGGCGTAAGTTTCTAAACGCTCACCGTTGTTGTTGTTAACGATTTGTACTTTTTCGCCTTCAATAATATTAGCGGCGTCCATCAAATCTTCGTCGATGGTGATGCTGCCAATGTAATTTAAATCGGCACCAGTTACTTTTACACGATGAATTTTAGACTTTACTACGTGAACTTGCATGATTTTTAATTATTGAGAGCAAGGTTATCGATAAGCCTAATGTCACCTGCGTAAGCAGCGATAAAGGCACGATAGTGTTCTCCCTCTCTTTTTTCAGTTAATTTTTTTAAAGTTTTAGCGTCGGATATTTCAAAATATTCCAGTTCCAAAAATGGATAATTTCTGAATTGTTGTTCTACCCAATCATTTATGTAATTTGCACTTTTTGTGCCAAAAAGCGTTTTAGTTTCCTTTAGCGTTTCAAAGATAAAGGCTGCTTTTTCGCGTTGCAAATCATTAAGTCGTTCATTACGGCTACTCCTTGCAAGACCAGATTCTTCTCTTAGGATAGGGCAGCCAACGATTTCAACAGGTATGTTTTCGATTTCTGTAAGCTTTCTTATGATTTGTAATTGCTGATAATCTTTTTCTCCAAAGAAAGCTTTATTGGGTTCTACGGCTTCAAATAATAGTTTTACCACAGTTCCAACACCGTCAAAATGTCCGGTTCTATGTTTTCCTTCCATTACAATATCAAGTCCGTCGAAATCAAAATGTTCAGAAATGATTAAATCTCCATATAATTCGTTTGCGTTTGGAGTAAAAACAATAATTTCTTCAGAAATATTTTGAAGTAAATTAATGTCTTTTTCCAGGTTTCTGGGGTACTTCTCCAGGTCTTCTGGATTGTCGAATTGTGTGGGATTAACAAATATACTAACAACAACCTGGTCGCAGGATTTAAGTGCTTCTTTTACAAGGTATAAATGCCCTTCGTGTAAAGCGCCCATGGTTGGCACTAAACCAATGGTATTACCAGCAAGCTTATTATTGGATAAGCTTTGCTTTAAAAGTTCTTTTTCTTTAAAAACCTGCATCGTAATTTAAAATTAACAGCGTGCAAACTTAATATATCTCTGGCAATCTGCATAAAATTTTGTAATTTTGCGTGTTTTTTGTTCGCAACCGCACTTTAAAGAAAAATTATATGAAAGATAAGAGGATATTGTACGTCTCGTCTGAAGTTATACCTTACTTACCTGAAACCGAAATATCATCCACATCTTTTGAAGCCGCAAAAATGGTGAATAACATTGGAGGGCAAATTCGAATTTTTATGCCAAGGTTTGGTAATATAAATGAACGACGCCACCAGCTACATGAGGTTATTAGGCTTTCTGGGATGAATATGGTGATTAATGACTTAGATATGCCATTAATCATAAAAGTTGCTTCGATCCCAAAAGAAAGAATGCAGGTTTATTTTATCGATAATGAGGATTATTTTAAAAGAAAAGCAACCTTGTCTGACGAGGATGGTAATCTTTTTGATGATAACGACGAGCGAGCCATCTTTTTTGCAAAAGGTGTTATCGAAACTGTTAAGAAACTAAACTGGTCTCCAGATGTGATTCACGTGCATGGTTGGCTTGCGTATATGCTACCATTATACCTAAGACATTACTACGGAAATGAGCCACTTTTCAAAGATGCAAAAATTGTGACTTCTATTTACAATGAAAACTTTGAAGGGACGTTAAATGAAGAGATGAGAGATAAAGTCTTGTTTGACGGTATGGAAAAAAGAGATCTTAAGCATCTTAAAGAACCAAGTTTTGTGAATTTAGCCAAAACGGCTGCAGATAATTCAGACGCTGTAATTGTTGGTAGTGATAATTTACCAGAAGGCTTATTGGATTACTTAAAGAAAATTAATAAACCATTACTTCCGTATAAAACAAGAGAAGAATTCTCACAGGCATATCAGGATTTTTATACTACAAAAGTATTAGCGGAATAGTAATTCTTATTTACATGAATTTATACAGAGGGATTTTAAAAATAACAACAGTATTTGTTGTTATTTTTCTTTTAGCATCTTGTGATGATGATTTTAGCAATATTGGAGGTGAGATTATAGAGAATCCATCGGGGGTGCAATTACGAGAGTATGATATTAATGCATATACCGTAGATATTAAATCTATACAAACCAATACTTCTAACCCAAAACTTTTAGGTGTCTATAATCATCCTGTTTTTGGTGAAAAACTGGCAAGTGTTTTATCTCAGGTGCGTTTAGGTGCTACCTCTCCAGAATTTCCAGAAGGAGCAGTTTTAGATAGTGTTGTGTTAAACCTTCCATATTTTAGTACAGAAGATTTAGACGATGATGGCAATCCGGTATATCAATTAGACTCAGTCTATGGGGATGGAGGATTTAGACTAAGTATTCGAGAGTCAAGATACTTTTTAAATGATCTGGATCCATCAGAAGATTTTGAAAGAGCGCAGCGATATTATTCAGATCAGCAACCACTTTTTGAGCAATTTCTTACACAAGATTCGATTTATGTAAATAATTACTTTGTTCCTTCAGCAGATAGAATTCGTTTTATTCGTGAAAATGATGAAGACGAAGCAGATACAACATATAGTGCGCCTGCTCTTAGAGTTCAGTTAAGTAGAGATTATTTTCAGCAAAAGATCATGGATATGGAAGGAAGTGCAGAACTTTCTAGTGTAAGTAATTTCTATGATTATTTTAGAGGATTATTAATTAAAGCTGAACCTGTAGCAAATGAAGGTAGTATGATGTTGTTTAATTTTGCAGGTGAAAATGCTGGTATAAATTTATACTATTCTTATCCTGAAGAAACTACAAATGATGAAGGTGAAACCGTAGAAGAAACCTTTATCGATAGCCTTGGAATTAGCTTTGGAGCGAATATCGTAAATACTTTTGAAGGTGAATATTCGCAGCAAATTCAGGAAAACATTGCCAATACTTCAGAAAATCTTTATCTTGATGGCGGTGAAGGTACGATTGGAGTTTTAGAATTATTTGACGAACAGCAATTGGAAGATTTAAGAGCTGAAAATCTATTGATTAATGAAGCCAATTTAGAGCTGTATATAAATAGTGATTTAATGAATGGTGCTAATGCGCCTAATCGTCTTTACCTGTATGATCTTAGTAATAATTCGGTCTTGATAGATTATAGTTTAGATCCTAGTAATAATCAAAATGATCCTTTGAATTCTAGAACTATGTTTTCTTCTTTGCCTGAAACAGATGAAGAAACAGGAGAAACTAAATACACTTTAAGATTAACACAGCAGTTAATTGATCTTATAGAAAATGATTCTACCAGTCTTAGACTTGGTGTTGCGGTGACTTCTAATATTCAGCAAACAGCTGGCGTTTCGGTAAGAGAGAGTACACCAGAGCTTGGAGAAGATGAATTGGCATCAGCTGCTTCTACAATTACTCCAGAAGGTGTGGTGGTTTATGGTTCTGAATCTTCAAACGAGAATAGAAGACTTAAGCTAAGGGTTTATTATACTGCTACAGGCCAGTAACCCAAATCTTAATATGTGCGGAATAGTAGGATACATTGGGCATAGAGATGCTTACGATGTTGTTATCAAAGGTTTAAAACGTTTAGAGTATCGTGGTTATGATAGTGCTGGTATAGCATTGTATGACGGGGATACTCTAAAAGTTTGTAAAACCAAAGGAAAAGTTGTTGATCTGGAAAAAAAAGTCCAGGAATCTATAACTTCTAATGGCTCTATAGGAATAGGGCATACCCGTTGGGCTACCCATGGGCAACCAAATGATGTAAATTCCCATCCACATTTATCTAATTCTGGTAATCTTGCAATTATTCATAATGGGATTATCGAGAATTACGATTCATTACGAAAAGAGTTAAAAAAGCGTGGATATACTTTCCAAAGTGATACCGATACTGAAGTTCTTGTAAATCTTATTGAAGATGTAATTAAGAATGAAGGAGTTAAACTTGGTAAGGCAGTTCAGATAGCTTTAAATCAAACCGTAGGAGCTTATGCTATTGCGGTTTTTGATAAAAGAAAGCCAGATGAAATTGTTGTTGCCAGATTAGGAAGTCCTTTAGCTATTGGTATTGGAGATAATGAATATTTTATAGCTTCAGATGCTTCCCCGTTTATTGCTTATACTAACAACGCCATTTATCTTGAAGATGGGGAAATGGCTGTGGTAAGACATGGGAAAGAAGTTAAGGTTCGTAAGATTCTTAATGATTCTGAAGTTGATGCTTATGTTCAGCAATTACAGCTTAATTTAGAGCAGATCGAAAAAGGTGGTTACGATCACTTTATGCTGAAAGAAATCTACGAACAACCTAATGCGATTCGCGACACCTATAGGGGTAGATTGCTTGCCAATAAGGGCATTATAAAAATGGCCGGTGTAGACGATAATCTTGATAGAATCGCAAAAGCTAACCGAATTCTTATAGTTGGCTGCGGAACTTCATGGCACGCAGGTTTAGTAGCCGAATATATTTTTGAAGATATGGCGCGTATTCCTGTAGAGGTGGAGTATGCTTCAGAATTTAGATATCGAAACCCTGTAATTACAGAAAATGACGTGGTGATTGCTATTTCCCAAAGTGGGGAAACTGCAGATACTATGGCCGCTATAAAATTAGCTAAAGAAAAAGGTGCTTTTGTTTTTGGGGTTTGTAATGTGGTAGGTTCTTCAATCTCCAGGGAAACCATGGCTGGTGCTTATACCCATGCCGGGCCAGAAATTGGTGTGGCCTCAACAAAAGCATTTACTACTCAGATTACTGTTTTAACCTTAATGGCTTTAAAACTTGGTAAGTATAAGGGTACGATTTCAGATTCAGATTTTAGGGTGCATTTACAGGCGCTGGAAGCCATTCCACAGAAAGTAGAAAAATTACTGCAATCTGATAAAGTAATTAAAGAAATTGCTGAGACCTATAAAAATACCAGAAACTGTATTTATTTAGGGCGTGGATATAATTTTCCTGTTGCTTTAGAGGGAGCCTTAAAACTTAAGGAGATCTCCTATATTCATGCTGAAGGTTATCCTGCCGCAGAAATGAAGCACGGCCCAATCGCACTTATTGATGAAGAAATGCCGGTGGTTGTTATTGCAGTTCGAAAAGGACACTACGAAAAAGTGGTAAGTAATATTCAGGAAATAAAATCCAGAAAAGGAAAAATTATAAGTGTAGTTACCGAGGGAGATGTTGAGGTTAAGGAACTTGCAGATCACGTTATTGAAATTCCTGAAACTATCGAGTCTTTTACTCCTTTATTAACTACGATTCCTTTACAGTTACTTTCTTACCATATAGCGGTGATGTTGGGTAAAAATGTAGATCAGCCAAGAAATCTAGCAAAATCGGTAACCGTAGAATAAGGTAAGTACAGGATAATAATTCTCAATTTTTAAGTAATTTTACAGAGTAAGAGATAACTTTTTAGGCTATAAAAAAACTTATTTCTTTGGAGGTATGAAATTATAAAGAAAAAACTATCTTTGCAGCCAAATTTGTGGCCTATTTTCATTTATAGATTTATAAATCAGTTAGGTAGGTTGTAGGTAGATTTAAATAAAAAACATTAAAGAAATTAATAATGTCTAAAGTAACAGGTAAAGTTGCCCAGGTTATTGGCCCTGTAGTTGATGTTTCCTTCGACTCAGATAACGAATTACCAAAGATCTACGATTCTTTGGAGATTAAAAGAGAAGATGGTTCTATTTTAGTTTTAGAGGTACAAACTCATATTGGTGAGGACACTGTAAGAGCTATTTCTATGGATTCTACAGATGGGCTTAGCCGTGGTGTAGAAGTTGTAGCTACCGGAGCTCCTATTCAGATGCCAATTGGAAGTGATATTTACGGGCGTTTATTCAACGTAGTTGGAGATGCTATCGATGGTCTAGGAAATTTACCAAAGGCTGGTGAAGCAGGATTGCCAATTCACCGTGAAGCTCCAAAATTTGAAGACTTATCTGTTTCTACCGAAGTTTTATTTACTGGTATTAAAGTAATTGATCTTATCGAGCCTTATGCAAAAGGTGGTAAAATTGGATTATTTGGTGGTGCCGGTGTTGGTAAAACTGTACTTATTCAGGAATTAATTAACAATATCGCGAAAGGTCATGGTGGTCTTTCTGTATTTGCCGGTGTAGGTGAGCGTACTCGTGAAGGGAATGACCTTCTTAGAGAAATGCTTGAATCTGGTATTATTAAATACGGTGACGATTTTATGCACTCTATGGAAGACGGTGGATGGGATCTTCAAAAAGTAGATAAAGATGTAATGAGAGAATCTAAAGCTACTTTCGTATTTGGACAGATGAATGAGCCACCAGGAGCTCGTGCTCGTGTTGCCTTATCTGGTCTTACAATCGCAGAATACTTCCGTGATGGAGCAGGAGAAGGACAGGGTAAAGACGTTCTTTTCTTCGTAGATAACATTTTCCGTTTTACTCAGGCTGGTTCAGAGGTGTCTGCACTTCTTGGTCGTATGCCATCAGCGGTAGGTTATCAGCCAACTCTTGCAACAGAGATGGGTGCGATGCAGGAAAGAATTACTTCAACTAAAAATGGTTCGATTACATCTGTACAGGCGGTTTACGTTCCTGCGGATGACCTTACCGACCCTGCGCCAGCAACAACTTTCGCTCACTTAGATGCAACAACTGTACTTTCTCGTAAGATTGCCGAGCTTGGTATTTATCCTGCGGTAGATCCTCTAGATTCTACTTCAAGAATTCTTACTCCAGAGATCTTAGGAAAAGATCATTACAATTGTGCACAACGAGTAAAAGAGTTATTACAACGTTACAAAGAATTACAGGATATTATTGCGATTCTTGGTATGGAAGAACTTTCTGAAGAAGATAAACTTGCGGTATCACGTGCAAGACGTGTGCAACGTTTCCTTTCTCAGCCATTCCACGTAGCAGAGCAGTTTACTGGTCTTAAAGGTGTTCTTGTAGATATTAAAGATACTATTAAAGGATTTAATATGATTATGGATGGTGAATTAGATCATCTTCCAGAAGCAGCTTTTAACCTTAAAGGAACCATCGAAGAGGCTATCGAAGCTGGAGAAAAAATGTTAGCTGAATCATAAATAGTATAGAGCTATTAGCGGTTAGTGATTTAAAACTAACTACTAACTACTCAGTACTCAATACTAAAAACTATGTATTTAGAAATCGTAACTCCTGAAGCAGTTGTTTTTCAAGCCGAGATCGATGCGGTTAAAGTTCCTGGAATCGAAGGTGAATTTCAGATGCTTAATAATCACGCACCAATCGTTTCTACTTTAACAGAAGGTACGGTAAAGATTAATCTTGCTGCTTCAAGTACTGTTGTAACTTCAGAGTTGTCTTCAGATTTTAAACAAGAAGGAAAAGAATTATTCTACCCAATTAAAGGTGGAGTGCTGGAAATGAAAGATAATAAAGCGATCATTTTAGCCGACTAAAATAATTCTGATATTATATAAAAAAGCCTGTTGTTTTCGCAACAGGCTTTTTCTTTTTCTATTTTTAAAAATTACTGTGAACTGTGTACTGTTAACCGTGAACTGTAAACTTTACTTCCCAGAAAGCCAGTTTTCGCGATTTTTAAGTTCTTTTTTCTTTGCTTCGGGATCGATTTTTATTTCATAAGAAGGATTTTTCCCTACAGCTACTTCTACAGTCTTTTCTTCACCATAATTGCTGAATTTTACATTGATTTTTTCGCCAGGTTTTAATGCTGAAGAGATATTATCGAATTCTTCGGCAGTTTTTAAAGGTGTATTATTGATCGAAATGATCTTTGTCCCTTTGTCCAGACCAATTTTATAACCTGAAGTGCCTATTTTAGGATTATTGGTCATGATCACTTCTTCGTTTTTATTTTCTACGGAAATCCCCAAATATGGCTCGTTATCTTTCTTTGAAAAATGCACTCCCATTTTCGCTAATATCGGCTCATAGTTTGGCATATTGCTATTGTAGATATATTTGCTGAAAAATTCTTCGCCAAATGTTTCACCTGCATATTGTTTCAATAAATTTTCGATGTCTTCAACTTTGTATGGCTTTTCAGGTTTGCCGTGAGTTTCCCAAACCAGTTTCATAAAATCATCAAGATTAAGATCTTTATCTCGTAATTCAAGATCTAATGCTAGACCAAGAACACTTCCGTAGGAATAATAAGAAATGAATGTATTTTCACGATTTACGGGATCCAGCGAAGTTGCAGCATCTACAAAAGGTGCCTGGTAACTCATTTCAATTGGGTTGAAATATTGTAACGCCGGCGATGTCCACACATAATTGAAACTTCCATTAAGTCCGTTTATATAATCTTCAGCAGAAATAATTCCTGCTCGGCATAAAATCAAATTGGTGTAATAACTTGTAAAACCTTCAGCGAACCAAAGCGCGCCGCTCATGTTCGCTTCTGTAAAGTCGAAAGGTTCTAAAGATTGTGGGCGTATTCTCTCTACATTCCAGGCGTGAAAAAATTCATGTGAAACAGTTCCAATATTGCCTTTCATGCCACCATTAGCCAGTGTTTCAACATCGGTTAAAATTGTACTGTTACGATGTTCCATTCCGTCTCCAGATGCATTTGGGATATAGCAGGCTAAAAAGGTGTATTCGTTATAGTCGAAATTGGGTAATTCACCATAAACTTTCATTTCCTGTTCTACGATTTTTTTTACTTTTTCGAAATACTCACTAAACAGTTCGTCGCTGCTGGGATCGTGTAAAACGAAACGTACATTTTTACCATCAATTTCAAAACTTTTCATTCTGAAATCACTAATCTCGGTTGGGCTATCCATAAAGTACTGAAGATTTGGAGCGGTAAAGGTATTTCCTTCAATATGCTTTAACTGGGTTGCGACTTTCCAGTTGGGCATAGCTTCAGTTTGGTAAGTGATTTCTATAGGTCTTTCCTGTAGATCTTCAGCAAACATAAATGTCGCCGGCATATTTAAATGCGCATGAGTGGGATCGATCTGAGCGTAAGTCCCATCGCCGCGATTCGCAAATAAAGTGTATTCAACGTTTACACTTCCATTGTGACCAGTAATTGCCCACGAATATGGGTTTGGTCGAGTAACTTTTAATTCTTTTCCATTGCCGTCTGTAGCTCTAAAGCCGTAAACATTTTTAGCAAATTCGTGGATGGCATAACGACCGGGAGAGGATCTACTCATTCTTACCGTAAAAGTATCGGTTTCTATTTCAGGAAATTCGATGTTGATCTTAGCTTCGTGATGAACAGCATTTTCGAATGAAATACTGTATTTATTTTGCTGAGCAAAACTTATCGTGCTAACGAAAAGAAAAATGAGTAGTAATCGCATGAGGTATATTTTAGTGTTAAAGTTAATTATTTATTGGTGCCGCCAAAGGCTAAAATTACCCGAAGTTTGCCCGAGATTAAAAATTTGTTTCCAACGAATGCCCCCTTGGGCTTGCCAGGAGGTAGTTTACTTTTCATCCAAATATTCAAGAATATCGCCTGGCTGGCAATTTAAAATTTTACAAATCGCTTCTAAAGTAGAGAATCTTATAGCTTTCGCTTTTCCGGTTTTTAAAATAGAAAGGTTGGCGGTGGTAATACCAATTTTTTCGGCGAGTTCATTACTTTTCATGCCTTCACGCTCCAAAATCTTATCTAAATTTATGATTATCCCCATCGTTTAGATCGTAAGTTCGTTTTCTTGCTTTATCAATTCACCCTTTTCTACAATTTTACTGAAAAGAATCAAAACCTTACCTAAAATGTATAATATCAAAAATGAGGGAATAAAACCTAGAACATTAAATGGAGCCATTAGGAAGAATGCGCCAACGCATAATATGAGTAAAAATTTAATTTTCGCGTAAACAATGATAGCGCTGGATATTTTTCTTATTTCTATTGCCTGATGCTGGTAAAATAAATTTTCCTTTGATGTTTCACTAATTAATTTAGGTGTAGTTCTTAGGCCATAAGCAAGGTAAAGAAACAGTAAAGCATTTATGGCATAGAAAATAATTTGCCCGCTTAAAGAATATTCGAAACTCCTTTTTGGGAAGTAGCTTTTAAAATAAAAAGAATCGGCTAGATCGTTGAAAAATTCAAATTGTTGTATTGCGCCGAATATATTTAGTGCAGCTGATAAGATTAATACGATAATTAGAGCTATGCTTATAAGTTTAAGAATGCTGAGATGCCATTTCATAATGATCGATTTTATATGGTTAATTCATTTTCTTGTTTTAATTGGCGTGCGTTCGTAAATACTTTGCTTAGGAAGATTAGGAAAATACCGAAGGCAAGAATGATCCAAAATGAGCTAAAGGAAAATTCTAAACCAAAGTTCAATTCGATACGACTATCCACGATCATTTTTTTAAAAAATTCAGAAACAGCACCAAGAATTACCGATAGGCAAATCAATCTTCCGCTAAGGTTTAAAGAAGCTATTTGCAATTTTGTGTAGAGTTTATTTCCGAAGAAACTTCTAATTAATTTGCGTAGCACGTAGAGACCATATACGAAAGCAAATGTTTTTATTACTTCAATCAGTATTAATCCCCATAAGGCGAAATTATTAAGATCCTCTGGTGGTTTTTCGATAGAAACAAAAAGATCTGTTCCCGTGGAGAAAGTGATTATAAGGCTTATAAGAAAAACCACTAAAGAAAAGGCCGAAAAAATAAAGCAAATATCAAGAATCGTCTTGAGAAGAATTGGTGGTCGCATAGTAGAATTAATTATCGTTTATCGATAACAATATTAAATAAAATTATTGTTTTTCGATAATTTTTTGAGTAATTATTTTTCGCTGTGTTATTAAGAAGACTTCTAAACTACTATATCTCACTAAGAAACATTAAGAAATTGCAAAGTCTGCAGAAGTCCTTATATTTAACGCTTATAATTCGCATAGAACTTAAATAATAACTATTATATTTGCGAGGAACGGATTTTTAGTCAATTATGATATCAGCAATACTTTTAGGATTTTTATTTGCAATACTCTTAGTCTTCGCAGGAAAGTTTTTTAAAGGGAAGTTTGCTGTTTTATCGTCGCTGATCCCTTTGGGATTGTTCGTTTACTTTCTTCAGTTTATTCCTGAAATTATGGAAGGGAATGTTGTGAAGGAAAGTTATAACTGGGTACCTTCTTTTGGGGTGAATCTTGGGTTTACTTTAGACGGACTTTCACTTTTATTCTGCCTTATGATTACCGGGATTGGTTTCCTGGTTTTTGCTTATACTTCTGTTTATTTACATCATCATAAATATTTAGATCGCTTTTATGGATATTTAAGTGTGTTTATGGCAGCAATGCTGGGATTGGTGCTTTCTGATAATGTTATAAGTTTATTTACTTTTTGGGAGCTAACCAGTATTAGTTCGTTCTTCTTGATTGGTTTTAATAATACACAGGAAGCTTCAAGAAAATCGGCTTTAACCGCGCTTGGAATTACAGGTTTAGGCGGAATGTTCCTGTTAGCGGGAGTTATTGTTTTAGGAAATATAACAGGGACTTTTAGTATTGCTGAAATGCTAAATATGTCTCCTGAATTAATAAAAGGTCACGAATATTATACTGTTGCAGTGATCTTACTATTTGGTGCGGCTTTTACTAAATCTGCCCAGTTTCCTTTTCATTTTTGGTTACCGGGAGCGATGAAGGCGCCAACACCAGTTTCTACTTATTTGCATTCTGCAACCATGGTAAAAGCAGGGATTTATCTTGTAATGCGTTTTACTCCGGTTCTTGGAGGTGAAGAAATCTGGAATACAACTCTAATTGTTGTTGGAGCTGTTACCATGCTTTATTCGGCATTTCATTCGCTTTTTAGAACAGATCTTAAAGGAGTGCTGGCGTATTCAACAATATCGGCTTTAGGGATTTTGATGTTCTTAATTGGTATGGGAACTACAGAATCATTTACCGCTGCGGCTGTTTTTATAATAGTACACGCACTTTATAAAGCAACACTTTTCTTAACTACGGGAATCATAGATCATCAAACCGGTACTCGTGATGTAACCGTACTTTCTGGTTTGCGTAAGGTTTTAATGCCGGTGGGTATTGCAGCGATTATTGCGGCAATTTCTAGTGCAGGTATTCCGCCAACCATTGGTTTCTTAGGAAAAGAGTTAACTTACGAAGCTACCATGCATGCGCCAATCATAGCGACCTTATTGGTTGTTGGTATTGTGATCACAAAAATATTATTGCTTTGGGCAGGTTTCGTGGCTGGTATTAAACCATTTCAGGGAAGTTTACCAGAAAGTTTAAAAGATACTAAAATGCCTGGCCCATTTATGTGGGTGCCACCAATACTTTTAGCGGTATTGAGTTTGGTTTTCGGGATAATGCCTTTTATCATAGAAGGCTCTTTAATTAAACCAGTAGTTTCAGCTTTAGGCGGAGAATCTGGTGAAATTCATTTGGCCTTATGGCATGGGTTTAATACGGTGTTTATTTTAAGTTTAGTAACTATAGCTGTAGGGACTACACTTTATTTTGTGCTAAAACCTTCAGCTAAATTAGAAACCGCCGTAGGAAAGTTAGAAGCGGCCAGTCCTAAAAGTTTAATGGAGAAATTTAATGTTGGATTTACTTATCTTTCTTCATTTTGGACCCGAGTTTTTCAGAATGGTTATTTAAGAAATTACGTGTTTATTATCATCTTTTTCTTGATCGGGATGGTTGGTTATACGATGATTGGTAATACGAAATTCAATATCGATCCTTCTATACTATCTAATGTGAGTTTTTACGAGTTGGTAGTATTTATCATTATGTGTATTGCTATATTATTCACGGTATTTACAAGTAGTCGTTTGTCTGCCGTTGTAGCAATGGGTGTTGTAGGTTTAACGATCTGTCTTGTATTCGTATTTTATAGTGCGCCAGATCTGGCGATGACACAGTTTTCTATTGATACCTTAACAGTGATCTTATTTGTATTGGTATTGTATCGTTTACCAAGATATCTTAAGATCCAGGATCATAAAATGCGTATTCGAGATGGTATTTTGTCTTTAATGTTCGGCGGACTTATCGCTGTTTTGGCATTAGAAGTACTTTCTGAACCTGTAAATACCGAGATTGGTGATTTCTACGCAGAAAATTCGTATATCATGGCTCATGGTAAAAATGTAGTGAATGTGATCTTGGTAGATTTCAGAGGGGCAGATACAATGATAGAAATTTCAGTATTAACCATTGCCGCTATTGGAGTATTTGGATTATTGAAATTAAGATTAAAAAGAACAGACAGAGTTCAGTAATTAAGAGTTTATGAAAACCATAATATTAAGAACAGCATCTAATTACCTTTTACCGGTATTATTACTGTTCTCCATTTTTATTCTTTTAAGAGGGCACTACCTTCCGGGAGGCGGTTTTGTTGGTGGATTAATTGCTGCCATTGCTTTCGTGTTTCATTCTTTTGCAAACGGATTAAAAAACACAAAATCACTTTTGAGATTCCATCCGGGCTTTTTAATGCCTGCTGGATTAGCTTTGTCGTTCTTTAGTGGTTTATCACCTATAATTTTTGCGGGCGATCCCTTTATGACCGGACTATGGTATCATGGTCATGTTCCTGTACTGGGCAGTGTTGGTTCTGCATTATTTTTTGATATGGGTGTTTATCTTGTTGTGGTAGGGGTAACGCTAACGATCATTTTTACAATTTCTGAAGCGCCTTAAATTATGGAGATATTATTAGCAATTTTAGTAGGTTTACTATATGCGTCTGGGATCTATATGATTTTACGCCGTAGTTTGGTAAAGCTTATTATCGGAATAATCTTATTAGGAAACGGTGCTAACCTTTTAATTTTTCTGTTGGGAAGAATTACAAAAGGTCTGCCACCTATAATTCCTGAAAATTCTAAAGTTTTTTTAGAAGCATATGCAGATCCTGTTCCGCAGGCGCTTATACTAACTGCTATTGTAATTAGTTTTGGATTGCAGTCTTTTGCCATTATTCTTGTAAAAAGAGCCCATAAGGTGGTAAGAACAGACGATCTGGACGAAATGAACGCAACCGACGAAGATTCATGATGCAACAATTAATCATATATCCATTATTATTTCAATTATTCCTAAGCATCGTGTTGATGTTTTTTTGGAATAAGATTAATGCTCAAAAAGTAATTAGTATTGCCGGAAGTATTATTGCTGTAATACTTTCTAGCTATGTTTTTTATTATGTTTGGGAAAACGGAACTCAAAAAGTAAATGCCGGTAACTGGGATGCACCTTTTGGGATCGTTTTTGTGGCAGATACCTTGGCGGTTACTTTGGTGTTGTTAACGGCGCTTTCAGGGCTGGCGGTTTCAATATTTTCAGCTGGTTCAGTCATAAAAGATCGATTGCGTTTTGGTTATTTTCCGATATTTCACTTTTTACTGCTTGGTTTAACTGGGGCATTTTTAACAGGAGACTTATTCAACCTCTACGTTTGGTTCGAGATCATTATCATTAGTTCGTTTGTATTGATCACTATTGGTGGTGAGAAGGCGCAGTTAGAAGGAGCTGTGAAATATTTTACGCTGAACATTTTAGCTTCAACAATTTTCTTAACCGCTATTGCAGTATTGTACGGTTTAACTGGTTCTTTAAACATGGCCGATCTTGCAGGTAAAGTAGCTGCGGTAGAAAATCGAGGCTTGGTAGAAGTTGCAGCTATTTTATTCCTAATTGGATTTGGTACAAAAGCATCAATATTTCCATTGTATTTCTGGCTGCCTGCTTCATATCATACGCCTCCGGCAGCAGTTTCTGCAATCTTTGGGGGATTACTAACCAAGGTTGGTGTTTATGCTTTAATTAGAGTGTTTACGCTCATTTTTGTAGGAGACGTTTTTCTAGGTGAGATTCTAATGGTGCTGGCGATCCTAACTATTTTTAGTGGTGGAGTTGGTGCATTGGTTCAAAATAATGTTCGTAAGGTATTTTCCTATTTAATTATTTGTCATATAGGATATATGATCGCCGGTTTAGGGATGTTTACTGAAATCGCTATTACCGGAGTGATCTTTTACCTGATTCATGATATCATGGTAAAGACCAATTTATTTATGGTAAGTGGGATTATATTTAAAATAAAGTCGTCTAACAGTATGCGAGCTTTAGGAGGTTTCTATGCAAATTATCCTAAGCTGAGTTTGTTGATTTTTATCCCATTATTTTCTTTAGTTGGAATTCCTCCATTATCAGGATTCTGGCCAAAAATATCATTGATTGGTGAAGGTTTTGCAACCGAAAATTACTGGACGGTTGCAGCCATAATTTTTGCCAGCTTTATTACTTTGGTGATCATTGCGAAATTATGGGCAGAAGTATTCTGGAAAGATGCAAAAGAAATTCCAGAGAAACCTAAATTCGAATATTTTAGTGATATTAGTAAAGCAAGGAAAACGCAGTTTATTCTTCCTATTGTATTTTTAAGTTTAATATCATTATACATTGGTTTTGGAGCCGAGCATATTCAATTGTTATCTTCAAGGATTGCAAACGAGTTAATGAATAGTCAGCAGTATATCGATACAGTTTTAAACAATAGTTAAGCGAGGGAAAATGAAAAACAGGTTTGTATCTAATATTCTTCTAACATTTGTGTGGGTGGTGCTCACAGGAGATTTTCATTTCTCTAACTATTTATTTGGCTTTGTATTAAGTTATGTGATCTTGATGGTAATTACCAAGGGATCCAGAAAAGCAAAGTACTTTACCATTGTTCCTAAACTTATATTTTTTGTGCTATATTTTGTAAAGGAGCTGGTGAAAGCAAATTTAGAAGTAGCCTGGGAAGTTATGACGCCAAAACTAAATATGACGCCGGGAATTGTAAAAGTTCCATTAACGGTGCAGAGTGATGTTGGGATTACGCTATTGGCAAACTTAATCACGCTAACTCCTGGAACATTAAGTTTAGATGTTTCTAACGATAAGAAGGTGCTTTATGTACACGCGATGTATATAAAAGATAAAGAAGAATTCATTGCCGGAATTAAAAACGGTTTTGAAAAACGAATATTAGAGATTTTAAAATAATGACTTTAGTAGAATATTGTAGAATAGTAATCCTGCCAGTTTTGGCATTTTCTGTAATTCTTATTCTAATAAGATTCTTCAGAGGGCCAAGTATTGCAGATCGAA
The DNA here is from genome assembly GCF_002094855.1 of Zunongwangia atlantica 22II14-10F7. Taxonomy (GTDB): domain Bacteria; phylum Bacteroidota; class Bacteroidia; order Flavobacteriales; family Flavobacteriaceae; genus Zunongwangia; species Zunongwangia atlantica. The sequence continues at coordinate 180,551 of NZ_ARYN01000006.1, forward strand.
TCGTTGCGTTAGATCTTTTAATTACTACCGGAATTGGGATTATTGGTGTTTATACCATTACCTCTGGTAGTTCTACATTGTTAGATACAGGAATGATTTTAGCACTTATTGCCTTTTTAAGTACTGTAGCCCTAAGTTATTATTTAGAACGAAGAAGCAAGAAGAAATGAACATTTTTATAGGCGTTATAATCACATTAGGAACTTTATTCGTTTTATTGGCGGCAGTAGGTCTTATACGTATGCCAGATACGTATTTACGAATATCTGTAAACACTAAAGCAGCAACACTTGGTGTAGGTTTGCTCTTGGGCGGTGTGGCTTTTTATTTCTATGATCTTAGTACCACTTCAAGAACTTTTGTAATTGTACTTTTCTTGTTTTTAACTGCTCCAGTTGGTGCGCATTTAATTGGTAGAGCTTCTTACTTTATTGGGAATAAACTCTGGGATAAATCCAAAATGGACGATTTACAGGGTAAATATCAAAAAAACTCTCACGTACTAAAAAGTGAAATCGACGATACTCCAGAGGATAATGTAGATCACACCAAAATGTAATTCATTTATTGGCACCGCCGAAGGGTATAATATCCCGAGGTATTTTACTTATTTAGAGTTAGGTGCTTTTACAATAATCATAACTTTCTGCTTCAAAACTCAATTTTCGTCAATCTGTAAGGGCATATTCAGGTAAACTTGTAATTTTGCCTGCATGAATAGATTCCCTTCCAAGCTTCAAAAAAGCCTAGATAAACGATCGCAGGATAATTCTTTAAGGGAATTAAAAATTGCTGCGGAAGGTGTCGATTTTTACTCCAATGATTACCTGGGATTTGCGAATTCTGAAGCTATTTTTACTGAAGCACAAAGGCTTTGCGAAAAGTATAATCTGAAGCAGAACGGCGCAACCGGCAGCCGACTCATCTCTGGGAACCACAAATTATACGAAATTGCAGAAGATTTTTTAGCCGAATTTCACAAGGCTGAAGCTGCTTTGCTTTTTAATTCAGGTTATGATGCTAATATTGGTTTCTTCTCTTCAGTGCCGCAAAAGGGTGATCTTATTTTTTATGATGAATTGATTCATGCCAGTGTTCGGGATGGAATTTCAATAAGCAATGCTAAAGCTTATAAATTTCAGCATAACGATATTGGTGATTTACAACATAAAATTTTAAGACAGGAAATTTCAGAAAACACTTCAGTTTATATAGTTACAGAAGCTGTCTTTTCGATGGATGGCAATCTTGCTCCTTTGCAGGATTTGGCTCATTTTTCCGAAGAAAATAATTTCTTTCTCATCGTAGACGAAGCACATAGCACAGGCGTTTTTGGCAAGCATGGAGAAGGTTTAGTTTATGAGCTTGAATTACAAAATAAAGTTTTTGCCCGTATTCATACGTTTGGGAAGGCCATTGGTGCGCATGGAGCCGTGATTTTGGGAAATTCAGCACTTAAAACTTACCTTTTCAACTTTGCACGAAGCTTTATTTATACCACGGGATTGCCGCCGCATGCAGTTGCGACAGTATTGGCGGTTTTTAAAGAATTAGCCCGTGATAATTCAGTTTTAGAGATCCTAAAAGCCAATATTCGATGTTTTAAAAGCGAATTAAAATTGGCTAAAATCAATCATTATTTTATCGAAAGTGAGTCGGCTATTCAATGTGCGATAATTCCTGGAAACGATGTGGTAAAAAAAATTGCTTCAAAATTTCAACAAAATCAATATCTGGTAAAACCAATTCTTTCACCCACGGTTCCCAAGGGAAAAGAAAGACTTCGTTTTTGCCTGCATAGTTTTAATTCCGAAGAAGAAATAAAAGGAATCGTGCAATTACTTGCGCAGCTAATCAATCAAGATCATCATGCATAATAGTTTTAAAATAGTAGCGACTTTTCAGTACCCCGCAGAAGCTCAGATCGTGAAATCTCGGTTAGAAGCAGAGGGTATAAATGTGATCCTTAATAACGAGCATACGATAAATACAGATCCCTTAATTAGCACGGCAATAGGCGGTGTTCAATTAATGGTAAATGTAGAAGATGGGGTAAAAGCCAAGGAGGTTTTAGACGATATTTCAAAATATTCTTTGGATGATAGTGGGCGTGCTATCCATTGCCCTAATTGTAATAGCAAAAAAGTGGCGTATTATACCACGATAACAGATTTTAAATCCTTTATTTACTTTTTTGTAGGTTTTATTTTTTCGGTTTTACCAATGTACACCAAGTATTCTTATCGCTGCGAGAACTGCAAACACAAATTTAATTTAAAATGAAACAATCTTATTTTATCACTGGTATCGATACTGAAGTTGGTAAAACCATGATCTCGGCAATTGTGACCGAGGCCTTGGAAGCCGATTACTGGAAACCGATTCAGGCGGGTGATCTGGATAATTCAGATACACATAAAGTGGAGCGTTTAATTAGTAATAAAAAGACCAAATTCCATAAAAACGCCTTTGCTTTGAAGACGCCTATGAGTCCACATGCAGCGGCAGAAATTGATGGATTTACAGTTTCTTCAAAAACTATAATTCGGCCAGAAACCGATAATGATCTGGTTGTAGAAGGCGCCGGTGGTTTGCTGGTTCCAATAAGCGATTCTGAAACTATTGCCGATTTAATTGCTCCAACCGATAAAGTTATTCTGGTTTCACGTCATTATCTTGGAAGCATTAATCATACGTTGTTAAGCATTGAAGCTTTACGAAGTCGCGGTTTTGGTTGCTTCGGAATTATTTACAGCGGAAATGAGACAAAAACCACTGAAGATATTATCCAAAAAATGAGTGGCGTGCCGGTGATTGGTCGAGTAGAAGAAGAGGAAGAATTTACTGCGGAAGTGATTAAAAAATACGCAGATAAATTTCGTGAGAATCTGAAAAAGTAAGGAATGCAAGAGAATTTAAGTTTAGCTGAAAGAGATAAAAAACATTTATGGCATCCGCTTACGCAACACAAAATTGCGAGTGATGCTCTGGGGATTGTTAAAGCGAATGGAGTAAAGCTGTACGACGAAAACGGCAAAGAATATATCGACGGAATTTCTTCCTGGTATACTTGCGTTTATGGGCATTGTAACGAGTTTATTACAGATCGTGTAGCCACACAAATGAAGAATTTAGATCAGGTGGTTTTTAGCGGATTTACCCACAAACCTGCAGTAGAACTTTCTGAAGCTTTAATGAAGATTTTACCTGAAGGGCAGCAAAAACTGTTCTTTAACGATAATGGTTCTACGGCTACCGAGATCGGGATAAAAATGGCCTTGCAGTATCATCACAATCTTGGGAACGATCGTAAAGTGATGCTAGCTTTTGAGGAAGGTTTTCATGGCGATACTTTTGGAGCGATGTCTGTTTCTGGATTATCGGTTTATAATGGTGCTTTTGAAGATCATTTTATTTCCGTAGAAAGAATTCCGGTGCCAAACGGAGATAATAATCAGGCAGTTTTAGATCAGCTAAAACAACTGATCAAAACGCATAATGTCGCCGGATTTATTTACGAACCTTTAGTTCAGGGAGCAGCTGCGATGAAAATGCACGATGCCGATGGACTGAATGAAATCTTGAAAGTTTGTAAAGAAAATGATATTGTTTGCGTTGCTGACGAGGTGATGACGGGCTTTGGAAAAACCGGGAAATATTTTGCTTCAGATTATATCGAAACCAAACCAGATATTGTTTGTATGTCGAAGGCGCTAACCGCCGGATTGTTGCCAATGGGTTTAACCAGTTGTTCGCAAAAGATCTACGATGCTTTTTATTCTGATGAGATTGCTAAAGGGCTTTTTCACGGGCACACGTATAGCGCAAATCCATTAGCCTGTGCTGCTGCTTTAGCCGGAATAGAATTACTGACTTCAGAAGAGATGCAAAGCAATATTAAGCGAATCGAGAATTTACATCAGGCTTTTGCAGAGAAAATAAAAGATCATCCAAAAGTGATCAATATTAGACATTTAGGGATCATTTTTGCATTCGATCTAAATGTAAAAATGGAGCGCTACGGAAATATTCGGAATCAGCTTTTTAGTTATTTTATGGAAAATGGCGTCTATCTTCGTCCGCTTGGAAGTACCATTTATATCACAGCTCCTTTTATAACTTCAGATGAGGAAATGCAGAAGATCTACGATACGATTGAAGGCGTGTTTGACAAGTTTTAAATTTAGACCGCTTTGCTGTTAGAGTTTAGATGGTAGACAATAGATATTTTGATGTATTGAGTTGATAATTTGAAATTGCTGTTGAAAAAATAAATTAAAAACTTTTCTTACAATCAGTTTCATCAAGCTTTTGCCTTTTAAATTCGTAAACCGTAAACCGTAAACCGTAAACATGAAAAATCCAATTTATATCACTTCCATGGCTTCGGTTTCTCCTTTGGGAGAAGATCCTAAGGCGATTTGGGAGGCTTATAAAAACGATCATCATTTTATACAAAAGCACGATTTTGAAGGTGAAGAAGGTTTTGCTGCTTTTTTACCAGAAAAATTACGGGCAGAAATCGACAATTTAAGAACCGAAAGTTCAAATTATCGTAGGCTCGATCTTTCGGTGTTGTTGGCAATTTATACCTCTCGGCAGGCAATAAAGCGCGCTGGTTGGGAAAATGAAAAGAATATTGGAATTAACATTGGGAGCTCTCGTGGTGCCACTGGATTGTTTGAAAAATTTCATGCTGAATTTATCGAAAATCGACAGGCGTCTACGCAGGCTTCGCCTTCAACAACTTTGGGCAATATTTCTTCCTGGGTTGGGCAGGATCTGGAAAACAACGGAGTCCATTTTTCGCATAGCGTAACCTGTTCTACTGGTTTACATTCGGTTTTAAATGCGGTAGCCTGGTTACAATCTGGTTTGGCTGATAAATTTATCGCCGGCGGAAGTGAAGCAGCGCTTACGCCCTTTACAATTGCCCAGATGAAGGCGATTAAAACCTATGCTTCAGAAGACCTAAAATATCCCTGCCAGGCATTGAATCTTGATAAAATCCGAAATTCGATGGTTTTAGGAGAAGGTGCCGGATTACTGTGTTTAGAGAATTCAGCTTCAGAAAAAGCATTAGCTAAAATTACCGGAATTGGTTATTCCGCAGAAAAATTAAAACATAGCGTATCGATTTCTGAAGACGGAAAGTGTATGCAAAATTCAATGAAAATGGCCATTGGAGATCTGGATCCTGCTGAAATTGATGCGGTTGTGATGCATGCGCCAGGAACAATAAAAGGTGATTTGGGTGAGGTAAATGCGATAAAAGCCGTTTTTGGCGAAAATTTACCGGCAATGACTTCCAATAAGTGGAAAATTGGACATACGTTTGCAACATCGGGAATCCTGAATCTGGAATTAGCGATGTTAATGCTGAAACATCAGGAGTTTATTTCGGTTCCTTTTTCCGATATTAGTAAAAAACCTGCACGATTACAGAATATTTTGGTGAACGCGGTTGGTTTTGGCGGTAATGCCGTTTCTATTTTAATTAATAAAGTTTAATATGTTTTTGCTCTAATGAGCGAAAAAGCCTCGCTGCTCTTTTAGCGAAGTTTTGATTATTTTTGAATAAATCTATTTTCATGGCGACAAGACATAACTGGACCAAAGAAGAAATTTTAGAGATTTACAATAAACCTTTAATGGAACTGCTTTACGAAGCAGCTACGGTTCATAGAAAACATCATGATCCTAATACTGTACAGGTTTCAACTTTACTTTCTATAAAAACAGGCGGTTGCCCGGAAGATTGTGGTTATTGCCCACAGGCAGCTCGTTATCATACCGATATCGAAGGTAACGATCTAATGAGTGTAAATCATGTAAAAGCACAGGCTTTACGTGCAAAATCTGCCGGAAGTTCTCGTGTTTGTATGGGAGCAGCCTGGAGAAACGTAAAAGATGGGCCAGAATTTGACAATGTTTTAGAAATGGTGCGCACCATTAATAAGCTTGATATGGAGGTTTGCTGTACGCTGGGAATGCTTACTGAGAACCAGGCGCAGCGTTTAGCTGAAGCAGGTTTGTATGCATACAACCATAATTTAGATACTTCTGAAGAATATTATAAAGAGGTAATTTCTACTCGTGGTTTTGAAGATCGTTTAGAAACCATTGACAATGTTAGAAAAACCAATGTTACGGTTTGTAGCGGAGGTATTATTGGAATGGGAGAAAAGGAAGAAGATCGTGCCGGGATGTTAGTGGCACTTTCAACTTTAAATCCGCAACCAGAATCTGTGCCTATTAACGCTTTAGTTCCTGTTGAAGGAACACCAATGGAAGAGCAGGCTCCGGTTTCAATTTGGGAGATGGTAAGAATGGTGGCTACAACCAGAATTATAATGCCAGAAACTCAGGTTAGATTATCTGCCGGGCGTACACAAATGAGTAGAGAAGGGCAGGCAATGTGTTTCTTTGCCGGAGCAAATTCAATTTTTGCCGGGGATAAATTGTTAACTACGCCAAATCCAGATGTAAGTGAAGACATGCAAATGTTTAAAGCTTTAGGATTGAATCCACAAAAGCCATTCACTAAAAAGTCGAAACCAGAAACGGTAGAAGCTTCAGAATCTAAATATAATTCGCTTGGTGAAAAGCCAAAATGGTCTAGACCTGGGCATACGATCGAGCGAAATGTAATAACAGAAGAAAAACAAAAAGCTAAAGCGAAAGCTTAAATCTGAATATGCAGCTGGATCTTCAGGAAGTACCAAGAGTTAAAGGAATTTCTAAAGAGGAATTTCAGAGGGAATTTTTTATTCCGCAGCGACCGGTAGTTTTTGAAGATCTTGCTAAAAACTGGCCGGCTTATCAAAATTGGAGTTTTGATTATTTTAAAGAGAAAGCCGGTGATGTTGTAGTGCCACTTTATGATAGTACTCCGGCAAAAGGGAGGCAAAATTCTCATGGTGCTGCCATGAAATTACCAATTAAAGAATATTTTGATATCCTTGAAAAAGGACCTTCAGATTTAAGAATGTTCTTTTTTAATCTTCTGCAAAACTGTCCAGAGCTTTTAAATGATATAGAATATCCAGATTTAGGGGTAAAATTCTTTAAAAAACTGCCGGTTTTATTTGTAGGAGGTGAGGGGTCTAGTGTCGTGATGCATTACGATATGGATCTAGCAAATAATTTTCATTTTAATTTTGCTGGCAAAAAGCGTGTATTGCTATATCCACCAGATCAAACAAAGTATCTGTATAAAGTTCCGCACTCTATTGTGAGCATGGAAATTATAAATATGGATAATCCAGATTTTAAAACCTATCCTGCGCTCGCAAAAGCCAAAGGTTTTGAAGCAAATCTTGGTCACGGGGAAGGTTTATTTATGCCAAGTAAATGGTGGCATTTTATAAAATATGAAACTGCCAGTTTATCACTTACATTAAGATCGTTTCCCAGGTCACCGGGAAAGGTGTTGGAGGTTTTAAATAATCTTTTATTTATGCGGAATTACGATAACCTAATGCGTAAAATAAAAGGGCAGGACTGGATAGATTACAAAAACAAACAAGCTATAAAAAAGACCCATAAATGGGCTAATATCGACTAATGAAGTACGGAGGTTTGCAGTTGGCAGAAATTCCCAGAGTAAAAAGAATTTCGAAAGAAGATTTTGTGAAGAATTATGTGCAGCCACAAAAGCCAGTTGTAATAGAAAATTTGATTGAAGACTGGCCAGCGTTTAAGAAATGGGATCTGGATTATATAAAAGAGCTTGCCGGTGATAAAGTAGTGCCTTTATACGACGACAGGCCAATTACTTCAGAATATAAATTTAATCAGCCGCATGCTGAGATGAAAATGGCAGATTATATCGATCTGCTAAAATCTAAACCTACAGATTACAGGATATTTCTCTATCATTTAATGAAAGAAGTTCCTGCTTTACAAAAGGATTTTAAATTCCCTAAAATTGGATTGCGTATCATAAAGCAGTTGCCAATGTTATTTTTTGGTGGTGAAAACTCTAAAGTTTTTATGCATTATGATATCGATTTTGCAAATATTCTTCATTTTCATTTTCATGGAAAAAAGCAATGTATTATTTATCCACCTTCAGAAAGTAAATATCTTTATAAAGTTCCCCATGCTTTAATTTCCAGAGAAGACATCGATTATAGAAGTCCGGATTTGGAAAAATTTCCGGCTTTAAAGAAAGCTAAAGGTTATGTGACTGAATTAAATCATGGTGAAACCCTTTATATGCCAGAGGGTTATTGGCATCAAATGACCTATCTAACCCCTGGATTCTCTATGAGTTTAAGAGCAACGCCGCGTACAGTTCTTAATTTGTCTAAAGCGGTTTATAATCTTGTGGTTATGCGTAATTTTGACAATTATATGCGTAAATGGCGTGGCCAAAAGTGGATAGATTATAAAAACGCAAAAGCCATAGAGAATACCCAAAAGCATATTTAAAGATATCTGGATATTTGGCAATATTAGAGATTTTTGGGATGTGTTTTTTATAACTCAACTATCCTGGTTAATATTCTTAATTTTAGTTTGAAAAAATTTCGGTTTTGAAAATCCCTCTAAATCATCGAATTTCAACTTCAGAAATCATTTACCTTATAAAATGCGTGTTAGGAACTATCGCCTGCTATGCATTGTATGTTTCGTTTCCAGAATATCCGTTTTATTGGAGTGTTATTTCCTGTTTATTGGTGTTCTCTCAGGAAAACGACCGTGAATTAGCTTTAAATAGGATTAGAGCCAATTTTTTAGGCAGTTTTGTAGGTTTGGCGGTCTATTTTTTGCCAATCTCCCACCTACTTATATTTTGTTTAGGTGTGGCTTTTACTATTTTGCTAGGGATTTTATTAAAAATTGAGCCTACTATACGATCTGCATTAGCAGCAGTGATAATTGTAATTATTAATGAGGATAAAGCAGATACTGCCTGGGTTGTGAGTTTGCATAGGGCAGGTTGTGTGCTGTTAGGTTGTTTAATAGCACTGTTTATTTCGATGTTTTTTAATAGACTTTATAATGCTTTTTTTAATCGGAGGATGTAGCGAGATCGCTAGCTTTTTCGAAGATTAAATGACTTTCCCAACCTCGATATTGTAGATAATCTGCTAGCTTTTTTTTCTTTTTGATTACTGAAGTTTCTGTAATCGACTCCCATTTTTTTTCAGAAATTTCATGAAAAGTTGAAATATAATCGGCTTCAGATATTTCTTTTAGTCCTGTTTGAATATTTCTTGAAGAAATTCCCCGCAATTTTAATTCGTTTGTGATTCTCTTTTTTCCCCATTTTTTAATTCTGAATTTTCCACGAGCAAAACTTTTAGCGAAACGCTCTTCGTTAAGAAAATTTTCCTGCATAAGCTGCATGATAATATGCTGCTGAGCTTCAGGAATCATATTCATGCTTTTTAGTTTTTCTTCAACTTCCTTATGCGTTCTATCGCGATACGCACAAAATTGCATCAGTTTTACGGTAGCTTCTTTAACGGTGAAAGATTTCTTGGTATCCATTGTGAGGCAAGCTAAGCTAAAATTCTATATTTTAGAGACAAAATTAAAGTAAAACTTATGAAGAAAATTTACATTCTACTTCCATTTTTAGTTTTCGGTTTCTCTATGTTTGCTCAAGAAGCAAAGAGAAAAGATTATACAGATGCGCTAAAATTTGTTGAGGTTTGGTTAGATGCGCAAAAAGATTTTGATAATTTACCTGGGATAAGTGCGGTCGTTGTAGATGATCAGGAAATTATTTGGAAAGGCGGATTTGGTGAATCTAATATGGCTGAAGGAATTGGAACAGATCCTGCCACGATTTGCAGTATTTGCTCTATTTCTAAATTGTTTACGTCTATTGCAGTAATGAAGCTTTATGAAGAAGGGAAGCTAAGTTTGGATGATGAAATCCAGGATATTTTACCCTGGTTTAGTCTTAAGCAAAGATATGAAGGAAGCGGTCCAATAACAATTAGAGCTATTTTAACCCATTCTGCCGGGTTGCCAAGAGAAGCAAATGCATCTTATTGGAGTGCGCCAGATTTCGAGTTTCCAGAGGATAAGGATTTTGAAGAAGGTTTAGCAGAATTAGAAACTTTATACCCTTCTTCTACCTATTTTCAGTATAGTAATTTAGGATTAGCACTTTTAGGTAAAGTAGTTGAAGAAGTTTCTGGCAAAGATTACGATACATACATAGAAGAAAATATTCTTGAGCCTTTAAGATTAAAAGATACCCGAAGTTTTCTTCCAAAAGAACTTTATGGTAAAGAAATGGCAATTGGTTATAGTGCTACAAAACGTGATGGAGATCGAGAGGTAATTAATTTTTTTGAAGCCAACGCAATAACCCCAGCGGCCGGATTTTCTTCAAATGTTTTGGATTTAGCAAAGTTTGCTTCCTGGCAGTTTAGGTTATTGAATGAAGACGCCGGATATGAAGTTTTAAAATCTTCAACCCTAAAATATATGCAAAATGTGCAATGGGTAGATCCAGATTTTGATACAATGTGGGGATTAGGTTTTTCGGTTTATAAAGGGCCAGATGGTAGCAAATGGGTAGGCCATGGAGGTAGTTGTCCTGGCTATAGAACAGTGGTAAGCCTAAATACTAAGACCAAAATGGCATTTTCTGTAATGATAAATGCGGGAGGTGAAAGTCCAGAGAAATATGTAAGAGGGATGCATTCCATTTTATCTAAGGGACAGTTAAGTTCAGATAATGATAGTAAGGTGAAATTAGATGATTATGTGGGGTATTTTAATCCGCAACCCTGGTCTAGTGAAATGTATATTGGAAAGTGGGGTGATAAACTGGCGCTTATCTATTTGCCGTCTTCTTCACCCGGTTCTGATTTAACTTTTTTAAAGCACGTTAAGGGTGATGAGTTTAGAAGAGTAAGAGAAAATGGTGAGCTAGGTGAATCCATTTCTTTTATAAGAGATGAAGATGGAAATATTACTAAAATGAAGCGGTATAATAATTTCTACACCAAAATCAATAAGTGAGAAATTTAAAATTGAAGTATAAAAAAACGCCTTGCAAAATTTTTGCAAGGCGTTTTAAGTTTTATCGTATCACTTTCCCGTCTTTATCGTGAAAGTGGTATTCTAAATACGTGTAAGCATCTCTTGGTATAATTTTAACCCATCGTTTATGGTCAAAAAACCATTGCGATCTGGGAGATGGAAAGCCTTTGGTTAAAAAGGCTGAAATAAATGGGTGCGTAGATAGCGTGATCTTTTTATGATTTTTCTTGATCAGGCGATCTAAATCGGCTTTAATTTTTTGTATTAAGATAATTGGTGCCTCAATCTCACCATCGCCGTTAGGATTCTCCTCACGGGTCTTAATATTCATTTCTGGCCGTACGCGTTGTCTTGTAATTTGTATAAGTCCAAATTTACTAGGAGGGAGGATCTTGTGCTTGGCACGATCGTCACTCATTTCCTGTTTAAGGTGATCGAAAAGGGTTTTGCGGTTTTCAGCTTTTCCCATATCGATAAAATCGACTACAATAATGCCGCCCATATCGCGAAGTCTTAACTGGCGCGCAATTTCTGTAGCACTAATTAAATTAACCTCTAAAGCGGTATCTTCCTGGTTTTTGGATTTGTTAGAACGGTTCCCACTGTTCACGTCGATAACGTGCATAGCTTCTGTATGTTCTATAACCAGATAGGCGCCTTTACTCATCGATACAGTGCGCCCAAAGGAAGTTTTTATCTGTCTCTCGATACCGAACTTTTCAAAAATTGGAACATTGGACTGATGTAATTTTACAATTGATTCTTTGCTAGGAGCGATTTCGCTCACATAGTCTTTAATTTGTGTGTAAAGCGTTTCATCATCTACAGTAATAGAAGTAAAAGTGTCGTTAAAAATATCTCTTAATAGAGATGATGCACGATTTAATTCTCCTAGTACTTTAGATGGATAATGAGGCTTATACAATTTTTTACACATTGCTGTCCATCGACCCATCAAATTTTGGAGGTCTTTGTCCAGCTCTGCTACTTTTTTGCCTTCGGCTACAGTTCTTACGATAACGCCAAAACCTTTAGGTTTTATACTTTTTACAAGGCGTTTTAAGCGATCCTTTTCTTCTTTGCTTTCGATCTTTTGTGAAACCGAAATTCTATTAGAGAAAGGAACCAGAACAATATATCTTCCTGGTAAAGATAACTCACTGCTAATGCGGGGACCTTTGGTAGATATTGGTTCTTTTACGATTTGAACCAGTAGCGATTGATTTGACTTTAAGACATCGGTAATACTTCCGTTTTTGTCTATATCTTTTTCAAAAGTAAAATTCTTTAAAGAATAATCTTTTAGTTTACCTGTGCTTACACGTTTTATGAACTTAAGCAAGGATGAAACCTGAGGGCCCAGATCATGATAGTGTAAAAAACCATCTTTAGTATAGCCAACATTTACAAATGCAGCATTTAACCCGGGGACAGCCTTTCTAATCTTGGCGATTAAAATATCGCCAACATTAAAATTGTTGTCGTCTTCATCCTTGTTGAGTTCAATAAGTTTTCCATCTTTTAATAAGGCAAAATCTACAGCAGAGGATTCGGACCGTATAATTAATTCTTTGTCCACTCTATTAGATTTTTAAGCCCGAAAAATTCGGGATGGATTAAACATTATTTTATCACAGGTGTTTGAAGCCTGAAGAAATTTTAAAAAATCCAATATTGGCCAAAAGGCCTGGATGCTTTAAAATTTCGATGTCAAAGAACGTTGTTGTTAAAACAAAATCTTTTAAACAAAAAAAGTAGTATGAAAACTACTTTTTCTTGTGGCGGTTAGCTCTTCTTCTTTTCTTACGCTTGTGCGTAGCTACCTTATGTCTTTTTCTTTTTTTACCACTTGGCATAGTGTTACGTTTTAATTAATAAATTTATTTCATTATTCCAGAAGCTATATCCTGGATAGCTTATTTTACATCTACGTTGCTCTTTACACCCTCTACGAAGATTTTCGCTGGTTTAAATGCTGGGATGTTGTGAGCTGGGATTTTAATAGTTGTGTTCTTAGAAATGTTTCTTCCTGTTTTTTCAGCTCTTGTTTTTACAACAAAGCTTCCAAAACCTCTTAAATAAACATTGTCTCCACTTTCTAAAGAAGATTTAACCTCTTCCATAAAGGTTTCTATTGTAGCTTGTACATCACCTTTTTCCATTCCTAATTTCTCCGAAATATTCGCTACGATATCTGCTTTCGTCATTTTCGTGCTATTTAATATTTATAAATTGGGGTTCTTAATTTTCAAGGGGGCAAATATAAGAATTATATATTCAATATTTCAAACCTAAATCATTAAATAATAACGGAATAAACAATTTATATTGCGCCAAGACATTTTAAATTATGAATTTTTCTAAAACTTTGATTAACTGGTACTTAAAATCGAAGCGTGAGCTGCCCTGGAGAGAAACTAGCAATCCTTATAATATTTGGCTTAGCGAAATTATGCTTCAGCAAACGCGAATAGAGCAGGGATTACCTTATTATAAGAAATTTATAGAAGAATTTCCAAGTGTTTTTGATCTTGCTGATGCATCCCAGGATAAAGTGATGAAGTTATGGCAGGGATTGGGATATTACTCCAGAGCTAGAAATTTGCATGCTACTGCAAAACATGTAGCCTACGAGCTTAATGGCAAGTTTCCTATAGATTATAAAGGACTGCTAAAATTAAAAGGTGTTGGTGATTATACCGCCAGCGCCATAGCATCGATAAGTTATAACGAACCTGTTGCGGTGGTAGATGGAAATGTTTACCGAGTACTTTCGCGATACTTTAATATAGACACTCCTATTAATAGTACTGAAGGTATTAAAGAATTTAAAGCTTTGGCAATGGAGCTTTTGGATAAAAAGCATCCGGCAGATTTCAATCAGGCTTTAATGGAATTTGGTGCGTTGCAGTGCAAGCCTAAAAATCCGCTTTGCGAGAGCTGTCCTTTTAATAATAGTTGTTTGGCGCTTAAAGAATCTAAGATTGGTGAACTTCCGGTAAAAATTAAGAAGGGAAAGATCAAAAATCGATATTTTAATTATCTGGTTTTTTCTTCGGAAGAAAATAAAACTGTACTTCAGCAAAGAAAAGGAAAAGGAATATGGCATGGTTTGTATGAGTTTCCTTTAATTGAAACTAAGACAGATATTCGGGAAGAAAAAATTATTGAAGAAAATAACGAATTTCAGCAATTAACTGAAGCAAAAAATGTTTCAGTAAGTCTTTATAATGATCAGGCGATTGTTCATAAGTTATCACATCAACATATTTTTGCCCGTTTTTGGCTTTTAGAGGCTAAAAAGCTTCCTGAAGAAGGAATTTCAGTAGAAAAAGTAAAAGAATATCCCGTGCCGGTGTTAATTCAGAATTTTCTTAATGAAATTGACATAGAAAACTTGTAATTTTGTCGTTTTTCAATTTTATTAGAAATCAGTTAAAATTAGATTGATTTTTTCTGTATTTTAGGAAGAGAAGTTTTAAACGAATCAAAGACAAATATTTATGACAGGAACGCTAAACAAAGTAATGCTTATAGGACACACCGGGGATGATGTAAAGATGCATTATTTTGAAGGCGGTGGCGCCATTGGTCGTTTTCCGTTAGCAACCAACGAGGTTTATACAAATAGAACAACCGGCGAGCGTGTAAACAATACCGAGTGGCATAATATCGTTGTTCGTAATAAAGCTGCAGAGATTTGTGAGAAATACCTTAAAAAAGGAGATAAGGTTTATATAGAAGGTAGGATTAAAACCCGTAAGTGGACAGATGATAAGGGAATGGAACGTTATTCTACCGAAATACAATGTACCGAGTTTACCTTTTTAACTCCTAAGGGAGAAAGTAATGGAAGTTACGATTCGCAAGGTTCTCAGAATACTCAGAGTAATTCGAATTATCAGGGAAATAGCGTAAATAATAACGCTAACAGTAATTCTGGTTATTCGGGAAATAATAATAATTTTGCCAGTCAGCCATATAATGGTAATGATGAGGAAGAAGATGATTTACCATTTTAAGTCTAACTAAATTTATTGCATTTGGATCCAGAACCCCCCAGTATAATTTTATGGGCCGCGTTTGATTATACCCAGGTAATAAGCTTCATATCTTTATTGCTGCTCTTGTTATGCTCTGCCATGATCTCTGGTGCAGAGGTGGCATTCTTTTCTCTAACTCCGGCAGATTTTATGACCGAAGATGGCCATAAAAGAACAAAATCCCAGGAGATTGTTATTAAGTTACTAGAGAAACCAAAAAAGCTACTGGCTACAATTCTTGTTGCTAATAACTTTATAAATATCGCCATTGTATTATTATTCGATTCGGTTTCAGACGAATTGTTTAGCGGATTAGATGTGGTAATCTTAGGTTTAAATCTAAAGCTGATTTTTGAGGTTGGTGTTGTTACTTTTTTAATTCTCTTATTTGGTGAAATTTTGCCGAAAGTTTATGCCAGCCGTAATAATGTGCGGTTCTCTAATTTAATGGCGCAGCCGGTAAATGTTTTAGATTCTTTGTTTTCTCCTTTAAGTGTGCCTATGCGTGCTGTAACCCTGTTTTTACATGATAAATTAGGTAAGCAAAGGTCTTTTATAAGTATAGACCATCTTTCGCAGGCATTAGAGTTAACCAGTGAAGAAGCTACCACAAAAGAAGAACAGAAGATTTTAAAAGGGATTGTTTCTTTTGGGAATACAGATACCAAACAGGTAATGCGCCCAAGAATGGATGTTTTTGCTTTAAGTGATGAAGATCCTTACGAAGAAATTATTCCTGTACTTATCGAAAATGGATATTCCAGGATCCCGGTTTATAAAGAGAACATAGATAATGTAATTGGTATTTTATACATTAAAGATTTGTTGCCTTATCTTGATAAGACTGATTTTGAATGGACTTCACTTTTAAGAGAGCCTTATTTTGTTCCTGAAAATAAAAAGCTGGACGATTTATTAAATGAATTTAAAGAGAAGAAAAATCACCTGGCAATTGTTGTAGATGAATACGGCGGGACTAGCGGTTTAATTACTCTGGAAGATATTATCGAAGAAATTGTAGGAGATATTAGTGACGAGTTTGATGACGAAGATCTTATTTATTCGAAATTAGATGAATTAAACTTTGTTTTTGAAGGTCGTACACCGCTTAAAGATTTTTATAAAATCATCAAGTTAGAAGATCCTTCTTTATTTGAAGATAATAAAGGAGAAGCTGAAACTTTAGCGGGTTTTTTACTTGAGATTTCTGGTGAATTTCCTCATCAAAACGAGGTGATTAATTTTGGAAATTATAATTTCAAGGTTGAAGCTGTAGACGATAGACGTATAAAGCAAATTAAATTAACCATTTTACCTTTATGAGGTATGTAAGTTATTCAGTAATATTTTTAGTGTTTTGTTTTATGATTTCCTGCGGAAATGAAGTTCAGCCTAAACCCAAAGCAATGCTGGCTTTAAATTATCCAAAGCCAGAGTATCGTCCAATAAATTTAGATTGTCCTTACACTTTCGAAAAAAATCAGCTTGCAGAAGTTGCGCCTTCAAAAAATAGAAAAGACTGCTGGATTAATCTGGATTACCCTCTATTAAAAGCTTCGATATTTATAACATATCAACCAGTTACCAATAACCTAGATTCTTTGTTAAGAGATGCGCAAAAGCTACCTTTAGAGCATACTATAAAAGCCGATGCTATAGAAGGCGATATTTATACCAACGATCTTCATAAAGCCTACGGGATGTTTTACGAATTGCAGGGCGATGCCGCATCGCAGGCTCAATTTTATATTACAGATAGTATAGAGCATTTTTTAACGGGAGCTGTTTATTTTAATACGAGACCTAATTACGATTCTATTTATCCTGCTGCAAATTATATTATGCAGGATATGAGGCGCTTAATGGAAAGCATTCGCTGGCAATAATTTTTTGTTTTTAGTAGTGAGATTCTAATTTAGAATTTTGATTTTTGCCGGAAAATTTAAAAGCTATGGCAGCGGCAAAAATTAAATGGATCTATCTTTTTGTACTCTCTCTAATTTGGGGAAGTTCTTTTATTCTTATTAAAAAAGGTCTGGTAGGTTTGTCTCCGCTTCAGGTTGGTGCTTTTAGAGTTATTTTTGCAGCCTTATTTTTAATCTTTGTAGGTTTTAGAAAACTTATTAAGCTAAAAGCATATCACTGGAAATGGATTATTGTTTCTGGGTTTGTAGGTTCTTTTTTTCCAATTTTTCTCTTTGCTTTTGCTGAAACTAAGATAAGTAGTGGGATAGCTTCTATCTTAAATGCGGTAACTCCGCTTATGACGCTTATTTTGGGTGTTTTGTTCTTTCAGGATAAAATGAATAGCAATAAAGCCATTGGTGTTATGGTAGGATTAATAGGAACCACTGGTTTAATTCTTAGTAATGCCAGTTTTAATGGAAGTGAAAACTATCTATATTCGATAATGGGCGTTTTGGCGGCTGTTTGTTATGCAGTGAATGTAAATCTTTTAAAAAAGTATTTAAGCGGAATTCCGGCTGTTGCGGTAACTTCTGGTTGTTTTGCGGTCTTATTGATTCCAGCATTTGCAATTTTAATCTTCTCTGGATTTTTTACTGAAAATTTATCGAATATCGAGTTACAAAAATCGGTTGGTTTTATAGCGATTTTGGGTGTTTTAGGAACTGGTGTGGCTATGATCTTGTTCAATCGCCTGGTACAAATCACCAATCCTGTTTTTACGAGTTCTGTTACCTACACGATGCCAATCATTGCTCTCGGTTGGGGCGTTTTGGATGATGAGGTTTTTAGCTTAAATCAGTTGTTTTTCGCGATGCTGGTAATTATTGGTGTTTTGATCGTGAATCGCGCGAAAGCTATTTCAATAAAAAGAAAAAAGAAATTAGCGTAAATAAAAAAGCCGACTTATAAAAGCCGGCTTTAATCTAACATTATCTAACAATAACTAAGCGAAATTATTCAAAATCTGAATCTTCAACACCTTCGTTTACTTTTATCTCCTGAACTTTAAGATCAAAAGATTGAGGTCCCAGGCTTTGAGAAATGGTAAATGGCATTTTAACACCTTCAACTTCTTTATAGTCACTATAAGTTGTTGGGATGCTCATGGTTTGTCCCATTTGGGAAACGGTAGTAAGTGTTTTAACTTTTAGTCCGCTTTCTACATCATAATAATTTGTAGTGCTTTCATTTACTTTTACTGCGTAAGCATCACTACCATCGACGTTTTCAATTCCGGTTACTTTAGCATCTTCGCTTACATTAAGTTCTGGAAAAGTATTCGCCTCTACAGCTACGGCTTTCACCTGCTCTTCGTTCATAGGCATTTTTTGTCCCTGTACTTCCATATAGCCAGATTCACCATTGTAAACCTGTTTTTGCATAATATTTCCAGAAACGGCAACAGTTTGATAAAATTTACCAGCACTGCTTTTTCGTTGTTCTAAACTTAATTCCTGTCCTTGGATAGAAGCAGTTGCAGTTAAAGCTATGGTGTTTATCGCTTTTGCAGCTTCTGCGCCACCAATAGCATCTATATAATCTGAATAAACAGTTTCTACAGTAACCGAAGGATCTAAAGCTTTGTTATAATCTGGCTTTTCGATTTCTTCACCGTATTTACTATAATATTTTACAGGGAAAGATTTGCCTTTGTACTGCATGTTTTCCAGTTTATCAGCAACTTCACTTCCTTTACCGGCAATTACAATTCTAGATTGATCTGCAAGGAAATATTTCTTCGCTACTCTTTGAACATCTTCTAAAGTAACATTGTCGATATTTTCAAGGTATTCTTTGTAGAAATCTTCATCTAGATCTTCAGTTTCAATTTCCATAGCAAAACCAGCGATAGTAGAAGGTTGCTCTAAGCTAAGTACAAAATCTCCTGTAAGTTTTGCTTTAGCATTAGCTAATTCAGCTTCAGAAACCTTTTCATTTCTAATTTTATAGATTTCTTCTAAAAATGCAACTACAGAACTATCGGTTACTTCGTTACGAACACTTGCGCTTGCTACGAAAGTTGCTGCGTATTTGTCGTTTCCGGTTCTAGAGTAAGCTCCGTAAGTATATCCTTTGTCTTCTCTTAAGTTAAGGAAAAGACGTGCTTCACCACCGCCACCTAAGATTTTGTTAGCTACCATTACTGGGAAATAATCTTCCTGGTTTTTCTGTAGGTTAATAGTGTTTACCAAAGCGATCTCACTTTGTACTGCATTTGGCATATCTACAAAGTCAATTTCTGTTTGAGCTACATTTTTAACTTCAGGAATATTAACTTCTGGAATTGCTGTTTTTTTCCAATCAGCAAACTCTTTCTTTACTAGGTCTCTTACTTCCTTTTTATCTACATCACCAACGATAACCAAATAAGCATTTGCTGGTGAAAACCAGGTTTGGTAATAATTTTTAACATCTGATAGGCTAAGATTTCCTATTGTTTCCTCGGTTTCAAATTCGCCATAAGGATGATCTTTTCCATAGGCTAAGGCTGAACGTACTCTGCTCGCATTATAAGCTACATCTTTCTCGTTACTTTTTAAATAATCTTTGGTACGAGCGATAGTTTTATCGAATTCTTCTTCAGTAAACTTAGGGTTAATAACGCCGTCTGCCATTAAATGAAGAATCTCTGTGAAGTATTTAGAAAGTGTATTTGCTGAAGCTCCGCCCGAGTAAATACTAAGTCTTGCGCCTAAATAGTCTACTCTTTCATTAAACTCGTCTTTAGGCATATTGGTAGTTCCCTGTCCTAAAAGTTCTCCCATTACGCCACTTACACCGGCTTTTTGACCTTCAGAATGTGGAGGATTATCAAATCTAAGAGACATGGCAACTCTTGGTAGTTTGTGGTTTTCTACCAACATTACGGTTAAGCCGTTTTTTAGTTCGAAAGTCTCTGGTTCTTCTACTTTTACTTTTGGTGCAGGGCCGGGTTCTGGCATGGTACTACGATCAACCTGAGCATTTAGTCCCACAGCTCCCAAAAGAAATACTGCAATTGCTAATATATTTTTATTCATTTTTGTCTAATTTGATGTTATTCCGCTTCCTTTTTCTCTGGTAAGTAATCTACGATTACTCTTTGGTTAGGTTTTAGGTATTTGTTTGCTACCTCTTTAATGTCTTCTCTAGTGATATTTCGGTAAATATCAATTTCTTTATTAATAAGACTCGTATTGTCGTAAAGAAGGTAGTTTCTAGCAAGAGAGTTTGCGATACCTGCAATGCTTGAATTGGAATTTACAAAACTGTTTTCAGCTTTATTTTGAAGTTTTTCGAAGTCACTTTCAGAAATTAATTCATTTCTAAGTTTAGCGATTTCTTCTTCAATTTCTGTATTAATACTATCAAGACTGGTTTCGCCTTGTGGTAAAGAATATACAAGGTACATCCCGTAGTCTTCCTGCTCTAAGTTAAAAGCACCAACCTGTAAAGCGATATTTTGCTCGTCTACAAGTTTTTTGTAAAGTTTAGAACTTTTACCGTCACTAAGGTAGGTAGAGATCATATTAAGAACATAAGAATCTTTGTTCCCAAACTCTGGCGTTCTATATCCTGTGATCGCCATTGGAATCTGGATATTAGAATCGAAGAATTCAGCATGAACAGCTTCAGTAATAGGCTCTTCTTTTGGATAATTTCTGGTAACTTCAGCGCCAGCTTCAATAGGAGCAAAGTAATCTTCGATCATCTCTTTGGTTTCCTTTACATCGATATCTCCGGCTACAACTAGTACAGCGTTGTTAGGAACATAGTATTTTTCAAAATATGCTTGAAATTCATCTAATTTGGCCGCATCAAGATCTTCCATATAGCCTACGTTTGGATCTTTATACGGGTGTTTTTCGAACATGTTTTTTTGTACGGCATAAAGAAGGTTTCCGTAAGGAGAATTGTCGTAACGCATTCTTCTTTCTTCTTTTACCACTTCATTTTGTGTGTCTACACCTTCCTGGCCAATCACAGGATGCATCATTCTTTCAGATTCCATCCATAAGCCTAGTTCTAAATTGTTAGAAGGAAAGGTTTCATAATAATAAGTACGATCTTGTGAAGTGCTTGCATTGTTGTTACCACCGTGCGAACTTACAATCTCGAACCATTTTCCTCTTTCAATGTTCTCGGTTCCTTCAAATAAAAGATGTTCAAAAAAGTGAGCAAATCCAGTACGGCCATCCTCACGATCTTTTCCTCCTACGTGGTACATTACAGATGTTGTTACTACGGGAGCCGAATTGTCTTGATGTAAAATTACATGTAACCCATTATCGAGATCATATTCTGTGTACTCAACTTCCTGGGCAAAACCAACAGCGCTTAGTAGCAGAGCGCCAGCGGCCAGCTTTAGTTTGTTAATCATTGTGTATAGTTTATCGTTATGCAAGTAATTAGTAACTCAAGTTACAATTTTGTTACGTCCTAAAAGAATTTATTTTGGTAATTCTTTAACAGAAAAGCTTTAAATATCCTAATTAACAAGCTGTTAGAATAGTTTTACGTAGTTTTTTGTGAACTTACATTAAAACTTACAATTATGAAAAATATAGGAATCCCCGTAAAATTTGGAGCAATGATTGCCATTGGGCTTATCATTTATTTTTTAGCCTTATCACTGGTAGGGCTTCACACTAATCCGTTATTTAGTTTTGTAAACTGTTTAATAGTTGGGTTTGGATTATGGTCTGCAATTAAAGCGAAACGTAATGATGATTCAGGTTTATTTAAATACGGAGAAGGTTTTACAACAGCACTTATTACAGGTTTTATAGGTACAACATTGTTTACTATTTTCTTCGGAATTTATGCCAGCGAACTAAATCCAGACTTTTTGGATGAGTTTTTAACGATGTGGAGAAGTCAGTATCAGGTTGGTCTTGGTGCAATTCTTTTTACGGTTTATGCTATGGGAGCAGCAACCACTTTTGCACTAACGCTTACGTTTATGCAATTATTTAAGAAAAGCTGGAATACTACTGAAGGCCAGAAACACACGCTTTAAAAAACACTTTATAAAAAATCTAATCTAAAAATATTCAATTTTAGCTGAAGCCTTTGCTAATTAATTATTTAGAAGTATATTTGCACCCGCTTTGTGAAGAAGCGAAACTATATTTAATTAGAAAGTAATTAATTAACAGGACACTATGTACGCAATTGTAGAGATAGCAGGGCAGCAATTTAAGGTTGCAAAAGACCAGAAAGTGTTTGTACACCGTCTACAAGGAGAAGAAGGAGACAGCGTTTCTTTCGATAAAGTTCTTCTTACAGGAGATGGAGACAACATTACTGTTGGCGCCCCGGCTATAGAAGGTGCTCTAGTAGGAGCAAAGATTAATCGTCATCTTAAAGGAGACAAGGTAATTGTTTTCAAAAAGAAAAGACGTAAAGGTTACAAAGTTAAAAATGGTCACCGCCAGTATTTAACTGAAATCGTAATCGAAAGTATCACTGCGAAAGGTGGTAAAAAAGCTTCTGAAAGCAAAGCTGAGAAGAAAGAAGAGAAAAAAGCTGATAGCGATTTAAGTAAGCACACTGTAGCAGAGCTTAAAGAGATGGCTAAAGACAAAGGAATTGAAGGATATTCTTCAATGAAAAAAGCTGAATTAATCGAAGCTTTAAGCTAAATTATTAACTTACTAAAAACCCAATAACATGGCACATAAAAAAGGAGTTGGTAGTTCTAAGAACGGTAGAGAATCAGAATCGAAACGTCTTGGAGTGAAGATTTTTGGAGGTCAGGCTGCGATCGCAGGTAACATCATTGTAAGACAAAGAGGTACTGCTCACAATCCTGGTGAAAATGTTTATGCAGGTAAAGATCACACTTTACATGCTAAAATTGACGGTGTAGTAAAATTCACTAAAAAGAAAGACAACAAGTCTTACGTTTCTATAGTTCCTTTCGAGGCATAAGAAATTTAGTAGAATTACAATATAAAAAAGCCTTTCAGGATTTCCTGAAAGGCTTTTTTATTGGCACCGCGAAAGGGTATAATACTCAGTGGCTTGCACCGTAATAGTTTACTAATATTATATAATTTACGATTCGATTTTAGAAATAGCATTTTGCAGATATTCGTTAAAATCATTCAATGTTTTGGCTAATATCGTCATCTGCTGTTCTGCTTCCTCCCAATTTCGTTGTTCTAAAGCCTCTCGGATTCCGGGTAAGGTTTTAACTCCGTAGCCGGTGTAAAATCCTGGCGCATATAGCTGGTGTTTAAACCATGGCCGTCTAGGTAATCCTTCTTCAGTAATAAATTGTTGCTCTGTTTTCTGCAAGATAGCATTTAATTCTTCCTTCTTATTATCATTTAAGTCCTCAAGTTTTATTGTTGAAAATTCATCTATGGTGGCTTCAAGATTAGTGAGTGCATTTTGTAACGCTGAAAAATCTACGAAAGGAACCATCTCTTTTTTCTTTGGAATAATGATCTCTTTTGTAGGATCTGCCGTCAAATCATAAATATTATTTTCAACTAGATGATTATGTTGTTTAGTTTCCTTGCGCATTTCATCTAGGTTAGTATGAATTTCTTGAACATAATCTTTGATCGTCTTGAACCATGGCTGAAATTTCATTGGTAAAACCTCAGCATTGGCAAATCGTAAAGTGATTCTTCCTGCAGTGTTCGCTAAAGCTGCGCCATATTCAAATTTTGGATCTTTAAAGCGTTTGTAATGCGGATAAGTATCGTAGATCGTATGATATTCTCCGCCTGCGTTTTCGCCACCAAAACCAAGATTTAAAGAAGGAATACCAGCATGCTGAATAAAAGGTGTGTAATCTGAACCAGAACCTAAAGCATAAAGTTCGAATGAATTTTCACCGCCATTCAATACTTTTCTAGCCAAACTACGTTCTGAAACCGATACTTTTGTTTGTGGATCTTCAACCACTTTTGCAACCTGAGCCACCATGCCTTCCAGAGAATGCGAACCACCCACATTTAAAAAACCTCTTCCGTTTCCATCGGTATTAATATAGATAACTGCTTTCTCCTGCAATTCTTTAATGTGATCTTCAACCCATTCTGTAGAGCCAATTAATCCGGGTTCTTCAGCATCCCATGCGCAATAGACAATGCTGCGCTTAGGTTTATTTCCATTTTTAGCTAATTCGCCAACAGCCCTGGCTTCTTCCATTAGAGCAACCAGTCCACTAATAGGATCGTTCGCGCCATGAACCCAGGCATCGTGATGATTTCCTCTAAGAACCCATTCGTCTGGGAATTCATCTCCTTTTAAAGTGGCAATTACATTATATGTAGGTACTAATTTCCAATCAAAGTCTAATTTTAAATGAACTTTCGCCGGCCCAGGGCCAATTTTGTAAGTTATTGGTAGCGCACCTCTCCAGGATTCCGGAGCATTTTTTCCCTCTAGAGCTTCTAGAAGCGGCTGGGCGTCTTCATAAGAAATTGGAAGAACCGGAATTTTGGTGATCGTTTTTGCTTCACTGCGATCTAACCGTTCAGCATTTTTTGTAGCTGCGTAGCCTGGTGTAAGCACATCGCCGGGATAGGTGGGCATATCCATTACAGAACCACGTTGTACACCGGTTTTGTTTTTAAAAGCCCCTTTTGGATAAACGTCACCACGATAATAGCCGTCGTCTTTGGGATCTGAATAAATTATACATCCAATCGCACCTTTTTCAGCGGCAAGTTTTGGTTTTATGCCACGCCAGGATCCATAATATTTTGCGATAACAATTTTACCTTTAACATCGATCCCTAATTTTTCTAATTCTTCATAATCTTTAGGGACACCGTAATTAACAAAAACCAGTTCAGCTTCTACATCTCCATCAGTAGAGAATGCATTGTAACTTGGCAGAAGTTCATCGGCTTGGGAGGTATAAGGATCACCCTCTACAGCTTTAGCTTCTAATTTTGCTTTATAAACTTCTGGAGCAGTCATTTCTAAAAGTCTGACTTTCGGATACGGGAAAAGTATCTGATATTCTTTGATTTTGGTCTTGTAGCCCCAGCTTTTAAATTTATTAGCGATCCAGTCTACATTTTCTTTTCCAAATTCGGTGCCCACCCAATGAGGTCTGGCGGCAAGTTTTTGCATCCATTCGTCCAGATTGGTTGTTTTAAGTTTTGCTTCAAATTTACTTTCTAGTTCTATTTGTTTTTCAGCACTTTCTTTAGAGAATCCTATAATAGATTCTTGTGCGAAACTGAAGATTGAACAAAGCAAGAGGGGTAGAAATAGTGATTTTTTCATGCTTTTATTTTGATGGTTAATAATTAGCTGTACTTAAAGATAAAAGAAAATATGGTATGATGCTGTTTATCAATTATTTTGGAGGCGATATAAGGAAGTTTACAGTTTTATAATAAATAGCTAACTATTACTTTAATTCCAGAACGTAAATTTCAGGTTTTCTAAAGTTGTTTTATGAAAGCTCTTCTCTCACTCTTTTTCCTGTTTATCTCTAATCTAATGTTGAGTCAGAATTCTGCGATTCAGTATAATGATTCTTTATTTTTTGAATATAAAGGAGAGCTTAATAAAGCCTTAGAAGAAGGAGATCAGTCAAAAATCGCTAAAAAATACGTTCAGCTTGGGGATTATTACCAATCGGTAGAAATAAACACACAGGCGATCGAGCAATATAACCAGGCACTTTCAGTAATAAAGGATAATATTCCAGAGTTAGAAGCGCATATTAAGAACAAGATTGGCCTTTCGTATATTAATCTAAAAAATTATGTAAAATCTCGCGAATATCTAAATGAAAGCATTCATATTTCTGAAGAAAAAAAGCTAAAAGAGCCACTTGCCCTGGCGGAGAGTCTTGTGGGGACTACTTACGAAAAGCAGGGCAATTATTTAAAAGCCTTAGAGCATCAAAACAAGAGTTTAGAACTTTATACTGAAGCTAAAGACCGTTTAGGAATAGCTATAGTAAACGAAAATATTGGTAGCGTTTACGAAGATTTAGAGCAGTTTGAAAAAGCGCTTAAATTCTTTACAATATCAAATACTGTTTTTAGCGAGCTTAATCATAAAGCACGTATTAATGTGGTAAATAATCTTGCAGATGTTTACCGAAAAACTGGCGATTACAACAATGCGATGGTCTTTACCAACAGAGCTTTAAAGTTGGCCGAACTTTATGAAGATCATCATCAAATAGAAAGTGCTCATAAAGATTTAGCGAGATTGTATGCTTTGATGGGAGAATTTAAACAAGCTTATGAGCATCGTTTAATTTATGAACAACTACAGGAAGAGGGTTTTTATTCGCAAAACTTTAGGCAGTTGAATACCTTGCAAACCATTTTTGATACTAAACAAAAGGAATCTGAAATTGCTTTATTGAAGCAGGAAAATAAAGTGAGTGAAGCCAATCAAAATATGCTGATATTCGGTGTTTTTCTATTGTTTTTTTTAAGTGGTGTTTCTTTTTTCTTTTACAATAGAAAACGACAAGAGTCGGCAAAACTTCAGGCATACGAACAAAAATTGTTAAAAGTAGAACTAGATCGAAAGGCCATTGAAGAGAAAAAACTTCAGGATGAAATTCGATTAAAAACGGCATCGCTTTCAAAATACAGCCTTAATATGGCGCAAAAGAATAAGATGATTGCTGAAACTTCTTCTACATTACAAAATTTAGCTTCTCGCTCTTCAATGGATCCTGTTCCTAAAATAAAAAGCCTGGCAAAAGAGTTGGATAAAAGCCTTTCTGAAGAACATGAGTGGGAAGAGTTTATGAGTTTCTTTCAGGAAATACATCCGCAGTTTGTAAAACAATTGTCTAAACGTGCAATATCAAAATTGTCTTCAACCGAGTTAAGATTGGCAATGTTACTTCGGCTTAATCTATCTTCAAAAGAAATCGCTGCGATTTTAAGAGTTACTCCAGATAGTGTTCGGGTAGCGCGTTATCGATTAAGAAGAAAATTACCGATAGAACAAAAGCAGGAATTGGTAAATTTTATGCTTCAATTTTAAAGAGAATCACCCTCTTTTTAGTAAAGGTTACTGTAATGTAAAGAAATCTTAATTGTTGCCTTGTTGTAGCTGTTAAAAAATAATTTGTTAACTCTTTGTTGCTGTAGAATTTTAGAGGTAAAGCCTTGTAAAATATAGTTTTGGGGTATTCTTAAAATCAAAATAATGAATCGCAAAAACTACTTTAATTTTTTACTTGTAACGCTTTTTGTAGCTCTAAATTTTAGTTTTACACAAGCACAAACGGGTGCCGTTAGGGGAAACATTGCAGATGAAACCGGAATTTACGTTCCTGGTGCTGCAGTACTAATCCCTGAATTAAACAAAGGAACTACAACCGACTTTGATGGTAATTTTACACTGGTAGAAATCCCAGAGGGAACTTACACTTTGGTGGTAAAATATATGGGATATGAAGATTTAAACGAAGAAGTTAAGGTTGCTGCAAACCAAACTTTGGATGTAGATCTTATATTAAATTCTTCAACTACAACTTTAGAAACCGTACAATTATTAGGCGGTGGTTTAAGCGCACAGGCTCGTGCTTTAAATGCGCAAAAAAACAAAACCAATATCACTAATATCGTCTCTACAGAGCAAATTGGTAAATTTCCAGATGCAAATATTGGTGATGCGGTAAAAAGAATTCCTGGAATTACCATGCAGGTAGACCAGGGAGAAGCCCGTAATATTATTGTGAGAGGTTTGGCGCCACAGCTTAACTCGGTTACTCTTAACGGTAGCCGTATTCCTTCAGCTGAGGGTGATAACCGTAATGTACAGATGGATCTTATTCCTTCTGATATGATCCAGACGATAGAAGTTAGCAAAGCCGTAACTCCAGATATGGATGGTGATGCACTTGGTGGATCGGTAAATCTTGTTACAAGATCTGCTCCAGAAGATTTTAGACTTGCAGCAACTGTAGGGTCTGGTATTAACTTTATTACCGATAAAAGAATTCTTAGTGGTTCTTTTCTTGTAGGGGATCGCACGAAAGATGGGAAATTTGGTTATATGGTTTCAGCATCTATTAACGATAATGATTTTGGATCTGATAACGTTGAGGCTGAATGGTCTGATGAATTTGAGTATAACACCGGTCAGCAGGATTCAGAAGGAGAGGATATTCTGCAGGAAATGGATGTAAATCCTTATACCAGTGCTTTCGAAATTAGAAAGTATTTAGTGCAACGTGTTAGAAGAAGTTTCTCTGCAAACTTAAACTACGATATTAACGATAATAACAGTCTTTATTTTAAATCGATGTATAACTGGCGTGACGATCGTGAAAATCGCTTTGCTTATGCTTCAGAAATTTTAGATGGTGAAGATATTGGTGAGGGAGATTTTACTATCACTAACGGTAATTTAGTACGTTTCCCTGCGGAAGCTGAGAGAGAAACCAAAGGGGGTATTCCTGGAGGAAGAATCCAAAATCGTAGATTAGAAGATCAACGTATGCAAAATTATACTTTAGGAGGAGATCATTTATTCGGAAAATTAAAATTCGATTGGATGGGATCTTACGCAAAAGCTTCTGAAGAGCGTCCTAACGAGCGTTATATTAGCTGGGAAACCGAGTATATGGTGAGTAACGGGACCGATCCTGAAAAACCATTACAAACCCCTGTAAGTGCTGCTTCTCCAGTAGATTTCGAATTAAAAGAAATCACTGAAGAGTATCAATACACCGAAGAAGAAGACATTAATGTTTTTGCTAATTTCGAGCTACCGGTAGACTTTTTTAATCAGGGTTCTGGGATCTTAAAATTTGGTGCCAGAGGGCGTTTTAAAAATAAAAGCAGAGATAATAACTTTTTTGAGTATTCTCCAGCCAATGGATTTAACACTATGGAAGATACCGAAGTTATTAGTCAGAATGGTAGAGAATTCCTTGCTGGAGGCCAGTACCTTCCGGGATTCTTTACATCTGCAGATTATTTAGGAACACTAAATCTTAATAATCAGGATCTTTTTGAAAGTGATAATTTACCAGATGAATACCTTCAGGAAAACTTTGAAGCTGAAGAGAATGTTTACGCAGGTTATGTAATGGCCAACCAAAAACTATCTGAGAATTTCTCGATTTTAGCTGGGGTTCGTTTAGAAGCTACTAATATTAGCAGTTTAGGAAACGAATTAATCTTTAATGAAGATGGAGATTTTGAAGGTGCAACTCCGGTAAGAGATGAGAGTAATTACACTAATATTTTACCAGGTGTTCATTTAAAGTACAATGCTACAGATAATACAGTATTGCGTTTTGCATGGACTAATACTTTGGCGAGACCAAATTATATCGACCTTGTTCCTTATCGTGCAATTAATAATGAAGACGAAGAAATCTCTATAGGAAATACAGATTTAGATCCTTCAACTTCTATGAACTTCGATTTTATGGCAGAGTATTATTTTAGCTCTGTTGGGATTCTTTCAGGAGGTGTTTTTTATAAAGATATCGAAGATTTCGTATACACATACATAAGCGAAGATCAGGCAACTGGTTACGATCTTTTTCAGCCTTTAAATGGAGATAAAGCCAATATCTACGGAGCTGAGGTTTCTTTCCAGAGACAATTAAACTTTTTACCAGGATTTGCCAGAAACTTCGGAGTTTATCTTAACTACACCTATTTGCATTCTGAAGCAAACGGAATTAGAAACGAAGATGGTGATCTAAGGGAGGATGAATTGTCTTTACCAGGTTCTTCACCAAATATGTTCAATGGTTCACTTTCGTATTCAGATAAGCGTTTTAGTGCAAGACTTTCTGCAAATTTCTCTGATGCCTATTTAGATGAATTAGGCGGTAATGCTTTTGAAGATCGTTATTACGACGAGCAGTTGTTTGTAGATTTTAATATGTCGTATTCGATCAATAAGAACCTAAGAATCTTCGCAGATCTTAACAATATCACCAATCAGCCATTACGTTATTATCAGGGCGTTGCTAATCGTACCATGCAAATGGAATATTACAGCCAGCGTTTAACTTTTGGTCTTAAATACGATCTATACTAGAGCGTGAACAATTCCGTAGAAAAAAATATTATTAAAAACATACAATCTTAAGTCGTGGCTTACCAGCCTGTAGATGGTACTTAAAATTTAAAAGAATTAAAATGAATAAAATAAAATCGATCCTAATTTGCCTAATCTTAGCTTCATGTGGTACACAATTACCAGAAATTGCTCCAGATGTGGTTACAGAAAAAACATTGCATGACACCGATGATCCTGCAATTTGGGTAAATAGAGAAAACCCTGAAGAAAGTATCGTTTTTGGAACAGATAAAGATACAGATGGCGCAATTTACGCTTTCGATCTTGATGGAAAGATTATAGAATCTAAAACCATGAGAAACTTTAAACGTCCAAATAATGTGGATGTAGAATATGATGTGAAATTGAATGATAGCACGGTAACCGATATTATGATTTTTACTGAAAGAGAACGTGAGCAGATTAGAATTTTCTCGGTACCAGATATGAAACCTTTAGATAACGGCGGATTTAAAGTTTTTCAGGATACTCGTGAGAATGAAATGAGTTTGCCAATGGGAATTTCAATTTATAAATCACCAAAATCTGGGAAAACCTATGTCATTGTTGGTCGTAAAAATGGTCCTAAAGAAGGTTATTTGCATCAAATAGAATTAGAG
Source organism: Zunongwangia atlantica 22II14-10F7 (assembly GCF_002094855.1). Taxonomy (GTDB): domain Bacteria; phylum Bacteroidota; class Bacteroidia; order Flavobacteriales; family Flavobacteriaceae; genus Zunongwangia; species Zunongwangia atlantica. The sequence continues at coordinate 211,212 of NZ_ARYN01000006.1, forward strand.
CCTGCAGGCGATCATTTAGCACCAAAAGTTGTACGTGAGTTTGGATTGTTTAGCGGAAAGAAAGAAATCGAAGCTATTGCAGTGGACGATGAACTTGGGTTTATTTACTGTGCAGACGAAGGACATGGAATTAGAAAATATTATGCCGAGCCAGATATGGGTAACGAAGAATTGGCATTGTTTGGTGGTGAGCATTTTAAAGACGACATCGAAGGTATTGCCATTTCTATCTATCCAAACGGAAAAGGACAGATTATTGTTTCAGATCAGCAGGAAGGAACTTTTAATTTCTTCAGTAGAGGAGATAATAGTTTTGAGTATGCACTGAATCTAGGAACTACAGAAACTGATGGTTGTGAAGTAACCACCGCAGCTTTGGGTGATAAATTTCCTAATGGGTTGTTTGTTTCTATGAATGATAATGATGAAAAGAATTTCTTTTATCATGATCTAAGCAAATTGAAAGAGCCGGTTAAGGCTGAAGAATAAATGTTTGATTCTGAAGAAAAGTGTCGGTAGGCTTTATGCTTGCCGGCACTTTTTGCTTTTTATTCAGTCGAGGCTAGTCCTTGATTTCTTGATTTGAAGTTTAAAAATTGTACTTTTAAGCGAACTGAAATTCGATAAAAATGAAGACAATTTTTAAAATATGCCTAGGGCTTTTTTTCTGCCTAAATTTTAGCAATATGAAAGCACAGGAAGTAACACCAGAATTCGATAAGAACTTTACCCATGTGGTTTATTTTTGGCTTAATGATCCAGACAGTGAGCAGGATAGAGCCGATTTTCTAAAATCGCTGAATAAATTTATGGAAAACAGTCTTTATGCAAAGACTAAATTTATTGGAGAGCCGGCGGGAACACCAAGAGAAGTTGTTGATGGATCGTTTACCTATTCTTTAATACTTAGTTTTCCTTCAAAAGAGATTCAGGATAAATACCAGAAGGAGAAAGCACATTTAAAATTTATAGAAGAATCAGAGCATTTGTGGAAACGTGTGCAGGTGTATGATTCGGTTGGAATTAAGTAAAGTGCCTCGTGGTATTATATCCTTTGGTAGTATCTATAAAAACAAAAAATCCTCGCATTGCGAGGATTTTTTTATGCTGAAATTATATAAAATTAATCTTCAAAATATACAGCAGAAACTCCGCTTAACATATTGTTGATGGCAGGAGTTGCGTCTCCAGAATCTTCATCTGAAAAAGCAAGAACTCTTCCGCTTCCGTTAGCCAATTCAGCTACGTAGATCATTCCAGAATCTTCATCATAAGAAACATTTACAGGGTTACCAAGCATAGTACTTGCTCCGGCAATTCTTACCTGCTCTCCAACAGCTAAAGTTGCTCCGTCTTCAGTATTGTTGAATTTGTTATCAAAATCCATAATTACGTGTAATGCACCATCAGAATCAGAATCTGCACTACCAATATCAGACATGATCATTGTTCCATCATCATAATCTAATCCGTGGGTTCTTACAATTCCTTCTAATGCGATCATTTTAGTAGCATCCACCATTCCGTCTGCAGAATTCGAAAGGAAATTATCGAAACTTGCCAGCATGTTTGTATTATCTACAACTGCATAAAGAGTGTTGTCTACAAATTCGATTCCCCATACATTAAAATCTACCATCACGGTATTTCTTAGTGTCATCCCATCTGCAGTTCTTGTGTAGATAAAGAAACGTCCGTTTGGAGTATCATCATCGTCACCATTGGTATCGGCATTATCTGCGATTACAACCATGTCGCCTGATACAGCAATATCACGAGGACTTGATACGTCACCAGAACTAGAGAAGTCTGCCGTTGCTCCTTCAGCAGTATCGTCCCACATGCTTACCTCGCTGTAATACTGAATTGCTAAAGGGTCTCTGGAGGCAACAATTAGTGCATCTTCATCGTCGTCGTAAATAATACCTTCAGCGTCATTAGCATCAGAACTGATAGAGTAAGATTCGTTGGTTTCAAGATTATAACCAGCAATGTTACCAGAATGAGTTGTAGCAAATAACATAGGAGAATCTACTTCCATTCCGTCGTCAGTTTCGATCATTCCATCGTCGTCATCACTACAAGAGGCTAAAGAAATTGTGGTTAAGCCTGCTAAAAAAAGGTGTTTAAAATTTTTCATAGAATTTTGTTTAGTTGAACCGCCAAAATACAAATAGGCTTAAGTTGAGATTAAAAAAAAATCTTGTTTAACCTGAGATTATGAAGCTTTAAAACTTTTTAACGCCTTCTGAAGAAATTGAGATTTTTGAAGGAATTTGCATTAACTTTATTACAACATATTATTACTCTTTGGTCTAAATCACGCAACCTTTTGGTGTTTATAGTATCTAGCTAATAAATCCTAAGAAATGAAAAGATTGGTTACGCTTATGTTTTGTGTTTTCTCGTTCATTTTAATCTCTTGCGATAAAGATGAGCTGGTAGCTGAAGAATTTACTGTAGAGCATTTTTCGGCTTCAGATTTTCCTCAGGAATGGGTAATAGTTGGAAGTAGAGCTGCAATGATCCCTAATGCCGAAATTATAAGCATAGAAGATGGTACAGAGTCTTATACATTTAATGAAGATCATACCTTTCAAAAAACAACTAAAATTGAAGATGAATTAGTCACAGCAGAAGGTACTTTTTCTATAGACGAGCGTGATTTTATAATTCTGGAATATTTTGAGGAGCCAGATTTAATCGCAAGCTGTAGTAGGCATTCTAAGACAGAATTCCTACATTTTTCTGAAAATCAATTGGTAAATAGTAGTTGGGTGATTTGTGATGGTCCTTACCTATATTATGAAAAAGTAGAATAAAAATTATTCTGAAAAAGAAAAATCCCGTTCATTTCTGAACGGGATTTTTTTATAATTCTAGTCTCTAGTCTCTAGTCTCTAGTTAGTATCTGTAATATTCAGGTTTAAATGGACCTTCAACTTCAACACCAATATATTTAGCCTGATCTTCATTAAGTTTCGTTAATTCTACACCAATTTTTTCTAAGTGTAGTGCCGCAACTTTTTCATCTAAATGCTTAGGCAGCATATAAACTTTGTTTTCGTACTTATCGGTATTACTCCAAAGTTCGATTTGTGCTAAAGTTTGGTTGGTAAATGAGTTACTCATTACAAAACTTGGGTGACCTGTTGCACAACCAAGGTTTACCAAACGACCTTCAGCAAGAAGAATAATATCGTTACCATCTACAGTATATTTATCTACCTGTGGTTTAATTTCATCTTTAGTTTCACCGTAATTATTGTTTAACCAGGCAACATCAATTTCATTATCAAAGTGCCCAATATTACATACGATGGTTTTATCTTTCATGGCTTTAAAGTGCTCACCACGAACGATATCTTTGTTTCCGGTAGTAGTGATCACGATATCTGCTTTTCCAACTACGGTTTCAAGACGTTTTACTTCAAAACCATCCATTGCAGCTTGTAGTGCACAAATAGGATCAATTTCAGTAACAGTAATAATCGCACCAGTTCCTTTAAAAGAAGCAGCGGTACCTTTACCAACGTCTCCATAACCACAAACAACTACACGTTTACCAGCAAGCATAACATCTGTTGCACGACGAATCGCATCTACAGCACTCTCGCGACATCCGAATTTATTATCGAATTTAGATTTTGTAACCGAGTCGTTTACGTTTATCGCCGGCATAGGAAGTGTTCCGTTTTTCATGCGCTCGTAAAGACGGTGAACTCCTGTAGTAGTTTCTTCAGAAAGTCCTTTAATGTCCTTAGCAAGTTCTGGATACTTGTCTAAAACCATATTGGTAAGATCTCCACCATCATCTAAGATCATGTTAAGGGGTTTGCGATCTTCACCAAAGAAAAGTGTTTGCTCGATACACCAGTCAAATTCCTCTTCATTCATTCCTTTCCATGCGTACACAGGGATTCCAGCTTCAGCGATTGCAGCAGCAGCCTGATCTTGTGTAGAGAAAATATTACAAGAACTCCAGGTAACTTCAGCACCAAGAGCAACTAATGTTTCAATAAGAACAGCAGTTTGAATCGTCATATGTAAACAACCAGCGATGCGAGCACCTTTTAATGGCTGTTCTTCTTTATATTCTTCACGAAGCGCCATTAGTCCCGGCATTTCAGCTTCTGCCAGTTCAATCTCCTTACGTCCCCATGCAGCCAGGGAAATATCTTTTACTTTATACGCCGTATAAGGCACTGTATTCGTAGACATATTATTATATTTGATTATCTGTAATTAAAGCGCAAAAGTAATTAATATTTAATAAACTGGCATGCCTCTTTTCAAAACAATAACACCACGGGAAGGAACTAAAGTCTTCATTTGGAAGGTTGAAGAGTCTTTTGAGTGGCTTTGTGAGGGAATTTCGCTTACAGAACATTGCCGCGCAAGAGTCTCTGGGATGAAATCTGAAATTCATCGAAGAGGTTTTATGAGCATTCGGCATTTAATGGCAGAGGCCGGTTATGTAGATCAGGATCTTTGGTATGATGATTTGGGCAAACCACATCTGCGTGACGAGAAATACATCTCGATCACTCACTCTTTTAATTTTACGGCCATTATTGTAAGTGATCGCCCGGTAGGAATTGATATTGAAAAACAACGCGATAAAATCATCAAAATCGCCAATAAATTTACGCCACTTAAAGAATATCACACGCTGGCAAACGAAGAAGCAATTATCAGGAAATTAACCATTGTTTGGGGAAGTAAAGAATCAATTTATAAAGTGCACGCCCAGCCGGGATTGGGCTTTTTAGAGCATATTTATATTAAAGATTTTGATTTTGAAGATGCCATTACTAGCGGAACTGTTACTTTTGAAGGCGAAAAAACCGAGTATGAACTGGAGTTCCTGGAATTTGAAGGATTTACCTGTGTTTATACGTTTCTGTTAAATTAAAATTGATGCCTACACTTTTAGATGCCATCATCCAAGCATCGAAATCCAATAAAAAACTACTTGCAGTTTTAATTGATCCTGAAAAGTTTTCTGCGGAAAAGTATGTCGATTTTATCGAAAATCTTCCTAAAGCGGTTACTCATATTTTTATTGGTGGTAGCACTGTTACTGCGGAAGAATCTGAAGTTTGCGTAGACTTTGTAAAGGCAAAAACTAATTTGCCGGTGATTTTATTTCCCGGCGATAAAGAGCAGATTACTGAAAAAGCAGACGGTATTTTGTTACTGAGTTTACTATCTGGCAGAAATCCTGAATATCTTATCGAGCAGCACATAAAAGCAGTGCCAAAATTGTTGAATGCTGACCTGGAAATTATTCCTACGGGATATTTATTGTTAGATGGCGGCAATCAAAGTGCCGTGGCCAGAGTGAGTAAAACACAGCCTATAGATCAAAGTGAAATTCAGCTGATCAAAAACACAGCATTGGCCGGACAAATGATGGGAAAGCAATTGATCTATCTTGAAGCAGGAAGCGGAGCAATGATACCGGTTTCTGAACAGATAATCGCTGAGGTAAAAAAGGATTTAAATATTCCGCTTATTGTTGGCGGCGGTATTCGAAATACAAATCAATTAGAAAAAGCCTATAAAGCCGGAGCCGATTTAATAGTGATTGGAACGGCTTTTGAAAATGGGGAATTTGAGACTTAGTATTAAGTAGTGAGTAAAGAGTAGTGAGAAATTAAATGATATATTGTTGATAAGTCTTCAGCTAACGGCTTTCAGTAATAAGCTTTCAGCTTTTTCATCAACACATCAATAAATTAACTCATTAGTAAATTGTCTAAAATCTAATATCTCACTACTTAATACTCAATACTAACTAAGCGTAAACTTCGCCTAAAAACTCTTTTAAAGTCTGGGTTTTTCTGCCAAGTGCTTTTTCGATATCTGTTTTCTCAAAATTAAATTCACCATTAGCAACTCCCTGGCTAAACATGCTTAACATTCCTACGATAGGATCTGGTAGGCCGGCAGCTTTCATTTGAGACTCAAATTCATCTACTTTTGGAGAAACATAAGCGATCTTTTCACCTAAAACTTCGGTTAGTATTTCACTGATCTCTTCAAAAGAAACCTGTTCACTTCCGTTAAATTCGTAGATCTTATTGGTGTAATCTTCAGGAGAAACAAGAATATTTGCTTCAGCTTCAGCAAAATCTTTTCTTGGAACAAATGCTACTTTTCCATTTTCGGTTGGTAAGTAAACAGATTTTGTTTTCAATAATTGCTCTTTATCACGAATAAACATTGGTACTACTTCGCTGTAAAGATTATGTCTTAAAATTGTATAATCTAAGCCAGAATTTAAAATAGCTTCTTCAGTTTGTGCATGTCCGCTTATTACTGGATTTAAAGGAGCGTCTTTACTTTCAGTTTTTCTAACTGAACTGGTATAGAAAATGTGTTTTACGTTTGCAGCTTTAGCAGCTTCAATCACATTTTTGTGTTGCTGTAAACGAGCACCAAGATCGTTACCAGAAATTAAAAATACCTGCTCAATTCCTTCAAAAGCGGCAGTTAGTTTTTCTAAGTTTTCGTAATCAGAAACACGAATATCCAAACCTTGAGATTGGTATTCTTTTACGATGTCTTTTTCAGTATCTCTTACTAAAACAGCAATGTTACTTACTTCAGTTTTACTTTTAAGTGCGTTTACAAGAAGTTGTCCTAAACTTCCGGTTGCACCGGTGATTAATGTCTTTTTCATTTCAATTTTATTTAATTACTAATAGAAATTTAGTTACTTTTGGTAAGTAAAGGTAATATTTGTTCTACTTTTAAACAAGAAGTTTCGGATAAGGAAATAAGTTACCTTGAAGTTATTAATGTTGAAAATCAGTGGTTTAAAATGAAAAAAAATGAAATAAATTTTGCAGAGGCTGAAAGTTGCCCGGTTAGAAATATCTTAGATCGTTTTGGAGATAAATGGTCTACACTGGTTATTTTGATTTTAGGGAATTACGATAAGCTTAGATTTAACGAATTACAGAAAATGATTGGTACGGTGTCTCAAAAAATGCTGGCGGTAACTCTAAAAAAGTTAGAAGCAGATGGTTTAGTAACCAGAAAAGTGTATCCGCAGGTGCCACCAAAAGTAGAATATTCGCTTACCGAACTTGGTTTAAGTTTGTTGCCAAAAATAGAAAGCCTGGTGCAATGGGCTAATGAGAATATGGTTGAAATTACCGAAAATCGATCTTTAAGCGAGGTAAAATAAGTACGTATTTTCTCTCGGGATTAAGGGATGTCGTAGATTTTATTATGCTTATTTTTGAAGAATTTAGAATGATATTCATGCAAGTTTTTTTAAAACATAATCAGTCGGTTTTTGATTTCAATTTTATTCCTATTTTTTATGGGGCCGGGAAATCTTCAATTTCAAGAACTATAAAAAAAGCTTTTAAAATTATCGAATTTCAGCTTACTGTATTTAGCCCATTTTTCATTGAAAGTCTAAATTGTAATGCATTCAGATTATAAGATTATGGAGCAGGTTTCTGATTTTTTTCTGGATTACTACGAGGGAGCAACTACGTTTAATATCATTCTTGAAGCCATCGTATTCATTTTTGGAATTTTAAGTGTCTATTACTCTAAAAAAGAGAATATTCTTGTCTATCCAACAGGCTTAATTGCAACTGTTATTACCGTTTACTTGTTATTTAAGGCCGAATATTACGGAGATATGATGATGAATTTCTATTATTCGGTAATGAGTGTTTATGGCTGGATCAACTGGGCGAGGAAAAAGGATGGTGAACCTGTTGTCCCAATTACCAGAACAAATACAAAGGAGAAATTGGTTGGTTTTGGGATGTTTTTGCTTACCATGATCGTCACTTATGCGGTATATCGTGCTTTCGGTTACGAAATAAAAACAGCTAATTATATCGATATTTTCACTTCAGGAGTGTTTTTTACTGCAATGTGGTATATGGCGATTAAGAAATTAGAAAACTGGACACTCTGGATTTTTGCAGATTTAATCACAGTTCCTTTATACGCTTATAGAGGATTAGGAATGCTTTCTTTGCAATATGTGATTTTTACAGTTTTAGCCATACAAGGTTATATTGTTTGGAAACGAAATTTAGGTAGTCATGTAAATGCTTGATGCTAAAATTCCACTGGAAAAAAAGTTACTATTTATTTCTCTGGCTAAGAATTTGTGTTTCATGTTTTGCACATAAAATATTATGTTAATACTCAATAAGTAGAAGCTATTTTGATTAGGAGTTTTACGGAACTAAAGAACTGTTAAGAAGCTGTTTAATGAACTTTATATAATCTTCAAATTATTAAATATGCGTTAATGAAGCCTGTTATTCTCTATTTTTTAACGTATATTGACATGCCTTAAGCTTCTGTAATTGATGCAGTAAGACTAAGTTAAAGGGAGCGAAGTTCTTCGATTTTCAATGTTCCTTAAAATAATCTTTGAAGACGTATGCGAAATTAAAAAGTGGCTAAAAAGTTAGCCTAAAAAATATATTATCAACAATTAGTCAACTAACTAAAAACTAACAAAACCGTGAATTTTAACGAATCAGACATCCTGCAAATTCAGGATAAGGGATTAAGCACTGAAGAAGTAAATAGACAAATTGAAATTTTTAAACGGGGAAATATTAAAGTAGATATTCAGGAAGCAGCAACTATCGGGAATGGAATTTCGGCTATTTCAGATGAAGAACGCACTGAATATATCAGGTCTTTTGAGCATAAAAAGGAGGATCTGGATCTTTTAAAGTTTGTTCCTGCATCTGGCGCTGCAACTAGAATGTTTAAAGCACTTCATAATTTTGTAGATGAGTTTGATCCTTCAAAGCAGGAATTACGAGAGTATTTAGACGAGAGTGGGGATTCCAGTCTGCGTACATTTTTTAATCATATCGAAAAACTTCCATTTTATACTGAAGCTATTGCAGCTGCGAAAGACGATAAAAGTGATTTTGATGAATTAAGCAGTGACGAGCAAAAGAAGCTTATTGCAGAAAATGTTCTATATTCAAAAGGTCTTGGTTTAAGCGATTTGCCAAAAGGTTTGGTTCCTTTCCATAAATATGATGATGTAGTGGTAACAGCTTTTGAAGAACATCTTTATGAAGCTGCGAAATATGCTGAAAGTAAAGGAGTGGTAAAATCACACTTTACGGTTGCACAAAGTGATAAAGAAAAATTTGAAGCTGAATTCGATAAAGTTAAAGATCGAGTTGAAGAAAAGACAGGTTCTAAATTCGAAATTACCTATTCTTACCAGGATCCAAAAACCGATACTATTGCGGTAGACGACGAGAACGCACCTTTTAGAACAGAGGAAGGTAGTATGTTCTTTCGTCCTGGAGGACATGGAGCCTTAATTGATAATTTAAACCAACAGGATGCCGATGTGATTTTTGTAAAAAACATCGATAATGTGGTAACCTGGTCTAACCTTGGCGATGTTGTAGATTACAAGAAAATGTTGGCGGGTAAACTTTTAGAATTGAAAGCAAAAGCTTTTGGTTTGATCGAGAAACTTCAGTCTAGCCCATCTGATGAGGATGTAAAGGAAGCCTCAACATTTCTGGCAGAAGAACTTTTCGTGAAGTCTTTAACAGGATCTGAAACTGCTTCAGAATTGTTAGAAAAATTAGATCGTCCGCTTAGAATTTGCGGAATGGTTAAAAATGAAGGTGAACCTGGTGGAGGTCCATTTTTAGTAAAAGATGAAGAAGGAGAGGTTTCTTTACAAATTATTGAAGGAGCTCAAATTGATGATGATAACCCAGAACAGGTGAAAATCGTGAAAGAATCTACGCATTTTAATCCTGTAGATTTAGTTTGTAGCCTAAGAAAACCAGATGGAACTACTTACGATCTTGAAAAATATGTAGATCCTAATACAAGCTTTATTGCTAATAAGACAAAAGACGGTAAACCGCTAAAAGCCTTAGAACGTCCTGGTTTATGGAATGGAGCTATGGCAAAGTGGAATACTGTTTTTGTAGAAGTTCCGGTTACAACTTTTAATCCGGTAAAAACCGTGGCAGATCTTTTAAAAGAGAGTCACCAGCCTTTAAATGATTAATCAGGAAGAATTAATAAAAGAACTCGACTTTAGAGCTGTAAAAAGTAGCGGGCCAGGAGGACAGCATGTAAATAAAACAGCTTCTAAAGTCGAGTTATATTTTGATATAGCAGCATCTTCAGTACTTTCCGAAATTCAAAAAGAGCGCTTGCTAAAAACATTTTCTACAAGAATTACCAAAGACCAGGTTCTTATTCTTCAAAACGGTAATTCTAGAAGTCAGCATAAAAATAAAGAAGCTGTGATTAATCAGTTTTTGAATATGGTTAAATCTGGCACGAAAACTCCAAAGGTTAGAAAGAAAACGAAGCCTGGGAAAATGGCGAAGTTAAAAAGACTGAGGGAGAAGAAGATTAATGCTGAGAAAAAACAAAATCGCAAAAACCCATTAAAATAAAACTGTGTAAAATTTCCACATGTGTAGAATTTCAAATTGTGGAATTCTACAATTTTTGTTTTTCAAGATTGAGGCTCGAAAACCTCAAATAGTTTAATTGTAGGAGATTAACTAAGTTTTTACCCCAAAAGCGTTATGGCACGATTTTGCCTTATAATAAAGGAGTTAGGGTTATTGAAGGATTTTGAATAACTAACACAGCAGTAAACAGCTGTTGTATAATTTAGATTTTCGGATTAAAAGAGGCTGTGGTGGCCTCTTTTTTTAGAAAAACCATTCATTGCTTCTTTTTGAATCTATGCAAAGCGGTTTCGCATGAGATTCGTTATTATTCGTGTTAATTTTTAAAACCATTATTTTGAAGTGCTATAAAATGAAAAAGCTATTTAGGCTTTCACACATTTCAAAATTGCGTGCTGCGAATCATTTCTACATAATGATTTCTTAAAACCTCATAATTTCTACAGAATAGATCAGGTTTAAATTTCGCTTCTTGTTTTTAATATGCTGTTAGTTAGTGTTTTGGCTGTTTTTGATGAGCTTGGGTACAGTTTTTCCTTTATAATTATCAACCAACAAGATTTATAAACTAACAAACAGAATTATCACTAAAACCTACTAATTATGAAAAAGTCAGTTTTCTCAGTAATGGCAGTGGCAGGATTGTTTTTTGCCACACAAACAATGCAGGCACAGGAAGAACCAGTAGAAGAAACCACAGAAGAAGTTGAAGCTGAAGTTGCTCCAGAAATGGCCGGTTTCGAAATGATCGATGTGCTGGCATTACCACAGCCCGTTAAAGATGCTACAATGACAGAGTTTAATGCAGTGGCGTCTGAAGCTTGGGTAAAGTTAGAAAATGATGAAAAAATCTATAAACTAAACGTAGCCACTGATGGCGAAGTTAAAACTGTTTATGCTACTGCCAATGGAGAATGGCTTAAAGAGGATGAAGTTATCGATGCCAACTAACACCAAAGCACTGAAAAGGTAATTTTATTACGAAGTTAAAGTGATGCCGGTAAACAAAGATTCCAACTTTGCGGCAGCGGATTAGAATTGGTTAGTGAGTATTTTTCAGGGCAATCTTAATACTACTAACTAACACAAATAGGAAGGTCTGGAAAAGTACAAATTAAATTTGGCGATTTTTTCTAACCAATTCCCCGTTTAAAATGGGAGTAAACTTTTAGGTTATATTCTAATTTAGATTTAAGAAGAGGTCTTTTAAGACCTCTTTTTTTATATTTTCTTTTTAAAAATTTGGGTATTTGTTTGCTAAATTTGTGAACTCTCTATTAAAATTAGATTATGCCAAAGATTCTCATAGTAGAAGACGACGTTCCTTTCGGTACCATGCTTAAAACATTTCTATCAAAAAGAGGATACGAAGCAGAGCTTTGTTTTTCGGGTGGTGATGCGCTAAAATTAATAACTAAAACTGAATTTAATCTTGTACTAACAGATGTTAGGCTTCCAGATAATGATGGTTTAGACATTCTTAAAGAGGTAAAATCTAAAAATCCTTCTACTCAGGTTATTGTAATGACAAGCTATGCCGAAATTAGTATGGCTGTACAGGCAATGAAAGATGGTGCTTTTGATTATGTGAGCAAACCCTTTAGGCCAGAATCGATTTTGCAAACAATAGAGAACGCTTTAAATACCGAGGTGGTAGAGCAAAAGAAACCTGGTAATAAAAGTAAAGCCAAAATCGATAAAGTAGATGCCAGTTCCCAATATATAAAAGGAGTTAGTGATGCTTCTCGTAAGCTTAATGATTATATCGAGCTAGTGGCGCCAACAAACATGTCGGTGTTGATAACTGGTGAAAGTGGTACGGGTAAAGAAAATGTAGCAAAGAGCATTCATCACCAAAGTAAACGAAAAGACGCTCCGTTTATCGCGGTAGATTGTGGTGCTATTCCAAAAGAAATTGCTTCAAGTGAATTTTTTGGGCATATAAAAGGATCTTTCACCGGTGCAATTAATGACAAAACAGGACATTTTAAAGCGGCCAATGGAGGAACTTTATTTCTTGATGAAATAGGGAATCTAAGTTACGAACTGCAGGTGCAATTATTAAGAGCATTGCAGGAACGCCGAATTAAACCTGTTGGAAGCAATAAAGAAATAGAGGTTGATATTCGCGTTGTGACTGCGACGAATGAAGATCTTTCCCAAGCCGTAAAAGATGGCGAGTTTAGAGAAGATCTTTATCATCGTTTAAATGAATTCTCGATAAAAGTTCCTTCTCTAAAAGATCGAAAAGAAGACCTTATGCTTTTTGCAGATCACTTTTTAGAAGAGGCGAATACCGAATTAGAAAAAGAAGTGGTTGGTTTTACAGATGATGCCGTAGAAGCTTTTAAAAATTACTCCTGGCCAGGGAATCTTCGTGAATTAAAGAATATGGTAAAACGTGCCGTGTTACTTACTCAGGATAAATTAATCCCAATGAAAGTTTTACCTCACGAAATTGCTACAGCAGAAAAAAGTGAAGAGGATTACGGACTTTTTAAAAACAAGAACGAAGAGAAACTAATTCTGGAAGCTTTAGAAAAAACTGGTGGTAATAAAAGTAAAGCGGCAAGAATGCTATCGATAGATCGTAAAACACTATACAATAAATTAAAGCAGTACGATATTAAACTGTAACCTCGGTTTCTAATTCTCTTAATACCCTTTGTAATTGCTGGATTAATTGATCAATTTCACTTTCAGAGACTTCAGCTTTCTTTTCCAGTCGTTCTAAAACAGGGATCACCGGTGTGATTTTCATTTGTTTTAGCATCGGTAACATTTTGTGTGCTATCTGGCCAATAGCTTCAAAATTACCTTCGTTTTTGTGGAATCTTATCTTTTCAATATTTTCTTCTGAACTTTCTAGAAAAGCTTTAATGATTATGTACATAGCTTCTTTATCTTCTCCTGAAAAAAGATAAATATCTTCAAGATTATAAAATTCAGATTGCTGAGGCACAAAATCGTCTTTAGGAACAAGTTGATTTTCTTCGATTTCTGGCTTAATATTAAAAACCTCGCTTATTTTAAATAAAAGATCCTTTGATTTAAAAGGTTTGGTAAGCTTTGCCGTAAAACCAGTAAGCGTATACACTTCGTCTTTCATATCGGTGCGGCCAGATAAAGCAATAACCGGAGTTTTATTGAGGTTTTCATTTTTTTTAATCGCATTCATTAGTTGAAAACCATCCATGATAGGCATTTGAATATCGGTAAGGATTAAATCATATCGATTTTTATCCAAAAGCGCCATCGCTTTTTTACCATTTTCAGCAGTATCGAACTTCAGGTTTTGGCTTTTTAGAAATTCTAAGGTAAGTGCCAATTGCGCCGGCTCATCATCAACCACCAAAACTTTTTTATTTCCGAAGTCGATATTCGATGTTTTTTGAGTCAGTTTTTTTTCTTCCTCTGCAAGTGGTTTCTTTTTAATTTTAGATTCCTGCACCGGGATAACAATTGTAAATTCACTTCCTTTTCCCTGTTCACTTTGCAGGCTAATTTCACCTTTTAGTAAAGAGGTAAGACTTTTTGTAATCGTGAGTCCAAGCCCTGTACCACCATATTTTTTTTCAATACCACTATTTTCCTGGCTAAATTCTTCAAATATGATCTCTTGTTTTTCTTTAGAAATACCAATCCCGGTATCTTTTACCTTAATGATTAGTTCTTGAGATTCTTTTATTTTTTGCTGAATTTCAGCAGTGACGATAATTTTTCCTTTTTCAGTAAACTTAAAAGCATTGGTTACCAGGTTGGCGATAATCTGTTTTATTCTGAATGGATCACTTAAATATTGCGCATCGGCTTCTTCAGAAATATCAATAATCACCTCCAAATCCTTGTTTAAACTGGCAGGAACATTATTTTGTACGGTATCAGTAATTAGTTTTTTAGGATTGAAAGGTAAATTTTCAACCGACATTTTTCCGGCTTCAAGTTTCGATAAATCCAGAAGATCATTTACCAGATGAAGAATAAAATCTGACGATTTATTGATCTGGCTTAGGTAGTGACGCTGCTTATTGCCAAGTTGAGTTTTGTTCATCAATTCAGAATAGCCAATCACCGTATTTAAGGGAGATCTAAGATCGTGAGTGATCGCCGCCATAAGTTGTTCCCTTCTTTTTAGTAAGGTTTCGGCAAAATTTTTGGCCTCTTCTAATTCGATTCGGTATTGCTGGCTGCGCCCAACATCTCGAATAATAAGCATTAAAAATAACAGAATCACGATTACACAAACAATCCCCGAAACCATGATTATTGATACGGTATCCTCTAAAGTTTGTTGTGCTTTTTCAGTCCTTTCTAAAGAAGCTTCCCGCTCATCCTGTTCAATATTGGCTAAGATTTTTCGTAGTTGCTGGTTAAGCACCATATCGTTATCCAGTAGATCATTTTCCTTTTCAATGATCGTATTTCTAAACCTAAGATTAGCTTTTTGAAAATCGTTTAAAACCTTTTTTACTGAATTCACCAGTGAATCTGCTGTTTGGTTGGTTAAGGATTGAGCATTATCTGCACGTGCATATTCCAGCCATTTAACCAAGACTCTTTTTTGGTAAGGTTCTAAGTCGTTAAAGCGATCGTCGTAGCCCTGGTTAGATTCAAAGCTTTCGTTTACGCGATTAAGCTCTTCCATCACCTGTTTATAGTAATTGGTATTGCGCTCTTGTTCTCGCAGGTCTATTAAAGCTTCAAGGTTTTCGGTTTTAAGATCAAGTAGTTTGTAGATACTGTCTAACTCTGTATGTAATTTGTTTTCGCCATAATCTTCATCTAATTCAACTAAATTCATCTTTATAGAATCCAGTTGCGCCTGGTATAAAACAATATCTTCTTTGGTGCCGGTTTGGATAAGGCGACGGCTAACATTTTCAGTTTCATAAAGATCGCTGGTAATTTCACTAACCAAAAATAGCTGGGCGTTATTACTACTATTGCTCTGCGCCATATTGCTAAAAATCACCACCCGATTATAAATAAACCAAACGGCAACAACAACCAAAGCAGCGGTAAGCAGATAACCGGCAACAACTTTTAGGGTAATCGATCTTTTTGTGTTTTGCATAGCTTTTTTCGCGATTCTCAAAAATACGCCATTTAAATCAATTGCAATAATTGTGCATAATCAAAAAAAGCTTTCTACATTTGCAGCAAATCTCATAAGGGGTGCCCTTCGGGCTGAGATTATACCCAATGAACCTGGGCAGGTAATGCTGCCAAGGGATAAAGTGCAAAGCGCACTACAGCACTCCTGAATATGCTCCAAAATTGAAATTGGAGAAATTCAGGATTTATTTTTTTAACCAAATTTTTAATGGAATAATGGCCCCTTTTATTCGTAAACATTTTTACGAATGAAAAACGTATTATTCAGTTTTCTAATCATGCTCTGTGGGTTTGCAGCGGTGGCGCAGCAACATCAGTTAACAGGGAAAGTTACGCGAGAAGGTGAACCTTTAAGCGGAGTCTCGGTTTACACAACCACTAAACGCTCTGGGACATTGACCGATGATTCCGGAAATTACAAACTAACTTTAGAAGAAGGAACGCACACGATTCAGTTCGTGTACGGAAATCGAAAATCTTTTGAGATCGATCTTACGTCAGATATGGTTTTGGATGTAGATCTTAGCGGTTTAGAGGAAGCTTTAAGTGAAGTCTTTTTACAATCTATACGCGTAGATGCAGATTCGCCAATTACCTACAGTAATTTAACCAATGAAGAGATTGGGGAAAGAAATCTTGGGCAGGATATCCCAGTTTTGATGAATTACCTGCCTTCTGTAGTTACTACCACAGATGCTGGTAACGGAATTGGTTATACCGGGATTAGAGTTCGTGGTAGTGATGCAACCCGAACTAATGTAACCATTAATGGTGTGCCGTATAACGATGCTGAAAGTCAGGGGACTTTCTGGGTGAACCTGGGCGATTTTGCTTCGTCCACAGAGAATATCCAGTTGCAACGTGGTGTAGGAACTTCTACGAATGGAGCTGGAGCTTTTGGAGCAAGTATTAATATTTTAACCGATAAATACAACGAAGAAGCTTCAGCTGAGGTTGCTAACAGTTATGGTTCTTATAATACGCATAAACATACTGCGAAATTCAGTACAGGATTGTTTAACAATCACTGGGAATTTTCTGGGAGAGCTTCTTTAATTAAAAGTGATGGGTATATCGATCGAGCCGAATCTGAGCTTAAATCGTATTTCCTTCAGGGAAGTTATATTGATGGAGGGACTTTAGTGAAGGCCTTGATGTTTGGCGGAACCGAAAAAACGTATCAGGCCTGGTATGGGATCGATGCTTCAACTTTAGAAAGTGATAGAACGTATAATCCGGCAGGAGAATATACAGATGAGGATGGGAATGTGAGGTATTACGACAATCAAACCGATAATTACCAACAGGATCATTATCAGTTGCTATGGAATCAAACGTTCAATCAAAACTGGTCGTCTAATCTTGCTTTGCATTATACCTACGGAAGAGGTTATTACGAGGAGTACGAGGAAGATGCAAGTCTTAATGCATTTGGATTGCCAAATTTTATGGCAGATGGGGCTGAAGTTACCACATCAGATCTTGTAAATACCAGCTGGTTAGATAATCATTTCTACGGAACCACTTTTAGTTTAAATTATCAGAACAGTACGGTAGATGCTATCTTTGGTGGTGGTTGGAACCGTTACGACGGTGATCATTTTGGAGAAGTAATCTATACAAGATTTGCCAGAAACAACGATCCATACGAGCCGTTTTATGAAAATAATGCGGTAAAAACAGATTTTAATATCTATACAAAAGCGACCGTTTCTATCACAGATAAGTTTGCTGTTTATGGAGATTTGCAATTAAGAACTATTAATTACGAAGGTAACGGCCCAACACAAGAAGTTGCCAATTTTCCTATCGATGCAAATTTCGATTTCTTTAATCCAAAGGGAGGTTTTACTTATCAATTCAATGAGCAAAATCAGTTATATGGATCTGTAGCCGTGGCGCATCGCGAACCTTCACGCTCTGATTATGAAGATGCTTTTGAAAATGATGAGGTTGCTCCAACTGAAGAGCAGTTAGTTGATTATGAATTGGGATGGCGTTTTAATGCTGGGAAAACCCAGGTGAACACCAATCTTTATTTTATGAATTATAAGGATCAACTAGTACTTACCGGAGAAATTGATGAAGAAGGTGCAGCTATTCGAAAAAACAGTGGCGAAAGTTATCGATTAGGTTTAGAAATCGATGCTACGATTTGGGTGAATAAATGGTTGAGTTTACGCCCAAATATTGCAGTAAGCCGAAATAGAAATAGAGATTTTGTAGCGGTTTTTGATGGTGCTCAGCAAAACTTTGGAGATACCGAGATTTCATTTTCTCCTAATGTCGTAGCCGGAAACATGATACGAGTTTCCCCTATTAAAAATCTTCAGCTAAACTTTTTGAGTAAATATGTTGGCGAGCAATATATGAGTAATTTAGAGTTAGAGGGATCTAAACTGGATTCTTATTTCGTGAACGATTTTAATATCCAATATGTTTGGGAAAATGCACCTTTATTCAAAGAGGTGGTTTTTACAGGTTTGGTAAATAATATTTTTGGTGAAGAGTATGTATCTAATGGATATTTCTATACCTACGATGTAGAAAATCCAGATATGCCAAACGGCGTACAAACTTTAGGCGGAGCAGGATACTATCCACAAGCAACGACAAACTTTTTAGCCGGAGTTACTCTAAGATTTTAAATTTGTTTGTTTTATTTTAGTTATGAATGCCTGAAATTTGAAAAAATCTTCAGGCATTTTTTATTGGTGCCGCCAAAGGCTATAATGCCCCAAGGTAGTTTACTGTTTGAATTTTACCATTTTTGGTTTGATAGCTTCTAAAATTCGGTGTATAACTTGTCTAATTTTGTCATTGAATTTAAAAACCAAAAATGATGAGCACAGGGAGAAAAATTGCATTGATCACAGGAGGAAGTCGAGGTCTAGGAAAGGATATGGCTTTAAAAACTGCCGCAAAAGGACTGGATATTGTGATCACTTATCACAGTAAAAAGGAAGAAGCAGAAAAAGTTGTTGCTCAAATTAAAGAATCTGGGCAAAATGCTGCGGCACTTCAGTTAGATACCGCAAATGTTTCAGGTTTCGATGAATTTAAAAATAATCTTCAGCAAATTTTAAAATCTGAATTTAATGCTGAACACATCGATTTTCTGGTAAATAATGCCGGGATCGGGATAAACGAACCACTCGCTGAAACTTCCGAAGAAACCTTTGATCTTTTAACGAATATTCATCTTAAAGGTGTATTCTTTTTGACGCAAAAATTGCTGGATGTTATCAATGATGGTGGCGGAATCGTAAATATAAGTTCTGGTTTAGCAAGATTTACTATGCCTGGTTACGGTATTTATGGCGCGCTAAAAGCAGGAATAGAATCTTTAACCAGATACGAGGCAAAAGAATTTGGTAAACGCGGGATTAGAGCGAATACAATAGCTCCGGGCGCAATCGAAACCGATTTTGGTGGTGGATTGGTGCGTGATAATAAACAGGTAAACGATCATGTAAAACAATCTATCGTATTAGAACGTGTTGGGCAGGCCAGCGATATTGGTGGTGTAGTTGCCTTTTTGTGTACTGAAGATGCAAAATGGGTAAATGCGCAGCGTATCGAAGTTTCTGGAGGTCAAAATATCTAATCCAAACTATGGTGTAATTTACCAAGATACTTGATTTAATCATAATTTTTAGAAAAAGGATTCCGTAGTCTTTACTGCGGAATTCTTTTTTCAAATCGCTATCTTTAAGATGATGGAAAAGACAATGAGTTTAGAGGATTTTTACCGAAAAAAATTAGGCGAGCTCCCAAGCGATATTCTACAAAAAACGGGACAATTTAATGTTTTTCGGTTAGGCGATTATTTTGGGACAAGCAAAGCAATGCCGTATAGCCGGAAGGATTATTATAAAATTAGCCTGATTTCTGGTGAAAATGTGGTGCATTATGCCGATAAAACGCTTAAAGTTGAAGAAAACATGCTTTTAGTGGCCAATCCGCAGGTGCCGTACAACTGGGAGCCATTGTCTGAAGAAAAAACTGGTGCTTTTTGTGTTTTTACTGAAGATTTTATGAATGGATTTGGCAATTTTAAAGACTATCCAATATTTCAGAGCAAAGGCACACCAATATTGTCTTTAAATGATGCCGATTTTCAACGAATCTTGGCTATTTATAACCGAATGTTTTCAGAGATTAATACAGATTATGAATATAAATATGATCTCTTACGAAACCTGGTTTTTGAACTGATTCATGAAGCTTTAAAATTACAACCCGCAAGTCTTCAGAAAAGTAAAACCGAATCTAAAGCTTCAGAAAGGATTAGTGCTTTATTTATGGAATTATTAGAGCGGCAATTTCCTATCGAAAATCCATTTCAGCAAATAAAAATAAAGAGTGCCGGTGAATTTGCCTATCATTTAAATGTGCATGCCAATCATTTAAACCGGGTATTAAAAGAAACTACAGGAAAAACCACCTCGCAACTAATTAACGAACGTATTGCATTAGAGGCAAGAGCACTTTTAAAACATACCAACTGGAGTATAGCTGAAATTTCCTGGTGTTTGGGTTTTGAAGATCCTTCTTATTTTATCAAATTCTTTAAAAAAGCATCAGATGCTACTCCGGGTAATTTTAGAAAATAATTAGTTAGAAATGGTGATAAGTCTACCGTTTGTTTCAACGCGATAAGCTTTCATAGCATATTCGCCATCACCTTCTACCTGTTCACCGGTTACGATATTATAAACATTGCCTTCGCAGCTACAGGTAGCTTCAATTCCATTCATCGTCATTCCTGGGCAATTCGGATTCGGAATGTGATTAGGATCGCTTAATTCGTAGGCTAGATAAAGATCATTGTTCACATTATAAACTACAACACCACCAATACCCACTCCTTCATAATAAATTGCTACTTGGTTTCCTGGAAATTGAAGTTGATTGAATTCTGCGGATTCAATATTAATTCTATACTGGAAATTTACATCAACTAAATTTGGATTGTTGTAGCGGCCATCGTCACTAGCAGAACAGCCTGTAATTAAAATGCTTAAGAGACTGTAAAATAAAAAACGCTTCATTAAATTTCTTTTTTTATCGCAAATGTAAATTTCTTATATTTGTTAGAATCAATCCCATTATAGGTGGGATTTTTTTTATTAATAAACAGTAATCTAATGATCATGCAGCTTTTAAATAATAAGTTCGCAGTCAAACCGCGAGACTTTATACACCTCCTTTAGTTGAATATCTTTTTATTCGCTAAGCCTTTTTAAAAGGTCATTAGATTAGAAACAATCATTAAAAACATATTATTTTTTGGAAACAGGCCTCTAAATAAAGGCCCTTTACCAATTATAAAAACGACGAAGTTATGAGTAAAGTATCTTACTACACTGCAGAAGGACTAAAAAAATTAAGGGATGAATTAAATCAACTTAAAGATGTAGAGCGTCCAAGAGCTTCTGAAGCTATTGCTGAAGCCAGAGATAAAGGAGACTTGAGTGAGAATGCAGAATATGATGCGGCAAAAGAAGCGCAGGGACTTTTAGAAATGAAAATTGCAAAATTAGAAGAAGTTGTTGCTAATGCACGTGTAATTGATGAGTCGCAATTAGATACTTCAAAAGTTTTGATTCATTCTCATGTGAAAATAAAAAATCAAAGTAACGGAGCCGAGGTTAAATATAAACTGGTAGCCCAAAGTGAAGCCGACCTTAAAACGGGTAAGATTTCTGTAGATTCTCCTATTGGTAAAGGTTTGCTAGGTAAAAAGGTTGGTGAAGTTGCAGATATAGCTGTGCCAAGTGGTGTAATGAAATTTGAAGTCTTAGAAATTTGGCGTGAATAATTGCCGTTAAATTTCTATTTAAGGTATATCAAAGTCCTTTTCTTAATCTTTTAACGGAGATTCAGCAAAAGGATTTTTAATTTTATAGTACTAATCAAAACAATCAATTATGGCCAGTTTATTCACTAAAATAGTTCAGGGAGAGATTCCTGCCTATAAAATTGCAGAGGATAGCCAGTTTTTGGCTTTCCTAGATATTCGCCCAAATTGTAAAGGACATACGCTTTGTATTCCGAAGAGGGAAATAGATTATATTTTTGATATGGAAGAACAAATGTATATGGAGCTTATGCGTTTTTCCAGAAAAGTAGCACGGGCATTAGAGAAAACCGTGCCTTGTAAGCGTGTTGGTGTTGCAGTGGTTGGCTTGGAAGTACCACATACGCACGTACATTTAATTCCGCTTAACGATATGAGTGATATGAATTTTGCCAATCATTACGAAATGAGTGATGATGAGTTTAAAGAACTGGCAGAATCCATACACGTAAACTTATAAGTTTGGAAGATTTTAAGCTTGAATTAAAATTAAGGATAGACTGGAGCGATCTCGATATGTATCGCCATGTTAATAATCTTAGTTTTATGCGTTTTATGCAATCTGGAAGGGTAAATTTGTGGGAAGCCACCGGGTTGCATAAAATGTATGCTGAAGAATATAAAGGAGCAATGTTGGTTTCTACGCATTGCGATTTTAAAAGAGCTTTGCATTACCCTGGTAGCGCAATTATTAAAACCAGAATTGCTGAAATAGGCAACAAAAGTTTTAAGATCGAACATCATATTTTTGATGATGACAACCAGCTTTGTGCCATTGGAAAAGATGTTTCGGTTTTTTACAATTTCAGTGAAAATAAAACACTCCCAATTCCTGAAGATCTTAGGGAAATATTAAATCGATATTAGGCTTTTTTCAGCATAATTTCAAAAGTAGAGCCTTCGCCAATTTCACTTTTTGCAACTCTAATTCGGCCAATATGGTATTCTTCCACAATTCGTTTCGCTAAAGATAAACCAAGTCCCCAACCACGTTTTTTGGTAGTTTGTCCGGGTTCAAAAATAATTTTGAATCGGCTTTTATCGATTCCCTTTCCGGTATCGTGAACATAAACAAAAACCTGTTTCTCATTTTGTTTAATTTCGATGGTAATTTTTCCTTTACCTCGCATAGCATCGATGGCATTTTTTACCAGGTTTTCAATTGTCCAGCTAAAAAGCTGGGTGTTTAGATTTACAATAATTTTCTCTCTTGGAACCTGAAGATGAAAATCGATAAGTTTAGAGCTTCTGGTTTGTAAATACTGGTAGCTTTGTCTTGTTGCTTCAACAAGATCTGTTTCTTCTAAAAGTGGCGCAGATCCAATTTTAGAAAACCGCTCTGTTATAGTTTGTAAACGCTCTATGTCTTTTTCCATTTCAGAAACATAGGTCTCGTTTACTTTTTCCTGTTTTAAAATTTCGGTCCAGCCAATTAAAGAACTTAAAGGGGTGCCAATTTGATGTGCCGTTTCTTTGGCCATACCTGCCCAAAGTTTGTTTTGCTCGCTGTTTTTGGTAGTAGTGTAAAAGAAATAAATTACTCCAATAATTAAAAATCCAATAGTTACCAGGCCAAGCGGATAATATTTTAAGCTGTTTAAAACCGGTGAATTGCCATAATATACCTTATGCGTCCTAAACCTATCCAAATGCATAATGATAGGTTCGTTTTCATCTTTTAAACGATTTAGGTAATTTTCGGCTTTTTCAGGGGTGTCTATTTTTTCAGGATCAATAAAATGCGAAGACACAATATTTCCTTCTTCATCAGTTTGTAAAGTAGGAATGCTGGTGTTACTGTTTAGAACATTTAGAATAAGCGGACTCAAATTCTGGTTGCTATCTGCGCGATCTAACTCCAAAAGCGCTTCAGCCCAGATACTCATCTTTGTGCGCTCTTCGTCTTTAAGTCTGTTAAAAAATATGGTGGTATTCCATAAAACCAACACGATAACTGCTAATCCAGCAAATATGATAAACCAACGGTTAAACTTTCGTTCGTCACTAAAATTCATAAAGAGTTCCTCTCCATTTTAAAAGCGGTTAAATATAAGCGTTTTAATGTGAATATTATTGTGTGAGTAGGCTTTATATTCCTTATCCTAATTGTTACCTTTGCGAAAAATCGATGCATGTTAAGTATAGATTCTAAGGAATCGCCTTCTGGCGCTCTTTACAGGTATTTAAGTGGGGCAGTTGGGCCAAGGCCTATTGCTTTTGCCAGCACTTTGGATGCGGAAGGAAGACCAAATCTGGCTCCTTTTAGTTTTTTTAATGTGTTTAGCTCAAATCCTCCAATATTGGTATTTTCTCCTGTAAGGAGAGGAGTAGATGGAAGCTTAAAACATACATTGCTAAATCTTAAAGCTGTAAAAGAATGTGTGATTAACATTGTTAATTACAATATGGTTCAGCAAATGTCTTTAAGCAGTACAGATTATGCTGAAGGTGTAAACGAGTTTGAGAAATCTGGGCTCACGATGCAGAAATCAGATTTGGTAAAGCCATTTAGAGTGGCAGAATCTCCAGTTCAGTTTGAATGTAAGGTGAACGAGATTGTCGAACTTGGGCAGGAAGGTGGTGCCGGGAATCTGGTAATATGTGAGGTTTTAAAAACACATATTGATGAAGCAATTTTAGATGAAGACGGCTATATAGATCAGGTAAAGATCGATCAGGTAGCAAGAATGGGCGGTAATTGGTATACCCGTGCTGTAGATGGGATGTTTGAAGTTCCAAAACCTATCGCAAATTTAGGAGTAGGGGTAGATGCTATTCCGCAGGAAATTAGAGAAAGTTGTATCTTAACAGGAAATGATCTTGGTAAATTGGGTAATGTAGAAGAATTACCAACTTTGGAAGAATCGAAATTATACGTTTCTGAAGATGATTTATTTACCGAAATTATAGCAGCAAAAGAAACAGAAGCAATTCATAAACAGGCGCAGTTATTGCTGGATAGAGGAAAGGTGATAGAAGCGTGGAAATTATTACTAGCAAATTATTAAACGAAGATGGAAGTACAAGGAAAGATTAAATTAATTGGAGATACCAAGACTTTTGGAAATAACGGTTTTAGAAAAAGAGAATTGGTTGTTACTACTGAAGAGCAATATCCGCAGGATTTAATGATCGAATTTGTTCAGGATAAAACAGATTTATTAAACACATACCAGGTTGGGCAACCAGTAAAGGTAGGGATTAACCTTCGTGGTAGAGAATGGGTAAGCCCACAGGGAGAAACCAAATATTTTAATTCTATCCAGGGCTGGAGAATAGAAAACCTACAGCCATCACAACCGGGTGGTCAAAATGTTCCACCACCAGAAGATCATTTTGAACCAGCACAGGATTTTAAAGATGAAGATTACGACGATCTTCCATTCTAAAAATTAAGAGATATTTTTTACAAAAAGCTTAGTATGTGGTTAACGTGCTAAGCTTTTTTCTTTTTGTACATTTCTAATTATAAAAATTACTTCAGTTTTGCAGATTCTTAAACCTTTTGAACCTTTTCCGGATATTGAGTACACCTCAGAAGAAGGTCTGCTAGCAGTGGGAGGTTCTCTTACTGAAGACCGATTAATGGAAGCGTATTCTAAAGGAATTTTTCCCTGGTACGACGAATCTCAGCCAATTTTATGGTGGTGCCCAGATCCCAGAATGGTTTTATTTCCGCAGAAATTAAAAGTTTCGAAAAGCATGAAACAATTGCTAAAGAAAGAAATTTTTAAAGTTACCTATAACGAAGCTTTTGAGACAGTTATTGAAAATTGTGCTGCAATTAAACGAAAAGGACAATTAGGAACCTGGATTACCCCAGAAATGAAAGCTGCCTATACCAGTTTACATAAAAAAGGAATCGCGCAGTCTGTAGAGGTGTGGCAAGATGGTAAGATCGTAGGCGGGTTATACGGACTTTGGCTGAAGCATAAAAAAGTGTTTTGCGGCGAAAGTATGTTTGCAAAAGTAAGCAACGCTTCTAAATATGGTTTTATAAGTTTGGTGAGAAAGCTTCAAGAGAAAGGAGTAGAACTTATAGACTGCCAGGTTCATACAGATCATTTAGAAAGTTTAGGAGCTGAAGAAATTTCGAGAAACGAGTTTTTAGAGTTTTTGAAGTAGCTAAGGATTTTTTGATTACATTTCCGGTATCAATCAAATTCAGATGAAAAAAATATTTCTCTTATTCGGTTTAGCTATTTTAAGCGCATGTTCTTCAAACATCGATGATGACGAACCAGAAGTATTAACACCTGCTGAAATTTCTGTTGAAGTAGACTACTTTAATTATGAAATCGATACTGAAGCGATGACTACTTTAATGGAATACCGAATGACCTTCTATAACGAGTCAGATTTTGATATAGAGGGTTATCCGCAGATTTACATTGGGCAGGAAGGTGTGGAAGATTTTAGTGTGACCACTCAGCGTTATAACGGTGAAAACCCCTGTAATTATTTAAGTGCTAATAGTAGTTGCACGCAAGAATTTTCAGAATTAAGAACTTACGATGAAGGAGATCTGCAAGCCGGGTCTGGTGAGATTCCGGTGTTAACGCTAGTAGATATTCAGTATAGAATTTTAGAGGAACATCGTTAGATGATTAAGAAAGTTTTTTACTCGATAATCGAGATTAAATGCACCGAGGCTCTCGATTTTAGGAGTTAATTTTTAAACAAATGCTTTATGGTTGCGGCATTAGGTTGTTTACTTCTTCATATCTAAAACAGGAAACTTCATGATCGTTAACCATCCCGGTAGCCTGCATATGTGCATAAACAACGGTAGAACCAACAAATTTGAATCCGCGTTTTTTTAGGTCTTTGCTTAACTTATCACTAATTTCGGTAGTAGCAGGAGCATTTTTATAGTTCTCAACCTTATTTTGCAAGGGTTTGTGATCTACAAAACTCCAGATGTATTGATCAAAACTACCAAATTCCTCCTGAATTTTCATAAAAAGCTGTGCGTTGGTAACGGCACTCCTTACTTTTAATTTGTTCCTGATGATGCCCGGATTCAGCAATAATTCCTGAATTTTTTCTTCGGAATATTTAGCTACTTTTTTATAGTCAAAATCATCGAAAGCTTCCCTAAAGTTTTCTCGTTTTCTTAAAATCGTGATCCAGCTTAAACCTGCCTGGAAGGTTTCCAGGACTAAAAACTCAAATAACTTTTGTTCATCGTGTACTGGTACGCCCCATTCTTCATCATGATAAGCCTCATATAAAGGATCTCCCAGACACCAGCCGCATCTATGTTTTTCAGTCATTTTTTAAGGTTTAAATTGATAAGTAATAGTTCCTGGTTGATTATCTCTTCCCGATAACTCACTAAAGATAGCTTCAGAAGCATAAATTAAAGCATTTTCAACCAAACATTTATTATCTGTAGATGAACTTGCTTCGTTAAATGAAGTAGCAGTTACGCGACCATTTTCATTCACCTTAATATTGATCACGATCTTTCCTGAAACACTACAGGTATAAATAGGATTAGGAATGTCTACCGCCGTTCTTCCCCTAAGATTAAAAGAAATCGAACTGTTCCTTAAATTTCCAGATTGTGTTGAGGTTTTGCTGCTTGTACTATTTCCATCAGATCTTTTTTGTGTTGTTTTACCAGATCTTCCAATTGCATAATTGCCAGAAGAAGAGGTCGCGCTATTTTCTGAAGTTTCGGTTTGTGAAGCCGAATTTCTCTCGAAAATATCATTTAGCTGTTTATCAAAATTCGATTCCCTGGCCTCATTATTTTGATCGAAAGCTCGATGTGTTTGGGGTTTAAAATTTGCTTGCTCTGGTTCTTCTTCGGGTTCTGGCTCTTCCTGTTTTTGTTTTAAAGATTCAGTAAAAGAGTCAAGATCTACCAGAAATTCCTGATTTTTTCTAGCACTACTGCCCAAATGCCAGTTGAAAAGCACCAAAATCAATATTAGAAAGACCAAAATGGTTAATAATAAAGCTTTATGTTTTTCTATAAACTGCATGTAGTATAAACGTAGATCGCTATTCTCTATTTTGGAGGAAAGTTAGCATTTTTTAGAATTTATATTCCCATGAGTTAGTTAAGACTTTATCGGCGTACCAAAAGTTACATTTCAATAAAGTGATATTTAAAATATAAATAGCCTTTTTATTTTAAATGATGTTAATAAATAAATCACAGATTAGTCATCTATTTTGATATATTCGTAGATATATCTTAAAATCACATCAATCAAATAATGAAAAAAATCTTACTATTACTAAGTTTTCTTAGTGTATCATCAATTGTTATTGCGCAGGAAGATCAGGAATTCGACGACACTAAGCAGGAATTAAAGCTGAATTTAGCCATGTCTGTCGCCGGAGTTCCAGAAATTACCTACGAATATTTTTTAGAAGATAATAGCAGTATTGGTGCTTCTGTAGCGATTAGTTTGGAAAGTGAAGAGGATATGGCATTGCGTTTTATTTTTAGTCCGTACTATAGATTGTTTTTCGGGAAAAAGAAAAATGCAGGCTTTTTTATTGAAGCCAATACCGCCATTGCTACCTATTATGATTATTATAGTGAATACTATTACGATGATAATCTAATGGAAGAAAGACACATCTTTTACGACGAAAAAACTACCAATTTTGGTTTAGGTGCCGCAGTAGGTTTTAAGCTTTTAACTCGTAATAATTATATCGGTGAGATCTATGCCGGTGCTGGTAGATTATTTGGTGATCAAAAAGCGGCAGAAGCTTATCCACGTGTGGGGATCACAATTGGAAAGCGTTTCTAAGAACCCGAAACTGGGCCTGGCAATTGCTTCTCAAAGTCATCAAGATTTAAACTATTTTCGATATTAAAATCGCCAATTTTAGTTCTTCTTAATGCTGAAAGATGCGCGCCACTCTCAAGTTTTTTACCAAAATCGTGAGCAAGACTTCTTATATATGTTCCTTTACTGCAAACTACCCTGAAGTTAATATTCGGGAAATCTGAAGCATCGGTTTCAAAGTCTTCAATACTTATTGTTCTGGGTTTTATTTCAACTTCTTCACCTTTTCGGGCATATTCATAAAGTCGTTTTCCGTCTTTTTTTAATGCTGAAAAAACCGGTGGATATTGTTCGATATCGCCAATAAAGCTTTTGGTCGTTTCTGCTATGTTTTCTTCTGAAATATGATCTATAGGGAAAGTTTCGTCTACTTCGGTTTCCAGATCGTAAGAAGGTGTTGTAGCTCCCAGTTGAAAAGTACCGGTATACTCTTTAATTTGCCCTTGTAGTTCCGGAATTCTTTTGGTGAACTTTCCGGTGCAGATAATTAAAAGTCCGGTTGCTAATGGATCTAAGGTGCCGGCGTGGCCAACTTTGATCTTTTTAATATTACAGCTTTTGCGAATCATCCATCGTACTTTATTCACTAGCTGAAAAGACGTCCAGTTTACAGGCTTATCAAAAAGTAAGATTTGGCCGGTTTTAAATTCTTCCGCAGTGATAATAGGATGATTCATAAATACAAAATCTGTTTAAGGCTTCAAACTTAAATACAAATTTATGATCGTAGGCAATAATTTCAGTTTTTGTTGAATTTTTCTACTTAGAACTTCAGGAATAAATTATGCGAAATAACCAAAGCCAATTGCGATGATTCCTACAATAAAGCAGTAAATAGAGAAATAAGAAAGTTTACTCTTTTTAACCAGAGAGATCATCCAGGTGCAGGCCACAAGTCCAGATAAAAATGCGGCAACAAAACCTATAATAAGATGCGAGCCACCAACAGATTCTTCAGTGATATTCCCATCCATTAAATCTTTAGCGATCTTACCGAAAATCAATGGCACCACCATCAAAAATGAAAAACGCGCTGCTTTGGTTTTATCGTTCCCTAAAAGAACAGAAGTCGAAATGGTAGAACCACTACGTGAAATTCCCGGTAACATGGCGATCGCCTGTGAAACACCAATCACAAAAGCATTCATAAAACTTACCGGTTTACCCGTGTCTTTTGCTTTGTCTGCAAGCCAAAGTAAGAGTGCGGTGATTACTAGCATAAAACCAACAAAAACAACACTTCCGCCAAAAAGTTCTTCTAAATAGTCTTCGAAGAAAACACCTATAAGTGCAGCAGGAATCATAGAGATAATGATCTTGGCTGAAAACTGTGTTTCCTCGTTCCATTTAAACTGAAAAAGTCCTTTAAAAATATCGAATATGTCCTTTCTAAAAACAACGATCGTACTTAATGCCGTTGCAAAATGAAGAACAACCGTAAACATCATAGACTCTTCAGGCAAACTGCTGTCGCCTAAAATAGCTTTTCCTAATTCTAAATGTCCACTGGAAGAAACGGGTAAAAACTCAGTTAATCCCTGAATAACCCCTAAGATAATGGCGTCTAAAGTATCCAAATTCTATTTTTTGTTTGGGTTTACTAAAATGGCGAATACCTGAATCCCAAAACCAATTAAAACGATGGTTGGGGCAAGGCGAATACGCTGAAAGTTATAAACAGCTTCGTTAAACTCGTTAGGATCTTCGCTACCGCCGCCTGCCATCAAAATAAATCCTAAAGCGATTACCGCCAGACCAATAAACATGAATTTGTAATTCTTTTTACCAAATACAAAATTTTTGTCTTGTTCTTGGGGTTTAGTGTTATTGCTCATGTTCTATGATTTTTGCTTTAATAATAAAGCTCGTCTGTTTTTAAATTTAAAAATCTGGTGGTTGCAAAAAAGGTGCTTAACCAGGTGATTACGATTCCGGTTAAAAAAACACCACCAAATAAGGCTAATATAAGTTTTTTATCGGCTAGCAGGTTTAATTCAGCAAAACTATTGTTTAGATAGTAAATCACTGCAGCCATTCCTATAAGTGCTACAATGGCGCCGATAATTCCCAGTTTTACACTATTCCAAATAAACGGACGGCGAATAAATCCTTTGGTGGCACCAACCATTTGCATGGTTTTTATTGTGAAACGCTTGGAGTAAACCGATAATCTAATAGAGCTGTTAATAAGTAAAACTGCGATAAAAGTGAATAAAGCACTAACAATTAATACCCAGAAACTTATCTTTTTAAGATTGTTATTCAGCAAAGAAATTAATGGCTTATCGTAAGCAACTTCGTCTACGGCACTATTTTCTGAAAGTTTTGTAGCAATTTCTTCTACTTTTTCAGAAGAAACAAAATCGGCATTCATATAAACATCGATCGAATTCTGAAGCGGATTGTAATCCAAAAACTCCATGAAATCTTCGCCAATAGCTTCCTTGGTTTGTTCAGCAGCTTCTTCTTTAGATACAAAAGTTACCGATCGTGTATACGAAGCGGTGTCTAAACTTTTAGTAAGATTCTGCATGGCCTCATCTTTAGCATCATCGTTAAAATACACCGTAAGGGCGATTTGCTCTTTAAAATGATCTGCTACTTTTTTGGTGTTTAAAACCAATAATCCCAGCATTCCCAATAGAAAAAGAACCAATGCGATACTTAGCACTACAGAGAAGTACGATGAAATTAAACGTCGCTTTTGATATCTTTCAAAAGATGTGCTCATAAACAGCTACCAATTTTTTGTAAAAATAATAAAGTAAACGGTTTCAAGACTTTCTTAACGTCCAAACTTTATTAATTATTCTGATAAGCGTAAATTTGAGGTATAATCAATCAATTTTTGTGAAAATGCTATTAAAATATCCAATCTTAATAGCTAAATAAAGCTGAAAAAGAAAAATGATAAAAATTCTAGTTTACGGAACCGGCGGGGTAGGTGGTTACTTTGGCGGTAGGCTTGCGCAGGCAGGTCACGATGTTACCTTTATGGCCAGAAATGAAAGTTTGAAAGCCATAAAGGAAAACGGACTAATAGTTAAAAGTGTAAATGGTGATTTTACAGTAAAGCCTGCAAAAGCAACCGATGATATTAGTGAAATTGAATCGCCAGATTTGGTGATTTTTGGCTTAAAATCCTGGCAAATAAAAGATGCCGCAAAACATCTAAAATCGATAATTACTGAAGAAACTATGGTGTTGCCACTGCAAAATGGCGCCGATAATATGGAAAAGCTTCAGGAAGTATTGCCTAAAAAGAATGTTTTAGCTGGTTTTTGCCGAATTTATAGTAAAAAAGAAGCTCCGGGAGTGATTAATCACTTCCAATTTGATCCTGAAATCATTTTTGGGGAACTGGATAACGAAAAATCTGAGCGTGTTTTAAAATTGAAGGAAATTTTCAACAATTCTGGCTTTAAAGGAATTGTTCCAGATGATATTCATAAAGCGATTTGGAAGAAATTCAGTTTTATTGCCACCGTTAGTGGTTTGGGAGGTTTAACCCGAGTAAGTATTGGCAGAATGTGGCAGGACGATTATTTGCAGGGTATTTTAAAGAAAACCGGACTCGAAATTCAGGCGATTGCACAGGCAAAAGGAGTAGATTTTAATGATGAAGATGTAGTGCAGTTATTTCAGTTTATCGATGATCAGGGAATGACGGCTACTGCTTCTACTCAAAGAGATATCATGGCTGGTCGCCCTTCAGAATTAGGAAACTTTAATGGGTATATTGTAGAGCAGGGGAAAAAACTAGGAATCGAAACTCCAGTGAACGAATTTATTTATCGTGCACTATTGCCAATGGAAAAGGAAGCCAGAAGAAGTTAGAATTCAGAATTGAGATCGTTGCGCTGCTAGATTTTAGAGTCTGGACTCTTTGGAATTTTGATAATTTGATAATGCTTGAATGTGCTGATTTGAAATATTAAAGAAATGAGAGATAGGATTAAAGACCACGACTGAAAATGTAGAATTTATATTCAGCATCAAGATTTACTATTTATTAATACGAACAGCTGTTAACCGTCAACCGTAAACTATCCAGCTAAACCTATTTCCATTCTTAATTGCTGCGACTGGTTTAAAATTGTAAATTTGCAGCCATTGTTAAATATTGATAATTACGGAATTCGAATCAAGTAGAATTCTGATAAAAATAAAGTCCGTTTAGGACATTCAGAAATAAACAAAAATGAACTACAACTTCAACGAAATTGAAGCCAAATGGCAAAAGTATTGGGCAGAGAACCAAACTTTTAAAGCGTCTAACTCCTCAGATAAGCCAAAATATTACGTATTGGATATGTTTCCTTATCCATCGGGAGCCGGCTTGCACGTTGGGCATCCGCTGGGTTATATCGCCAGTGATATTTATGCGCGCTACAAACGTCATAAAGGTTTTAATGTTTTGCATCCGCAGGGTTATGATAGTTTTGGGCTTCCGGCCGAGCAATATGCGATTCAAACCGGGCAGCATCCTGCGATCACAACCAAAGACAATATTGCAAGATATCGTGAGCAATTAGACAAAATTGGGTTTAGTTTCGATTGGAGTAGAGAAGTGCGTACCAGTAATCCTGAGTATTACAAATGGACGCAGTGGATCTTTATTCAGCTTTTTGAATCCTGGTATGATCTGGAAGCTGATAAAAGCCGACCTGTTTCTGAATTACAAGAAATCTTTGCTGCGGAAGGGAATACAAGAATTAAAGCGGCATGTGATGATGATGTAGAAGATTTTTCAGCTGACGCCTGGAACAAATTTTCTTCAGAAGAAAAACAACGAATTTTACTTAAATACAGACTTACTTATCTTGCGGAAACTGAAGTAAACTGGTGTCCACAACTGGGAACAGTATTGGCTAACGACGAGATCGTAAATGGAGTTTCAGAGCGTGGTGGCTACCCAGTAACTCGTAAAAAGATGACCCAGTGGAGCATGCGAATTTCTGCCTTTGCAGAGCGTTTGCTTAAAGGATTAGAGAATATCGACTGGACAGAAAGTTTAAAGGAAAGTCAGCGTAACTGGATCGGGAAATCTGTTGGGGCACATGTAGATTTTAAAATTCAGGGAACAGATCATAAAGTCGGTGTGTTTACCACCCGTCCTGATACGATTTTCGGGGTAACTTTTATGACCCTTGCACCAGAACATGAATTGGTAAATGAGATTACTACAGACGCTCAAAAAGAAGAAGTAGCGGCTTATGTTGAAGCAACTGCAAAACGTAGCGAACGTGAACGAATGGCAGATGTAAAAACGATTTCCGGAGCATTTACCGGAGCATATGCCGAGCATCCGTTTACTAAAGAACCAGTGCCAATTTGGATTGGAGATTATGTATTGGCGGGCTACGGAACCGGTGCGGTTATGGCTGTGCCATGTGGTGATCAGCGAGATTACGATTTTGCCAAGCATTTTAAAATCCCAATTAAAGATATTTTTGAAAATGCTGATATTTCTGAAGAAGCCCATAGCGGAAAAGAAGGAACAGTAATCGCAAATTCAGATTTCTTAAACGGATTAGAATATAAAGAGGCGCTACAAAAAGCGATTCTTAAGTTAGAAGAAATAGGTGCAGGTTACGGCAAAACCAATTATAGATTAAGAGATGCGGTATTTTCTCGCCAGCGTTATTGGGGAGAACCTTTCCCGGTATATTACGTGGACGGTCTGCCGCAAATGATAGATTTAGAACATTTGCCTTTGCACTTACCTGAAGTTGAAAAATATCTCCCAACCGAAACCGGTGAGCCGCCATTAGGCAACGCGACCGATTGGGCATGGGATACTGTTGCTAATAAAGTGGTGAGTAATGATAAGATCGATGATGAAACCGTATTTCCTCTAGAGCTAAACACTATGCCGGGTTGGGCTGGTAGTAGCTGGTATTTATTCCGTTATATGGATGCTGGTAATGATGATGTTTTTGCTTCTGAAGCGGCATTAGATTATTGGGAAAATGTAGATCTATACATTGGTGGAAGTGAGCATGCCACCGGGCATTTACTATATTCCAGATTTTGGACCAAATTCTTAAAAGATCGCGGGCATTTAAAAGTAGAAGAACCTTTTAAAAAGTTGATCAACCAGGGAATGATCCTTGGAACTAGTGCTTTTGTATATAGACTTGAAGGTGAGAATAAATTTGTTTCTAAAAACCTTATTGACGGTAAATCGGTGCAGCCAATTCATGCTCCTGTAGCGTTTGTAAATTCTTCAGATGAATTAGATGTTGAAGCTTTTAAAAACTGGAGACCGGAATTTAAGGATGCCGAATTTATTACTGAAGAGAGCGGCGCTTATATTGTAGGTAGAGAGGTTGAAAAAATGTCGAAATCTAAATATAATGTGGTGAATCCAGATGATATTTGTGAAGATTTCGGTGCTGATACTTTAAGAATGTACGAAATGTTCCTTGGGCCTATCGATCAGGCAAAACCTTGGAATACCGCCGGAATCACCGGAGTGCATAGTTTCCTTAAAAAGCTTTGGAAATTATATATCAAAAACGACCAATTTGAGGTTTCAGAGGAAAAAGCTTCTGCAGAATCTTTAAAAACATTGCACAAAACCATCAAAAAAGTCACTGAAGATATCGAGAATTTCAGTTTTAATACTTCAGTTTCTACTTTTATGATCTGTGTAAACGAACTGAATGCTCAAAAATGTAATAGTCGTGAAGTTTTAGAGCCTTTAGCGGTTCTAATCGCACCTTATGCGCCACATATTGCTGAAGAATTATGGAGTAAGTTAGGGCATTCAGAATCAATTTCGACTGCTTCTTATCCAGAGTTTGAAGAGAAATTTTTAGTAGAAAGCACTAAAAATTATCCAATTTCATTTAATGGGAAAATGCGCTTTACGATGGAATTACCAATGGATATGAGTAAAGATGAGATCGAGAAAACGGTAATGGCAGACGAGCGTACCCAAAAACAATTAGACGGTAGAACTCCTAAAAAAGTGATCGTTGTACCAGGTAAGATTGTAAATATTGTAGGCTAATTTTTTAGTTGTTAGCTGATTTTTTATAATACATTAAACCTCACAGGTTTTTATAACCTGTGAGGTTTTTTAATGGTGTTTAGTTAAATTTCAGGAGATTTCTCGACTCGTACCTCGCTCGAAATGACCAATCGCATTTTTTTTTAATTGGGTTGAAAAAGATATGGGGATTGTATTAGCAAGCTTAGTGATGAGCAATAATTAGTAAATTGTCGTCATTTCGAGCGCAACGAAGTGAAGTCGAGAAATCTAAATTATTATTGTTTTTCCTTAGAAGTAAGATTTCAAAATTCAAGATTTTAGGTCATGATTATTGACTCCTTCTTGTTTCAAATCAGCACATTTTCCCATTATCAAACAGTCTATTTTCTAATATCTAGCAGCGCAGCACTCCAAATTCTAACTACAAAGTACTTCTCGATACAATTTCTCATGCCTCGAAATTACTCGAAGTGACAATAAGTTTTTAAAATGGGAATTCAGAATACTACAATATTCAAAATAAAAAATTTTACCTTTTTGTCTTAGTCTATTTTCTAATCTCTAAAAGCGTAGCGTTCTAAAATCTAACATCTACATCTAAGAGCAAAGCGGTCTAAACTCTAACCTAAATACAGGTCAATAAGTCCTTCAGGAGTAATAAGGTGAATGGTTTTGTTTGGCTTGTCGATCTTTTGGATAAATTCATCATTCATAGGAACAAGAATTTCTTTTTCATCTTTTTTGATCTCAAACAAGGCCTGGGCAGTGCTATCATTTATAGAGGTAATTTCGCCTATATCGCCATGAGTAGCGTCGATAACTCTAAAGCCAATAATTTCGTGGTAATAAAACTGGTCTTCTTCCAGTTCTGGTAAGAAAGTGAGCGGAAGATAAAGTTCGCATCCAATCATGTCTTCTGCATCATCTTCAGTATCGATATCTTCTATCTTGGCACGTAATAAAGTGCTTTTATGTAGAGAGGTTTTTTCAAAGAAAAATGGAACCAGATTGTTGTTATATTCAACAAAAACTGATTCCATTTCTGTGTACAATTCAGGTTCGTCTGTATCTAACTTGATAAGAACTTCCCCTTTAAAGCTAAATTTACTAACGATTTTTCCTAAGTAGAAACACTCCTCTTTAGTCATCGTTAGATAGTTTATTAAGCTTCTTTTTCTTCTGTAGCTTCACCTTCAGCAGCTGGCTCTTCAGTAGCAGCTTCTTCTGCAACAGCAGCCTCTTCAGCTTCTTTAGCAGCAGCTTCACGCTTAGCATTTACTTCTTTCTCTGCAGCTAAAGCTTTATCTCTAGCTTCTTGATCTGCTTTAGAAAGATTTTCTTTTTTGTCGTTAATCTTGCCTTCTTTTTCCTCTAGCCAAGCCTGGAATTTCTTCTCAGCTTCTTCTTCGGTTAAAGCGCCTTTTTTAACTCCAACGGCAAGGTGTTTCTTTAATAAAGCACCTTTGTAAGAAAGAATAGCACGAGCAGTATCTGTTGGCTGTGCACCATTCTGTAACCATTTTACGGCTCCATCTACATCTAACTCTACAGTTGCAGGGTTAGTGTTTGGGTTGTAAATTCCTAATTTATCTAAGAATTTACCATCTCTTTTAGCACGTGCATCTGCGGCTACGATCCAATAAAAAGGTTTTCCTTTTTTACCGTGTCTTTGTAATCTGATTTTTACAGGCATAAAAATTAATTTATGGGGTTCCCGACCCCTATTATTAATAAGGCTGCAAAGATACTACATTTTTCTAATTTACAAGAGGTTGGCATAAAAATATTGAGATGGTTTAAAATTTAGATATGATCTTTTCAGATTTTAAAAAATTGGTAACAAAATCATAGAATTTCACCTTATAAGTTAAAAGCAGTTAATTAGTGCTAAACCCTGTTAAATAGGTTGTTGTAGCGATAAATGGATTGTAATTTTATCATAGCTATGAACGAAAAAAAGAATGTTATGAAATATTCAGAAGAAGTATCAGAAAGGTTGAATGAGCTGTTAGAAAAGAATTATGATGCTGAAAAGGGATACAAATTCGCAGCAGAGCATATTGAAAATGAAAAGTTGAAGGCATTTTTTACAGAGCGTGCAAAAGAGCGATATGATTTTGGACATGAACTAAAGGCTGAAATTCGAAATTTTGGAGAAAATCCTGAAAAAGGAACTAGTCTTGCGGGCGATGTTCATCGCACGTGGATGAATTTAAAAACAGCATTGGCCGGAAATAAAGAAGAAGCGGTTTTAGAAGAAGCGATAAGAGGTGAAGAAATTGCTGTTGAAGAGTACGAAAAAATATTAAAAGACACTAATATCCCTCCTTCTACACAAAATGTGCTTTTAAAGCAAAAGAATGTAATTGTAGCTTCTTTAAATGAAGTGAAATCTTTAGAGCTACAATACGACTAATTAAAAAATTGCCTTGAAAAAGAAAATAGATTAAGATGCGAATAGATGTTTGATTGAAGTAGTAGTTTTAATGTTCGTATCAAGCCTCACGGGAAAGGAATTATTTCTATTACCGTGAGGTTTTTTTATGCATTTATCCAGTCTTTTATCTCTTTTTGATAGGATCTTCCACTAATTAATTTAGTTCTGTTTTTATCTTCCAGTAAGAAAGCAAACCTGCTATTAAAATAACTATGAACCTCTTTTATATAATCTGAGTTTAGTAATATAGCTCGATGTATTCTTCTAAAGTTTTCTGGCAGCTCTGCGCGTAGTTGTTGTAAACTTTGCTCAGAAAGATGTTCTTCCCCATTTTTTAGAAAAACACTTACGTATTTATCTTTTGCTTTAAAATATAGAATCTCATTAAGTTTTAGGAAAATAATCTTTTTACCTGTTTTAATGCTTAGGCTAGTCACTTTTGGTTTAGCTTCTTTTTTCTCGATAGCTTCCAGAAAATCTAAGATTTCAGCTTTATTAAAATGAGGGGCAAATTTGTCTAATTTCGATATTGTTTTTTCAAGTCTTTCTTCTTTTACCGGTTTAAGCAAATAGTCAATACTATTAGTTTCAAAGGCCTGCAAAGCATATTCGTCGTAAGCGGTACAAAAAATCACCAGCGGAATGCGTTTTAGCTTAGATAGCATCTCAAAACCATTCATTCCGGGCATTTGGATATCCAAAAAAATAAGATCTGGGCTTAATTCATTTATTTTTTCGAGTCCGTTTTCTCCATTTTTAGCAAACCCAATAATCTCGATTTTATCAGGATAATTTTGTAAAAGCTTAGTAAGTCTTAATCTTGCCGGTTCTTCATCTTCAATTATTACAGTTCTAAAGCTCATATTGTTCTTTTTTTAAGGCAATTTTTTCAATACTAATCCAAACTCTTTTTTCAGGAGTATTTTCCCAGTTTAAGGAAGCTTTTTCATTGTAAGTGAGTTTTAAAATATCAAAAATACTCTGTAAACCATAGCCAGAAATACTTCCATCCTTAAAGCCTGGGCCATTATCAAAAACAGCAATTTCAACCATATCCTCATTTTGTATAATTCTGAGCTTAATTTTTCCTGGGGTCTTTAATTTTGAGATTCCATGTTTTATGGCATTTTCTAATAAAGGCTGAATTATATTCCGCGGAATCAAATAATCATATAGCGATTCATATAATTCCGTATTAAACTGAAGTTGATCCCCAAAGCGTGTTTGCTCGATATCCATATAAGCGATTGCAGCGTCGACTTCTTCTTTTATACTACAAAAAGATTCATTTTTACGGTTGAGGTTATGTCGAAACAGATCGGATAACGACAGCGCCATTTTTTCGGTTTTATCAGCATCGATATGTGCCAGGCCAGCGATAGAATTAAGGGAATTATAAAGAAAATGCGGATTAATACGGGCGTGCAAAGAAGCCACCTCAGCTTCAGCTTTTGAAGCTGATAAACTGCTTAGTTGAAGATCTTTTTCTTTGATTATTGCATCTTTCCTATAAGTTAAATAAAAATAGGAGACTCTTACTAATGCTAGACTGAAAATCAGCAAAATATTCCACTGATTTATTTCATTATCTTTCAGTAACAAACTAACAAAAGTTTGAGCGAAAATTAAGCAAATCATCGTGATAAAAAACATCCTGAAAACTCTCTCCTGTATGGTTTGAGAGGTTGTTATAAGTTTAATTTCGAAGAGGTAAATTAAAACCGATGCTGTAGTAGAAAATAAGAAAGTAAAAAGTTGAAACTCATAAAAGCTGCTCTGGTCTGCTTTGAAAATAAAGTCTCCTTGGAAAAAGGATGTAACAAGAAGCATTGTGGCAGAACTTATCCAAATGTAGAAGCCGGGAATTACATAGCTAAGAAAAGCAAATCGATATGATTTCTTAAGAATAGTATTAATCATTATTAAGCCTAATACAACACATAAAATTAGATTAACAACTACACCAACAATTTCCAATATTTCAGGATAGAAAAGTAGGCAGCTGTATATAAGCGAATATTCAGAAAAAATATACTTTTTAAAATCTGAATAAAAATCTTTTGAATAAAATTTACTTAATACGAATTTATCCAATCTATTAAATTGAGTATAATCTATGGTAGATAATGTAATTGAAGACATTTCATTATTTAAAACGGAATGATGTATGAAACCTATATTGCTAACATCGAGTGTGTCTGGGATATAATTCAACCCATCTACCATATATTGACCTGAATTACTTTTAATAAGTCCGTTTATAAGTTTGTATTGAAATGCTTTCTTTCTTAATTGGTTAGAAACAGAATCAGCTAGCCAAAATTTGATGGTTTGTTTTTTTAATGTGGTAAAAAGGTTATTGCTCTCACGGTCAAAGTAGGGGTAATCCCGAAAAGCGGTGGTTTTATCGCACTGGTTAAATTCAAATATAAAATTAGCTTCCTCTAAATTGTCTGTAAAACTTGCTTTTTGATTTAAATGGGGATTTATTGAATCTATTATTTCTAATAGAATTTTTTTGTTCACCGGCTTGTCAGAATTTTTTATCCCTACTTTAATACTGGATCTGAATATGGCAATTTTGTAATAATTCGTCAATTGATATGGGAAATATTTTTCTTTTATGAACTCCCACGCCATCTTCTCCTCTTCAGGCGAAAGATTGAAATCTGTTTGAGATAAGCATTGCATCCAACTTAGCAGTCCAAGAAGCAGTAGTAGTATTTTTTTCATTATTGTAAATATTAGAAAGTTAGGTTTATACCGCAAATAAACTTTTAGCTTTCGTATTCTTAAAGGCTTTTCAGACGAACTGCAAGGCTGCGGTATGAACTGCAAATCGATGGTTAATAACTGATGAAAATTAGACTTTTTCTCACCTGAAATTATGCTTAGTTTTGCAAGATAAGATGTTGCTGAATTGCCCGTTTTCTTCATTACAGGGTACAAAACTAAGAGCCGATGTATTTAATTTTTGATACCGAAACTACCGGATTGCCAAAGCGTTGGGATGCGCCATTAACAGATTCTGATAACTGGCCGCGATGTATACAGATCGCATGGCAGTTGCATGACGAGATGGGAAATCTTATAGAGCATCAGGATTATCTGGTGAAGCCGGAAGGTTTTGATATCCCTTATGATGCCGAGCGTGTACACGGTATTTCAACAGATTTGGCTAGGGAAGAAGGAATTTTGTTAGAAGAAATGCTAGAGAAGTTTAATGAAGCATTGGGGAAAACCAAATTCATTGTTGGGCAAAATCTTGGTTTTGATGTCAATATTATGGGAGCCGAGCTGCATCGCGCCGGGATGGATAGCCAGTTACTGGAACTTCCGGTGTTGGATACCTGTACGGAAACAACGGCCGAAATGTGTAGAATTCCCGGTGGTCGTGGTGGTAAATTCAAACTACCAACACTGACCGAATTACACGAATATCTTTTTGATGAACCATTTGGAGAAGCGCATAACGCAACTGCCGATGTTGAGGCTACAACACGTTGTTTCCTGGAATTGGTTAGAAAAAGAACCTATTCTGCGGAAGAATTAAATGCTGCTCCAGGTTATTTTGAAGATTATGTTGAGGCCAATCCAGAGCCGTTTCAGCCAATTGGTTTAAAGCATATCAATCTTAAAAAAGCTTCCGAAGAAATCAGAAAAAGGCTGGAAAAATTACAGCCAACAGATGAGATCACTACGGAAGAAATTGAAGAGAACCTTGAAAAATTAGACGAGGTTCCTTTTGCACATCTTCATAACCATTCCCAGTTTTCGGTTTTACAGTCAACCATAAGTATTCCAGATCTTGTTAATGCTGCCGGTGAGCAGAACATGCCGGCGGTTGCACTTACCGATCATGCCAATATGATGGGAGCGTTCCACTTTGTGAAAGAAGTAGGCGCTTATAATAAAGGTGTAAAGGCTAAAAATGAAGAAGCCGAAGCCAACGGCGAGCCGGCTGAGGCAAAAGAATTGAAGGCAATTATTGGGTGTGAGTTTTTTGTATGTGAAAATCATACCGATAAATCCAGAAAAGATAACGGTTACCAGGTAGTGATGCTGGCGAAGAATAAAAAAGGCTATCATAATCTGGCCAAAATGTCTTCTAAGGCGTATACCGATGGATTTTATTACGTGCCTCGTATCGATAAAGAGGTTGTAAAGCAATATAAAGAAGATGTGATCGTGCTTACCGGTAACCTGTATGGTGAGGTGCCGAGTAAGATTTTGAATGTTGGGGAAAAGCAGGCAGAAGAAGCTTTGCTTTGGTGGAAAGAAGAATTTGGTGAAGATCTTTATATCGAGATCATGCGCCACGATCAAGAAGATGAAAACCGGGTAAACCAGGTTTTAATTGAGTTTTCTAAGAAACACGAAATAAAATTAATTGCGACCAATAACACTTATTATTGGAAAAAAGATGATGCTAATGCGCACGATATTTTACTATGTGTAAAAGATGGAGAAAAGCAGGCAACGCCAATTGGTCGCGGTCGTGGATATCGTTACGGATTACCAAATCAGGAATATTATTTTAAGACTGCTGAAGAGATGAAAAATCTCTTTAAAGATCTGCCTGAAGCGATATCTAATATTAAAGAAATTGTAGATAAAATTGAGCCTTTCGAGCTGGCTCGAGATGTGTTACTTCCTGCATTTACCATTCCTGAAGAGTTTTTGGTTGAAGAAGATAAAGTAGATGGTGGTAAGCGAGGTGAAAATGCCTATTTAAAGCACATTACTTTTAAAGGAGCTGAAGAGCGCTATGGCGAGATCACTCCAGATATTAAAGAACGACTGGACTTTGAGCTTTCGGTAATCGAAAATACCGGATATCCGGGGTATTTCCTTATTGTGGAAGATTTTATACGTGAAGCTCGGAATCTTGATGTATCTGTTGGGCCGGGTCGTGGATCGGCTGCCGGTAGTGCGGTGGCATATTGTCTAGGAATTACCAATATCGACCCAATTAAGTATGATTTACTTTTTGAGCGTTTCTTAAATCCAGATCGTGTAAGTATGCCCGATATTGATATCGACTTTGATGATGAAGGTCGTAGTCGGGTTATGGATTATGTAATTGGGAAATACGGAGCCAATCAGGTAGCGCAGATCA
The DNA here is from genome assembly GCF_002094855.1 of Zunongwangia atlantica 22II14-10F7. Classification (GTDB taxonomy): domain Bacteria; phylum Bacteroidota; class Bacteroidia; order Flavobacteriales; family Flavobacteriaceae; genus Zunongwangia; species Zunongwangia atlantica. Next base: position 254,030 of record NZ_ARYN01000006.1, read on the forward strand.
TTACCTACGGAACCATGGCGGCAAAATCTTCTATTCGGGATACGGCCAGGGTTTTGGATCTTCCGCTAAGTGATGCTGATAGAATTGCAAAATTGATCCCGAATACCAAGCTTGGTAAGATCTTCGGAATGGATGAAAAGGCTTTGAAGTCTAAATTCCGAAGTGAAGAAGTAGATAGCATCAATGAGCTTTTAAATATTTCTGAAGGAGATGATCTTGAAGCGCAAACGGTAAACCAGGCACGAGTTTTAGAAGGATCGGTAAGAAATACAGGGATTCACGCCTGTGGGGTAATTATTACGCCGAGTGACATTACCAATTATGTTCCGGTTTCTGTAGCTAAGGATTCAGATTTATATGTTACGCAGTTCGATAACTCGGTTGTGGAAAGTGCAGGGCTGCTAAAAATGGATTTCCTGGGGTTAAAAACATTAACCCTGATCAAGGATACGATAAAGATCGTTAAAGGGAAACATGGTATAGATCTGGTTCCCGATGAGTTTCCGTTAGATGACGAGGAAACCTACAAGCTTTTCCAACGTGGGGAAACGGTAGGGATATTTCAGTATGAATCTCCTGGGATGCAGAAACACATGCAAGCGCTAAAACCAACGGTTTTTGACGATTTAATTGCGATGAACGCATTGTATCGACCAGGGCCTATGGAATATATCCCAAGTTTCATTGCCAGAAAACATGGTGACGAAGAGATAAGCTATGACCTTCCAGACATGGAAGAGTATCTTAAAGAAACCTACGGGATTACAGTTTACCAGGAGCAGGTGATGTTACTTTCGCAAAAACTGGCAGGTTTTTCTAAGGGTGAAGCGGATATGCTTCGTAAAGCGATGGGTAAAAAGTTAGTGGCACTTTTGGCTCAGTTGAAACCAAAATTTATTGGTGGAGGGGAAGCCAAAGGTCATCCTACAGATGTTTTAGAGAAGATTTGGAAAGATTGGGAAGCATTTGCTTCGTATGCATTTAACAAATCGCACTCTACCTGTTACGCCTGGATCGCCTATCAAACTGCCTATTTAAAAGCCCATTATCCAGCGGAATATATGGCGGCGGTTTTATCGAACAACATGAACGATATTAAGCAGGTGACTTTCTTTATGGAAGAATGTAAGCGAATGAAGCTTAATGTACTTGGTCCAGACGTTAATGAATCTTATTATAAATTCTCTGTAAATAAAGACAATGCGGTAAGATTCGGGATGGGAGCGATTAAAGGAGTTGGAGCTGGTGCGGTAGCTACGATCGTAGAAAACCGAAAAGGTGAAAATGGTCATTATCGTTCGATATTTGATATGGCCAAAAGAATCGATCTTAGAGCTGCGAATAAAAAAGCTTTTGAAAACCTGGCTTTGGCCGGCGGATTTGATTGTTTTAAAGAAACACACCGAGCGCAATATTTTCATGATGAAGGAGACGGAATGAGTTTCCTGGAGAAAGTGGTGAAGTTTGCTGCTAAATTTCAGGAGAATGAAAACTCTTCTCAGGTAAGTTTATTTGGTGAAGCCAGCGAAGTTCAGATCCCCGAGCCGAGTGTGCCGCCATGTGAAGAATGGGGAACGATGGAGAAATTACGCCGTGAAAAAGAAGTGGTGGGAATTTATATTTCGGGGCATCCGCTAGACGATTTTAAGAAAGAGATTCAGTATTTCTGTAACGGAAGTTTATCAGATTTTAGAGCGCTTGAAAACGTGGTAAATCGCGAAATATCTTTTGGAGGTGTAATTAGTGACGTACAGCATAGAATGTCTAAAATGGGCAAAGGCTGGGCAATGTTTACGGTTGAAGATTATAACGAATCTTACGAGTTTAGAATGTTTGGTGAGGAATATCTCAAAAACAGGCATTTTCTTGTTCCAAATTCGTTTGTGCATATAAAGGCATTTATCAAAGAGGGTTGGACCAATAAAGACACCGGTAAAAAAGGAGAACCAAGGATTCAGTTCAACAGTTTCCAGTTACTCCATGATATTATGGATACATATGCGAAAAAACTTACGATTCAGTTAGATATTAATGATCTTAAAGAGGAGAAAATCGATGTTTTAAGAGACATTTTTAGGACTTATCGCGGCGATCATAAACTCAATTTTGTAGTGTACGAAATGAAAGAGCAACTGAAATTGCATATGCCTAGTAAACGCCAAAAAGTAAAGATTTGTCCTGAATTATTAGAGAATCTTGAACAGCAGCAGGTGGTTTATAAATTGAATTGATAACCTGTTTAGGGTTTAATTTTTGTGGTTTTGTATGAAGAGTACATTCGAAATCGATAAAATTAGTTCCTAAATTATACAAAATCGGGCAGGGATTGCAGCAAGCTACCGTGTAGCGCGTAAAGCCCGGTCTTTCCTGAAGATGTAATCGAAAGGAAAGAGCCCGCCAGATAATTATTGACAATCAACGTATAACGAAATCTAATATTTGCGATGTAAGGTTTCCGAAAATAAATGACTACTTTTACGTATTGATTTTAAATTACTAGAAAAATAACGATTATGGCTATTGAAATAACAGACGCAAACTTTGAAGAAACAGTATTAAAAAGTGATAAACCAGTAATGGTGGACTTTTGGGCAGCTTGGTGTGGACCTTGTAGAATGGTAGGACCGGTAATCGAAGAACTTAGCGGTGAGTACGAAGGAAAAGCAGTTGTTGGAAAGCTTGATGTTGATGCAAACCAGGAATTTGCTGCAAAATACGGAGTTAGGAATATACCTACGGTACTTATTTTCCAAAATGGAGAAGTTGTAGGTCGCCAGGTTGGTGTTGCTCCTAAAAACACGTATGCTGATGCTTTAAATGAGCTATTATAATTAGATGTAAAGCACATCGATTTTAGATAATATTGAGCCCGGTTTTTACCGGGCTTTTTTGTGTTTTAAAAGTTAGTATTGAGAATTGAGATCGCTGCGCTGTTAGAGGTTAGAAGTTAGACTGCTTTCCTTTTAGAGTTTAGAGATTAGACTAGAGAGAAGAGAATTTGAAGATTTGACAATGCGTTAATTTGATAATGAACAGATTTGTTTAATAGAATCTTTGTCAAATTGATTGATTTCGGGGCAGAAAAAATTGCATCTCGCCAACGGTAAAAAACACCTGAAAGGACCAATAAGATACTTAAGTATCTATTCCTGTAAAGAAAAATCAAGATTATATAATTTCAGCACTAATTTTTGAGCCAGCGAATGCATCTTGTGGTATTGTCAACTGTTAGCCGTAAACTATAAACTCAATTTAGCTAATAGCTAATAGCTGAATGCTTTAAGCTGATTGCTTTCAGAAATTCGAATCTAGATTATTGAGAACAGAATAAGGAATCCGAAATTATTTTGAATGCGGAATATCACTTTTTGTAAATTGTCATCTCGACCCTGCCTCGCCGGTAGGCAGGCGAAGTGGAGAGATCTCTACCTTAAATAGATTTCTCGACTTCACTTCGTTGCGCTCGAAATGACAAAAAGATATTTGACTATTTTCAGTTTCAAACTGTCAACTGTCAACTGTTAACCATAAGCCGTAAACTATTTTCAGCTGAACGCTGAAAGCTACAAGCTAACAGCTTTTTCTATCAACTTGTTTTCGTATATTCCAGCAACAAATATTTCGATTTTGAAATTACAACAACAGGTACATCAAACTGAAGGTTTTTTAAATTTGGAAATCTTAGCCAGGCAAATCGTGGAAGGTTATATTTCAGGAATGCATAAGAGTCCGTTTCACGGTTTTTCAGCAGAGTTTGCAGAGCATAAAATTTATAACCAGGGTGAAAGTACCAAGCATATCGATTGGAAGCTTTACGCAAAGACCGATAAGTTGTATACTAAACGCTATGAAGAAGAAACTAATTTAAGATGCCATTTAATCATCGATAATTCGGCTTCGATGCATTATCCTTCATTAAAGAAACAAAGTCTCTCTAAACTGAATAAAACCGGTTTTTCGGCTTTAGCTTCTGCCTGTATCATGAATATGTTGAAGCGCCAGCGTGATGCTGTTGGTTTAAGCGTCTACAGTGACGAGTTTGAATTTTACGCACCAGAAAGAGCAGGAGAGCGTCACCATCATTTACTGCTGAATAATCTGGAAAAAGCAGTAAATTCTGGAGGATCCAAACGCGGAACACAAACCTACACCTATCTTCATCAAATCGCCGAGAAATTAAAAAGACGCTCTTTAGTGTTTCTTTTTACAGATATGTTTCAAAGTGATAAAGAAGAAGCTGAACTTTTTGAAGCGCTACGACATTTAAAATATAATAAGCATGAAGTAGTTTTATTTCATGTTTTAGACAGTGAAAAGGAGCTGGGTTTTAGTTTTGAGAATACACCAAAGCGATTTTTTGATGTAGAAACAGGGGATGAAATCGATTTGTATTCAGAAAATATTCAGGAAAATTATAAAAAAGCGATTGAAGATTACTTCGAAAATTTAAAATTAGAATGTGCGAAGTACCGCATTAGTTACGTTCCCGTAGATATCAATAAAAATTTCAATAAAATTTTACAGTCCTATTTTGTTGAAAGACAAAAGCTTGCTTAGCGAAAGAAAAAAAAGATTAAAAAAATGCGAAAAAAAGTTTGTGCGATTGAAAAACTGCAGTATATTTGCCCTCGCAATAACGCAACGGTCTGGTAGTTCAGTTGGTTAGAATACCTGCCTGTCACGCAGGGGGTCGCGAGTTCGAGTCTCGTCCAGACCGCTTTTAGAACACCAAATAAAAGTAAAAAGCCTTTAAATCAATGATTTAGAGGCTTTTTTTATTGTCCTAACTATCATTTTAACGCATATTAACCTAAGTGTTTGGTGCTTAATTCGGTGCATATTTTTTTCGCTGATTTATATGCACCTCGAATCTCCTAACACACTGTTAATAAAAGGCTTGCAGTTTTTCTTTAACACTTTCTTTTACTACCTTGAGGTGCATATTTTAAAACCAGCACCGATGAATAATTCACTATCAATCATTTTTTACCCAAAAAAGACTACTTCAAAACATACGAATGAAGCTATTATTTATGCTCGAATTACGTATAATGGTAGCCGATCAGACTTTACCACTTCCAGAAAAATAGAAGTAAGTAAATGGAATTCCCGTACAAATAGTATTCGAGGTAATTCTGGAGAAGCAAGGATCATTAAAAGATACCTTGATGACATACGTACTAGATTATACGACATCCATGATCGTTTAGTTAGGGAGCAGAAGAGCATCTCGTCAAAAATTATAAGGGATATTTATTTAGGGAAAGAGGAGAGGGAGTACAAGCTTGTGGAAATATTTAATGAGCATAATGACCAAATGGAAGGGCTCATCGGTAAAGGCTTTACAAAAGGAACTTTACAGCGTTATAAAGCCTGCAAAAAACATATTGAAGATTACCTCGATTTTAAATTTAAAGTGAAGGATATGCCAGTTAAAGGGGTTGACTATTCATTTATTACTGGTTTCGAACACTATTTAAAATCACAAAAGGAATGCGCCCATAACACTTCGATCAAATACATTGTAAACTTTAAAAAGATTATTAGGATTGCCTTAGCAAATGATTGGATTAGTAATGATCCTTTTTTCCATTGGAAAGGCTCTTGGAAATCTTCTGATAGGGATTATTTAAATGATGAGGAATTAAAAAGGTTGTCTGAAAAAGATTTTGATATACCTCGATTAGATTTAGTACGGGATATGTTTGTTTTTTCGTGTTATACAGGGCTTGCTTTTGCAGATATAGAAAAACTGTCTGAGAATGATATCATTTCTAACGGAGATCAACGATGGATAAAAACGAAAAGGAAGAAAACAAATTCTTTAAGTAGTATTCCTCTATTACAAATCCCGGAGAACATTTTGGTTAAGTATAAAGATCATCCCAGAGTTAAATTAAGTGACAATGTACTGCCGGTAATGTCTAATCAAAAGTCGAATGCGTATCTAAAGGAAATAGCGGACCTGTGTAGAATAAAAAAGAATTTAACCACTCATTTGGCTAGACATACTTTTGCAACCACGGTAACGCTCTCTAAAGGGGTGCCAATTGAGTCTGTAGGGAAAATGCTAGGACATAAATCTTTAAAAACTACTCAGATTTATGCAAAAGTTCTTGATGAAAAGATTGCAAAAGATATGCAGGTTGTTGAGAGGAATATGAGATCAGCAGAATAGTTTTTATGATAATTATATTCAACAAATACATAGAAAGCTAGTCTTTATAGTTGATGTGTTTTATTTTTGAGCATAAAGATTTAAGTAGTTAAATTGTCTCAAAATTATTATTTGAAATGAAAAAGAGGGTGTAAAATAAACTCTGTCTGAA
>NZ_ARYN01000060.1 GCF_002094855.1 Zunongwangia atlantica 22II14-10F7
AACTGTCCATACTCGAAACAGTTGTGCATAATTTTTTAGATAAGTCACGAATTGAATAAAATAATAGGATTTATATTGACAATTTTACTTCTGATTTCTTGTAAGAATTCGGAGAAAACAGAAAAGGAAAAAAACTCGGAATCTGAAATCGAATTCACTCAATCGGAATTTAAAAAAGTGGAATCTAAAAATTCTCTGAATTTGGAATATCAACTTTTAGATGAAAATGACAATCAGATTAATTTCGCGAGTTTAATTGAATTACCTGAATTTCCTGGTGGATTTGACTCTTTAACTATTTTTATACAAAAGAACTTCGAATTTTCTCAAAATGAGTTTAAAGAAATAGAAGGTAAAATAAAATCAACATTTGTAGTTGACACTCTTGGAAAAGTAGTTGACATAGAGATAATTGAACGATTACGAAAAGATTATGATACAGCATCTTATAAAGTAATTTCCAAAATACCAGATTGGAAACCAGCGAAAATGCAAAACGGAAAAAAAGTTAAAGTGAAATTTCTACTATCTTTTAAATTTGTATTAGAAGAATAAAAACTACGCACAACAACGCGTATGGTCAATTGCGGCTAAATACTTAATCGATATTCGATGTTTTTAGCTATATTTATTTTAAGCGGACATAACCTGGCTAACCAACCCACAACTGTCCATACTCGAAACCGTTGTGCAAAATTATAATGAAAAATCTGCTTTTATTTTTAATATTTTCAACAACCACTTATGCACAAAACATTAGTAAGATTAATGCTGATTTAAATTTATCTGACTCTTTATCAAAAAATGAAATTCGAATTTATGAAGGAGTTGGAATTACCAATTATTCTTCAATTTTCAGGATGTACAAAACAAAATCAGAAAATTGGATCGCAGAATTTTATAAACATTATGCAGAGGTTCAAGGACAAGCTGAATTGCACACTGAAAAACGAGTGATAGAATCAAATAATGACATGGAGTATGTTTGGAAAAGCATATTGCGGACTAATATCCAATATCTTCCAAGTATGCCGGAAATAAAATATAAAATGAAAGAAAGAGGTAACGTAGAATTGATAGATGGAGAATATCAAATCACATGGAATTCTAAAGAAATAATGGATGGAGTTGGATATGAAGTTCAAATAAAAAATAATAAATTTTTCAATCAAGTGGAGTATGGCAATCCAGAAAGTTATTTAAAACACTATCCGAATATTGATGAATTAATATTTTTCAAGGAACTATTAAATCTCTTGAGAAACGAATTTAATATTTGGTTAAAATAACTTTGCACAACAACGATTAATCGCAAATAACGGTTTTTAAATAAAAAAATATAATTTTAGAATCAAAACAAGAAAAGGTTAAGCCGACAAATCCGCGTCCCTTACTCCGCTACTTGCGATAATCGAAA
>NZ_ARYN01000061.1 GCF_002094855.1 Zunongwangia atlantica 22II14-10F7
CGATAGGCCATTTTAAATCTTTCGTGTTTCTTGAATCAATTACAGTTTATCTATTCTCTAACATCTAACTACTCAGTACTAGATACGAACTTCTACAATCCCGTTGCTACCGTTTTTAATCCGCGGGCTTCGATTAGCGTTTTGCGAACATCGAATGCGCGGTAGGCTTCAACAGGATTTACAGCTGCGCCACTTTTAGCTCTTGCTGCTTTTACGATCGGGCGAACATCGGTTCTATAAGCATCCTGCAAAATTTCCTGACATTTGGTAACATCATTATTTAGTTGCGCTTCTTTTAATGCTTTTTGATCAACTAACAATGCCTGAGCGTAAGCAATTAAAATAGCTTCCAGCGATTGTAATAAGTCTTCTAGTGGATCTTTGATGTTATGACTCGCATCGATCATCCACGCCGGATACGGGTTTTGCGGATTGTTTTCCATTCCATAAACCAATTCATTAAAAATTAAGAACAGGGCATAAGGCTTTATGGAACCTACCGTTAGATCGTCGTCACCGTATTTGCTATCGTTAAAATGGAATCCGCCTAACTTGCCTTTATACATTAAGGTAGCCACGATTTGCTCGATATTGGTATTTGGTAAATGATGCCCTAAATCGACCAAAGTGAAAGCACGATTTCCACAAGCATTGGCTAACATAAATGATGTTCCCCAATCCTGAATGGTAGTACTATAAAAGTTAGGTTCGTAAGGTTTATACTCGATAAAAAGCTTCCAGTCTTCTGGCATTGAAGCGTAGATTTCTTTTAGGCTTTTTTCGGAGTTTTGCAACGCATTTTGAAAATTCAGCTGTCCCGGAAAACTTGCTCCATCTGCCAACCAAACGGTTAAACTTTTAGAACCAAGTTGTTCTCCAATGCGAATTACTTCCTTATTATGCTCAACGGCATATTCACGAGAAGCTTGATTGATACTATTCAGGGAACCGAACTTATAAGTCGCTTGCGCATCAGGTTGATCTTGGAAGGTATTCGAGTTCATCGCATCAAAAATAATATCGTGACTTTTTGCAATATCTTTGATCGCATTTACATCTTCAGGAATATCCCACGGGATATGTAAGGAAACCGCACCCGCCGTTTTGGTGAGCGCGTGTAAAATGCCAATATCGTCTAACTTTTGTTCTAAAGAAGAAGGTTCTCCTCCGTAAGAAAAGCGACCAAATCGCGTTCCGCCGGCACCTAATGCCCAACTCGGAATCGCTACCTGAAAATCGGCTAATTTTTGTATAATTTCATCTATCGAAATTCCTTTTTTTGCAAACTTATTTTTAATGTAATCGATTTCATTTTTAAATGAATCGTTTTGCTTTTTATTGAATTCTGATAGTTGATCAGTATTTATTTTCATCCTTTTAAAGAATTTTTATCGTCATCCCGGACTTGATCCGG
>NZ_ARYN01000062.1 GCF_002094855.1 Zunongwangia atlantica 22II14-10F7
CTTGTGCGGGCCCCCGTCAATTCCTTTGAGTTTCATTCTTGCGAACGTACTCCCCAGGTGGGTTACTTATCACTTTCGCTTAACCACCCAGCCCTCAATTAGGCCGGACAGCTAGTAACCATCGTTTACGGCGTAGACTACCAGGGTATCTAATCCTGTTCGCTACCTACGCTTTCGTCCATCAGCGTCAATACATTATTAGTGATCTGCCTTCGCAATCGGTATTCTGTGTAATATCTATGCATTTCACCGCTACACTACACATTCTAACCACTTCATAATGATTCAAGATCTACAGTATCAATGGCAGTTCTACAGTTAAGCTGCAGACTTTCACCACTGACTTATAAACCCGCCTACGGACCCTTTAAACCCAATGATTCCGGATAACGCTTGGATCCTCCGTATTACCGCGGCTGCTGGCACGGAGTTAGCCGATCCTTATTCGTATAGTACCGTCAATTTTCCTCACGAGGAAAGGTTTCTTCCTATACAAAAGCAGTTTACAACCCATAGGGCAGTCTTCCTGCACGCGGCATGGCTGGATCAGGCTCTCGCCCATTGTCCAATATTCCTCACTGCTGCCTCCCGTAGGAGTCTGGTCCGTGTCTCAGTACCAGTGTGGGGGATCTCCCTCTCAGGACCCCTACCTATCGTTGCCATGGTAAGCCGTTACCTTACCATCTAGCTAATAGGACGCATGCTCATCTCTTACCGTAACCTTTAATCTTAAATTGATGCCAATTTAAAATACCATGAGGTGTTAATCCACGTTTCCATGGGCTATCCCTCAGTAAGAGGTAGATTGCATACGCGTTACGCACCCGTGCGCCGGTCGTCAGCAAAGTGCAAGCACTTCCTGTTACCCCTCGACTTGCATGTGTTAGGCCTGCCGCTAGCGTTCATCCTGAGCCAGGATCAAACTCTTCATCGTTGTTTCATTAATATGTTACAACCAAATAAATGTTTTCCTTCTCAAGAAGTCTAAAGCTCAAAAGTTTGACTCTTTATAGTCTTAATTCTTAATCTTTACGCTATACTAATCCTAATAAATTAAAATTAGTATCGTCTAGTCAATTCAATATGTCAATGAACTTTTTAAAAGTCCGGATCTACTTAAAGACCCTTTCGTTGAAACTTAAGGTATCGAACCTTAACATAAACCCCAATCGGTATTCCTGTTTTTCAAAATTTTAAGAGCGTTTTTGCTTTCCCTCAAAGCGGCTGCAAATATACAACAACTTTTAAAACTCACAAGAAAAATTTAAAAATATTTTTTCTTTTTTT
>NZ_ARYN01000063.1 GCF_002094855.1 Zunongwangia atlantica 22II14-10F7
CCAACGGTCTCCTTTACTTTGTTTTATATATTAAGAGAGAACTAAGGGGAGAACTATAACGGTCTCTAGTTAGGCACCATTAATCGTAAGAGTCCCCTTAGCTTCTACTAGTGTTGCGAAGAACTAATTGGAATACCAGGTCTTAATGGGACCCTTTAAAGGAGATAGTTTCCGCAACTTCATTTTAAATCGATTTTAAAGATATGAAAAATTACCAATTAGCTGTAGGGATCGATGTGTCCAAAAAAACCTTAGATGTTTTCATTCATAACTATAGTAAACATCGGGTGTTTGATAATACCAGGTCAGGCTATGTTTCCCTTATTAAATGGGTTTGTAAATTTTCAGAAACCGAAAAATCGGTTTTATACTGTTTTGAACATACGGGAAACTATTCCCTGAAGCTTGCTATTTTTATGCAGACTAACGGTTTAGATTATGTTCAGGAGAATCCGATCGTCATTAAAAGATCTTCCGGACTGGTTCGGACTAAATCAGATCGGGTAGACGCTCAAATGATCGCCCGGTATGCCTGGTTGCATCGGGAAGAGTTAGTATGCAGCAGCATTCGGGATGAAGCCTTGCTGGAGCTGGGTAGACTTTTAAGCTTACGGGATCAATTAGTTCGGAATCGTACTGGCCTTATGGGCACTTTAGAGGAGCTTACCGGACTTTTATCGAGTCCTTCCACAGATGTAAGCTGTAAGAGTTTAAAACATACCATAGCTTATTTAAGTAAGCAAATCCTCAAACTTGAAAAGCAAATCGATCAGCTATTAAAGAGAGAAGAAGCGCTTGGAAAGAATTATAAGTTGCTGACCAGTTTAAAAGGGGTAGGACGAATCCTGGCCTGCCAGTTGATTTATCATACCTGTAACTTTGAACGTTTCAGTAGTTGGCGACAGTTCTCGAGTTACTGTGGTACGGCACCTTTTGAACATAGTTCAGGGACCAGTGTCTTCAAACGCGCCAAAGGTCATCCAATGAGTGACCGAAAGATGAAAAGCCTGCTGAGTATGGCTAGTGTCTCTGCCATTCAGCACGACGGGGAATTACGGGAATATTATCAAAGAAAAGTAGCAGAAGGCAAACCAAAGATGATCGCTTTAAACAATGTTAGAAATAAGCTCTTATCCAGGGCGTTTGCTGTGATCAAACGACAAACCCCTTATGTGGATCTATGTAAATATGCTGCTTAAAATTTTATTGAAAATGGTTTGTTTTTGATCTTGGAATACGG
>NZ_ARYN01000064.1 GCF_002094855.1 Zunongwangia atlantica 22II14-10F7
CGGTTCTGGCGATCGTCCCATTCTGACTGAATGAGATAAGCTATGAGTTCATCATTAGTGTAATCCACGCTCTGCGGGGATAAACTGGAGCTAAAGGCCCTGATCATGCCGTGGAGCCTTAATTGTTTCATTTGTTCTAAGGTTTGCGTATTCATATACTTGGTTTTACTGGTTTCTTTCTATTTATAATAATGGCCTCCCCGGATGTTCTTGTGATCGGGCAGGACTATTTCCTCTTCGAGGTTTTCATCGAGATTATCCCAGCCTTTTTTAAGGATGCGATCAATAATGTTGTAATTATATGCCCCATAATCAGAAGCTCTCTTACAAGCATTATCCAGGCGCAGGTTTCCTACCTTCTTTGCCAGGTGTAGTATACCTAAACAGGATTTATAGGATTGTTCCGGATGTTGTTTTTTATCCAGTATTTCAATGATATACGCTTTACAGTGTATTCCGATATGAGCTGCCCAGGCGATAAATTTTTCAGAGCTCCATTCACTTACAAACCTATGGTGTGATGGCATGTGTTCCTTAACCGTAGTATAGGCGTATTTCTTTTTCTCTCTTGGATGTGCAGCCAGGCGTTCAAATTTATAGAATACCTCCACCAGGCTATCGGAGTAGATAATTTTGATACGTTTTCCTATATGCTGGTAGGGTACGCTATAGTAATGCTTGTCTTTACTAAAATAGATGTGACTGTTCTTGTGCACGGTACCATTGGCGTAGGCTTTTATCTCATATCGCTTTAAGGGCAGAGATTTTAATTCCTGTTTCTCCACCTCGTCGAATAAAGAACGTCGGGAGTACTCTCTTCCCCGGAAGGACATTTCATTATGTGTTTTCAGAAGTTCGAGTATGGCCTTATTGATTGCTGGCACGCTATGGAAGGTCTGGTGGCGTAGCGGTGCAAATACCCTGGTATATATTATCCGTACAGCGTTCTCTACGATGGCCTTATCCCTGGGCTTATATGTTCTTGTGGGCAGTACAGCGGTTTCGTAATATTCCGCAAAATCAGAGAAGGTCTCATTGACCTTGGGTTCATAACGGCTCCCTTTGGTTACCGCGGATTTCAGGTTATCAGGTACCAGGGCATTGGGTACTCCTCCATAAAACCAAAGTGCATTCTCCACGCTACGTATAAAATCTTCTTTCTTTTGGCTCGGCGAGGCTTCCACATAGGTATATTGGCTACTGCCCAAAACGCA
>NZ_ARYN01000065.1 GCF_002094855.1 Zunongwangia atlantica 22II14-10F7
CGGTTCTGGCGATCGTCCCATTCGCATTGGATTAGGTAAGCTATAAACTCATCATTGGTGTAATCCGTACTCTGCGGGCTTAAGCTAGAGTTGAAGGCCCTGATCATTCCGTGGAGCCTTAATTGTTTCATCTGTTCTAAGGTTTGTGTATTCATATACTTGGTTTTAATGGTTTCTTTCTATTTATAATAATGGCCTCCCCGGATGTTCTTGTGATCGGGCAGTACTATTTCCTCTTCGAGGTTTTCTTCAAGGTTATCCCAGCCTTTTTTAAGGATGCGATCAATAATATTATAATTGTATGCCCCATAATCAGAAGCTCTCTTACAGGCATTATCCAGGCGCAGGTTCCCTACTTTTTTTGCCAGGTGTAGTATGCCCAGACAGGATTTATAGGATTGTTCGGGATGTTGTTTTTTGTCCAGTATTCCAGTGATATACCCTTTGCAGTGTACTCCAATATGAGCTGCCCAGGCGATGAATTTTTCAGAGCTCCATTCACTTATAAACCTATGGTGTGATGGCATATGTTCCTTAACTGTAGTATAGGCGTATTTCCTTTTCTCTCTTGGATGTGCGGCCAGGCGTTCAAATTTATAGAATATCTCCACCAGGCTATCGGAGTAGATGATCTTGATGCGTTTGCCCATGTGCTGATAAGGTACGCTATAGTAATGCTTGTCTTTGCTAAAATAAATATGACTGTTCTTGTGCACGGTCCCATTAGCGTAGGCTTTTATCTCATACCGCTTTAAGGGTAGGGGTTTTAACTCCTGTTTTTCTACCTCGTCGAATAAAGAACGCCGGGAGTACTCTCTTCCCCGGAAGGACATTGCATTATGTGTTTTTAGAAGTTCGAGTATTGCTTTATTTATTTCTGAAACGCTATGGAAGGTCTGGTGGCGTAGCGGTGCAAATACCCTGGTATATATTATCCGTACAGCGTTCTCTACTATGGCCTTATCCCTTGGTTTATATGTTCTTGTGGGCAGTACTGCGGTTTCATAATATTCCGCAAAATCAGAGAAGGTCTCGTTAACCTTGGGTTCATAACGGCTCCCTTTAGTTACGGCGGATTTCAGGTTATCGGGTACCAGGGCATTGGGTACCCCACCATAAAACCAAAGTGCATTCTCGACACTACGTATAAAATCTTCCTTCTTTTGGCTTGGCGAAGCTTCTACATAGGTGTATTGGCTACTGCCCAAAACGCA
>NZ_ARYN01000066.1 GCF_002094855.1 Zunongwangia atlantica 22II14-10F7
GTTGTACGCTATTTTAAGAAACCCTGAACTGAATTAAAAATGTGGAAACCGATAACCGAAAAAGAACTTTCCTCTGAAATTTGCAAAGCTGAAGCTGAATTAGAAGGAAAGTATCTTAATTTTTGGAATTTAATAAATATAAGTCCTGAAAAATGGAGTGAACCGACTTTTGGAAATGAAGGTGGCGGATTTTGGGTTATAGCTATTTGTGGTCGGAAAATAATTTGGTTTAACGATATTGAAGACGGATTTAATATTTCTGACTATACAGAATACGGAAAAATAGACGGATACTATTGCAATCAAGACGAATTAAAGACAACCGTTTTAATACTATTTGAACAGATAACTTTTGGCGGACAAATAATTGGATAAGCCGCACCACCAATAAATCTATAAAAAACTGCATAGTACACTGGATATAGTTCATTGCTGCGGTAATCCTCACTCTTTATGTAAACAACTTTACTATCTTTGGGCTAAGTGGAAAAGTCATGCGGACGTTTTCAGCATCGAAACCAGAGCTAAGACCGTTGTGCGCTATTTAACCCATCGTGCTGAATTGAAATTTATGATGAAATTTACAAACGACCAATTTGAAGAAGCTGCTTATATATTCTAAAAAGCAAAAGGATATTCTCACTCTGATTATGAGATAAAAATAATAGCGGAATCGAAACTGAAAGATTTGAACGTAACCGAATTGGAAAAAATAATTGTTGATGGACTTAATTCGGACATTTACAAAACTGAAAATCAAAAGAAGTAGTGCATATTGGAGTTTATACAAAATTGGAAATGAAAATTTAATTCCGGATTTAGCATTGGCTCGAAGCGGAATTAAAATCTGACAGTAAAACCACTATTTTTCAGATTTTAGTTGCTTTAGACAGTCTCGGAGAATCTATATTTCACGAAAGCCGAACTGGAAGAGCTGCAGACGAAATTGAACTGAATATTAAAGATGCTAAAGAGTATCTGAATAGAAACAGCGTACAACAACGCGTATAGCCAATTGC
>NZ_ARYN01000067.1 GCF_002094855.1 Zunongwangia atlantica 22II14-10F7
TTCATAAGCAGATTTCTAAAAAGAAAAAAGAAGGGATTAAAGTACTTTTTGTTCAGGAACTCTCAAATTTACAATTACTTCATTACGCTAAAAAACGAGGGATCCCCAGAGAACTGATTATTGAGATGACCAGTGAGGTTCATTTTGAATTATATGGAAAACGGTATTATGCGATTGGTCTACAAAATAGACGGGGAGGTTATGAGCTCCGGAATGCTTTTTATAAGGCTTCAAGTTCTCCGAAATCGTATAGCTATTTCCAACAAGATGGAAATGGGCTGATCATTACCGAAGGATTATTTGATTACCTGTCTTTAGCGCTATTGGATCCTGAGCTATTCTTTACCCATGATCATATCATACTCAACTCCCTATCCTTTATTCAGGAAATCATAAAACACTTCGATGCTTATCCTGACTCGATTTTATTATTCCTGGATAATGACCCTGCGGGAGATCGTATGACTTCGTATTTACTAGAACATTTTGCTCAGGCCATAGACCTGAGATATCGCTTTTATCCATATAAAGATTTTAACGAAAAACTATGCCATGTTCAACGAGAAAATACCCTTTGAAAAAGAAAAGAAATCCTCCTATTCCTTAAGCTTTGAAAAGCTAAAAAAAAGGGAGGGGAAAACGAGGATTTCCAATGATGGGGACACGGGTTCCCATCAAACGGAAAATTCTAATATAGATCCTAATTCAAGATGTGTGTCTGTGGACACAATCTTGATTGCTCCCCATGGTCGCAATGAAAAAAAAGAGAGGTTTAAGGGGATGACCTCCTTAATCAAATTCAGGTGTACGCTGTACCAGAAAAAACTACTGAACATTAAGGCTAAAAGATCGGGACTTAGCCTTAGTGAATTTTGTCGAAAATCAGCCATGGATCTACCCATCAATGAGCGAATGAGCGATGATCATATTGCCATCTATAAAGACCTGGTGAAATTTCATAACAACTTCAAATCTATCGGGAATATGTTCCGAAA
>NZ_ARYN01000068.1 GCF_002094855.1 Zunongwangia atlantica 22II14-10F7
TGTTCTATTTCGTCGTAAAGACTTGGCAGTACCGAAGGCTTTTTCTCTTTCAATTGATCTACGGCTTCCCTTCGATTACGAAATGAATTATCCTCTACCTGCAGGCTTGGAATATTCGGATTTGTGGGAAGTTGTTTTACGTTGGTATCCTCCTTTTTCCATACCAACAGCGTGTACGAAAGTGTAAACAAGAGAATCACAAGGAATACCGAGCCAAAAACAATTGTCTTTTTATCGAGTTTCATGATTGCATTGTTTTTTTAAAAATAGCTTGTGCTTATTGTGATAATTTATTCAAGCGGTTTTCATAGAAATCGGTAATCATTAGGCCGTGTGGATTTTT
Organism: Zunongwangia atlantica 22II14-10F7; assembly: GCF_002094855.1. Taxonomy (GTDB): domain Bacteria; phylum Bacteroidota; class Bacteroidia; order Flavobacteriales; family Flavobacteriaceae; genus Zunongwangia; species Zunongwangia atlantica. Next base: position 344 of record NZ_ARYN01000068.1, read on the forward strand.
CGGAAAACTCCGTTTAACCGGAAGAAGTTTCCCTGAAGTGAGCAGTTCATAAGATTCTTTAATATTGCCACGATGAATACTGAAGAACAACTGTGACCTAAAGAGATATGGCGACTGGCTTACATCCAGTGTAGAACTGATGCTATCCACTTTTTGCACCAGGGCATATTGAAGAATTCTATTATAGACCCCATCCGCTTTCTTTTGCCTATAGACTTCATCTACCGAGGAATTGCCAAGCCATAAAGCTTTTTCCAGCTGGGTTTCGTAGGTATCCGGAGTAAGATCATAAAAAGAAAAATGAAATCGCTCCAAATGCGCTTTAGCTTCGATTTCCAACTGATGACTACGCTCTTCCCACAGCAAGGGAATCACCTGACCGCTACCCGTTACCGCAAAAGCATGATCAAGGGCATTCCTGTGCATTTTGTAGATTAAAAAGCCGGAGCTTATACAGGTTATAAATGCCCCTATACTAACACAGATACTCACCAATCGGTTGAGGCGTAGAACGGAGTATATATTTTGATACGGAGCTTTACTTTTATTAATGTTCATCACAAAGGTTTTAAAGATTTTTTTTGAAATAGAAATATTTAAAATTCAGTGGTACAGCATAGAAAAATCTCGAGATTATGCAGTAAA
>NZ_ARYN01000069.1 GCF_002094855.1 Zunongwangia atlantica 22II14-10F7
ATGATTTCCTGAATAAAGGATAGGGAGTTCAGTATAATATGATCATGGGTAAAGAATAGCTCAGGATCCAATAGCGCTAAAGACAGGTAATCAAATAATCCTTCGGTAATGATCAGCCCATTTCCATCTTGTTGGAAATAGCTATACGATTTCGGAGAACTTGAAGCCTTATAAAAAGCATTCCGGAGCTCATAACCTCCCCGTCTATTTTGTAGACCAATCGCATAATACCGTTTTCCATATAATTCAAAATGAACCTCACTGGTCATCTCAATAATCAGTTCTCTGGGGATCCCTCGTTTTTTAGCGTAATGAAGTAATTGTAAATTTGAGAGTTCCTGAACAAAAAGTACTTTAATCCCTTCTTTTTTCTTTTTAGAAATCTGCTTATGAAAAGACAAAGAAGTTTTATTAGGATCCGTAACTGATAGCTGCTGATCATTGGCCAGAAATTGTAAAGCTTCAGCAATGGAACATTGTTTTAATGCAATAACCAGATCCAGACAATTTCCACCTTTTCCCAATCCGAAGTCGTACCATCTGTTTTTATGATAAGAGACATGGAAAGAGGCCTGTGTTTCTGACCGCAGGGGACTCAGAAACCAGGCTTCTTTCACCGTTGTTTTGCTGGGATAATGACCTAATTTAGCGAGTACGTGTACGATGTCTAAATTACGGGCATGTTCACAGCATATTTTCTTTGTTTTCATAAGCGTTCTATTTTCTGGATTTTTTTGATGAATTGATGAGAACCCCTTATAAGCCCTTGTAGGCATTGAGCTGAGGCTGTCATCAAAAATTCATCAATTCATCATTTTTATTTTCAACAGCAGGCTTTTATTCATCACTTTTATTTTTGATGAACATTTGATGAATAAATGATGAGCGATTAAACCCCTATAAATACAGGGCTTAATCTTCCCCGTTCATCAATTCATCA
>NZ_ARYN01000007.1 GCF_002094855.1 Zunongwangia atlantica 22II14-10F7
TCCACGTGGTAAGCAGCTTCACGACCCTCTGAAATTGCCCAAACTATTAATGATTGACCACGACGCATATCACCTGCAGCGAATATGTGTGGTACATTAGTTTGGTAGTCATTATCGGCTTTTATGTTAGTTCTATTGTCTAGGTCTAATCCTAATTGCTGACTTAAACTGGCTTCTGGTCCTGTAAAGCCTAATGCTAACAAAGCTAGTTCACATGGCCATTCTTTTTCACTACCTTCCACTTCTTTAAGTTGTGGTCTTTCTCCTTTTTTACCTTTCACCCATTCGATTTGAACAGTTTTAAGGCCTTTTAAATTGCCTTCTTTATCTTTAATAAACTCTTTAGTGCTAATACTCCAATTTCTATTAACACCTTCCTCGTGAGAGCTACTGGTCTTTAAAGTGAAAGGCCAATATGGCCAAGGATTCTGTTTAGTTCTACTGTCTGATGGCATTGGCATAATTTCAAAATTAGTAACCGATTCAGCACCGTGTCTATTTGAGGTTCCAACGCAATCAGATCCTGTGTCACCGCCACCAATTACAATTACGTTTTTACCTTCCGCAGAAAGTTCAGGGGATAATTGCTTTAGGTTATCGACTACCTGGTTGTTGTTTTTAAGAAATTCCATTGCTTGCACAACACCTTTAGCATCTGCTCCCGGGATTGGTAATCCTCTTCGTTTTGTAGCTCCACCAGTAAGAACTACAGAATCGAATGCTTTTAATTCTTCAACATCATAATTTACACCAACATGAGTATTGGGTTTAAAGGTGATTCCTTCTGCTTCCATGATCTCTAATCTGCGATCAATAACCGATTTGTCTAATTTAAAATCAGGAATACCATAGCGGAGTAAGCCGCCTAATTTCGCATCCCTTTCAAATAAAGTTACATCGTGGCCTGCTCTATTTAATTGTTGTGCTGCAGCCATCCCTGCAGGGCCAGATCCAACAACAGCAACTTTTTTGCCAGTTCTTGTTTTTGGTGGATTAGGAACAATCCAGCCTTCTTTGAACCCTCTTTCTACAATATACTTTTCAATAAGTTCTATTGAAACAGGAGGTTCTATAATTCCTAATACACAGGCAGATTCGCAAGGAGCGGGGCATAGACGTCCTGTAAATTCAGGGAAATTATTTGTAGAATGTAAAATTTGTAATGCTTTTTTCCAATCGTTTTGATAAACAGCATGATTAAAATCTGGTATTAGGTTACCTAGTGGGCAACCACTATGGCAAAACGGTATTCCGCAGTCCATACAACGAGCTCCCTGATGATTAAGCTCTTCAGTATCTAAATCTTTTGTAAATTCTTTATAATTCTTAACTCTTAGCTCTACGGCTTCTGTTGTTTCTTCTTTTCTTTCGTATTCTAAAAATCCTCTAAGTTTTCCCATTATTACGCCGTTTTAAGTTCCAGGTTTTCTTCATTCTTTTTTTCTTCTTCCATTCTTTGTAATGCTTTTTTGTATTCTATAGGCATTACTTTGATGAATTTGGAAAGGTTTTCTTCCCAATTTTCTAATATGTGGCCTGCAACTTCACTATCGGTGTGATAGTAGTGATTTTGTATTAATTCTTTTAATTCTGAAGCGTCATCATTAGATACATGCTCTAATTCGATCATCTCCATATTAAAATTGTTATTATCTAAATTGTTTTCTGGATTATAGATATATGCAATTCCGCCGCTCATTCCTGCTGCAAAATTACGTCCTATTTTACCTAATATTACTGCTCTACCGCCCGTCATATATTCACAGCCATGATCTCCGATTCCTTCAATTACGGCTTTGGCACCAGAGTTTCTTACACAGAAGCGTTCTCCTCCAATTCCGTTGATATAGGCTTCTCCGTTAATAGCTCCGTATAAAGCAACGTTTCCAATAATGACGTTCTCATTGGATTTAAAAGTAGCTTCTTCTGGCTTTTTTACTGTAAGGGTAGCGCCACTAAGTCCTTTTCCGAAGTAATCATTAGTGTTTCCGGTAACATTCATCGTAAGTCCGCGTGTAGCGAAAGCACCAAAACTTTGCCCTGCAGATCCTTTAAAGTTTAGATCTAGAGTGTGCTCTGGTAATCCGCCTTCTCCATGAATTTTAGATATTTCGTTACTCAAAATAGCACCAGTAGTTCTGTTAATATTAGAAATATTGAAATCTAGGCTCATTTTTTCTTTACGATAAATCGCCGGGTGGGCTTTGCTAAGAATATCAAAATCTAATGCATTTTCTAGACCGTGATTTTGATCCTGAGTTTTATAAAGCGGAAGATCCTTGTCTATATTTGGTCTATAAAGAATATTTGATAAATCTATTCCCTGTGCTTTGTAATGTTCTATAGCACGATCCATGTCTAATTTCTGACTTTGTCCCACCATTTCATTAAGTGTTCTAAATCCAAGACTAGCCATAATTTCGCGTAATTCCTGGGCTACGAAATACATGAAATTAATTACATTTTCAGGAGTTCCTTTAAAGTTCTTTCTTAATTCTGGATCCTGAGTAGCGATTCCTACAGGACATGTATTTAGATGACATGCGCGCATCATAATACATCCAGAAGCAACAAGTGGGGCAGTAGAGAAACCAAATTCTTCAGCTCCCAGTAAACAAGCTATCGCAACATCACGTCCTGTTTTTAACTGTCCGTCACATTCAACCGTAATTCTGCTTCTTAAATTATTTAATAGCAAAGTTTGTTGCGCTTCAGCAATGCCTAGTTCCCAAGGTAAACCTGCATGTCTTAATGAGGTGAGAGGAGAAGCTCCTGTACCACCATCGTAACCAGAAATAAGAACAACGTCTGCTTTAGCTTTTGCCACACCAGCTGCGATAGTACCTACACCAACTTTAGAAACAAGTTTTACGTTGATACGTGCTTCTCTATTCGCGTTTTTAAGATCAAAAATTAATTGCGCCAAATCCTCAATAGAATAAATATCATGGTGAGGAGGAGGGGAAATTAATCCAACGTATGGAGTGGAATTTCTTGTTTTTGCGATAGAAGGATTTACTTTTGGTCCAGGTAATTGTCCACCTTCTCCAGGCTTAGCTCCCTGAGCCATTTTAATCTGAATTTCTTTTGCGTTAGAAAGATAATTTATGGATACCCCAAATCTTCCTGAAGCTACCTGTTTAATAGCACTGTTTCTCCAGTTTCCGTTAGCATCTCTGGTAAATCTGTTAGCATCTTCACCACCTTCACCACTATTACTTTTTCCTTGTAGGCGGTTCATGGCAATAGCAAGATTCTCGTGTGCTTCTTTACTAATCGAACCAAACGACATCGCTCCGGTCTTAAACCTTTTTACGATTTCTGTCCATGGCTCAACTTCATCTATAGAAATAGGGTTAAGTTCTTTAAACTTAAACATTCCTCGAAGTGTCATCAGGTTTTTAGTCTGATTATTAATAAAATTCGAGTATTCCTGATATGTTTTATAACTATTTTGCTTAACCGCCTGCTGTAATTTTGCTACTGAAGCAGGATTAAGCATATGGCGTTCACCATTTCTTCTCCAACGATAATCACCACCAATTTCCAGATCTAATCCAGTATCGGTTTCTGGTGGAGTAAATGCAGTTTTATAACGTTTTTGAATTTCTTTTTCGATCTCATAAAGTCCAATTCCTTCAATTCTAGAAGGTGTATTTGTGAAATACTTATTAGTAAACTTTTTGTTTAGTCCAAGAATTTCGAAAATCTGTGAACCACGATAAGAATGTAAGGTTGAAATACCAATCTTATTCATGATTTTTACGATTCCTTTTCCAATCGCTTTGTTGAAGTTTTTAACTGCAACATCTGGATCTTTTTCATCAATATCACCATCTTCAGAAAGCTTGTAGATAATTTCGTTTACCATATATGGATTAATAGCGCAGGCACCATAACCAAATAGTAATGCAAAATGATGTGGCTCTCTTGGTTCAGCAGATTCTATTACAATACCAAAAGCAGATCTTCTTTTATGTTTTTTAAGTTCGTGATGAACAAAAGAGCATGCTAGAAGTGAAGGGATAGGAGCAAGTTTATCACTTACGTTTCTATCTGAAAGGATAATGATGTTTCTGTCTTCATCAACAGCCTTTCTAATTTCCTGTACAATTTCTTCAAGTCGTTCTTCAAGACCATTTAAACCTTTGTCAATTTCGTACAATATCGAAATTGATTTTGCACGGAAATCTGGATGATCTATATATTTTATTTTATCCAGATCTTCGTTAGAAATCACCGGATTCTGAATTCTTAATTTCTTAGCGTGCTCTGGGGTGATATCGAAGATATTCTTGTCTTCACCAATTGATAAGCTAATATCTGTTACAATCTCTTCGCGAATTCCATCTAATGGTGGGTTGGTTACCTGTGCGAAAAGTTGTTTAAAGTAGTTGAATAAAAGTTGTGGTTTATCTGAAAGAACAGCTAATGGAATATCTGTTCCCATAGAACCAATAGCCTCTTTACCCTGGGTGGCCATTGGGCTAATGATAGTTTTAATATCTTCTATGGTGTATCCAAATACTTTTTGTCTTGTTTTAAAATCTACTGGCTCTATTGGTGTTTTGTTTCCTGTGTAAGGAACATCGGCAAGAGGCAGTAAATTTGAGTCTAGCCATTTGCGGTAAGGACGTTTAGAAACAATTTGTTCTTTAACTTCTTCATCACCAACGATGCGACCTTCAACCATATCTACCAGGAACATTTTCCCTGGCTCAAGACGACCGTGTAATTCTACATTTTCAGGCTTTACATCAACGACTCCGGTTTCAGAAGACATAATTACATAACCGTCTTTTGTAACGGTATATCTAGAAGGTCTTAATCCATTACGGTCTAGCAGTGCACCAATATATTGCCCGTCTGTAAAAGGAATTGAAGCAGGACCATCCCAAGGCTCCATGATGCAGGCGTTGTATTCGTAAAAAGCTTTTTTACCATCACCCATAGAAGGGTTTTTTTCCCAGGCTTCAGGTACCATCATCATAATAGCTTCTGGTAGAGAACGCCCCGTTTGTAAAAGCATTTCTAAAACCATGTCCATAGAAGCAGAATCAGATTTTCCTTCTAAGGTAACTGGTAAAATCTTTTTGATGTCTTCTCCAAAAATCTCACTTTCAAAAAGTTCTTCTCTGGCCTTCATTCGGCTAAGATTTCCTCTTAAAGTGTTAATTTCTCCATTGTGGCACATATATCTAAATGGCTGAGCCAAATCCCAGGTAGGGAATGTGTTAGTAGAGAAACGCTGGTGTACTAAAGCAAGTTTAGTTACCAAATCTGGATCATTAAGATCTTTATAGTAAATATTGATGTCTTGCGGCATCAATAAACCTTTATAAATAATTGTTTTTGTAGATAAACTTGGAAGGTAGAAATATTCAGCTTCTCCTAAATTAGAGCTGTATATTTTATGCTCTGCAATTTTTCTTGCGGCAAATAATTTTGCTCTAAAAACCTCGTCGGTCGTATCTTCATCTTTACCGATAAAGATTTGTTGTACATTTGGTTCGCTTAAAGATGCAATGCTTCCCAGGCAAGATTTATCTACCGGAACTTCTCTCCATCCGATAATATTTAAACCTTGATTAATAACCTCTTCTTCAAAAATCTCCTTACAAATCTTTAATTGATTTTTAGATCTTGGAAGAAAAACCATTCCTGCTGCATATTCACCAAATTCAGGTAAATCGAAGTCACAAACTTTCTTGAAGAAATTATGCGGAATTTCAATCAAAATCCCGGCTCCATCTCCAGTTTTTCCATCAGCACTTACCGCTCCACGATGTTCTAATCGAATTAGAATATCCAAAGCTTTGTGAATGATGTCGTTTGTGCGCTTACCTTTTAAGTTACAAATGAATCCCGCGCCGCAATTATCTCTCTCAAATTCAGGCAAGTAAAGCCCCTGCTCTTTTGGTCTCATAACCTATCTTCCTTATATTATTACTACAAAAATATCTAAATTAGTAAAGAATATGAAAGTAATAATAGGAAAGAGTGTATTAAATCCACTAAAACTAAAGAAAATCTTAATTTTTATTAATAGTTTAATAAATCAAGGGGTAATTTCCGAATTTCGCAATGGTGAATATCAGTTTTTGATATAAAAAAACTCGCTTTGATTTAGCGAGTTGATTTTGAGTGTTTTCAGGCTTATTTTTTAAGGATACTCCTAGAGATTACGATCTTTTGAATTTCTGAAGTTCCTTCGTAAATCTGGGTGATTTTTGCATCTCGCATTAAACGTTCTACGTGATATTCTTTTACAAAACCATTCCCTCCGTGAACCTGAACTGCTTCAACTGTTACATCCATAGCGGTTTGTGAAGCGCTTAATTTTGCCATTGCACCACTAAGATCATAATTTTGCTTTTGATCTTTATCCCAGGCAGCTTTCATTACTAAATGTCTTGAACTTTCTATAGAAGTATACATATCTGCCAATTTAAAAGCAATTGCCTGGTGATTGCTAATTTCAGTTCCAAAAGCTTTTCGCTGTTTAGAGTAATCTCTTGCAAGTTCGAATGCACCAGAGGCAATTCCCAACGCTTGCGCAGCAATTCCAATTCTACCTCCGGCTAATGTTTTCATAGCAAATTTAAAACCAAATCCGTCCTCGCCAATTCTGTTTTCTTTTGGAACTTTTACATCATTGAAGTTTAGAGAATGTGTGTCACTTCCCCTAATTCCCAATTTATTTTCTTTAGGGCCAACTTCAAAACCTTCCCATCCTTTTTCAACAATAAAAGCATTTATTCCATGATGCTTTTTCTCTCTATCGGTTTGTGCGATCACTAAATAATAATCTGCAGTGCCGCCATTAGTGATCCAGTTTTTGGTTCCGTTTAAAAGATAATAATCTCCTTTATCGATTGCGCTAGTTCGTTGAGAAGTAGCATCGCTACCAGCTTCGGGTTCAGAAAGGCAAAATGCACCTAATTTTTCTCCGGTAGTAAGTTTAGAGAGATATTTCTCTTTTTGCTCATGTGTGCCATAAGTGTCCAGCCCCCAGCAAACTAACGAATTGTTTACAGACATCACAACTGAGGCTGATGCATCTATCTTCGAGATTTCTTCCATCGCTAAAACATAGCTTATGGTATCCATACCGCCACCACCATATTCTGGAGACGCCATCATGCCTAAAAAGCCAAGTTCGCCCATTTTCTTAACTTGTGCTGCAGGAAATTCCTGTTTTTCGTCTCTTTCGATTACCCCAGGTAATAATTCGGTTTTTGCAAAATCGCGAGCAGCATCGCGAATCATTATATGTTCTTCAGTTAATTCGAAATTCATTGGATTATAAATTTAGAAAAAAGTAATTTTCGCTACCAAATATAAATTTTTGATATGTATTTTTCAATAATAATTAGTTAATTTTGAGAATATGAAAAAATCAGACTATTTTGTAATTGGGGTGATGTCTGGAACCAGCTTAGACGGAATCGATTTAGCTTATATTCATTTCTCTGTTGAAAATAACTATAATTTTGAAATTTTAAAAGCCGATACGGTAGGTTATTCAGCAGAATGGCGCGAAAAACTCAATTCGGCTATCGATTTAGAGGAAAATCAGCTTCAGGATTTAAATAAAGAATATACTAAATATCTGGCAGGAGTAATTCTTAGCTTTATTGCTGAAAATGATATTCGAAATGTAGATGCTGTATGTTCGCACGGGCATACCATAAAGCACGAGCCACAGAATGCTTTTACATTACAGATAGGAAATCTTCCTGAAATTGCCCAATATCTAAACTATAAGGTAGTATGTGATTTTAGAGTCCAGGATGTAGAGCTTGGTGGGCAGGGGGCGCCTTTGGTGCCGATAGGCGATAAGATTCTTTTTAATAAATATCGATACTGTTTAAATTTAGGTGGTTTTGCAAATATTTCTGAAGAGCAAAATGGTGAAATGCTGGCCTACGATATTTGTGCGGTGAATACCGTAGTCAATTATTTTACCAGGCGAATAGGAAAGGAGTATGATGATAAAGGAAAGATGGCTTCAGAAGGAAAACTAAATGAAAAATTACTTCAGAAATTAAACAATCTTAGCTTTTATAATCAAAATCCGCCAAAATCATTGGGTATTGAATGGGTGAAAGCTGAAGTTTTACCAATAATTACTTCCGAAGAAATCTCTATTCCTGATGTTTTACATACGTATGTTATTCATGTAGCACAACAAGTCTCAAAAGTGCTCGATAATCAGCAGCAATCTAAAGTTTTAGTAACAGGCGGCGGAGCTTTTAATGATTTTTTGATCGAAAAATTCAAAAGCTATTCAAATTGCGAGTTTGTAATTCCTGAAGCTAAAATTATCGATTTTAAGGAGGCTTTAATTTTTGGTTTGTTAGGCGTGTTAAGATTAGAAGAAAAAATAAATGTTTTAAGTTCGGTTACCGGCGCCAGTAAAGATCATTCTTCTGGTAAGATTTTTTTACCGGCATAGCTTAAAACTGTGATTAGTTATATTTGGTACAAAATTTATTTCCACACATAATATGAAAGAATTATTAAAAGTATACGAGAATAAAGAACCTGAAATTGTTTTTCATTGGAATGATCCTGAAACTGAAGCTGAAGGTTGGACGGTGATTAATTCGCTTAGAGGTGGTGCTGCCGGTGGCGGAACTCGAATGAGAGAAGGATTGGATAAAAATGAAGTACTTTCTTTAGCAAAAACAATGGAAGTAAAATTTACCGTTTCTGGGCCTGCGATTGGAGGAGCAAAATCGGGAATAAATTTTGACCCCAAAGATCCTCGAAAAAAAGGCGTTTTAGAACGTTGGTATAAAGCGGTTTCTCCTTTACTAAAAAGTTATTACGGTACCGGTGGAGATCTAAATGTAGATGAAATTCATGAAGTGATTCCAATTACTGAAGATTGCGGAGTTTGGCATCCGCAGGAAGGTGTTTTTAATGGACATTTTCAGCCAACCGAAGCAGATAAGATTAATAGAATAGGGCAACTTCGTCAGGGGGTAATTAAAGTTTTAGAAAATACCGGTTATTCTCCAGATATCTCTAGAAAATATACCGTGGCCGATATGATTACCGGTTTTGGTGTTGCTGAAGCCGTGAATCAATACTATCAAATTTATGGTGGTAATATAAAAGGAAAAAAAGCGATTGTACAGGGGTTTGGTAATGTAGGTTCTGCAGCGGCTTATTATCTGGCACAGATGGGAGCGAAAGTTGTTGGGATTATCGATCGCGTAGGTGGTTTGATCAATGAGGAAGGTTTTTCTTTTGAAGAAATAAAAGATCTTTTCCTTAATAAGCACGGAAATACTTTAAATGCTAAAAATTTAATTTCGTTTGAAGAAATCAATCAAAAAATATGGAATCTTGATGCTGAAATATTTACGCCATGTGCAGCTTCAAGATTGGTTGCTAAAGAGCAAATTTCAAGTTTAATAGAAAATAAGCTGGAAGTGATTTCTTGTGGAGCAAATGTTCCTTTTGCAGATAAAGAAATTTTCTTTGGTCCTATAATGGAGTTTACAGATGAGCGCGTAAGCCTAATTCCAGATTTTATTTCTAATTGTGGGATGGCACGGGTTTTTGCATATTTTATGGAGCGTCGTGTGCAAATGACCGATGAGGCTATTTTTAATGATACTTCCATGACGATTAAAAATGCTATCCAGAATACCTTTAATAATAATAGTAGTAAAACCAATATTAGTAAAACTGCCTTCGAGGTTGCTTTAAAACAATTGGTGTAATAGTTAAAACTCCTTATCTGTTAGTAATTTCTTAATGAATACAGATAAGGAGTTATTCTGATAATTATTTTACTAAATTTGGGCAACAATTTTAATCCGTTTATCACGTTACATTAAAAACCCTAATCAATTAATATGCTATATTTTATTCAGCAGGATGCCGTGACGCAGGCAGCGCAGGATGCTGCAGAGGTTTCAGAAGAAAAAACACTTTCGATTTTTGATTTGCTTTTAAGCGGTGGTATTGCCGGGCAGATTATTATAGTGGTATTGTTTGTGTTGTTATTTGCTGCGGTATATATCTATTTTGAAAGATTATTTGCGATAAAATCTGCAAGTCGTGTAGATAAAAACTTTATGCATCAAATTAAGGATAGCGTATTAAATGGTAACATCGAATCTGCAAAAATTAGATGTGCGCAAAGTGATAATCCTGTAGCTAGATTAACTGAAAAAGGAATTTCAAGAATTGGTAGTCCGCTTGAAGATATTAATACAGCAATCGAAAATGCGGGACGATTAGAAGTGTATAAACTAGAGAAAAATGTAAGTATTTTGGCAACTATTGCCGGTGCAGCACCAATGATTGGTTTCTTAGGGACTGTAATTGGTATGGTGATTGCATTCCATGAGTTGGCTACAAGTAGTGGGCAGGCGCAAATGGGATTACTTGCAGAAGGTATTTATACAGCGATGACAACTACGGTTGCTGGGCTTATTGTGGGTATTATTGCTTATATTGGATATAACCACTTAGTAGTAAAAACAGATAAAGTAGTGCACCAGATGGAAGCTACTGCTGTAGACTTTTTAGACTTATTAAACGAGCCTGCTTAATATGAATTTAAGAGGTAGAAATAAAGTTAGCCCGGAATTTAGTATGAGCTCGATGACAGATATTGTATTTCTGTTATTGATATTTTTCATGTTAACTTCTCCGGTAATTACTCCAGAGGCTTTGGATCTAATACTTCCAAAAGCCAAAGGGAAGACCACAAACCAGCAAAATGTTTCAGTAAGTATAACAAAAGAACTGCAGGTTTATATAAATGACGAGCGCATAAGTAATTCAGCATTAGAAAGTACTCTAAAAAGTAAATTGGCAGGAATAGAAAATCCAACAATAATTTTACGTGCTGAAGAAGGTGTGCCTATCGAAAAAGCAGTAAACGTAATGGATATTGCTAATCGAAATAGATATAAAATAGTATTAGCGGTTAAACCGGAATAATCATGGCTTTCTTAGAAACCAATCACGAGAGAAAATCATTCACAATCACAGTAGTACTACATGTACTCTTGTTGATTATTTTATTCTTTTTTGGTTTTACGTATCTAGATCCGCCGCCAGAAGATGGTATTGCTGTAAATTTTGGGACTTCAGAAGTTGGCTCAGGAGATCAACAACCAACAAAACCTATCGAGTCTGCTCCCAAAAATACGAGTCCGGAAGTCACTCCACCAGAGCCAGAGCCCATCGTTGAAGAGCAGGTTGTAACTCAGGAAGTAGAAGAAGCTCCAGTAATCGAAGAAAAGAAAGAGGTTAAAAAGCCTGTTGAGACTGAAAAGCCTAAAAAGGTGGAGCCTAAAAAAGAAGAGCCGGCTAAAAAGCCAGATCCAAAACCAGATAAATCTACTACAGATGCTATGAGTAGTATTTTAAATGGGCCAGAGAGAAGCGGTGAAGAAAGTGGAGGAGAAGGTGATGATAATGCAGCAGGAGATAAAGGTTCTCCAGATGGAGATCCAAATGCTAAAAGTTACTATGGTAATGGCGCCGGTTTAGATGGTGACGGAAATTATCGTCTTGGTGGTCGCCGTGCCCTCAATAAAGAAAAATTTGTTCAGGATTGTAACGAATCTGGTATTGTTGTGGTGCGTATAGAAGTAAATCGCCAGGGGCAGGTAATTGCTGCAACTCCTGGAGTAAAAGGAACTACAAATAACGCATCCTGTTTAACAGAACCTGCTAGAAAAGCAGCATTGGCTACACGTTTTAACAGTGACTCTGATGCGCCTTCACGCCAGGTTGGAACCATTGTTTATAACTTCAAATTATCTGAATAATTGATGACGTATCAACAAACTGTTGAATGGATGTTTCAGCAGTTACCTATGTATCAACGCGTGGGAAGTTCAGCATTTAAAAAAGATCTTACCAACACTTTAAAATTAGCAACGCATTTGGGTAATCCCGAGCTAGATTTTAAAAGTGTGCATGTAGCAGGGACTAATGGAAAAGGTTCTAGTAGCCACATGATCGCTTCGGTTTTGCAGGAAGCTGGCTATAAAGTTGGATTGTATACTTCGCCACATTTAAAAGAATATAGAGAACGGATTAGAATTAATGGTGAGTATATTTCTGAAGAAGCTGTAGTCGATTTTATACAAAATAATAAGCCTTTTTTTGAAGCTGAAACTCTTTCCTTTTTCGAGATGAGCGTAGGAATGGCTTTTTGGTATTTTGCTGAAGAAAAAGTAGATATTGCTGTGATTGAAGTTGGAATGGGAGGTCGGTTAGATTCTACCAATATTATTATTCCTGAAGTAAGTTTAATTACCAATATTGGTAAAGATCACATACAATTTTTAGGAACTACACTTCCTGAAATTGCCAGCGAAAAAGCAGGTATTATAAAACCTAATGTTCCTGTAATTATTTCTGAAAAGCATCCTGAAACAGCACCGGTTTTTAGAAAAACAGCCCAGGAAAGAACTGCTGAAATTATTTTTGCTGAAGAATGTGAAACTTTAGAAGATCTAAGTACAGATTTACTGGGAAGCTATCAGCAAAAGAATATAAAAGGAGTCGCTGCAGTTATTAATCAGCTTATTTCTCAAGATTGGATAATTTCTGAAGAGCATCTTAGAGAAGGATTAAAAAATGTTAGAAAAAACACCAATCTTAAGGGGCGTTGGGATATACTTCAGGAAGCTCCAAAAGTAATTTGTGATACGGCTCATAATAGTGATGGACTCAAATATGTGTTCCAGCAGCTAAAGGATGAAGTTTATGAGCGATTGCATTTTGTTTTAGGTGTTGTTAGCGATAAAGATTTAGATGAGGTATTGCCGCTTTTTCCAAAAAATGCGACTTATTATTTCTGTAAGCCAGATGTTCCAAGAGGACTGGAAGCTGAAAAATTAATGGCTAAATCTATCGAATTTGGGCTTGTGGGAAAGGTATTTAATAGTGTGTCAGAGGCTTATGCTGAAGTCTTGAAAGCTGCCGGAGAAAAGGATCTTATTTTTTGTGGAGGTAGTAATTTTACGGTAGCTGAAATTATTTAAAATTTTTAATTTTTTTCTTTGTGTAGAAGAAAAACTAGTCTATATTTGCACTCGCAATAATGAATGGGGCGCGTAGCTCAGTTGGTTCAGAGCACTTGGTTTACACCCAAGGGGTCAGGGGTTCGAATCCCTTCGCGCCCACAACCATTCAAAAGCTTCCAAAAGGGAGCTTTTTTTAGCTAAACATTCATTAGGGCGCGTAGCTCAGTTGGTTCAGAGCACTTGGTTTACACCCAAGGGGTCAGGGGTTCGAATCCCTTCGCGCCCACATAAACAAAAAGCTTCCTGATAGAGGAAGCTTTTTTTGTTTAATGGCTTTTGTATTTCTTAGAGAATATCTACAATTTTTTCTAAAGCAATTCCTCTAGATCCTTTTATAAGAATGTATGCATTGGTAATAGGATGTGCTGTTAAGAATACTTTTAATTCCGCAGTAGTGTCAAATTTCATAAAACTTTCTGGAGCAGATGTTGCTTTAAAAAATTTACCCACTAAATAGACATTTTTAAATTCTTTGCCAATACATAGGTCTACTATAGTCTGATGTTCTTCTTTGCTGTACTCACCAAGTTCTAACATGTCGCCAATAATTACAATTTTAGGTAGATTGGTGGTAAGATTTCCGAAGTTTGTTAAAGAGGAAGTCATGCTTGTTGGATTGGCATTATAGGCGTCCAATAAGAGTGTGTTCTTTTCCGTCTTTTGTATTTGCGATCTATTGTTGCTTGGTGTATATTCTTTTATAGCTTCTTTTATGGCTTTAAAAGGAACCTTAAAGTATAAGCCAATTGTTAATGCTGCAGCGGCATTAAAAGCGTTGTATTGCCCTGTTAACTGTGTTTCGAAAATAGCATTGTTATAACTGAAAGAAGCGTATTCAGAACCGTTTTGTGTGTTTGTGTAATCTATGCTTACTGCAGCATTTTGTGTGCTGGAAAATGTAAAAATATGGGAATAGCTATCCTGTCTTTTTTGAATCTCATCATCCAGATTTAAGAATAGTAATTTCTTATGATTTTTAAGATGAGTATAAAGTTCACTTTTACCTTTAATAACTCCTTCTATACCACCAAAACCTTTAAGATGTGCTTTGCCAAAATTTGTGATATATCCATAATCAGGTAATGCGATTTCTGTTAGAAACTCGATTTCTCCCTGGTGATTCGCTCCCATTTCTACTACACCAACTTCTGTGGTTTCGTCCATTCTTAAAAGTGTAAGAGGAACTCCGATATGATTGTTTAGATTTCCGATAGTAGCAATGGTTTTATATTTTTTACTAAGTACTGCGTGTATTAATTCTTTAGTGGTTGTTTTTCCGTTGCTTCCGGTGATTGAGATAATGGGGATGCCTAAGAAATGACGGTGAAAGGTGGCCAGTTGCTGCAAGGCACTCAGGCAGTCCTCTACCAAAATGTAATTGTCTTGGTCTTTAGCGTAAGCAGCTTCGTCTACTATGGCTACTTCAGCTCCTTTTTGTAGGGCATTTTCAGCAAATTCATTTCCATTAAAGTTTGCGCCTTTAAGAGCAAAAAATAAGCTGTTTGGTTTTATGTTTCTGGTATCTGTACTTACTCCAGAGCTTGTAAGAAATCGACGGTGTATTTTGGCTATATTCATAGTTTTAAGGTATAAAAAAAGCCCTAAAAAATTAGGGCCTTTTTTGTGAATATTTCTCTAAAACTTGCTTTGCTTATTAATTGCTTCTAGCGCGTTTTACATTATCCATAGATTTAGATCCTACTTTAGACATTGCATTTCTAAATCCAATATAGTCTGTAGCCATATCCTGTGGGAAGAATCTTCTTTGTGCAGGATCTAGCCAGTAAGCTCTGTCTCTCCAGGATCCACCTTTATAAACTCTTACATCGTCACTTATTAAAGTAGTTCTTTCTTTGTCGTCGTATTTAGGTTTTGCCTGGGTAGTGTCTCCAATTGCAATTCTGTCGAAATTAGGAGAGTTGTACATTCTTTTAGAAGAATCATCGATATCCTGAAATGGCTGATAGTATCTGCTAGAACTTTTGTCTCCATCTCTAAAATCTCTGTTGTCACTTTTAGAGAAGTTTGTTCTCATATAAGTTTCATCTTCGGTAATTGGTTTTTGTACAATTTCACCAGGTAGGTTTCTTGCAACGACTCTACCTGTGCTTAAGGTGTCGTATTTAATACCATCTGCTCCAACGATCTGTACAGTTCCGTCTTCATTGATAGCATTTTCAGTATAAACGTTTCCGCGGTAATAGTTGAAGTCGTTAAACTCGTCGTCCACAATTGGGCGGTAAACATCTGCAACCCATTCAGCAACGTTTCCTGCCATATCATACAATCCAAAGTCGTTTGCTTCGTAACTCATAACAGGAGCTGTGATATCTGCACCGTCATCACTCCAACCGGCAATTCCGCCGTAATCTCCTGCGCCCTGCTTAAAGTTTGCTAGCTGATCACCTTGTTTTCTTAAATCTCCACTACGAGTGTATCTTCCGTCCCATGGATATTTTTTACGACCACGATAAATGTTGTAGTCACGAATTCCCACTAAACCTAGTGCGGCATATTCCCATTCTGCTTCGGTAGGAAGTCTGTATTCTGGATAAAGAACTCCGTCTTTGCGTTGCACGTATTGTTTACTTGTGGAGTTCCCTAAGCTATCTGTAGATTGCGTTAGTTTTTGCGATTTCTTACCACTCTGAGTCATTTCCGTATTTCCACCATAAACTCTGCTAGGCGCATTGATATAGGTCTCAGTGTTAAAAGTAGCTCCTGCTTCTGTTTTGTATAAAGTTTCTTCAGAAATATAGCCAGATTCTACTAATTGCTTTTCGTTTACACGATCTGTTCTCCATTTACTAAATTCTACAGCTTGTACCCAGCTAACACCAACAACAGGATATTGAGCATAGGCAGGATGTCTAAGATAGTTATTAACCATGGTTTCGTTATAACCAAGTCTATTTCTCCAAACTAATGTATCTGGAACTGCGCCGTAGTAAATATTTCTATAATTCTGTTCTGTAGGAGGGAAAACCCTTTTTAGCCAGTCTAGATATTCAAGGTACATTTGGTTGGTAACCTCGGTTTCGTCCATATAAAAAGACTGTATGTGTTGTTGGGTAGGAGTGTTGTTCCAGTCGTGCATAACATCGTCCTGAACCTGTCCCATGGTAAAAGTTCCTCCCTCTACGAATACCAGTCCTGGTGCTGGTTCTTGCTCTTCGTAGTCTGTATCGTATTGAAATCCACCGTCTTTCGAGTTAATATCCCATCCGGTAGCTCTTGAGCTGTTTTTGTAATTTTTGGAATTGTTACATCCTACTAGACCAACGCCTAAAGCGATGGTAAAAATTGCTCTAAAAGCAGTTTTCTTTCTCATTCTCATGTTCTCTTTAGGTAGAATTTAGGCTCTGCAATATAATAATTAACGATAAAAGTACAAGAATATTTTGTTCTAAACCCCATTGTATTAATATATAACAAGTTGGTTTTTCTATCTTCCTGTTCTTTTAAAAGTTAGGCAAATATGCACAAATTAATGTCTATAGCTGCAAAATTAATATTTTTTTATAGTGTTTATGGGAAAAATAAATCTGCAATATTAAGATTTAATGATTATTTTTCTATTCGTCCTTCAATCTCCCCAGGTAAACGATGGATAGGTTGTTTTAAACGAATTTTAAAATTGAGCCATTTAGCTTCTAATAATATTAGTATATATTTGTTTATCATTTAGTTTAAGAGATGAAGAAAATTTCAACGATTTTATTATTAGGCTCAATACTTACTTCGGGTTGGTTGCAGGCTCAGGATATGGGAGATCGTGTAATAACAACAGGTGTTCCTTTTCTTCTTGTGGCGGCAGATGCCAGGGCTGCAGGAATGGGAGATCAGGGTGTAGCTACCTCGGTTGATGCATATTCTCAGCAATGGAATCCGGCAAAGTTTGCTTTTGCAGAATCAGAACATGGGATTGCGATTTCCTATACACCTTATTTAAGTGATATCGTAAGCGATATATTTTTAGGAGGTTTAAGTTATCATCGTAAAATAGATGATCGTAGTGCTTTTGCTGCCAGTTTACGATATTTTAGTTTGGGATCTATAGAGACTCGTATAACTCAGGATCAAATTCCTTTGTTGGTTAATCCTAACGAATTAACCTTTGATGCTTCTTATTCTTTAAAATTAAGTGAGACTTTTTCTATGGCTGTAGCTGGTAGATATCTTAGGTCTGATCTTGGTTTAAGTGATAGTCAGGATTTAGGGGCAGCAGGAAGTTTTGGTGTAGACGTTGCGGCATTTTATCAAAGTGAAGAAATCGTCTATAATAATTTCGATGGATTATGGCGATTTGGGATTAATGTTAGTAATATAGGGCCTAAAATGAAATACGACGATGCTGGCCAGGAAAACTTTATTCCTACTAATTTAAGACTTGGTGGAGGCTTCGATTTTATTTTTGATCCAGATAATAAATTAGGCGTCTATTTAGAATTTAATAAGCTCTTAGTGCCAACTCCTCAGGATTTTAATGGAGATGGAGTGATAGATCAGGAAGATGATGATGTTTATAATAGTACTAGTGCGATTGGAGGGATTTTTGAATCTTTTACAGACGCTCCAGATGGTTTAAGTGAAGAATTAAAAGAGGTAACCTGGGCCTTAGGAACCGAGTATACTTTTAGGGATGCTATTAAACTAAGAGCTGGTTATTTTAACGAAAGTGATGAAAAAGGATATCGAAAGTTTGTCTCTTTGGGAGGGGGATTTAAATACGAAGAATTCGTAATTATCGATATATCCTATTTGTTTTCAACTTCTAAATTTCCTAGTCCTTTGGAAGGAACATTACGATTTGGGTTAACCTTTAATTTTGGAGATGAATATTTAAATTGATTTTAGATAAAATAATAGATAAATCTTTGTAAAAGCATCAATACCATATTGGTGCTTTTTTTGTTTATTTTGTTATCCCGAAATTAATGTTATGGAAAAAATTAGATTTTCAGCTGAATTAGATGTTTTTGAAGACAAGTCACAATTGCCGCAAGAAATTCAGCAATTAATGGTTCAGGCGATAGAAACCAGAGATAATGCGTATGCGCCATATTCCTCTTTTAAGGTAGGAGCAGCTCTTTTGATGGAGAATAATGAGGTTGTGATAGGTAGTAATCAGGAAAATGCCTCATATCCCTCGGGATTATGTGCAGAGCGTACTGCGATTTATTATGCTGGTGCAAAATATCCTAAAATGCCAATAAAAGCAATGGCAATTTCAGCAAAATCACTAAATAAAGAAATTACTGCCCCGGTGCCTCCATGCGGAGCTTGCCGTCAGGCTATTTCTGAATACGAAGTGAATCAGGAAAAAGGAATTCCTATATATTTTATGGGAGAAAAAGGAAAGGTTTATCTGGCGAAATCGATAAAGGAATTATTGCCGTTTATATTCGATAAATTTAATCTTTAGTTTATTCAAGATTTTTGCGCTAAAACTGTTTTCCATTCTTATTATAAATAGTATTTTTGTTATTCGCTTGGCGAAATCTATCTGTAAAGCCATAAAAATATTTAAATTAAATGAAGAAAATAACAAAAGCCACGTATTTAAAGTGGTATGAGGATATGCTGTTTTGGCGTAAGTTCGAAGATAAACTTGCGCAGGTTTATATTCAGCAAAAAGTAAGAGGTTTTTTACATTTGTATAACGGACAAGAGGCTATCCTGGCAGGTGCTTTACATGCGATGGATACCGATAAAGATCGTATGATTACAGCTTATCGTAACCACGTTCAGCCAATTGGATTAGGTGTAGATCCTAAGAAAGTAATGGCCGAGCTGTATGGTAAAGGAACTGGAACGTCACAAGGTCTTGGAGGTTCTATGCATATTTTCTCTAAAGAACATCGTTTTTATGGTGGTCACGGTATCGTTGGGGGACAGATTCCTCTAGGTGCAGGGCTTGCTTTTGCAGATAAATATTTTAAAAGAGATGCGGTTACCTTAACTTTTATGGGTGATGGAGCTACTCGTCAGGGATCATTACATGAAACCTTAACGATGGCTGTAAATTGGAATCTTCCTGTAGTTTTCTGTGTAGAGAATAATGGATATGCAATGGGAACTTCGGTAGCTAGAACAGCTAGAAGTACAGATATATATAAATTAGGTAATGGTTACGAAATGCCATGTGCGCCTGTAGATGCTATGGATCCTGAAAAAGTTGCTGAAGCTTTAGATGAAGCAATTACTCGTGCAAGAAAAGGAGAAGGGCCTACTTTCTTAGAGTTAAAAACATATCGTTATAGAGGTCACTCTATGAGTGATGCTCAGCATTACAGAACTAAAGAAGAAGTTGCAGAATACCAAAAGATAGATCCTATCACTAAGGTTAGAGATATTCTTATCGAAAAGAAATATGCAACTGAAGATGATATAAAGAAAATCGACAAGCGAGTTAAGGATAAGGTGAAAGAATGTGAGCAATTCGCAGACGAGTCAGATTTCCCAGAAAAGAATGTAATGTACGATGTGGTTTACGAACAAGAAGATTATCCGTTCTTACCACATAAACTATAATAATTATGGCAGAAGTAATTAATATGCCTCGATTAAGCGACACCATGGAAGAAGGTGTTGTGGCAAAGTGGTTAAAACAAAAAGGAGATAAAGTAGCTGAAGGTGATATCCTTGCTGAAATCGAGACAGATAAAGCAACGATGGAATTTGAATCATTCCACGAAGGAACACTTTTATATATAGGAATCGAAGAAGGAGAAACTGCTCCTGTAGATACATTGCTAGCTATTATTGGTGAAGAAGGTGAAGATATTTCTTCATTAATTGATGGTAATGGTGGTTCTTCTGAAGAGACTTCGTCAAATAATGATGATGATAGCGAAGAAGAGGCTGAAGATGAAGATTCTTCTGAAGCTGGTGAAATTCCAGAAGGTGTAGAAATCGTAAAAATGCCTCGACTTAGTGATACTATGGAAGAGGGAACGGTTGCTACCTGGTTAAAGCAAGAAGGTGATAAGGTTGTAGAAGGAGATATTCTTGCTGAAATCGAAACTGATAAAGCAACTATGGAATTCGAATCTTTCTATGAAGGAACACTTCTTAAGATTGGTATTCCTGAGGGAGAAACTGCTCCTGTAGATAGTTTATTAGCAATCATTGGTCCTGAAGGAACAGATGTTTCTAATGTAACTGGAGATTCTGCTGGTAAAAAAGCTGCTCCTAAAAAAGAGAAAAAATCTGAAGCAAAAGAAGAGAAGAAAGAAGAATCAACTTCAACTTCATCAGATTCATCTTCAGAAGGAGGTAGAATCTTTGCTTCTCCTTTAGCTAAGAAAATGGCTGAAGATAAAGGAATCGATCTTTCTAAAGTAGAAGGTTCAGGAGAAAACGGAAGAATCGTTAAAAAAGATATCGAATCTTACAAACCATCTGAAGCTCCTGCTCCTAAAGAAACTAAAAAAGAAGCAGAAACTTCTGTAGCTGCTCCTTATGTTCCTGCTGGTGAAGAAAGTTTCGAGGAAATTAAGAATTCTCAAATGAGAAAGACGATTGCTAAACGTCTTGGAGAATCTAAATTTAGTGCTCCTCATTACTACCTTACTATAGAGGTTGATATGGAAAATGCAATGGCATCTAGAAAGCAAATCAATGCAATGCCAGATGTAAAAGTTTCTTTCAACGATATGGTAATTAAAGCAAGTGCAATGGCACTTCGTAAGCATCCTCAGGTAAATAGCCAATGGACAGGTGATGCAATGAAAATTGCTAAACACATCCATATGGGAGTTGCTGTTGCTGTAGAAGAAGGTCTTGTGGTACCTGTACTTAAATTTGCAGATCAAATGTCTATGACGCAAATTGGAGGAAACGTAAAAGATCTTGCAGGTAAAGCGCGTAACAAAAAACTTCAGCCAAAAGAAATGGAAGGAAGTACGTTTACCGTATCTAACTTGGGAATGTTTGGTATTACTGAATTTACTAGTATCATCAACCAGCCTAACTCAGCAATTCTTTCAGTAGGAACAATTGTAGAGAAGCCTGTAGTTAAAAATGGAGAGATTGTAGTTGGTCATACAATGAAGCTTACTTTAGCTTGTGATCATAGAACTGTAGACGGTGCTACTGGTGCTGCTTTCTTACAGGATCTTAAAACTTATATCGAGAATCCAGTTACTATGCTTGCTTAATCAAGCTGGTAATTTTAGAATATTATGGAATCCCGCGTTTACTCGCGGGATTTTTTTATTTTAGCTATTATGAGAAAACCACTTAAAAACTTAGGAATTCTAGCTATAGGTTTAGCTGGGATGCTTTCCTGTAATGCACAGGAGAATGCAGCAATAGATATTTCTGCGGAAGATATGAAAGCTAATTTGGAGTATTTGGCTTCAGATGATCTAATGGGGCGTAAAACAGGGACTGAAGGAATCGAAAAAGCAGCCAGTTTTATCACGAATATTTTCGAAGAAAACGGAGTAAAACCTTATTACGAGACTTATCGTGATCATTTTAAAATTGGGGACGTAGAGGCTTTTAATATCGTTGGTTATTTAGAAGGTAATGATGCTGAGCTAAAAGATGAATTTGTAGTTATTGGTGCGCATTACGATCATATTGGTGTTGGTAAGGAAGTAGATGGAGATAGCATTGCAAATGGCGCTAACGATAATGCTGCCGGTACCACAGCTGTTGTAGAGTTGGCGAAATATTTTTCTGAGATTAAAGATAATAAACGCAGTATTTTATTCATTCTTTTTAGCGGTGAAGAAATGGGCTTAAAAGGTTCTTTTCATAGTGCTAAAAAGCTTAAAGAAGCTGGGTTGGATCTTTATACTATGATTAATCTTGAAATGATAGGTGTGCCAATGACGGGGAAAGATTATCTTGCTTATGTCACCGGTTTTGAAGAAACCAATCTTGCTGAGAAATTTAACCAGTACACAGGCGAGAAAACTTTAGGTTTTTTTGAAGGAGCAAAACAGATGAATCTTTTTAAAAGAAGCGATAACTATCCTTTTTATGCTGAATTTAATGTGCCTTCCCAAACCATTTGTACTTTCGATTTCACTAATTATTCATATTACCATCACGTAAAAGATGAGGTTTCAGAAATGAATCCAGAGCATATGGCTAATGTTGTTGAAGCAATTATTCCTGGTATTCACCAAATCCTGAATACTCCAGAGAAAGAGATAAAAATGAATTAGAATGAAGAATGTTGTAATTACTGGAACAAGCCGAGGAATTGGCTTTGAACTGGTGAAACTTTTTGCTGAAGAAAATTATAATGTGCTGGCGCTGTCTAGAAATGATGCGCCAGTAGCCAAGCTGAAATTCGATAATATTAGCAGCTTTTCTTTTGATCTTGGACAGGAAACCGATTTAAAAAAAGCTTCAGAATTTGTGCAAAATGAATGGAATGGTAAAGTTGATATTCTTATTCATAACGCGGGTGCTTTTCTGAATAAAGCATTTCAGGAAACCAAATTAGAAGAATTTAGAGCTATTTACGAGGTAAATGTATTCGGTTTAATAGGCTTAACTCAGCAATTAATACCATTTATGACGTCTGCATCTCATATTGTTAGCATTAGTAGTATGGGCGGTGTTCAGGGAAGTATGAAATTCGCTGGTTTATCGGCATATTCTTCAAGCAAAGCCGCAATTATCACATTAACCGAATTGCTTGCCGAAGAATATAAAGAAAAGGGGCCTGTTTTTAATGTTTTGGCCTTAGGGGCTGTGCAAACCGAAATGTTGGCTGCAGCATTTCCGGGATTAGAAGCGCCACTTTCAGCAGCAGAAATGGCTTCATATATTAAGAATTTCAGTATTACAGGAAGCAAATTTTATAACGGGAAGCTGCTTCAGGTTTCAAATAGTACGCCGTAAGACTTTAAAATGAATCAGGTGTTATCCAGATATTTACCAAGCCATGCGGTAGAGCCGGCTTTTATGCTTATTAAAGATAATAATGTGCATTTAAAAGTGGTAGACGAGCGTAGAACGCGACATGGCGATTACCGCAGAATGCCAGATGGTACTCAGCAAATCACGGTTAATGCCAACCTGAATAAATATCGGTTTTTAATTACTTTGGTACACGAAATTGCCCATTTACTGGCTTTCGAGAAATATGGCCGAAGAATAAAACCACACGGGCAGGAATGGAAATTTACCTTCAGAAATCTAATGTTACCATTTATTCGTCCAGAGATATTTCCGTCAAAGTTACTTCCTATTATTGCAAGTCATTTTAGAAATCCTACAGCAAGTAGTGATACAGATGCCCGCTTATCTATCGCGTTAAAAAGTTTTGATCAGCCAAACGATAAAAACTATATTTTTGAAGTTCCGGCAGGAGCTTTATTTCGAATTTATAACGGGAAGGTTTTCAAAAAAGGTCCAAAACGAATTAAGCGATATGAATGTCTGGAAGTAAGTACCGGGAAGATTTATTTATTTCAGCCTAATGCTGAAGTAGAACTTTTAAAAGCTTAGTATTTGATATTTTTCTGAAGCTATGGAAAACGAGAATGAGAATTTAGAGAAGAAAGAAGAATACCGCGTACAGGCAAAAGGCTTTTTGCAAAGTACAAAGGTCTTTGTAAATGATCTTTTAGATATACGTACAGATAGTGATCGAGAGTCGACATTAGAGGCGGTACGAAAAGATATTTCCTTTAAAGGGCATAACGCCTGGATTCTTATTTTCTCCATTTTTGTAGCTTCCATTGGGCTAAATGTAAGTAGTACAGCAGTGGTTATTGGTGCCATGCTTATTTCGCCCCTAATGGGACCAATTGTTGGGATTGGCATGTCTGTGGCAATAAATGATGTTGATACTTTAAGAAAGTCGCTTAAAAACCTAGGGATTATGGTGGTTTTAAGTGTGCTTACAGCTTTTGTATATTTCAAAATTTCTCCGGTTACCGAGATCACTCCAGAGTTAGAAGCTAGAACCTATCCAACGATATTAGACGTTTTAGTCGCTATTTTTGGTGGTTTGGCGCTAATCGTTGGGAAATCAAAAAAAGGAACAATTGCCAGTGTGATTATGGGAGTAGCGATTGCTACTGCTTTAATGCCGCCACTTTGTACCGTTGGTTTTGGTCTGGCAAATTCACAATGGCAAAATGCCGGGGGTGCTTTTTACCTATTTTCGATAAATGCGGTATTTATCGCACTATCTACTTTTGCGGTAACTAAATTACTTGGTTTTCCTTTGGTGCGTTATGCTAATAGTAAGCGTAGAAGAAGAACAGCACAGGTAGCATCGGCCGTTGCAGTTATTGTGATGATTCCAAGTATTATTCTTTTTATAAATCTGCTGAATAAAACTTTGTTCGAAACTAAAGCAAAAGACTTTGTGTCTAATGATGTGCGCTATCTGGGGACAGAGGTTTTAAAACAGGAAGCTGATTTTGATGATAAAACAATCGATATTTATTTGATTGGTAAACGTGTTCCTGAAACTACTGTGGCAACCTGGAGAGCCAGATTAGCTGAGATTGAAGCACTAAAAGAATCAAAATTAATTGTGCATCAAAGTGCTGAAGAAGGCGGTAATTTAGATGAACTTTCAACCCAGGTTAGAAGCGGAATTTTGGAAGATCTATATCTTAAAAATCAGGAAGTGATTGAGGATAAAGATTCGAGAATAAAACTGCTGGAGGATCGTATTAATAGCTTTAGAAGTTCTCTATTCGATTTTAATAGCTTAAGCAAAGAGGCGCAGGCCAATTATGAAGAGATCGAAAATCTTGGTTATTCTAACCAAATCGTTACAGATTTTAAAAAGACAGACACTATTCCTACCTTTTCGATAACCTGGAAAAACAACATCTCGTCCAGAGAAAAAGAAGCAAATAGACAGAAGTTTGAAAAATGGCTGAATGTTAGATTAGCCTTGGACACGCTAACAGTAAAATCGGTTAATTAATAACCTTTTAATTGTGCATCTCTTACCTTTTTAAAAAGGTCTGAAGAATATACAAAATCGGTTACTGTTTTATCTTCTGTTCTAAAAATCTCGTCTTTGGTTCCTGTCCAGGCTAAAACGCCATCTTTAAGGAAAGCGATTTTTTCACCAATTTCTAAAACCGAATTCATATCGTGGGTAATTATGATAGTTGTAATATCAAATTCGTGAGTGATTTCCTGAATTAGATTATCAATTACCGTTGCTGTAGTTGGATCTAGACCAGAGTTAGGTTCGTCACAAAAAAGGTATTTTGGTCTGTTCACGATTGCACGAGCGATAGATACCCGCTTTTGCATCCCACCACTAATTTCTGAAGGCATTTTATCGTCTGCTCCCACAAGGTTTACACGTTCCAGAACTATTTTTACACGTTCTTCCATTTCAGACTTTTTCATTTTGGTGAACATCTTTAATGGGAACATCACATTTTCTTTTACGGTCATCGAATCAAATAACGCACCGCCCTGAAATACCATTCCTATTTCTTTCCGTAATTCACGTCGCTCTTCATCAGTAAATTCGCTGTATGGTTTTCCGTCGTATTCTATGATTCCTTTTTCCGGAGTAAAAATTCCGAGCATATTTTTTAAAAACACACTCTTTCCAGATCCAGATTGGCCAATAATAAGATTTGTTTTTCCGCGTTCAAAAACAAAATTAAGTCCTTTTAAAACTTCTTCACCGCTAAATGACTTATGTAAATCTTTTACTTCTATCATAATTAACTTAATAGTAATTGAGTGGTTGCATAATTAGTGATAATTAAAACCACGCTAGTCCATACAAAAGCAGTGGTGCTGGCCTGTCCTACTTCTAAAGCTCCACCTTTCATATAATATCCGTGATAGGCGGGGACGGTAGCCAGAATAAAGGAAAATAAAAAGGTTTTTATAAATGCGTAAACAAGATGAAACGTAACAAAATCGTCCTGAAGCCCCGTTATAAAAGCATCTGGCTTTACAAATCCTCCTAAAACAGCGGCCACATAAGCTCCTAAAATTCCTAAGAACATAGAAATCGCTATTACAAAAGGATAAGTTAACATAGCGATGATCTTTGGAAAGATCAGGTAGTTTTTTGAATTAATTCCCATAACCTCTAATGCATCAATTTGTTCGGTTACACGCATAGAGCCAATGCTGGAAGTAATAAATGAACCTACTTTTCCTGCCATAATTATAGAAATAAAGGTTGGCGAAAACTCCAGTATTACCGATTGCCTTGCTGCAAATGCTACCAGACTTTTAGGAATAAGCGGGTTGTTTAAATTTAATGCAGTTTGGATGGCTACCACCGCTCCAATAAAAAATGATAGAAAACAAACAATCCCTAAAGATCCAATAATTAGTTCGTCTATTTCCTTAAAAATAAGATCTTTTAAAACCGATCGTTTAGTCATTCTGCCAAAGACACCTTTCAGCATTAAAAAATATTCACCGATGGAGTGTAGATAGGTCATTCAACAATTTTTGTAAAGCTAAAATACTAAATTTTACTTCGAAAGTATTTAACGTAGAATTAAACTTTAACGTCTTAAGTTTAGTACTTTTGAAGTGTTCTTCAAACAAATAATTATGAAACGGATATTTTCAGCAGCGTTTATGCTGCTAATTGCTTTTTCATCTAAAGCACAAAGCCCTAACACTAATGCAGATAAACCCAAACTTGTGGTTGGAATTGTAGTCGATCAAATGCGCTATGATTATCTAAACAAATTTTGGGATAAGTATGAAGAAGGCGGATTTAAAAGAATAATCCAAAACGGATTTAACTTTAAAAATAACCATTACAACTATGCGCCAACCTATACCGGGCCAGGACATACTTCGGTTTGGACAGGAACCAGCCCAATGAATCATGGGATTATTGGTAACGATTGGTTTGATAAGTTTACCGGAGAAATGGTGTACTGTGCGCAAGATGATAATGTAGCTTCAGTAGGAACTACAACAAATGCAGGGAAAATGTCTCCTAACCGCATGCAAACCACAACTTTGACAGATCAAAATAGATTACATACGCAGTTTAGAGGTAAAACAATTGGCGTTTCTATAAAAGATCGTGGAGCTATTTTACCGGCGGGACACACAGCTAATGCTGCCTATTGGTATTCTGGTGGTAACGATGGGAAATTTATTTCCAGTACCTATTACATGGAAGAGTTGCCAAAATGGGTTCAGAAATTTAATAAATCTGGTAAAGCAGATTCCTATTTAAAAGAATGGAATACCCTTTATGATATTGAAACTTATACTGAAAGTGGTGTAGATGAAAATACTTTTGAAGGAGGTTTCCGCGGAAAAGAAACAGCAACTTTTCCTTACGACATTAAAAAATTGAGTAAAGAAAACGGAAATTACAGTATTATCCCGCAAACTCCTTTTGGTGATGATATTACTCTAGATTTTGCACTTGCAGCAATAGAAGCTGAAGAATTAGGCCAGGATGAAGATACAGATATTCTAGCTCTTAGTTTTTCAAGTACAGATAAAGTAGGGCATAACTTTGGGGTGAATTCTAAAGAAGTAGAAGATACTTACCTAAGATTAGATAAAAATCTTTCAGATCTTTTAACCTATCTAGATAAGAATGTTGGAGAAGGAGAATATACTATTTTCTTAACTGCAGATCACGCTGGTGGTCACGTAGGCGGTTATTTAAATTCAGTAAAAATCCCAACAGGGAACTTAGATTACGGAAAATTGAAAAAAGAATTTACAGATTTTGCGAACCAGCAATTTGGTGAAGGTCTTATTAAAAACGTGTCTAACGATCAAATTTTCCTTGATTATGAATTCATGGCCAATGAAGATCTAAATCCTGCAGATGTAGAAACCAAGATCGAACATTTCTTAATTCAGCAGCCGGGAGTTTATAAAGTATATACGCGTACAGAATTGCAATCGAATAATTTTTCTAACGGGATTGGTTACTTAATTCAAAATGGATTCAACCAAAAACGAAGCGGCGATATTATGATTGTAGAGCATCCTGGTAGTGGTTACGGTAGAGGTTCTACGCATGGTAGTGTTTTTAATTACGATACACATACGCCATTATTGTTTTTTGGAGCCAGAGTGCCACATGGAGAAACTTTTGAGCGTTCAGAAATTGTAGATATCGCGCCAACAATGGCAGCTTTGTTAGGAATAGAATATCCTAACGGAACAAGCGGTAAACCATTAGCAATTATGTTAGATAAAGCTTCAGAATAATTTTTTCTGAAATGATAGTCAAATAAAAAAAAGCTCCTGAAATTATCGAATTTCAGGAGCTTTTTTTATCTCGTTATTTGAAGATTTTAGCCTTCATTTTTTTCCAGCGCAAGGTTCTAATGAATTTTGCTTCTTCTTCGGAAACCAATAAATTTTCATTTTCTTTTTTCGCCTGAAAATAACCTTTTAAATACGCCGGGAATAAGCTAAGGTCATTTTTTAAAGTCGCTAATTTAGCTGAAGCAATTGTTGTAATCAAAAAACCGTAACCTAAGCGATAAAAAGCTTTTCCTTGTTTATATCGCGAAGCTTTTGTGTTGTAATTCGCTCCGGTAGGTTTTAGATGTTTTACGTGTAATTTTTCAGTGGTTTTAATTGTCCAACCGTGAAACTGGGCTAAAAGTTCATCTACAGTATCCCAGCCCATAGCAGCTTTTAATCCGCCAATAGCTTTAAAACAATCCTTACGATAGGCTTTTAAAGCTCCTCTAATATGGTCTTTATCGGTTAGATTTTCGATAATCCATTCCCCATTTTTCTCGATGGTACAATGCCCTGCGGCCATACCTATTTTTGGATCTTTTCTAAAGATGTCAATAATTGTTTCCAGGTAATTTTCTGGGAAAATCAGGTCGGCATCAAATTTACATATCAAATCATAATGATCATCAAGATCTGCTAAGCCGGCATTAAAAGCATTGATCACTTTACTTCCCGGTTGATGCGCTTCAGATGAGGTTGTGTTTTTTAGCTGAATAAAAGGATGATTTTCGATAAATTCCTGAACAATTTTTGGAGTTTCATCTGTGCTTTGGTCGTTTACCACCACAATTTTTGAAGGTAAAAATGTTTGATTTATCAAAGACTGAAGCGTTAAACCAATAAAATCTGCCTCGTTATGTGCCGGGATGACGATATAAATTCTCAAAAGCTAAAGTTTAGCGTAAACTTACGATATTCTATAATTTCAGTATAAATTTTATAAACTGAAGTTCTCTAGTAAAATGGTGTTTTCAGCTTTTTGATACCAGTCATTAAAAACTAATTCTAAATTTTTCACTTCAAAAGTTCCAAAATCGGTTGCGAGATGTTGTTCTGTAAACTCAATTAAATTTTCTGGTTGTTTTAAGCGGTGCTGAAATCGTAAAATGGTGCTATGGGCTGTTTTTAAAGCATATCGCTGGTCTAAACTCTGTTCTAAATCGGTTTGTCTAAAATTTTTGCGAAGTGAGTTTCGTATGTTATTTAAGTTGTTGTCTTTTGGATAGCCGTTTACTAAAATTCCGCTTGGATTTAGGGAAATTCCTTTAAAATGAATGCTGAAATTATCGATTTTGGATATACTTTTTTTAATGAGCTTAATGTAATCTTCAATACAGATTTTGTTTAAACTGAAACCAGAGTAGCAGGAGATAATCGACATTATTGTAATGTGAAAATCTTGTTGTGGATAAAAATATTGATGAGGTTCGAAGCTTGAAATTTCCTGAAGGATTTCGTTTATCTTGAAACAAGTAGTTGCGTTGGGGCGGGCGAGTAAGGTGATGCCGCGACGCAGATCTTCAGGGTTAAAAATATCTTTATCTATAAAATAGCTTCCGTTTTTAACTAATTTTACTCCGTTAGCATGAATATTTTGGTAATGTTCCTGAAGCTCAAAATTCATTTAAAAACTTCTATTTTCGTTCAGCATAAACGGCATAATAACGCGGAGTAAAGCGCCGTAAAATTGGTCTTATTCCGATTTTATTTACGGGATTGGTCCATTTTAAGCGGTCTTTTATTTCCCAGCCAGATTTTTCTAAAAGCCAATCGAATTGCCAATCTTCAAATTCATGATAATGGCGATCTCGCATATCTGTTTTACTTCGATAAGCTTCAGAAAACCATAATTTAAGCGGTACGCTGGCAACTAACTTTTCAGCTTTTATATTCTTTAAGATCGTATAAGGATTGAGTAAATGTTCGAAAATTTCAAAAGCGGTAACAACTTCAAAATCTTGTTTTACAATTTCGAATTTCTCATCCAGATCTTCTCCGCCAGTATTGGTAACCTTAAAACCTTCTTTCAGCATAATTTCAGAAAAAGGATTTTTTACTCCTAAATCTAAAATATTAGAAGGTGCAGAGACATGTTTGTTTAAAAATTCTAGTGTTTTTTGAAATCTTTTTCCGGGATAGGTGTTTTCGTACATCTTAATATTCGTAAACTATGGCGTTAATATTCATACCCGCACCTACGCTGGCAAGCATGATAATATCGCCTTTTTGCAATTCCTGATTATCGATTTGTTTGTTGATCACTAAATCCAGTAGGGTAGGAACCGTAGCAACACTGCTGTTTCCTAATTCCTGAATAGTCATTGGCATCACGCCATCTGGAACTTTCTCGCCAAAAAGTTTATAAAAACGCTTTAAGATGGCTTCGTCCATCTTCTCGTTAGCCTGATGAATAAATACCTTTTTTAAGTCTTTAATGCTTTTACCGCTTTTCTCAAGGCAGGATTTCATGGCCTTAGGTACATTAATTAGTGCAAATTCATAAATTTTGCGTCCATTCATTTTTATGTAACGCACATTAGGATCTGAATCTTGAGAATTAGATTTGCCAAAATAAATGTAATTGGCTTCGTTATAAGAATAGGTAGCCGATTCGTGTGCTAAAATTCCGCCACCATCTTCACTGGCTTCAAGAATCGCTGCTCCGGCACCATCAGAAAAAATCATGCAGTCACGGTCGTGTTTGTCTACTACTCGGGATAAAGATTCAGAGCCTATTACCAGGCATTTTTTTGCCATTCCGCATTTAATAAAAGCTTGTGCCTGTATCATACCTTCTATCCAGCCAGGGCAACCAAAAAGTACGTCGTAACATACACATTTTGGGTTTTTAATGCGAAGATGATATTTAACTCGCGTAGCCATGCTAGGCACCGTATCACTTTGTATAGATCCTTTTTTAACATCACCATAGTTAGTTGCTACAATGATGTAATCTAAGGTTTCAATATCTATATCTGCGGCTTCAATTGCCTTTTGTGCAGCAAGAAAAGCAATGTCTGATGCGTTTAAAGTATCGTCTAGATATCGGCGTTCTTCGATACCGGTAATGTCTTTAAACTTTTGAATGGTTTCTTCGTTGGAATGAGGAAACTTACTACCGTCTAAATTCTTGAATTCATGTAATTGGAAATCGGCATTTTTCGTAATAACATTTGGGATATAGCTTCCCGTTCCTGAGATCTTAATATTCATCTTTCATTTTCGATTATTAAGGGAAGATAAGAATTATATATGGCATTCCTAATAAAATGTTAATGCGTTTTTCTATAATTCATAAAAAAAGGCTATCAAATTTGATAGCCTTTTAACGATATAAAAGTTTTGTTTATTATGCTTCCATATATTCCTCTATCGGAGGACATGTACACATTAAATTTCTATCACCAAAAGCTTCATCTACTCGGCGTACACTTGGCCAAAATTTATTCTCTGCAATATATTCTAATGGGAACGCAGCTTTTTCTCTGCTGTATGGTAAATTCCATTCTGTAGCGGTAAGCATTTTAATAGTATGCGGAGCATTTTTAAGCACGTTATTAGGCTCGTCTGCAGTAGATTCTTCGATCTCTTTTCTAATAGAGATTAAGGCATCACAAAAACGATCTAATTCAGCTTTGCTTTCACTTTCTGTAGGTTCGATCATTACGGTTCCAGCAACCGGGAATGATACCGTTGGCGCATGGAAACCATAATCTATAAGGCGTTTTGCAATATCTGTAACTTCGATTCCATTTTCTTTAAATGGGCGACAGTCTAAGATCATCTCGTGTGCAGCACGTCCTCTTTCTCCAGAGTATAAGGTTTTATAATGGCCAGAAAGTCTTTCTTTAATATAGTTTGCGTTAAGAATAGCGTATTCAGTAGCTTTTTGTAATCCGCCACTTCCTAACATTTTTATATATCCGTAAGAAATTAAGCATACCAAAGAAGATCCCCATGGCGCTGAAGATATAGCTCCAATTGCTTGTTCTCCTCCAGTTTTAATTACTGGGTTTCCTGGTAAAAACGGAACTAATTGTTTTGCAACACAGATAGGGCCAACACCTGGGCCACCACCACCGTGAGGAATAGCAAAAGTTTTATGAAGGTTTAGGTGGCAAACGTCTGCGCCAATATTTCCTGGATTGGTTAAACCAACCTGAGCGTTCATATTTGCACCATCCATATAAACCTGCCCGCCATTATCATGAATAATCTGAGTGATCTCGCGAATAGCAGATTCAAATACACCGTGAGTTGAAGGATAAGTTACCATTAAAGCAGAAAGATTGTCTTTGTGCTCAATCGCTTTTTCTCTTAGATCTTCAATATCGATGTTTCCGTTTTCTGTTGCTTTTGTTACCACCACTTTCATTCCTGCCATTACCGCAGACGCTGGGTTAGTACCGTGTGCAGAAGAAGGAATTAAACAAACATTACGATGTCCTTCGCCACGAGATTCGTGGTAAGCTCTAATTACCATTAATCCTGCATACTCTCCCTGTGCACCAGAGTTTGGCTGTAAAGAAGTAGCTGAAAAACCTGTAATTTCGGTTAATTGATCTTCTAATTCTTTAAGAACTATCTGGTAACCTTCAGCTTGTTCTACAGGAGCAAATGGGTGAATATTTCCCCATTGTGGGTTACTAAGTGGTAACATTTCTGAAGCTGCATTTAGCTTCATAGTACAAGAACCTAAAGAGATCATCGAATGATTTAATGAAAGATCTTTACGCTCTAATTTTTTGATATAACGCATTAATTCAGTTTCTGAATGGTATGCGTTAAAAACTTCGTGAGTTAAGAAATCTGTTTTTCTCGAAACAGCTTCAGGAATAGCGTTGATTTCTTCTAATGCTGAAAGTGCTTCAGTTTCTTTGTCGGCTACTTCAGCAAAAATTGAAGCTACCGTATTTACATCTTCTGTAGTTGTTGTTTCGTTTAAAGCAATAACAACAGTTTCTGCATCTGGATAATAGAAGTTATATTCTTTAGCTTCCGCAGCAGCTTTAATTTTTTCAGCATCTGCTTTAACCTGAAGGGTATCAAAATAAGCTGAATTTACCTGTTCAAAGCCTAACTTCTCTAGTTGAGAAGCTAAATTAGTAGTAGAATAATGAACGGTATCAGCGATATATTTTAATCCTTTTGGCCCATGATAAACAGCATACATTCCTGCCATTACCGCAAGTAAAACCTGTGCAGTACAAATGTTAGAAGTTGCTTTGTCTCGCTTAATATGTTGTTCCCTGGTTTGTAATGCCATTCTTAAAGCATGGTTGCCATCGGTGTCTTTTGTTACTCCAATAATACGACCAGGAAGGTTTCTTTTATAAGCTTCTTTAGTGGCGAAATAGGCAGCGTGTGGCCCGCCGTAACCTAACGGAATTCCAAAACGTTGCGTAGTTCCTACAACTACATCTACACCCAATTCACCAGGAGCCTGTAGTTTTAATAAACTTAAAATATCTGCAGCTACTGCTACTTTTATAGAGTTTTCGTTACAATTATTTACAAAATCGGCATAATCGAAAACCTGGCCATATTTTCCTGGATACTGAATTAAAGCTCCAAAAAATTCAGCTGAAAAATCAAATTCAGCATGATCGCCAAGTACAATCTCGATACCTAAAAATTCTGCACGAGTTTTAATTAATGAGATGGTTTGTGGTAAAACCTCTTCAGAAACAAAAAACTTATTTACATCGTCTTTCTTCTGTTTACGATCTCTAACCGCAAATAACAATGCCATAGCTTCGGCTGCTGCAGTAGATTCATCTAAAAGAGAAGCGTTGGCAATTTCCATCCCGGTAAGGTCGCTAACCATGGTTTGGAAATTCAATAAAGCTTCTAATCTTCCTTGTGCGATTTCTGCCTGGTATGGCGTATAAGCCGTATACCATCCTGGATTTTCTAAAATATTACGTTGTATTACCGCCGGTAAAATTCCCTGGTGGTAACCTAGGCCAATGTAAGATTTAAAAACCTTGTTCTTAGCCGCCAGTTTCCCAATATGCTCTGCGTATTGATTTTCACTAAGCGCTTTTGGTAAATTTAGGGGCTGTTTTAAACGAATATCGTCTGGGATTGTTTCGTAGATAAGCTGCTCTAAACTATCTGCACCAATAGTTTGAAGCATCTCTTTAAGATTTTCTTCTTTAGGACCAATGTGTCGAAGGGCAAAAGAATCTGTTCTCATTAAATAAAATAGTTGTGTTTTTGATGGCGCGAAATTACATAATTTCAACGTAAATATTTAATGATTAGGCGATACACTTTTAAAGATTTTTTAACCTTAACTAAACTGTTGATTTTTAATAAAATTGAATCTGATTTTAGCGAATATTAGACTGAATTTTTAAATCGCTATTTTAGCCGTGTGAAATGGCTTAAAAATCTCTTTAAACTTTATATAAATTCTAGTATCCACACCGGGATTGCGGTGCTTTGTTTTACGCTGGTCACTTTTTTGGAATTTGGAATAGAAATCGACCAAAATCTGCTGGGTTTTATTTTCTTCGGAACAATTAGCAGCTATAATTTTGTAAAATATGCTAGTGTAGCCAGATTACATCATTCTAGTTTAGCTGAAAACCTTAAAATTATACAGGTTTTTTCTTTTTTCTGTTTTATAGCGCTTTTATGGTTTACGCTGAAGCAGGATTACAAAACTTTGTTTGTGTCTTCAATTTTAGGAATGCTCACCCTGTTGTATGCAACGCCGGTTTTAAAAGGACATCAAAATTTAAGGAATATCGCCGGGATTAAGGTTTTTGTAATTGCTATAACAGCAACGGGAACCGGAGTTTTATTGCCTTTACTTCACCAATATGAGATCTCGCTTCAGGATAAAATTTTAGTCGTTTTTCAACGAATCTTGATTCATATAGTGCTGATGCTTCCATTCGAGATTCGGGATCTTAAGTTCGATGATCCTTCCCTTAAAACTATTCCGCAGTTGTTTGGCGTAAAAAATACCAAGATTTTTGGAAGTGTTTTAATGCTAATTGCGGTAGGTATTTCGATTTTTAGAACAAATATCGGAAACCAAAGCTTTACCGGTTTGTGTGCTTTTTCTGTGGTAGTAATTGGGATGCTTTTGGCTTCAAGAATAAAGCAAAAGCCTTTTTATGCTGCTTTTTGGGTAGAAGCAGCGCCCATTTTCTGGGTGCTTATTTTAGTTATTCTGAATGTGATTTTTTAAGCTCTTCTTCTATAGCATTGCGCCAGCATTCTTTTTCTTCTTCGCTGCAACACTTTAGTTTTGCTTTCTCGATAAGTTCTGTAAGTCTGGTGTTCTTCTCACTGTACTCTCTACAACGAGGGCATTCTGCCAAATGCTCTAGCAATTGAACTTTTTCAATTTTATCAGCTTCTTTATACTGGCCTTTGTCACAACAGCATTCAGCCTTATCACAATCAATATATTTCTTTTCTTCCTGCATAATTAAAACCAATTTTGTTCCAGACAGGCAGCTAATGCCGTTCTGGCTCTGTGGATTATCACCCAAAGGTTAGACGGAGTAATGTCGAATTCTTTACAAATAACTTCGGTATCTACACCATCTATCGTTTTCATCTTAAAGATTTCAGCGTGTTTAGAATTTATTTTTTCTAAACAATCTAAAATCGCCATCCCAAGTTCGGTATTTTCCATATCTTCTTCGGCGGTTTTATCAAATTGATCGGCAACCTGCTCTTCCAGCCAGTCACCGTCATTTTCACCGTCGCGATAATTTATATGAACTTCGGCCTGACCTTTTTTCGAATTCATCTTGCGGTAATGGTCGATGATCTTTCTTTTAAGGATCGAAATTAACCAGGTTCGTTCACTGGCTTCTCCCTTAAAATTTTCCATCGATTTAAGACCGGCAAGAAAAGTTTCTGAAATAAGATCGTTGGCAATCTCACGATCATTTACTCTTACAATCGTATAATTGAAGAGATAATCTGAGTATTTGTCTACCCACTTTGTAGGATCTATGGTATGCGTTGACATTGTTTTTGTCGTGAGATTATCAGTCAAAAATAAGAAAACTTATTTACTCTGAATAATGGTTTATATGCAATGAAATTTTTCGGATTTGAAGTGTAGTCATCCTGAATCAATCCGACCTTGATGCCAAATAAATTCAGGATGACTATGATTGAAAAATTACTTCTCGATCAATCCAGCTCTTTTTAACAAAGCCTCTGGCTGAGGTTCTTTTCCACGGAAGCGTTTGTAAAGCGTCATTGGATGCTCTGTTCCCCCCATAGAAAGAATATTGTTTTTGAATTTGTCGGCCACTTCTTTGCTGAAAATTCCTTTTTCGCTGAAGTATTCAAAAGCATCGGCATCTAAAACTTCTGCCCATTTATAAGAATAATATCCTGCCGAATATCCTCCCTGGAAAATATGAGAAAATGCGGTACTCATACAATTTTCAGGAACGTCTGGATATAATTTTGTAGGCTCGAAAGCTTTGTTTTCGTGTGCTTTTACATCATTTACCTCAGTAGGATCAATAGCGTGCCAGCTTAGATCCAGCATTCCAAAACTCAACTGGCGAACGGTTTGCATACCTTCCTGAAAATTCGAAGATTCTTTGATCTTCTCTACTAATTCCATCGGGATGGCTTCGCCGGTTTTGTAGTGCTTTGCAAATAATTGAAGTGCTTCTTTCTCGTAGCACCAGTTTTCTAAAACCTGACTTGGTAATTCAACAAAATCCCAATACACATTAGGTCCGGATAAACTTGGATAAACCGTATTGGCTAACATTCCGTGCAACGCATGACCAAATTCGTGGAAAAGCGTGGTCACTTCATTAAAAGTTAATAATGAAGGTTCAGATTTAGTTGGTTTCGTGAAATTACAAACGATCGAAACATGTGGGCGCTCTTCTTTTTCGTTTTTTACATACTGAGATTTATACTCGGTCATCCAGGCGCCTCCACGTTTTCCCGGTCTTGGGTGAAAATCGGCATAAAATAAGGCTACATCTTTACCATTTTCATCGGTAACATTATATGTTTTTACATCTGGATGATACTTTTCAACCTCGCTGGTTTCGTTGAACTGAAGTCCGTATAACTTGCCTGCAACCGTAAAAACACCATCGATCACATTTTCTAATTTGAAATAAGGCTTCAGCTTCTCATCATCTAAATTGAATAATTTTTGCTTCAATTTTTCGCTGTAATAAGCCGAGTCCCATTTTTCCAGTCGGTCGATATTATCTAATTCTTTCGCGAATTCTTCAAGTGTTGCAAATTCTTTTTCCGCAGCAGGTTTAGCCTTTTCCAAAAGTTCATTTAAGAAGCTATCCACTTTTTCGGGAGTTTCGGCCATGCGTTCCTGCAATACAAAATGCGCATGCGTTTCGAAACCTAAAAGTTGTGCTCGCTGATACCTAAGTTTAGCGATTTTAAGCACATTTTCTTGATTGTCTAATTCATCACCATGAAATCCCTTAGCACCAAAAGCAATCGCCATTTTCTTACGAAGCTCACGATTTTTCGCATACTTCATAAACGGGATGTAACTTGGATAATCTAAGGTGAAGATCCAGCCTTCTTTATCTTTGGATTCAGCCACAGCTTTAGCTTCCTCTTTAAAACTTTCTGGTAATCCGTCAAGATCTTCTTCGTTGGTGATCTGTAGCTCAAATTTGTTGGTTTCAGCTAAAACATTTTCACCAAAATTTAGGCTTAAAGCAGAAAGTTGCTTGTCGATCTCTCGTAATTCTTCCTGTTTTTCCTTCGGAAGATTAGCGCCATTTCTAGAAAAAGCCTTGTATTTTTTATCTAAAAGCGTCTTTTGCTCTGTCGTAAGATCTAACTGATCTTTTTGATCGTAAACCGCTTTAACGCGTTTAAAAAGAGCTTCATTTAAAATAATATCATTTCTGAATTCTGATAAAAGGGGAGAAACTTCCTGTGCAATCTTTTGGATTTCAGCATTAGTTTCAGCGGAATTAAGGTTGAAGAAAATACTGGTCACACGATCCAGTTTTTCTCCTGAAAATTCTAATTCCTCTATAGTATTTTCGAAAGTTGGTTCAGTTTCAGCTGAAGCAATATTTTCGATCTCAGATTTTGCTAATTGTATGGCTTCGGTAATTGCAGGCTTAAAATGTTCAGTTTCAATCTTAGAAAACGGAGCAAATTTAAAATCCTGCAATAGCGGGTTATTTGTACTCATAATACCTTCAATTTTTTTCGAAAATAAAATGAGCAAAGCCTAAGCCATAAGTTTGAAAAGGTATGTTATTTCAGGTTTTAAAGATTGATTGCCAGAATTATCGATTTTGAGCCTACTTTTTCGGACGAATTGGCAGGATGTCAATTAGCAGGCAGCTTTCAGCTTTTAGCAAATTTCATTACAGATTAGTTCTGAAAAAATGCTGAAATCTCATTCAAAATTCAGCATTTAAAATTCAACATAAATTTACCGTCTCTCAAAATCTAAGAGCGAATCGTCTCAATTCTAAATACTAACAGCAACGCGATCTAAGATCTAAAAGCGAAGCGATCTAGAAACTACTTCTTCTTAACCTCTTCAGCGCCTTTGATCACTTTTTCTTTAAGGCCTTCTTTGTAAACCAACACTTTATCCTGAACACATTTATCTGCAGCACCAATGATTTGCGCGGCTAAGATTCCGGCGTTTTTGGCTCCGTCTAAGGCAACGGTTGCAACCGGTACTCCGCCTGGCATTTGAAGGATTGATAAAACAGAATCCCATCCATCGATGGAGTTTCTAGATTTTACTGGTACTCCAATTACAGGTAGTGGAGAAAGAGAAGCGATCATTCCTGGTAGGTGAGCGGCTCCACCGGCGCCAGCGATAATTACGCTAATTCCGCGAGTATGAGCATTTTTTCCGTAGTCAAATAATTTCTCCGGAGTTCGATGTGCTGAAACAATATCTACTTCAACTTCGATATCAAATCCTTGTAAAATATCTACTGCTTCCTGCATTACCGGCAGGTCGCTGGTGCTTCCCATTATTATTCCTACTTTACTCATAGTGTTTATATTTTAGCTACTAATCTTTTAATTTATAGTATCTTTTATTTTCGTCATTCCGTGCCTGACACGGAATCTCATCCTGATTAGAAAATCGATTGAGACCCTGAAACAAGTTCAGGGTGACGTGTAATTTATTGTTAAGGTTAGTTTGTTTGTAAGTTAGAGGGATAAGAAATTGAGGCAAAAATCGATTTGATATCTTTCTAACTTCTACTAATTACTTTAATTTCTCCTTTAACCTGTTCGGCCACTTTTCTAGCTTCGTCAATATTTTCGTTTACAATGGTGACATGTCCCATTTTTCTAAAAGG
This sequence comes from Zunongwangia atlantica 22II14-10F7, assembly GCF_002094855.1. Lineage (GTDB taxonomy): Bacteria > Bacteroidota > Bacteroidia > Flavobacteriales > Flavobacteriaceae > Zunongwangia > Zunongwangia atlantica. Next base: position 39,614 of record NZ_ARYN01000007.1, read on the forward strand.
ACGAGTGATCTTTTTTCCGTAGATATGCGGAGTAACGCCGTCCATTTTCATGATCTTATCGATATTCTCGTAAACTACTTCGCCTTCGTGATCTTTATCGCCAACAAGATTCACCATAATTCCGCCTACTTTACTATCGGTATTTCCTAATGGTAAATCTAAAATAGCTCGTAAATGTTGTTCAAATTGGTTGGTGTAACTAGCTTCAATGCTATAGTGACCACTGTTGTGAGGTCGTGGAGCAACTTCGTTTACCAGGATTTCATCTTCTTTTGTTTGGAACATTTCAACTGCTAAAAGGCCAACATGCTCAAAAGATTCAGATACTTTTTGCGCTACCGCTCTTGCTTTTTCGGCAACATGATCTTCGATCCTTGCAGGGCAAATTACATATTCTACCTGGTTGGCAGTTGGATGAAATTCCATTTCTACCACAGGATAGGTTTTAACCTCGCCACTTGGTGTTCTGGCAACGATCACCGCAAGCTCATTTTTAAAAGGAATCATTTCTTCAGCAATACACTCGGCATCCGGTAAATCTTTTAAAGCTTCAGCTTCTTTGATCATAGAAACACCTTTTCCGTCGTAACCGCCTGTTGCACTTTTCCAAACAAAAGGTAAAGATCTGGCACCAGATTCAACATCTGCGATAAGATTCTCTATTTTTTGATAGGTTTTAAATGGCGCGGTAGGAATTTCTTTTTCAGTATAAAACTGTTTTTGTACGGCTTTATTCTGAATTTTTTCTAAGGTTGCAGCACTTGGGAAGGTTTTAATTCCTTCTGCTTCTAATGCTTTTAAAGCTTCAATATTAACACCTTCAATCTCAAAAGTAAGCACATCAACTTTTCTTCCGAAGTTTAAAACCGTTTCATAATCCATAAGATCACCCTGTTCAAAATAATTGCAGGCAATTTTGCATGGAGCTTCGTCGCTAGGATCTAAAACGTATGTTTGGATATCGTACTTACGAGTATCGTAAAGCATCATTTTACCCAACTGGCCACCACCAAGAATTCCTAGTTTAAAATCTGAAGAAAAGTAATTAATCATATTTGCGATGTTTGTGCAAAAATAAATTTTTACATCAGATTGCCCTATTTATTCTTATAGAAATTGGTAGAGTGGTGTAAATGAGATTCCTTATCTTTGCTTCTTTAAAAAATTGAAGTTTTGGTAAAACTACACGATCTTGTTTTTGAACCTTATGTAAGTGAGGAAGAAATCAATGAAGCAATCAATAAAATCGCTGATAAACTAAATGCAGATTATAAAGACGAGCGACCTGTTTTTCTTAGTGTTTTAAATGGTTCTTTTATGTTTTCTTCTGAAATTATGAAGAAATATAAAGGAGAATGTGATATTCAGTTTGTGAAGCTGGGATCTTATAAAGGAACCGAATCTACCGGAGATGTAAAAACCTTAATTGGGCTTACTAAATCTTTAGCCGGTAAGAAAGTGGTAATTTTAGAAGATATTGTGGATACTGGAGGCACGCTTAAAGAACTCGATCAGATTTTAAATGAAAAGAATGTGGCAGATTATAAAGTTGCAACGCTTTTTCATAAACCTTCCATGTATCGCGAAAAATTCAAATTAGATTATACAGGAATCGAAATTCCGAATGAATTTATAGTAGGTTATGGATTAGACTATGATGGTCTTGGCCGTAATCTTACTTCTGTATACAAACGTAAATCGTAAATAAATACACATGACAAATTTGGTACTCTTTGGCCCTCCGGGAGCGGGCAAAGGAACTCAGGCAGATATTCTTAAAGAGAAATATCAGTTAGTACATATTTCTACCGGAGATGTTTTTAGATACAACATCAAAAATCAAACAGAATTAGGTTTAACCGCAAAATCGTTTATCGATAAAGGTCAGTTAGTGCCAGATGAGGTAACGATTAATATGCTTAATGCTGAAGTTGATAAAAATCCTGAAGCTAAAGGCTTTATTTTTGACGGTTTTCCTAGAACAGAAAATCAGGCTGATGCTTTAGCTGAATTTCTTAAAGGAAAAGGTACTGAAGTTAAAGCAATGATCGCTTTAGAAGTAGAAGATGAAGTATTGGTAAAGCGTTTGTTAGAAAGAGGAAAAACCTCTGGAAGAAAAGATGATGCAGACGAAGCTGTGATTAGAAACAGAATTACAGTGTATTACGACGAAACTGCCATCTTAAAAGAGTATTACAAAAAACAAGACAAATATTACGGTGTTGATGGCGTAGGTTCTGTAGAAGAAATTACCGAAAGAATTAGCAACGTAATCGATAAATTATAATTCGAAATTAGATAATGAGAGAAGGGAATTTTATAGACTACGTAAAGCTGCATGTATCTTCAGGAAATGGAGGATCTGGATCTTCGCATTTACATCGTGAAAAATATGTAGCAAAAGGTGGCCCAGATGGAGGAGATGGAGGTCGTGGTGGTCACGTGATCTTACGTGGAAATAAAAATCTTTGGACCTTATTCGAATTTAGTTTTAGAAGACATATTCGTGCTGAGCATGGTGGTAACGGAGGTAAGCAAAGAAGCTCTGGTGCCGATGGGCAGGACGAAATTGTAGATGTGCCTTTGGGAACGGTAATTAGAGATACCGAAACCCAGGAAATTATAGATGAAGTTACCGAAGATGGCCAGGAGATCATTATCGCAGAAGGCGGTATGGGTGGCCGTGGGAACTGGCATTTTAAATCATCTACCAATCAAACACCACGTTACTCGCAACCGGGTATCGATGGGCAGGAATTAGATATTACTTTAGAGCTTAAAGTTTTAGCCGATGTAGGTTTGGTAGGTTTTCCTAATGCAGGAAAATCTACTTTACTATCGGTGATTACTTCGGCAAAGCCCAAAATTGCCGATTATGAATTTACTACACTAAAACCTAATCTTGGGATCGTAAAATATCGTGACTTCAAATCTTTTGTAGTTGCCGATATTCCCGGAATTATTGAAGGTGCTGCGGAAGGAAAAGGACTTGGTTACCGTTTCTTAAGACACATCGAGCGAAACTCTACACTTTTGTTTTTAATTCCTTCAGATGCAGATGATGTTGCGAAGCAGTATGAAATTTTAGTTGACGAATTACGTCGCTACAATCCAGAAATGCTGGATAAAGATCGTTTAGTAGCTGTTTCTAAAACCGATATGCTGGATGAGGAACTAAAAGCCGAATTGAAAGCCGAGTTGGACGAGAATCTACCGGTGCCATATCTGTTTATATCTTCAGTAGCGCAACAAGGATTAACCGAGCTTAAAGACAAGCTTTGGGAAATGCTAAATAAAGATCCAGAGGACAATAAGTAAACAACCTAAGAGCATTTAATCTCGATTATCGAGTAAACTGCTTTTGTCGATATTGTTGATTTTTAAAGCTTCTTTTTGTAAAATCTATTGCAAACTAAGAAGTGGGATGATTTTTGCTTAATTTTAAAAAGTAGTTTAAAATTATCCAATATGAAGTTAGTAGCTAAGCTTGTTTTTTTCTGTTTGTTGCTGGTTTCTTGCAATACGCCAAGAACCACTTTCGATTATGATGCGCAAACTAATTTCGATCAATATAAAACCTATCAGCTATTTCCAGATTTTCGAACTGAAATGAGTCAGCTCGACGAGAAAAGGATCATTAGCAGCTTAGATCATTTTATGCGCCAGGAAAACATAGCTTTAGCTGAAGAAAATCCAGATCTTTACGTAAATGTGTATACTGAAAAATTTCAGGAACAAAGCAATAACACGCTTGGCGTTGGTGTAGGTAGTGGCGGCGGAAATGTTGGAGTAGGGGTTTCTGGCGGAATCCCGCTTGGTGGTCCAAAAGATTACGTTCGGTTTATTATCGATTTTATCGATGTCGAAAAAGATGCCTTAGTCTGGAAAGCTGAAGTTGAGGTAAAGTTTAATTACAACGCAACTCCAGATCAACGTCAGGCATTGTTCGATAAAGTTTTTGCTAAAGCTTTAGAAGCATACCCTCCACAGGATTAATTTTCAATTTTAATCCTTGTACCTTTAGAAAAGCTGGAAAACTCTGGTGCATACATACTTTCAATTTGTGTAATTCCGTTAGAAAATTCCCCGGCGTTATTTACTCTTAGATCATATTCAAAAACATAAGTTCCTTTAGGTAAATAATCAAAGAAGAAATGTGTAGCCGCATCTTTTGTACTTTGATAATAGCGGAGCCCGTCTTGATATTTATGCCTGGAAAGTACGCTTGTAGGTTCCAGTCCGCTGGCACGCATATCTTTTAGATGCACAAATTTAAAATCAGATTTTACATCGATGGTGACTCTCACCGTAACTAATTCGCCAACTTTTAGCACTTCTGGTAGCGATTTTAATTGTGGGCCTTCGCTGGTGTTTTCCTTCAGAAATAAAGCTTTGTTGATAATGATCTCTTCGCCTTTAGATCGCTCGATCTTATCTAAATCCTCGAAGTATTGATGATAAATACCGCCGTAGGCAGGGGCATCGTTGTTATTTTTTATACTGAAATTCGCTATTTTTTGAAGTTCTTTTTCATCATTCCAGGTTTTCTTTACATAACCTAAATCGCTTTTCTCTTTAAATATGGAATCCAGTTTAACCGATTCATTATTCATTTTAATCTCAGGTTGGCTACTTTCCTTAAGCCAGTTTTTTCCGTAGGAAAGAAATGCGTTTACCGCCATCGTAGTCGATTTTGTAGTTGCCCAACTATTTTTACGTTTATGTTGCAATAACCAGTTTTTCAGTTTATCGATATCCTTATCTTCAGGATTTAAGGCTGCCAAAGCTTCGATGATCTTTGCCTGTGTTTCTATAGGATGATGATACCAAAACTTTCCTGCAGCATTATTTTTAAAATACATACCGCCCTTATCATCTTCGATACTGTTTTGTTTAAACCAGTTGACAATTTTTGTAGCTTCCTCTTCTTCATAGTAATTGTTGAAACTTACGGCTAGCATAGCTTTAGTTTGTAGATTGAGATCAAGCCAGTTTTGTTTCAGATTTTGTATCATTTTATCGATAAAATCTTCTTCTTTTTCCTCGAAGTAAAATTCATCTGCCAGGATAGTTTTGGTGTAGAGATATAGAATTTCGTTTGGAGAGAATCGCGTACCGGTAATGTTATTATCAAACTTATTAGCGTGATGCTCTAACATGTAATTTTTAAGGAAAACGAGTCCATTTTCGATAATTTCTTCGGAAGTTTTATTTAATTCTATCGAATTATTCTGAAGCAAATTCGCAAAACCTCCAAGAATATGGCTGGTAATATAAAAGCTAGATCGCCCATCTTTAAACCATGGGAAACCACCATCGCCATTTTGCATATTCTGCAATTTTAAAAGGTAAGATTGCAGGTTTTTGGAGTCTAATAATTTTGATAGGTTTTGGATGTTTTCGGTCTCAGATTTAGCATCATTTACCCAGGGCGTTTCCTGTAAAAGAATGCTTTTTAGTTCTTCGTTTTTCTCTAAATTGCTTGTTGCTGAATTTTCATTCCATTTTTTCAAGACTTCAGCGATCTCCGGATTTTCTTTCAGTATTTTTTCTGAAATAGCCTTTGCGAAATATTTAGAGAAGGTCTGCTCGCTACAATCGTAAGGATAATCGATAAGATAGGGTAGCGACTGAAGCACCGTCCAAGCCGGATTGGCAGTATATTCTAAAGTAATTTGATGATTTTGTAAAGTTTGAGATTCATTTTTTATTAAACTGAATTCTTTTTCTTCCTGTTCCTGAAGCCAAATTGAGATGGTTTCGGTCACCAGTATTCTATTTTTAAGCACCGGTAATAAATTGGTTTCCCCATCTTCAAATTCATCAGTTTTTGCCACAATTTCATAGCGAATTAAGTTGAAATCTTCCGGAATGTAAAGTTTCCAGCTTAGCTGCGTATTTCCGTTTTCTGCTACATTAAATTCCTGAATAGCATTTGTATTGCTGAGGTTAGTATCAATTCTCGATTCATCTTCGGCATTAAAAAATTTTAATTGCGCTTTTCCTTTTAAAAATTCGTCACTCAAATTGCTAATCTTAGCTGAAATAGTGATGCTATCTTTTTCCCTTAAAAATCGTGGTGCATTTGGCGTAAGCATCAATTCTTTCTGGGTAACAGTAAAAGCTTCTTTATAGGCAGATTCAGCTTCTTTGTTATGTCCAAATAGCATTAGTCGCCATTGGGTTAGAGCTTCAGGAGAAGTAAACTCTAAATTGATATTTCCTTCTTTATCGGTTTTTAGATTTGGATAGAAAAAGGCGGTTTCATTCAAATTTTGTCTGGCTTTAACCGAAAGCTCTTTCTGATTTTCAGATATGGAATCCAGCGTTGAATAGCCCAAAACCTGATCTCTAGAAATGTCCATAGCAACTTCTTCTACCGCTGCGGAACCCACACCTCTAATCTTTACAGAATTTCCAACAGTTACCACTTCATTTAAAGCTTCTGTAGATTCGGCCATTAAAATAGTGATGCTTTTATCTTTATTTTCTATGAAATATGCGTCTTGAAATCCAATAAACGATGCTTTTAATTGATCTTCTTTTTTGGTTTTAATTTCAAACTCGCCGTCATAATTAGCTTGCGTCCCAGTGTTTGAACCTTCGATAGTGATCGTTACTCCTGGCAATGGTTTTCGATCTGAAATGGCGATAACCTTGCCTTTTATAATTCCGCCTTTAGAAAAATAATCTGTGGTAAAATCCTTACCTCTAAACAATAATTTTAGCAGGTATTCACGATTTTCTTTTCGAGCGTTATTGTAGCTAAATCCAAAATAATCTAGTTTGGGCAATCTTGGTTGTTCGTAGGAAAAATAGAAATAGTTGCGGTTATGCAAACTGAAATCTGCAGGAGAAAATTCCAGAAAATCTAAATTAGGAAGCCTGTAATACTTACCACCAACATTAATGTGCTCTGGCCAGGAATGTTCTTTAAATTGATCTAGTGAAGCATCGTACATCCCAGCAAGAACTTCAAATTGATTGTTGTTTTTTTGTATAATTTTTAAACTCCATTTTTCTTTGTTTCCTGGTTCGATCTTATCTCTAAAAGTGCTTAGAATAATTTCAGGTTCCGATTTCTTGTCTTTTAGCTGAATGCGCTCGGTACTTGTAAAAGTCGAATTATATTTAATACTGCTGAATCTTAAGCTGACTTCTTTCCCAACATAATCTTTAACCGGAATTTTGATGTTTTTAGCTCCTTTTTTTAGATCGACGTATTGCTGAAAAATAGCCTTGCCTTCAACGTAAGCTTCCAGATTTAAATATAAATCTTTAGCAGCGGTGAGTAAAGAAATTTCAATAAAGCCATCTTCGGTAAAATCTTTATTTGCGATTATGTATTCAAAAAGTTGATTATCTGAAGCCTTTTTTGAACGCCTGTCTTTTAGATCGATAATTTTTTCCTGAACGATCTTATTGTCTTTTTTGTCTTTGGTTTTTAGGATGATTCTATAGCTTCCTGTAGGCCATTTTTTGGTGTTTTTGAGCTTAATTTTTTTATTAGAACTTGCTGTTGCTTCATACCATAGTTTGCCATTTTTCCAGTTCGATTTTTCACCTTCATTCAAATATGCAGTATGTGGTAAAAGGTTTTTATACTCGTTTTTGCTAATATTTAAAGTGTCTGGTTTAGGTAGGTCATTACCAAAGTTTAAGATTCTTTCAGGAGCTTGTAATTTGTAAATCTCAACAGTCACGGGCAAATCAACATCTTCATAATTAAGATTGGTGACTTTTGGGATGAAATTTATTCCATTTTTTTTATAGGATATACCATTATCCAAAATACTAAGAATGTTTAGTTTGCTTCCGGCATTTACTGTGGTTTCTTCAGATTGTGTTTCACCATTAATATCGGTTACTGAAACTTCAATACTATACGTGTAGACCTGGTCTGGGTTTTGAATTTCGGAGGCTTCAGCTTTCGGTAAAAAATTAATCTGAAAATCACCATTTTCGTCTGTTTTTAATTCTCCGTTGGCAATTTCTTGGGGATGAATTTTTCTGTATCTAAAAGTATAACCGTAATTCTCAAATCTAAGAATTCGATAAGTTGCATTAGCATGACTTAAGCGCGCTCCAGAGAAACTTTCAGCATATCCATTAATCTTAACAGAATCATTTAAAGCGAAGGATTGAGTGACAGGTTTAAATGCTATTTTAAATTTAGGTCGTTTGTATTCTTCCACAGAAACTCTTTTCGTGGCATAAAATTTTGGTCTTTCTTTATCGCTATCTTCTTGAATTTGGATTGTAAACTGTCCGGTTTTTAAGCCTGTTGGAATTTCAAAGTTTCCGGATACACTACCAAAATTGTTTGTTTTCGCCTGTCTTTTTTCAATTTCGTTTCGGTTAGCATCTAAAAAACGAATCACTATTTTTTTGCCGGAAAGTACTTTGCTTGAATCACCTTTTTTAGAAACTAATACACCTTTATAATAAATCTGCTGGCCGGGTCTGTAAATACTTCGATCTGTGAATAAGAATCCGCGTTCTTCATCTTCGTTTTCGTAAGTATTTCTGTAGTAAGAATTCCGATTTTCCAAAATGATTTCATCCTGATCCTTTGTAATGTGATATTCGATATTTCTTAGATGGTCTACTTCTGGTGAGAAGCTTAAATTTCCGTTTTTATCTGAAGTTCGCTCATAAGAATTTGTATTGTTGTTAGAATGAAGAATAGCTTTTACCGTTGCGTTTTCGATTGGTTCACCAGTTTCGCGATTAACTACTTTAAGATCTATATTTTCATTCTGATTGGAAATTAAACTTAGTTCACTTACCTGAATCGTTTTTAACGCATATAGATTGTCGAGGCTTTTATCTTTAAGAAGGATTACATATTTGCCAATTTCAAGTTTAGGTGCAATTGCTTCTGTAGTTCTTTTAAAGTGCTGACTTTTGTTAGGTAGCTTGATCCAATTTGAAAACTCTTTAGTTTCAGAATCGAGTTTCTTTAATAGTTTTTTGAGTTTAATTTTTTGTTCTTCAGCATAAAAATTTTGCTTATCCAAAAAATTGAAATCTGTTTTATTCAATTTGTAAATCTGGAATTGCAGGGAGTCCAGATTAGTATATGAAATAAAAATTGGAAAGTTTTTCTGCGGACTTTGATAAGGATTAACCTGAACGCTAAATTCTTTTTTCTTAATGCCTGTAATAATATTCTGTGCATTGTTCTTTAAATACGAATTGAAACCATGTTTGAGAATTTCTTCTGAGAGTGAAATCGCATTGATGTTATCTTCTGGAAAATCTTGTTTGCTTGCTCTTTGTTTTAGTATAAGTGCCTTTTCGAGAGCGATTAGATCTTTTGTGAGTTTATCTTCAAATTTAGGATATAGATCGTTCAATGCTTTTAAAAAATCACTTTCTGAAATAGCGATTTTCGATTTAATGTACTTATAGCGATCTAGAGTAAAATAAGCTAGAAGTTGATTTTCGTTATTTTTTAGAAGAGATTTTTCAAGTTCCTGATAGCATTTCAAAGTGAAATAGTCTTTATCTGTTTCTTCTGAAGTTTTTAAGTCGGTTTTTATAAATCTATCACTTGAAACTAAATGATGTTTAGTGATCTTAAACGATAGTGGATTTTTGGAAAGATAACGGTTGTTCCTTTTTCCGTAATTTAATGCTCGGTTAATGAGCAATTGGTAAATATTGTTGAAGTGTATTGTTGGCTCATGGAGCGTGTCTAGTAAGTAGGAATATTTATCGATATTGGTGGTTTCCAGGCTTTCTTTTTCTGAGATCGATTTTCGATAATTTTCTATTATTTCTGAATTAAATTTTTCTGTACTCCAAAACTGAAAGTTAGCAGTGTCATTTTCAACACTAGTTCTATCCTGAATTCTGTAAGCGTTCTTCTGAAGATATTGCGATTGAAAATCGGCTAAAATAGAATACAGGATGAGTTTAGAAATCGAGTCCACATTTTCTATTCTTTTCTGGATTTCAGAGGTTATTGCAGTAGCCGATTTTTCTTGTAAGTCTATTGCAAATTTTGAAAGATAGAAAAGGCTTTTTATAGATTGAGCGTCATTTTTATCGATTTTCGCCTTTGTCGCAATTTTCTCAACCAGGTCGTTTGCTGTTTTGGTATTCCCTAATATTTCCTGTTCTTCAACTTTGTTCCACTGATTTTCGTAAAATTTCTGTGCAGTTATATTCCATAGACTAATAATCGAAAGGATGAGAAACGCGATAACTTTTTTCATGATAGATGATTTGTTGATGACGCGTAGGGAGGTCTATTGTAATTTACTCGATAATCGAGATTAAATACTCTGAGATTTGTCTCTAAGTTAAAATATTTTCTAATAAATTCCTCAAGGACTTGCCTTGAGCTAGTTTACGAAAAGTCTGTAAATAAAAAAAGCTCCGGGTTTACCGGAGCTTTCAATTTGTTCTTAGGAATGTAATTAGTCTTCTACAACTTCCATTGTAGTAAATGTAATCACACTTCTACGGTTTTTAGCATATTCTTCTTCAGAACATCCTCTCTCTTCAGTACAATCATTTACTGGTTGAGACTCACCGTAACCTTTAGTCGTAATATTATTAGAAGAAATACCATGAGCTACTAAGTAGTCTTTTGTAGCATCAGCTCTTCTTTGTGACAATTTAAGGTTGTACTCTTCAGTACCTCTAGCATCGGCATGAGAAGCGATTCTAATTTCAGTTGCATCGCTACCTTTAAGAATGTCGATTACTTTATCTAAAACTTCCTGATATTCTTCAGTAACCTCAGATTTATCGAATGCGAAGTAAATTCTATTTTCGTGAGGAATATCAATTTGTCTTGTTTTCTTAACATACTTAGTTCTTGTGAAAGAATAAAGATTATCGTTACCACTTCTGTTAGAAGATAAGAAACCTTTTTTCTCTCCTTCGTTAATGATGAAAGCAAAATCATCATAAGGACTGTTGATAGAACTTCCTAAGTTTTCAGCTTCAGTATAATCTCCTTCAGATTTGTAAACGTCTAGGTTACCAAATCCTAAGTGACCGTCTGATGAGAAGTAAAGAACGTTGTCTTCACTAACAAAAGGAAATTGCTCTCTATGCTCAGTGTTAATCCCAGGTCCTAAGTTTTCTGGAGTTCCGTAAGATCCATCTTCGTTGATAGCCACTTTGTAAAGGTCAAAAGATCCTTGCCCTCCTGGCATGTCACTAGCAAAGAAAAGTGTAGAACCATCTGGGCTAAGTGCAGGATGCTCTGTAGAAAACTCTTCACTTGTAAAAGGAAGTGCTTCAACATTTGTCCATGCTCCATCAACTAATTCAGCTTTATAAATTCTGATGTTCGCTACTCTTAGGCCTTCTTCAGTTTTAAAACGCTTTTCGTTAGTTCTGTCAAAATACATTACAGTTCCTTCTTCGTTAAATACCGCTGAACTTTCGTGCTCATCTGTATTAATAGCATCAGAGAAAAGAACAATATTGCTAATCTCACCTTCTTCAGAAATTTCACCTGTATATAAATCTAATGCAGGTTTCTTGTTCCAAGGATAAATAGGACGAGCAGTATTTCTTGTTGAAGCAAAAGTGATTTTATCTTCTCCAAAATAAGAGATTCCGAAATCTGAAGATGCTGCATTTTCTGCTGGTAACATTTCAGGCTCGTAGATATAAAGATTACTAGAATCTACAATACTTTCCTCGAATTCTGTAATATCAATATCCTTATCATAGTAAGAAGCAAAGTACTTATCTGCTTCGTCATCCTGGCCGGCTGCACGAAGAGAGTGAGCATATCTGAATTCATATTCAGGTTCTACAGTAGCTTCATGTCTAGAAAACAAGGTTCCGTAAACTTCAGCTGCATTTTGCATTTGATTCGTGTAGAAATAAGAGTCTCCAAGATTCTGAAGAACTTCCTGGTTCTTGTCTACCACGCCTTCATAGGCAGAGGCAGCATCTATGTAAGCACGCTGAGAGAAAAGCTTGTCTGCTTTCCTAATTTCGGCCTTTTGACCGAAAGCTGCGATGCTTACAAGAAGTATTATTAATGTGCTATAAATGTTTTTCATATTAATCTTTTTTAGAAGAATCTAGGAGACTTGTCGTATCCTTTGTTTAAACCAAATAAATCTATATCGAACAATAACATGATCTCATGAGTACCGTCGTTGTAGTTCCCAAAATTCGTAGTAGTATAATCGTAAGCATATCCTACACGAAGTTGAGGAGTGATCTTAAAGTTCACTAATCCAGTAACAGATTCGTCGAATCTATAACCAAGACCAGCTTCTAAGCGATTGTATAAAAGAACATTTGCTGTTACATCTACAGATAAAGGAGAGTCTTGTACCCCTCTAGCCATAAATGCAGGTTTTAACTTCACATTTTGACTAAGATCAAATACGTAACCCCCAGTAATATAATAGTGAATTTCTTCTTCGCCAATTCCCTGAATACCTTGTGAATTTTCAAGGTGAGTAGCAGTGAATAGGTTAGGAGCAGAAACACCTAAATAATAGTTGTCACTAAACCAGAATGCACCAACACCAAATACAGGAAATGCTTCACTGTAATTTTCAAAAGCAGGATCTACTGGATTAGGGAGTACAATTCCGTTTGTGTTAGAATCGAAAGTTGTAACCCCTGCTTTAGCACCAAAAGATAATTTACTGTTTTGGCTTATTGGTAAAACATAGGCGAAATCTGCTGTGATGTTGTTTTCTTTTACCCAGTCTCCCACTTCGTCATGAACTACTGTTAAACCAAGTTCAATTCGTTCACTAATTGGAGTGTGAGCGAAGAAGTTGGCGGTGCGAGGTGCACCGTCAACATTTACCCACTGAGCTCTATAAATTCCCCCAAGATTTAACATCCCAGGATCATCTGTCGCATATGCAGGGTTCACTACGCTCATGTTATACATGTATTGTGTGAACACTGGATCTTGTTGAGACATACCTTTTACAGAAAAAAGGATAATGCCTATAAATATTAGATATTTTGTGATTGTATTTTTCATTTCTTTCTAGTGTTTATCCTGATTATCTGCTTAAGTATACTTTTCCTTGTCTAGCAGGAGTTGATCCGTCATTAAACTCAATCACGTAGAAGTATACTCCCACAGGTAGTACATCATCTCCAAGAGAAGATTCAGTTGGAGTACCATCCCAGTTTGGAGTACTAGCATTTCCTTTGTAAACCATATTACCCCATCTATTATAGATTTCTATCTCGTAATTTGGATATTCATCTTCTAGATATTGGATATCGAAAGTGTCGTTTAGACCATCACCATTAGGAGAAATACCTTCCTGGAATACAAGTGCACATTCTGTAAAGTTTACAGTATAAGCTAATCTTTCAGCACTCTCACATCCTGTAGTGCTATTGTAAGCACTAGCATAATATGTCATGCCGTCTACTAATAGAGCGCTCTCGCTTATAGCACTTCCACCTTCAGCAGCATCATACCAAGTGATATCTCCACTACTTGTAATTCCATCAGTTAAGTAAGCAACAGTTCTTTCGTCGTACTCACAAATCTGGAATTCACTAGGATCGATTGTTGGAGTTCCTGGATCGTTAACAGTGATTGTAATAGCTGCTGTTTCAGACTCACAACCAGCAGCACTCATCTGAGTTACATAGTAAGTACCTGAAGTTAAGATATCAGTTGCAGGGATCATGTTATCTGGATTAGCATCTGCACTTGAATAGAAAGCTATGTTGTCTCCAGTGATGTCAAGATCAGCAAAAGTAGCACCTTCGATTTCACAAAACTCTGCGTCAGTTGTAGCAGGAGCTTCAGGAATTTCATTTACTGTAATTGTTAAACTAGAAGAATCTGTTCCACAATCATTAGTTACCGTATAAGTGAACTCGTATGTACCAACAGTACTAATATCAAAGTTAGCGTCAGTTAGGTCGTTTTCTTCAAGTGAGAAAACTCCGTTTTCGTCTGCTCCAATTAATAATGTATTTAGGTCTACCGTAGTATCGGCTGCACAAATATTTTCAGTAACATCATCACCTGCATTAGCATCAGCGTTTACAGTAATTGTGAAAGTAGCTGTATCTGATGTTCCAGCAGTAACACAAGTGTCGTCTTCATCTATTGTATATGTGATAGTATAAGTGCCAGCTGTTGTTGCCATGAATATACCATCTGTAACCATATCTCCAGTAAACTCACCAGAGGTAATAGCATCGTCACTTAAGTATTCAAATAAATCAACACTTTCATTTACACATAAAGTAAATGCAGCATCATCTCCAGCTTCAGCTTCAGATGGCTCGTTTACAGTAATTGTAAATGTAGCAGTGTCTGAAGTTCCTGGAGTAACACAGTAATCTTGATCGTCAACTGAATAAGTTACTGTATATGTTCCTGCTGTTGCAGAAGTAAAACTAGTACCTGTAACACCATCACCAGTAAATTCACCGGTTGTATTAGCGTCACCACTTAAGTAAGTTATTAGATCGATAGTTTCATTAACACAAGCCGTGATTTCTGCATCATCACCAGCTTCAGCAGCTGTTGGAGCATTTACATTGATTGTGAATGTTGCAGTGTCTGAAGTGCCTCCGTTAACACATGCATCATCTTCGTCTACCGTATAAGTAATAGTATAAGTTCCCTCAGTAGTTGCAGTAAATATACCGTCTGTTACCATATCTCCTGTAAATTCACCAGAAGTAATAGCATCATCGCTTAAATAATCAGCAAGAATGATAGTTTCATTAAGACAAGCTGCGATTTCTGTATCATCACCAGCCTCAGCATCAGATGGAGTATTTACAGTGATAGTAAATATAGCTGAATCTGAAGTTCCTGGAGTAACACAGTTATCCTGATCATTTACAGTATAAGTTACCGTATAAGTTCCTGCAGATGTTGCAGTAAAAGAAGAACCGGTAACACCGTCACCTGTAAACTCACCAGAATCATTTGTGCTATCTGCTAAGTATGAAAGTAAGTCTACAGTTTCATTAACACATGCGTCAAAATCCATATCTTCTCCAGCATCAGCGTCTACAGGTGAATTTACGGTAATTGTAAAAGTAGCAGTGTCTGAAGAACCTGTGGTAACACAGCTGTTTGTTTCATCTACCGTGTAAGTTATGGTATATGTATCTGCAGTAGTAGCAGTGAAAGTAGTACCTGTAACGCCTGTTCCGGTAAATTCACCAGTTGTTAAAGCATCTTCACTTAAATATGCAGTTAAATCTACAGTATCATTGATACAAGCATCAAATGCCATATCATCACCAGCTTCAGCTGCTACAGCAGGAGTAATAGTTACCTCAAATTCTGTAGCTTCAGAAGTACAAGACCCATTGGTAGCAACTGCATAATAAGTGCCTTCTGCTAAAGCTGTGGTTGGATCAAGTTCAGTAGTTAATGAAGCATCATCGTAAATCATTACATCTGTTAAGCCTAAGTCTGCAACAGTAGCATTATCTGTTTCACAGAATTCAGCTCCTGTAATTACAGGTGCATCTGGTTGTTCAGAAATTGTAATTTCGAATTCAGTTGTATCAGAAACACAAGAACCATTAGTAGCCACTGCATAGTAAGTTCCAGTTGCTAAAGCTGTGGTTGGATCAAGTTCAGTAGTTAATGAAGCATCATCGTAAATCATTACATCTGTTAAGCCTAAATCTGCAACAGTAGCATTATCTGTTTCACAAAATTCCATGTCAGCGATAACTGGCGCATCTGGTTGCTCAGAAATTGTAACTTCAAATGCAGTTGAAACAGAAGCACAAGGCCCATTAGTAGCCACTGCATAATAAGTACCAGTTGCTAAAGCTGTAGTTGGGTCCAGTTCTGTTGCTAAAGAAGCATCATCATAGATAAGAATACCAGCATCAACTGCTAAGTCAGCAACTGTTGGATTTTCAGTTTCACAAAACTCTTGGTCTGCAACAACCGGAGCTTCTGGTTGATCTGTAAGTGTTATTGTAAATGTAGCATCATCTGTAGTACAATCATCTGCTACAGTGTATGTAATTGTATATGTTCCAGCAGTATAGTTTGCAGGATCAAATTGACCATTAATATCAGCGCCGTCTAGAGTAAATGTACCATCTGTATCGGCATCTCCAGAAAGAAGAGTAAATAGATCTAGAGAAGCGTCATTTGAGCATAACTCAGTACTAGCGTCATCACCAGCATTTACAGGAGGGATAACGGTAACGGTAACTTCAAATCTCTCTTCACTTTCTGTTGGAGGTAAAGCTGAACCAACATTGTTTATAATCTGGGTAGCATAGTAAGTTTCTCCGTCCACTAATACAACATCATCACCCAAATTAGGGTTTGAAGTTTCTGTACTATACCAACGGATAGCTGTAGTATTTTCGCTTGTTCCCTGAGCAACTAAATCTGCAACAGTAGCACCGTCACAGAAAGTTTGTGCAGCATCTCCGGTAGGAGCAACTGCAACGATAGGATCGTAACGCATTGCTAATCTTTCAGATGGACAGCCTCCATTGTCGATTCCGACAAAGTAAGAGTTTTCTGCAATTAATTCGGTGTTTCCAGCTAAAGGAGTTTCATCAAACTGTCCTTGAAAAACAATAAGAGTTTGCCCTGGGTTATCATCTTGTAAAGTAGCGATTAAATCATCTACATCATAAGAATCTGCAGTAGATCCTAAAGCAGGAGAAAAAGTAGTTCCGTATCCAGTTACTGGGGCTGGAGAAGAAGTTACTGTAACAGTAACGGGAAGTCTTGTTGTACAAGTTCCGTCAGCGTTACCTACATAATAGGTGAATCCATCCTCCAGTAGTTCGTTATCTGGAACAGGGGTTGTTCCGTCTTCCGATCGGTAAATTGTTGTACCATCAGTTACAATTGCATCAACAGTTTGCAGATAGCAGAAAGACTGAGTGTCTTGGGTGCCTGTCGGCGTTGGGCAATCACTTTGACCATACATCGACAAACCTCCCATAAATAGTACAAAGGACAGAAGGAACAATTTGGTTCCCCTAATCCTCAAAGTAAAATTTTGCATAGGCTAGGTGTTAAATTCGAATAATAAATAATAAAGTTTAAATTGTTTGTAGCACAAATATTATAATAATTTTTAATATGTACGTTGTAAAATGACCTGTATTTACTAATTATTAGTATTTTTCCCCTAATTGTGGGTTTTGTGTTAAAATCCTTTGGAAAGATTTCTTAAAAATACTATCAGGTTTCTTAAAAAAATTAACGTTTGGATATAAAATCACTCTTTTTAGTCGCTATTTTAAGTATGAATTTAACTGCTGTGGGGCAGCAAAATTTTAAAAAAGTGGAGGCTCTTCTGGATTCTTATGAACTGGTAAAAGCACAGCGAATATTAGAAGAAAATTATAAGAAATCTGAGCTGGGACAACTTTATCTGGGAGATATTAATAGTCACTTCAAGAAGTGGGATAAAGCAATAGCCTACTATGAAGATTTGGTGAACTTAAAACCTAATTCTGCTTTATACAATTTTAAATTAGGCGGCGCCTTAGGGATGAAAGCTATGGAAATTAGTAAATTTCAGGCGGCTTTTCTAATTCCAGATATTAAGGAACATTTAGAGAAAGCGGTAACTATAGATCCTGGGCATATAGAAAGTCGTAGAGCTTTGGCTCAACTTTATTTAGAATTACCATCGGTTTTGGGAGGAGGTTTGGATAAATCTCTTATTCATGCAAAGAAACTGGAAGAATTAAGCAAGCTTGATTATCGTATTGCTATGGCTTTTGTTTTTTCGTATAAAGAGAAAGATGATGTTTCAGGGAAAATTATCAAACAGGCAATAAAGGAATCTAAAGAAAGTCCTCAATTAATTATACGTAACTATCTATATTTTGAGCTTGCTCAGGAAGCCGTGAGATTTCAGGTTGCAACTTCAGAGGTCGATGATTTAATGCAGAAGTTTTTAGAAGGATTTAATTATCTGGATCTTAAAACACCGGCAGAAGCTTATCTTAAGTTAGCGCAACTTTCAGAAAAAAGAGGTAATAAGCCAGAAGCAGAAAAGTATATTTCGAAATCTTTAGAGTTTGATGCTAAGGCTGAAATTGCTTTAGAACTTCAGGAAGATATTCAGGATATGTAAGTCTTCACTTCGCGATTATAAAAGCAATAATTACATTTGCTAAAAATTGATATAATGAACATTCATTTTATAGCTATAGGAGGGAGCGCAATGCATGCTTTGGCCATAGCACTTCATAAAAAAGGTTTTAAAATTTCAGGAAGTGACGATGCTATTTTTGAGCCTTCAAAAACTGCACTTCAAAACTGCGGAATTTTGCCTGAAGAATTTGGTTGGTTTCCAGAGAAAATTACGAGTGATCTTGATGCGGTTATTCTTGGGATGCACGCTAGAAAAGACAATCCAGAATTATTAAAAGCTCAGGAATTAGGCGTAAAAATCTATTCGTATCCAGAGTTTATTTTTGAGCAGTCTAAAACCAAAACTCGTGTTGTTATAGGTGGTTCTCATGGTAAAACAACAATTACCAGTATGATCTTACATGTGATGCATTATCACAATCGAGATGTAGATTATTTGGTTGGTGCACAGTTAGAGGGATTAGAAAATACAATTCAGCTAAATGATGATAATGATTTTATTGTTATTGAAGGAGATGAGTACTTATCGTCTCCAATAGATCGCAGGCCAAAATTCCATTTGTACGAACCTAATATTGCGTTGTTAAGTGGTATTGCCTGGGATCATATCAATGTCTTTCCTACTTACGAAAATTACGTAGAGCAGTTCAATATTTTTGTAGATAAGATCGTGAATGGCGGAATCCTGGTGTATAACGAAGAGGATGCTGAACTTAAAACTATTGTTGAAAACAGCACGAATCCTATTAGAAAACATCCTTATCAAACGCCAGAATATTATATCGAGGATGGTGAAACAATCCTGGTAACTCCAGAAGGTGACATGCCTTTAGAAGTTTTTGGGAAACATAATGTTAGTAATCTTGCCGGTGCAAAATGGGTTTGCCAGCATATGGGGATAGATGAAGAAGATTTCTACGAGGCAATTTCGACATTTAAAGGAGCTTCAAAAAGACTTCAGAAAATTAAAGAATCTGGGGATTTTATTGCCTTTAAAGATTTTGCTCATAGCCCTTCTAAAGTAAAGGCGAGTGTAAAAGCCGTGAAGGAACAATTTCAGGATAAAAAAGTTATCGCTTGTCTAGAACTGCATACTTTTAGTAGTTTAAACGAAAGTTTTATTGCTGAATATAAAAATTCACTTGATGCTGCAGATAAAGCCATTGTATTTTATTCTTCGGAAGCGGTTGCCCACAAAAAACTGGACCCAATTTCTGCTGAAGCCATAAAATCTGCTTTTGGACGAGAGGATCTTAGTATAATTACTGAAACTTCAGATTTAGAAAAGCATCTTAAAACATCGAATTTCGATAATTCTGTATTACTTTTTATGAGTAGCGGTAATTACGGAGGAATTGATCTAGAGCAGTTTGTAACCGAATTATAAAATTGGTTAAAATCTTTATTGCTCTTCTAATCTGTTGTATTTTAACGGAATGGGAGAGCAATCACAAGGTTTTAGTATCAAAAATTGGGCGGTAGACGATAGGCCACGCGAAAAATTACTCAGAAAAGGGAAACTTGCTTTAAGCGATTCTGAATTAATCGCTATTTTAATAGGTTCTGGTAATAGAAAGGAAACCGCTGTAGAATTAAGCAAGCGAATTTTAGCTTCTACACAGAATAATCTTAGTGAATTAGGAAAACTTTCAGTCAATCAGCTTTGTAAATTTAATGGTATTGGAGAGGCGAAGGCGATTACGATTATTGCTGCTTTAGAGCTTGGTAGAAGAAGACGTTTAGAAAATGCTCTGGAAAGAACCAAAATCACCTCTAGCAGATCTGTATTCGAATTAATGCAACCTATTATTGGAGAATTACCTCACGAGGAATTTTGGATTATTTATTTGAATAATTCTAACAAAGTGATCGATAAACTTCAGCTAAGTAAAGGCGGGATCACAGGAACTTTGGTAGATGTTCGGCTTACTTTAAAGAAAGCTTTAGAACTTGGAGCAGTTTCTTTGATCCTTGCTCACAATCATCCTTCCGGAACTTTAAAGCCAAGTATGGCCGATAAAAATTTAACCCAAAAACTAAAAACAGCTTCAGAAAGTCTTGATATAAAAGTACTGGATCATATAATTGTAACTGAAATGTCCTATTTTAGCTTTGCAGACGAAGCGATCTTATAAAATTACCCTTAATGCTACTGGTCTACACCCAAAAAGTTACTCCAAGAATCATCTATATCTTTAAGCATATCTGTACAAATATGCTTGGAATTCAGATAAAATTTACTTCTAAAATCGAAGAGTTTGTAGCGCATGATGGCTTTAAAATGTCCTACGGAAAACAAGCTTTGGGAAACGAGTTTTTTATTCAGAATACAGATATTTTATTAGAACATGGTTTTGGCGAATTAGAGATTAAAGTACAACCCTGGGGAAATACTGTTTGCTTCTTCCCTGTGAGTGAAAATAGTGATTTGCCTTTCGATATTTTTGCCGCTTCTTTTTACCTCTTAACACGTTACGAAGAATATTTACCTCATGTAAAAGATGAAGCGGGTAGATTCCCGGTGTCAGAAAGTTTAGCTTTTAAAGAAAGCTTTTTAAAAACACCGGTGGTCGATATTTGGGCACAAAAGTTTAAACAGGTTTTACGACAAAAGTTTCCAGAAATGGAATTCAAAAAGATTGAATTTCAGGTAGAGAGTATTTTTGCCGTAGAACATGGCTTTGTTTTTAATAATAAGGGAATTATTAGAAGCATGGTGGGCTGGGGAAATGATCTTGTAAAACTTCATTTTCATCGGTTTTTCGATAGAATTAAGTCATGGATGAAAATTAAAAAAGATCCTTTCGATGTTTTTGACGATTTGGTAAGTCTTATAAAAAAGCATTCACTTTCAACGATTTTCATGTTTAAAGTGGCAGATTTTACACTTTACGATCGTAATATTAATTACAATAGAATTCCGTATCGATCAAACATTAAATTTGTTTCAGATTATGCGAAAATAGGATTGCTTTTAGGACATTATTCTTCGCAAACTTTAAAAATACTTAAAAAGGAAAAATTCCGTTTAGAAAATATCATTCATTATCCATTAGAGAATGTTTTAAATGCCAGTTACGATCTTGGAATCCCAGAGCATTTTAATACGTTGGCAGAATTAGAGTTCGAAAACGATTATTCGATGGGCTATCCAGATGATCTAGGATTTAGAGCGGGTACTTGCTCTTCCTATTTATTTTATGATATAAATATGGAGATTACGAGTCCGCTTCAAATCCATCCTTATATATTTAATTCTAATGTTGGGAAAAAGTATTCTTCCGAAGAATTAAAAAAAGAGATCGTTAAAATTCACGAGCGAGTTAAAAATGTAGGCGGCACCTTTAGAGCGATCTTTAAAAATGAAGATTTTTCTGAATATTATAATAACAAACGATATTACTCATTATTAAAGCAAATTCATGAAATTGAATAATATAGAGCATGTTTTTTTCGATTTAGATCATACTTTGTGGGATTTTGATAAGAACTCGGCTCTAACTTTCGAATATATTTTTAAGCTAAATAAAATAGATTTAGAACTTCAAAGATTTCTGGACGTTTACGTTCCTATAAATTATGAGTATTGGGAGAATTATCGCAAAAATCTGGTTTCTAAAGAAAAGTTGCGGTATGGTAGATTAAAAGATTCTTTTTTAGCCTTATCTTACCAGGCAGATGATACAATTATAGATAAATTATCTAATGATTATATCCTTTATCTTTCTGAATATAATCATCTTTTAGACGGTGGGGTAGAGGCTTTAGATTATCTTTCTAAAAAATATACCTTACATATTATTACCAATGGTTTTGAGGAAGTTCAGCATAAAAAGTTGAAGAATTCTAATATTCTGAATTATTTCAATACTATAACAACCTCTGAAGAAGCCGGAGTTAAAAAACCACATCCTAACATTTTTGATATTTCACTTAAAAAAGCAAAAGCGCTACCTCAAAAATCGGTTATGATTGGTGATAACTATGAAGCTGATATTGTTGGTGCGGCAGATTTTGGTTTACAAACGATTTATTTTGATTATTACAATAAGTCGGCTTACAATGATGTTATAGGTTTAAACAATTTAAAAAATATTAATCTGTATTTATAAAATAAGGCTATACAGACGATATTCGTTATTTTAGACAGATTTTTAAATTATTATGATTATGAAAAAACTATCGGTTTTATTCGCAATATTATTTACTGCAATCACTTATGGTCAAAAAACAGTGAACGATTATAAGTATGTTATTGTTCCTGAAAAATATGAATTCTCTAAAGAGAAAAATCAATATCAGTTAAACGCACTAACAAAGTTTTTACTGGAAAAATATGGATTTTCAACTGTAATGAAAAGTGCACAAAAGCCTGCAGAATTACAGTCGAATAGCTGTTTGGCTTTAGAGGCAGATGTTCAGAATAACTCTGGATTATTTGTTACAAAAATGGTGTTACAATTAAAAGATTGTTACGGAAATGTGGTTTATGCTTCTGAAGAAGGAAGAAGTAGAGAAAAAGATTATAAAGCTGCTTATCATGAAGCCTTAAGGGATGCGTTTACTTCTTTAGAGGATTTAAATTATACGTATAGTGAAGATCCAATAGTTTCTGAGACTCCTAAAAAAGAAGCTTCAAAACAAGCAAAAGCGGTTGCTACTGCTGAAGTTTCTAACGCTGCTGAAGAAGAAATTGAAGTAGTTGAAGAAAGCGAAATGGATGAAGACGATGCGATAGTAGCGGTAGCGGAAGGTACATTCTATACCAATGATAATTCGGTTTACTTTTTAGAAGAAAACGAATCTGGTTACGGTTTTTATCAAAAAGGAATGGCAGAGCCTTTTGCTATGCTTATAAAATCTGATGGATCAGATAATTTTATCTATAACTCATTAACAAAACAAGGGATGGCCTATTTTGCCAATAGCGGAGATTTAGTTGTAGAGATTTTTGATCGCCAGGCTGGTAAAACGGTTAAAACCACTTACAAACTTCAGGATTAGTAATTGTATTTGCCAGACCAACGTTTCCGAAGAAATTCACGCTGCGAGTTTTCTCTTGAGTTATTTCCCGGTTCGTAGAGAATGGTATTTCTAATCTCATCTGGTAAAAATTCTGCCTTTACAAAATTGCCTTCGTAGTTGTGAGCGTATTTATAATTTTCGCCATAACCAAGATCTTTCATCAATTTTGTAGGGGCATTTCTTATATCCAGTGGTACAGGTAAATTTCCCATTTGCTTTACCAGGCTAGATGCTTTTGCAATAGCTTCGTAAGCGGCGTTACTTTTTGGTGAAGTGGCCAGATATGTGGCACACTGGCTTAAAATAATTCTAGCTTCGGGATAACCAATGGTATTTACAGCCTGAAAAGTGTTATTGGCGATCACCAGAGCAGTAGGATTGGCGTTACCAATATCTTCACTGGCTAAAATTAGCATTCTTCTTGCAATAAATTTCACATCTTCACCACCTTCAATCATTCTGGCTAACCAGTAAACCGCCCCGTTAGGATCACTTCCACGAATTGATTTTATAAACGCTGAAATAATATCATAGTGCTGCTCACCGGTTTTATCGTAAAGCACAGTGTTCTGCTGCACTTTTTCAAAAACGATATCATTGGTAATTTCGGCGCCTTCATCACTTGCATTTACCAGAAGTTCGAAGATATTTAATAATTTTCTCGCATCTCCTCCACTAAGTCTTAAAATAGCTTCAGTTTCCTTTAATTTGATGTTTTTTGAAGCGATAATTTTATCTTCTTTCATTGCCCGGTTAAGCAAGGCGATAAGCTCATCTTTAGAAAAGGCTTTTAATACGTAAACCTGGCACCTGGAAAGTAATGCCGAAATAACTTCGAAACTTGGGTTTTCTGTAGTAGCGCCAATTAATGTTACCCAGCCTTTTTCTACAGCCCCTAAAAGCGAATCTTGTTGAGATTTACTAAAGCGATGAATCTCGTCGATAAAGAGAATCGGACTTTTTGTCGTAAATAAGCCGTCACTTCTTTTTGCCTTTTCAATAACTTCTCGTACATCTTTTACACCGCTACTAATGGCACTTAAGGTAAAGAAAGGTCGGTCAGATTCATTAGCAATAATATTAGCAAGCGTTGTCTTTCCAACACCGGGAGGTCCCCAAAAAATCATAGAAGGGATAATGCCTCGTTCAATTTGTTGGCGTAAAGCACCTTTTTGACCAATAAGGTGCGTCTGACTCAAATACTGGTCTAAAGTTTTTGGTCTTAGTCTTTCTGCTAATGGCTGGTTCATTTTGCAAATGTAAAAATTAGAATGACAAAATCTCTGCTAAGCGATATTGGTTATTTTTTTGTAGTATTATTTTAAATTTTTTAAGTGTGAAACAGAAGCAAGATTTTAATTTTACTCCTGGCGTAATTGGATATCCATTACTCTTTGTGCTTGCTATCTGGATAGTGTTCTGGATTGAAGTTCGATTTGGAGTTAATTTTAATCCTTTTGGACTGTACCCTAGGAAACTTAGTGGTTTATGTGGCGTTTTCTTTTCGCCATTTATTCATAGTGGAATAAAACATTTGTTTAATAACACTATACCGCTTTTGGTACTTTCAATAGCGCTTTTTTATTTTTATCGTAGCATTAGCTGGAAAATCCTGGGTTATGGATTGTTGTTAACAGGGCTTATAACCTGGTTAATAGCACGACCTGCTTATCATATTGGCGCTAGTGGAATTATCTATTTGCTGGCTTCTTTTTTATTTTTTAAAGGAATTTTTTCAAAACACTATCGTCTTGTTGCTCTTTCTTTAATTGTTGTATTTCTTTATGGAGGTTTGTTATGGTATGTTACGCCAATAGATCCTGAAGTTTCTTGGGAAGGGCACCTTTCAGGCTTAATTGTAGGTTTACTTTTTGCATTTATCTTTAAAAAGAATATTGCTAAAGCACCAAAATATGTTTGGGAGCATCCTGATTATGATGAAGAGGAAGATGAGTTTATGCGTCATTTTGATGAAAACGGAAATTTTATCGAAAAATTACCCGATGAAATTAACGAAAGCGAGCAGGAAGATATCATTGAGGTCAATTATATCTATAAAAAGGCAACAGAGAATAAAAACGATTAAATACGTTGTCTAACAACCTCGTATAAAAAAGCTCCACACGCCACAGATACATTTAATGAAGCTATTTCACCATGCATAGGTAGTTTAGCTTTGTGATCTATGGTTTTTAAAATAGAAGGCGAAACTCCTTTAGCTTCATTCCCCATTATTATTGCTGAAGGTTTTTTAAAGTCGATATCGTAAATTAAATCGTCTGTTTTTTCTGTCGCAGCAACAGTTTGAATTCCGCTAGACTGAAGATAAAATACAGCATCTTTTATATGATTCACTTTACAGATAGGAATTTTAAAAACCGCCCCAGCCGAAGTTTTCACGGTATCAGCATTAATAGGTGCAGCACCTTTTTCAGGTATAATAATAGCATCCACTCCGCAACATTCTGCTGTCCTTATGATTGCTCCAAAATTACGAACATCATTAACCTGATCTAATAGCAGAAAAAATGGAGCTTCTTTTTTTTCTAATATCGGCTCTACGGTTTCTTCAAGACCTTTAAAAGCGATAGGGCTTATTTTAGCTACAACCCCCTGGTGATTACCTTTGCTTAGATTGTAAAGTTTTTCCTGTGGAACATAGGAGATGTTATAATTTCCTTTAGATAAGCTCTTTTTTAATTCTGAAAAAAGCTCTCCAGAAAGTCTCTTTTGTATAAAAATCTTATCTATAGATTCTCCGCTTTCAATAGCTTCAATAACCGCTCTAATTCCAAAAATAGTTGTAGCATCTTTCATGCGACAAAAATAGGTGAAGTATTTTAATTTATCCCTCTAAAAATAAAAATGAAATTTAAAGTTTATAAGAGGTGATTTCTACCGAGAAATAAGTCTTTATAAAAAAATCAGAATAGAGGTTTTAGTTCTATTCTGATTTAATTAAAAATGGTTGAAATTAATTTTATAGACTATGGTAGTATTCTACAACCGGAACCATGTCTGCAGCTGTTTTAACATCAATGTTATTATTGTCGATGTAATTTTCAATTTGATCCTTTTTATCCTTAAATGTTTTGACTAAGGATTTGTTCTTCAGTTTCACTTCCTCATACTTTTTATCCTTATTAAGAATATAGTATTTTGTTTTAAATTTATATTCAGCGTTATAACTGTTAGTGCTACTACTTGTCCAGCCGCTTGCGTTTGGATCATCTAATTCTTTGATGTATTCAATAATTACTTTATTGGATGGGGGTAAAGCTATCTCGTAATATTTTTCTTCTTTCTTAGACTTTTCGAAATCATATCCTGGTATTTTAGAAAGAAGAACTTCATTAGTATCATTCTTTAATATCATGCCTTTAAAGCCACTATCCTGTAAAACCATGATATTGTTGGAAGACTCACTGGTCTTATAAACAACGTTATTTTGATGTATATCGTAGTTCATAAGTTGAGGTTCGCTTTTACTTCCGCTATTGTAGATGCCATAACCAACATGCCAGTTATCAAATAAAAATGGGGTTCCTTTTGCTTCTCCTCTAATTATTTTATAACCATCTGAAAGATCGGCTGTGGGGAGATCACTTTGTGCATAGGTGTGGCTGTAGAAAGCAATAGATAAAATCGCTAGAATTGTATTTTTCATAATGATTGATTTGTTATAAATATACAAAAAAAGCCTATCAAATAGATTGATAGGCTTTTAAAGTGTGCTAATTCTACTATGAATTATTCAAAAATCCAAAGAGTAGTATTAAGGTCATCTGGACCTTGCGCTGAAACAGCTTCTTCGTAGGCGTCTTCGTTAAGATTACCAGCAGTTGCTGAGTAAGCTTGTCTGTTAGGAATATCTGTAGCTCCACTTAGTAAAGTAGATGGGATAATAAGAT
This sequence comes from Zunongwangia atlantica 22II14-10F7, assembly GCF_002094855.1. Taxonomy (GTDB): domain Bacteria; phylum Bacteroidota; class Bacteroidia; order Flavobacteriales; family Flavobacteriaceae; genus Zunongwangia; species Zunongwangia atlantica. The sequence goes on from NZ_ARYN01000007.1 coordinate 66,641, forward strand.
CAACTTCATTATCAGAAGCTAAGTATCTTCTCCATTCAGCCCAAGACTCGTAACCTTGTAAATAAAGACTTACCCATTTTTCATAACTTATTGATTCGATACCAGAGTATGGATTCGCTGCGATGTAAGCTGTAGCATCATCTGCAGATACACCCCATTGGTCCATAGATGCCTGGATAGCGTCTTCATAAAGAGCATCTGCATCTTCACTAGTCCATCCCAATTCAGCAGCTTCTGCTCTTGCAAAAAGTACTTCTGAATAAGTGAAAATATATAGCGGTGCTGTTTGATTGTTAATAACATCTGCTGTGATAAATGAGTAGTCATTAATAGCAGAGTTTTGTTGCCCATAAGGAGCTCCAATAAAGTCTCCAGCAGAAGTAGCTGGTTGAGCCATAGAGTATAATCTTGGATCTTCTGGATCTGTTGAAGAACCAGTTCCTACTAAATAGTCAACAAATACATCACTAACCGCGTAATCTCTCCTGAAGTTAGGAGCAAGGAATCTATCTTCCCATGGGTTGTCATTGTTTTCATCTGCTAAGTAAGGATAAAACAGGTTACCATCATTAGAAGCGATTGCGTTACCTAAAGCTTCATTGAACATACTGGAACCTAATGTTGGATTTGCCTCAGATAATCTAAGGGCCATTACCATTTTAAGAGTATTACCAAAAGCTTCCCATTGGCTCATATCGCCTTCGAAAATGAAATCTCCAGTAGGACCATTTCCTCCATCAATAATTGATAAAGCATAATTGATTTCTTCAAATAGACCATTGTAGATGTCTTCTTGAGAATCGTAAGAAGGATAGATGTTATCTGTTCCCTGAAGAGCTTCAGTGTAAGGAATTCTACCCCATCTTAACGTCATACTTTCAAGAATGTAGGCTCTTAAAATTGTCGCAGCAGCAATTTGGTTGGCATTAGAACCTCCAGCCAACGAAGAAACCGCAGTTTCTTCGTTAGAGTTTAATTCTATAACCCCATTTAAATCAGTTAGAATTGCGTACAATCCATTAAAACTCCAGTTTAATGTTCCGTATTGTGATTCTTCTGGGTACTGCCCATTAGAGATGTACTGAACATACATATTTGGTGTCGTTGCACCTACATAATCACTTAAAGACCTTTCTGCATTTGTCAAAAGACTTGCAGGAGTTGGATTACTAGGGTCGTTATTGTTAACATTTGTGTCGTTAAAGTCTACTGTGTCGCACGAAGTAAATGTAAGTGCGGCAGCTATTATTAGAGTAGATACTTTTATGAGTTTATTTTTCATTATTCTTCTTCTTAATTAATTAAAATGACAATGTTACGTTTAAACCAATAGTTCTAGCCATAGGTAATTGTCCACCTTCTGTCCAAGCATAGTCAGGATCTTCAATTTCTGAAGTATCAATTCCATCAATTGAAGAATAAATTAACCATAGGTTGTTTGCGTAAGCACCTATGTTAACATCTTTGAATGGTGTGTTGGATAATAGGTCAGATGGCAAAGAGTAATCAATTCTTGCCTGTCTTAATTTAACATAAGAGTTGTTATATAACCACTCTTCACCTAAACCAAACATATAACTTTCGTAGTATGTTTGAGCATTTACGTGGTAAGAAGCAGGTTCACCTGTTGTTTCATCTACACCTTCAACTAGGATACCACCACTGTCAGCACCACCTGTAACAGGATCTCTTAATGGGTTTCCTAGGTCGTTGTTTCCTACAGTTTCGATAGAAAGTCCAGAGTATGCGTTAAACATTTTCGTAGTAGAGAATATCTTACCACCTTTTTGGAAATCTATATCAAAACTTAAGCTTAAATTCTTGTATTGTAAGAAGTGAGACATACCTCCTGTGAAATCTGGTAATACGTTACCAAGGTATTGAGAACTCTCGTATCTTGGCTGTCCAGCAGAACTTAAAAGAATGTTGCCATCTTCATCACGAGCGTATTTACGACCGTAAATTGCACCCCATTCTTCACCTACTCTTTCTTGAAGAGAAGTGCCTCCCCAAGTAGATCTAAGTACATTTGTTGTAATTCCTGGAGCAATTGCTTCTACAGTTCTTTCTAATGTAGCGAAGTTAGTTGTGAAATTCCACTCGAAATCATCTGATCTTACAGGAACAAGGTTTAAGGAAACCTCCCATCCTTTATACTTTTGTCTACCGTCGTTACTTCTGGTAGCCGTATAACCAGTAGATCCGTCTAATGATACACTTACAGGAAGTTGATCATCAGTCTTTTCGAAATAAGTTACATCTAAACCAATTCTGCTATTTACGAATTTTAATTCTGTACCAAATTCTACCTCTTCTCTAACACCACCAATTAATCTTGGGTTTACTAAAGTACCTGGGTAAGAAAGTGATCCATAATTAGAGTATGGCGTTCCAACATTATAAGTTTGAACGATATCGTAAATATCTGGGAATTGAGGAGCCTGAGCGATACTTGCTCTCAATTTACCAAATGTAAGAATATCATTAGATTCTAGAAGTTTACTGAAGATGAAACTGAATGATCCTCCGTAAGTTTCAACTCTGTTATCATCGGCTGCAGCAGTTGATTGCCAGTCTAAACGGGCAGAACCGTCTAAATAAAGAATACCTTCATAACCAATAGAAGCTTTTGCAAAAACTGATTGTCTTTTTCTATCACTCTTGTAGCTAGAAACATTTGGTCTTCCTACAGAGGTATTTAAACTGTAATGTCCATCTGCCTGAAGGCCACCTGTTGTAGATCCACTAATGCTTTTGTAGTTATAATCCTGTAGTTCGAAACCAAGGTTTGCTGTAATGTCAAAGCTATCTGAAAGATCATGGTCGTAAGTAAGAATACCAAAAAGTTCATCTGTACTTTCAGTGCTTTCGTTTTCACCATAATATGGAGTAGAAAGTCCTCCCCATGGATTTCTGCCAGAGTTCTCATAAGCTTGGTAGTTCTTTCTAAGTTCTATACTCGCTTTTAAGTCTGAAAAGATTTCGTAGTTAAGACCTATTTTTCCATAAATAGAGTTTTTAGTTTGTGGAGATTTACCTTCATAAATACTTAAATAAGGAGAATCCCAGTAAAGTGGTCTTGTATCTGTTGGACTATTGATGTTCCAAGAAACGATTTGTCCATCTCTTCTGTAGTTTTCAACTCGATCCATATCAAGTTGTCTTTGCCACCACTGGTTAAAGTTAGAAGCAACGTTACCGTAACCTGTAGTTACAAAGTTAGTTGTTCTTCTATCCTGGTAACTAACATTTGCAAAACCTTCTAATTTATCATTGATCTGTAATGTAGTATTTAAAGTTGCCTGAACTCTGTTTTGATCAGCTCCAGGAATAACACTCTCACGTCCCACACGTTGGATAGATGCTCTAACAGAATAATCTTCTCCACCTTTAGCAAGTGTAAGGTTTGTGTTGTTTGTAATACCAGTTCTAAAAAAGTTTTCGATATTATCTGGGTTTGGTGAAAATGGTCTTAATTGTCCAAATTCAGGGTCCCCTTGAATCCAGCTATCCCAATGACGAACAGGAGTACCGTCCATTCTTGGTCCCCAGCTTTCATCTGCGTAGTATTCAACCATTGGTTGGCCATCAAAAGAAGACCAGTCTGCTGGATGTACTGCAGGATCGTATGAAAAAGTTGGGAAAGTTTGGTCGTATCCACCACCATACTCATTTTGATATTCTGGAAGTTCTGCAATTTCTTCAAATGCTGTACTGTGGTTTATTGTAATTAAGCTTTCTCCTGCTTCAGCAGATTTTGTTGTAATAATAATTACACCATTAATCCCTTCAGGACCGTATAATGCGGTTGCAGCAGCACCTTTAAGAACAGACATCTCTGCAATGTCATCTGTGTTAATATTAGAAGAAGAACCTACTTTAATGTTATCTACAATATAAAGAACACCAGTGTTACCTCTTAATCTAATATTAGAATTAGAAAATCCAGAACTCGCAGCACCATTAAACTGAACCCCGGCTACTTTACCTGCTAAGGCATTGTTAAGGTCTGTTTGTCTAGACTTTGTAAGTGTGTTTCCTTCAACAGTTTGTTGAGCAAAACCTAAACTTTGTTTATCTCTCTCAATACCTAGCGCAGTAACAACTACTTCACTAAGCTGAGAAGCATCTTCTTCAAGTGTTACATCAATAGTAGAAACATTTGAAACGGGATACTCAGCCGTTTTTAAACCAATAAAAGAGAACACTAAAATGTCGCCCTCTGTTGCGTCGATAGAATAAACTCCATCAAAATCTGTTTGAACTCCGTTGTTAGTACCTTTTACGATAACATTAACACCTGGGATGGGTAATCCATCAGAATCTGTAACCGTACCGGTTACGGTGTTTTGTTGGTACGCAAGAGCTACCTGTGATACTAGCGCTAAAAGAAACGCTAGTAGAATCGTAGTTTTTTTCTTCATTTTTAAAAATTGTTTGAATTAGCCGGGTCAAAAATGACAATAAAAAGTTAAGAATGCAATATTTAAGTGTGTACAAGTGTTAAAATTGTGTGTTTTAATGAATATAATTTATAGCTAAAAGGTTTTTTTATAACAATTGTATTAATGAATTCTAAATAATTAGTGATTTTTGAATATTTCATTTATGAACTATTAAATGTTATGTAGTTTTTGTTAATAAGCTCATAAATTTTACTAGCTAATTCGTTTTAGCTATTTTGAGGGGCGATTTTTAACACAAATTATTTATCTTACACCTAAGAGTTAGTGTTTTTTTAATCTATTGGAGAGTAATGACTTCATAATTATAATTTTTTTCAATTTCAAATCGTGAAATATTTTTGAGTGTAACCAATGTTTTGGAGGGCGTGAAATGGGATTGTTTTCTGAAATTTATTTATTCTTATAATAAAAAAAGCCTCCTGATTAACTCAGGAGGCTTTGCTTTAGCATGAAGGTTTTATTATTCTTCGTCCTCGGGTTCTATGATTATAATCGTAGACTCTTGAGCACTGCTTAAATCACCACTGTAAGCAGCGAATCTATAGTAAAGTGTGTCATTTACTGCCAAATTTAAATCGGAGTAATTAGTGTCACTTAAAGCTATTTCACCTTCTCCTGATTCTGGAAAGTCGGAAATATTATTAGTGATATATGTTCCGTTGGCATTTCTTTTAAGGTAAACATTCACGCTGTCGATACTAGCGCTATTTGTAAATATTGAATACCCAAGACTAGCATTATCAATAGAGTCTAATTCTATAGTAGCGATATTGTCATCACTTATACTAATTGCTTCCTCTACGCCAATAGTAAAAGTATCTGCAGAGGTGTTGCCATTAGAATATGTAGTCTCTAACGTAAGAGGATAATCCGTTGAAGTTTCATCATCTTCTAAAGTGAAGCTTCCAAGAACTGATGAATTAAAGCTTGCCGAATTTTCAGAAATCGTAGCGGTTCCTATGCTTTGACCATCCTGAAGTAACTCCATACTTTCTGCAGTTACTCCGTTTTGAGTAAAGATATCAATGTTTAAGGTTTCATTGTTATCAAAAACACTAAGATTTTGATCGGTTAAGTATGCATAACCACCTAGATCTACAGTTTCATTGTTGAAGCTATCGTCATCGTCGCAAGAAGTCAAGACCCCTGCCGATAAAATAGCTATGCCTATATATTTTAATGTTTTTATCATTTCTCTAATATTTTGAATTTAATTTACATCCCAGAATAGAGGAGTTTGCTGTGAATCACCGCCAATCGCATCTGATGCGGCTTCGTAATTTGCAGAGTTAAGATTTTGCTCTCTAATTGGGTATGTGAATCTTAAAGGTATTGGGTTCTCGGTTACAGTTGGGATATTCAGAGTAGGAGCATCGAATTTTCTCCATACATACCATCCTTGAAAAGCATTGTCAAACATTGCAATCCAGAATTGTTGAGCAACTATTTCTTCCCAGTTGCTAGAGGAATAAGCAACGTCTGATTGTGCTAAGTAAGCATCAACGCCCTCTGTAGACCCTAACCAATATTCAAATGAAGCAGATATTGCATTTTCGTAATGTTCTTCGGGATTAGTAACTCCTCCTATATTACGTGCTGCAGCTTCAGTTAGTAAAAATTCTACTTCAGTATAATCCATAAGGATTCCCGTGTGAGTTGGTTCTCTAAATTCAGATCCAATATGTGTGTATTGAGAGAATGAATTTGAAGCTCCATAAGTTCCACCACTAAATGTACCTTCACCTAAATTTTCGTCAAAATATACAGTTCTTCTAGGGTCTTCTAGATCATTCATGTAGTCTACAATCGTGTTAGCAGCTACATAATCTGATCTACCACTTTGAACCAAATCTTCCCATAACGGGTTTGTGTTAGGTGGGGAATCTAAGTAAGTAAATAATGCATTATCTTCATTAGAAGTCATTACCCCGTTAGCAACTGCTGCCGTAATTGCAGAGTTGGCAAGATCTGGGTTGGATTCTGTAAGCCTCATTCCTAATCTTAACAATAAAGAGTTAGAGAATTTTTGCCATTTACCCATGTCGCCATCAAATATTAGATCCTGTCCTGTAAATCCAGATCCTGAAAAATCATCATTGATTTCTGTTAAGTCTGTGATTAATTGTTCGTAAATGCTAAGTGCATCGTCATATACAGGTAGATTATTTTCGGTGTCTAATGCTTCTGTATATGGTACATCTCCAAAAGTATCTACAAGATATTGCCAAGTGTATACTTCTAAAACCTTAATCTGTGCTAACCTAGCTTGTACTTCATCTTCAGGAAGTAATTCTTCATTAGCTTCAACAGTCATAGCTGCATCTTGTAGGTCGATTAAAACATCTCTATATAAAATAAGAAAATGACTTTCTGGGATGTTTCTATCTGTTAAGTTGAAATTAGGCTCCTGTGTGTAAGTAGTAGATGTTAAATACTGACTTACAAATCTAAATATGTTTCTGTTTACATTTAGGTTAGTTACCTGATCCATTAATTCTTTAGATGCGCTTGAAAATAAGAATGAAGCAGGTACATCTGAAGGATCTTTAGGGTTTTCGTTCATTCGTTCATACTTGTCGTCACTACAACTAAAAAGTACAACTACTGATAATATAGATAATATATATTTTTTCATTTTGTTTTCGTATTAAAAGTTAAGCTTAAGACTAGCACCAACTTCTCTTAATCCAGGGTATGCTCCAGATTGGTAACCCTGAACATTACCTGAACTTAGTCCAGCTTCTGGGTCAGAATAAGGCATTTCTTTGTGGATTATCCATAAGTTTCTACCTATTAAGGAAATAGAAGCGTTTGTTAGCGGAGTGCTACCAATGATCTTTTCGCCAAAATTATAGGTTAAGTTAACTTCTCTTAATTTAACAAAAGATGCGTCGTAAACATGTCCTGCGTTAGCATCATTTGTGTATCCATAAGGACTATCATTTGAATTTTGGAAAGGAATTCTTGTGGTGTTAGGTTGACCACTTTCTGTAACTCCAGGAAGTACTACACCACCACCATTTGAAAGATAGTTTCTCTTAGGGTTGCCAAGATCGTTATTTCCAGCAGTTTCTGGATAAAGACCTGTTGCCATTCCATACCATGTGTCTAGAGAAAATATATCTCCACCTTTTTGAGCGTCTACCAGGAAGCTTAAACTAAGGTTTTTATACTTAAAGGTGTTTTGGATACCTCCAATCCAGTCTGGTTGAACATTACCTATAATTTCGTTATTGGTATCAGAGGTTAAATAATAACCATCAGCTCCAACAATTCTATTTCCGGCATCGTCATATATATAATCTGTACCTCTAATTGCTCCGTATGGTTGTCCCGGGCTTGCATCGATAGTGATACCTCCTTGAAGAGATGCTAAAGGTAAATTATTAAGACTTTCGTCTAATTCGATAACTTCACTACGGTTTCTAGTCCAGTTAGCTGTGATGTTCCAGGTGAAGTTTTCAGTTTGAATAGGAGTACCTCGCAATTGAACTTCCCATCCCTTATTTTCTAGAGAACCAGCATTTCTTACTGTAGTACTAAATCCTGTAGCATTAGAAATATCTACCGGAGTAATCAAATCTTCAGTTGTGCTGTTATAATAAGTAACATCAAAACCTAATCTTCTTTTGAAGAAATCTGCTTCTAAACCAAATTCATAAGCTTTAGATCTTTCAGGCTTAAGGTTTGCATTATTAATAGAAGAGATATTACTAGCCATGGCAGCATCTCCATAAGGGTTAAGTAGGCTGTAATATTGTGCAATTCTATAAGGATCTGTGTCAGCTCCAACTTCAGCGTAGTTTGCTCTTAATTTTGTGAAGTTTAACCAATCTACATCAATTAGGCTTGAAAGAATAATGTTTCCAGAAATTGATGGGTAATAATAGGTATTGTTATCAGAAGGAAGAGTAGAAGAACGGTCTCTTCTTATAGTTCCTTCCAAGTAATAAGTGTTTTTGTATCCAACACTCGCTCTAGCATAGATACCATCAACTAATTTATCAGCCGCGTATTCGTCTGGAGCTAGTAAAGGTGATGAAGTATTTGAAAGAGCGTATAATCCTGGAACTCTTAATCCTCCGTTAGTTGATGCGAAGATGTTATTCCATTCTTGTCTCCTTAAGTTCCAACCAATATTACCGTCAATATTAAAATCTTCTCCTAGATCTTTGTTGAAATTCAAGATAAGATCATAGTTGTATTCAGCTTGTCTGTTGTTATATCTGGTATATCCAGAAACACCGCTACTACCAACATTTCTTCTTTCTTCTCTTAGTTCGTCATAAGTATCAAAAGTGAATCGTCCTAATACACTAAAAACATCACTTATCTCATAGTTTAAGTTAAAACTACCTAAATATCTATTTCTGGTATCTGTCTGGAAATTTTCATAACGAGTCCAATATGGATTATCAGAGTATATTGGAGAAAGATTGTTAATTCCGTTTGGATTCCAGGTGATATTCTGTCTTGTAGCAAAATAAGCACGTTCTTGTTCTTTTAGGTCTATATTAGTTTGCCACCATTGACGGAATTGTTGCATTGGGTTTTCTGAATCATATCCAGTACCATATCTACCTTTACCATCTGTCTTTATGTAGGTAATGTTAGTTGAGGCTGTAAGATTTTCAACAATATCCTGGCTTGCGCTAAACTTAACAGTGTTACGTTTTATAGAACTATTAGGAAGGTTGCCATCCTGATCGAAATTGGTAACGCTAAGTCTGAATGTGTTAGTTTCACCACCTCCATCAATTGCGAAAGAGTTAATTGCTGTGGTTCCTGTTTTCCAGAAACTATTTGGGTCATTTTCTCCTGCAGTCCAAGGTGTAGCTTGTTGGTATGTGTCTAATTGTGGGTAAATAGAGTTCCACTGGTATATCATTCTGTTCGGGTCGAAAGCTGCACCAAAAGATGCATCTTCAGTAAATGGAGTGGTTTCATCTATTACTCCGTCACCATTAACATCTGCAGTGTTAAAAAATCCATCAGAAGAACTATAAAATGGCCCGTAACCAGCACCATATTGTTTTTGGTATTTAGGTAAAGTGTTGTCGTTAACTTCAGAAACCATTATAGTTGAGTTAATAGAAACACCAATTCCTTTTTGTTTTTGTCCCTTTTTAGTTTCGATAATAATCGCACCATTGGAAGCTCTAGATCCGTATAAAGCAGATGCGGCAGCACCTTTTAGTACGTTAATAGATTTAATATCTGCAGGGTTAATATCTGTAGCTGCATTTCCATAATCATATCCACCTCTACCACCTTGTTGATCTGAAGTGTTGTTGTTGGAGTTGTCTATAATAATTCCATCTACAACATAAAGAGCTTGGTTAGATCCGGTTAATGAGGAATAACCTCTAATAACAGTATTGGAAGAACCACCCATTGTTCCAGAAGGTTTTACTTGTAAACCTGAAACTTTACCTTGAAGTGAATTTACAAAGTTAGCTTGAGGAACATCTGAAACTTCGTTACCTGCTACCTCCTGAGTGGCATAACCTAAAGACTTCTTCTCTCTCTCAATACCTAGAGCGGTTACTACTACTTCGTCTAGTTGTGCAGAATCTGTTTTTAGAGTAACATCAATGTTGTCATTGTTAGTAACGGTAAACTCTATTGTTTCCATTCCTATAAAAGAAAAAGCAAGTATATCACCATTACTGGCGGTAATGGAATAATTACCGTCAAAATCAGTTTGGGTTCCGGTGTTTGTGCCTTTAACAAGGACAGTAACCCCTGGTAGGGGGATTCCATCTTCATCGGTGACATTACCCGAAACAGTTTTTTCTTGCGCAAACGAGATGTGCGCAACTAACACTAAGAGTAGTGTTAGAATACTACTTAGATTTGTTTTCATTTTGAATTTGTTTGAATTAGCCAGTGTCAAAAGTGATAATAAATGACTAGGAATTCAAACCTCGAAGGCAAGGTATACGGCTCTGTAGTTTGGTTTTGTGTTAATTTTCTTGCCTATCTGTTTGATTGCTAGAGTGCAGGGAAAGGATGTTAAAATTTGTTAGTTTTTGAATAATTAACAATTGCAATATTTATTTTTAGATTTTTATAACATTTATTTTAACATTTGAGTGTGTTTTATAAGATAAGTGTAAGAAATTCAATGTCTTTTTATTTTTTACTCTAACTGTTTGAATACTTGAAATTTATTTCTACCTTTGCGCACCTTTTTTAAAGAAGGTGGTTTAAATTAATAATTATTGTAAAAGAAATTATGCCAACAATTTCACAATTAGTACGAAAAGGAAGAGCCAAGATAACTAAGAAGAGTAAATCGGCTGCTTTAGATTCGTGCCCTCAAAGAAGGGGTGTTTGTACTCGTGTGTACACAACTACTCCTAAGAAGCCAAACTCTGCTATGAGAAAAGTAGCTAGGGTTAGGTTGACAAACGGTAAGGAGGTTAACGCCTACATACCAGGTGAAGGACACAATCTACAAGAGCACTCGATAGTATTAGTTAGAGGCGGAAGGGTAAAAGATTTACCAGGTGTAAGGTATCACATTGTTCGTGGTGCTTTAGATACGGCTGGTGTTGAGGGTAGAACTCAGCGTCGATCTAAGTACGGTGCAAAACGCCCTAAGAAGTAATTTATTAAACTTTTTAATGTAAAGAAATGAGAAAAAGACAGGCTAAGAAAAGACCACTTTTGCCAGATCCTAAGTTTAATGATCAACTTGTTACGCGTTTTGTTAACATGATGATGTGGGATGGTAAAAAATCTATTGCCTTTAAAATCTTTTACGATGCTATTGCTATCGTAGAGGAGAAGAAACAAGATGAGGAGAAAACAGCTTTAGAGATCTGGAAAGATGCTCTTTCAAATGTTATGCCTCATGTTGAAGTTAGAAGTAGAAGGGTTGGAGGTGCAACTTTCCAAATTCCAATGCAAATTAGACCAGATAGAAAGGTTTCTACTGCAATGAAATGGCTAATTAGTTTTGCTCGTAAGAGAAATGAAAAAACTATGGCCGCTAAATTGGCTGCAGAAGTTTTAGCTGCTGCTAAGGAAGAAGGTGCTGCTGTTAAGAAAAGAGTAGATACTCACAAAATGGCAGAAGCGAATAAAGCATTCTCTCACTTTAGATTCTAAATAAAATGGCACAAAGAGATTTAAAATTTACAAGAAATATAGGTATTGCTGCTCATATTGATGCTGGTAAAACAACAACAACAGAGCGTATCCTTTATTATACAGGTATCAGTCACAAAATTGGAGAAGTTCATGATGGTGCTGCTACGATGGACTGGATGGAGCAAGAGCAGGAGCGTGGAATCACAATTACATCTGCTGCTACACATTGTACATGGCCATACAATGGTCACGAGTACACTGTGAATATCATTGATACTCCTGGTCACGTTGATTTTACAGTTGAAGTTGAGCGTTCACTTCGTGTTTTAGATGGTGTGGTAGCTTTGTTTTCAGCGGTAGATGGTGTAGAGCCGCAGTCTGAAACTGTGTGGAGACAGGCAGATAAATATCGTGTTCCTAGATTAGGTTTTGTTAATAAAATGGACCGTCAGGGATCAGATTTTTTTAACGTTTGTCGTCAGGTAAGAGAGATGTTAGGTGGTAATCCTGTTCCATTACAAGTTCCGATTGGGGAAGAGATGGATTTTAAAGGGGTTGTGGATCTAATTTCTAAGAAAGCAATTATCTGGAATGAAGAGGATATGGGTATGACTTATGAGACTATCGATATTCCTGAAGAGTTACAGGCTGATGTAGATAAATATAGAGCAGAACTTGTTGAGGCTGTGGCGGAATATGATGAGGCTTTAATGGAGAAATTCTTTGAAGATGAAGATTCTATCACTGAAGATGAAATTATAGCTGCTTTGAAAGCTGCAACTTGTGATATGTCTATCATTCCAATGATGTGTGGTTCTGCATTTAAAAATAAAGGAGTTCAAGCTATGCTTGATGCGGTAATGAGATACTTGCCTTCTCCTGTAGATGTAGATGCAATTGTTGGAGAGAATCCAGATACCGGAGAAGAAGAAAGTCGTAAGCCTAATGTTGAATCTCCATTCTCAGCTTTAGCTTTTAAAATTGCTACAGATCCTTTCGTTGGTCGTTTAGCATTTTTTAGAGTTTATTCTGGTACTTTAGATGCAGGTTCTTATGTGCTTAATGTTCGTTCTGGTAAGAAAGAGCGTATTTCGAGAATTTATCAAATGCACTCTAATAAACAAGAGCCTATCGATAAGATCGAGGCTGGAGATATTGGAGCGGCTGTAGGATTTAAGGATATAAAAACGGGTGATACTTTAACAGATGTAGATAAGCCAATTATTCTTGAGTCAATGTCTTTCCCAGAGCCTGTAATTGGTATTGCGGTAGAGCCTAAGACAAAGGCAGATGTTGATAAGATGGGTATGGCTTTAGCTAAGCTTGCTGAAGAAGATCCTACTTTCCAGGTTAAAACTGATGAGATTTCAGGACAGACTGTAATTTCAGGAATGGGAGAGCTTCATATCGAAATTCTTGTTGATCGTTTAAAGAGGGAATTTAAAGTAGAAGTTAATGAAGGTCAGCCTCAGGTAGAATATAAAGAAACTGTTACTAGAGCTGCAGAGCACAGAGAGGTTTATAAGAAGCAATCTGGTGGTCGTGGTAAGTTTGCAGATATCGTATTTGAAATGGGGCCAGTAGATGAAAGTTTTGAAGGTAAAGGTCTTCAATTCGTTGATGAGATTAAAGGAGGTCGTATTCCTAAAGAATTTATTCCTTCTGTGGAAAAAGGATTTAAGGAAGCTATGAAAAATGGTCCTTTAGCTGGATTCCAGGTGGATACTTTAAAAGTGACTCTTAAGGATGGATCTTTCCACCCTGTGGATTCTGATCAATTGTCTTTCGAATTGGCTGCTAAAATGGGATTCAAGGCTGCTGCTAAAAAAGCTGGAGCTGTTATTCTTGAGCCAATTATGAAAATGGAAGTTGTAACTCCGGAGGAAAACATGGGAGATATTGTAGGTGACCTTAACAGAAGAAGAGGTCAGGTTAATAATATGTCTGATAGATCTGGAGCGAAAATTGTAAAAGCTGATGTTCCATTGGCAGAAATGTTTGGATATGTTACCACATTAAGAACACTTTCTTCAGGTAGAGCAACTTCAACTATGGAATTCTCTCACTATGCTGAAACACCTTCTAATATATCTGAAGAGGTTATTAAAGCTGCTAAAGGGGGATCTAACGAATAATTTTAGGGTAATGAGTCAAAAAATCAGAATAAAATTAAAATCCTACGATCATAATTTAGTGGATAAATCTGCTGAGAAGATTGTAAAAACAGTTAAAACTACTGGTGCTGTTGTAACTGGTCCAATTCCACTTCCAACACACAAGAAAATATTTACTGTATTAAGATCTCCTCACGTAAACAAGAAATCTAGAGAACAGTTTGAGCTAAGCTCTTACAAAAGATTGCTTGATATCTATAGTTCTTCTTCTAAAACTATTGATGCTTTAATGAAATTAGAGCTTCCTAGTGGTGTAGAAGTTGAGATTAAAGTGTGATCATAAAAAGACCTATTTAATTTTTTTAGATAGGTAAAATGTCCTAAGCGTTTCGCAAGGGAAAAACGGGAAAGATACATTCAGGACAGAAGTATTTTTCTGTCCTGTTTTTTTAATAAATAAGTAATAATAAATAATAATTATGTCTGGGTTAATAGGAAAAAAAATAGGCATGACTAGTATTTTTGACGAGAATGGGAAAAATATCCCATGTACTGTTATAGAGGCTGGTCCATGTGTAATTACCCAAGTCAGAACCAATGAGGTTGACGGGTACGAAGCGCTTCAACTTGGTTTCGATGACAAAAAGACTGCAAATAAGGCTGCTACAGGGCATGCTAAAAAAGCGGGAGTTGCTGCGCAACAAAAGGTCGTTGAATTCCAGGGATTTGAAGGGGATTATAAATTGGGAGATACTATCAATGTAGAGCACTTCAATGAAGGTGAGTTTGTTGATATTTCAGGTATTTCTAAAGGTAAAGGTTTCCAGGGTGTTGTTAAGCGACATGGTTTTGGTGGTGTAGGTCAATCTACTCACGGTCAGCACAACCGTTTAAGAGCTCCTGGTTCTATTGGTGCTGCTTCTTATCCTGCACGTGTATTTAAAGGTATGCGTATGGCTGGAAGAATGGGCGGTGAAAAAGTAAAAGTTGAAAACCTTAGAGTTTTAAAAGTAGTTGCTGAGAAAAATCTTTTAGTAGTTAAAGGATGTGTTCCAGGGCATAAAAACTCTTACGTAATCATTAGAAAGTAATGGAAGTAGCAGTTTTAGATATTAAAGGAAAAGAAACAGGTAGAAAGGTCAACCTTTCTGATGCTGTTTTTGGGATAGAGCCTAATGAGCATGCTGTTTACCTAGATGTAAAGCAATATCTTGCTAATCAAAGACAAGGTACGCATAAAGCAAAAGAACGTGCAGAGATAACTGGTTCTACTCGTAAGCTTAAAAAGCAAAAAGGTACAGGTACTGCTAGAGCAGGTAGTATTAAATCTCCTGTTTTTAGAGGTGGTGGTAGAATTTTTGGTCCTCGCCCAAGAAATTATGGTTTTAAATTGAATAAAACCTTAAAGCGTTTAGCTAGAAAATCTGCTTTATCTATTAAAGCAAATGATAAAGCGATAACTGTTGTAGAGGATTTTTCTTTCGATACTCCAAAGACAAAAAATTTCATTGAAGTTTTGAAAGCCATTGGTATTCAGGAGAAAAAATCTCTTATAGTGTTGGGTGAGTCAAATAAAAACGTATATTTGTCGTCACGTAATTTAAAAGGCTCTGAAGTTGTAAGTGTTTCAGAATTAAGTACTTACAAAATATTAAATGCAAATAGTATTGTGTTTTTAGAAGGGTCTCTAGAAGGAATAGAGTCGAATTTAAGTTAAATGAGCGTTATGAGTATCTTAATAAAACCAATTATTACAGAAAAAGCTACCGCAGAAAGTGAATTGAAAAATTGTTTCTCTTTTGAGGTAAGTAATAAGGCGAATAAGATTGAAATCAAAAATGCAGTAGAATCTGCTTATGGCGTTTCAGTAACTTCTGTTCGTACAATTAACGTCCGTCCAGATCGTAAAACCAGATATACAAAATCTGGGATGATCACTGGTAAAACTAAAGCTTATAAGAAAGCTATGGTACAGGTGGCGGAAGGTGAAACTATTGATTTATACAGTAATCTTTAAGATTAAAAAATGTCAGTAAGAAAATTAAAGCCAATTACTCCTGGGCAGCGTTTTAGAGTAGTTAATGGGTTTGACGCCATTACTACTGATAAGCCGGAGAAGTCTTTACTTGCTCCGTTAAAAAAGTCAGGCGGTAGAAACAGTCAAGGTAAAATGACCATGCGCTATAAAGGTGGTGGTCACAAAAGACGTTACAGAATTGTAGATTTTAAACGCGATAAACATGGTGTTCCTGCAACTGTAGCAACAATTGAATATGATCCGAACAGAACGGCCTTTATTGCTTTATTGAATTATCAAGACGGTGAGAAAAGGTATGTTATTGCTCAAAATGGTCTTCAGGTAGGTCAAAATATTGTTTCTTCGAATGAAGCAGTAGCTCCTGAAATCGGGAATGCAATGCCTTTAGCAAACATTCCTTTAGGAACAATTGTTTCTTGTATCGAATTGAGAGCTGGTCAAGGTGCTGTAATGGCACGTAGTGCTGGTGCATTTGCTCAGTTGTTAGCGAGAGAAGGAAAGTATGCAACTGTTAAGTTGCCTTCTGGAGAAATTAGAAGAGTGCTTTCTGTATGTTTAGCTACGATTGGAGCGGTGTCTAACAGTGATCATCAGTTACAGATTTCTGGTAAAGCTGGTAGAAAACGCTGGTTAGGTATCAGACCAAGAACTAGACCAGTAGCTATGAACCCAATCGATCACCCAATGGGTGGTGGTGAAGGTAGAGCTTCAGGAGGTCATCCTCGTTCTAGAAAAGGTTTACCTGCAAAAGGTTTTAAAACCCGTACAAGAACAAAGGCGAGTAATAAATATATTGTAGAACGTAGAAAGAAATAATAGAGTATGGCACGTTCATTAAAAAAAGGACCTTTCGTTCACTATAAACTAGAGAAAAAAGTAGCTGATAATGTAGAGTCTGGTAAAAAAGCTGTGATCAAAACTTGGTCTAGAGCTTCAATGATTACACCAGATTTCGTTGGGCAAACCATTGCTGTACACAATGGAAAGCAGTTTGTTCCTGTTTATGTTACTGAGAATATGGTAGGTCATAAGTTAGGAGAATTTTCACCAACTCGTTCTTTTAGAGGGCATGCTGGTGCGAAAAATAAAGGTAAAAAATAATTGAAGCTATGGGAGTTCGTAAAAAAGAAAGAGCAGAGCAAATAAAAGAAGCTAAGAAGCAGACAGCTTTTGCTAAGTTAAATAACTGCCCTACTTCACCTAGAAAAATGCGTTTAGTTGCAGATTTAGTTAGAGGTGAAAAAGTAGAAAAAGCGCTTCATATTTTAAAATTCAGTCAAAAAGAGGCTGCTGGTTGTTTAGAGAAGTTGTTATTGTCAGCTATTGCTAATTGGCAGGCAAAAAACGAAGATGCTAGTCTTGAGGATGCTGAGTTGTTTGTGAAAGAGATTCGTGTAGATGGAGGAAGTATGCTTAAGAGACTTCGTCCTGCTCCACAAGGTCGTGCACACAGAATTAGAAAAAGATCCAATCACGTTACATTAGTGCTTGGCGAAAACAATAATACACAAAGCTAAGAAGAGTATGGGACAGAAGACAAATCCAATCGGTAATCGCCTTGGTATCATTAGAGGATGGGAGTCCAACTGGTACGGAGGAAATGACTACGGTGATAAATTAGCCGAAGACGATAAGATTAGAAAGTACATCCATGCTCGCCTCTCTAAAGCGAGTGTATCTAGGGTAATAATTGAGCGTACCCTTAAGCTTGTAACCGTTACTATCACTACTGCTAGACCTGGTATTATTATTGGGAAAGGTGGTCAAGAGGTAGATAAGCTTAAAGAAGAGCTTAAGAAGATCACAGATAAAGAGGTTCAGATTAACATCTTTGAAATCAAAAGGCCAGAACTAGATGCGCATCTTGTTGGTGCTAGCGTTGCAAGACAGATAGAGAATAGAATTTCTTATCGTCGTGCGATTAAAATGGCTATTGCGGCTGCAATGAGGATGAATGCTGAAGGAATTAAGATCGAAATTTCAGGTCGTTTAAATGGAGCTGAAATGGCACGTTCTGAGGCATATAAAGATGGTAGAATTCCTTTGTCTACTTTTAGGGCCGATATTGATTATGCTTTGGTTGAAGCACATACTACTTATGGTAGGTTAGGTGTTAAAGTATGGATCATGAAAGGTGAAGTTTACGGAAAAAGAGAATTATCTCCGCTTGTTGGTTTAGCTAAAAAGCAGGGTGGTAAGAGTTCCGGGCGAAGTGGTAATAAGTCACGTCGTAGAAAGTAATTTAAAGTAAAGAAAAATGTTACAACCTAAAAGAACGAAATATCGTAAGCAACAGAAGGGGCGCATGAAAGGGGTTGCTCAGAGAGGGCATCGTCTTTCAAATGGAACTTTTGGGATCAAGTCTCTTGATTCTAGTTTCGTTACGGCACGTCAAATCGAAGCTGCTCGTATTGCTGCTACCCGTTATATGAAAAGGGAAGGTTCTCTGTGGATTAAGATATTCCCAGATAAGCCTATCACTAAAAAGCCTCTTGAGGTTCGTATGGGTAAAGGTAAAGGAGCTGTAGAATACTGGGCTGCTGTTGTGAAACCTGGAAGAGTTATGTTTGAAATTGGTGGTGTGCCTTTGGCAACTGCTAAAGAGGCATTGCGTCTTGCAGCACAAAAACTGCCGGTAAAAACTAAATTTATCGTAGCTAGAGATTATCAAGAATAATTTTTGTATTATGAAACAATCAGAAGTAAAAGAATTGTCTGTTGCAGAATTGCAGGAAGAGCTTGGTAAATCTCGTAAAGCATATGCAGATTTAAAAATGGCTCACGCTGTTTCGCCATTGGAGAACCCAATACAGTTAAGATCTGTAAGGAGAAGTATAGCGAGATTAGCTACCGAGTTAACTAAAAGAGAACAACAATAAGTGTTATTCTGCTGAAAGATGGAAAAAAGAAATTTAAGAAAAGAGCGAATAGGTGTAGTTACTAGTAATAAGATGCAGAAGTCTATAGTGGTTTCTGAAGTTAAAAAAGTAAAGCACCCTATGTACGGAAAGTTCGTATTGAAAACTAAGAAGTATGTAGCTCACGACGAAAAAAACGACTGCAACGAAGGGGATACTGTAAGGATCATGGAAACTCGTCCTATGAGTAAATCTAAATGTTGGAGATTAGTAGAAATAATTGAAAGAGCGAAGTAATTATGGTACAACAAGAGTCTAGACTAAAAGTAGCAGATAATACTGGGGCTAAAGAGGTTTTAGCAATTAGAGTATTAGGAGGTACAAAGAAAAGATACGCTTCTGTTGGAGACAAGATTGTTGTCAGCGTTAAAGAGGCTACACCAAATGGAAACATTAAGAAAGGTGCGGTTTCTACGGCAGTTGTTGTTCGTACCAAAAAGGAAGTACGCAGACCTGATGGATCTTATATAAGATTTGATGATAATGCTTGCGTATTACTTAACCCGGCTGGAGAAATGCGCGGAACACGTGTTTTTGGTCCTGTAGCAAGAGAACTTCGTGATAAGCAATTCATGAAAATTGTATCATTAGCACCTGAAGTGCTTTAATACATTAAAAAGATGACAAAGCTTAAAATAAAATCAGGAGATACAGTTCTAGTTATCGCAGGTGATCATAAAGGTCAGCAAGGTAAGGTTCAAAAGGTATTTCCAGACAAGAATAAAGCAATTGTGGAAGGAATTAATACAATTTCTAAACATGAGAAGCCTAGCGCTTCTAATCCACAAGGAGGAATTACAAAGAAAGAAGCTCCAATTAATATTTCTAATCTTTCTTTAGTAACTAAAGATGGTGAAGCAACCAGAATTGGTTATAAAGAGGAAGATGGGATAAAGGTGAGATTTTCTAAAAAATCAAATGAAGTAATATAGTTATGGCATACGTACCAAGACTTAGAAAAGAGTATGATGACAAAATTAAATCATCTCTTGTAGAAGAATATAGTTACAGTAATGTAATGGAAGTGCCAAAGCTTAAGAAAATCGTTATAAGCCGTGGTGTTGGTGGTGCTGTAGCAGATAAAAAACTTATTGACCATGCAGTAGATGAATTAACTGCAATTACTGGTCAAAAGGCTGTTGCGACTATTTCTAAGAAAGATGTTGCTACGTTTAAATTACGTAAAGGAATGCCAATTGGTGCAAAAGTGACTTTACGTGGTTATAGAATGTACGAATTTTTAGATAGATTAATTACATCGGCGTTGCCACGTGTACGTGATTTTGATGGAATTAAAGCTAATGGTTTTGATGGTAGAGGAAATTATAACTTAGGAATTACTGAGCAGATAATTTTTCCTGAAATTGATATCGATGCTGTAAATAGAATTGCGGGTATGGATATTACTTTTGTAACTACAGCAAATACCGATAAAGAAGCGAAATCTTTATTAACAGAACTAGGTTTACCTTTTAAAAAGAATTAAGACATGGCTAAAGAATCAATGAAAGCCCGTGAGGTTAAGAGACAAAAATTGGTAGATAAGTATGCTGAAAAAAGAAAAGCTTTGAAAGAAGCTGGCGATTTTGAAGCTTTACAAAAATTACCAAAAAACTCTTCTCCGGTACGTTTGCATAATCGTTGTAAGCTAACTGGTAGACCTAAAGGGTATATGAGACAATTTGGTGTTTCTCGTGTAATGTTTAGAGAAATGGCTAACAATGGTCTAATCCCTGGAGTTAAGAAGGCTAGTTGGTAAATTATAAATTGATTATAGGTTCCTTTTCTAGGAAAACCATAATCGCAAATTAATATAAATGAATACAGATCCAATTGCAGATTTTTTAACGCGTATTAGAAACGCAGTAGCAGCAAATCATAGAGTTGTTGAAATTCCTGCTTCTAATGTTAAAAAAGAAATTACTAAGATTTTATTCGATCAAGGATATATCTTAAGTTACAAATTTGAAGATAGTACTGCGCAAGGTGTTATCAAAATAGCTCTTAAGTACGATAAAGATACTAAAGACTCTGTAATAAAAGATATCCAGAGAATAAGTAAACCTGGTTTACGTAAATATGCCGGTGCTGGAGAATTACCACGTATATTAAATGGTTTAGGAATTGCTATCATCAGTACTTCTCACGGAGTAATGACAGACAAGCAGGCTAGAGCAGAAAATGTTGGTGGTGAAGTATTGTGTTACGTTTACTAATTCTTAAAATTAAGAAAAGATGTCAAGAATAGGTAAAAGCCCAATTACAATTCCAGAAGGTGTTAATGTAGACTTTAAAGATGGTTTTGTAACGGTAAAAGGAAAATTAGGAGAACTTAAGCAAGAAATTAGCGACATAGATATCAATATCGAAGATAATGTGATATCTTTTGAGCGTTCTTCTGATAAAAGTGATCAAAAGGCTAAGCATGGTCTTTATCGTGCTTTAGTTAGTAATATGATTGAAGGTGTAACTAATGGTTTTACTAAAGAATTAGAATTAGTAGGTGTTGGTTATAGAGCTTCTAATCAAGGACAAAAATTAGATTTAGCTGTTGGGTACTCCCACAATATTGTTTTAGATTTGGCTCCAGAAGTTGTAGTGGAGACAATATCTGAAAAAGGTAAGAATCCGGTGGTTAAGCTAACTTCTCATGACAAACAACTTTTAGGACAGGTTGCTGCAAAGATTCGTTCTTTCAGAGTACCAGAACCTTACAAAGGAAAAGGTATTAAGTTTAAAGGAGAAATAATTAGAAGAAAAGCAGGTAAATCAGCTTAATAAAGTTTAGTTATGGCATTTTCAAAAGAAAAAAGAAGATTAAAGATAAGAAAGCGTATTCGAAAGAATATTAGCGGAACTGAAAGCCGTCCAAGATTATCTGTATATAGAAGTAATAAAGAGATTTATGCTCAGGTTATAGATGATGTAGCTGGAAAAACTTTAGCTGCGGCTTCTTCTAGAGATAAAGAAATAGGTGATGCTTCAGGTACAAAAAGTGAAATCGCTGAATTAGTTGGGAAAAATTTGGCAGATAGAGCAAAAAAGGCTGGAGTAGAAGTGGTTTCATTCGATAGAGGAGGTTACTTGTATCACGGTAGAGTTAAATCATTAGCGGATGGTGCTCGTGAAGGAGGACTAAAATTCTAAGAAGATATGTATCAAGATTATAAAAACGTAGAACATGTAAAACCAGGAGGTCTTGAATTAAAAGATCGTTTGGTAGGAGTGCAACGTGTTACTAAGGTTACTAAAGGTGGTAGAGCATTTGGTTTTTCTGCCATAGTAGTTGTTGGTGACGAAAATGGTGTTGTAGGACATGGTTTAGGTAAATCTAAAGAGGTTGCCGATGCTATTTCTAAAGCCGTAGAAGATGCGAAAAAGAATTTAGTGCGTATTCCTTTACATAAAGGTACTTTACCACACGAACAAAAAGGTAAATATGGTGGAGCGAGAGTTTTACTTTTACCTGCTGCAACTGGTACCGGGATTATTGCTGGTGGTGCAATTCGTGCGGTTTTGGAATCTGTAGGGGTTCATGATGTACTTTCTAAGAACCAAGGTTCTTCTAACCCTCATAATGTTGTGAAGGCTACATTTGATGCTTTACTTCAATTAAGAAGTGCAGAAACTGTTGCTAAACAAAGAGGAATCACGTTAGAGAAACTTTTCAAAGGATAAAATCAAGGATAAGATGGCAAAGATTAAGGTTACTAAAGTAAGAAGTGCTATTAATAGAACTCAGAATCAAAAAAGAGTTTTAGAGGCATTGGGTCTTAGAAAAATGGGACATGCTGTAGAACATGAGGATACCCCTAACATCCTTGGGATGATAAATAAAGTTAAACACTTAGTTTCTGTAGAGGAAACAAAATAATAGGTTTACATGGATTTAAGTAACTTAAAACCTGCAAAGGGTTCAGTTAAAAGTAACAATAAGCGTGTTGGCCGTGGAGAAGGATCCGGTAAAGGTGGGACTGCTACTCGTGGTCACAAAGGGGCTAAATCACGTTCTGGTTACTCTAAGAAGATAGGTTTTGAAGGAGGGCAGATGCCACTTCAACGCCGTGTACCAAAATTTGGTTTTAATAACAGAAACCGTAAAGAATATCAAGGTATTAACTTAGATACTTTACAATTATTAGTAGATAATGGTAAAGTTAAGGATACGGTAGATCTAGGTGTACTTGTAGAAAACGGTTTGGCTGGAAAAAATGATCTAGTTAAAATTTTAGGTAGAGGTGAATTAAAGGCTAAATTAAAAGTATCTGTTCATAAATTTACGGCCTCAGCCAAAGAAGCTATAGAAGCTGCGGGAGGTGAAGTTGTTACTTTATAATAGATAGCCAAATGAAATTCATCAATACTATAAAAAATATTTGGAAAATCGAGGAGCTAAAAAACCGTATTTTAGTAAGCCTCGGTTTACTTTTAGTTTATCGTTTTGGAACTCAGGTTGTACTTCCTGGGATAGATGCTAGTCAATTAGCAAACTTAGCAAATCAAACTGATGGCGGTTTATTAGGATTGCTTAATGCATTTACTGGTGGGGCGTTTTCTAATGCTTCAATTTTTGCATTAGGTATTATGCCTTATATTTCGGCTTCTATTGTGGTTCAGTTGATGGGGATAGCTATTCCTTATTTACAAAAGCTGCAAAAGGAAGGTGAAAGTGGGCGTAAAAAAATAAATCAAATTACCAGATGGTTAACCATAGCAATTACCTTAGTTCAAGGGCCGGGTTATATTTATAACCTGTTTAATACATTGCCACAAAATGCTTTCCTTTTAGGTGATAGTTTATCTTTCATCATTTCTTCAGTAATTATTCTTACTACAGGGACGATTTTCGCTATGTGGTTAGGAGAGAAGATTACAGATAAAGGAATTGGTAATGGTATTTCTCTTTTAATTATGGTAGGTATTATTGCTACACTACCTCAGGCATTCCTTCAGGAATTCGCTTCAAGATTTGATGGTAGCGGTGGTCTTATTATGGTATTGATTGAGTTTGCGATTTGGTTTGCAATTATTTTAGCTGCTGTAATGTTGGTAATGGCTGTTCGTCAGATACCAGTTCAGTATGCAAGAAGATCTGCTACTGGTGGATATGAGAAGAATGTATTTGGATCAAGACAGTATATACCTTTAAAGCTTAATGCTTCAGGGGTAATGCCAATTATATTTGCTCAGGCTATTATGTTTATCCCGGTGGCATTGGCTGGTCTTTCAGATTCTGATGCGGCTCAGGGTGTTACGGCTGCATTTAGTGATATTTTTGGTTTTTGGTATAATTTAGTTTTCGCTTTATTGATTATAGTATTCACTTATTTTTATACTGCGATTACAGTACCAACAAATAAAATGGCAGATGATTTAAAACGAAGCGGTGGTTTTATTCCTGGAATTCGTCCTGGAACTGAAACAGCTGAGTATTTAGATCGTATTATGTCTCAAATTACACTTCCTGGATCTGTATTTTTAGCAATTATTGCAATTTTCCCTGCAATAATTGTGAAGTTGTTAGGTGTTCAACAAGGTTGGGCATTGTTTTTTGGAGGTACCTCACTATTAATTTTAGTTGGAGTTGCAATCGATACTATGCAGCAGGTAAACTCTTATCTGTTGAATAGACACTATGACGGATTAATGAAAACGGGTAAAAACAGAAAAGCAGTAGCTTAATTATGGCAAAGCAACCAGCAATTGAACAAGATGGAACGATAATCGAAGCATTGTCTAATGCAATGTTTCGTGTAGAGTTAGAAAACGGTCACGTTGTGACCGCTCATATCTCTGGTAAGATGCGTATGCATTACATTAAATTATTGCCAGGAGATAAGGTGAAATTGGAAATGAGTCCTTACGATTTAAGTAAGGCTCGCATAACTTACAGATACTAAGAAGTAAATTAAGCTATTAATAATTTTTTTATTACTTTTGCATCCTGAAAAAATTATTAGGCAAAAAGCCTTATGTGAATTTTATTTTTGCATCTGGCGTTTATAAAAAACTAGAAAGATGAAAGTTAGAGCATCAATAAAGAAAAGAAGTGCCGACTGTAAAATTGTACGCAGAAAAGGGCGCCTTTACGTGATTAACAAAAAGAATCCTAGATTTAAACAAAGACAAGGCTAATTATGGCAAGAATTGCAGGGGTAGATATACCTAAACAAAAGCGAGGAGTTATAGCGTTAACCTATATCTTCGGAATTGGTAAAAGCAGGGCTCAGGATATACTTGCTGAAGCTAAAGTTGATGAGAGTAAGAAAGTTTCAGACTGGAACGATGACGAAATTGGTCGTATCCGTGAAGCTGTAGGTAACTACACAATCGAAGGAGAATTACGTACTGAAGTTCAGATGAGTATTAAACGTCTAATGGATATTGGATGTTACAGAGGTATTCGTCATAGATCTGGGTTGCCATTAAGAGGTCAAAGAACCAAAAACAACTCTAGAACTAGAAAAGGTAGAAGAAAAACTGTTGCTAACAAGAAAAAGGCAACTAAATAATAAGTAAGTGATATGGCAAAGTCAACAAAAACAACTCAAAAGAAGCGTAAAGTAAACGTTGAGTCTATTGGGGAAGCTCATGTTACTGCTTCTTTCAATAACATTATCATTTCTTTGACTAACAAAAAGGGAGATGTTATTTCTTGGTCTTCAGCTGGGAAAATGGGCTTCAGAGGATCAAAGAAAAATACTCCTTATGCAGCACAGTTAGCTTCTGAAGATGCATCTAAAGTTGCACACGAAGCTGGGTTGCGTAAAGTGAAAGTTTATGTTAAAGGACCTGGTAATGGTAGAGAGTCTGCTATCAGATCAATTCATAACAGTGGTATTGAGGTTACGGAAATCGTTGATGTAACTCCACTACCTCATAATGGTTGTCGTCCTCCTAAAAGACGTAGAGTATAATTAATTATATAATTAGAAGAGGAAATTACGATTATCGAAGGACTTATGCCTTAATTCATAATCCCTCTTTCATAAATCAATTTTAAATGGCAAGATATACTGGTCCAAAGACTAAGATAGCTCGTAAATTTGGTGAAGCTATATTTGGAGATGATAAATCTTTTGAAAAAAGAAATTATCCTCCAGGACAGCACGGTAACAACCGTCGTAGAGGAAAGAAATCTGAATATGCTATCCAGTTAATGGAAAAGCAAAAAGCTAAATATACTTACGGTATATTAGAGCGTCAGTTCAGAAATATGTTCGAAAAAGCTACTAGCTCACAAGGTATTACTGGTGAGGTTTTACTTCAGCTTTGTGAATCAAGATTAGATAATGTTGTTTTTAGGTTAGGTGTTGCTCCTTCAAGAAGAGCCGCTAGACAACTTGTTTCTCATAGACATATTACTGTTAATGGAGAGTTAGTTAATATTCCTTCTTACCAATTGAAAGCAGGTGATGTTGTTGGTGTAAGAGAGAAATCTAAATCTCTACAGGTTATTCAAGATTCATTAGCTAATAATAGCAGTGTTTACGAATGGATAACTTGGAATAACGAAACTAAACAAGGAACGTTTGTTTCAGTACCTGGAAGAGTTCAGATTCCAGAAAACATTAATGAACAATTCATCGTCGAATTATATTCGAAATAATAATTCACAGAAGTCGTAATATGGCAATACTAAATTTTCAGAAGCCCGATAAAGTTATAATGATTGACTCTACAGATTTTGAGGGGAAATTTGAATTTCGTCCCTTAGAGCCTGGATATGGGTTAACCGTTGGTAACGCTTTAAGAAGAGTGCTGTTATCATCTTTAGAGGGATTCGCGATCACTTCGGTTCGTATCGAAGGTGTAGATCACGAATTCTCAACAATTCCTGGAGTTGTAGAAGATGTAACAGAAATAATATTGAATCTTAAACAAGTAAGATTCAAAAGGCAAATTGATGAAATAGACAACGAAGCCGTTACAATTTCTGTTTCTGGTGAAGAAGAACTAACCGCTGGTCATTTCCAGAAGTTTATCTCTGGTTTTCAGGTTTTAAATCCTGATTTAGTGATTTGTCATCTTGATAGTAAGGTAAATATCAATATGGAAATTACTATCGAAAAGGGTAGAGGTTATGTTCCGGCAGAAGAAAATAAAAAGGCCAATGCTCCTTTAGGAACGATTTTTACAGATTCTATTTACACTCCAATCAAGAATGTAAAATATAGTATTGAAAACTATCGTGTAGAACAGAAAACTGATTATGAAAAACTTGTTTTTGAAATTATCAGCGACGGTTCTATTCATCCTAAAGATGCATTAACTGAAGCTGCCAAAACTTTAATTCACCATTTCATGTTGTTCTCTGATGAGCGAATTACGTTAGAGGCTGATGAAATTGCTCAAACTGAAACTTATGATGAAGAATCTCTTCACATGAGACAGCTACTAAAAACTAAATTAGTAGATATGGATCTTTCAGTTAGAGCATTAAATTGTTTAAAAGCGGCTGAAGTTGATACCTTAGGTGATCTTGTTTCTTACAATAAAAATGACCTTATGAAGTTCCGTAACTTCGGTAAGAAGTCTTTAACAGAGCTAGAAGAGCTTGTAAGTAACAAAGGATTAAACTTTGGTATGGATCTTTCAAAATATAAATTAGATAAGGACTAATTCACGCTAGTGAATTACTCTAAAAAGAATAGTAATGAGACACGGAAAGAAAATAAATCATTTAGGTAGAAAGACCGCTCATCGTAAGTCGATGTTGGCTAACATGGGGTCTTCACTAATTGAGCATAAGCGCATCAATACTACTGTGGCTAAAGCAAAGGCTTTAAAAGTTTTTATCGAGCCATTAGTAACTAAGTCTAAAGAAGATACTACTCACAATAGAAGAATCGTTTTCAGTAAATTACGTAACAAATATGCGGTTACTGAATTATTTCGTGAAGTAGCTCCTAAAGTAGGAGATCGTCCAGGGGGATATACTAGAATTATCAAATTAGGTAATCGTCTAGGAGATAACGCTGATATGGCGATGATCGAATTAGTAGATTTTAACGAAACTTACAACGTTAATAAGCCTGCTAAGAAGAAGTCAACTCGTAGAGCTGGTAAGAAAAACGTTGCTGAGACTGAGGCTCCAAAAGCTGAAGATACAAAGCAAGAAGAAAAAGAAGATAAAAAAGAAGAATAAATGATTCTTTACTATCGATAATTTTAAAAGGATAAACTCGCTGGGTTTGTCCTTTTTTTATATCTAATTAGCATTCATTTTTAATATTCCTTAAATTTAGATCGTATTATTTTTTTAGTATGAAGTATCAAACAAGAAAGAAAGCCATCATTTTATTAGCAGACGGAACTATTTTTCATGGAAAATTAGTTGGTACCAAAGAAGGTAGCGCCGTAGGAGAAGTTTGTTTCAACACAGGAATGACCGGATATCAGGAAATTTTTACAGATCCATCTTATTTTGGTCAATTAATGGTTACCACTAATGCCCATATAGGTAATTATGGTACGAATGAAGGGGAAAATGAATCTGACGGAGCAAAAATTGCTGGTTTGATTTGCAAAAACTTTAGTTATGATCAATCAAGACCGGCTGCAGATCAAACTTTAGAAGAGTTTTTAAATGATAGCAATTTATTTGCAATTTCAGATGTAGATACTCGTGCACTGGTAACCTATATTCGTGAAAATGGAGCAATGAACGCTATTATTTCTACAGATGTGGATAATATTGAAGCTTTGAAAGCTCAGTTAGCTGAAGTGCCAGATATGAATGGATTAGAGTTGGCTTCAAAGGTTTCTACTAAAGAGCCATATTATTTTGGAGATGAAAACGCTACTTATAAAGTTGCTGCACTCGATGTAGGTATTAAAAGAAATATTCTTAGAAATCTTGCGCAACGTGACGTTTACGTTAAGGTTTTCCCTTATGATGCAACGTATACAGAAATGAGTGAATGGAATCCTGATGGATATTTCTTATCTAACGGTCCTGGAGATCCTCAGCCTCTAAAAAAAGCAATTCAAGTAGCTAAAGATATTATAGAGAAAGATCATCCGTTATTTGGTATTTGTCTTGGGCATCAAATTATTGCATTGGCAAATGGCATCCCTACCTATAAAATGCATCATGGGCATAGAGGAATAAATCACCCGGTTAAAAATTTGAAAACCGGAAAAGGAGAGATCACTTCTCAAAATCATGGTTTTGCTGTGGATAAGGAAGCGACCGAATCACATCCTAACGTAGAGATTACCCATATTTGCTTAAATGATGGTACTGTTGGAGGTTTGCAAATGATTAATAAAAACTGTTTCTCTGTGCAATATCACCCAGAAGCAAGTCCTGGACCTCACGATGCAAGTTATTTATTTGATGAATTTATAGATCGTATAAAGCAGGCAAAAGCATAAGAATTGAAAAGCCGGGAATTATTTCCGGCTTTTTTAATATCTGAATTTTATTGTTTTACAAAGTCTAATCGTTTATAATAAAATAAGTCCTTAGGCGCAACCTGCCTCTTTTTTTTGATAATATTGTAAGAAAATCGTTCTAAACAACGGTTGTGTTAGAAATTAGTTATTTTAGAGTTTTAATTTGAAATAATAGAAATGTTGAAAAACTATGCTTTTTTGCTAATTATTCTTATTGGGATTCCACTTTATTCGCAGGACAAATTGGATAATGGAGAAATTGTCTTTAATTCAGGAAAAACATTAAATGTTTTAATACAAAATAAAGATTGGGTATATACTCCGAGAAGTTTTAGGATTAAGAATAGATATGAGGATGCTTTTCAAGTGATTCCAAGTGACTCTGTAAAGAAATTGACAGTTGGTAAATTTCAGTTCGTTCGGGCGATAGTAGATTTTGACACCTCTTCGGATGATATAAAAAATATCAGTACTAATAAAAATCCAAATTTCAAAAAGACCTCTATTTTGCTTCGTGTAATTTTAAAGGGTGCGGGCTCACTTTATTCTTTTGAAAGACCAGATGTTACGAGATACTTTTACTCAATTAGATCGATGGATAGTATTAAACAGCTAATTTATAAAAGATATAGATCAACAGGACAGCTTGTGAAAGAAAATCAACATTATAAGCAGCAATTATATTTAGATATTAATTGTAGTAATAATGATATTCACTTTTACAATTATGTAGATTATAAGAAAAAAGATTTGATTGATGTATTTAAAAGATATAATCAGTGCAAAAATGTAAATTATGAGTTGCTATCTAGCAAAGAAAAATCAAATAGTTTTATTACAATTTTCCCTGAAATAGGTATTTCGCATGGTGCTTTGAGAGTTAATTCAGGTTTAAATGCAGGTGATACAGAAATCAATCTAACCACGCCGAAAATTGGAGTCAATTTCGAATACGTTTTTTCAGGAGGATACAATAAATGGTCTGTACTTTTAAAAACGTCGTATGAATCAGCTAGTATTAGCAAAGAAATTTTTGATAACTATTCAGCGGATTTAAAGATCGATTATAATGCATTAACTTTTTATCCAGCTTTGA
This sequence comes from Zunongwangia atlantica 22II14-10F7, assembly GCF_002094855.1. GTDB lineage: Bacteria > Bacteroidota > Bacteroidia > Flavobacteriales > Flavobacteriaceae > Zunongwangia > Zunongwangia atlantica. The sequence goes on from NZ_ARYN01000007.1 coordinate 96,772, forward strand.
ATTATTACTTTTATCCAACCCACAAGACCAAATTTTTCTTAAATGCTGGTATTGAATACAATTTGCATGTAAATTCGAAAGTCATGTTTCTCAACACCAATAGGGCTATCGATCCAGTGCTGGATAACCCACAATCTTCTGTTGGATTAGGTGTCGGTTCTGGTATTCAACATAAAGGTTTTATGATACTTTTACATTATTCAAGCCGCAAATTTAAAGGCAGAAACTTTGTGATGGGAAATTATGACCTAGATTGGGGTTCTAGCTTATCCTTATTCACTTTTAGTTTAGCTTATAAATTTGATTTTAGATAACCGCTGACTTCTATCTCGTTAAGACTATGCTTAATTGTTATTATTATTGCAGATTAATTATTTTTTCGAAAACGTTTTAGGTGAATTACTTGTTATATTATAAATTATTCCTCGTTTTTTTATCGCTGTATTCGTATCTTGCAGACTAATCAATTAATTAAATTATAATTTAGACTATGAGTGCTATAGTAAATATTCATGCACGTCAAATTTTTGACTCCAGAGGTAACCCTACTGTTGAAGTAGATGTAATCACAGAAAACGGAATATTAGGAAGGGCAGCTGTTCCTTCTGGAGCTTCTACAGGTGAGCATGAGGCTGTAGAACTTCGCGACGGTGGGAAAGACTTTATGGGTAAAGGTGTTCTTACTGCCGTAGAAAACGTAAATTCTAAAATTGCAGAGCAATTACTTGGATATTCAGTTTTCGAGCAGAATTTAATCGACCAGGCAATGATCGAGCTTGATGGAACTGCAAACAAATCTAAGTTAGGCGCTAACGCAATTTTAGGTGTATCTCTTGCAGTTGCTAAGGCGGCTGCAAACGAACTTGGTCTTCCGTTATACCGTTATGTTGGTGGTGTAAGTGCAAACACACTTCCTGTGCCAATGATGAACATTATTAATGGTGGGTCTCACAGTGATGCTCCTATTGCTTTTCAGGAATTCATGATTATGCCAGTGAAAGCTGCAAGCTTTTCAGAAGCAATAAAAATGGGAACAGAAATTTTCCATAATCTTAAAAAAGTATTACACGATAGAGGTTTAAGTACTGCTGTTGGTGATGAAGGTGGATTTGCTCCAACTTTAGATGGAACTGAAGATGCTTTAGAAACTATTTTAAAAGCTATCGAGAAAGCTGGATACAAAGGAGGAGATGAAGTAATGATCGCTTTAGATTGTGCTTCAGCTGAATTCTATGAAGATGGTAAATACAATTATGCTAAATTTGAGGGTGATAAAGGTGTTGTTCGTACAAGCGAAGAACAGGCTGAATATCTTGCTGAGTTAGCTTCTAAATACCCAATCATTTCTATTGAAGATGGTATGGACGAAAATGACTGGGATGGTTGGAAAGCCCTTACAGATAAAATTGGTGATAAAGTTCAACTTGTTGGAGATGATCTTTACGTAACAAATGTTGAGCGTCTATCTAGAGGTATCGAAGAAGGAATTGCAAACTCTATTCTTATTAAAGTAAACCAAATTGGTACCTTAACTGAAACTATCGCTGCTGTAAATATGGCACACAATGCAGGTTATACATCAGTAATGTCTCACCGTTCAGGAGAAACTGAAGATAATACTATTGCAGATTTAGCAGTAGCATTAAACACGGGACAAATCAAAACTGGTTCTGCTTCAAGAAGTGATCGTATGGCAAAATACAATCAGTTAATTAGAATTGAAGAAGAATTAGGAAGTGTTGCTTATTTCCCTAAAGAGAAAGCTTTCAAAGTGAAATAAGTATTTTTTATACGATTTTATTTAGAAAAAGCCTTTCATTTATTTGAAAGGCTTTTTTATTTTAATTTAATATTCTTTTAATCAAATGTTTGAAGATTAATAATTAACTTTTCCGGAATAAATGTTCTAACCAATCCTAACCAGATTTCAATGCATAATTTCCTATTTGTAGCTTCAGAAAATGATGCTATTCCCCATTGCAAAGCAGGAGGCATGGGTGACGTAATACGTGATGTGCCCAGGCAAATTTCACAGAAAGGAGATACTGTTCATGTTGTGGTGCCTTCCTATTCCAGATTGCATCAAAATGCAAAGTTTATCTCCAAATTAATGTTTAAGCTTCGCGGAGTCGATTATATGGCTGAGATCTACGAGGTTAAGCCTAAAAAAGACTTTCCTGGTATTACTCACTATGTGATTCATCATCCCGAAATTGAGGCCGGAGATATAGCTCATATTTATCATAATGATTTGGATGAACCATTTTATACAGATGCTATAAAGTATTTTGTCTTTTGTACTGCCGTAGCCCAGGCCGTTAAGATTGGAGTTTTTGGAGATCTGGATGTAATTCATTTACACGACTGGCATGCAAGCATGGTTTTATTCTTAAGAAGATACCATCAGGAATTTAAATGTCTGCAGAGTATTCGTGTGATTTATAGTATTCATAATTTAGCAATACAGGGAATTCGTCCTTTCGCTGATAATTATTCATCTATTAAAAATTTCTTTCCAGATGTAGATTTTAATTACGATGAGCTTAAAGATAGACGCTATCAGGATTGTATTAATATGATGGCTTTGGGAATTCGTTTTTCCGATGCGGTACATACAGTCTCTCCAAGTTATAAGAGAGACGTACTTTATCCAAGTAATCCTCCAGAATTTATTGGTGGAGAAGGTTTAGAGGAAGATCTAAAGCAAGCAGATAGAGAGGGTAGATTCATAGGAATTCTTAACGGCTGTAATTATAGAAATATCCGTAGAGCAAGAAAAAACAACTTGTATTTTAATATTGCTTCAGCAATCTTTAAATGGATGCAGCAGGAATCTAAAAAATATAAAGCCGATTTTCTTGCGCATACAGGAGAGAAAGTAATGCCTTATTTAAAAAGAAAGCCAGAATTTGTATGTTCTAGTGTAGCAAGACTTACAGAGCAGAAATTTTACTTCTTTAAACGTTCTCCAGAAGCCTTTTTAGAAATACTTGATCTTCTTGATGAAGTAAACGGAATATTTATACTTCTTGGAACGGGAGCGCCAGAATATGAAGAGCTTTTACGTAAAATAAGCCACGAGAAGAAAAACTTTTTATTTATAAATGGCCAATCTGAAGATGTTATTGATAGTATATATCTAGAAACCAATCTTTATTTCATGCCAAGTTTATTTGAACCTTGCGGTATTAGCCAGATGTTGGCAATGCGTAATGGCCATCCTTGTTTAGTGCACTATACGGGAGGACTTATCGATACTGTAAAACATTTGGAGACCGGTTTTGTTTTTGATGGAACAAGCTATGATAAAAAAGTCTCGAATATGGTAGATTCTTTCAAACAGATTTTAAATCTCTTTTTTGAAGACAAAGCAAAGTGGAGAGCAATTGAAAAAAACGCGAAAAAAGAACGTTTTACCTGGAAGAAATCTGTAGATGATTACTATAAATCACTTTATAAATTACCAGCATAAAAGATTCTTATATTTATATAGGTTAAATCACTTGAAACCCCTGTTAATTATAGCATAATTGCTTGGTTTTAATTGAATAGAAGCGTAGATTTTATTAAATTCGCAATCGATTAATTTAAATTTTGTAATTCAATACAATGTCAGATAAAGCTATATTAGAATATCAAGGAAAAAAATACGAGTTTCCTGTTACTGAGGGAACCGAAGGTGAATTGGGTATCGATATTAAAACCCTTCGATCTGAAGCCGGAATGATAACTTTAGACCGTGGCTACAAGAACACAGGAAGTTGTGAAAGTGCCATCACTTTTTTAGACGGTGAAAAAGGAATCTTAAGATATAGAGGCTATGCTATCGAAGACCTTGCTGAAAAGGCAAATTTTCTGGAAGTAGCTTATCTTTTGATTTTTGGGGAATTACCTAATAAAGAACAATTAGATAAATTTTCTAATGATATTAAGGAGCAGTCTGAAGTAGACGAAGAAATGAAGAAAATTTTGGATGGTTTTCCAAAATCAGCTCATCCAATGGGCGTTCTTTCTTCCTTAACCAGTGCCTTAATTGCTTTTAATCCTTCTTCAGTAAATGTAGATTCTGAAGAAGATATGTATAAAGCAATTGTGAAGATTATGGGTAAATTCCCGGTACTTGTTGCCTGGACGTTACGAAAGAAAAACAGTCTTCCGCTTAACTATGGTGATGATTCGTTAGGATATGTAGAAAACCTGCATGAAATGATGTTTGAAAAACCTGGTAAAAAATATAACGTAGATAAGTCAGTTATTGAGGCTTTAGATAAATTACTAATTCTTCATGCAGATCACGAGCAAAACTGTTCAGCTTCTACAGTAAGAATGGTAGGTTCTTCTCATGCAGGATTATTCGCTTCAATTTCGGCAGGTATTTCAGCACTTTGGGGACCACTTCATGGAGGTGCAAACCAGGCAGTGATCGAGATGCTAGAAGGAATTAAGCAAGATGGTGGTGATACTCACAAATTCATGCAAAAAGCGAAGGATAAAGAAGATCCTTTCCGTTTAATGGGATTTGGACACCGTGTTTACAAAAATTTCGATCCACGTGCTAAAATCATTAAGAAATCTGCAGACGAAGTTCTTGGAGGTTTAGGTATTGAAGATCCAGTATTGGATATCGCTAAAGGTTTAGAAAAAGAAGCTTTAGAAGATGATTACTTCGTAAAAAGAAAATTATATCCTAATGTTGATTTCTATTCTGGTATTATTTACAGAGCTTTAGGTATTCCAGTAGAAATGTTTACCGTAATGTTTGCTTTAGGTCGTCTTCCTGGATGGATCGCTCAGTGGAGAGAAATGAGACTTAAAAAAGAACCAATTGGTAGACCACGCCAAATTTACGTAGGAGAAAACCTAAGAGAATTTAAATCAGTAGACGAGAGATAATCTTTTCTCAATTATAAATAATTTAAAAAGCTCCATTATTAAATGGGGCTTTTTCTATATTTGGAAAAATTTTTAGTGATGCACTTAAAGATCAATAATGAAACTTCTAGGCTTAGAGCAGTTGTTTTAGGTACCGCTAAAAGTAACGGTGGAGCGCCCGAACTTGATGAAGCTTACGATCCAAAATCTATAGAGCATATCAAAGCTGGTACATACCCGCAAGAAGAAGATATGGTAAAAGAGATGGAAGCGGTAGCAAATGTTTTGAAGAAATATGATGTAGAAGTTTTTCGTCCCCAGATTATCGAAAATTACAACCAGATTTTTACTCGAGATATCGCCTTTGTGATCGAAGATAAATTTGTAAAAGCAAACATTCTTCCAGATCGCGAAAAAGAGATCAAAGCGATTCAGCATGTGATCGACCAGATTGCTCCAGAGAAAATCGTAAAACTTCCAGAAGAGGCGCATATCGAAGGAGGTGATGTAATGCCTTTTGGCGATTACATTTTGGTTGGAACTTATAGTGGCGATGATTATCCAGATTATATTACGGCCAGGACAAATACACAGGCTGTAAAAGCACTTCAGGAATTATTTCCGAAAAAAAAGGTAGTTTCCTTCAATCTTAAAAAGAGCAATGTAGATCCAAAAGAAAACGCACTTCATTTGGATTGTTGCTTTCAGCCGGTAGGAAAAGACAAGGCTATTATTTACAAAGGTGGCTTTTTGGATTCTAAAGAATATCAATGGCTGGTTAACCTGTTTGGTGAAAAAAACATCTTCGAAATTACCAAAGATGAGATGTATAATATGAATTCGAACATATTTTCTATTTCTGAAAATGTGGTTATTTCCGAAGAAAAATTTAAACGTTTAAATGATTGGCTTCGTTCTCATGGAATTACCGTAGAAGAAGTTCCTTACTCTCAAATCGCAAAGCAGGAAGGTTTATTGCGTTGTTCAACTTTACCCTTAATTAGAGATTAAAATGAAACAGATTACAGATACCGTTTTAATGGTGCGTCCAGTAGCTTTTAGAATGAATGAAGAGACGGCGGTAAATAATTATTTTCAGAAAAACCTAAAAGGGAAAGATGTAAATACAGAAGCGAAGGCCGAGTTTGATGCTTTTGTAGCTAAACTGAAAAGTGTTGGGGTAAAGGTCGTAGTTGTAGATGATGTTGCTGAAGACAATACGCCAGATTCCATTTTCCCGAATAACTGGGTATCTTTTCATGAAAATGGAGAGATCGCATTGTATCCTATGTTTGCTGAAAATCGACGAAAGGAGCGTCGATTAGATTATTTTGCGAATCTTGAAGAAGAAGGCTTTAAAATCACCAATATCGTCGATTATACTTCTGCAGAAGATGATGATATTTTTCTTGAAGGTACAGGAAGTTTAATCTTAGATCGTGAAAACGAAAAAGCTTATTGTGCATTATCACCAAGAGCTGATGAGGATCTTTTGATCGAATTTTGTGAAGATTTTGAATTTACTCCGGTAATTTTTAATGCGTATCAAACAGTAGAAGGGAAGCGAAAGCAAATTTATCACACTAACGTGATGATGTGTGTTGCTGAAGAGTTTGCTGTAATTTGTCTGGATTCTATAGATGATGCGAAAGAACGTAAAAATGTGCTGAAGCATTTAAAGCAGGATCATAAAGAATTGATAGTTATTTCTGAAGAGCAAATGCATCAATTCGCAGGGAATATGCTGCAGGTTCGTGGTGCTTTTGATAAAAAGTATTTGGTAATGAGCGAGCGTGCTCACCAAAGTTTAACGCCAGATCAGGTAGCGAAGATCGAAAAGTATTCAGAGATTTTAAGTAGTGATCTTAACGTGATCGAAACCTGTGGTGGCGGTAGTGCAAGATGTATGCTTGCTGAGGTTTTCTTGCCAAAATCATAGTCTTTTCTTTCGAATTTCGATAACGAATAGAAGCATCATTATTGCCGTGAAAACGGCAAAGGGGAGTGAACCAATGATCAGGAATTTTTGCATGGCGTCTAAAACGTCGTTTTCTGGTTTTACATTTCCCAATAGAATAATAGCTTCAGAAAAAATAAGAATCAATACCGCCCAAACCAGGCGGTATTTCTTTTTAGGATTTTCATTGCCTTTATCGCTAAACATACTTAACACATAGATAGCCGAATCTACCGAGGTCACCAAAAAGCTAATCAGCAATAGAACGGTCACGATATTTGTAATATTAGAAAGCGGAAAATATTCGAGGAAATTAAAGATCGACGTAAACACGTTGCTGAACTCTCCATCGTAACTCGGCATATTTTCAATAAGATGAAATGAAGAGCCACCAAAAACACTAAACCATAAAAAGCTTCCTAGAGAAGGCAGGATTAAAACGCCCAATATCATCTCACGTATTGTACGCCCTTGTGAGATTCTTGCAATAAAAATTCCGGTGAAGGGTGCCCAGGCCAGCCAAAATGCCCAGTAATAATATGTCCAGTCGGTTAAAAATTGTTTTCCGGGATTAAAATCGCCAATAGCTAAACTCAGCTGAAAAAAGTCTTTGATGTAATACCAGGTTGCCGTTAAAAATTGCTCTAAAATTTCAACAATATCGGCTTGTAGAAAAACAAAGATCAATAACGCAATAGTGCTGTAAATATTCCAGTTTGAAATTCGCTTAATTCCTTTTTCTACGCCCGCGTAAGCTGAAAAAAATGCAAGTAAACAGATTAGAAAAACTAACGCTATGACAATCCAAAGAGTTCCGGGATCTTTTGTGGTAAGATGACTAATACCACCCTCAATTTGCGTAGTTCCAAGTCCAATAGCAGCAACCAAACCAAAAACTGTGGTCAAAATCGTTAAAAGATCGATGCTTTGAGGAATTCCTTTTATTTTTTTAAGCTGAGGTAAACTGCCGCCGAGTAGAATATTGTTTTTTCGAACAAATAAAGAATAGCCAATAAAAAGAGCGAATATCCCATAGAACGCCCAGGCTGTAAATCCCCATTGATAGAAAGTAAATTCTAAAGCAATAATATCATTAGAATAACCAGTTTTTAATGGCGGATTTTGATACATATAAACCGGTTCCTGTACCGCCCGCAGTAAAATCCCTGCACCCATCCCCGCGCTATAAAGCATCGCGATCCATGATAGTCGGTCGAATTGCGGTGGAGAATTCCCTAAACGGATTCTTCCGTATTTCGAAAAGGCAATTATTAAAAGAAAAAGCACACAGGCTAAGCCCAACCATAAGTAAAACTCACCAAAAAATTCTCGTACCCAAATCGAAGCAGTGTCGATAAACGAGTAAAATTCCGCAGTAAAAGAAAAAATAAATACCGAAAAAATAAACAATATCAACCCGGCGCAATAAAACAGCGGATTGTTTTTGATTTCAGTATTAAACTTTTTAAAGTTAATTAGCGAGTTGTTTTTCAGATTTGGCATTGGCGATCTTCGTGATCATTCCATCAAAGATAAAATAATGAAATGGATACATCGAATACCAGTACATTCTTCCCAACAAACCTTTAGGTCTAAAAGTTGCTGTTTGGTGAATTATGTTATCTTCATCAATACAAAATTCTAACCAGGCTTCGCCAGGAACTTTCATTTCAGCAAACAGAAGTAATCGCTTTTCTTCCTTATCAGCTAAAAGAACGCGCCAAAAATCTAAAGAATCTCCGGGAGCAAGTTCTGTAGGATGCGTACGACCGCGACGCAAACCAACTCCGCCTGCAACTTTATCCAGGTAGCCTCTAATTTTCCAAAGCCAGTTTCCGTAATACCACCCATTAAGTCCGCCGATAGACCAAATTCGTTTCAAAGCCTCTTCAGAATTATCGGTTTTCTTTTGTTGCTTGTCTAAAAGACAACCATAGGTAGGGACTTTTATGTATTTGTTAAGCTCTTTTTTAAATCGCCCACTGCTTAATGAATCTTTCCAGCTTGAAATTACCTGATTTTGTTCAATTTTATAGAAGGCCATTTCTATAGCTTCTCTATAAGAAATGGTTTCAATATTTAAGATTCTTGCCAATTTATCATCACGAGCGATAACTTCAACCTCCATGCTATCCACAAGATTTTGCGCTAACTTGTAAGATGTTGAGGTTACAAAATACAACCAGTACGAAGAAAGTTTTGGAGACATTACCGGTACACTCAAAATCCAAATTTTAAGTCCGCGTACTTCAGCATATTTCTCCATCATTTCCTGGTAGGTTAAAATATCTGGACCACCAATATCAAATGACTGGTCATAACATTCTTCATGACCAATTACTCCGGTTAAAAACTTGATCACATCTCTAATAGCTGTAGGCTGACATTTTGTGCGCACCCACTGCGGAGTTACCATTACCGGTAACTTTTCGCATAAATCCCGAATAATTTCGAAAGAAGAACTTCCAGAACCAACAATAATGGCAGCACGTAAAACAGTAAGATGAAAATCACCTTTATAGAGTATATCTTCAACCGCTTTACGAGATTTTAAATGCTTGGAAAGTTTATCCTGATTTACCATTCCGCTTAGGTAAATTACCTGTTTAACGCTGGTTTGGCTCATTAGTTTATTAAAGTTTTTGGCGGCTTCAGCTTCTTGACTGTCAAAATCTTTGTTATTCCCACTCATCGAATGGATCAGGTAATATGCAATATCGATATTCTTGATTTTTTCAGGAGTTTCTGAATCTTCTAAAAAATCAATTTCAACGATCTCTACCTGGTCGATCAATTCTTTGCTAGAAAACCTGTTCTTGTTGCGAACGGCACAAATTACTTCGTGTCCCTGTTCAATAAGTTCAGGCAGCAATCGCATTCCTATATAACCATTGGCACCGGTAAGTAAGATTCGCATAAAATATGGACGCTTTTAAATATTATTCTTCTCAAATTAGTATTTTAATTACTACCTTACCTTAGGATTAATAAAACTTTATAAAATGAATAACGTCCTGAAAATCTCACTTTTAGTTATTGGGATAGGATTGGTTGGATATGGTTTATATACCTTAATTTCTCCGGAAGTTTCTTTAGAAGCCGGACCTATTACGGTTGAAGCGCAAGGCGATAATACCCAATCTTATGCGATGATGGGATTTGGATTGCTGGCGCTTATTGCTGGTCTTGCTTTTGGAAAGCGTTAAACAAAATTAATTATTGCTGAAGGTAATTCCCAGAACCGTCATTACTGAAGAGCTTATATATTCTATCCCGATCGCAATTACTATAAATCCTATAATTCTTGAAATCGCGTTTATTCCTGAAGCGCCTAGATATTTAGCGATATAGTGTGCACTTTTCAGCATTAAAAAAGTTGAAAGACATACGGCGAAAATCGCTAAAATCGTGATCAGTTTTTCAGAAGTTAAACTGTAATCCTCATACATCCCGATTAAAAGAGAAATCGAGCCCGGCCCAGCAAGCATTGGGATCGCAAGCGGAGTTAAAGAAATACCTTCACGTTGGTGCGCATCATCTTTCACACGTTCATTCATTCCTTTGTGTTTGGAAAACGACCCGGTAAGCAATGCAAATCCAGAAGTTACGATAATTAAGCCGCCGGCGATACGCAAAGATTCGATACTTATCCCGAAGAATTGTAAAATATACCTACCGCTAAAAAAGCAGATCGTAAGAATTACAAAAATATTGATTGCCGTAAGCAGTGAAGTCTTGGAGCGTTCTTTTGCGGTGTCTTCGGTAGTTAATCCTACGAAAATAGGAATAGTGCCAAGCGGATTGATCACCGAAAATAAAGCCGCAAAAACATAGATAAACAGATCCATAATTTTTTCGGCAAATATGCGCCAAGTGCAATCTCTGGATATTAAATAAAAATTAGCCTTAGATTATCAAAAATCGATATTTAAAGCGGCAATGTTAAGTGAGTTTCAAGAGACAATAATCAGTAAACAATTATCAATTCGCCGTCTTTGCATTATTTAAATCTAACTTATAGATCTTCGATACGAGTAGGAGCATTCTGGCCTCTATAATCGATTAGTTTTTTAAAGAAATCATGCACATTTTGATCTTTAGCTTCTACTTTAATAAAATAATTGTCACGATAAATCGAATATTCCTGGGCTTTACCTTTATAAATTTTTAATTTCCAAAAAGGAATCACCAAAGCATAAGTTTCTAACAGGGATCTAAATCTTACGATAATTCCGTTAGGTCTAATTTCGATATTGCAGGTATTTCGGTTGTTATCTAAGACCAGTAAATTATGGATGTCTATGCTAACCGATGTGATTATTAAGCGTGGCGATCCACTACCTTTCAATTTAAATCGATCTACAAGAGTTAGGGTTTTACCAACTTCACGATCGATCTTCTCTTTAATGTCTGGATTATTATAAGAAACATTCAGTAGCATTTTTTTCTTTTAAGATAAGAAACTTCCGGCAGTTAGCAGTTAATTACCTCTGTTTGATTCAAATTAAAGGATTTGCAATACAAGCTTTAGCTTAAAGCTCAATTTCTGTTATCTTTGCAGCGTTTTTATAAGCTACTTTGGTTATTCTCTTAGTGGTTTTAAGAAACAAGGAAGTTTAAATGTTTTCGATTATTGTTGATATTGGAGCTTTCAGGCTTAAAATTTTAATCTCACTAAGTGAGTGAAAAACAAGAAATAATGAATATTCAGGAAATGCTAACTGCCTACGTAAAAGACGCAGTGCAAAATATTTACGATGTAACTCTGGAAACGGTAGAATTTCAGCCAACAAGAAAAGATTTTGAGGGCGATATTACTGTGGTTTGTTTCCCAATGTTAAGACAGGTAAAAACCAATCCCGTAAAACTTGGCGAAGAAATAGGGAATTACCTGCAGGAACACGTAACTATTGTTAACCGCTTTAATGTGGTAAAAGGATTTTTGAATATCGTTCTTAACGATGCCTATTACCTTGATTTTTTCAATGAGATTAAGAATGATGTAGATTATGGTTTTGTAAAAGATGTAGAAGATGCCAGAAAGATCATGGTAGAATATTCATCTCCAAACACTAATAAACCACTTCATCTAGGCCATATTCGTAATAATTTATTAGGATTTTCAGTTGCTGAAATTTTAGAAGCTGCCGGTAATAAAGTCTATAAAACACAGATTATTAACGACCGTGGAATCCATATCTGTAAATCGATGCTGGCATGGCAACGTTTTGGAAATGGCGAAACACCAGAATCTACCGGGTTAAAAGGAGATAAGCTGGTTGGTAATTATTATGTGAAGTTCGACCAGGAATATAAAAAGGAAATAGAACAGTTAATTGCTGAAGGTAAAACCGAAAAAGAGGCAAAAGCTGAAGCACCCATTTTATTAGAAGCTAAGAAAATGCTTCGTAAGTGGGAAGCTGGGGATAAAGATGTTGTAGAACTTTGGAAAACCATGAACCAATGGGTTTACGATGGTTTTGAAGAAACTTATAAAGCACTTGGCGTAGATTTCGATAAGAATTATTACGAAAGTGACACGTATCTTTTAGGAAAAGATGTAGTAAATAAAGGTCTGGAAAACGGCGTTTTTTATAGAAAAGAAGATGGTAGCGTTTGGATCGATCTAACCGATGAAGGTTTAGATGAAAAGATCGTTTTGCGTAGTGATGGTACTGCGGTTTATATGACCCAGGATATTGGTACCGCAATTCAGCGTGTAGAAGATTTTGCTATTAACGGAATGGTTTATACCGTTGGTAACGAGCAGGATTATCATTTTAAAGTTTTATTCTTAATTCTGAAAAAGCTAGGCTTTGCCTGGGCAGAATATTTATATCATTTAAGCTACGGAATGGTTGATCTTCCTAGCGGAAAAATGAAAAGTAGGGAAGGTACTGTGGTTGATGCTGATGATCTAATCCAGGAAATGACTGAAACTGCCAGAACTATTTCTGAAGAATTAGGAAAATTAGATGGTTTAAGTGAAGAAGAAAAAGAAGAGCTTTACCGAATGATCGGTTTAGGAGCACTTAAATACTATATTTTAAAAGTAGATCCTAAAAAACGAATCTTATTTAATCCTGAAGAATCTGTAGATTTTCAGGGAAATACTGGTCCGTTTATTCAATATACACACGCCAGAATTCAGTCGATCTTAAGAAAAGCCGATTTTGAATACGAATCTCAGCTGGTAAGCGAGTATGAACTTCAGGATAAAGAAAAAGAGCTTATCAAGCAAATTCAGCTATATCCAGAAACGATTCAATTGGCGGCAGAAAATCATAGTCCGGCGCTAATTGCCAATTATACTTACGATTTGGTAAAAGAATTTAATTCATTTTATCAAAATGTCTCGATTCTTGGAGCCGAAAAGGATATGGAAAGACAATTAAGAACACAACTTTCTAAGGTGGTTGCCAATATCATTAAAAGTTCGTTTGGTTTATTAGGAATCCAGGTTCCTGATAGAATGTAAATCGAAATTTTAAAAATAGAACCAAAAAAACAAGGGCTGAAATTGTACAATTTCAGCCCTTGTTTTTTATAATTTTTTGAAAGTTCTGGATAAAATCGATTCTTAAGCAATTAGTGAGGATAAAAAACTTTTCACTTCACTACCAAATCATTAAATTTGCAAACCCGTTATCACAATGGCGGAAATCTTAAACTACAGGAAAGCATATGTTTGATAATTTAAGTGATAAGTTAGATAGTGCCTTACATGTCTTAAAAGGACATGGACAAATAACCGAAGTAAACGTTGCAGAAACGCTTAAAGAGGTGCGTCGCGCCCTTGTTGATGCCGATGTTAACTATAAAATTGCAAAAGAATTTACCAATACTGTAAAGGAAAAAGCTTTAGGTCAGAATGTATTAACTGCCTTAAAGCCCGGTCAATTAATGGTAAAGCTTGTAAAAGACGAGCTTACAGAATTGATGGGAGGCGAGGCTGCCGGAGTAAATCTTAGCGGAAATCCTTCAGTGATTTTGATGTCTGGTTTACAGGGTAGTGGTAAAACAACTTTTTCTGGTAAGTTGGCTAACTACCTTAAAAATAAAAAAACAAAGAAACCACTTTTAGTGGCCTGTGATGTTTACCGTCCTGCAGCGATTAACCAGTTGCATGTAGTAGGAGAGCAGATTGGTGTTGAGGTTTTTAGTGATGAGGGGAATCAGGATCCTGTGGCAATTTCTAAAGCTGCAATTGCACATGCTAAAGAAAATGGTCACAATGTAGTGATTATCGATACCGCTGGTCGTCTTGCTGTAGATGAAGCGATGATGACCGAAATTTCAAACATTCACACTGCCATAGAACCTCACGAGACTTTGTTCGTAGTAGATTCAATGACGGGACAGGATGCGGTAAATACAGCTAAAGCATTTAATGATCGTTTAAATTTCGACGGAGTAATTCTAACTAAATTAGATGGAGATACTCGTGGTGGTGCGGCGATTTCAATTAAATCTGTAGTAAATAAGCCTATTAAATTTATTGGTACAGGGGAGAAAATGGACGCTATCGATGTGTTCTATCCTTCTCGTATGGCTGATAGGATCTTAGGGATGGGAGACGTTGTGTCTCTTGTAGAGCGTGCACAGGAACAATATGATGAAGAGGAAGCGAGAAAACTTCAGAAGAAAATCGCTAAAAACGCCTTTGGTTTTGATGATTTCTTAAAGCAACTTCAGCAGATCAAAAAAATGGGATCTATGAAAGATCTTCTTGGAATGATCCCTGGAGCTGGTAAAATGCTTAAAGATGTAGATATCGACGATGATGCTTTTAAAGGTATCGAAGCGATTATCCATTCGATGACGCCAGATGAAAGAAGTACGCCAAAAATCATTAATTCTAGTAGAAAGAAGAGAATCGCAAAGGGATCTGGAACTTCTGTACAGGAAGTGAATCAGTTGTTGAAGCAATTCAACCAGATGGGTAAAATGATGAAGATGATGCAGGGAGGCGGTGGCCGCCAGATGATGAATATGATGAAAGGAATGCGTTAATTCAGTTAGCGCTAATGCAGTCTCAGTAGGCAGTAAAAAGTTTTAATTTTTGAAATTATGGATTTTAGATCTTTAATTGTTTATCAAAAAGCTTTTGCACTGGATATGCGGATTTTTGAAGAATCTAAATCATTTCCTGCTGAAGAAAGGTATTCACTTACAGATCAAACAAGAAGAAGTTCCAGATCGGTATGTGCAATTATTGCTGAAGCTTATAGAAAACGTAAATATCCAAAACATTTTATAAGTAAGCTGTCAGACTGTGATGCAGAAAATGCAGAAACACAAACCTGGATAGATTTTGCATATTCTTGTGCTTATATTTCTAAAGAAACTAAGAACGAGTTTTTAGAAGCGAGTCAGGAAATAGGACGTTTATTAAATTTCATGATAAATAATCCCGGAAAGTTTGGCGCGGGAGATTAATCTGCCAACTGCTATTGCAAACTGATAACTGTAATAATGACAATTTTAGACGGTAAAAAAGTAAGTAACGATATCAAAAACGAGATCGCTGCTGAAGTTGAAAAAATGAAGCAGCGTGGTGAAAAAGTGCCACATCTTGCTGCTATTATTGTAGGAAATGATGGGGCAAGTAAAACTTACGTAAATAGCAAGGTAAAGGCTTGTGAAAGAGTAGGTTTTGAGTCTTCACTTTTCAGAATGTCATCTACCATTAGCGAGATCGAACTTTTAGATAAGATCGAAGAGCTAAACCAAAATGATGATATCGATGGCTTTATCGTTCAGTTGCCATTACCACCGCAAATCGATACGCAAAAAGTTTTAAATGCTGTAGATCCAGATAAAGATGTAGATGGTTTCCATCCTACTAATTTTGGAAAAATGGCATTGGATATGACGACTTTTATTCCGGCAACACCATTCGGGATTTTAGAGCTTTTGGAGCGCTATGATATTCCTACTAAAGGTAAGCATACCGTTGTAATTGGTAGAAGTTATATCGTAGGTCGCCCAATGAGTATTTTAATGGGAAGAAGTGGTTTCCCAGGAAACTCAACCGTAACACTTACGCACGAATTCACTAAAAACATTACCCAAATCACTTCTCAGGCCGATATTATTATCATTGCGGTAGGAATTCCAGATTTCTTAAAAGGAGAAATGATTAAGGATGATGCGGTGATTATTGATGTTGGGATTACTCGTGTACCCGATGATAATGCTGAAAAAGGCTATATTATTAAAGGAGATGTAGATTTTGAAAATGTAAGCAAAAGAGCTTCATTTATCACTCCGGTTCCTGGTGGAGTAGGACCAATGACGGTTTCTATGTTGCTTAAGAATACCTTACTTGCAAGAGAACGTCACAGACAAAGAAAAGAAAGCAAATAATACGTTTGTAGTCTTAAATAATAAAACCTCACATCTTCTAAATGTGAGGTTTTTTGTTTTCTGAAATTTATGTTCAATTTCAGTATAAAAAAAGATGTTCAAAATATCGAAAATCGACTTATAGTTCAGTCTTTATTTTTTTACTAATAGTTTCGATTTGTTGTATTCAAAATTCATTCTGGCAATATTTAATACTGAAATGTTCTCCGGGCATTCTACCTGGCAGGCTTCTGTATTACTACAATGGCCAAAGCCTTCTTTTTCCATTTGTTCTACCATTTCAGCAACACGTTTATGCGTTTCTTTCTGGCCTTGTGGTAAAAGTTCTAAATGAGTGATCTTCGCTCCGGTAAACAAAGCAGCACTAGAATTTTTGCAACTCGCAACACAAGCACCGCAACCAATACAGGCGGCAGCATCGAATGCAGCTTCAGCTTCCTCGTAAGTAATCGGAATACTGTTGGCTTCTGGAGCCTGGCCAGTGTCTACAGAAACAAATCCACCTGAAGTTATAATTCGGTCTAAAGAAGAGCGGTCTACTTTTAAATCCCTAACGATTGGGAAAGCTTCAGCTTTAAAAGGTTCTACATAAATGGTATCCCCATCTTTAAAAGATCGCATGTGCAGCTGGCAGGTGGTGGTATTTTTTAATGGCCCATGGGCAATTCCATTAATCATAACACCGCATTGCCCGCAAATTCCCTCACGGCAATCATGATCAAATTCTACAGGTCTTTCTCCCTGTTTTACCAATTTAAGGTTTAGGGTATCCAGCATTTCGAGAAAAGACATGTCTTTATTTACATCTTCAACGGTGTAATCTTTAAAACTTCCTTTGCTGAGATTATCTTTTTGGCGCCATATTTTTAAATATATTTTCATCAGAATACATTTTAGTGGTTAAAATTTACAATTATGAAGCTTGGTTATTTGTAGCTTCTAACTGTAGGTTTTACGAATTCAAAAATTAGTGGTTCTTTATTCAAATTTGGCTTAGAAGGATTTGTGGTCCATTCCCATGCAGCCGAATAAGAGAAGTTCTCGTCATCACGTTTTGCTTCTCCATCTTCAGTTTGATATTCTTGCCTAAAATGAGCGCCACAAGATTCGTCACGTTGTAGTGCATCGATACACATTAACTCGGCTACTTCAAGATAATCTGCAACCCGGCCGGCTTTTTCCAGTTCGCTATTTACTTCAGCAGCATCCCCGGGAACGATCAAATTGGATTTGAATTCTTTTCTTAATTTCTGAATATTTTCGATCGCTTTTTCCAGACCCTTTTTAGAACGTGACAGTCCGCATTTATCGTAAAGTTCTCTTCCCAGTTCTTTGTGGAATTCTTCTGCTGTTTTAGATCCTTTTGTAGTTAAAAAGCCTTCCAGTTGTTTTCTGCAATTGGCTTCAGCAATATCAAATTCTTTATGCTGAATATCGGTTTTTTGAACTTTAATTTCAGTAGCCAAATAATTAGAAAGCGTGTAAGGCAAAATGAAATAGCCATCAACGCAAGCCTGCAAAAGTGAATTTGCTCCAAGACGATTCGCCCCGTGATCTGAAAAATTAGCTTCCCCAATAGCAAAAAGTCCGTTTATACTGGTCATTAACTCATAATCTACCCATAATCCCCCCATCGAAAAGTGAGCCGCAGGCGAGATCTTCATAGGTTCATCATAGGCATTAATGCCGGTGATTTTTCGGTACATATCAAAGAGATTTCCATAACGCTCTTTAATAATATTTTTTCCATATTCTTTTAGAGCACGAGAAAAATCGAGGTAAACAGCGTTTTTAAGTGCGCCAACACCTTTACCAGCATCGATCTGTTCCTTCGCAGCCCGTGAGGCTATATCACGTGGTGCAAGATTCCCAAAAGATGGATATTTACGTTCTAAATAATAATCACGATCTTCTTCTGGGATGTCATTAGGTTTGCGTTTTTCGTTCTGATCTTTAGGAACCCAGATACGCCCATCATTCCGAAGTGATTCAGACATTAAGGTTAGTTTAGATTGATAAGGTCCACTTTGTGGTAAGGATGTCGGGTGAATTTGCGTCCAGCTGGGATTAGCCATAAAAGCTCCTTTTTTGTGCGCACGCCAAATGGCAGATGCATTACATCCCATTGCTAAAGTAGAGAGGTAATAAATCTTTCCAAAGCCACCAGTTGCCAATACTACCGCATGAGCACCATGACGCTCTATTTCTCCGGTGTCTAAATTCCGTGCAATAATTCCTTTTGCTTTGTTGTCTATTAAAACCAGATCTAGCATTTCGTGCCGAGCGTAAAGTTTTACTTTTTCAGCTTTTACCTGCCGCATTAATCCCTGGTAGGCACCCAAAAGTAATTGTTGTCCTGTTTGTCCACGAGCATAAAAAGTTCGTGAGACCTGAACACCACCAAAAGATCTATTTCTTAAGTAGCCGCCATATTCACGAGCAAAAGGAACTCCCTGTGCAATAGCCTGGTCGATTAAACTAGCAGAACATTCAGCTAATCGGTAAGTGTTGGCTTCCCGAGATCTAAAATCACCTCCTTTTAAGGTGTCGTAAAACATTCGGTATACGCTATCACCATCATTTTTGTAATTCTTAGCAGCATTTACACCACCTTGTGCAGCAACCGAGTGTGCTCTTCTTGGAGTGTCTTGAAAACAAAAACTTTTTACCTGGTATCCCATTTCAGCAAGAGAAGCTGCAGCCGATGCTCCAGAGAGCCCCGTGCCAACCACTATAATTTCCAGCTTTTTCCGGTTGTTGGGGTTAACCAGTTTCGCATGCTTTTTATAATTGCTCCATTTTTTTTCAAGTGGGCCTTCAGGTATTTTAGTGTCTAAAAAAGGCGTATGCATAACTTAATGTTTTATATAAATAATGATAGGAATGATTAGGTATCCCAGTGTGATAGCGATAGAGAAAAAATATCCAAATATTTTTACCAGTCTGGCATAAAATGGATGGTACAATCCCAGGCTTCTATGTGCGCTGGCAACACCGTGAATTAAGTGAAATCCAAGAGCGATAAAGGAAATGGAGTACAACAAAATATACCAAATATTATCAAAAGCATTTACAACAAGCGTATAAAGATCTTTATTCCCATTTTCATCAAACGGTACATTCCCAAACTTGTATTGATACCAGAAATCTTTAAAATGAATTACCAGAAAGAGAAAAATAATGATGCCTAAAAACATCATATTTCGAGATTGCCAGGAGCTTGCTCTAGATCTTCGATCTCTTGAAAGCTTTTGTCCGTTTGCCCTCTTCGACTTAATGCCAAGATAAATGGCATCTAAGGTGTGCAAAAGAATGCAGGCGTAAAGTACATAGGAAACCAGCTTAATAACGATGTTTCCTGATAAGAAGTGGCTGTATGCATTATACTGTAACTGTGCCTGTTCTTCCGGAAGCAATAATTGAAGATTCCCTAAAAGATGAATGATTAAAAAGAATGAAAGAAACAGGCCGGTTAACGCCATGAGGTTCTTTCGGGTTAGGGCATTTTTAAAATAGATGATCATTGTTGTTTGATTTTTGTAAATGTGATTCAATAAGTAGTTGTATGTTGGATTTTTGAAAATTTGATGGCACTATAAAACTGAAATTCGATGTTTTTCTACGGAATTTTAAATCTGCAATTCTTACTGAAATCGGATTCTCCTGAAAGAACAAATTGAATTGTTTCAGATAGAAATTATACTGGGAAATTTTATTGAAAATCGAGTAAAAAAAACTGAAGTTTAGCCTGGAAAATGAATAATTGCAGGTTGGCGGGCTAAGCAATATTAAAACGCCGGGAATTGTTACTGTAGCTAATAAAAACCACATAGGATGTCGAATTTAGGACATTAAAATTCGGCATTTATGGTATTAACTTTTATGATAAATATCAGACTATTGATTGATTTGAAAATATTTCAAATGTTTGTAAATGAAAATTGATGAGCTTTTTTATTCCAAAGAAAACACTCAAATTCTTAAAAAAAATAAGCTGAAAATATCGAATTTCAGCCTAAAGTATTTCAGGAATATCAGTTGGGTAAGAAACGAAGTATTAAACGAGATTTATTTAGTGGCACCGAGAAAGGCTGTAATACTCTGAGGCTTGCCTCGAAATTAAAAATTTGTTTCTAGCACATGAATGCCCCGAGGTAGTTTACTAGGCTTCGGGTTAAGTGGCTGAAGAAATTAGAGAAATTAGAGAGAGTGAGAATGGATTGTTAAGCAGTTTCATCTAGCTTAAAGTCCAGGTATTTATGAATATCAGATTCAATAAACCGAATGGCAAAAGTTATGATTGCAAAATCATCGATATAACCTAAGCCGGGAATAAAATCTGGAACTACGTCTAGAGGATTCAGAATATATAAAAATGAAAAGGCGATGGCAGCAATAGTAAACCACGGAACGTCTTTATAGATTCCTTTTCGGTAATCGTTAAGCATGGCGTACATTAATTTACCAATTTCAGTATATTTTTTTAGCATACCAGAATTGATGATTTTATCGGCAACTTCTTCCTGCGATTCAGCAGCAAGCTCTACATCACCTTCGCTAACACTCACCACTCCTTCTTTAAAGTATTCTTCGTTAACTTCTTTTTTCTTTTTGCTGAACATATTTTTAGTTTTTGTTAGTTAGTTTTAATTATAATCTGTCATTCTCGTTTCCGTATTCTTTCTTATAGATTTTAAGAATAAGTAAAAACAGGGAAACCATTAAAGGTCCAAATATTAATCCTATAAATCCAAATATCTGTACACCTACAATCACCCCTACCAGCGTTATTAATGTGTGTACTTTAGCTAATCGATCTAGAATCATTATTCTAATTAAATTATCTGTAGAGCCTACTACCACAACACCATAAATTACAAGAGCTATAGCTTGCCAGTTTTGCCCATCGGCAAATAATAGTATGGTGGTTGGTACAATACCTATAGCTGTACCAATAAAAGGAATCATAGAGCCTATTGCTGTAATTGCAAACCAAAAAAATGGGTCTGGAACCCCCAAAATTAAATATCCAATAAGTGCAATTAGTCCTTGAACAAAGGCCACTAAAGGAATCCCCAGCGCATTAGATTTTACCAGTAAATTACTCTCTTTAGCTATTGTGCTTAAGTTTGCTTTTCCAAGTGGGATATAATCGATAAGAGCTTTCTTCATTTGCTCGCGATTAATTAGCATAAAATAGAGCATAAAGTACATTAAGCCTATGGCAACAAAAACATTGAAAGTTCCTCCTGCTAAATTTTGTAGACTAGTAGATACCCAACTGGATATTGCAGAAGTATCTATTGCACTAGTAATGTCGTAACCTACATATTCTTCTAAATGTTGTAGCTGATCTTTTAATGCTGAAACAACCATTTCAGAATTATTAACCGCCTTGCCTATTTTTGAAGTAAGCATGATAATAATTCCACTTACAGGAATAAGTATCCCTATAAAAGAACCAAGCATTAGTAAGCTTGCGGCAATAGATGGTTTCCATCCTTTTTGAAGTAATTTTTCCATCCAACCGGCCATTAACACGTATAAAGTTATAGCCCCTAATATGCCAGTGAGGTAAGGAACAAGCTCGCGGAAAATTAAAATTCCCAAGAATAGAATAAGCAATAAGACAAAAATCTGCCGTACCAGAGCTGGTCTTAATTTATTCATATATGATTAGTTAGTAGTATTTGTAATATGTTTTGATTTTAGCTGGCAAAAAGCTGATCCATATTTTTAAAAGATTTAAATTCCAATGCATTGCCGCAAGGATCTTTAAAAAACATCGTAGCTTGTTCGCCAACCTGGCCTTCAAACCTAATATAAGGTTCAATAATAAAATTAATATTTTTAGACTCTAGTAATTTAGCGAATTCCTGAAATACATCCCATTCTAAAACTACACCAAAATGAGGTACCGGAACATCTTTACCGTCTACCGGATTGCTGTGTTCGCTGGCAATTTCTTCTTTTGGTTTGTAGTGAATTACCAGTTGATGCCCAAAAAAGTTGAAGTCCACCCAATGGTCACTACTTCTTCCTTCGCCGCAACCTAAGGTTTCTCTGTAAAATTTTCTACAAGCTTTTAGATCGTAAACTGGTATTGCCAGATGAAATGGTTGTACTTTCATATTAGTTATTTCTTAGTGCTTTTATTAATTCGGTTTTGGTCATTTTAGAGCGTCCTTCAATTCCCACTTTTTTAGCCTGCTGATAAAGATCTTCTTTAGTGCGATCTTCATATTTTTTAGCAGCGCCACCTTTTTCGCCAGAGTCTTCTGTATTCGCTATTCTGGCCGACTTTTCTTTACTGTAACCTTGTTCCCGTAAAGCTTCGTATTGATCCTGATTCTTTATGCGTTTCGCCATCTTTTTCTATTAAAAATAGGAAGATAAACGATATACAAATCAGGATTTTCGCTAATTCTCTGTTAAGATTTTCTGCGAGGGCGTTTACCTTTGTAAGGATTCTTAGGTTTAATTCCGTTAGGTTTTGTACTTTTCTTTTCTTCGGAAAAATGAGAAGCTTCCTCGGTTTTGGATGAGGTATTTACCAAACGATCGATCTCCTTAAGCTCATCTTCAGTGATATATCGCCATTTCCCAATAGGAACATCCAACGGAACATTCATAATTCTAATACGCTTAAGTTTTGTCACTTCGTAGTTTAAATACTCACACATTCGCCTAATTTGGCGATTAAGTCCCTGTGTTAAGATGATCCTGAATTCCTTTTCGCCTGTTTGCTCTACAAAACATTTTCTGGTCACGGTATCTAAAATTGGAATACCGTTACTCATTTTTTTAACGAAATCTGGCTGAATTGGTTTGTTAACTTTGACTATATATTCTTTTTCGTGATTGTTGCGCGCACGAAGAATTTTGTTCACGATATCACCATCGCTGGTTAAAAAGATCAATCCTTCGCTGGGTTTGTCTAAACGGCCAATAGGGAAAATACGTTCAGGATAATTAATGTAGTCTATAATATTATTTTTCTCGCGTTTTGTATCTGTTGTACAAACAATTCCTACAGGTTTATTAAATGCGATGTATACATTTGGCTTTTCCTTTTCTTCTATGGCAATTAATTTACCATCTACCCTAACTTCGTCTCCGGGAGCTATTTTTGTTCCCATTTCAGGAACAACACCATTTATGGTTACGCGTCCCTGGTCGATAAGTTTATCTGCAGCTCTTCTGGAACAATATCCAGCTTCACTTAAAAATTTATTTATTCGGGTTAAATTCTCTTCAGCCATTATAAAACAAGTGTTTCGCAAAGATACAAGATTAAGAATTGATGCCCATATTTAAAAACTTTCAAAAAAAATTAAAACCCGGGCAACCTTTTGTAACTTTTCTGCGTCTATGTAAATAGAAGGTCTTTTGGTAAGATGGCGATCAAGAAAAACATCATTTATTTAAGAACTTTAATGCAGGCCATGGAGTTCGAGGCAAGCTTAGGGAAACTTAAACCTTTATTAGGGAAATTAAGATCATCAGGTGAAAGTAATTCAACTTTTTAAAAACGAATCTCAGCTTATAAAACGTGCTGCGCAAAACAATCGCGAAGCGCAACAAAAGCTGTATGAGATTCACTCGGGTAAAATGCTTAGTGTTTGCCGGCAGTATATTAGAGATTTACACGATGCCGAAGATGTAATGCTAAGCGCCTTTTTTAAAGTCTTTACGCATTTAAAGGATTTTAAGTTCGAGGGAAGTTTTGAAGGTTGGGTTCGCAGGATTATGATTAGGGAAGCGATAAGTTTTCTACGGAAGAAAAAGAATCTCGAATTTCAGGAAGATGAGTTTAGTAATTATACAGAAAGTTCTAATAACATCGACGAGCAACTAAGCGTAGCGCATATACAGCAGCTTATCGACGATTTGCCTGAAGGTTATAAAATGGTTTTTGTGTTGTATGCGGTAGAAGGTTATAAGCATCAGGAAATTTCTAAAATGCTAAATATTACTGAAGGAACTTCTAAATCTCAGCTTTTTAAAGCGAGAAAATTATTACAGGAAAAATTAACGAATAAAGGAACAGGTTATGGCGCCAATTAAATTTGAAGAGCATATAAAGGAGCAGTTGGAAGAGCGTCGTATTTCTCCGTCCGTATCGAGTTGGGAAAAGCTTAATGCGCGATTAGACGAAAACGAAAATCGACAAAAATCGAATAAAAAATGGTGGTTGGGGATTGCAGCTTTACTTGTAATTGCTATTTCTGTAGGTGGTTTTATGCTGAAGTCTGAAAATGGAACTATAGAAGAACAAATTGTAGATACACCTTCTGAAAAAACTTCAGAAGAAATCACAAAACCAGTAGAAAATTCAGGAATTACTTCAGAAGAAAAAGAAAATAATTCGGCTATTGCTGCGGAAGAAGTGAAGGAAGAAATTAATGAAGAAACTGAAAAAACTACGCCTGAAAATATCCAAAATCAGCTTAAAAAAGATTCAGAAAAAATATTCCCGGAGCATAATGAAATAGGTGTAGCAACGATCGATGTACAAGGAGTGAAGACAGAAACTTCAGAACAAATAATACCGAAAATCGATAAAATCAACCCTAATTTTATAAATCCTACTAAAACGGAAGAAGATTTTATTGCGCAAAACGAGAATTTGATTCAGAATAAATTAGAAGAAGTGATAAGATCTCTAGAAGCAAATAGTGAAGATTCTGTTAGTGATGCAGAGGTTAATGCTTTATTACTAGCAGCAGCGAGCGATCTGGATCAGGATTTTCAAAAAGAATTTGCCAATCCATATAGTGCTGAAGCTTTACTGGCAGAAGCCGAACACGAAATCGAGAAATCCTTTAGAGATAAGATCTTTCAATTGCTAAAAGAAGGCTATTCTAAAGCTAAAAATGCAGTCGCACTAGATTAAGTAACGCACAATAAACCATTAAATATCATTACCCAAAACAAAGGGTCATTCATCAATCTGTTTTAGAGCTTAAGCTTTAAGACACTAAAAACTAATACTTATTATGAAAACAATTATCATCTATTTTGCCTTCTTAATTTCATCTTTTGCCATTGGCAGTATGGAGGCTCAGGAAACTACAGCCGAGAAAGAGCAACATACTACAGATTCGATTGCTCGAGTACAGAAAATCAAAGATGAGAGAATTAGGATTGCTACAGAAGAGGAGAAAGAAAAACTTAAAAAGGAGATTCAGAGAATTAATGAAAATCTGGAAAGTGGCTGGTATGATAAAGAAAGAGCAGAAAAGGAGAAAAAGGAAGCAGCAAAATTAGCAGCTGAAAATATCAAAAATCGTATTGTAATTATCGAAAATGAAGTTGCGATGGCTGAGCGTAATAAAGAGTCTGGAACTTATCTTGAAATTAATTTGTCGAAGGGGAAATTTAATTTAGATATAGATACCCCGGATAAAGAAGAGCGAATGGTCGAAAAGAGAACTCGCAATGATTTTGTACTTGCCTTTGGTTTCAATAATGCTTTAGAAAGTGGTCAATCTATAAATAATTCAGATTTTAAACTGGCAGGAAGTCGATTTTTTGAAATTGGTTGGGCGTGGACCACCAGAGTCTTCGAAAATACCAATTGGTTAAGAGTGAAATACGGATTGTCGTTTCAGTTAAACGGATTAAAACCTACAGATAACCGCTATTTTGTGCAGGATGGCGATATCACCAGACTAGAAGAATTTGAGTACGATTTGGATAAATCGAAATTTAGAATGGATAATCTTGTTGTGCCAATTCATTTTGAAATTGGGCCTTACGCAAACAGATATGATAAAGGTCGTAGAAAGTTTTCTACAGAGGATCAGATAAAAATTGGTTTTGGAGGTTATGCCGGTTTTAATATTGGAGAACGCCAAAAGCTAAAATTTAATGATGGCGATGATCAAAAGAGAAAGGATAAAAGCAGTTTTAATACTAACGAATTTGTGTATGGTTTAAGTGCATATTTAAGTTTTGGTGGTACGGCACTTTACGCAAAATATGATCTTAACCCTATTTTTGCCAGCCCAAATACAGAGCTTAATAATTTCTCTTTAGGTCTAAGATTTGATGTAGACTAGTCACTATATAATTTGTATTTTTGCAGACCTTGTCGCTTTTTCGGCAAGGTCTTTTCTATTTTCTGATAAATAAGAAAACCTTCAAAAAACGTCCAAATTTGATTTCTAAAAGTACCATAGATACTGTATTTGAAACCGCCCGGGTAGAGGAGGTGATCCAGGATTTTGTTCAGCTTAAAAAATCGGGAACAAACTTTAAGGGATTAAGTCCGTTTACAGACGAGCGTACACCAAGTTTTATGGTATCGCCGGTAAAACAAATTTGGAAAGATTTCTCTAGCGGAAAAGGAGGAAATGTTGTGGCCTTTTTAATGGAGCACGAACATTTTACCTATCCTGAAGCCATAAAATACCTGGCAAAAAAATATGGGATCGAAATTGAAGAAACTCAGCGAACCGATGAGCAGAAAGAGCAGGCCAATGAGCGTGAAAGTATGTATCTGGTTTCTGAATTTGCGAATAAATATTTTCAGAAAATCTTACATAAAACCGATGCCGGCCAGGCTATTGGGTTAAGCTATTTTAAGGAGCGAGGTTTTACGAATGAAACTATTAAAAAGTTTCAGCTTGGATATTGTTTAGACGAATGGGATGCTTTTACCAAAGAAGCCTTAGCTGAAGGTTATAAACTCGATTACCTGGAAAAAACTGGTTTATCGATTGTAAAGGGCGAGCGACAATTTGATCGTTTTAAAGGCAGGGTGATGTTTCCTATCCATTCGATGTCTGGACGCGTTTTAGGTTTTGGAGGCCGAATTTTAACTTCAGATAAAAAAGCTGCAAAATATCTAAACTCGCCAGAGAGTGATATTTACCATAAAAGTAAAGTGCTATATGGTATTTCGTATGCTAAGCAGGCCATAGCAAAAGAAGATAATTGCTATTTGGTTGAAGGTTATACAGATGTTATTCAGTTTCATCAAAGCGGGGTAGAGAATGTGGTTTCTTCTTCGGGAACAGCATTAACAAACGAGCAAATTCGTTTGATTAGCCGTTTAACTAAGAATATTACAGTACTTTTTGATGGCGATGCTGCCGGAATTAGAGCTTCGTTGCGTGGGATCGATTTGATCCTGGAGCAAGGAATGAACGTAAAAGTTTGTAGTTTCCCTGAAGGTGAAGATCCAGATAGTTTTGCACGAAAAAATTCTGAAGAGGAGTTAAAAGAGTTTTTAGCTGAAAACGCGACCGATTTTATAAGTTTTAAGGCTTCTTTATTAATGAAAGATGCTAAGAACGATCCCGTGAAAAAGGCGGCGTTAATTCGGGATATGGTAAGTAGTATCGCAAAAATACCAGATACCATTCAGCAGGAAGTATATCTTCAGGAATGTTCCAGGATCATGGATATTTCAGAAGATGTGTTGTTTTCTACGCTGGCGCAACTCACGAAAAAAGGAACTCAGGATCAACAAAGAGCAGCTAAAAAAGA
Source organism: Zunongwangia atlantica 22II14-10F7 (assembly GCF_002094855.1). Lineage (GTDB taxonomy): Bacteria > Bacteroidota > Bacteroidia > Flavobacteriales > Flavobacteriaceae > Zunongwangia > Zunongwangia atlantica. The sequence goes on from NZ_ARYN01000007.1 coordinate 124,466, forward strand.
CCAAAAGAGTTTTCAGGTTGTAAGAGATGATCAACCAAAACAAGAACAGCAAACTATACGCCGAGTAGACGAATTACATGTGCTTGAAAAAGGCATTGTAAGTGCGCTATTACTTTACGGAAATGAAAAGCGAGAGTTTGAAGAAATGTTTTTGGAAGCTGATGAATCTGGCGAACCGATTTTAAAAAGTACGAACGTAGAACGAAAAGTTTCTCGAAAAATTTACCTTGATTTGCAGGAAGATGAGGTTGCTTTAGCAAATCCAGATTTTAGAGCGATTTACGAGCACTTAATTGAATATTATAATCGAGAAGAAAAGCTGATAGTCGAAAAATTTATAAGTGAAATGCCGCCTGAAAAATCGGCTATTGTGACCGATATTTTAATGGCTGAAGAGCGATACCAGTTAAGTGACTGGATGCGCCAGGATATTCCCGTGAAATCGAAAGATGAGCAAATAGATAGATTGGTTTCAGAAACTATCCTGAATTTTAGACGTCATCTATTGATGAGTAAGATCAAGGAACTTCAAGGTTCGATTACTGAGTTGAATGCTGAGGTTGATAATTCAGAAAAACTGGAAGAAATTATGGATTATATTCAGCTTCGAAAAACTATAGAGGAAAAACTTAATAGAGTTACTAGTTGATCTGACTACACGAATTTAAACTACAGGACTTATTTGTAAAAGTCGGGATTGAGTAATAAGCTCAGCAATACTATCAGCATCTAATTTTTTAAGCAATCTCGCTTTATACGTACTTACCGTTTTTTCGTTAATATTTAAAGCTTCAGCTATATCTTTATTACGCTTACCACTACTAAGTAAATTTAGAACTTCAGTTTCTCTTGAAGAAAGTTTCTTAAATCTAGAAATCTGGTTTTGCCCTTTAGAAATTCCACTATTTAATTTCTGAGTAATATCTTCATTCAGATAAATGCCGCCACGAGCCACCTGCTTTATCGCTTTATTTACAATTTCAGAAGAATTTGTTTTCGAAATGTACCCTGCAGCCCCGGCTTTTATGGCGCTTAGTGCATACATTTCCTCTGGATGGCAGCTAAATACCAAGATTTTAATATGCGGGTATTGTTGTTTAATTTGTCGCAGCGCATGAATCCCGTTTAATTGCGGAAGATCAATCTCGATCATAAGCACATCTGGTCGCCTGTTTTCAAGATATCTAAATAATTCGTTGCCTGTAGCAACATGGCCAATAACATTTATAAAGTCATTGGTTTCTAAGATATACTTAATACTTTCTGCGATTACGGGGTGCTGATCTGCAATTAAAATGGTACTCATTCTAGGATAAAGTTATGCTGTGTTAAAGTGATACTTTAACCTAAAATTAAGTGATAATGCTTATAAATATCCCGTATTTACTGCAATTTCGATAAAACGTTTAATTTTTAAGATGAACTGGTATTTCACATACCGGGATTGGATTCATTTTATGAGAATTAGCTGTATTTAATCGTAAATAGGTTTTGTAAACTTCTTTCTCTCTGCCTTCAAAATCGGCTTCAGTTTTTCCTGAATCCTGCATGCTCATTGCCCATTCTAATTCATCATAACTGGCGCCAAGTTGCATTTCGTCACTTCGGCTATCTCCAAATAAGCCATCACTTGGTGCGGCAACCATAATATCTTCGATTACCTCTAATTCTTTTCCTAAAGCATAAACCTCACTTTTCATAAGATCTGCAATTGGGCTAAGATCTACACCGCCATCACCATATTTTGTGTAAAAACCAACACCAAAATCTTCTACTTTATTCCCGGTGCCACCAACTAATAGTTTGTGCAATCCAGCAAAGTAATACAAAGTAGTCATTCTTAAACGGGCTCTGGAATTTGCTAAACTTAGATCTACATTGGCAGATTCTTCCACTTCTGGTAAAGCACTTCTAAAATTCTCGAAAATCGGAGTAAGATCTACGCGCTCACTGCTAACATTAGAAAATCGTTCTTTTAGAGAGGCGATATGTTTTTGCGCACGGCTAACGTGAGAAGGATCCTGGTGTATAGGCATTTCTAAAACCAAAACATTTAAACCCGTTTTTGCACAAAGCGTCGAAGTTACAGCCGAATCTATCCCGCCACTCACACCAACAACAAATCCGTTCATTTTGGCGTTTTTAGCATAGTCCTTTAACCAGTTTACAATATGATCGATTACTTTTGTGGTTTGCATAATTTTGGGTGAATTAGTTTGTAAATAATACCTTTGCACACAAAGCTAATACTTAAACATTATTAATAAAAGGGCAAAAGCCAAAACCCGTGATTTTTGACAAAAGCTTATGATGAAGAGAATTTTATTTGCCTTTTTTTTATTTCTAAGTCTTATTTCCTGTGATTCTGCATCAAAAAAAGAAAAAGAAATAGAAAAAGTTAGTGTAGATTTTAAAACCATACGATTTGACAGGCTTTTTGCTGAAGCTAAACCGCAAAGTCTTCCGCAGTTAAAACATGAATTTCCTTTTTTATTTCCGCAGCAATATCCAGATAGCGTTTGGATTAATAAAATGAAAGATACACTGCAACTGGAAATTAATAGAGAGGTTGCAAAAAAGTATCCCGATTTTAGCGAATTTGAGGATCAATTTTATTCGCTTTTTCAGCACGTAAAATATTACTTCCCAGATTTTAAAGTTCCTAATGTTATTACCGTAACTTCAGAAGTAGATTATAAAAATAAAACCATTTATACCGGCGATTATCTTTTTGTTTCGCTGGATACGTATCTTGGTGAAGATCATAAATTTTATATTGGTATTGTTGAATATTTTAAGCGGAATTTTACCGAAGATCAAATTGTGCCAGATGCTGCAAATAGTATTGCCGAAAAGTATGTGCCGCGTGCAAAATCCAGAACTTTTTTAGCGCAAATGATCTATTATGGGAAATTGTTGTATTTAAAAGATATTTGGCTCCCGCAGCAATCTAACTGGCGAAAAATAGGATATACTGAAGCGCAATGGAAATTTGCTGAAGAGAACGAAGAAATGATTTGGCGATATTTTGTAGATAACGAGCTTATTTTTGATACCGATTCTAATTTAGCGCCTCGATTTTTATATCCTGCACCATTTTCTAAATTTTATTTGTCATTAGATGCTGAAACTCCCGACAGACTGGGGCAGTATATTGGCTGGGAAATGGTAAAATCTTATATGGATAAAAACGAGGTTTCTATAAAACAAATGTTACAGGCCGATGCTGAAACAATTTTTAATAACGCAAACTATAAACCAAAGAAATAATGGCAGCTTATAAAAAATCTGATATAAATATTGAAGTGATAACCGATGAAAATAAGGTTCCTGAAGAAATTTATTGGAGTGCAGAGGATGGTAATATTCATAAAGAAGAAGCAAAGGCTTTAATGCTTTCTGTTTGGGATAGCAAATCGCAGGAAACTTTAAGAATCGATCTATGGACTAAGGAAATGCCGGTAGACGAGATGAAAAAATTCTTTCATCAAACCTTAGTTTCTATGAAAGAGACTTACTATCGCGCTACACAAGATGATAAAATGGCTGATACGATGGGTGATTTTTGTGATTATTTTGCAGAGAAATTAGAAATAACCAAAAAGTAATTTTGCATAAGAAACTCATCTTTGTTTATAACGCAAACTCGGGTACGTGGAATTCGGTTTTGGATTCGGTTCACAAAATTTTGAAACCAGAAACTTATTCCTGTAAACTTTGTGCGGTAACTCATGGTTTGGCTGGTGAAAAAAATATCTGGAAAAACTATCGAAAATCGTCGAATCTCGATATGGAGTTTTACCATAAAGATGAGTTTCTAAAAACTTTTGCTTCAAAATATTTACTGAAGTTTGATTTTCCGGCGATACTTTTTGCTGAAAATGGAGATCTACAGGTGCTAATTTCAGCAGAGGAATTTAATGAGATTTCTTCCGTAGAAAAATTGATCGAAATTATCGAAAATCGAGTTTGATTATTTGAAGTATTTATACCAAACGTCTGGTTCTAAATATTTAGCTGTAATATCTAATCTAGATTCACCATTATATACCAATATAAGACCGTTTGGTTTGATAATGGCATAGCTGCCGCAAAGGTTGGACTGTCTAAAGAGGTTCTTGAAAATTCGATTGTTTGTATCGGAATATAAATAATCGAGTTTCTTTATGCTTTCGAAATTTATGCCTTCCTGAGTAATAACTAGGGTCTCGACATCCTTATACTTTTTTTCTATAACTGTTTTTTGAGGAGCTAAGTGTTTTTTCAATTCTCTTACTCTATGTTTTTTCCAATTGTTATTATTGCTATGAAGCTCTAAATTACAAAGGTCGTCTTTATAGTAGTAGGAAATTAAAAAAGTGGTATTTCTGGGATACCTTTTATTGCTTAATTCTTCAAGGATAACAGAGAGTAACTGGTAATCGCCTTTAAAGGTTTCTATATTGGGTTTGTAAAATAATTTAGCTTCAATAGTATCCCCTTTTTTTGTGTCCCACCTTCCTTTGCTGGCATTATGGTGCCACTCATTGTAAAATTTGTTTCTTGAAATAGTATTTCCATTTTCATCCAGATAACTTTTTGTTATTTTGGGAGTTACACAAGATTGTAGCATTAAAACAATAAAAGCAAATACATAGAAATAGTTATTCATTATTGAATATTAAACCCCTAGATTTTGTTAAATGCCAAGGATAGTTGTGTGTAAAATTTCTGTGTAGGGATTTTATGATATTCTTTTTCAGTAATTGCTGAAAATAACTATAAAGCTTACTCGGTAACCTCGTTGTTAAGATTATCGATAAATTCAAGAATGTCTTCAGCACCGGTTTTTGCGGTAGATGAGGTTACAAAAAAATGTGGCATTTGTTCCCAGACCTGGAGCATTTCGTGCTGGTAATCCATTATGTTTTTCTCTAGCTCTTTGGGTTTTAATTTATCGGCTTTAGTGAAGATCATGCAAAACGGGATCGCATGTTCGCCTAGCCATTCCATAAATTCCATATCTATAGGCTGTGGTTTATGGCGGCTGTCAATTAATACAAAAGCACAAACCAGTTGTTTGCGTTCTTCAAAATAAGCAGTGATAAACTTCTGGAAAACCTTTTTTGCAGATTTCGAGACTTTAGCATAACCATATCCCGGTAGATCGACAAGATGCCAATTCTTATTGATTAGGAAATGGTTGATAAGCTGAGTTTTACCTGGTTTTGCAGATGTTTTTGCAAGGCTTTTTCGGCCTGTGATCATGTTGATTAACGAAGATTTTCCCACATTACTACGCCCAATAAATGCATATTCAGGTAATGGACTATTAGGGCACTTAGCAACTTTAGAATTGCTAACTACAAATTCAGCAGTATTAATCTTCATGATCTAATTTTTAGAAGTTTCTTTTTTGTAACCAGTCGAACAATAACTCGTTAAAAAGATCTGGATGTTCCATCATGGCAGCGTGGCCACATTTATCTACCCAATAAAGATCTGAGTCTGGTAGAAGTCGGTGAAAATCTTCTGCGACTTCTGGAGGCGTAACATTATCGTTTTTTCCCCAAATGATACAGGTTGGTGTATTCATTTTTGGTAAGTCTTTTGCCATATTGTGTCTAATAGCACTTTTTGCAATGGCTAAGGTTTTTACCAATTTATTACGGTCGCCCACGGTTTCGTAAACATCGTCTACAATTTCTTTGGTAGCTACCGCAGGATCATAAAATACATTTTGAGCTTTTTTCTTTATAAATTCATAGTCGCCACGGCGGGGATAACTTTCGCCCATTGCATTTTCGTATAATCCAGAACTTCCTGTAATTACAAGCCCTTTTATGCTTTCTGGATATAATTTTGTGGTTAAAAGTGCAATATGACCTCCTAAAGAGTTTCCTAATAAAATCACATTATTAAGACCTTTGGTGTCTAAAAATTCCTTCAGATATTTTGCAAAAGTGCCTACACTTGTTTTTAGTAGGGACATCGAATAAAGGGGAAGCTCTGGGATTAAAATTTTATAACCCTTTGAAGGAAAATAATCTACTACTCCGTCAAAATTACTTAAGCCACCCATAAGTCCGTGTAAAATAACTATCGGAGTCCCTTCGCCTATCTCTAAATATGTGAATTTTCCCTCTTTCCTTAAATTATTTTTCATTGATACCCTTTGCGGTTAGCAATCGCAAATATAGCGATTTCATTACAAGTATAATCATTTTTGAGCAATAGCAAAGTGATTAGCGGTTTTCAGTAATATTTATTAACGCAATTTGGAAGTGGGAATTTTAACACAAATTTAAGCGGAGAAAATAAACTCTTGGAACCGAAGAGAATAGCGCTATTTGGTAGTGTTTCAGTTAAATACGACGGGAAAACTTATCAACAATGTGGGAAGATGTGGTAAAAAGTGGTAATATTTTCAATATATTTGACTTTGTAAAGCAAATTTGTGGTAAATCTTATTGGAACATACGAGTGTAAAGTTGACACTAAGGGTAGGCTTATGGTGCCTTCAGCCCTTAAGAAACAACTTATGCCTATGCTTCAGGAAGGTTTTGTGATTAAAAGGGCAGTCTTTCAGTCTTGTTTAGAGTTGTATCCCATGGAAGAGTGGAATAAACTTATGCAACGAATGAACAAACTTAATCGCTTTAAAAAGAAAAACAACGACTTTATTCGAAGATTCACAGCTGGCGTAAAGACTGTAGAGGTAGATGGAAATGGCAGGTTACTTATTCCAAAAGATCTTGTTGGTTTTGCAGGTATTAAGAAAGAGATTGTGCTTTCTTCAGCAATAAACATTGTGGAGATTTGGGATAAAGATAAGTACGAAGAAGCAATCGAGGCTGCAAGCGATGATTTTGCAGATCTGGCAGAAGAGGTAATGGGAATTGACGATTTCGATGTTGATGGAGTATCATAATCCGGTATTATTAAAAGAGTCTGTAGATGGTTTGAATATCAAACCCGATGGCGTGTATGTAGATGTTACATTTGGTGGCGGTGGTCACTCACGCGAAATCTTAAGCAGATTGGGGGAGAAGGGGAAACTTTTTGCTTTCGATCAGGATACCGATGCTTTACAAAATAAGATAGATGATCCTCGCTTTACACTTATTAATGAAAACTTTAGATTCCTAAAGCGATTTTTGAGGTTTTATGCAGTAAAAAAAGTAGATGGTATTCTAGGTGATTTTGGTGTTTCTTCACATCAATTTAATGAAGCTGATCGTGGTTTTTCTACACGTTTTAATGCAAAGCTGGATATGCGAATGGACCAGGGAAGTTCATTAAGCGCATATCAGGTAATTAATGAATATGAGGAAGAGCAGCTAAAAAGCCTGTTTTACCAATACGCCGATTTAAAAAATGCTCCAAAATTGGCAAGAATCATTGTTGCTGAACGTAAAAATAATCCAATAGAAAATAGTGAAGATTTAAATGAACTTTTAAAGCCTCACTTATTTAAAGGAAAAGAAAATAAAATTTTAGCACAAATCTATCAGGCAATTCGCATAGAAGTGAATCAGGAAATAGAAGTGCTGAAAGAATTTTTGCTTCAAACGGAAGAAATAGTGGAGAAAAATGGGAGGATTAGTTTAATCTCTTACCATTCTTTGGAAGATCGTTTGGTGAAAAGATATATAAGAAGCGGACTTTTTGAAGGAGAGCCTGAAAAAGATTTCTACGGAAATATTTCAGTGCCTTTTAAAAAGGTTGGGGGGCTTATTGTGCCTTCAAAAAAAGAGATTAGCGAGAATAATAGAGCGCGAAGTGCAAAATTAAGAATAGCTAAAAAGCTATAAAACCGGGGTAGATTTATGAAGAAAGGTTTTTACAATATTCTTAAAGCCAATTTTTTAATTAACGAAGACGCCTTTAAAAACTGGCGTTTTATCGTATTCTGCACTGTTTTGGCTATAATTATGATTGCCAGCTCGCATAGCGCAGAGCGTAAAGTACACCAGATTGCACGTTTACACGAAGAAGTTTTAGAATTAAGAAGCGAGTTCTTAGAAGGACGTTCTAATTTGATGAAAATCAAAATGGAATCTACTGTTACCAACGAGATGAAAAAAATAGGGATTGGTCCTTCAGATAATCCACCATATAAATTAAGAGTAAAAGTTAGCGAGTAGTTGTATGGCAACCACTGAAAAAGGCATATTAAACAGGTTATATTTTGTTGCAGGATGCATGTTCATCTTCGCGATAGCTGTTGGTGTGAAGCTAATGGATATTCAGTTTGTAGAAGGAGAACATTATAAACAACTTTCAGAAGAACGTGTTTATCGAAATTTCACTATTCCTGCAAACCGTGGGAATCTTTATGATTCTAACGGGAGTCTTTTAGCAGCTTCAGTGCCAAAATATGATATCAGGTTTGATGCAGTAACAGTTTCAGATGAGGTATTCGAAGAAAATGTGCTGCCACTTTCTAAAGAATTAGCCAAGATGTTGGGAAATACATCTTCATATTATGTACATAAATTAAGAACTGCCAGAGCGCATAATCAAAGATATGTTTTAATAACAAGAGGTCTTGGATATTCAGAATATATGAAGATCAAGACGTTCCCAATTTTTAATCTGGGAGCTTACAAAGGCGGACTTATAGTAGAACAGCGTACCGTTAGAGAGCATCCGCTAGGTAAAATGGCCGAGCGTACCGTTGGATACGAGAGACAGGATGATGAGGGGTATTTTACAAGAGTAGGTTTAGAAGGTGCTTTTGGTCCTTATCTAAGAGGAACAGATGGGCATCGTTTAAAGCAAAAGATAGCTAAAGGACAGTGGAAGCCAATTAGCGATAATAATGAAGTTGAGCCTAAGGATGGTTATGATGTAATTTCTACCATAGATGTGAATATTCAGGATATTGCGCATCACGCTTTATTAAAGCAGCTCGAAGATTTTGAAGCTGAGCATGGTACCGTGATCGTAATGGAAACAGCAACCGGTGAGATTAAGGCAATGTCTAACCTTGGTCGTACAGAGGAAGGTACATATTACGAGAAAAGAAATTATGCGGTTTACGAAGCACATGAGCCAGGATCTACTTTTAAGTTGATGGCAATGGTTGCCGGTTTAGAAGATGGTGTGATCGATACCAATCAGGTTGTGGATACAGAAAATGGCGTTGTTCGTTTCTACGGAAGGGCAGTGCGTGATTCGCATCATGGAGGTTACGGTAAAATTTCTGCAGCTAGAGCTTTCGAAGTTTCTTCGAATACAGCTTTTACAAAAATGATTTCTGAAGGCTATAAAAACGATCCTGGGAAATTTGTAGATCGCCTTGATGATATGGGGGTTACCCGTAAAATTGGTTTAGAAATAAAAGGAGAAGGAACACCTAGAATTCCGCATCCAGATGATAAAGGTTGGAATGGATTAAGCTTGCCATGGATGGCATTTGGATATGGTGTTGCAGTAACTCCTTTACAAACCTTAACCTTTTACAATGCCATAGCTAATGATGGTGAGATGGTAAAACCTCGTTTTATAAAAGAAGTAAAAGAATGGGATAAAACCATTGTAAAAATGGAACGTGAGGTGATGAATCCTGCTATCTGTTCTCCAGAGACTGCAAAGAAAGTTAGGGAGATGATGAAGAACACCGTAAAACGCGGTACAGCAGCGAATATTTATACTCCTAATTTTTCTATGGCGGGAAAAACAGGAACCTGCCAAACCGAATATTGGATAGAGCCGGGAAGATATATAGCGTCTTTTGCAGGATATTTTCCGGCAGATAATCCTAAGTATTCATGCATTGTTGTAGTGCATAAGCCTAAAAGAAGTAAAGGTTATTACGGTAATATAGTAGCCGCACCTGTTTTTAAAAGAATCGCACAGAAAATTTATACCGATACTCCTATTATGGACGAGCTTCCTTCTTTAGAGGTTGAAAGCGAAATAGTAGAACAGGATTTCGAAAAATATTATACAAAGGTTCAAAGTGAAAAAGTGGTAATGCCAAATGTAAAAGGTATGCCCGCAATGGATGCTATCCCACTTTTGGAGAATCTTGGCTTAAAAGTACAGGTTAATGGTGACGGCATTGTTAGAAGTCAGTCGATCACTGCTGGCCAAAAAATAAAGAGTAACCAAAAAGTAAATCTGAAGTTAAGTTGAAAATACTTAAGGACATATTATATAAGGTAAGTATGGAATCTGTGGTTGGGAATACCGCAGTGCCTGTAAAGAATATTCATTTCGATTCGAGAAAAGTTGAAATGAACGATGTTTTTGTAGCAATTACAGGTACGATTTCCAACGGGCACGATTTCATTGAAAAAGCAATTAATAAGGGAGCTTTGGTGATTATTTGTGAAGAGCTTCCGGCTAATATCGTGAATGGGGTTACTTATGTTCAGGTGGCCAATTCTAAGGAAGCTTTAGCATATATGGCTGCTAACTTCTATGGCAATCCTTCAGATAAACTCAAATTGGTTGGAGTTACCGGTACTAATGGTAAAACAACCATAGCTACTTTATTGTATGATTTATTTACCAAAGCCGGCTTTAAAGTTGGTTTACTTTCAACGGTGAAAGTAATGGTAGGAGATAAATTATATGATGCGGTACGCACAACACCAGATTCGTTAACCATCAACTATTATTTAGCAGAAATGAACGAAGAAGGTGTAGAGTATTGCTTTATGGAAGTAAGTTCTCATGGAATCGATCAGCACCGTACAACTGGATTAGAATTTGCTGGCGGAATTTTCACCAATCTTAGTCATGATCATTTAGATTATCATAACAGCTTTGCAGAATATCGTGACGTGAAAAAGCGGTTTTTTGATGAATTGCCAGCTTCAGCATTTGCATTAACCAATGTAGATGACAAGAATGGCGAAGTGATGCTTCAAAATACCAACGCGAAACAATATACCTACGGACTTAAAAATTATGCCGATTATAAAGCTCAAATTCTGGAAAATCAATTTACAGGATTATTGCTGAAGATCAACGACCAGGAAGTATGGTCTCGGTTAATCGGAAGCTTCAATGCTTACAATATTTTGGCGATTTATGCCGCTGCGGAATTACTTGGATTAGAAACTATAGAAAACCTGAAGTTTATAAGTGAGCTTCATTCTGTAAATGGACGCTTTCAATATTTCATTTCTTCCGAAGAAAAAATTACCGCAATTGTAGATTACGCACATACCCCAGATGCATTAAAAAATGTGTTAGAGACCATCAATGCGATTAGAACAAAAAATGAAGAACTAATTACGGTTGTAGGTTGTGGTGGTGATAGAGATCGAACCAAAAGACCAAAAATGGGACATATCGCTTCGGCTTTAAGTTCTAAAGTGATCTTTACCAGTGATAATCCAAGAACTGAAGATCCAGATGCCATTATTGAAGAAATAGAAAAAGGGGTAGAACCTCAAAATTTTAATAAAACAGTTTCAGTAACTAATAGAAAACAGGCGATTAAAACCGCTTGCCAAATGGCGAAAGCCAACGATATCATTTTAATCGCAGGAAAAGGTCATGAAACCTACCAGGAAGTTAATGGTGAAAAACATGATTTTGATGATTATAAGATCGTGAGTGAATTTTTAAAACAGCTAAAAAAGTAACGCCAAAAGGCAGAATATAAGGATATGCTTTATTATTTATTTCAATTTTTAGAAGATAAATACCAGTTCCCGGGAGCTCAGTTGTTTGAATATCTTTCATTCCGCTCGGCTATGGCTATACTTTTATCGCTGTTAATCTCTACAATTTACGGGAAGCGAATAATTAACTATTTGCAAACCAAACAAATTGGGGAAAGTGTAAGAGAGCTTGGTTTGCAAGGGCAAACCGAAAAAGCTGGAACACCAACAATGGGCGGTATTATCATTATAATTTCAACCTTGATCCCGGTGTTGCTTTTGGCAGATTTGGCCAATATTTATGTGATTTTATTGATTATTACCACCGTTTGGATGGGAGCTATTGGTTTTCTGGATGATTATATCAAAACATTTAAGAAAGATAAAGAAGGTTTGCCTGGTAAATTTAAGATTCTTGGGCAGGTAGGTCTTGGGTTGATCGTTGGTTGTATTATGTACTTCCATGACGGAATTACAATAAAAGAAAAGGCAAATCCACAGGAAGTAATTTCACAGGAAATGATGCTAGGTGCTAATGAATTGCCAGAAATGGGGCCAGAGCAAAAAACACTTACTACCACTATTCCTTTTGTGAAAAATAATGAATTTGATTACTCGAAGATCATCTCCTGGATAAGCCCAGATTTGGCAAAATACGCCTGGATTATTTTTATCCCGATCGTCATTTTTATAGTAACAGCAGTTTCAAACGGGGCAAATTTAACTGATGGTATCGATGGTCTTGCCGCAGGATCTTCAGCAATCATTGTGCTAACATTGGGCATTTTTGCATGGGTTTCTGGTAACATCATTTTTTCAGATTACCTCAATATCATGTATATCCCTCGTTCCGGAGAAATGACGATTTATATAACAGCATTTGCAGGAGCATTAGTCGGTTTTCTATGGTATAACACCTATCCGGCCCAGGTTTTTATGGGAGATACGGGGAGTTTAACTATTGGAGGAATTATTGCTGTTTTAGCAATTGCTTCTAGAAAAGAATTATTGATACCTATTTTATGCGGAATTTTCTTAGTAGAGAATCTATCTGTTATGCTACAGGTATCCTGGTTTAAATACACTAAAAAGAAATTTGGCGAAGGGCGCAGGATTTTCCTGATGTCTCCTTTGCATCATCACTACCAAAAGAAAGGGCATCATGAAAGTAAGATCGTTGTTCGGTTTTGGGTAGTGGGTATTATCCTGGCCATTTTAACCATTGTGACACTTAAACTTCGATAAAAGTTGAGTAAGAAAATTGTCATACTTGGTGGTGGAGAAAGCGGTGTTGGTACTGCGATCTTGGCGAAGAAAGAAGGCTATAAGATTTGGCTTTCAGACAAAGGAAAAATTAAAGAAAAATATAAAAAGGTTCTTGAACATCTTGAAATAGACTGGGAGGAAGAAAAACATACTGAATCGCAGATTTTTGATGCCGATGTGGTGATGAAAAGTCCGGGTATTCCAGATACAGTGCCAATGATAAAAGCACTAAGAGAAAATGGAATTCCCGTAATTTCTGAAATAGAATTTGCTGCGGAATACACCAGTGCTGTAATTGTTGGTATCACCGGAAGTAACGGAAAAACCACAACCACAAAATTAACCGATCATCTGTTGAATGATGCTGGTTTAAAAGTGGGAATGGCCGGTAATGTAGGAGATAGTTTTGCGAAGCAGGTAGCAGAAACAAATCCAGATTACTATGTGTTAGAACTTAGTAGTTTTCAGTTGGATGGGATTGAAAAGTTTAGACCGCATATTGCAATTTTAACCAATATTACTCCAGATCATTTAGATCGATATGATTATAAATTCGAGAATTATATCGAAGCTAAGTTCAGGATTACAAAGAATCAAACAAAGGACGATTATTTTATTTACGACGCAGATGACGAAGTTATTACGAGCTGGCTAAAGAACAACAAAATTGAGGCGCAGTTACTGCCATTTTCGCTAGAGAGAAAGCTAGAGAATGGCGCATATTTAGAAAATGATACAATTATTATAAAGACAGAAAATACAGAGTTTACTATGGCTACTTCAGATTTAACATTACAAGGTAAACACAATACGAAGAACGCAATGGCAGCTGCTACAGTGGCAAAGCTTTTAAAAATAAGAAAGAATACGATCCGTGAAAGTATGGAAAGCTTTCAGGGTGTAGAACATCGCTTAGAAAAAGTGCTTAAGATCAATAATGTACAATACATCAACGATTCTAAAGCCACAAACGTTAATGCTACTTACTACGCTTTAGAAAGTGTGGAAGGGCAAACTGTTTGGATCTTAGGAGGTGTGGATAAAGGAAATGTTTACGATGAACTTTTGCCATTAGTGAACGAGAAAGTAAAAGCAATTATTTGCCTAGGGGTGGATAACACCAAGATCATTAATTCTTTTGGGAATTGTGTTGAAACAATGATGGAAACACAAAGCATGAGTGAAGCGGTGAAAATGGCGTATAGGCTTTCTGAAAAAGGAGATACGGTTTTACTTTCTCCGGCCTGTGCTAGTTTCGATCTTTTCGAGAATTACGAAGATCGCGGAAGACAGTTTAAAGAAGCAGTAAGAAATTTATAGAATATCAGTAAAATTAAGCTGAGAGAGCGAAATGGGGAACATTTTTGCAAATATTAAAGGAGATAAGGTAATCTGGGCTACTGCCGGGCTACTGGCGATATTTTCATTTTTGCCAGTGTATAGCGCGAGTAGTAACATTGCTTACCTATATGGTGATGGGAGTACATTTAAATATTTGATCGTTCACTTTTTCCATTTGTTATTAGGCTTTTGTGTGATGTTCGCAGCGCATAAAGTTCCTTATCGATATTATAAGGGATTATCGATTATAATGCTGCCGGTAGTAATTGTATTATTGATCTATACAATGGCTCAGGGAACGGTGATCGACGGGGCAAATGCAAGTAGATGGATTAGGATTCCGGTCTTAGGAGTTACGTTCCAGTCATCTACGTTTGCAGCAGTGGTTTTAATGATCTATGTGGCTAAATATATGTCCAGGATCACCGATAAAAAAATCACTTTTAAAGAAACAATTTTACCACTTTGGGTACCTGTAGGTTCAGTATTAATGTTAATTTTGCCGGCCAATTTTTCGACAACTGCGATCATTTTTGCTATGGTTTTGGTTCTCATGTTTTTAGGAGGTTATCCCATAAAATATCTGGCTGCAGTGGTGTTTGCCGGAGTTATTTTATTCGGAATTTTTGTTTTGGCAGCGAAGGCATTTCCTGGAATTTTGCCCAACAGGATCGATACTTGGGCGAGTAGGATAGAGAATTTTACAAATGACGAAGATACCGAAGCAGATTATCAGATCGAAAGAGCAAAGATAGCCATCGCAAGAGGTGGTATTGCAGGAACAGGGATTGGGAAAAGTGTGCAGCGAAACTTTTTACCACAGTCTTCTTCAGATTTTATCTATGCGATAATTGTTGAAGAAATGGGGTTAATTGGGGCGTTTGGAGTGATGTTAGCCTATTTGATGATTTTGTTTAGGATTATTATCGTGGCGACCAAAGCAAATACTGTTTTTGGTAAGTTGCTGGTTGTAGGAGTAGGGATTCCAATTATTTTTCAGGCATTGGTAAATATGGCGGTTGCGGTAGAATTATTTCCGGTAACCGGGCAAACATTACCGTTGGTAAGTAGTGGTGGGACATCGATTTGGATGACCTGTATGTCACTGGGGATTATTCTTAGTGTAAGTGCGAAAAGAGAAGAAGAAAAAGAATTTGAAGAAGCTGAAAGAAGGGCAGAGGATGAAAATCCTTTGGATATTTTAAGCGAAGCAATATGAGTAAAGATCTACGTATCATATTATCTGGTGGAGGAACGGGTGGTCACATTTACCCGGCTATTGCTATTGCCGATGAGGTAAAGCGACGTTATCCCGATGCGAAGATCAAATTTGTTGGGGCGCAGGATAAAATGGAGATGGAAAAAGTACCGCAGGCCGGTTACGAGATCGAAGGGCTTTGGATTAGCGGTTTGCAGCGAAAGCTAACGCTTAAAAATTTAATGTTTCCATTCAAATTACTGAATAGCATTAGTAAATCCAGAAAGATCATAAAGGATTTTCAACCGAATGTTGCCATTGGTACAGGAGGATTTGCAAGCGGACCTTTATTACATGTTGCTAATAAAAAGGATATACCAACCTTGCTTCAGGAGCAAAACTCATTTCCTGGGATCACTAATAAGATCCTTGCGAAAAGAGCGAATGTGATCTGTGCGGCTTACGATGAAGTGAAACGATTTTTTCCGCGGGAAAAGGTAAAGAAAACAGGAAATCCGGTACGCCAGGATTTACTGGATATCGATACTAAAAGAATAGAAGCGCAAAAGTTTTTCAATCTGGATTCAGATAAAAAAACAGTGCTTGTTCTTGGTGGTAGTTTAGGAGCAAGAAGAGTGAATCAATTAATCGCCCAATATGCCGATCGCTTGAAGAAAGAAAATATTCAGTTGATCTGGCAGTGCGGTAAATTATATTACGAAGATTACAAAACTTATACTGAAGGGACTGTTCAGGTTCATCAGTTTTTAAATAAAATGGATTTGGCTTACGCTGCGGCAGATGTGATTATTTCGCGAGCTGGTGCAGGTAGTGTTTCAGAGCTTTGTATTGTTGGGAAACCTGTAATTTTTATTCCGTCACCCAATGTTGCAGAAGATCATCAAACCAAAAATGCGATGGCTGTTACAAAAAATGATGCGGCCATCACCATTGGTGAAAATGAGCTGGATGAAAAGTTTGAAAATGCCTTTTTCGATTTGCTGAATAATGAAAGCCAGCAAAAAGAATTAGGCGAAAATATTAAGAAAATGGCCCTGCCTAATGCAACGGCCGATATTGTAGACGAAATAGAAAAACTAATTATCAGAAAAGCCTAGATTGAATAATTTGAGTCACATACAAAACTTTTATTTTATCGGTATTGGCGGTATAGGGATGAGTGCATTGGCGCGCTTCTTTAAATCTCAGGGCAAAAATGTCGCTGGTTATGATAAAACAGCTTCAGTGCTTACCAAAGAGCTGGAAGCTGAAGGTATTTTGGTGACTTTTAAAGATGATATTAGTGAAATTCCGCAGCAATTTAAAGACTCAGAAAAAACACTTGTAGTTTATACTCCAGCAGTTCCTAAAGATAATGCGCTTTATCAATATTTTGTAGAAGAACAATTTATTCTGAAAAAGCGTTCAGAAGTTCTTGGCTTAATAAGTAGCGATCGTTTCACGCTTGCTGTGGCTGGGACTCACGGTAAAACTACAACAACTGCAATTTTAGGCCATTTATTAAAAGAAACCCATGCGCCGGTAACGGCATTTTTGGGCGGAGTAAGCGAGGATATTCAAAGTAACTTGATTCTTAAAGGCGATGAAGTTATCGTTGCTGAAGCAGATGAATTTGATCGTTCTTTTCTTCATCTCTCTCCAAATATCGCCGCCATCAATTCGATGGATGCAGATCATTTGGATATTTATGGCGTAAACGAACATTTGCAGGCTTCATTTAAAGCTTTTGCAGATCTACTTTCTGAAGATGGGACGCTTTTCGTTAAAAACGGACTTCCACTTAAAGGAAAAACAATTGGAATTGAAGATGACGCTGATTTTTCAGCAATCAACATAAAAATTATAGGAGGGAGTTATCATTTTGATCTCAAAACTCCTACAGAAATTATCGAAGGATTTATTCTTAACCTACCAGGCAGACATAATGTCTTAAACGCTGTAACGGCTCTGGCTATGGCGCTGGAATATGGTTCCCCAACCAACCAGTTAAGCCAGGCGTTACAGAGTTTTAAAGGAATAAGAAGGCGTTTTTCATATAAGATCAAAACTGAAGAATTGGTTTTGATCGATGATTATGCGCATCATCCGGCAGAAATAGATGCTGTGTTTGGAGCGGTAAAAGAATTATATCCTAAAAGGCCGAATTTGGTCATTTTTCAGCCTCATTTATTTAGCAGAACCAGAGATTTTGCAGATGATTTTGCTGAAAAATTAGCGCAATTCGATGAGATTATGCTTATGGATATCTATCCGGCTCGTGAAAAGCCGATAGAAGGGGTAGATTCTGAGTGGTTATTAAAGAAAATCGATAATCCAAAGAAGCAATTAGTAAAAAGAAACGAATTATCGGCCAAAATCGCTAAAACTAAGGCTAAAGTTATTTTGATGCTTGGAGCCGGAGATATAGGAAATGAAGTTGAAACCGTAAAAACCGCATTAGAAGATGAAATCTAAATTAGGTTACATAAAATTTGTGCTTTTGCTGGCTTTGGTTGCTTTTCTATATGGATTTGCAGGAAAAAGGCATAGCCAACGAAAATTGAATGGTACAGAAGTTCATTTTACAGACAACGAAAACCTGTATGTTACTGTAGATGCGGTTAATAAGTTGTTGATACAAAATGAAGAGGCTAACGAAAACCTGGGGCAAGAAACTTTAGATTTGAATAAGGTAGAGACGCTTCTTAATAGTCATGATATGATAGAGAATGCCGAGGTTTTCTTAAAATTGAACGGAAAACTCTCTGCAGTTGTGAGCCAGCGTAAACCTATTGGGAGAGCCGTAGGTAATACTTCATTTTACCTGGATAAAAATGGAGAGGTCATGCCACTTTCAGAGAATTTTTCAGCAAGGGTGCCTCTTATGCTAGGTTTTAATGAAACTAATATTTTAAAGGCTTATCCGTTGGTGAGTTATATAAAAAATGATAGTTTTTTAAATAAGCACATCACCACAATACATCGTTTGGCTAATGGTCGCTACGAGCTTAAGTTGCGTAAAGCGGGTTTTACGGTATATTTTGGAGAAGTGAAAAATATAGAGCTGAAATTCAATAATTTCAAGGCATTTTATAAAAAGGCATTAAAAGATAAAAAGTTAGATACCTATAAAAAAGTGAATCTACAGTTTGGTAATCAGGTTGTATGCACTAAAAAGTAAGATATGGAGCAAAACGATATTGCAGTAGGATTAGATATAGGGACGACAAAGATTGTTGCCATGATTGGCAAGAAGAATGAGTATGGCAAAGTAGAGATCGTTGGGATTGGTAAATCCAGAAGTCTGGGTGTGCACCGTGGTGTGGTAAATAACATCACGCAAACCATTCAATCTATACAACAGGCCATTCAGGAAGCTGAAGCAGATTCTGGACAAAAGATTAAAGATGTAGTTGTAGGGATTGCCGGGCAACATATTAGAAGTTTGCAACATAGTGATTATATCACAAGACCAAACCCTGAAGAAGTTATCGATGCTGAAGATATTCATAGTTTATGCAATCAGGTTCATAAACTGGTTATGTTACCTGGGGAAGAAATAATTCATGTACTTCCGCAGGAATATAAAGTAGATGGGCAGGCTGAAATTAAAGAGCCAATTGGGATGTATGGTGGTCGCCTTGAAGCAAATTTTCACGTGGTTGTAGGCCAGGTTTCTTCAATAAGAAATATTGGTAGATGTGTAAAAAGTGCAGGTTTAGACCTTTCAGCAGTAACATTAGAGCCTTTAGCGTCTGCAAATGCTGTGCTTAGCCAGGAAGAAAAAGAAGCAGGTGTAGCACTTATCGATATAGGTGGTGGTACTACAGATCTTGCAATTTTTAAAGACGGAATTATTAGGCATACAGCAGTAATCCCTTTTGGAGGAAATGTGATTACTGAAGATATTAAAGAAGGTTGTTCGATTATCGAAAAGCAGGCAGAATTGCTGAAGATTAAATTTGGATCGGCATGGCCAGGAGAAAATAAGGATAACGAGATCGTTTCTATTCCTGGATTACGAGGAAGAGAACCAAAAGAAATTACGCTTAAAAATCTTTCGAAGATCATTCATGCTCGTGTGGTAGAAATTATTGAGCAGGTTTACCTGGAGATAAAAAACTATGGTCACGAAGATCAAAAGAAAAAGCTTATTGGTGGGCTTGTGTTAACCGGTGGAGGTGCGCAATTAAAACATCTTAAGCAATTAGTAGAGTATATCACAGGAATGGATACCAGGATTGGTTTTCCTAACGAACATCTGGCAGGAAATAATGATTCTGAAACTACTAGCCCAATGTATGCAACAGCAGTTGGATTGGTAATGAATAGTTTAGAGACCAGTAAAAGTAGTTTCCAGGAAGAAGCTGTCCTTAAAGAGAAAGAGCCAGAGCCAGTGCCGGTAGATGAAGAAGCAGAGGCAGAGCGGGAAGAACCGCAAGTACAGGTAGAACAGCCTAAGCCCCGAAAAAGTATTTTCGATAAATGGGCAGAAAAGTTCAAAGATTTTTTAGATAACGCAGAGTAATACATAGCACAATAGAGAACCAGTAAAATTGAATTTATGAGCAATACAGAATTCGGAGACATTTCATTCGATTTACCTAAAAATCAATCGAACGTCATCAAAGTTATTGGTGTAGGTGGTGGCGGTAGTAATGCTATTAACCACATGTTTCAACTAGGGATTAAAGGAGTAGATTTTGTAATCTGTAATACCGATTCACAGGCATTAGAGAACAGTACCGTTCCTAATAAAATCCAGTTGGGAGTTAGCCTTACCGAAGGTCTTGGAGCGGGAGCAAATCCTGAAATTGGAGAGCAGGCAGCAGTAGAAAGTTTTGATGAGATTAAAAACATGCTCGATGTGAATACCAAAATGGTATTTATCACTGCAGGTATGGGTGGTGGTACTGGTACAGGTGCTGCGCCAGTGATCGCAAAACAGGCTAAAGAGATGGATATTCTTACGGTAGGGATCGTAACTATTCCTTTTCAGTTTGAAGGTAGAATGAGAAACGAACAGGCTCAAAAAGGAGTTGAAAAACTTCGGTCTCATGTAGATTCTTTAATTGTGATTAACAACAATAAACTTCGTGAAGTTTATGGGAACTTAGGTTTTAAAGCCGGTTTCTCTAAGGCAGATGAAGTTTTAGCTACAGCCTCTCGTGGTATTGCTGAAGTTATTACTCATCACTACACACAAAACATTGACCTTAGGGATGCGAAAACAGTGTTGAGTAATAGTGGTACTGCCATAATGGGATCTGCATCTGCTTCAGGAGCAAATAGAGCTCAGGATGCTATCGCTAAAGCTTTAGATTCTCCATTATTAAACGATAATAAAATTACCGGTGCTCAAAATGTATTGCTATTAATTGTTTCCGGTTCCGAAGAAATTACTATTGACGAGATTGGTGAAATCAATGATCATATTCAGGGTGAAGCTGGTCACAGTGCCAATATTATTATGGGTGTTGGTGAAGATGAAGCCTTAGAAGGTGCTATTTCTGTAACCATTATTGCTACTGGTTTTAATGTAGAACAGCAGGATGAAATCACCAATACCGAAACTAAAAAGATTATCCATACACTAGAAGACGAACAGAAGGCGGAGCATGAGTTCCCTTCAGATCGTGGAAATACTGGTTCTTTTACCGAGTTACCTTTGCCAGAGGAAAAGAAAGAACCAGAGCAGCCAAAAAAGATCGTTCATACTTTAGATGAAAATATGGATGAGGTTGAAGCTCCTAAGCCTAAAGCTGTACAACCCGAAGTGAAGTCAGTGCCTAGAGCTGAAGTTCAACCAGCACAACCAGTACAGCCAGTTGCAGCGCCAGCAAAGGATCCAGAGCTTTATACGCCACCTTCAGCATATAATATGGATGTTTTTTATGATGAAGTAAATCCAGAAGATTTTGTAATTAACGATACCAGTGCAGGAGTAGAAGAGGTTGAAGCTATAGAGGAAGAGAATAACGATGAGGAGCAGTTTATGTTTACTTTCGATTTTCCTATAAATCAGGAAGAAAAAAAGCCTGAACAACCAAAAGCTGAAGTTTCTGCTCCAGAGATTAAAGAAGAGCCTAAGCAAGAGCCTGTAAAAAGACATGTGCTGAATACAGAGGATGCTGAAGAACCCAGTTATGAGGTTAAAAATATTGAAGTAAACGAGCCTGTTGAAGTTATTCCTGCCACAGAAAATACTGCCGATGGTACGGTAAAAAGATACAGTCTTGATGATTATATGGAATTTGAGCAGCAGTTAGAGAATTCTAAACCTGCAAAAAAGCAAGAAAAAGAAGAGCCAAAAGACGAAACTATTGCTTTTGAAAAGCGTACGGTACAACCAACACCGCAAAAGGAAGAGGAGCAGGACGCAAATCCTTTTAATAATCCAATTCCAGAGCATGTAGTAGAACGTGCAGCAGAGCGCCGTGCTAAAATGAAGGAATTTAATTATAAGTTTAGAAGTAATGCTTCGCAGATCGAAGAAATCGAGAAGCAACCAGCTTATAAAAGAGCCGGAATTAATTTGGATAGCACAAATTATGCTGAGAACAAAATGTCTAGAACTACTTTAGGTCAGGATGAAAATAATGATCTTCAGTTTAGAAGAAATAATTCGTTCTTACATGATAATGTAGACTAAATAATCAATCTCTATAAACAGAAGAAAGGAGGCTTTTTAAGTCTCCTTTTTTTATTTTTAGGTTATAAGAGAATTCTGAATGATCTTAAATTTAGGTAGTGTAATCATTATTGCGTAACAGATTATTAGCAGATAGGAATAAATCAGGCTAAAGTTAATCGCCACTAAGAGATAAAGGCTGGCAAAAATATAATAAATCCTAGAGATGATTTTATGTCTTTTATCATCGTGTAGGATTAGAAATATATGAAAAAAAAGGAGGCAAAATTTTGCCTCCTTTTTTATATTAAAAATGTAGATTATAAATCTTTCTTACTCTCCGCCTGAATAACATCAGTATCTTTTCTATATTTTAAAAGGCTAATGCCGGCTAAAAAGAAAATAAATCCTATGATGCTTAAGGCCCAGGGACTTAAAGCCAGGGCTAGACTTCCAAAAATTCCTAATATTCCCATTACAAGTGCAATTGCTCCACCAACGGTTAATATAAGTGCAAAAATCTTAATCATAATTATCGATTTTGGTTAATTGTTGCACTAATTTATATAATTAACTGATAGTCAGTTTTTAATTAACACATCTTAAGTTTTTTGCTATTGGTTCAATTTATGGTTTTGTGCCATTTTTCAATTTGCTTAATGGCTTCAGCTTCGTCTTCCCAGCCTTTTATTTCCAGGCTATTGTCTTTGTCGTAGCTTAAAAACCATAGTTCGATAATGTCTTTAGCTTCGGGATAATTGTTTAGGAAAACTTTATAAGATTCGGCTTTAAAAATTTGATCTTTTTTTAGCGCTGGCACGGCAATGATCTTGTCGTCTTGCTCACCTTCATCGATCAATTTTAAAACAGCAATAGGTTTTATAGGGATGATATCGCCAGTATTTACAGATTGTCCCAGAATGAACACATCTAAGGCATCACCATCTCCGCCTTTATCAGGATCTGAATAGGTTGAAGGTATAAATCCGTAATTACCTGGATAGGGTAAGAATTCTATAATCCTGTCGTTGCCATTTCGCTGATCTGGAATAAATTCCTGAAGCGAATGATCAAACTCGAGTTTAAGGTTGGTGCCTGAAGGTATTTCGACGACGGCTTGATAGTTTCCGTCTTTGTCTTTTAAAGAAAGATTCTCATAATCTGGTTTGGTATTACAAGCATAAGCTATAAAAAGGCTGCAGAGTATGAGAATCTTTATTTTTTGCATCATTTATTTTTAATCCCAGTAGATCATAAAATACTTGAATTTAGCACCATCTGGAATTTGCGATGATCTAATCTTAGTATCAGTATCATAACGTAAACTAGATGGTAATTCTTTTTTATCTATAGTGATATAAGCATTAATTTCATCTAGAAACACAACGGCCGAGCTAATAGTGTTTTCTATTCTTGATATTTTATAATTTTCAACAATATCTTTAAAAGTACTTTCAGAATTTAAACCTGCTTTTGTTTTAAATCTTGGATCTAAAACTCGAATATAGCCAATAGTGCTTGTGCTGTCGAATTCTTGTGCAGGCTCTAAAATTAGTAAAGCTTCACCGCCTTTTTCAAAAACCTTAATTTCGTCTGTGGCTCTTAATTGCATTGGTCCACTGGTTTCTTTTACCAGAGAATCTTCATTGTATAGAGAGTCTAATTGGTTAAGTTTGATGTCTTTTTTTAGTTTACCAACCTGTGATGCGGTAATTAAAAAAGGATTATCTTCATCTTTTTGGCAGGAAGTAAGTATGATGGCAGTTAAAGTGAAAATTGCCAGTAAATGTTTCTTCATAATGAGTGTAATTACTTTTGTGTTTTTCAATTTGGCGTATCTGGATTAACGGGAAAAACTAATATTTGGTATTTTAATATTGTAAAATAAGTACGAAATTTTATCCCGAAATTCAATCGATTTAGAGTTCTATAATTTTTTATAAAAGTAAGCAATACCTTGTGATTGCGGGAAAGGATTTTTTTAGTATACGCCTAAATTACGGCAGCTTCAAGCAGCTGTATAGTACCCGCTTCAGCATTAATTTCGGCTTCAATTCCGTTAGGTATTGTACTGTTATCATCAATATGTCCAATCATTGCTCCGCTAAATGCTGGGATGCCAAGTGGTTTTATGTAATGATCCAAAACTTCCTCTAAAGTTAAACTTCCGTAGCCACTTCCGCCGGGATCACATTCGGTACATTTTCCAAAAACAAAACCTTTAATTTGCTTAAAAACACCGCCAAGTTGTAGTTGCGTCATCATTCGGTCTACCGCATAAACCTTTTCACCAACATCTTCTATATAGAGTATTTTATTGCTCCAATCTGTTGGAAAATATTCGCTTCCCATAATTCCTGTTAGTACTGAAAGATTTCCACCTAATAATTGTCCTTCTGCAGTTCCGCCGGTAATGGTACGAATACGATTTGAAGTCTGAGTAAGATTATCTCCAATCGATTTTGGATTTTCCAGAAGCGGATTTTCTTTATCGAATAAAATAGCTTTAAGATGCGAAACACTAAAAGTATTCCAGGTTGAAACCGCTACCGGGGCATGAAAAGTTACCAAGCCAGTTTTTTCGAAAATAGCCGAGTGTAAAGCTGTAATATCGCTGTAGCCAATAAAGATCTTGGGATTGGTTTTTATCGCTTCGTAATCTAAAAGTTCCAAAATTCTAGCCGAACCCGAGCCGCCACGCAGCGCAATAATTGCATCTACAGATTTATCTTTAAACATTGCGTTTAATTCGCCTGCACGCTCTTTATCTGTTCCTGCTAAATGACCATATCGGTTTTTTACAAACTCACCAAACTTCACTTTTAGCCCCATTGCTTCAAAAGATTCTTTTGCGATCTGGTAAGGTTCAGTTTCAAAAATAGCGCTGGCCGGGCTTACGATTCCTATAGTATCTCCTTCTTTTAGAGCTTTTGGTTTAATGATCTTTGCGGCCGTATTACTTCCGTAGAAATTAGTGGCAGCGTAAGAACTTAAAGGAATAGCAAGGCTGCTAAGGCCAATATTCTGTAAAAATTTACGTCTTTGCATGATGAGGTTTTCAAGATTAGTATTGATCGCGAACAGTGGTTAAAATTTCTTCCATAGCTTGTTTTAGCTGCGAAGTAGGCACGGTATAATTACTGTTCATAAAACTAAAATATAAAGTTTTTCCGCTTTTCGTGATTAGGAGTCCGCTTAAGGAATGATTGTTTCTAAGGGTCCCCGTTTTAGCGTAAATATAAGCTTTGTCTGATTTGTAGTCATTTTCGAGCGTTCCAGATTCGCCACCGGTAGGAAGCAGTGATTTGAATTTTTCTTCACCAATTTCTTCAGTAATTTTTGAAATGAGCCTAACAATACTGCGAGGCGTAAAAAGATTGTAGCGTGTTAAACCGGAACCATCGTGCCAGTTGACTTTATCGGGTAGGTCATTGAGTAAATTTTCCTGTGCATAATCGATGGCGATATCAGTTTCTAGGGTGTCTGAAATAATTCCTGCGGAAACCAACAAAAGCTGTTCTGCGATGAAATTATCGCTTTCCTGAAGCATTTTTTTATACAAACTATCTGAAGCTTCATTGTAAATTGTTTGTTCTAGATCTATATTTTTAGGTTTTTGGGGCAAGATCATCACTTCTTTTCTAAGCGTGTCGCTTAATAGTTTAGCTGAAGTATATGCTGAAGTAATAAAGGGTACTAATCGACTAGAAGCTTCAGTTCTTTTTGTGTTTTTATATCTAAAAATGTTTGAATCGATATCCCGATAAATTCCGGCTCCTAAGTTTTTGGTTTTTTCAGTAGAAATAGAATCCTTGAAAATTTCTGGGTAGCTTTTCGATGAATTTCGATCCTTTTTGAAATCAAATTCAACGATGTTTCCATAGAGAGGAAAGGCATTTCTTTCCGCAGAATAATAGCCATTATAATCGTCCCACGCCCAACCGGGACCGAACTTAGATTCAGTGAAATTCGACGAAAGTAGAAACAATTTTTTATTTGAATTTCGTAGAAAATCGAGAGTTTTTTCAGAATTAAAGGCGGCATAAAGAAATCCGGGATCGCCGGTGCCTTTAAAAATGAGACTGTCGCCGTAAACCGTATATTTTATGCTGGGAATGGAGTCTCCAATAAGCTTTAGAGCAGTATAGAACGTAAATAATTTAGTGTTTGAAGCCGGAGTAAAATATTTGTCTCCATTTTTATCGAATATCGTCTTATTGGTTTCAGGATCGTAAATCACCAAACCTGTAAAGCCTTGTTTAAAAGCCTGAGAATTTTTAAAAACCCGGTTTACATTTTTTGTGGTTTTTAAAGAAGCACAGCTAAAGCAGGAAATTAGGGGAATAAAAAGGAGAAGGAGTTTAGAATATTTCAAATTATAATTTTATCCTGAAAGTAAGAAAGTTTTTTGATTGTTTGGTTTTGTGGCTAATATTATTTGATTACGTATCTTTGCGGGCTATGATTACAGAAGAAACACAGGAGTTGGTAGATAGAGGTATTATGCTTCCTTTAATGGAAGAATTTTATACCATTCAGGGCGAAGGATTTCATAAAGGGACTGCTGCTTATTTTATTAGAATTGGAGGTTGTGATGTAGGTTGCCACTGGTGTGATGTTAAGGAAAGCTGGGATGCAGGTTTGCACCCGCCAACACATGTAGGTGAAATTGTAGAAAATGCAGTAAAGTATAGTAAAACTATTGTAGTTACCGGGGGAGAGCCGCTAACCTGGGATATGACTATGCTTACTGATAATCTTAAAAAGCAGGGCTGCCAGATTCATATAGAAACTTCTGGCGCTTACCCTGTAACAGGAACCTGGGATTGGATTTGTCTTTCTCCTAAAAAAATAAAATTACCCGAGCCAGATATTTATCCTATCGCGAACGAATTGAAAGTGATTATTTTTAATAAGCATGATTTTAAATTCGCTGAAGAGCAGGCTGCTCAGGTAGGAGAAGATTGTATTTTGTATATGCAACCCGAGTGGAGTAATCGCGATAAAATGATTCCGCTTATTGTAGATTACGTGATGAAAAATCCAAGATGGAAAGTGTCGTTACAAACACATAAATATCTAAATATACCGTAAATAAAAAGCCGCTAATTTAGCGGCTTTTTTGGGTAAATGCTATCTTTTATTTTACAACTTTAATAGGAACTTTCACATAGTTTTTATCCCATCCAATAAGAAGATTGGCGCTATTTTCAGTCTCTTTTTCAAACGACATGGATAATGCATCTATAGCATTTTGCATAGATCTTACTGGGACATTTACTCTTACTAAATCTAGCTTTTCACTATACTCATAAGCTCCCCAGGTAAGCGTTTTTCTATTCAAAATAATTGTCCATTCTTTTTCTTCCGGAATAGAATATAAAGTATATGTGCCCGCATCTACTTTTGCACCAGCAATGCTTACATTTTTGTAGAAAGTAACTTCAGTAGCTTCGTTGGCACCAGTTCTCCAAACTTCACCATAAGGTACTAACTTTCCAAAAACTTCACGATCTCTTCGTTGTGGTCTACTGTAAATAACTCGAGCTATTGGTTCATTTTTATCATTGCGATACAATGCAATGTCCATTGGGCTAACATCCATTTTGGCAAAATTAGGCCCTTGTGTTTGCGCTTTAGCACTATTTGGGAAAGTAAACCCAAAGGCTAACATCGTCAATATCAATAATTTTTTCATAATTCTGTTATCATTTATGTTTCGAGTAAATATAATAGCTGTGCGAAATCAAGATGTTTAGAAGCTGTTAAAATTTAAGGAAGTTACATTGGTAAAGTGAATCTGAAAATTATATAAAATTAAGTTTAAATCATTTTTTAATTAAACGTTTATAGTTTTTGTATGTAATTAAAATTTGCTTTAGTGTTTAATAAGTGTAAGTTCTGTTCCATATTTGTGTCAGAATTTTAAGTAACAGTCTTTAAATTTGTTTGGATTAGCGTTCACTTAGTTGTGAAACCTTAAAAATATTACAGTAAACGTGTGGTTTGTTATGCCCGTGGCGCCAGGGATTTTCCCAATTGTGTCATGGGCTTTTTTTGCACAAATTGTTGATAACTTAAAGGCTTTGTAGTCAGGTATTGGTTTAAAGAAATTAACGTTTTGTTATATTTGTTCGTTATTCAAAAAGAGACGAATTTAATTGACATAGTATGAGCGAAGAAGCCAAAGGGAAAAAGTATTCGGCGGATAGTATACAGGCGTTAGAAGGAATGGAGCATGTTCGCATGCGACCTTCAATGTATATTGGAGATACTGGTGTAAGAGGATTGCACCATTTGGTGTATGAAGTTGTTGATAACTCAATCGATGAGGCATTAGCCGGGCATTGTGATTCTATTAAAGTAGATATTAACGAAGACAATTCGATAACTGTAGAGGATAATGGTCGTGGTATTCCTATCGATCTTCATAAAAAAGAAGGAGTCTCTGCACTAGAGGTTGTAATGACCAAAATTGGTGCAGGTGGTAAATTTGATAAAGACTCTTATAAAGTTTCTGGTGGGCTTCATGGTGTAGGGGTAAGTTGTGTTAACGCTTTGTCTACGCATCTTAAAGCTACAGTTTACAGAGATGGCCAGATTTGGGAGCAGGAATACGAAATTGGGAAACCTTTATATCCTGTAAAGCCGGTTGGTGAAACAGATCTTAGCGGAACAATCGTTACTTTTAAGCCAGATGCTTCTATTTTTCAGCAAACTTTAGAATATAGCTACGAGACACTTGCAAAGCGTATGCGAGAGTTAGCTTATCTTAATAGAGGGATTAAAATTGTTCTTACCGATAAAAGAGAAAAAGATAAAGATGGTGAATTCCTTTCTGAAGTTTTTCATTCTGAAGAAGGACTTAGAGAATTTATCCGTTTCTTAGATGGCACCAGAGAGCCTATTATTGCTGAAGTTGTAAGTATGGAAGGCGAGAAGAACGGGATTCCTGTTGAGGTTGCCATGGTTTACAATGATACATTTAACGAGAATCTTCACTCTTACGTAAATAATATTAATACTCACGAAGGGGGTACGCACTTATCTGGTTTTAGAAGAGGATTAACAACCACTTTAAAGAAATATGCAGATGCTTCAGGTTTACTTGATAAGGTGAAATTTGAAGTTACAGGGGATGATTTTAGAGAAGGTCTTACCGCAATTATTTCTGTAAAAGTTGCAGAGCCTCAGTTTGAGGGACAAACAAAAACAAAATTAGGAAACCGTGAAGTAACTTCAGCGGTATCTCAGGCAGTTTCGGAAATGTTAGAAAACTATCTGGAAGAAAATCCTAATGATGCTAAAACGATCGTTCAAAAAGTAATTCTTGCTGCTCAGGCACGTAACGCTGCGAAAAAAGCCCGTGAGATGGTTCAGCGTAAAACAGCTATGAGCATCGGGGGATTACCTGGGAAATTATCAGACTGTTCAGAACAGGATCCACAAAAATGTGAAGTATTTCTTGTAGAGGGAGATTCGGCAGGTGGAACTGCAAAACAAGGTAGAGATCGTAACTTTCAAGCAATTTTACCACTTAGAGGTAAAATTCTTAACGTAGAGAAGGCAATGTCTCACCGCGTTTTTGATAACGAAGAGATAAAAAATATCTATACCGCACTTGGTGTAACTATAGGAACCGAAGAAGATAGTAAAGCGCTTAACCTTTCTAAATTACGATATCACAAAATTGTAATTATGTGTGATGCGGATGTGGATGGTAGCCACATCGAGACACTTATCTTGACATTCTTCTTTAGATATATGAAAGAGCTAATCGAGCAGGGGCATATTTATATTGCAACACCACCACTTTATCTTGTGAAGAAAGGTGCAAAAAAACGTTATGCCTGGAATGAAAAAGAGCGTGATGATATAGCAGATGAGTACAGCGGAGGAGTTCAGGTACAGCGATACAAAGGTCTTGGAGAAATGAATGCCGAGCAACTTTGGGATACTACTATGGATCCAGAACGTAGAAAACTACGCCAGGTAACTATTGATAATAGTGGAGAAGCAGATCGTATTTTCTCTATGCTTATGGGGGATGAAGTTCCACCTCGTAGAGAGTTTATCGAGAAAAATGCAAAATATGCTAATATTGATGCGTAATCTTATTTAAATATTTTTTGAAACGGCCTGGAAATTTCCAGGCCGTTTCTTTTATATATACTTATCAAAAAAAATAGAAGCGAATTTCTTCGAATATTAGCATATAGTCTTCAAGTATTTAACCGGTCTTTATTAGTAAACAATTTTCATTATTCGTATTTTTGGTGTAGTTATTAATCGATAAATTCATAAAATGAAAGTTACAGTAGTAGGAGCTGGTGCTGTAGGTGCTAGTTGCGCTGAATACGTTGCCATTAAAAACTTCGCTTCAGAAGTTGTTTTATTAGATATTAAAGAAGGATACGCTGAAGGTAAAGCGATGGATCTTATGCAAACCGCTTCTTTAAATAGTTTTGATACTAAAATTACAGGTAGTACTAACGACTACTCTAAAACTGCAGGTAGTGATGTTGCTGTTATTACCAGTGGGATTCCAAGAAAACCGGGGATGACTCGTGAAGAGCTAATTGGAATCAATGCAGGGATTGTAAAAGAAGTTGCAAGTAATCTTATTAAGCACTCTCCAGATGTTACATTAATTGTTGTGAGTAATCCAATGGATACCATGACGTATTTAGTGCATAAAACTACAGGCCTTCCTAAAAACAAGATTATAGGAATGGGGGGTGCATTAGATAGTGCTCGTTTTAAATATAGATTAGCAGAGGCTTTAGAGGCGCCAATTTCAGATGTAGACGGGATGGTAATTGGAGGTCACAGTGATACTGGTATGGTGCCACTTACAAGATTAGCTACTAGAAATAGTGTTCCTGTTTCAGCTTTCCTTTCAGAAGAGCGATTAAATCAGGTTGCTGAAGATACAAAAGTTGGAGGTGCTACTTTAACTAAATTATTAGGAACAAGTGCTTGGTATGCGCCTGGTGCAGCAGTTTCAGCATTAGTTCAGGCAATTGCTTGTGATCAAAAGAAAATTTTCCCATGTTCAGCTTTCTTAGAAGGAGAGTATGGTCTTAGTGATATTTGTATTGGTGTTCCAGCTGTTATCGGTAAAGACGGTCTTGAGAAAATTGTAGAAATTCAATTAGATGATGCTGAAAAAGCAAAAATCGAAGATAGCGCATCAGGTGTTAAAAAGACAAATGGCCTGTTAGAGCTGTAATCTTATAATGCTTGATGATAAAGCAAAAAGCCGCAAATTTTGTGGCTTTTTTTTATGTTTAAAAGTTAAAATTTTCAAAAAGAATTTATTGGGATTTCATTATTGAAACGCTATATTTGTCCGTTTTTAAAAAAGACCTATAAAATTATAATTTGAGGAATAATGCAGAATAAAGGACTTATTAAAGTTTTTGCAATTTTATTTGGTTTAGTATGTATCTACCAATTGTCGTTTACATACATAACTAATAATGTTGAAAGTGAAGCAGAAGAATTTGCCACTCAAAAGATTGATGAGAGTGTAGAAAATTATTCAGATTTAAGAGATCAGGTAGAACAAGAGTATCTTGATTCTATTGGTAATGAAGAAATTATTGCCGGGATTACTTATAATGCTGCGAAGGATAAAGAATTAAATAAAGGTCTTGACCTTAAAGGTGGGATCAACGTTATTTTACAAATCTCTGTGGAAGATATTATTAGAGGTTTAGCTAACGATTCTAACGATCCTACATTTAATAAAGCTCTTACTGAGGCTAGAGAAGAGTCAGTTACAAGTCAGGATGATTATATCGATATTTTCTTCGAAAAATTTGATGCTATTCCTGATGCTAAATTAGCTTCTCCAGATATTTTCGCTAATAAGACTTTAAGCGACGATATTTCTTACGATATGTCTAACGATCAGGTGAAACCTATCATTAGAAGAAAAGTAGATGAATCTATAACTTCTGCTTTTGAAGTATTACGTAAGCGTATAGATAAATTTGGTGTTACTCAGCCAAACATTCAGCGTTTAGGAAACTCAGGAAGAATTCTAGTAGAGCTTCCTGGAGCTAAAGACGTAAATCGTATTCAGAATTTATTACAAAGTACTGCTCAGTTAGAGTTCTGGCATGTATTTAAAAATACAGAGTTTGGTAGTTTCTTAGCTCAGGCAAACCAGGTTTTAAAAGATGTGGTTTCTGAAGAGGAAGAAGCAACTGAAGTTGTAGATACTACTTCACAGGAAGGTAGTGATATCGAGAACCTATTAGCAGATGCTGAAGATAGTACTGCTGTTCAAACTAATAATCCTTTATTTGATCATATTATTGGGCCTGGTGCACAGGGAGGGCCTGTTTTAGCTTATTTCACTGTACAGGATACAGCTAAAGTAAATGATTATTTAGCGATGCCTCAGGTGAGAAATCTCCTTTCTGCAGAGCAGCGTTACGCTAGATTTGTATGGGGAGTTCCAGATGACGAAACTGGAGCTACTGGATTATATGCTTTAAAATCTAATAGAGATAATCAACCTCCATTAAGCGGAAGTGTAATTACAGATGCTCAGCAAACTTACGATCAGGTTGGTCGTGTTGCAGTATCTATGCAAATGGATGGAACGGGAGCAAAGATTTGGGAAGAAATGACAGGTTATGCTTCTAATAACCAAACTCAAATTGCTATTGTTTTAGATAACGTAGTGTATTCTGCACCTGGTGTTTCAACCGGAGCCATTTCTGGAGGTAGAAGTGAAATCACTGGAGATTTTAGCATTGAAGAAGGAAAAGATTTAGCAAACGTACTAAGAGCTGGTAAACTTCCTGCTTCAGCAGAGATTATTCAGAGTGAAATCGTAGGGCCTTCATTAGGTCAGGAGGCAATTGATAGTGGTATGCTTTCATTTGGTATTGCTCTTGTATTAGTACTTCTTTGGATGATTTTCTATTACGGTAAAGCTGGAGCTTTTGCTGATGTTGCCTTAATCGTAAATATTTTATTCATCTTCGGAGTTTTAGCAGGTCTTGGAGCTGTGCTTACTTTACCTGGTATTGCCGGTATCGTTTTAACAATAGGTATGTCTGTAGATGCAAACGTGCTTATCTTTGAGAGAATTAAGGAGGAGCTTGCAAAAGGAAAATCTCAGGCCGAATCTATTAAGGATGGATTTAGTAACGCATTATCTTCTATTTTAGATGCTAACATTACCACAGGTCTTACAGGTTTTATCCTATTAATTTTAGGAACAGGACCAATTAAAGGTTTTGCAACTACTTTATTAATAGGTATTGCTACCTCTTTATTTACTGCAATATTTATTACAAGATTATTTATAGATGGTTATGGTAAAAATGGTAAGTCATTAGAATTTGCTACCGGTATTACTAAAAACCTTTTCAAAGGAATGAATAGTGATTTCCTTGCTAAGAGAAAAGTTGCTTATATCATCTCTGGATTATTAATCGTAATAAGTTTAGGATCTTTATTGACTCAGCAATTAAACCTTGGTGTAGATTTCGTTGGAGGTCGTACCTATACAGTAAGATTCGATCAGGATGTTAGTCCAACTGAAGTTCAGAGTGTTTTAGAAGAGAGATTTGGTAATGCAGAAGCTAAAACTTTTGGGCCTAATAATCAGCTAAAAATTACTACCAATTATAAAGTAGATGAAGAAGGAACTTCTGTAGATGAAGAAATTCAGGAAGGATTATTCGAAAGTCTTCAATCTTATCTTCCAGGAGATATTACTGCAGATGAATTTATAAATGGTTCTTCAGATAAAACTGTAGGTATTATGGAATCTATGAAAGTAGGTCCTACCATTGCAGAAGATATTAAAGCAGCATCTTTCTGGGCTGTATTAGGTTCTCTAATTGTAGTATTCCTTTATATCTTATTAAGATTTAGAAAATGGCAATTTAGTTTAGGTGCGGTAGCAGCAGTATTCCACGATGTTTTAATCGTCCTTGGTGTATTCTCGCTACTTTATAAATTCATGCCATTTAGTTTAGAAATTAACCAGGCATTTATCGCTGCCATCCTAACCGTAATTGGTTACTCACTGAATGATACGGTGGTTGTTTTCGACAGAATTAGAGAATATGTAAACGAGCATACAAGCTGGGATTTAGGAAGAACTGTAAATGCTGCATTAAACAGTACTTTAAGTCGTACATTAAACACCTCTTTAACTACATTAGTAGTGTTGCTTGCGATCTTCATTTTTGGCGGAGAAAGTATTAGAGGCTTTATGTTTGCACTTATTGTTGGTGTGGTAGTAGGTACATATTCTTCTATCTTTATTGCAACACCAGTTATGTTTGATAGTGTGAAGAAAAAATCTTCACTTCAGGATAAAGAAAAAGAAGTGGAAGAAGAAGCTACGGCTTAATCTCAACTAAACTCTTAAATAAAAAAAGCCTCGCAGTTTTACTGTGAGGCTTTTTTTATACTTTTTTGGCTCTTAATGTTTATTTTTAAAATGGTTTGTTTCTATTTGTTAAAGTTGAAAATAAATTATTCTTGTAAATCCTTTGATTATGAAAGAGCTTGAAATGATTAGAGCTTATTACAAGCCTATGCAGCCTAGTCTTGGGTTTAATGGAACATTGCAGTCAAACATTTTATATCATGAAGTAACTCCTGCTAAAGCCACTCATAATTTTGTGTATTGTTTTTGGCAGCTTAAGACATTAGAGCAATTAAAAAATGATTTTGTTTATAAAGTGGTTTCAGATGGTTGCATAGATATTTTTTTTGAGCATAATCATCCTATTCAGAATTTCGTAATGGGCTTTTGTAAGACATATACAGAGTTTCCTATTGGTAAATCTTTCCATTATGTTGGGGTTAGGTTTTTTCCTTCCGCTTTTCCGATTTTGTTTAATTTTAATGCTAAACTTTTAAGTGATAAATCAACCGAGTTGAAAAATATTCTTCCAGATTTATCAAATTGGATAAGCAAATCTATTTATTCTGAAGATTCATTTAATGGAATTGTAGAGAAGTTGAATTTTAAACTAGCAGAAATAATCCGTAGCCGCTCCTTAAGATACGATTCTCGCTTTTTTAAAGCGCTTCAAATTATTTTTGAACACGATGGTTTTCTTGGAACTGAAACGCAATTAGATGCCGATTTAAGTTCGCGGCAATTACAGCGCATCTTTAATTATTTTATAGGTACCACAACAAAGTCTTTTAGTGACGTGGTTCGATTTCAATATATTTTGAACAAAAAATCTATGTCGGCAAATAAAGAAGATAAGTCATTTTATCTGGATGTGGGTTTTTATGATCAGGCTCATTTTATAAAGAATTTCAAGAAATTTTATGGGTTTACGCCCTCTGAAGCCTTTCGGTGATTTCAATTCCTGTCCGATTTTTACAATACTTCTATCGTATTCACCGCTATTTTTGGGCAATAAATAATCTTTAAAAATGAGAATTTTAATTTTATTGGCTATTCTTAGTATAAATATGGCTCAGGCTCAAAAAATGAAAAATATGAAATTAAATGCAGGTATTATCACCCATAAATTAGTTGAAACTAAAGCTTTTTATACTGAAGTTTTAGATTTTGGTATTCGGTTTGAAAATGACTTTTATCTTTTAATGCATACGCCAAATGAATCTGCTGAAATAAGTTTTTTATTGCCAGGTCATCCTAGTCAGCAACCTATTTTTCAGCCCGAATTTAATGGCAAGGGAGTTTACTTAACCTTGGAAGTTGATAATGTAGATGCGGTTTATAAAAAAATGAAAGAAAAGAAAATTGCTATTGAAGTTGAACTGCGTGAAGAGGATTGGGGCGATCGCCATTTTGCCATAGTAGATCCCAATGGAATAGGAATCGATATTGTGACCTATTCTGCTCCTGAAAACAAATAATTCAGGAAAAAAATAAGAGCTAAAAACAGCTAATATTAGCTGTTTTTAGCTCTTATTTTATATTTATAAACTTATATCAATTCTACTGCGGAACACTAAAACGATCACCAGTTTTCAAATTCCAACGTTCAGACAAGCCTGCATTTATCTCTAAAATAAACTGTGCCGGAACTTCTGATGGTAAAATACTTTCATCTAAAGGCTGTGCATCTTTTTGGAAGCTTACTATCGTGCTATCTGCATCAAAGAAAACCAGATCTAAGGGAATATAGGTGTTTTTCATATAAAAATTACGCATCGATTCTCGATTGTAAACAAAAAGCATTCCCTGGTTTTCTTCCATAGATTCACGGTACATTAAACCAGTTTCTCTAGAGTAATCGTCATCTGCAATTTCGATATCCAGCATATTAATAGTATCGCCTTCCGCAGAAATTAAATAAAGATCTGCATCATCTCGAAATTCGATGTTTGCGGGTTCAATTTCTTTTTCTTCGTCATCCTTACAGGAGCTAAAGAAAAGTGTGGTTGCTACTAATCCTAAAAATATGAATCGTTTTGTCACTATTCTGCGGTGTTTTGAGGTTTTGCCTGTGGACGGTACATAAAATAGAATCCTGCAATAATAAATGGAATACTAAGCCACTGCCCGGTATTTAATAACCATGTGGCGCGTTCTTCTACCTGGGCTTCTTTTACAAATTCTACAAAGAATCTTACTGTCCAAAGTAATACTAAAAATAAGCCGAAAATATATCCAATTTTGAATCGCTTATTGGTTTTCCAGTATAGATAATACAATAAAAGGAAGATTAGTAAATAGCAGAAACTTTCATAAAGCTGTGCGGGATGTCTTGGGAACGATTCTCCTAAATTCTGAAAAATTACTCCATAATCGCTTTTGCTAGGTTTTCCAATAATTTCAGAATTCATGAAATTTCCTATTCTTACAAAAATACCACCACTGGCAACAGGGATCACAATTCGGTCTAAAATCCATAAAACTGGCTTGTCTAAAACACGTTTTCTGTATAAATACATCGCGGTGATAATTCCAATAGCCGCACCGTGACTGGCAAGTCCTCTAAAACCGGTGAATTCAAATTCAGGTTCAAATTTTACTGGTAAGAATATTTCTAATAAATGATGTTGGAAATAGTCCCAATCGTAAAATATTACATGGCCTAAACGTGCGCCGATAAGTGTCGCTAGCACGGTATAAATAAAAAGAGAGTCTAATTTTTCTAAAGCTATACCTTCTCGAGTATAAATTGCCTTCATAATATACCATCCTAAACCAAATGCGATAAGAAACATAAGGCTGTAATAATGAATGGTAAGTATTCCTAAATCTATCCCTTCAGAAGGGCTCCATCTAATGGCGTTAATAAGCATTATTGTGAATTTCGGTTGAGATGTAAATATACATATTTGATAAAACTTCGCCTATAAAATGAAGTTTAATCGTTTCATCTAATCAATTCTGATTTTTGATGTTTTTAGGCCTATTTTTTATGGAACAGGATCGTAGCCACTGCCACCCCATGGATTGCAGCTAAAAATTCGTTTTAAAGCCAGCCATCCACCTTTAAAAAGTCCGTGTTTTTTTAAGGCTTCAATGGTATAATTAGAACAGGTGGGGGTGTATCTGCAAGTAGCAGGTGTAAGCGGGGAAATAAAATTCTGATAGAATTTAACCAAAATAATAAATGGATAAATAAGCATTTTTTTAAGCATAGTTATCCATTTATTGATTACTGATTTTTAGTTGATAGAAAAAGTTGTTCCGTCTTTTCCGTCTTTAAGCTGAATGCCCAGTTCTTGTAATTGATCTCTAATTTTATCGCTAGTCGCAAAATCACGGTTGTTTCTTGCTTCAGCTCTAAGTTTTATAAGAAGATCTACAGTTCCTGAAAGTTTATCTGAATCACTATCTAAAGCAGTATCTCCATCACGTAAACCTAAAATATCGAATAAGAAATCATGAAGTGCCTGCTTTAGCTCTAATTTATCTTTCGTAGAAATTTTTAAGCTTTCTTCTTTTATAGCGTTGATAGATTTTACAGCATCAAATAATTTAGCAATTAAAATTGGGCTGTTAAAATCGTCGTTCATGGCATCGTAGCAGGATTGCTTCCACTCAGCAATATTAAAAGTGCTTTCTGAAGATTCTGGTAACTCGTCTATAGAAGCATAAGCATCCATTAACCTATTAAAACCTTTTTCGCTAGCGCTAAGAGCTTCTTTAGAAAAATCTAAAATACTACGATAATGCGCCTGTAGCATAAAGAATCTTGCTACGTTTGGAGAAAATGCTTTACCAATAACTTCGTTTCTTCCACTAAAAAGTTCTTCAGGAAGAATGTTGTTACCGGTACTTTTAGCCATTTTCTTACCATTAAGAGTAAGCATATTGGCATGCATCCAATAACGAACAGGATCTTTTCCTGTTGCTGCTTCTCCCTGAGCGATCTCACATTCGTGGTGCGGGAATTTTAAATCCATTCCGCCGCCGTGAATATCAAATTCTTCTCCAAGATATTTGGTGCTCATTACAGTACATTCTAAATGCCATCCCGGGAAACCATCACTCCATGGTGAAGGCCAGCGCATAATATGTTGTGGTTCTGCTTTTTTCCAAAGGGCAAAATCCTGCGGATTTCTTTTATCACTTTGGGCAGCAAGCTCTCTGGTATTAGCAATCATATCTTCGATTGCTCTACCACTCAATCTTCCGTAGTGCTTCTCTCCGTTATATTTTAAAACATCAAAATAAACCGATCCATTAGCTTCGTAAGCATATCCTTTATCGATAATTGTTTTAATAATCTCGATTTGTTCTACGATATGCCCTGTTGCCGTAGGTTCTATACTTGGAGGAAGATTATTGAATTTCTCTAGAATGTTATGAAAGTCTACAGTGTACTTCTGTACTACTTCCATAGGTTCAATTTGTTCTAATCTTGCTTTTTTAGCAATTCTATCTTCACCAGTTTCTGCATCATTTTCTAAATGACCGGCATCGGTAATATTACGAACGTATCGAACTTTGTAGCCAAGATGTTTAAGATATCTAAAGACAAGGTCGAAAGAAATAAAAGTACGGCAGTTCCCAAGGTGAACATTGCTATAAACGGTTGGCCCGCAAACATACATGCCTACATGACTATCGTTTATAGGTTTAAATACTTCTTTTTCTCCAGAAATTGAATTGTAAATTTTTAGCTGTTGTTCTTCGAAAAGCGCCATAAAGAGCGTAGTTTTAAGAAAGCAAGTTAATTAAAATGTAGTATCTAGCTTAATGTAGTCCAGAAATTCTCTACGAACTTCTTTTTGTTTAAATGCACCACCAAATTCACTGGTTACAGTACTACTTTCAATATCTCTAATTC
The DNA here is from genome assembly GCF_002094855.1 of Zunongwangia atlantica 22II14-10F7. GTDB lineage: Bacteria > Bacteroidota > Bacteroidia > Flavobacteriales > Flavobacteriaceae > Zunongwangia > Zunongwangia atlantica. Next base: position 163,778 of record NZ_ARYN01000007.1, read on the forward strand.
CGCGGCTATTTACACAAAGATGTTTGGCATCTACAACACAAGCTACATCATCTGTTCCTAAAACCTTTTGTAATTCCTGTACAATTTGCATTGTCATTCGCTCTTGTACCTGTGGTCTTTTGGCGTAATAATCTACAATTCGGTTCATTTTAGATAAACCTACAACAGTACCTTTTGAAATATAAGCTACATGTGCTTTTCCAACAATAGGAAGTAAGTGGTGCTCGCAGGTAGAATAAACTGTGATGTTTTTTTCTACAAGCATCTCACCATATTTATATTTATTATCAAAAACCGACGCTTTTGGCTTTCTTTTTGGATCAAGGCCAGAGAAGATTTCATTTACAAACATTTTGGCTACACGCTGTGGCGTTCCTTTAAGGCTATCGTCACTAAGATCTAAACCAAGAGTTTGCATTATGTGCTCTACATTTTCTCTAATTAGTGCAATTTTATCTGTATCACTAACTTCAAAAGCATCTTTTCTTATAGGTGTTTCTGCACTACTTCCGGCGTGTGCATCACCCATTTCATCAATTTCATTCAAAACTTTGTCTATTTTCATGCCGTTTTACGCTATGAGTCGTAAAGTATTCATTTAGCTTGCAAAGATACACATTTAATACATTTAATACTGATTTTCCTGCCTCTTGTCTATTAATAGATTTTTGCGTTACATTATTTTATAATTTGCCGCGCAATGCGTGGAAACACTATAAAAATAAGCCTTTTTGGATGCCTGGTTTTGTTGGTGACAACACTTAGTGCACAAGGTTCACGTTGCTCAGATATTCAGCCATTTTGCGCAGGAAATGGCGAATTTGTATTTCCAAATTCAAATAGGCAGGTTAGTGATGTAGTAGCCGGAGAAAGCGGGCCAGATTATGGCTGTGTAGAATTTCCCAGATATCCTTCCTGGTTTTATTTGCAAATAGAAAATTCTGGCGATCTGGAGTTTTTAATTTCACAAAGTGAAAATGAAAATGGAACTGGTGCTGCTCTGGATGTAGATTTTGTGGTTTGGGGTCCATTTAATGCTTCAGATGATTATTGTAGCGATGAGGCACTTTCCGAAGAAAATCATATAGATTGTTCATATTCAGATGAAGCTGTAGAAATAGCTAGCATTAAAAATGCAAAGCAAGGCGAGATTTATGTTTTCTTAATTACCAATTATAGTGAATTGCCGGGTTATATTAATTTACAACAAACCAATAATGATGTTAATGCCGGTTCTACAGATTGTACGGTTTTAAACGGAGTTTTAGGTGGTGATAAAATGGTTTGTGGGGAAGATGAATTTATTTTGAATGCAGAAACTCCAGATGCTACTGGGTATCAGTGGTTTATTTTAGATGAAAATCAAGGTGATTTTGTAGAAATTCCGGGAGAAATTAATTCAGAATTGAAAGTTACTGCAAACGGTGATTATAGAGTTTTGATAGAAATTCCTGAAGAAAAAACTGCAATAGAAGACAAAGTAGCTGTGTTTTTTTATGAAAAACCACTAATTGCAATACCTGCCGAGCCAATATTTGTTTGTGAACAGGATAGTACGGTAGATCTAACCCAAAAGCAAACAGAATTAATGTCGTTGAATCCTGATGTTTTAGGTATTTTTCAAATTCAGTATTTTGAGACTGAAAATGATGTTGCAAACGGAATTAATATCGAAGATCCTACAGCTTATATTGTAAATAACGACGAGACAATTTATGCTAGAATAGTAAATCTAAATTCGGGGTGTACCTCAGATATTGCTGAAATTCAATTAGATTTTAGAAGCTTTCCGCAGGTGTTTTTACAGGAAACCTATCAAATTTGTGTAGATGCTTATGGTTTGTTTGAAGATGAACTTGTTTTAGGGCAGGATTTAGGTAAAAGTTATAAATATGCCTGGTATAATGACGGGAAATTAGTCTCGCAGGAATACGATTTGTATTTATTTGAAGAATCTGCAGATCCTGTATATACTTTGGTGTGTACTGAAGAGTTTACAGGATGTGAAATTAGTTACTCTACTACTATAGAATATTTATCTGCGCCAAATTCGGTGAAAATCGATATTTTAAAAGGAGATTTTCAGGATAACTGGAACGTTGAAGTTATTACAGCATCTACTATAGGGCACTCGTCAGAATACGAATATAGCCTGGATGGTGGTACGTTTACCGATAATTCGGTTTTTCATAATATTCCCAGAGGATTGCATGAAATTACGGTGAGGGAGGCAGGTGGCTGCGGAAGAGTTTTTGTAGAGCAGTTTACCGTTATTGGATACGACTTTTTCTTTACGCCTAATGGAGATGGGTATAATGATGAATGGCAAGTAACGCAGAATCCAGATTATAAAGTACTAAAAATTAGGATTTTTGATCGTAATGGGATTTTTTTAAAAGAACTGAATCCAGAAGGTGAAGGCTGGGATGGTATGATTAATGGAAAACTTTTACCTGCAGATGATTATTGGTTTAATCTTGAATATGTAAATTTTAAAACCAGTAGCAGGCATAATTTTAGTTCTCACTTTAGTCTTAGAAAATAAAAAAGCCCAATAAAACGACCAATATCGCATATTAGGCTTTCTTGTAAATCGCGAGATTTACTCGATAATCGAGATTTTAATATTATAATCCAAAGCTTAGTGAAAAGACCAAACTGGAAAATTCTCTGTCGATAGTAGCTCTATTGGTTAAACCAACTTGATAAAGTGCTCTACTTTCAGAATATTGAGTGTTAGTATAAGCAGCATCAATTTTAAATGCTCCAAAACTATATCCAATCCCAGCTGAATAACCATCAAGATCACTCATGGTAACACCATCTTGGTATGGGCTTTCATCATATCGATAACCGCCTCTTAAACTCCAGTTTTCAATTCTATATTCTCCTCCAATTTTAACGCTTGAAGCTGCTTTTAGGTTTTCAGAAATAATATTGTTTTGTACCATAAATTCAGCATCATCTGCTGGCTGAAATTCGGTATTCGAATAATCTTTATAGCTGTAATCTACACTAATTAAACCCTGTCCGCCTAATACTAAAGCTGCACTTCCGGTTATTTTACCTGGGGTTCTTAAAGTATATTCAGGATATACATTAATCACATCGGGATTAACGATTACGCTATCATCATAAAGTTCACTATAAGTTCTTAAAGATTGGGTGGCTTCTTCTCTAATATTGTACCAGGTAGGAGTATCATAAGTTGCACCTAATCTAAATTTATCTGTGACTTTGTAGATACCGCCAATTTGCGCTGAAAAACCATCTCCGTTGGTGCTTAACGAGTTTACAAATGAAATTTCATTGGTTTCGCTTCCGTTATTGATGTTTCTTTCAAAATAACGAGTTGTACGGTCGTAATTTATAAAATGACTATTTAGGTTAATCCCTAAATATAGTTTCTTCTGAAATTCAGCAGCAAAATTAAATGAGATTTTACCGTTTAATCCGGTAGAAATATAATTGTAATCATTTTGAAATTGACCTGGTGATAATAAAGAATAGTAACTAGTGTTATCTAAATCTTCACTTTCAGGCTCAATTATATAGCCCTGATAACCTAAAAATGCCTGTTGGGCGCCATAGCCTTCGTTTTCTCCTAGATAAGCATAAAGGTCATCAATAGTTTCGTCTTCATAAGGAATTAAAAGATCTAAAGGTACTCCCTGTGAGTAGCTTAAGAAATATTGATCGATAGAATTATTACTTAATCCATCTGCTCTAAAAGCGTCATCAAAATTGTTTTCTTCTGAATAGTTTACGCCAAAACTAAATTTGGTGAATTCATTATCGCCGTTAGAATTAAATATTAAGACAATTCCAGCCTGGTTTAAATTAAAATCATCATTCTCTGAGCTTCTTGTACCATTAAAATAGCTTGTTGTATTTTCTTTAGTAGCATCTGAAAAAGTAATTGTTGCGGCACTATTTAAAAAAACCGCAGAACTGGCTGGGTTAATTCCTATTGCTGAGATGTCACCTCCAAGAGCACCAAAAGCACCACTCATTGCCTGAAATCTAGCTGTACCTTTAAGATCTGTATGCGAATATCTAAAAGCATCAGTTATGTCCTGAGCCTGCAACTCGCAAAAAGATAAGAAAGCTAGGAAAGTTAAAGTTAAAATCTTTTTCATAATCTAGGTGTTATATTCAAAATTAGGCAATAAAAGACCCTACAGTTGTAACTGTAAGGTCATTATTGTATTTGGTTCAATTTTATCCTCTGCCACCTCGGCCACCACGTGAACTTCCTCCTCTGGATGCACCTCCAGATGATCTACTGCCTCCTGAAGAACTTCTGCTTACAGATCCAGAACTTCTGGAAGGGCTGGATGTTCTTACAGATGATCTTGTTGGAGTAGAAGAACTACTTGATCTACCGTAAGATGAGTTGCTAGAGGATCTTCCAATAGTTGATCTTGAGGTAGAGTTGCCACTTCTACTTCTACTATATGTAGTGTTAGAGGTTCTACTGTTTGATCTTGCGTAAGTGTTACTGCTCTCGCGTCCTGCAACTCTACTTTGTGTAGCAGTAGACCTGCTACGAGAGTTACTATCTGTATTTCTTATATCTCTAATTCTTCTTGAGTATGAAGAATTACTTCTACTTCTTGTTCTTGCTGTAGCGCTTTCTCTTCGGCTTACAGTGTTGTAAGAACTTCTTGTGTTGCGGCGAGAGTTGCTGTATGCATACTGAGGGCGGTAATAATTATTATAGTTATTAGCATAGTAACCACCGTGATATCTACCTAGCCAACCAGCGCCATATCCATAACCCCATGGGCTATAATATCCGCCCCAGCCGTACGCCCATCCGGCACCATAGTACGGGTAGTTAAAGCCCCAACCCCAACCAATACTCCAGTAAGGTCTGTTGTAAAATGAGCCATATCCATTCCAGCCCCATCCATAACCATAATTGAAGTAAGGATTGTAGAGACCACGTCTCCATGGGCTGTAAAATCCATAATTGAAACCTGTATTGTAAATGTTTATTGTAGTATCATCAGCTTCGCCCTGTCCCCATGGTGCGTAAGAACCATTATAGGCCATTGTGCCTTCTTCATCGTACATTTCTTCATCTTCACTATATCCAGAATTAGAAGAATAAGAATCGATATCAGTAAAAACAACATCTTCCTGCATTGCATCTTCTAGCATTGCAGATTGTTGTGCAAACATATTCTTATAATAGGAATTAGCTTCTTTTAATTTTTCCTCTCGTTGCTCATTAGCATTTTGAGGTTTCTCATAGCCAGTACGTGGGCGATCTACAGTTTTAGGTGCTTCTCCATAAATGCCATCATTGTAACCTGAATATTGGTAAGAACCACATGATGCTAATAATAGCAATAACACAGGTGTAAGAAATATTGGAGTTCTGTGGAGTAAATTTGAATTGCGTATCATTAGCTAGTTATTTAATTGTTGAACATTACAAATTTAGTTAGTTTTGTACTAACAAAATAAGACTATATTGTGTTTGTTTAAAATACAATATTTATGCCAAAAAACAATAATGGGTAAGAATTTAACTAGCAGAGAACAAGACTATTCTAAATGGTACAACGAGCTTGTTGTAAAAGCAGATCTTGCTGAGAATTCAGCGGTTAGAGGTTGTATGGTTATTAAACCTTACGGCTATGCAATATGGGAAAAAATGCAGGCAGAGTTGGATAGAATGTTTAAAGAAACAGGGCATCAAAATGCCTATTTTCCGCTTTTTGTTCCTAAAAGCCTGTTTGAAGCCGAAGAAAAAAATGCTGAAGGTTTTGCGAAAGAGTGTGCGGTAGTTACGCATTATCGCTTAAAAACCGACGAGGAAAATAAAGGGAAACTTATTGTTGATCCTGCGGCTAAATTAGAAGAAGAGTTGGTGGTAAGACCAACTTCTGAAGCTGTGATATGGAATACGTATAAAAATTGGATTCAATCTTATAGAGATTTACCTATACTTATTAATCAATGGGCTAACGTAGTGCGTTGGGAAATGAGAACCAGATTATTTCTTAGAACTGCCGAGTTTTTATGGCAGGAAGGTCATACAGCGCATGCTACAAGACAGGAGGCCTTGGCTGAAACAAAACAGATGAATGATATTTATGCTGAATTTGTTGAGAGTTTTATGGCTACTCCGGTAATAAAAGGGGCTAAAACAGAGAATGAACGTTTTGCAGGAGCAGAGGAAACCTATTGTATTGAAGCCTTAATGCAGGATGGTAAAGCCTTACAAGCAGGAACTTCCCATTTCTTAGGTCAAAATTTTGCAAAAGCTTTTGATGTTAAGTTCGCAACCAAAGAAGGAGGATTAGAACATGTTTGGGCAACATCGTGGGGTGTTTCTACACGTTTAATGGGAGCTCTTATTATGACGCATAGTGATGATAAAGGTTTAGTGTTACCCCCAAAGTTAGCGCCAATTCAGGTGGTGATTGTACCTATTTATAAAAATGAGGAACAATTAGAACAAATTTCAGTAGTCGCCAATCAATTGGTTAAAGATTTGCGAGCAAATGGGATTTCAGTAAAATTTGATGATAGGGATACACAAAAACCAGGCTGGAAATTTGCTCAATATGAACTACAGGGCGTACCTGTTCGTTTAGCTATTGGTCCAAAAGATCTAGAAAAGGGTACGGTAGAACTTGCTAGAAGAGATACGCTTACTAAAGAGTTTGTAGAGATGAATACGGTGGTAGAAAAAGTCACTGTACTTATGGATGAAATCCAGGAGGCCTTATTTACAAAAGCTAAGAATTATCGAGACGAACATATTACCAGGGTAAATAGTTTTGATGAGTTTAAAGAAGTTCTAAAGAAAAAAGGAGGATTCGTATCTGCCCATTGGGACGGTACTCCAGAAACTGAAAATAAGATAAAGGAATTAACCAAAGCTACTATAAGATGTATTCCTTTTGATAGAGAAGAGGAGCAGGGAGCCTGTGTTTTAACGGGTAATCCATCTGCTGGAAGAGTGCTTTTTGCAAAGGCTTATTAATTTTTTTAATTTTTTTTGCGTGAACTCTTGTAGCATTCAAAAATAGTTGTATTTTTGCATCCGCAATTGAAACAAAAAATTGTTGGTCCGTTCGTCTAGGGGTTAGGACGCCAGGTTTTCATCCTGGTAACAGGGGTTCGATTCCCCTACGGACTACTAAAGGCACAAATTAGTTGTGTTGTCGTGAAGCCTTAAGTGGCATAAAATATTGAGAATATTTGGTCCGTTCGTCTAGGGGTTAGGACGCCAGGTTTTCATCCTGGTAACAGGGGTTCGATTCCCCTACGGACTACTTTTAAAGAATTAATTAAATTATCTGTAATGGCAAATCATAAGTCAGCGTTAAAGAGAATCCGTAGCAACGAGGCTAAAAGGCTTAGAAATCGCTATCAACATAAAACTACAAGAAACGCTATTAAAAAATTGCGTGACTCTGAAGATAAGAAAGAGGCTGAAGCTCTTTACCCTTCTGTAGTTTCTATGATTGATAAGTTGGCTAAAAAGAACATTATACACACAAATAAAGCTTCTAACTTAAAGTCTAAGCTTGCTAAGCACGTAGCTGCACTTTAATTTAGAATTTATAAGTGTTCAATTTATAGAGGAATGCTCTCTACTATGGGGAGCATTTTTTTATTGTTCGACTTTTAGTGAAAAAATAAAGCTCCTTCAACAAATTTGAAGGAGCTTTTCATATTTTGAATGATTACTGTTCTAAAAAACAGATAGTCCCGTGAGCGTAGTTAGGCGTTCTAAAGCCTTCATGCCTAATTCAGAATTCCCTTTCTTGTTTAAAACGGGGCTCCACACAGCAACTGAATATTGTTGTGGGTGAATGGCTGCAATACCACCACCAACACCACTTTTTCCTGGCAATCCTACTTCAAAACTAAATTCACCAGATTCATCATAAAATCCACACGTCTGCATTAAGGCATTTAAACGCTTTACTGTACTGGGGTTTAAAACCTGTTCTCCGGTATGTAAAATAATACCCTTATTGGCGTAAAGCATAAAAGCTTTGGCCAAAGATTTACAAGACATAGCAATAGAGCAGGAATAAAAGTAAAAATCTACGATTTCTTCTACATCGCATTTAATATTCCCTAAAGCTTTCATGTAATTTACCAATGCGATATTTCGATAACCCGATGATAATTCAGATTGTGCTACGCTTTCATCATAATCAATATCATCTTCTCCAGTAATTTTTCTAACAAATTCTAAGAGCTCTTTTTTGGGATCGTCTAAAACATCTACAAGAATATCTGAAATCACTAATGCGCCAGAATTTATAAAAGGATTTCTAGGAATTCCTCTATCTTGCTCTAGCTGCATTAAAGAGTTAAAAGGATTTCCAGATGGTTCTACATGAACGCGTTCCCAAACTTTAGTTCCAATATTCTTAATAGCTAGAGAAAGTGTGAAAACCTTGCTTATAGATTGGATAGAAAATTTTTCTTCATGATCACCAAAACCGTAAAATTCATCTTCATTTCTATACAAATGCATCCCAAATTTTTTAGGATCTACTTTGGCCAGTTCAGGAATATAAGATGCTACTTTTCCTTTCACATCACGATAGCTCATTTCTTCCTGAATGGTATCTAATATTTTTTGATAGTCGATCATTAATTAAGTGCTGTTAGTATAGTGCCGGTCTCAACTTCGTATGGCTCTTGATTAGTTTTGAAAATTCTGGCAGAAAGTTCTCCTCTTAAAATTATTTCATTTTTATCTAATGCTAACCAGCTTCCTTCTCGTAAACCAACTACCGGCTGACTATTAAAATGATGAAATTCTTTAATTCTGGTTTCTCTTGTTTCTCCTTTATGGGTAGAGTTTACATCTGGGTCTAAATAATGCGGATTAATATTGAAAGGCACTAATCCCAAAGTTTTAAAAGATTTTGGAAGCACAATGGGCATGTCGTTGGTCGTACCCATGGTAAGTCCGCCAATATTTGTTCCGGCGCTTGTTCCCATGTAAGGAGTGCCGCCTGCAATAACCTGTTGAAGAATCTCTACGATGCCATTTCTGTACAATTCGCTAACCAGTAAAAACGTATTTCCACCTCCGGTAAAAATGCCTTCGGCTTTTTCAACTGCTTCAATAGGATTTTCAAATTCATGAATTCCTTTTATGCTAAGATTGGCCTTTTTAAAGGCTTCTTTTGCTTTGGCAGTATACTCGTCATGAGAAATACCTCCTGGCCTTGCGTAGGGTATAAATAAAATTTCTTTTTGTTCTCCGTAAAGATTATTAAGATGCGGAATTAAATATTCCAGATAATCCTGGCCATGCAAAGTAGAAGTGCTGGCTAGTATAGCTTTCTTCATTGTCAGATTTTTGACAAAAGTAGCTAGAAAACTGACTTTTAACAAAAGTTTACGCAAGGCTTATATCTAAAATTAGGTTAAGAATCGTTATTTTAAAGGTATAATTTATTGCTATGCACCGTACACTCTTTTGTTTGTTTTTCTTTGTTTCTGTAGTTGGATTTGCTCAAAATTCCAAAGTCCAATTAAGTGGTAATATTACCGTTCCTGAAGGTGATGATTCTGGCGGAATTACCATTTTTAATGAAGCCAGTAGTAAAGGAACAATTTCTAATGAAAATGGAGAATTTAAAATTATGGCCAGTCTAAACGACAGGATTGTATTCTCTTCTCTTCAGTTCGAGCAATTTTCTGTTAGAATTACCGAAGATATTTTAGAGTCTAAAATGCTGAATGTCTCTATAAACATTGCTTTAAACGAATTGCCAGAAGTTGTAGTTTCAGCAGGTACATTATCGGGTTCTATTACGGTAGATGTAAACCGAATTAAAGTTACCCCGGCACAATTGCCTAATATGAACGTGAATATGCAAGAGGTGCCCAAAATAAATACACCAGAATCCCATCCCGTTAGAAACCAGGCACAACTTTCCAGTCAAACGTATATGGTAAATGGTTTAAATCTTATTAATGTATTTAAACTGGTTACCGGTAAATATGGGAAAGAAAAAAACGATTATAGAAGCATTCCTTTTGCTCAATTAGATAATGAAATTAAAGAAATGTACAGTAACGATTTCTTTAAAGAAACACTGGATTTAGAGGCAAATCAGGTAAACGACTTTATTTTCTTTGCAGCAGACAATGGATTGAATGGGCGTATGCTTGAAGAAGAAAACGAATTGGATATTATTCAATTTTTAGTAGAGCAACGTAAAGCTTATCAGGCACATTTAGATGCAGAGGTTGAAACCTTAGATTAATAATTGTTGATTTTGGTTATAATTTTTTAGAAATAATAAAGTTATATACTTAGAGAATTTACAGGATGTTGAGTTGAGAGGAGATTTGTTGATAGCGTAAATTTTCATAGTTAGTTTTCATCAATCAATTATCTTTTGCGAAATCAAATTTTATTTGCATTTGTTTTAGTTATGCCTGCTGTAACTTTTTCACAATCTATAGTGATTGATGGAAAAATCGTAGCAGACTCTCTAGACGGCAGTTTAATTAATATTGTGAATCTTTCTTCGGGTAGAGGGACAACAAGTAATGCGTCTGGTAATTTTTCTATTTCAGCTTCTTTAAACGATACCTTACTTTTTTCTTCAGTTCAGTATAAAAAGAAAGAAATTATAGTTGATTCTTTATTATACGAGCGTAAATTTTTAATTGTAGAACTTCAGGCTACAATAAATCAATTAGATGAAGTTAGATTGCCTAATCTTACGGGAAATTTATCTTCAGATATTCAAGCGATGCCTATTAATGATAAGTATGCTTTAAATGCGCCAATGTCTTTAAAAACACCGCTTAGTCACGAAGAAAAAATGTTGTATACGGCTACTACCGGGCCGGGTGGTACACGCTTTAAATGGTATTCGGCTTTATTGGGAAGTGTTCCGTTAGATCCTGTTTTTAATGCGATAAATGGCAGAACAAAAATGCTTAAAAAGCTGAACAAAAATGTTAGGGAAGAAAATGTATTAGAGACAGAATTAGATCTGCGGAAAAGTTTTCTAATCGAAAGATGTAATTTAACCCAAGCTCAATTGCATCTTTTCCTAAATTACTGTTTTGCCCAGGCAGGATACCGGGAATTACTGAATGATCCAGATCAATTAAAACTGTTGGAATTTTACAAAAGAGAGGCGGTTAAGTTTTTAAAATTGTTAGACCAGCAGCAAAGAAATATCAAAAAAGATAGTATTAAATTAAACTAATTTTAGTGCGAAAGAGTTTTCAAAAGAGTTTTCATTTTTTTCTTTTTATGCTTTTAACTTCGGTTTTAAGCGCTCAACAACCGGTAGAACTGGAAGGGAAAATCCTGGCCGATAGTTTAGAATATACTTTTATAAACATTATCAATAAAACTTCCCATCGAGGAACCACAAACGATCCAGATGGTAGTTTTATAGTGCGAGTAAGCGAAAATGATACGTTAGAGTTTTCGTCGGTTCAATATCAAAAGAAAGAAATTGTGATTAATAAAAGCATCTTAGAAGCTAAGTTTTTAGAAGTTATTTTATTGCCCGGCGTGAATCAATTAGATGAGGTTTTTCTTTTCGATTCTAAACTAATTGGCAACTTAGAGAAAGACTTTACAAAAATCGAGTTTTTTGATAAATACCAATTAAATGCCCCACAATTAAAACAGGATATTCCTTCCTTAATCGATAGAAGATTAGCGGCCACCGGCGGTGATCCTTCTAATTTGTTATTAAATACGATTTCAGGAGAACGGCAAAAAGTAAAAAAGATAAAGGCGAATATGGTTTACGATGAACGTGTAGAAAAAGCCTTAAGATTAATAGGAGCCGATAATATTATTAAAATGGGAATCGATAAAGATGAGCTAATGTTGTTTATCTATTATTGTGCAGAAGACGAAAAATTTGGAACCTACGTAGATCAGGAAAGTGTTGGGCCGCTTTTCGATTTTTTAAAGCTTAAAGTAAATTCCTGGGAAAAAAGAAAAAATCAGTAATGCGATATTGGCTATTTTTCGGGTTTGTTTTTTTCAATATATCTTTGGGCTTTTCTCAGGAACGCGAGGAATTATTAGGGAAGATTACTAACGATTCTTTAGGAGAGGCATTCATCAATATCGTGAATTTAACTGCGGAAACGGGTACGGTAAATGAACCCAATGGGCGATTTGGCATTTTAGTTCGAGAAAACGACAGTATTTTATTTTCTTCAGTGCAATTTCAAAAAGAATACATTCTTATTACAAAAGAAATTTTAAACGAAGGTTTCCTGGAAGTCACTTTAACCGAAGAAATTAATCAATTAGAAAACGTTTATTTAAGTGATGTAAAACTAATTGGTGATTTAGAAAGCGATATTAAACATATGAAGGTAAAACCGCTCATGTTTATTCCGCCAGCACGGAAAAAACTAACTATGGCACAAAGAAGAATAGGAACGTATGGTGGTGGATTAGGGATGCTTATTGGGATGCTAAACGGCGATTTAAAATACCTGAAAAAAGCACAGGAAAATTACGAATTACAAGCTGAAGCTCAGCAATTACTAGAAACAATACCAAAATCAATATTTACTGAAGATTTTGGGCTGGAAGAATGGGAAATTATCAATTTTATGTTCTACTGCGCCCGTAAAAATGATAATGAACTTGAGCAATTGGTGGCCAAAGACGAAACCTTGAAACTTATCGACTATTTTATGTCTAAAGCTGAAGATTTTAAAAGAATAAGCCGTGAAGGTGATGTTTTAGAGCTTGAAAATACTTCCGAAAATCGATAATTCCCTGCATAAATCTTAAAAAGTCACTTAAATTAGTGAACTTCGTGCTTTGGATTAAAATTTGTTATTTCTGAAATAAATTTTTTAAAATGAAAAAAGCCGTATTGCTAATATTCGTTGTTTTTGCATGTATTTCTTTTAAAGCGATTCCGCATAAATTCTACTTAAGTGTTACTGAAATTGAATATAAAAAAGATAAAAAGGACCTTCAGATTATATCAAAGGTGTTTATAGACGATTTTCAAAATGTTTTAGAACAACGCTATGGCGAATCGATTACCTTATCCAAAGAGACAGAGACCGGCCCGGTAAAAGAATTAATTCAGAAATATTTAAAGTCGAAACTTCATATTTATGCAGATGGTAAAGAGGTAGCGCTAAAGTACCTTGGGAAAAAGTACGATAAGGATCAGTTGGTGCTGTTTATAGAAGGAGAGAATTTAGAGCCGTTTAAAGAAATAAGTATTACGAATGCTATACTTATAGATTTGTTTGAAGACCAGAAAAATGTGGTTAACGTAAAAGTGAATAACGAAATTAAAAGTTTGATGCTTCGTAAAGATGCCGAAACAGATGTGTTAAATTTTGGTATTTAATTCTAAATCAGTTAAGAAAATAATTATATTTTAGCAATATTTAACAAACCCAACATAAATGAAGACAATCAAACTATTATGTTCTGCGTTTTTAATGTTTGCAATTACGGGAGTGAACGCCCAAGAGCAACAAGAACCTCAAAAACCGCAGGGGCATACTAATCAAAACAAATTTAGACAATTATATCAGGAATTTAGAGATCCAAGTATGTATCGTACGGCCTCTGGAGCACCTGGAGAAGCTTATTATCAAAACGAAGCCGATTATAAAATGGAGATCGTTTTGGATGATGAGAATACAAAATTAAGCGGTGAAGAAACGATTACTTACCATAATAATTCTAAAAATAAACTAGAGTATTTATGGTTGCAGCTAGATCAAAACATCCGTAAAAAAGATGCTCCTGCTTTAGAAAAAGGATCAAGCGGAATGGCACCTGTTTCTCAGCCTGGTCGTTTTGCAGATCAATTTCTTAAAGAACCTTTCGATGGAGGTTTCAATATAGAAGAAGTTAAGGCTGGTGGTGATAAGCTTTCTTATACAATCAATAATACCATGATGCGTATCGATCTTCCAGAACCTTTAGAAGGAGGAGAGAGCTATACATTTTCTGTAAAATGGTGGTATAATGTAAATAATCACATTGTTGATAGAGCACGTTCTGGTTACGAGGAGTTCGAAGATGGGCACAGAGCTTACGAGATTGCTCAGTTCTTCCCTAGAATGGCCGTTTATAATGATGTAGAAGGATGGCAAAATATGCAGTTTTGGGGAAGTGGTGAGTTTGCTCTTCCTTTTGGAGATTACGAGGTGAGTATTACGGTACCCGCAGATCACGTGATGGAAGCTACCGGAATGCTTCAAAACCGTGATGATGTGTACACTAAAGAAATGATGAAGCGCTACAAAAAAGCGCAAAAATCTTATGATGAGCCTGTAGTTATAAGAACTCAGGAAGAAGCGGTAGAAGCATCAAAAGGTTTCGAGAAAAAGACAAAAACCTGGGAGTATAAAGCAGAGATGGTTCGTGATTTCGCTTTTGCAACTTCAAGAAGATTTATTTTGGATATGATGGCTGTTAAGATGAACGACGACAGCGATGTAATGGCAGTATCTATTTATCCAAAAGAAGGAAACCCACTTTGGGAAAAATGGTCTACAAGAGTGGTGGCTTCAACCCTTCAAAGTTATTCAGATCATACATTTATTTATCCTTATCATAAAGCAGTTTCTGTTCATGCTAAAAATCAGGGGATGGAATATCCAATGATTTGTTGGAACTATGGTCGTCCAGATGAAAATGGAGAATATAGCGACCGCGTGAAATTTGGAATGATGGGAGTTATTATCCATGAGGTTGGTCACAACTTTTTCCCAATGATCGTTAATAGTGATGAGCGCCAGTGGGGATGGATGGACGAAGGTATTAATACTTTTGTGCAGTATATGGCAGAGCAGGAATTTGGAGAGCGTTATCCAGAAGCAATTGAAGGTTACGATACGTATCCTTCTCGTCGTGGAATCCCTGCGAATATTGTTCCTTACATGAGAGGAAATCAAGATTTTATTGCGCCAATTATGGCAAATCCAGAAGAAGTGTATCAATTAGGAAACAATGCTTATGGTAAGCCGGCAACAGCTTTAAATATTCTAAGAGAAACAGTAATGGGACGTGATCTTTTTGATCATGCATTCCATACCTATTCTAAAAGATGGATGTTTAAACACCCAACTCCAGAAGATTTCTTTAGAACAATGGAAGATGCTTCAGCGGTAGATTTAGATTGGTTTTGGAGAGGTTGGTTCTATACCACAGATTATACAGATATGGGTGTAGAAGACGTGAAAAAATATTACGTTACAGATAAACAAACTAAACAAGGGCGTGAACTTTTAGAGCGTTACGGTGCTAATCCAGACGAGATTGATGCAATTTATGTAGTTGAAGAAGGTAGTGAGGATTTTGAAAAGACCATGAAAGGAAAAACAATCTTCGAAAACTCTAAAAAGCTGAACGAATATGTAATGGATAATTTTTCTACTGAAGAGCGTAATAGTTTAAAAGTGCCTAAGTATTTTTATCAAATTACATTCAATAAACCAGGAGGTTTGGTAATGCCATTAATCGTTGAATTAACTTACGAAGATGGTTCTACTGAAATGAAAAGATATCCTGTGCAGGTTTGGATGAAAAATGATAGCCAGGTAACTAAAACTATCGCTTCAGATAAAGAAATTACCAAAGTTGTTGTAGATCCAGATCTGGAAACTGCAGATATCGATCTAAGCAATAATAGCTGGCCAAAAGAAGAAACTCCTAACGAGTTTGAACAATTTAAAAACAATACAGACGGATAGTCTAAAAAAGTTGATAAATTTTTAAGCCGACTTTAACGAGTCGGCTTTTTTTATGCAGATATTTGTATCTATATTTGTTATTATTATGGTGACTACACTTCCATTTTTTATTAGTGGCGCAGAGATTGGTTTTATCATCTTTATCTTGGTGATGGTTTTTGGAGCAGATAAAATTCCAGAGATCGCACGAGGTATGGGAAAAGGGATGAGGATGTTGAGAAATGCCTCAGATGATATTAAAAGCGAGATTACCAAAAGCGCAGATAAACAGGGTATCGATACCAAAAGTCTTACCAGTGATGTAAAAGGTGAGATTGATAAGGTAAAAGATGATATCGACGAAATTACCGGTTCTATAAAACGTAAATTCTAAATCTTTTTTTTGAATGTTCGAACAGCTTAAGCAATGGGATAGAGAACTTTTTGTATATCTCAATGGTTTAGGTATCGAGGATTACGATAATTTCTGGATCTGGTTTACCCAAATAAGACATTGGATACCGCTTTATATTCTTTTTTTTGTGCTATTCTTTATTGCTTTCCATAAAAAGAAGGCAATCTATTCTTCAATCTTTCTTTTAGTTTCCTGGGCAGTAACTTTTGGAGTAACTTTTTGGACCAAAAATGTTGTTCTTAGACTGCGACCTAATAACAATCCAGAGATTAACGAGATTATTAGGATTCTTCAGGAACCAACAAATTTTAGCTTTTTCTCAGGTCATACCTCTTCAGCTTTTGTGCTGGTAACCTTTGTTGTTTTAGTACTAAGACATACCTATAAATGGATCTGGTTACTCTACATTTGGGCTTTTATGCTTTCTTTAAGCCGAATTTTTGTTGGAGTGCATTACCCAAGTGACCTGTTTGTTGGTGCATTGGTAGGTGTGTTTATGGCGTGGATATTCTATAAAATCTATTTAAAATATGAAGATCGATTTTATTAATTTTTAACTCTACTTAAAGTTAGCCCGTCTCGAAGTGGTAAGATCACTGTTTCAATACGATCATCTTCAGCTAGCATTTTGTTATATTTTAAAAGCGCTTCCGTAGAAAAATCATTTCTTTTTACTTCTTCTAAAACTTTACCACTCCATAAAACATTGTCAGATAAAATTAAACCGCCGGGATTCATTTTATCGATAATAGTTTCAAAGTAATTTGGGTAATTTGGTTTATCTGCATCGATAAAAACAAGGTCAAATTTGAGGTTTAGCTGCGGAATTATTTTTGTTGCGTCGCCTAAATGCTGAATGATCTGATCTTTATATTCAGATTCTTGAAAGTATTTCTGCTGAAAGTCAAAAAGCTCTTCATTAATATCTATCGTATGAAGTTTTCCGTTAGTTTGAAGACCTTCAGCAAGACAAAGCGCCGAATATCCAGTATATGTTCCAATTTCAAGAATGTTTTGTGGATTTACCAGTTTAGAAATTAAACTGAGTAGGCGTCCCTGGTAATGCCCGCTAAGCATACGTGGTTGTAAAACCTTTTGGTGAGTTTCTCTATTCAGTTTTGCTAAATATTCAGGTTCTTTTTCAGAATGATTTTCGCAATATTCAATAATACTTTCAGATAAAAAATCCATAAAATTCTTTTCGGCAAAAATACTAAAATAAACGGCTCCGTTTTTTATCTAATTTCAATCCAAAATCTTCACAAAAGCTTCAATATTCAAATACTGTTATTCTAAAGCCTAAGTTGTATTTTAGCAAAAATTACAATCCACATGCAATTTGAAAATTCCCGCACTTTTGCACAGCAATTAGATGCCAAAGATCCATTAGCTAAATATCGCAATGAGTTTATTTTTCCGAAGATAAATGATAAAGATGCCATTTATTTCACCGGTAATTCTTTAGGATTACAACCAAAATTGGCTAAGAACTATGTAAATGAAATCATGAGTGATTGGGGGAATTTGGCGGTCGAAGGACATTTTCAAGCTGAAAAACCCTGGTGGGATTATCACGAGCGTTTTGCAGATCAACTATCAAAAGTAGTAGGAGCAAAGCCAAAAGAGGTCACGGTAATGAATACGCTTACGGTGAATTTGCATCTTATGATGGTGTCTTTTTATCGTCCTACTAAAAAGCGATATAAGATTATCTGTGAGGAAAAAGCTTTTCCCAGCGATCAATATATGATCTCCAGCCAGGTTCGTTTTCATGGTTTTAATCCTAAAGATGCTATTGTTGAGCTAAAAAAGCGCGATGGCGAACATAATTTTAGAATAGAAGATATTCTTGCTAAGATTGAAGAAGTAGGTGAGGAATGTGCTTTGGTTTTAATTGGTGGTGTGAATTATTACACCGGGCAGGTTTTTGATATGAAAACCATTACTAAAGCCGGGCATAAAGTAGGAGCATTTGTAGGTTGGGATTTAGCGCATGCTGCCGGAAATATAAAATTAGAATTGCACGATTGGGATGTAGATTTTGCAGCTTGGTGTAGTTATAAGTATATGAACAGTGGCCCGGGAAGTGCTTCTGGTTGTTTTGTGAATGAAAAATATCATAACCAAAAAGACATTCCACGTTTTGAAGGTTGGTGGGGACATAATAAAGAGAGAAGGTTTTTAATGGAACCCGAATTTCAGCCAGAAAATGGCGCAAATGCCTGGCAAATAAGTAATGCGCCTGTATTAGCTTTGGCGCCGTATTTAGCCTCTTTACAAATGTTTGATGAGGTTGGGATGGACGCTTTAATCGAAAAAAGAAATAAGATCGTCGCTTATTTGGAGTTCATTTTGCATGAAATCGATAAGGAAGTTGATAGCACCTTTGAAGTGATCACTCCAGCTAATCAGGAGGAACGAGGTACACAATTATCGGTGTTTTTACATGGGGAAGGAAAAGAACTCTTTAATTACTTAATGCGGAACGGCGTAATTCCAGATTGGCGAGAACCAAATGTAATACGTTTAGCACCAGCACCCTTTTACTGCTCTTATGAAGATATGTACGAATTTGGGCAAATCTTAAAGAGAGGGATTTTAGAGAAGTGATCTAAAAAGCTTATTCCAACTCCGGTAACATTGGAGGTGGTGGCGGAGGCGGTGGTGGACCAGGAATATCTTTATCAAATATCATCCAATTTAATAGTGGTTTTTGAATTTTAGATTCTAATTCTTCATTAGCTTCAAATAATTTCTTTAATGTGATTTTTACTTCAGAAATTCTAGTTGAATCTGGATAGTCGATAAAGAATAGATTATTTCTTGGACGGTCTATATTATACGAAAGTTGAGAGTCTTCAACAAGCTTATCAATTTTTTTATCTAAGTGATCGATAGAGAACTTGGTTTTATAATCTTCAAAAATGGAGTCATTATAGATGCTAATAAAATTAGATCTAAAATAACAGCGAATCTCTCGAGAATCAGGACAGGCGTGAAAAGCTACAAGATGATATTGTTTGTTTTCAAGCTTAAATTTTATGGTAGAAAGGTGACCATCACAACTATTTGCATCAAGAATTGATCGTAGATCGCAATAATTCTCTAAAGCATCCAGATCGATAATCGGTAAGTTTTGATCCTGCATTTTTAAAAATCGCTTAGAATACAATTTTTCAGTGGGCTCGAGATTTTGAAGATTTTCATGCTCAAATTCAGAACAGGAATTGAAAATGAAAAGTAGTGATAGCGTGATGAAGTAAAGTTTTTTCATAGGAAACTGATTGATAAGAAGATGAAAACAACAATCAGTCCGAAAATTGAAATAAGATCAATTTCAATAAAAAAATCCAGCGATTTATATGAAAAGTATAAAACGCCGGATTTGATATTCGATAAAAATGATGCCTATTTTATTACAATATCGGTAAAGTAAAGTTGAAAGCTTCCATCTTCAGATTTGTGCATTTTCGCAATAGGGATTCCCATAAACTCTTCATAATCTTCCCAAGTTGTTGCCATTTGGCGATCGCCGCCTGCAGCTTTATAAACCCATTCTTCGATCATGTGATCTTCTCCGTAGTAAATATCATAAGTGTCGCCTGGGGTATAACCACCATCAGCGCTATAAGCAACTTCTAATTTTGTAAGTGTATCGCCACTAATCGGTGCAGCGACTTCTTTTTCTTCTGTAAGTTTGGCGTCGCTCCATACTAATTGATACGGGAAAAGTAGCCAGTAAGAATCATTAATAAATTTTTGGTCGATACTCACTTTATCTTCAGGAATCGAATCATTTTTGGTGTACGATTGTGTAATATCTCCTTCCGTTAAACTAATTTCATTGGTTTTGGTGTTCCATTTCCAGTGGCGTGAAGAACGAACAGTATCGTTTACTTTTACGTTAAAAGTAAATTCAACTTCCGTAGCATCTTTAAACTTATCAAGTCCGTTTGCCATTGCGATAGTATTACCAATGCCATCTTTTGCTTCAGAAGAAGCAACTTCAGTAGTTTCAGAAGTCATTTCAGCATCGCTATTACCGCCTTCAGAATTTTTACAGGAAATAATGCTGAGTGCAAGTAAGAGTGGTAAAAATGTTTTTTTCATAATAAAGTGTTTAGCCGTAAGTTCTAAAGGTACAAAACAATTAAATAGCATTAATACTCATGCCACCATCGGCAACAATATTTTGACCTGTGATATAACTAGACTGATCCATCGCAAGAAATGCCGCGATATTTGCCATTTCTGAAGCTTCTGCAACTCGTTTAAGCGGAGTCCTTCTTAGGATTGGGTTCATTCGATCTTCTTCAGCTAGTAATCCTCTGGTAAGCGGTGTTACTGTAAACCAGGGAGAAACTGCATTAACTCGAATTCCGTCTGCTGCCCATTCTACCGCTAAACTTCTTGTTTGCTGAAGCATTGCCGCTTTAGACATTGCATAAGGCACACCGGTACCTACATCTTGCATTGCTGCGGAAGAGGCAATATTTACGATTTTTGAATTTCCTGAAATTTTTAAATACGGATGCAATTTTAAACTGAGTTCAAAAACCGAAAATTGGTTGATCTCGATCACTTTTCTATATTCATCTTCAGTGTATTGCAGCGCCTTCTTTCTAATATTGATACCGGCATTATTTACGAGAATATCAAGTTTTCCCCATTTTTCTTTTATAGCTGCCACGATCTTATCCTGATCTTCCTTGATAATCGCATCTGCAACTAAGCCTGTTACATCGTAATTTTTCGCCCGTAATTCTTCTTCCAGTTTCAAAATATCTTCTTTATTTCTGGCTATAAAAATGACGTTGGCGCCTAACCGCGCAAACTCTTCTACGCAAGCTCTTCCGATACCTTTAGAGCCTCCGGTAATTAAGGCGGTTTTATTATTTAGATTCCACATAGCATTCAAATTTTGTAGGGTAAAGTTTATAGTAGACTAAGTTTGTCTTAAGTAATTGATCCTGTTTTTTGAGTAAATATATAAAAAAGAAAACCTCCCAATTTGGGAGGTTTTCGGTAGATTCGATTCAATAAAAATTATAACCTGCGTCCTGTAAGTAATCTATAAAGTAATAAGATTACTGCCAGAACTATAAGAATGTGTATAATGCTTCCTAAATCTGGAAAGGCGAAGTAACCTACAAGCCATCCAATAATTAATAGTACAATAATTAGCCAAATTATATCTCTCATTTTAGTTGGTTTTTAGTGACTTTTTGGTCACGTTAGTTAATTCCTATTTTGATTTTTTGGTTAGTTAGCAAGGCTTTAAAGGCCTTTATTAACCAGTTAGTTACATCTAATTTATAGAATAGGTGGTCTGGCTAAAAGCTATTTAACTCGTAATTAACTCGTATGTTAAAAATCTGATGGGTTTTTAATAATTTGGGTTGCTCGCTCTTTAATTTTGGCTATTTCTTTAGCATCTTTTTTTTCCAACAAACTCATCATCATATTCATTCGCTGGTTGTTATTGAAGAATTCTTTTTTATCATCAAGGAAATTCCAGTATAGGCTATTAAATGGGCAGGCGTCATCCTCTGTCTTTTTACTCACTTTATAATGGCAGCTTTTACAATAGTTACTCATTTTGTTTATGTAACTACCGCTGGATACATAAGGTTTTGTAGCTACAATGCCACCATCTGCAAACTGGCTCATTCCGCGGGTATTAGTAATTTCTACCCATTCGATCGCATCGATATAAATTCCAAGATACCAGGCATCAACTTTGTCGGGATGGCATTGGGTAAGTAGAGCATAATTCCCAGTGATCATTAAACGCTGAATATGATGTGCGTAAGCATTATCTAAACTTTGTGTGATCGAATGATGTAAACAATTCATTTTTGTTTTTCCATCCCAGTAAAATGGAGGTAATTCATTTTGATTATCCAGTTTGTTGCTTCTGCGATAACCTGGCATTTTTAACCAATAAATGCCACGCATATATTCTCTCCAGCCTAAAATTTGCCGAACAAAACCTTCAACCTGAGAAATATCGATTTCATCTTTATGCTCGTAATAATATCCAACTACAGATTCGATCACTTCCTTTGGATTCAGCATTTTTGTATTCATGCAGAAAGATAGTCGTGAATGAAAAAGATAAGCCTGTTCGGTGTGCAAAGCATCCTGGAAATCCCCAAAATGAACCAATAAATTTTTACAGAAATAATTTAAAACCGAAAGTCCGTCTTCGCGAGAAGTCGGCCAGTTGAAACTTTTCTCATCAATATTACCCATGGTTTTGATGCCAGCTTCTTCGATTACTTTTAGGAAGGCTGAAACATCTTTTCTAAAACCACGCTCATGCGGAATTTCAGGTTTACCTGTCCATTTTTTACGATTCGATTTGTCGAAGTTCCATTTACCACCTTCAGGATCGTTTTTTGTAGCCATCATAATGTCATATTTCTTCCGCATATCGCGGTAAAAATATTCCATTGTCATTTGCTTTTTGCCTTTATAGAATTTTTCAAGGTCGTCTCGCTGGGTTAAAAAATGCTCCGTATCGTAAGATTCAGATTCGATTGAAAGTGAATCGCAAATTTCATTGAGTTGTTCATCCAGGCGATATTCATCGGGGAGCTGATATTCGAACTTTTCAATATCATTTTTTTTAATGAGCTGCTTTAAATTTTCAGCCAGATCCTGTTGATTTTCTTTATCGTTGATATGGTAGTAAATGACCTCGTGCTCTCTTTCTTTAAGATATTTAGCGAAATTCCGCATAGCTAAAAAGAAACCCACCACTTTTTGAATATGGTGCAAGGTATAATCTGTCTCCTGGCGCATTTCCATCAAAACATAAATGATCTCGTCCTGCTCTTCTTTAAACCAACTATGCTGATGGTTTAATTGATCGCCTAAGATTAGCCTTAATTTCTTTAGTTTTTCAGCCATGTATCTACATATTCGTTATTAGGATCGTAACGCTCTGCCTGCTTTTTAATATTGAATTTTCTGTCGCGAGGATCGTTACCTACACCGCTATTGTACATCCAGTTTCCCCAGTTGCTGTGTACGTCGTAATCGATCAAAACACTTTCGAAATAGGCAGCGCCCGCTCGCCAGTCTTGTTTTAATTCTTTCGCCCAAAAGCTATTCACGTTTTGCCGGCCACGATTGCTCATAAAACCAGTTGCCGCAATTTCTTTCATATTGGCGTTTACAAAATATTCATTGGTTTCGCCATCGATCCAATTTTGTAGCTTTTCTTTGCTGAAGTTCCAATCGAGTTCTTTATTTAAAATTCCGCTTAAAAAGAAGATCGAGTTTCCATGTTTTAAGGAAATATATTTGAAAAAATCTCGCCAAATAAGTTCGAATATCAACCAATAAGTATCCTGATTTTTGGTGATTCCCTGCTCAAATTTTTTGACTTCGTGATAAATGCTTACTGCGGAAATACTTCCGTTTGCCAGCCATGCCGAAAGTTTAGAACTATAGTCTTTACCTAATAATCCGTTACGAGTTTGTTTATATTCAGCAAGATTTTTGGTTTTCCAGAAGTAGTGCTCTATTCTTTTCCAAGCCTCATCTTCACCTCCTTTAAACGGAAAAGCGGTTCTTGTATCCTGCTGAAAACTTTCTAATCCCAGATCTTTAAGATTGGGCAGTTTTGAAGTGTTTTTTAGAAGATTACTTTCTGGTTTTTGCTGCGGAATTTCAATCTCAACGCGAACATCAACGTATTTTTCGCACTTTTTTCTGAATTCAGTATAAACCTTCGGGATCTTACTAAAGTCATCATAAGGAATATCTTCAGGATGAAATAAAAATTGAGTGTGGAAAGATCGAAAATCGATATTTTGAAGCTTGTTTTTTAGAGCATCGATGATCAGTTTTTCTTCTGAAGTCCATTCTTCCTGAAAATAAATGGCTTCAATTTGGTGATCTTCGATAATTTCAGGAATAATTTCTTCTGGCTTTTTATGGAAAGTAAACAAACTAATATTTAAGTCAGCTAAATTCTGCTGAAGTTGAGTAACACTTTCAATCAAAAATTGAGCTCTAAATTTCCCTGTTTTTGGAAATCCGTATGTAGTTTCTTCAAATTTCCTGGGATCAAAACAATAAATAGCGATTAGCTTTTCATGGTTTTCACAGGCTTTAAAAAGAGCTTCGTTATCCTTTACTCTTAAATTATTTTCAAACCAGATTAATCCTGTACTCATTAATTATTCTTCAATTATTTTTCGATTTTGTTCGGCGACATTTTTCGCTGCAATAAATTACATTTTCCCAGTTTTTAGCCCATTTCTTTCGCCAGGTAAAAGGCCTGTTGCAAACCGGGCAAATCTTTTGTGGTAAGTTTTCCTTCTTTACGTTTTTCAATCTTTAGGCTCATTATTATCAAAAAAGCTTTTGATCTCCTGTCCGGGTCTCGCATAATGAAATCGGTCTAAAAGTGCTGGTAGGGCATAAGCATCTAAACCATTTATCGCCACGGTACCGGCATCTTCTAGTCGCAACCAGCCATCTGGCGTCTGGATGCTTTCATCAAAATAAACATGCTTTATTGCTCCGATCACCAAAGCGGTCCCATTTTCTTTGATCTGATATTCGTTTACATATTCGCAACCAATCTTGATGGCGCATTGTTTTACATAAGGCGCATAGAATTCATCTAGATATTCTTCTTCTAGTCCGGTTTTTTTGAATTCAGATACTTCCTCTTCGTATTTTGCAGCGGTTTGATGTGCTTTCGCGATCATATCCTGGTGAATATGATTTACGGTAAAAAACTTCGTGTCTTTTATATTTTTATAGGTATTTCGTGGTACCGTTTCTGGCCGGGTAACAAAACCTAGCAATGCAGGATCGCTGCCTAAATGGGTAACCGAACTAAAAACAGCAACATTGGCTCCTTTTTCTTCAGATTTTGTGGCAATAAGATTAGCACTTTTATAACCAGACAGGCTATTTACCAGGTTTAACCTAAAGATTTTTTCCATGCCTTCAATATCACTGGCGCTAACATGTTTCATGAGAAATTATATTTTGAAGTGAGACTTAATATTCAATAAAAAAGAGGCTAGTTTTTTAAACTAACCTCAATTTACAACTCTGTTTTTAGACGTGCTGTTAATGGATTTTTAAATTAATCCTGTAGCTCTAATTGATTGATTTTCATTTCGAAATCTTCAATAGCTTCATTTACAGCCTCGATATTGTCTGAAGATCGCTGGTGCGCATCTTCCATAGCCTTTTCTAATTCTTTATCAGGATGCTCAAATAAATCTGTAATCACATGATTTATCTTATCGATAATACTTTCCTGACTGTTTTTAATGTCTTCTAACTTATTTAAGGTAGAACGCATATTATCAATTTTCTCTTGATCCATAATCGTTGCATTTTGAATTGAATTTAAAAGTAGGACTTTGAATTCTTTAAAATCAATCAATTAACCAATTTTAGTAGGCTTTTAATGAAAGATTATGAATTGTTGTGTAGAAAATGGAATTCAGAATAAATCAATTTTTTTTGATGAAGCATAGTGAAATGTTGCATAAATGCTAAAGAATAAGGTCTTTCATAAAATATCTGTATTTTTGTATTCTAAATTGAATTTGTTTTCCTTACAAAGCAGATCGCGTACTTCAAATTAATTCATGCAACAATCTAAGAATATTGCAATCGTAGGCTCTGGCCTGGTAGGATCTTTACTAGCCGTTTATTTAAGAAAAGCTGGACATCAGGTAACTATTTTTGATCGTAGACCAGATGTTAGAAAAGTAGAGTTTTCCGGTAGGTCAATTAACTTGGCAATGTCTAATAGAGGTTGGAGTGCATTACGAAGAATAGGTTTAGAAGAAGAAATTAGAAAATTGGCACTGCCTTTAGATAAGCGTGCTATGCACGTAAACGATAAGCCATTATATTTTCAGAAATACGGAAAAGAAGGCGAAGCGATCTATTCGATTTCACGTGGAATTCTTAACCGAAAAATGATCGATCTTGCTGAAGAAGCTGGTGCTGTTTTTAAATTCGAAGAGAAGGTTTGGGATATCGATCTAAAGCAAGCCACAATTTATACCGGTGATTCAGAAACTACACCTTGGACCGAATATAAATTCGATCTTATTTTTGGCGCAGATGGCGCATTTTCTCGGGTAAGACATAAGATGCAACGACAAAGCAGGTTTAATTATTCGCAGCACTTTATCGATGTAGCCTATAAAGAACTTACAATCCCTGCAAATCCAGACGGCTCTCATAAACTTGATAATGCTTCTTTTCATATTTGGCCACGTGGTAAGTTTATGCTTATCGCCATGCCTAATTTAGACGGAAGTTTTACCTGTACTTTGTTTATGCCTTTTGAAGGTGAAGTTTCTTTTGAAAGTATCGATACTGAAGTAAAAGCTGAATCTTTTTTCGAAAAGTATTTCCCAGATATTAAAGAAGATATTGCTAATTTAAAGAAAGACTTCTTTAAAAATCCTACAAGTGCCATGGTAACGATTAAATGTTTCCCTTGGCGTTACGACGATAAAGTGGCCTTAATTGGGGATTCTGCTCATGCAATTGTACCGTTTTATGGACAGGGAATGAATGCAGGTTTCGAAGATATTTCGGTGCTTTTTGATAAGATGGAAGCACATGGCGACGATTGGGATAAGATATTTTCTGAATATCAAATTGCCAGAAAACCTAACGGAGATGCTATTGCTGAATTAAGTTACAGGAACTTTATAGAAATGAGTAGTAAGACAGCGAATCCTATGTTTTTACTTCAGAAAAAAATAGAAAAGAAATTTGCTGAAAATCATCCTGAAGCCTGGGTGCCGTTATATTCCAGAGTAACTTTTTCAGATCATTCCTATGCTGAAGCGTTAAAAATAGGGGACAAGCAGGAGAGAATTATGGCTGAAGTTTTACAAATGCCAGATATAGAATCTAATTGGGATAGCCCTGAAGTTGAAGAGCGCATTTTAGAATTGTTAGGTGAAAAGGTAACAGTTTAATTTTATTACTCGATTTCTTCCAGTTCTTCTTTAACTTCTAAAGCATCGTAAACCTGCGTCATTGTTCGTTCGTCTTCACTAAGAACGATCAAAATATCATTAGCTTCGATCTCTGTAGTTCCTTTTGGAGTTATAAATTGCTCGTTTCTGGAGATCATGGCAATAATTGCTTTTTTAGGAAAGCCGAGTTCTACAATTCGTTTTCCTACTGCATTATTATTTTCAGGAATAAGAATTTCCCGAATTATAGATTTTGCTCCATCAGATAAAAAAGTTTCTACCTGGCTTTTTGGTTTTACGCGTTCTGGTAAAGCAACATGTAACCATTTTGCTACTACAGATAAAGTTGTGCCCTGTATAATCACAGAGCTTAATGATACAAAAAAGACAATATTAAATATAAAGTTTGCTTTATCTACACCGGCTAGCAGTGGATAAGTAGCGAAAACAATAGGAACGGCACCACGTAATCCAACCCAACTAACATACCAGCGACGGCGCATTTTCATTTTAAAAAATGACAGACTTACTAGAACTCCAAGCGGTCTTGCGATAAAAATTAAAAAAATAGAAATTACTAGTCCTATACCTACAACAGGTACGATTTGGCTTGGATAAACCAGTAATCCCAGAGTTAGGAAGAGCACGATTTGCATTAACCAGGCAAGACCATCAAACATTTGCATGATGGTTTTCTTCCGTATAAGGTTTTGATTTCCTAAATAAACTCCGCTTAAGTACACCGCTAAAAAGCCGTTACCACCCATAAAGTTTGTGGCTGAAAATACAATGAACATCAGAGCGATTGCAAGTACAGGATATAATCCGTCGAAATCTAATTTAATTTTATTGATAACCACCTTGCAGAGTTTTCCGAAAATGAAACCTAATAGTCCACCAATCAATATTTGCTGAATAAAAAGCGGGATAATACTCCAAATACTTTGCTCTGGGTTTAAAACCAGTCCAAGAAAAGCAATGGTAAGAAAGTAGGCCATTGGGTCGTTACTACCACTTTCTAACTCTAAGGTTGGTCGTAAATGTGATTTAAGCGCCAGGTTTTTAGATCTTAAAATAGAAAATACCGCGGCGGCATCTGTAGAAGAAACAATAGCACCAAGTAATAAACCTTCGTAAATAGTAAAATCGGTTATTGCCCAAACAAAAGTTCCTACACCAAGAGCTGTAAATAAAACTCCGAATGTAGAAAGTGAAATTCCCTGCCAAACAACCGGTTTTATGCTTTTCCAGTTTGTGTCTAATCCCCCAGAAAATAAAATGAAGTTCAAAGATGCAATTCCGATAAACTGGGCGATCTCTGGATCGTTAAAATAAATACCGCCAATCCCCTCACTACCGGCCAATATCCCAACAGAAAGGAATAAAACCAGTGTTGGTACACCAAATCTATAAGAGGTTTTACCAGCAAGAATACTAATAAAGAGTAGGAGAGAACCTACTAAAAGAATGTTCTCGATAGTGATGCTCATTCGGTGTCTTCAATTTTATTGCTAAAATACACTTTTACTCGATAATCGATATTGAAATGATCTTTGGCTTAGTGCGAAAACTTAAAAAAAAGCAACCCGAAATTATCGAATTTCGGGTTGCTTTTTTTAATTACCTAATTTCTAATGAGCATTGGATTTTAGTAGCTCAGGAAATTTTTTCTTGAAACTATTTATTCTTGGGATAGATACTTTTTGGATATAAGGATTTTCAGGATGATACTTTTCGTAATCCTGGTGATAATCTTCGGCTATCCAAAATTTTTGAAATGGTAAAACTTCAGCAGCAATTGGCTTCTCATAGTTTTTTCCGACTTCAGCTTTTACTTTTTCTATAATTTGCTTTTGTTCTTCATTCTGATAGAAAATAATAGAACGATACTGTGAACCACGATCTGGACCCTGGCCATTTACCTGTGTAGGGTTTTGCGAACCAAAATAAACTTTTACTAAAGTTTCAAAACTTACCACTTTTGGATCATAAATAACTTCTACACTTTCGGCGTGACCCGTCCTTCCGGTATTACTTTGTTCGTAAGTAGGATTTTTTGTATGTCCTCCAGAGTAGCCAGAGATTGCTTCGTCTACTCCTTTTACACTTTCGTAAACAGCTTCAACACACCAAAAACAGCCGCTGGCAAAATACGCTCTTTCTAAGCCATCTTTTGCAGGAACTTCAACAGGTTTTGCATTTGCGATTTCAGGCTTTGTAGCTGGGTTGTTTTGTGCGTTATTTCCGCAGGCAAAAAGAACAAGGCATACGGCAGTTAAAATAAATGATCTCATTTTTTAATTAGCTTTTTGTGAAATTTCCTTCTAATGTTTTCTTTCCGAAGATAGCATAATCTGTAGCTAGTTGTCCTTCGATTTTGAATCCTAACCAATCAAGTTTTAGACCAGTTTTTGTAGGCTGAAGAGTAGCAATTGCTTCGTCTTTATCAAAATCGTCCCAGGGAAGATCTTTATTAGTATTTTTTGAAGACGGGCTCACATAAAAGGCGTTGTAACCATTGGCGGTTTTCTCGAATCTAACATTAATATACATACGATCTGGCTGAAGGCAAAACTCTGAATTACCCGTTAGACTAACTTCTACACAATAGCAATTGCAAGCCTCGTCTGCTTCTCCTTCTTTGGTATATCTGCCTGAGATTTCTCCGGCAGCACTGTTGGTTTTAGAAGTATCTACAGATTCTTCAAGATTATCGATGTTATCGTATTTATTAATGTCATTTTCTTCGTCGACATTAGTTTCATTTTGTTCTACATTAACTTCTTTGCCAGAAGAATTTTTAGACTGATCTTTAGTGTTGTTTTTACAGGCAAAAGCCAGTAAAGCGAAGAGGATTATAAAAGATTTCTTTATCATAATTTGCGTGCTAGTTATCAAGTAAAGTTAACTTTTTAAGCACGTATTATTGTGAAATCCTTGTTAATCAATAATTTTAGAGATTTTAGGGCATAAAAAAACTGCTTAAAAATATCGAATATCTTTAAGCAGTTTTATAAGAATTTAATCTACTTTTTGCAATTACATGCTTTGGAAAAGTTGATCCATTTTTTCTTTTTCTTCTTTTGCTAAATCTTCATCAACAAGAATACGACCACTGTGCTCGTCTGTAATGATTTTCTTTCTTCCGGCAATTTCCATGATTACCTGTGGAGGAATAGTGAAATAAGAACCACCTGAAGCACCACGCTCTACTGGTACGATTGCTAAACCATTTTTAACATTGCTACGAATACGTTTGTAAGCTTTTACTAAACGTGCATCGATTTCAGTTTCGTACTGCTCAGATCTATCGATAAGTGCCTGCTCTTCTTTCTCAGTTTCAGCAAGGATCGCATCTAGTTCTCCTTTTTTGTGATCTAAGTGTGCCTGGCGATCTTTTAAGCGATCTTTAGTTTGCTCGATCACTTGTTTCTTTTGCTCGATTTGAGCTTTATATTCTTTAATGTGCTTTTCTGCAAGCTCGATTTCTAACTCCTGGTATTCAACTTCTTTAGTTAAAGCGTTAAATTCACGGTTATTACGAACATTTTTTTGCTGCTCAGAATATTTTTTGATGGTGGTCTTAGACTCGTCGATAAGATTTTTCTTATTCTTAATATCGTTGTTAATCACTTCGATATCACCATCTAATTTTTGTAAACGTTTATTCAATCCGGCTACTTCATCTTCTAAATCCTGTACCTCTAAAGGAAGTTCGCCTCTCACGTTTCGAATTTCATCAATTCTGGAATCTACCAACTGAAGATCGTATAAAGCTCTTAACTTCTCTTCTACAGTAAGATCATTTTTCTTTGCCATACTTAAATATACTTGATAGGATTGCTATTTGTCTCTGCTAAAATAAGTGCAAAATTACTAAATTTTTTCGTTAAAAAAGAATATAGTAAATTTTTTGTAAACTGTTCGCTTTCATAGTGTCCAATATCGGCTAACACTATATTTTTCTCGGCTTTATAGAAGTCGTGGTATTTTAAATCTGCCGTGATATAAATATCTGCGCCCGCTTTTTTAGCATTTTCGATCGCAAAAGCGCCACTTCCACCTAAAACGGCAACCTTTTTTATTGGTTTTTCCAGCAATTCTGAATGCCGTACACAACCGGTTTTAAAGGTCGATTTTATATATTTTAGGAAAGTTTTTTCATTCTGTGGTTCTTCCAGCTCACCAATCATTCCCATCCCAAGATGCTGATTGGTGTTTTCCAGGCTCGTAATTTCGTATGCAACTTCTTCGTATGGGTGTGAAGTGAATAGTGCATTTAAAACTTTTCCCTCTACATGAGCTGGGAATGTAATGCCAATCTGAGTTTCTTCTTCAAAATGGATATTTCCTCGTTCTCCAACTACAGGATTAGATGCTTCATTTCCCTTAAAACTTCCTTCTCCGTTTACATTAAAGCTGCAATTATCATAGTTTCCAATACTGCCACCGCCTGCATCGAAGATCGCTTTTCGAACTTTTTCAGCATCTTTTTTTGGTACATACGTAAGTAGTTTTTTAATGCTGTTTTTCTTCGGAATTAAGATTCGACGATTTACGAGTCCTATTTTCTCACAAATCATATCATTTACGCCTTTATGCTGATTGTCTAGTGCGGTATGAATTGCATAAATGGCAATATCATTTTTTATCGCTTTAAGAACCACGCGCTCTACATAATTTTTGCCCGTAATTTTTTTAAGCCCAGAGAATATAATAGGATGAAAGCTAACAATAAGATTACAATTTTTGGTAATCGCTTCGTCTATCGTAGCTTCAAGCGTATCCAAGGTAATTAAAGCCCCGGTAACTTCAGCGCTTTTATCGCCAACTAAAAGTCCCACATTATCAAAATCTTCAGCATAATTTAATGGAGCAAATTCCTCAATTTCTTTTATGATATCCTGAATAATCATACTTTTAAATTTTAAATGCCTTTATAAAGGTCTTTTGCTAATTCTCTAAATATCGCGTTGTTTTAAAAACAATATATTAATAGCAGAATTAGCTTTGGTTATCGATAGGTTTTCTGGATTTAAACATCTGTTTTTAATCGAAAAACCTATAAAAATAGATTTCAAAGATAAATATTATAGCCTGCCTTATATGAATTTACTACGAAAATTCCTTTTCCCTTTTGCCTTTCTCTATGGTATAATTGTATGGTTTAGAAATAAATTTTTTGATGCCGGAATTTTAAAAAGTACCAGCTATGATTTTCCGGTAGTCTGTGTAGGGAATCTTAGTGCTGGTGGAACCGGGAAATCACCAATGATTGAATATTTACTGCGGAAGTTAAGTTATGAAAATATAGCTGTTTTAAGTAGAGGTTATAAAAGATCTACGGAAGGTTTTTTGTTACTGAAAGGAACCGAGGAAGCCATTGAAACCGGCGACGAACCTTTGCAGTTTAAAACCAAATTCCCTAAAGCCATGATTGCTGTAGATGCCGATCGTAGAAACGGAATTGCCGAATTACGTAAACAAAACGCTGAAATTGTACTTTTAGATGATGCTTTTCAGCACCGAAAAGTAAAAGCAGGTTTTAATATTTTACTCACTGCTTATGGAGATCTCTATTCTAACGATTTTTTATTGCCTACCGGAAATCTTCGCGAAACATATTCTGGTGCCGATAGGGCACAGGTGATTATTGTTACAAAATGCCCTGCGAATATTACATTAAAAGAACGTGAGCACATAAGATTTAAGCTTCAAATTAAACAATATCAGGATTTATATTTTTCTACAATTAAATATGCCGATGTTATTTCAAACGGGAAAGAAGAATTTTCTCTTACTCAATTGGGTAATAATTACACGGTGGTAACGGGAATTGCAAAGCCAGAACCGTTTATCCAATATTTAAAAGCTGAAAATGTAGATTTTGAGCATCAAAATTTTCCAGATCATCATAATTTTACTGCAGCAGAAATTGATGTTTTGAATACGAAACCATGTATTCTTACAACCGAGAAAGATTTTATGCGTTTAAAGGATAAGATTAGTGTTCCGCTTTATTATTTGCCTATTGAAACCGCTTTTGTAGAAAATGAAGCACATTTTTTAGATAGGTTAAATAGTTTTATAACTGAATTTAAAAAATAGGGAATAAGTATTTACTAGGATAAATAAAAAATGAGACCAGTATTATTGGCATCATTTTTTTTGGCTAATTCAAACTATATAATCTTCGCGTATTTTATATAATTTTACTAACCAAAAAAGTTGCAAGCAACATGCCAATGGCTTAAGCTTTGGCTTCCTGTCTTGCTAAATACTTATTAATCTTTGTAAAGAATTCCTCGGTTTTGTAGGGTTTAGGGATAATATCATTAAACCCGTTTAGGTAAAATTCATCCAGATTTTCATCTAAAGTTACCGCTGTTAAAGCGATAATGGGTATTTCTTTATCAAATTTTCGAATTTCTTTTGTTGCCTCAATACCGCTAATACCTGGCATATGGATATCCATCAAGATTAAGTTGAAGTTTCCTTCCTTCACCATTTCAATTGCGGTAGTACCATTGTCTGCAACTTTACAAATCGCATTATTCTTTTCAATAATCTTTTTGGTGATCATTTGGTTAATCTTGTTGTCTTCTACAACCAGTATTTCTTTGCCTGCCAAATAATCTTCCTTTTTAGCTGGTAATTCTTCCGTTGCTTCTTCAGTAGTTGCTGCAGGTTCTATAACTACAAATTTTAAATCGAACGAAAATTTAGAGCCGTCTCCCAAATCACTTTCCAGCGTAATTTCACTATCCATCAAGCTAAGTAAATTCTTAACGATAGAAAGCCCTAAACCAGTACCGCCAAATTTGCGATTAATTTGTGTAGAGCCCTGGGTGAAATTCTCAAAAATTGCTTTCTGTTTTTCTTTCGAAATTCCTTCGCCATTATCTTCAATTTCAAAATGAAGAAGAACTTCGTCTTTTACCTGCTTTACCAATCCTACCCTTATCCAAATGTCGCCATCTTCAGTAAATTTGATAGAGTTCCCGATAAGATTGATTAAAATTTGCGATAATTTTAAAGGATCTCCTTTTAATTTCTTCGGAACAGATTTTTCAAAATCGAAATGAATTTGAATATTCTTATCGTCGGCAGAATTTTTAAGTGCAACTAAAACATCTGAAATTCGCTTCTTTAAATCGAAAGAAGAATTTACAATTTCAACTTTATTTGCTTCAAGTTTGTTTAAATCCAGGATGTTGTTAATTAAACTCAGTAAATATTCCCCTGAAAATTTTAAAGAATTAAGATGTTCTTTTTGGTTTGGCGTTGGGTTTTCTTCCAGTAATAAATGTGTTAAACCTGTAACGGCATAAAGCGGGGTCCTAAGTTCGTGAGTAATGGTGCTTAAAAACTGAGCTTTAGCTGTAGTTGCTCTTTCAGCGTTTTCTTTTGCCAGTGTTAATTCTCTATTTTTCTTTTGTAATAATCCGTTTGCTCTTGCTCTAAGATTGTTGTTTTTATAAAGCGATAAAGTTAGTAGCGATAAAATTGTAATTAGCGCAACACTTAAAATTGTGGTTAGCTTATTAACTTTTAAAGAATGTTCGTTTTCTTTTCGCTGTGCTGCGAGTTCTTTTATTTCACTTCTAAGCGCATCATTGCCATATTTTGAATAGACATCTTGAGCTAGAGCCTTCTTGTTTATATTAAAAAGTCGGTCTCTTTCAGAATTTGATAGTTTTAGATAACTTAAAGCCTGTGCTGAATCATCTTTAGCTTCGAAAATCTGACTAAGAATTCCGTAGCAACTCATCACCATTCCGTTAAACTTATTTTGTTGTGCAATCGCTAATGCGATATTGGCATAATTAATAGCTTCATCTAGATGTCCTCTGCTAAGTTCGGTTCTGGCTAAATAATAGTTGAGCCTGGAATATTCGTAAGGATTAGAAAGTGAATCCAGGTTTTCTTTAGCTTTTTCAAAGTACTGAAATGCTTTATCTGGTAAGCTGTCTAGGTTTAAAAAGATAATACCTCGTTGAAGGTTAAGAAGCGAAAGATATTGATCTAATTTTTTTTCGTTAGATTTTTTATAATGTCGTTCAGAAAGATTTAAATAATCTATTGCCCGTTGACGCTCTTTTTGGGAAACCAGTATTTTAGAGAAACTAAGATAGCTGTAAGCAAGTCCTGTTTCATCTAAAAGTTCTCGTTGTATAGCAATAGCTCTGTTAAGCGAAGTAATAGCTTCACTGTAATCGTGTTTTATATAATCTAGCTTAGAGGTTA
Organism: Zunongwangia atlantica 22II14-10F7; assembly: GCF_002094855.1. GTDB lineage: Bacteria > Bacteroidota > Bacteroidia > Flavobacteriales > Flavobacteriaceae > Zunongwangia > Zunongwangia atlantica. The sequence goes on from NZ_ARYN01000007.1 coordinate 199,130, forward strand.
TACTGCTGGCCAATGCAATGTACCTCTTGTGATTATTATCCTTTGCTAATTTTAATGATCGGTTAAGTTCATTTGTTGCTTTGTCGAATTCATACCTGTTCACAGATAACTCTGCAGTTTTTAACAGGCTGTCAATTTGACGAGTAATTTCTTCTCTATTTTGTTCTTGGGCACTAGAGGAAAAAATTATAAAGCACGAAAAAAGCAGGAAATACGTAAGCTTTAACTTATTCATTTTGCAGCTGAACGGCTTAAAATTGCTGTTAAAGATACTTAAATTAATAGAAAGTTGAAATTAAATCTATCAACCTGCTTGAATATCCAACTTCGTTATCATACCAGCCAATTAGCTTTATAAGTTTGCCGTCTATAACCGATGTCATTTCAGCATCAAAAACACAAGAATGGGTATTGCCAGAAATATCTTTCGATACAATTGGATCTTCAGTGTAGCTTAAAATTCCTTTTAAGTTAGTTTTAGAAGCTGATTTAAAAATGGCGTTAACCTCATTTATGGAAGTTGGTTTTGCGACATTAATCGTCATATCGGTTAAAGAGCCGTTAGGGACAGGTACTCTAATTCCGCAGCCGCCAATAACATCATGTAAATCTGGAAAAATACTGGTTAAAGCTTTTGCTGCCCCGGTAGTTGTGGGAATTATCGATTGTGTTGCTGCTCTGCTTCGGCGTAAATCGCGATGTGGTTGGTCGTGTAAACTTTGATCTGATGTGAATGAATGAACCGTAGTAATATAAGCTTGCTCTACCTCAAAGTTTTCATGAATCAATTTTAGCATTGGTGCTGCATTATTTGTAGTGCATGAGGCATTAGAAATAATGTCTTCACTACCATCTAAAATATGATCATTAACCCCAAGAACTACCATTTTAATGCTCTCGCCTTGCGGCGGAACAGATAAAATCACTTTTTTTACAGTCTCGCCTAAATGATTTTCCAGCTCTGGTCGAGTTTTAAATTTCCCGGTGGCTTCAACTACAACATCTACTTCAGTAGAAGTCCAATCTATTTTTGAAGGGTGATTTTGGTTAAAAACAGTGGTTGTTTTTCCATTTACCAACAGCTTGTTTTCTTCCGTAGAAATTTCAGCATTAAAAATTCCGTGGATGCTATCGTATTTTAATAAATGTGCCAGCGTTTTTGCATCGGCCAGATCGTTTATGGCAACCACATTTATTTGAGGATGGTCAATAAGTAACCTGAACAAATTTCGACCAATGCGGCCAAAACCGTTTATTCCAAGATTAATGTTTTTGGGCATTTTCTTAGTTAATGTGCTTTTGCGCTTTGTAAGAAGATCTTACCAGTGCACTACTCTCTACATGTCTAAATCCAAGATCTAAACCAATAGCTTCGTATTTTTTAAATTGATCTGGTGTGATAAATTGCTTAACGGGTAAATGGCGTTTACTTGGCTGTAAATACTGCCCAATAGTCACCACATCTACGTTAGCGTCTTTAAGATCGTGAAGTGTTTGAATTACTTCTTCTTCAGTTTCACCAAGACCAAGCATAATTCCCGATTTTGTACGATTTATGCCTTGTTCTTTTAAATAACGTAAAACTTCTAAAGAGCGATCGTATTTAGCCTGGATTCTAACTTCGCGAGTTAATCTGCGAACGGTTTCCATGTTATGAGAAACAACTTCTGGAGCTACCTCTACGATACGATCAATATTTCTGGTATTTCCCTGAAAATCTGGGATAAGTGTTTCTAAAGTGGTTTCAGGATTCATTCGGCGAATGGCTTTTACCGTTTCTGCCCAAATGATAGATCCCATATCTTTTAAATCATCACGGTCTACACTTGTAACCACCGCGTGTTTAATTTTCATTAATTTAATAGAGCGTGCAACTTTCTCTGGCTCGTCCCAATCTACCGTTTCTGGTCTACCGGTTTTAACGCCACAAAATCCGCAGGAACGAGTACAAATATTACCCAAAATCATAAAAGTTGCGGTTCCTTCGCTCCAGCATTCACCCATGTTTGGGCAACTACCTGAAGTACAAATTGTATGTAGATCGTATTTATCTACAAGACTACGTAATTCTGTATATTTTTTACCTGTAGGAAGCTTAACTCTAAGCCATTTTGGTTTTCCTTTAGGTGCTGTTTTCTGGGGTGCAAGTGTTTCTGTACTCATAGCAAAAATCTCTTGTTCAAAGATACAATATTCTATCTAATTGCATAATTAGACGTAGCTAGTTTGCAAAGCTAAATGGTATTTTTAGATATAGGGAATTTTCAGGAACTATTATTTACGATCTTCGATAATTTCTGAAAGTAATTTTTTGGCCCGTAGTAATTTAACTTTTACATTATTCATAGGCTCTCCCAGCGATTCTGAAATTTCTTTATAGGATTTCTCCTGAAAAAACCGAAGATTTAAAACTTCCTGATAATGTGGTTTTAATTTCTTAATGTCCTGAAGTAGTTGCGCCAAATTTTGCTCAGTAATTAGCTTATCTTCTATTGAAGGTGTTTCGTCTACGATCGTATTTACTTTTTCGGTAGCTTCAGAAATAGTATTCATGCGTAACTGGCTATTTTTCTTCCGAAGAATATCTACATGAAGATTTTTAGAAATAGCAATTAACCAGGTGCTAAACGAGTAATTTTCATCAAAAGTATCTAATCGTTTAAAAGCTTTCGAGAAGGTTTGGATGGTAATATCTTCAGCTTCATACTCGTTTTGTGTTTTTTTAAGCTGAAAGCCATAAACATCGTTCCAAAACTTATCCAGCAAATAGTTAAAAGCCGACTGACTTCCCTTTTTTGCTTCCTGGATTTTTTGCAATAATAACTCCTGATTTATTTCCAATGTGAGGGTTTTGAAATAATGTTGGCTATAAATATACCTAATTGCGATATGATTAGGAAAGGTTCCAGAATAGGAAATAACCAAATAATATCCTTTTCATCTAGTTTTTTGGCCGATTGAAAATATACAATTCCTTCGATAATTAGGGTTAGTCCTAGAACACCTAAAGTGAATGGCCAGTACATTTTAAAAACCAATAGAATAATTAATAGGATCCAAAACAGTAATCTACTGGAATAAAATAATCCTAATAAAAATTTATGCTTGGATTTATAGAATTTCGCCACAGTGGCATGTCGTCTTTTTTGTCTAAACCATACAGGAAGACTAGTTTTTGGGACACTTCTGGTAATACTTTCTTTATGATCGCAAAGGACTACATTTTTATTTGTAGCTGCTTCGTTTACAAACAGGTCGTCGTCGCCAGATCTAATTTGTAGGTGAGATGCAAAACCATTCAATTTATAAAATTGGCCAGAAGTGTAAGCTAGATTTCTGCCTACACCCATATAAGGATTACCAAGTTTAGCGTACGAAAAATATTGAATAGCCGTTAAAAGCGTTTCAAAACGAATTAACTTATTAATAAATGATTTTCTATACTGAAAGTATCCGCCATAACCCAACACGATAGTTTTTTCTTCTGAAAACCCTGAAGCCATGTGGCGTAACCAATGAATCGATTGAGGGGCGCAATCTGCATCTGTGAAAATAAGATGTTCATTTTGCGCTTTTTTGATTCCCAATGTAAGTGCGTATTTTTTATTCGCCCAAAAAGCTTCGTTATTTACAACGTTTACGATTTTAATTCTTGGATCCTGTAGCTGAAATTCTTCAATTATATCTAAAGTATTATCTGCAGAAGCATCGTTAATTACGATTACCTCGAAATCTGGATAATCCTGCTCTAAGATCGAAGGCAGGAAATTTTGTAGATTTTCAGCTTCATTTTTAGCACAAACTATTACCGAAACAGGAAATGTTACCGGTTTAGCTTCAGAAGATCTGGAGCCAGAAAAGCTAAAAAAAGCTAGAAAATAACCAATGTTAATTGCCGCGAATAGAAGAAAAAGGGCAAATAGAACTGTTGCCATTCAGCATTAATTGGTCTGTTGCTCTGGATTTTTACACTTTTCGTCTGGCGCTTTTCCGCAGAAACTGCAAGGTTCGCCTTCTTTGTTTAAAAATGGACTCTGGCTAGCGCAGGTTCCTGCAAACTCCCCATCTTTCTTTCCCCATATTTTAATTGCTATACCCGCAAAGGCCAATCCTAATAAAACCGCTGTTATGATAAATAGTTCCATAATTAAATCTTGTGATGCAAAAATACGAATTATTCGCTCGTTTTTAAAATAAGTCGCAGGTTTAGTATTTGATTTACATTCTTTAACGAAGTTTTACCGTAATGAGTTTTTAAGTGTCTGTAGTTTAGAAGTATGAAGTCTATAATTTTAATTTTAGCGATATTGTTTTCTCTAATAAGTTGCGATAAACTTAAGCAAAAGCAGCAGCAAAATGTACTTAATGAGTTAAAAATAGAAGATAGCCTGCTAAGTGTTCAAAATGCAAAGCGAATGGAAGCAGCGGCTAAATCACAAAGTATTGCTATTCTCGTAGCAGAAGATATGGAGCTTTCTAATTTTAATCAAGTGCTTCAAAATGGAGATCTGGCGGCGACTTTATTGAAAGGCCGTGGGCCGTACACTGTATTTGCTCCGGAAGATGAAGCTTTTGAAAAAATAAATTATGCTGAATTCAACGAAAATGAGTCGGCAGGCTTCTCTAAATTATTTATGCTGAATCGCGCTTTGCCTTACGAAAAATTGAAGGCTGAAATTATCGAAAATCGGCATCAATTATTGTTGGAAAACATGGAAGGCTCCAGGTTAGAGTTTGAAGAAAAAGATGGTGAAATTTATATAAAATCGGCTTCTGGAGAATTGTTGAAATTGGCTAAACCCGCCAAAGCTTCAAACGGATTTCTATATAAAATAAACGAAATTGTGGCGCAAAATTAGATGATATTCACTTCAGGTTCCAAGTCGATCCCAAATTTCTCTTTTACAACTTCTCTAACTTTTATGGAGAGCATTAAAATGTCGCTTCCGCTGGCATTGCCATAATTCACTAAAACTAACGCCTGTTTTTTGTGTACTCCTGCATCACCATCGCGATATCCTTTTAATCCCGACTGGTCGATAAGCCAACCGGCAGGAACTTTAACTTCAGTAGCACTAATTGGATAACTAGGTATTTCAGGAAACTGTTTTTGTAAATTATTAAAAGCTTCCGCAGAAATAACAGGGTTTTTAAAAAAGCTTCCAGAATTACCAATTTCGGCAGGATTTGGTAATTTACTTTCCCTGATTTTAATCACCGCATTCGAAATATCTTTGATTGTTGGGCTTTCTAGAGCTTCCAGTTCAGTTCTAATGGCACCATAATCCATCTTGAGTTGGTGGTTTTTAGAACTCAGTTTAAAGTTTACACTGGTGATGATGTACTGGCCTTTCAGCTTGTTTTTAAAAACCGAATTTCGATAACCAAAATCACAATCTTCTAGCGTAAAAGTGCGGCTTTCTAGTGTTTGAATATTTATGGCTTCGCAGGACACAAAATTGTCTTTAAGTTCTACGCCATAAGCGCCAATATTCTGAATTGGGGAAGTGCCTACATTTCCTGGGATTAGGGAAAGATTTTCCAGGCCGCCAAAATTTTGCTCTAGCGTCCATAAAACAAACTCATGCCAGTTTTCGCCGGCATGAGCTTTTATAATTACATAATCGTTTTTTTCTTCTACAACTTCTTTTCCTTTAAGGTCAATTTGGAGTACTGTTTTATGAATATCTCCGGTTAAGAGCATATTGCTGCCACCGCCAAGGATAAAAAGTTCTTCAGCATAGGTTTTCCTTAAAATCTTCTTTAAATCTTCAATCGATTGGATTTTGATGAATTTACTTGCTCTTACATCAATACCAAAGGTGTTGTAGGGCTTTAAAGAAACATTATGGATTACCTTCATGATTATTATTTGCTGGTATATTCTTTAATCGCTACTTCCAGGATTTTTATTGCACGCTCCAGGTCTTCTCTTTTAAGAACGTATGCAATCCGAACCTGGTTTAAACCTGTGTTAGGTGTAGAATAAAAACCAGCGGCAGGAGCTACCATTACGGTTTCACCTTCGTATTCAAAATCTTCTAGTAACCATTGTGCAAAAGCATCTGCATTTTCTATAGGTAATTCAGCAATACAATAAAAAGCACCTTTTGGTTTTGCTACATTAACGCCTTCGATCTTTTCTAGACCTTCAACAAGTATATTTCTTCTTAAGGTATATTCTTCGTTTACTTCTTCAAAATATTCCTGCGGAGTATCTAAAGCGGCTTCACTGGCAATTTGTGCTAAAGTTGGCGGGCTAAGTCTTGCCTGTGCAAACTTCATTGCGGTAGTGATCACTTCCTTGTTTTTAGAAACCAAACATCCAATACGAGCACCGCACATACTAAAACGCTTGGAAACCGAATCTACCATAATAGCGTTATTCGCTAATTCTGGAATACTCATAATACTATTATGTTTTACTCCGTCGTAAGTGAATTCACGATAAACTTCATCGGCCACAACAAAAAGATCATGCTTTAAAGCAAGATCGGCGATTTGTTGTACTTCTTCTTTGGTGTAAAGATATCCTGTTGGATTTCCAGGATTACAAAGAAGGATCGCTTTTGTGTTTTCTGTGATCAATTTCTCGAATTCTGAAATTGGAGGTAATGCAAAATTGTTTTCTATTGAAGATTCTATTGGCACAATTGTTACTCCGCTAGAAGTTGCAAAACCATTATAATTGGCATAAAACGGTTCAGGAATAATTACCTCGTCTCCGGGATCGGTAATTGTTCCCATGGCGAATAAAAGAGCTTCAGAACCACCAGTGGTTACGATAATATCTTCTGAAGAAACATGAATATCATTTCTCTCGTAATATTTAGCCAGTTTTTCGCGATAGCTTGCAAATCCTGCAGAGTGGCTATAAGATAAAACTTCGATACTATTATCCTTAACGGCCTGCATGGCAACATCTGGAGTTTTAATATCTGGCTGACCAATATTTAACTGGTATATATTTTTACCTTGTTTTGCCGCTGCTTCTGCAAACGGAACTAATTTCCTTATCGGAGATTCGGGCATGCTAAGCCCTTTTTTAGAAATTGAAGGCATTCTTTTGCGTTTTATGTTTGGTGCAAAAATGCAAAATTAAACTAAGAATATTGGGAAGCTTTTATTGAAATTTAACTCGGTATTCTAGATTAAATGCTCAGCAACTGATAATTGCCAGGATACTTTTAAATAGTAAATTTTCTGAATAAAATAGATAAGCTTACTAGCAGTGAGTTTACTTTTTAAATTAAGACTTTATATAATAAAAAAAACTCCCGATTTTTCGGGAGTTTTTAATCTATTGTTATCGTAAATTACTTGGTGTCTGTATCACCATCATCGGTCTTAGCAGCTTCATCATCTAAAACCCTACCTTTTATTTTTAAAGCTTTGGTAGGCTCTTCTGCATTAGAATATACCGTAACTGTTTTTCTAATTGGGCCAACACGTCTTGTGTCATATTTTACTTCAATTTTTCCAGATTCCCCTGGTTTTACCGGGCCGTCTGGTTTTTTAGGGATTGTACAGCCACAACTGGAAGTTACATTGGTGATCACCAAATCGATGTCTCCAGTATTTGTAAATTCGAAAACACGAACGCCGTCGCTTCCTTTTTTAATTTCGCCATAGTCTAGAGTTTCAGACTTAAACTGCATTTTAGCAGTTTTTTGTGCCATTGCAGAATTGAATCCTACAAAGGCTAAAATGGCGATTAATACTAGTTTTTTCATAATTCAATAATTTTCGGAAGAGTAAAGATACACTGAATTGCAACAGATTCAAAAATTATATTCAATTCAACTTCTTTTAAATTCCTTCACTTATAATTACTTTTGCCTTTATTTTCAAAAACTAGACCAATTATGGCAATCGCTTCACAATACAGCGCAAATAAAGTAGAAGATAAATGGTACAAATACTGGATGGATAATAAATACTTCCATTCTGAGGTAGACGAAAGAGAACCTTATACCATTGTTATCCCGCCACCAAACGTAACAGGAGTCCTGCATATGGGGCACATGCTGAATAATACTATTCAGGATGTTTTGGTGAGAAGAGCTCGTTTAAAAGGATTTAATGCGTGCTGGGTACCGGGTACAGATCATGCTTCTATCGCTACTGAAGCAAAGGTTGTGGCAAAACTTAAAAGTGAAGGAATTAGTAAAAATGATCTTTCTCGAGAAGAGTTTTTAGAGCATGCCTGGGAATGGACGCATAAACATGGCGGGATTATCCTGGATCAGCTTAAAAAATTAGGTGCTTCATGTGACTGGGATCGTACAAAGTTTACGATGGACGACAATATGTCTGCATCTGTGATCAAAGTTTTTGTAGATCTGTATGAAAAAGGTTTGGTTTATCGTGGATTTAGAATGGTAAACTGGGATCCTGAAGCTAAGACCACACTTTCTGACGAAGAGGTGATCTACCAAGAAAAACAAGGTCATTTATATTATCTTAATTATAAGATCGAAGGAAGTGATGAGGTCGTAACTATCGCTACAACACGTCCTGAAACGATTCTTGGAGATACTGCCATTTGTATTAATCCTAACGACGAGCGTTTTACGCATCTTAAAGGGAAAAAGGCGATCGTGCCAATTTGTGGTCGAGTAATCCCTATTATTGAAGATGAATATGTGGATCTGGAATTTGGTACTGGTTGCTTAAAAGTTACTCCGGCGCACGACGAGAATGATAAAATGTTGGGAGATAAGCACAATCTTGAAATTATCGACATTTTTAATGACGATGCAACGCTTAATGATTTCGGAATGCATTATGCCGGCAAAGATCGTTTTACCGTAAGAAAAGAAATTGTTGCAGAATTAAAAGAATCTGGAGTTTTAGTTAAAACTGAAGAGCATACCAATAAAGTAGGAACCAGTGAACGTACTGGTGCGGTTATCGAGCCAAAACTAAGCGACCAGTGGTTCTTAAAAATGAAAGATCTGGCGCAGCCGGCGATCGATGCTGTTATTGGAGACGATATTAATTTAGTGCCAGAGAAGTTTTTAAGTACGTACCGCCACTGGATGGAAAATGTGCGTGATTGGAACATTTCTCGTCAGCTTTGGTGGGGACATCAAATTCCGGCGTATTACTATGGCGATGGAGCTAATGATTTTGTAGTTGCTGAATCACTAGAAGATGCAGTTAAAAAAGCACAGGAAAAAACAGGAAATTCGGCTTTAACTGCTGAAGATCTTACACAGGATAAAGATGCTTTAGATACCTGGTTCTCTTCCTGGTTATGGCCAATGAGCGTTTTCAACGGAGTTTTAGAGCCAGAAAATGAAGAAATAAAATATTATTACCCAACTAACGATTTGGTAACAGCACCAGAGATTTTATTCTTCTGGGTTGCAAGAATGATTATTGCAGGTTACGAATATCGAGGTGAGCGACCATTCAAAAATGTGTATTTAACCGGGATTGTTCGTGATAAGCAACGTCGTAAGATGTCGAAATCTTTAGGGAATTCACCAGATCCGCTTGGATTAATCGATCAATACGGTGCAGATGGTGTTCGTGTTGGGATGTTGCTAAGTTCTCCTGCTGGGAACGATCTTATGTTTGAGGAGGATCTTTGTAAGCAGGGTAGTGCTTTTGCGAATAAGATTTGGAATGCCTTCCGTTTAGTGATGGGATGGGAAGTTTCAGAAGAAATTGAGCAGCCAGAAACATCGAAAATTGCGATCGATTGGTATAAGGCGAAATTCCAGAAGAGTTTGGCTGAAATCGAAGATCATTATTCTAAATACAGAATTAGTGATGCATTGATGGGAACATACAAGTTAATTTGGGACGATTACTGTAGCTGGTTCTTAGAGATGGTGAAGCCTGGTTATGAGCAACCAATCGATAAGAAAACATTTGATGCGGTAATCGCAATTTTAGAAGATAATTTAAGGATTCTTCATCCGTTTATGCCTTTTGTTACTGAAGAAATTTGGCAAACCATTAGTGATAGAACGCCAGAGGAAGCTTTGATCGTAGCAAAATGGCCAGAGCAGGTTTCTTATGATGAAAATATTATTAATGAATTTGTTTTTGCTTCCGAAGTAATTTCCGGAGTAAGAAAGATTAGAAAAGACAAGAATATTGCATTTAAGAACGAGATCGATCTTAAAGTTCAGAATAACGATAATGTTTCAGACTCGTTTGATAAAGTGATCGCCAAAATGGGGAATATCGCCAATCTGGAATATGTGAATGAACAGGTTGAAGGCGCTCTTTCTTTCCGTGTTAAATCTAATGATTATTTTATTCCGGTTGGTGGGGCAATAGATGTAGAAGCTGAAATTGCTAAACTGGAAGAAGAATTAAAATATACTGAAGGTTTCTTGAATTCAGTGAATAAAAAGCTTTCTAACGAGCGTTTTGTGAACAATGCCCCAGAGAAAGTTGTAGCGGTTGAAAAAGCCAAACAAGCAGATGCTGAAGCTAAAATTGAAGCTTTAAAGGCAAGTTTAGCGAGTTTGAAATAGAATTATAGATCAAATAAAAAATTGAGCCTCACGATTAAGTGGGGCTTTTTTATTGGCACCGCCAAATGGTGTAATACCTCGAAGCTAAAAATTTATTCCAGAGAATGCTTTATGGGCTTGCCCCGACGTTTTTTACTTGATTTTTTTGAGAATATAGATTGCGGGTAGGTCTAGAATTAAGAAGATGGATTAGAGAATAGAGGTGATAATTTAACTACTGAAATAAAGAAACTAAAAACCAGTAAAGAATACAGTTTAAATAAAATCTAAAATTGTAGAGAGAATTTTTCCTGGCTTAAGATTTAAAATCTTAAGAATTCTAATTTCCCTAAACTTTAAACCTATTCAGGGACTTTGCCAATGTGTTCTTCAACAAGCTCGATATATTTTTCTTCAGCTTCCTTTTGGCTTAAGTTTTTAACCTGTACAAGAGCATTAATTTTAAACGCGCTGCGAAGATCTCCGGTTTCAGAAGGAGGAATATAAAATCCGTTTTGCTCTGTAGCTCTTTTATAGTATGAGTAAAAATGAAGCAATACATCTGGAGGGAATTTCTTATCAGTATTGCTGGCCATTTCATAGGCTTTTAAAAAGCGTTCCCTGGTCTTTTCAGGCATAACTAAAAAATAAAATTAAACTTCAGCAATAACGGTTATTCCGCCTTTTACTTTTTCATTTAATGAAACTTTAATCGGAGTGCCTATTGGTAAGAACACATCTACGCGCGATCCAAATTTTATAAATCCGCTATCACTTCCTTGTATCACTTCATTACCTTCTTGCGCATAATTAACTATACGCTTAGCTAGTGCTCCTGCTATTTGACGATAAAGTACTGGTCCTGTTACAGCATTTTCTACTACAACGGTGGTTCTTTCGTTTTCTTCACTCGATTTTGGATGCCAGGCAACTAAAAACTTTCCCGGGTGATATTTACTGTACTTTACGATTCCGCCTACAGGATGTCTGGTGACATGTACGTTTAATGGCGACATAAAAATGCTAACCTGTAATCTTTTTTCCTGAAAATATTCTTTTTCAAATACTTCTTCTATAGCTACAACCTTTCCATCTACAGGGGCAACCACATGATCGTCGTTTAGCGCAGTTCTTCTGGTTGGGTTTCTAAAAAATTGCACAATAAGGATAAAAAAGACTATTGAAGCTAAAAGGATGGCAAATTTTATCCAATATTGGTTTATTAACGAATAAGAACCAATATTTATTACTAGCAGGGAAACTGCTGTAATTGCCATGATTTTGTATCCTTCTTTATGAAACATAATTTAAAAGGTATAAGTAAGCATATATAAATGGGGCGGCAAAAATAATACTATCTAGCCTATCAAACAAGCCTCCATGTCCCGGCATTAATTTTCCGCTGTCTTTTACGCCGGCCTGTCTTTTAAATTTGGATTGAATAAGATCACCTAAAGTTCCGAAAATACTAATGAAAATGGCTAATCCTATCCAGTCTTGATAACTTAAGAAATCGGTATAGATTGAAATAAAATAACTCACAATGGCTGTGAAAATTATTCCGCCAATAAAACCTTCTATCGTTTTATTGGGTGAAATTCTTTCAAATAATTTACGTTTTCCAAAGTTCTTACCAATAATATAAGCAAAAGTATCGTTTGTCCAAATTAATCCGAAGATACCTACTACCAGCTTAGGCTTAAACTCACCCTCGATCGTTGGTATTAGGGTTAAAAAGATTACAGAAGAAATTAGATAAAATATGATAATGATATATTTCTTCTTTTCGAAAACCGGTATTTTACGAATTACCAGAAGATCTTTTACTAAGAATAGATTTACAAAAATGGTCACGGCTAATAAGAGCAGCGTCGCATTTTGGTCGAATTTTAAAATACTAAAAAGATAAAAAAGTAAGGCTTGTACAATGTATAGTGCATAGCTTTTTAAGTGTAAAAGCTTTTGCATTTCTATAAGGCAAATTAAGCCTAAAATGTAAAACAGGCCAATAAATATTAACTCTGAAGAAAGGATAGATGCTACTAAAATAGAAATATAAAGTAGCCCTGATACGGTTCTTATAATCGCTTCCCTCATAAAATATTAAAGATCTTCCAGAAGAAGTAAATAAAGATTTTTACTACTGCTACCGTAGCTCATAAAATCACTTTCCTTCTGTGGTTCAAAGTTTTTAATGGTCGTAATGTTTGAGGGAATACGTTGTTTATTTTTAAACTTGATACCTCTTAAGCCTTCCCCAATACTGTCTATAAGCTGGCTTGTTGATGATAGTATAATAAAGTCTGACGGTAATTCTCTTAGCTTTCTTTCTTTAATTTGATTACTTGAAATAAGGATCGAGCCATCGTTGGCAACCAGATATTCGCATGTAGAAAGAAAAAATGAAGCGCCGGCAGATAAATTAAAATCTAGATTGAAATTATCGAACTTACTTTTAAGATTTTCATCAAAACAACAACATTGTTTCTCGTACCAGTCATTTTCTAATAAAATATTATCAAAAGCTTCTTGCACCTCTTCTTCATCTTCGCAGTACAAGAATTTTCCCCCGTTATTTTTAAAATTGAGCATAAAACGCTCGTCTGTAGGAAGTTTTACTTCAGGCATATACTTCCCACGGTCAGCATTCTCAGGAGTTTCCTGATCTTTGTCTGACTTATTTTTTTTAGGGTTTAAGAATCTCCTAAATAGATTCATATAATTTTGGGTGTGGTTCTAAATATCATTTTAACCAAAGGTAAAAAATCTTAATTTAACGCTTACTTAAATTAAGATTTTTTAGCATTAGTCCAAATTTTATTTGTCTAGCGAAGTGCTTCCTTTTAAATCTTCGCTATCAGATTCTTTTGGCGTACTACTTGGGTTAGAAGTAGATGGAGCAGATTCTTCGCTCTCTCTAACTTCATGGCCTTCTTTTTTTGCAAATGGTCGCTCACCAAAAATATTTTGAAGATCGTCTTTAAAGATAACTTCTTTGTCCAGTAGTATCTCGGCTAGCTGGCTAAGCTTATCTTTATTTTCAGTAAGAAGATCTATAGCTCTTTGATATTGGCTTTCAATTAAATTTGAAATCTCTTTATCTATAAGCTCTGAAGTTTTTTCACTATATGGCTTTGTGAAGTTATATTCACTTTGTCCTGAGGAATCGTAGTACGTAAGGTTTCCTACTTTATCGTTAAGACCATAGATCGTAACCATAGCTTTAGCCTGTTTAGTTACTTTTTCAAGGTCACTTAAAGCACCAGTAGAAATTTTATCGAAAATAACTTTTTCTGCAGCACGACCACCAAGAGCAGCACACATTTCATCCAGCATTTGTTCTGGCCTCACAATTAAGCGCTCTTCTGGTAAATACCAGGCAGCACCAAGAGACTGTCCACGGGGTACAATAGTTACTTTTACAAGCGGAGCCGCATGCTCTAACATCCAGCTAACCGTTGCGTGTCCTGCTTCATGAAAAGCGATGGCTTTTTTCTCTTCAGGAGTAATAATTTTATTTTTCTTTTCAAGTCCTCCTACGATACGATCTACTGCATCTAAGAAATCTTGTTTCCCAACAGCCTTGTTTCCTTTTCTTGCGGCGATAAGCGCTGCTTCATTACAAACATTAGCGATATCTGCTCCAGAGAATCCCGGAGTTTGCTTTGCAAGGAATTCTGTATCAAGTTCGTCCGCAACTTTTTTAAGTGGCTTTAAGTGAACTTCAAAAATCTCACGTCTTTCGTTCAGATCTGGAAGGTCTACGTAAATCTGTCTATCAAAACGCCCGGCACGCATTAATGCTTTGTCTAGTACATCTGCACGGTTGGTAGCCGCAATAACAATCACGTTAGTATTAGTACCAAAACCATCCATTTCTGTCAATAACTGGTTTAAAGTGTTTTCCCTTTCGTCGTTAGAACCAGAGAAGTTACTTTTTCCACGAGCACGACCTATAGCGTCAATCTCATCAATAAAGATGATCGATGGCGATTTTTCTTTCGCTTGTTTAAATAGATCTCGAACTCTAGATGCACCAACTCCTACGAACATTTCTACGAAATCTGATCCAGAAAGAGAGAAGAAAGGTACTTTAGCCTCACCGGCAACAGCCTTCGCTAATAAAGTTTTACCTGTTCCCGGAGGTCCTACAAGTAAAGCTCCTTTAGGTATTTTACCACCAAGGCTGGTGTATTTTTCAGGTTGTTTTAAAAAGTCTACGATTTCCTGAACTTCTTCTTTAGCACCTTCAAGACCGGCAACATTTTTAAAAGAAGTTTTTACATCTGTATTTTGATCAAATAATTTAGCCTTGGATTTACCAATATTGAAAATTTGTCCTCCAGCACCTCCAGCGCCGCCAGAACTCATTTTTCGCATAATAAAAATCCAGATACCAATTATAAGTACAAAAGGTAAAAGGGTAATTAAAATATCACCTATGTAATTTGGTTCGTTTTCAAAAGTTAAATTAGCTTCAACATTGTTTTCTTCTTCAATTTCCTGAATATCAGTTTGAAATTTTTCTAAACTACCTATGTTAAAACTATAGTCTGGGGAAGTACCTGTGCTTAAGAAATCACTTTCGCCAGATTTTTTATGTACTGGCTTTTCTTTAGCCTCGCTTGTTAAATAAACGCGGGCAACTCTCTCGTTAATTACTTCTGTTTTCTGAACATCACCTTCAGAAAGGTATTTCATATAATCTGAAGGAGTAATTTTAGCTGGCTCGCCAAATCCACTTCCGCCAAAAAAGTTGATTCCTAAAAAGATTAATATGATGATCGCATAAATCCAGTATGCACTAAACTTAGGCTTTTTAGGATCTAATTTTTTATTTGATTGCTGTTTCGCCATTATTGGTCTTTCTTTCTTCTAAATAATTAATACTTTGTCTCTATAGAGGTAATTTTAGCGTCACCCCAAAGACTTTCGATGTCGTAAAACTCTCTAATATGCTTTTGGAATACATGAACAACTACGTTCACATAATCCATTAAAACCCACTCAGCATTCTCGCTACCTTCGATATGCCAGGGCTTATCTTTTAAAGCTTTACTAACGGATTTTTGAACGGAATTAACGATGGCGTTAACCTGTGTGTTAGAAGTACCGTTGCAGATAACAAAATAATCACAAACTGTATTATCAATCTCTCTTAAATCGAGGATATCTATATCATTTCCTTTTACGTCTTCAATTCCCTTAATGATATGTGCTATAAGTTGATCGCTGTTTGTTTCTTTTTTCGTCATTAAATTTATTTATTTACGCAAAGTTATGTTTTTTTGGCTTTTTATAGACCTACTTAACACAACATTTAGCGACAATCTTTTCTATATTCTATTATGCGTATAATCAAAGTTGATGCCATCCCCTCTACTAACGACTTCGTAAAGCAGTATTATACGGGTAATTCTAGCTTCGAACCGGTATGTGTTTCTGCAAGATTTCAAACTAAAGGAAAGGGGCAAAGAGGTACTGTTTGGAATGTAACTGCAGGCAAAAATCTAACATTCAGCTTACTTTATCCTAAAATTAAGCTAACTGTTAATCATCATTTTTTGCTAAGTGCCGTTGTTTCCCTTTCGGTGATAAATGTACTGCGGAAGTTTAACACTCCAAAATTAAGCGTAAAATGGCCCAACGACATAATGTCAGGAAACTTTAAGATTGGCGGAATTTTAATCGAAAATATCCTGAAGCATACTGACATCGCGGCCAGTATTATTGGAATTGGTTTAAATATAAATCAGGACGATTTTGGTGATTTAAAGCAGGCTTCTTCATTAAAACTTCAAACCGGTAATACTTTTAATCTGGATGAAATTTTAAATGCAATCCTGGAAGAACTTTCAAATCATTTAGAAGGACTTTCCGAGGAAAATGAAACACAAATTTTAGAAGAATATGCCGCTTTGATGTTTAAAAAAGATGTTGTGGCTGCTTTTCAGTATCCAAACGGAGATTTTTTTAACGGAATTATTCGCGGAGTGACCACAAACGGACTTTTAAATGTAGAAATTGAAGATGCTGTTTTTAAAACTTTCGATCTAAAAGAGGTGAAATTAATGTATTAAAAAAGCTGTTCTAAAATATCGAATTTTAAAACAGCTTCTAATTTTATCGAATTTCGAAATCTATAATTTCGAAATATTTTCACTTAGATTATTGATGAATTTTTGTAACGGACTTTTTACCATCATCGCCATCATGGCATTAAATTCACCATTAAATAAAAACTGAACTTCACTTCCTGTACCAGCTTCATTAATATGAATGCTTAGCGTGAAAGGAAACTTATCAGATCCAGACCCTAAAACCACAAGGTTTGGTTCATCTGTGTTTACGATTTTAAGAACGATCTCGGGCATTCCCTTCAACTGAAAAAGAAATTTCTCTGAAGATAAAACCTCAAATTTCTCTTTGCTGCTTGGCATTATTTGATCGTAATTCTCTACGTTCGTCAGGAAATTGTACATTTCCTGCTGGCTTTTACTGGCAGTTACTTTTGGGCTTTCTAAATTCATATTATTGTGGGCTCCAATTTGCAGGATCTTTTCTCCAGCTTTTTAATATTTCTACTTCAGATTCTTTAATATAACTTGTGCGTTGCGCTGTATCGATTAAATAATCGTAGTTGCTTAATGTATGTACATCAAGATCTGCGTTTTTAATATTTTCTTCAGCAATATCAAAACCATAAGAAAAAATAGCGAGCATACCCTTTACGTTAGCACCACTATCTCTTAAAGCTTTAACCGCATTTAAGCTGCTACCGCCAGTGCTTATTAGATCTTCGATCACCACTACAGTTTGCCCTGCTTCAAGATTTCCTTCGATCTGGTTTTTTCTTCCGTGAGATTTAGCTTCAGGTCTTACATAAACAAATGGCAGACTTAGATACTCTGCTACAAGCATTCCAATACCAATGGCACCGGTTGCTACCGCAGCAATTACATCTGGTTTTCCGTAAATTTCTTCAACCTGTTTAGCGAAATTCTCACGTATAAAGTTTCTAATCAAAGGATAAGATAAAACGATTCGATTGTCACAGTAAATAGGAGACTTCCATCCGCTGGCCCATGTAAAAGGCTCTTGTGGTTCTAATTTTATTGCTTTAATTTGCAATAACACTTCAGCAGTTTTTATTGCTGTTTCTTTATTTAAAATCATACTGCAAATGTATAAAGTTTTTGTGAATGATACCCCGATAATTCTTTCCACAAAAAAAGATTTGGGAGGCGAATATAAAACCTATTCTATCAAAACCGTACGATTAAAACGTTTAATTAGAAAAATTAATAAGGGTAAAATTACACATGTAAATCTTTATCATAGAAAAGAGGAAAAGCTTTTAAAGTTTCTACGGAAGCGAATAAGAGTTGTTGTGGCCGGCGGTGGCAAGGTTTATAATAAAAACGGAGAAATTCTTTTTATCTACAGAAATAAAAAATGGGATTTACCTAAAGGAAAGATTGAAAAAGGTGAAACCATAAAAGAATGTGCGATTCGTGAAGTTGCTGAAGAAACTGCAATTACAGGATTAGAAATCACTAGTTTTTTAAGAACTACTTTCCATATTTTTAAGCGCAAGGGGAAATATCGTCTAAAGGAAACCCATTGGTACAATATGACTAGTGATTATGAAGGTGAATTGATTCCGCAGGAAAAAGAAGGCATCGAAAAAGTAAAGTGGAAAAATCCTGAAAAAGCCGAAAAAGCCCTTAAAAACTCTTATGCCAACATAAAATTATTGTTTGAAGAAGACGAAATTACCGTTCCTAAAACCTCTAGCGTGGAATCCTGAAAATAGGATAGCGTAAATGTGCGGTTTCGTAATATTTAGAGTGTTTGTGAATCCATTCTAGTTGCGCATACCAATTTTGGGCAAAATCTGGATCGTTTGTTTTCTTATCCTCAAAAGTATCTTTTAAATCTGGATTTTTATCTAGCAGATCTTTAGCAATATCCTCGAATACATAAGGAGAGAAATGTTCTTTTTGCTGAAGTACGGTATCAAAATAATTCCAGTTGAAGAAAGAATCTTCTGCGGCTGGTTCTAACATTTCCAATAAATAGCGAACGCCGTCCTGAAAAGTGCTTACATAGTAATCACCCTTTCTGAATTTAATAGAATCCATACTAGCGGAAACTTCAGTATTACGATGCATATAATGCCCTTCGTAAGGAGAGTTTCCCGTTTGATAGTTTTCAATTTTATATTGCTGAACGTACATTGTGGTATCTTTTTCAAAAGCTTTCATCTTAATGTTATTCAACTTTAAAAGATCAATTACATTCCACCAACCTTGCGGAATAACGTAAGCTCTAGGAATATCGATACGGTCTTCAGCAACAAAATTGTTGAAATATTCGATGTCTTTTGTAAAAGCTTTGCTGCGGTCGTACTTTAAACGTTCGCCACCGGTAACCTCACTCGGTATCATTTTGCCCTCATATGCTTTAAATTCGCGGATACTTGGATCTTCCATATCTGGTTTATAGTGTACAGGATACCAGCGTTTGGTAAGATATTTTTTATTTTCAGCAGCTCTTAAGCCTTTTATTTTTTCAGATTGATTGTCGGTAATGGCAACCATAGATCGCATAAGCTCGTAAGTTCCCCAAACACGTTTATCGTAAGGCTTCAGCATATGTGTTTCTACCATCATTCCTAAAGTATTCCACATTGTCGTATAGCCCGTAGAATAGCGAGGATAATCTACAAATTGAGAAAATCCGTTTTCAGGAACTTCATTAAAAACATTCACATAAGGTGTAATATCAAGATTCTTTATTTTTAAGGAATCTTCTAAAGCCGGCATCATTTTTTCATCAAGATATTTACCAATATCGCCTCCCAACCTGTTGTGCTGAGTAAAAAGATGTGTTAATACATATTGATAATCTGCACCGTTGCTTACGTGATTATCTATAAAAACTTCTGGATCCAAATAATGGTAAATTTTATAAAAAGCACGGGCATTTTTAGAATCTGCTTTCGCAAAATCACGATTTAGATCGTAGTTACGAGCGTTTCCTCTAAATCCGTAAGCTTTTGGCCCATTTTGATTGGTTCTGGAAAATGAGTTTCTATTTAAAGCACCGCCAATATTGTAAACAGGAATAGTTGCGAGCACAACATTTTCTGGAACTTTGATCGAATCCTGCGCCATATCCCTAAACATCATCATCGTAGCATCGATACCATCACTTTCACCGGGATGAATTCCGTTTAAGACCAATAAAATACTCTTGTTTTCTTTGATTTTTGCAATGTCGAACTGCGCATCTGGATTAAAGATGGCTAGATGTAAAGGTTCTCCGCTATCGGTAGTATCAAATGCTTTTAGTTGTACAGAAGGGTAAGCTTTAGCCAGATCTTCGTAAAAACTGATTACGTTGGGATAAGTATCGGTTTCAGTTCCATTTGAAATTTCAAAACGAGTCGTAAAATCATAATCGTCCTGAAGCTGATATTTCGAAAAATCGCAGGAACCAAAAGCTATAATTATAATGCCTAAGAAAAGAATTCTTTTCATAAATACTAACTAACAACAAATATAGGTTGTAAACATACTTAAAATATGCTAAAGCCGCTAATTTAGAGTGCTAATAATAGATTCTTGTAAGAGAATACGTGATTTAAAATTGTAGGTTTTAGACTATGTTTTTTCACATAACATTTTATCTTCTTGCATTTTGCTGTTAAACTATACTTAATCCTTAGTAATGATTTTTCTGAAGTCTTATTTCAGATTATTTTCGGGAAAAAGCTAAGAAATGAAAAAGAAGACAATATTAAGTATTGGTTTGTCAACACTCATAGGTTTTTCAGGAATTGCGCAAATGCAGGAGGACTTACCTAAAAAGATGAAAGAGAAATTAGCGAAACAGCCACCAATAACTGTTCAAACTACCGTTGGACCTCTAGAGTTGCCTTCGCCATTTTCAACAAAATCTGTAGAGAAGCGAAGCGAGATCGTGCCATGGCCAGAAGGACAAATGCCAACAGCACCTGCAGGTTTTAAAGTTTCTAAATTTGCTGAAGATTTAGATCATCCTAGAAGATCTTATGTATCACCTAACGGAAAAGATATTTTTGTAGTAGAAAGTGATGATGCTAAGAAAAGTGCAAACAGAATTACACTTTTTAGAGATGCCAATAAGGATGGGAAGCCAGAACAACGTTTTGTTTTTGCTGAAGATCTAAATCAGCCTTACGGAATGCTAATTTTAGATGGTTATTTTTATGTCGCTAATGTGGATGCCATAAAAAGATGGTCTTATAAAGAAGGAATGACTTCCTTAGAAGGAGAAGGCGAATTGGTTAAGGAATTACCTGCCGGAGGTTATAACCACCACTGGACGCGTAATTTAATCGCAAGCAAAGACGGAAACAAATTGGTGGTTACCGTTGGATCTTCCAGTAACGCCGGTGAACACGGTATGGAAAAAGAAAAGCGCAGAGCAAATGTGCTTATGATGGATCCAGATGGTAGTAATGAGATCGTTTATGCGGCTGGTTTAAGAAATCCAGTTGGCGTAGATTATAATCCAATAACGGGAGAACTTTGGGCTGCCGTTAACGAACGTGATAAAATTGGTGATAATTTAGTGCCAGATTATGTAACTAGCGTTAAACAAGGTGGCTGGTATGGTTGGCCTTATTCATATTATGGAGATATTAAAGATCCAAGATGGCATAAAGAACCGCATAATGATATGGTGGAAAAAGCGATTATTCCAGATGTTCCGGTGGGATCACATACCGCATCTTTAGGAATCACTTTCTACGATAAAGATCAATTTCCTGAAAAATATAAAAACGGAGCTTTTGTAGGACAACATGGTTCATGGAATCGTTCAAATTTTGCAGGATATAAAGTGCTTTTTATTCCTTTTGATGCCAACGGAAAGCCACAGCAACCAGAAGATTTCTTAACCGGTTTTATTGCCAGTGAAGATGGCAGCAAAGTTTATGGTCGCCCGGTTGGAGTTACTACTTTACCAAACGGAGATCTATTGGTGAACGATGATAACGGCGGAGTAGTGTGGAGAGTTTCTGCGGAATAATAAGTAATTTCGTTTCTTAAAAAAGAACAATTGAAGAAAATAATTATCGCGCTAATATTGGTGATTTGCGCACAACAATCTTTTTGTCAGAATCTGAAGGGACAAATTTTAAATGAAACAACTTCTGAAGCGATCGCAAATGTAAATATCATTGCAGCCTCAGAAGTTGTTGCTGTTTCAGGTAAAGATGGTTTTTTTAATATTCAGAATATAGACTTTCCGGTAGTTTTAAAATTCAGCGCCATAGGATTTGAAACACAAAAGCTAAGATTCGATAAAAATGACACTAATTTTAAAGTTTACCTGGCACCCTCGAACGAGTCACTTTCCGAAGTAAAATTAAGAAGTACGTTAATCCCAACCGAACTCCAAAAAACACCCGCAGCGGTAAGTTTGCTTTCCAAAAACGATCTGGAAAGAACAGATGCTACAAATTTTGTCGATAACCTTAATTATGTGCCCGGGGTTTATGTCAATCAGGGAGCTTTAAATACCAATAAGATCAATATTCGCGGAATTGGAGGTAGAGCGCAATATACTACGAATAGAATTCAGGCGTATTTCGACGGAATTCCGCTGGCAACCGCAGAAGGCTCCCTCACTTTAGATGATATCGGCCAGGAATCTTTAGAACGTGTTGAGGTGATAAAAGGTCCAACAAGTAGTATTTACGGCGCCGGACTTGGTGGGTCGATAAACCTGTATTCCGCAGATCCCGGAGCAAATGAAAGTCGGGTTGGTGTAAAAGTGCAGGGAGGAAGTTACAATACCTGGAAAAAATCTGATGTAATTTCTATAAATGGAGCAAATTCTTCAGTTTTTGCGACCTATAATCATGTGCAAAGTGACGGCTGGCGCGAGAATGGTTCTTACGATAGAAAATCTGGACTTGTGAATGCAAAAGTGCTGACTTCAGGAAAAAATAGTCTGTCGTTTTTGGCCAATTTCGTCAAACTAAAAGCTTATATCCCAAGTTCGATAAATGAGGACGATTTTTTAAACGATCCAGAAAGTGCCGCATACACCTGGGGAGCTTCCAGAGGTTACGAAAGTTATGATCGTGGTTTGTTAGGTGTGAGTTATAATCATCATTTTTCTGAAAATTTCACCAATCAAACCAGTGTATTCTTAAGTTTTAGAAATGGCTACGAGCCAAGACCATTCGATATTTTAAAAGAAGAGCGATTATCTGCCGGAGCAAGAACCAATTTTAGCCTTTCTACAAAACTTTTTGAATTGCCTTCAGAATTTAGTTTTGGCGCGCAATATTATAATGAATGGTACGAAACCGGAACTTTTGAAAATTTATACGAAGATTTCGATAATCTTGGTAGTGTGCGTGGAGAACGCTTAAGTAATAATGAGCAGGATCGCCATTATGCGAATTTCTTTGCGCAATTAAATATAGATTTGAGCGAACGTTTGTTGTTAGAAGCCGGCTTAAATTTTAACACAACCGCTTATAGTTTAGATGATTTTTATGCTGAAGATAATATCGATCAAACCGGCAGTTATACTTTTGATGCCGTTTTTTCTCCAAGATTGGGTTTGTCTTATGAAGTTGCTAAACGGAAGAATATTTACGCATCTGTAAGCCATGGGTTTTCTACACCAACCGTTGCTGAAACTTTGACTCCGGAAGGGCAAATAAACACCGATCTAAAAGCTGAAACAGGATTTAATTACGAAATAGGTTTTAAAGGAAACTGGTTAAATAATCGATTATATACTGAAGTTTCTTTGTACAGCATCCAGGTGAGAAATTTATTGGTGGCGCAAAGAGTTGCTGAAGATCAATATGTTGGAATCAACGCGGGTAAAACCGATCATAACGGAATTGAATTCTTCGGAAAATATAGCTTAGATCTTACTGAAAACTGGCAGGTGAGTCCGTTTATAAACGCTGCCTTCAACTTTTTTGAGTTCGATCGTTTTGTGAATGAAGAAGTAGATTATTCGGGGAATGAACTACCAGGAGTTCCAAAACATACTTTAAATGCAGGATTTGATTTTAGTACAGATTTTGGTTTCAGTTTCAATGCACTTTATAGAAATGTAGGTGAAATTCCGCTAAACGATGCAAATGCGCTGTATACAAATTCTTATGATCTGGTAAATCTAAAAGCAGCGTATGCTTTTGATATTATAAAGGATCTTCAGCTAAATATTTACGGCGGAATAAATAATGTTTTTGATGAACATTATGCCGCCAGTGTTTTACCAAATGCGGTTGGTTTTGGTGGCGCCGCACCACGATATTATTATCCTGGCTATCCGCGTAATTATTTTACAGGCGTAGCAGTTAATTATTTTTTCTAAATTGAAGTAAATACAATCCCTATGATACGAAGTTATTTTAATGAACAGTGGAAAGAAGTCGAGTTTGGCGATAATGTTTCAGATGAAATTCGCTATAAAATTTCCAATTTAGGCCGAGTAATTAAAATTACTGAAGAAGGTGAAGAACTTCAGGAAAAGCGACTGGGCAATGGTTACGAAATGATTCGTATAAAACTTAAAAATGGTGTTTGGTCCAGCCGATATACTCATAAAATTTTAGCTGAAAATTTCTTGGAACCAAAAGAGGGGCAACGCTACGTAATTCATTTAAATTACGATAAGACCGATAATCGCTTAGAGAATTTGCAATGGGCCACAAAGCGAGAAAAAGAGATCCATCAGTTTAGTAATCCTGATAATAAGAATATTAAAAGAAAGCTTCCTAGCCACGCAAAACTAACTGAAACTAAAGTGAAGTTTATTAAGCGTAAGATCTTTGATCCTAACAGAAGAACACGTTTAAAAATGATCGCTAAACAATTTGGGATTTCAGAAATGCAGTTACACCGAATCAAAACCGGAGAAAACTGGGGACACGTGACGGAGTATTAAATTTTAGATCGCTAGAGCTGTTAGATACTAGATTTTAGAATAGAGATAATAAAAAATAGATGTTTGGGAAGTGATATTGTAGGTTTTTAGAAGGCATTTTTAAAATTTTTCATTTTGCAATGCAATATGAAAAATTAAAAGTGAAACTTACTCACTACTCACTACTCACTACTCACTACTCACTACTCACTACTCACTACTCACTACTCACTACTCACTACTCACCGAATCCGGCACCATAAACTCATATTTTCCGCCGTGTTGCATCACATCTCTTACAATGGTAGAAGAAATATGTTCAAAGCCAGAAGAAGCGATTAGAAAAACAGTTTCGATATTTTCCATTTTGTAGTTGGTTTGGCCAATAGCTTTTTCAAATTCCAAATCGATCCCGTTTCTAAGTCCGCGAAGTAAGAATTTAGCGTCAATTTCTTTGCAAAAATCAACTGTTAGTCCGCTGTAGGTGGTTACCTTAATTTTAGACTCGTTTTGGAAGGTTTTTTCAAGGAATTCAAGTCGTTTTTCTAAAGAAAACATATACTTTTTACTGCTGTTGGTTCCAATTGCCAGAACGATTTCATCAAAAAGAGGAAGTCCTCTTTCAATAATATCTACATGCCCTAAAGTAATAGGATCAAAAGATCCCGGAAATACTGCTCTTTTCATAGAAAATCGATTATCAATACTAAGGTCTTATAAAAAAAGAAGGAAACAAAATTTCAATTGATATTATAGAGGTAAGCGTTATTTTTATATATTCGTCTTTTCGGAAACGCATCGATCAAAAAATGAACAGAATCATCACAGTATTAGTAATTTTTATTTTTTCAAGTTCAGCTTTAAAAGCACAAAACGCTTCCGTAGAAAAATCCTTATTTGGGATTCAAACTGGTGTTTTAGGGATTTGGGGATATAATGAGTCGAGATTAGCAGATCAGTTTGCACTAAGAACAGAAATTGGATTTGATGCCGGATTATGGGGAGGAACACATTATGAGAATAGCGTTAACTATGCTTTGATTCCGTTAATTAAAATTGAACCTCGTTGGTATTATAATATTAAAAAGAGAGGAAGAAAAGAAAGGAATACGTGGAATAATGGCGCTAATTATTTAAGTTTAGAAACGACTTTACATTCAGATTTGTTTGTAATTTCGAATGATCGTAATCATAGTACTGCCAATACTCTGGATTTTATTCCGAAATGGGGAATTAAGCGGAATATTGGCCAACACTTTGGGTTTGAAATTGCTATTGGGCCAATTGGTTATGGCATAAATCTGGATGAAACTAGCAATCACGGTTACACAGGTACATTCGATTTAAAAATCGGCTATAATTTTTAACAATCTTAGCTTAAAGCCGCTTCTATTGCGCTACCATATAAATCTTGTAAGCTAATACCTGCTTTCGCTGCCTGCTGAGGTAAAATACTGGCCTGGCTTAATCCCGGTGTGGTGTTCATTTCAATAAAATGTGGTTCGCCGTTATGGAATATAAATTCAGAGCGTGTAAAACCTTTCATCTTTAATTTCTGATAGATCAGTTTAGCGATTTCCTGAACCTTTTTTGTGTCTTCTTCTGAAATTCTTGCAGGAGTGATCTCCTGAGATTTGCCCAGATATTTCGCTTCATAATCGAAGAATTCATTTTCTGAAACAATT
This sequence comes from Zunongwangia atlantica 22II14-10F7, assembly GCF_002094855.1. GTDB lineage: Bacteria > Bacteroidota > Bacteroidia > Flavobacteriales > Flavobacteriaceae > Zunongwangia > Zunongwangia atlantica. Next base: position 225,240 of record NZ_ARYN01000007.1, read on the forward strand.
TCGGTTACCGGAAGTGCAAGTAATTCACCATTATAAGTAATTACACCCACTGAAACTTCAGTGCCATCAAGGAAAGATTCGATAATTGCTTCATCATCTTCCTGAAATGCATTTTGTGCCGCTCGATATAATTCGTCTTTTTGCTTCACCTTTGTAATGCCAAAGCTACTTCCGGCACGATTCGCCTTTACAAAACAGGGAAGTCCCACTTTATCAATAATGGCTTCAGTATCTACAATATCACCTTTATTTAGAAAATAGTTTTTAGCGGTTTTAATTCCGTAGGGCTGTAAAACGCTAATAAGATCACGCTTGTTAAAAGTTAACGCCGATTGATAATGATCTGCTGCCGTTTGCGGAATATTCAGCAATTCCAAATAGGCTTGCAATAATCCGTTTTCACCTGGTGTGCCGTGAATGGTATTAAAAACACAGTCAAATTTGATGATTTCACCATTAATTTTTACCGTGAAATCACTTCTATTTATGGGATACGGAGTATCATCTGCAGCTACTACAAACCACTCATTTTGTAAAATATGCACGCGGTAAGGCTCGTATTTATCAAGATCCAGGTTTTCGTAAACCATGTTTCCACTATTTATAGAAATGCGGTATTCACTTGAAAAACCGCCCATTGCGATGGCAATTTTCTTCTTCATATTCAATATATCGGGTTATGTAGCGTTTAAAACAAAAATATCACGAAAAAAGGGTGTCACCAAAACCAAGGTGTTTTTATATCTTTGCTTTTTATTTTGTAAATATATGGGATTGTTCAGATTCATTTTCAGTAAAACATTTTTAATTCAGCTGGTGCTGGCAATTATTTTAGTAGTAGTGTTGGGCTATGCAACTATGCAGTGGCTAGATTACACTACAAACCAGGGAGATCGTATAGAAGTGCCTAACCTGGCCGAGCTATCTTTAAGCGATGTGGAAACAATGTTAAAGGAAAAGGATCTGAGATATGAGATTTTGGATTCGGCTAATTTTAATCCGGATTATCCAAGATTTTCTGTAATAGAGCAAGTCCCAAAAGCTGGGAAATTTGTAAAAGAAAATAGAAAAATATATCTGACTTTAAATCCATCTGGTTATCGTAAAATAGTGATCCCAGATCTTATTCGTCGTACGCGCAGACAGGCCGAGCCGACTTTAAAGTCTCTGGGTTTCGAGATTGGTGAGATTACTTACAAGCCAGATATTGCTGAAGATGCCGTTTTAGAGCTTCGTCATAACGGAGAACTAATAGAAGCAGGAGACGAATTAATGAAAACCTCTAAGATCGACCTTGTTTTAGGAGATGGCTCTGGAAGCTATGGTCAACCTGTAGAAGAGGATAGTTTAGAGACCGAGGAAACGAACGACGATCAATTTGATTTTTAATGAAGGAGCATCCTGAAGAAAATAACGAGCTTGAAGAGCAGCTGGACGACCAGAATGACGAAACGCTTTACGAGCATCATAAATTTATTGCTGAAAAGGGCCAAAATCCCCTACGAGTAGATAAATATTTGATGAATTATATCGAGAAAGCAACTCGTAATAAAATTCAAAAGGCAGCAAAAGATGGGAATATTTATGTTAATGATGTTCCTGTAAAACAAAATTATAAAGTAAAAGCCGGTGATGTGGTGCAGGTAATGTTCGAGCATCCGCCGTATGAGTTTTTACTTACTCCAGAGAATATTCCGTTGGATATCGTTTATGAAGATGATACTGTTCTTGTAGTGAATAAACCGGCAGGAATGGTGGTGCATCCAGGGCATGGAAATTATAGCGGAACCTTGATTAATGCACTGGTGTATCATTTCGAAAACTTGCCAAATAACAGCAGTGATCGTCCTGGTTTGGTGCATCGAATCGATAAAGATACCAGCGGACTTTTAGTGATCGCTAAGACCGAACATGCTATGGCGCATTTATCGAAGCAGTTTTTCGATAAAACGAGTGAGCGCGAGTATGTAGCCATGGTTTGGGGAAATGTTGAAGAAGATGAAGGAACGGTTGAAGGAAATATTGGAAGACATCCAAAAAACAGACTCCAGAATACCGTTTACGAAGGTGATGATGCTGAAAAAGGGAAACCCGCCGTAACTCATTTTAAAGTTTTAGAGCGTTTTGGTTATGTTACTTTGGTGGCTTGTAAATTAGAAACAGGTAGAACGCACCAGATTCGTGTGCACATGAAGTATATTGGGCATACCCTTTTTAACGATGAACGCTATGGTGGCGAGAAGATTCTAAAAGGGACAACCTTTACCAAATACAAGCAATTTGTAGAGAATTGTTTTAAAGTATTACCAAGGCAGGCACTTCACGCAAAAACTTTAGGCTTTACACATCCAAAAACAGGGGAGTGGATGAGCTTTAATTCAGAATTGCCAGAAGATATGGTGGGCGCGATAGAGAAGTGGCGTAACTATGCCAAGAACCAGAAAGAAATGCTAGAGTAGTTTAGCGAAATTCGATAAAATATAAGACCTTTTTATTGCTGTATAAATAAGTAATTGAAGGTCTTTTTTATTTTCGGGAATCGAAGTCTTATCTTCGTGAAAGTTTAAATTTAGGAGTTCAAGCTCTGCCGATAATTATCGGAATTTATTCAGCATCTCATTATTTTTTAATGAGTCCCGAAACAAGGCAGCCTCTCTGGATGGCAAGTTTAGGGAGAAACGAAAAAACAGAAAAGAAAAATGAAAATAGTTGTTTCACCAGCGAAGAGTCTGGATTACGAATCAAAATTACCTACTACTCGAGGAACGCAACCTGCTTTTTTAGAAACCACGGGAAAACTGAATCGAAAATTGGCCAGAATGACCAAAAAAGAGATTTCAGAATTAATGAGTATTAGCGATAAGCTTGCTGATCTAAATTATACCCGTTACCAGGAATTTGAAGAAGATCATACCAAAAAGAATTCTCGCCCGGCAATGTATGCGTTTAATGGCGATGTTTATAATGGTTTAGATGCGTATACACTTCCAGAAGAAAAGTTGGATGATATTCAAAATACACTTAGAATTCTTTCTGGTTTGTACGGAATTTTAAAACCCCTCGATCTAATTCAGCCATATCGTTTGGAGATGGGAACTAAAATCGGGATCGAAAGTAAGGACACGCTTTATGAGGTTTGGAAAGAAAAAGTGACCGATTATTTGAATTCAGAATTAGAAGAAGATGAGTTGTTTGTGAATCTTGCGAGCAACGAATATTTTAAAGCAGTGGATACTAAAGCTTTAAAAGTTCCGGTAATTTCTCCTGTTTTTAAAGATTACAAAAACGGAAAATTAAAGATTATCAGTTTTTATGCAAAGAAAGCTCGTGGTTCTATGGTGCGATATATTATCGATTCTTCAGCGAAATCTTTAGAAGATATTAAAGGCTTCGATTACGACGACTATAAATTCAGTGCAGAGCATACCGAGAAAGAAAACGAACCAGTTTTTATTCGATAAAACTATATAAAAAGTCATTCTGAATTTATTTCAGAATCTCATCATGCAGATTATTTCTCTTTTATGCGAACCTGAAACGAGCCCGCCTGCCGGACGAACAGGATTAGCTTGACAAAAATTGACTTTTTAAATAGTATTTTAACTGAAATTCTAGTGTAATATTTCAATTTAAACACCTAACCAAAACTTAATATTAGCTAAAACTAGCTTTATTTCTTTGGAAGTAATTTCGTAGAAAAATCCAAAAAACCAATAAGCATGGCTGAAATTAAAGCAGCAATTTTCGATTTCGACGGTACATTAGTAGATTCAGAGCATTATCATTACAATTCCTGGGTTGAAGTTTTAAAAGATTACGACGCTCAGCTAGACTACGATTATTATATAAAAACTTATGCAGGTACGCCTTCGCCAATTAATGCAAAGGCGATCGTAGTCCAATTTGATCTGCCAATTTCGGAAGAAGAGCTAACCTACAAGCGCGAGCGAATGGCTGAAAAACTGGTAAAAGAATCTGAAGTTGAATTTATGCCGTTCGCTATAGAAACCTTAGATTTCTTCAAGGCAAAGGGAATTCCTATTTATTTGGTTACCGGTAGTCCACGGAATAATGTTGAGTTTCTTTTGGAGAAAACCGGTATCGCAAAATATTTTGAATTTGAGATTACCAGAACCGATGTGGAAAATAGCAAACCAGATCCTGAAAGTTACCTTACCGCGATCGAAAAGATCAAACTGCCAAAGGAAAATATGATCGTTTTTGAAGATACCAGAACCGGAGTAGCTTCAGCAAAGGGAGCCGGATTAGAATGTCTGGCAATTCAGGGGAATCCTAATTTAAAGGAAAATGTAGAGGCTGCAGATAAGATTTTTGATGATCTTCAGCAGGCAACACAGTACTTAGAAAAAGAAGGCAGAATTTAAACAATATCGATATTTTTCATCATAAACATCCATTTCCGCTATTTATTCCTGAAGGTGCTACCAAACTTATTGTTGGTACGTTGCCGCCACCGCGTTTTACGCAGCGTAGACTAAAAGAGCGGGATGTTGATTTTTGCTACGGAAGTCAGGATGGTTTACTTTGGCCAATTTTAGACCGAATTTTTGAATTAGAACTGATCTACGATAATTCAGAAGCAGCCGTTTTACAGCGAAAGAGTTTTCTTCAGAAACGAGGAATAGGTATTTGTGACGTGGTTGAAAGTAGTTTTAGGGAAAAAATCGATGCTTCAGATCTGGGAATGCAAAAGGTGAAGCTTAGAAATATGCTTCAGATTCTACGAAAGCATCCAAAGATCGATACGTTATTATTTACCGGTGGAAATAGTAAAAACGGACCGGAATATTTTTTCAGAAGACATTTAAAAGATTCCGAAGAAAATATAAAACTGAAGATCGTAAATAACGAGCCGCCAAGAATTCATCAATTTGTTTTGGATGGACGATTAATAAAAACCGTTTCATTAATTGCACCGTCTGGAGCAGCGAATATGGCGGTTGGAAGTATGCAGCTTTATAAAGAATTGAAGGCTAAAAATCCCAAATTTAATACGTTGGATTTTCGAGTGCTTCAGTATAAGGAATTCTTTTAGATAGCAATAAAAACAAAACCCTCAGAAAATCTGAGGGTTTTATGGTGTTCTAAATAAATATCATTGTAAATCTTTTTTGTCTTGCTCTGCAAGAGTGGTTGGCTTTACTTTAAACTTTTTACGCTTAGGTCGTAGTTTACCGGTGGTTCCGATTGCTATTTTCCCTCGTTTAGTTTTTTTATCGCCTCTTCCCATAAATCTATTTACTTTTTATTTTGTTGATCTTTGATCGTTTTCTCGTCGATATCTACTTTATTGGTAGTTTCGTTTCTATTTCCACTTGGTTGCGTGGGATTAGATTGTTCTGTTTTTCTCGATTTGTGATTATCTTTAATAGGACCTCCCATAATTCTGTGTTTTTATGATTCAACTTAAAGATAAGAATCGATACTCTTAAAACCTGCTAATAGCTTGTTAGACTTTGGTTAAACCGGCCGAACTGATTTTACAAAATCTTTGATATTGTTTTTACCATGCTTGTTTAAATGCTTAATAAAAGCACTCCCAATAATGGCACCTTTTGCATATTTAGTGGCGTCATTAAACGTATCTTCGTCACTGATTCCAAATCCAACAACCTGCGGATTTTTCAGTTTCATGTCTGCAATTCGTTTAAAATAAGCTTTAGTTTCTTCACCAAAACCTTTAGTGCTTCCTGTAACGCTGGCGGTACTTACCATATAAATGAATCCGTCGGAAACTTCATCTATAAAACGAATACGTTCTTCGGAAGTTTGCGGCGTGATCAGGAAAATATTTTTTAGTCCGTGTTTATCGAATATCGGCTTATAATTATCGTTATAAACATCTACTGGAAGATCTGGAATTATGAGTCCGTCGACACCAACTTCTTCGCATTTTGCGCAGAATTTTTCGACACCAAACTGAAGAATAGGGTTAAAATATCCCATTATTATAAGTGGAATAGAAACTTCTGGACGAATATCTTTTAACTGCTCAAAAAGTTTATTGGTGGTCATTCCACTTTTTAGCGCAATGGTAGAACTCTCCTGAATTGTTGGTCCATCGGCTAAAGGATCACTAAACGGAAGCCCAATTTCGATAAAATCGACACCATTTTTTTCCAGGCTTTTAATGATCTCTACCGTGTCGTTAATTTCAGGATATCCTGAAGTAAAATATATAGAAAGCAGTTTTTTGTCTTCCTGCAGTTTTTCTTTAATTCTGTTCATTTTTTTAATTTTTTAGCCTTCAGTAAAGAGCTTTTAGCTTTCAGCTTCTTTTCAATATTCGCAATTTGAGCTATGAAATTTTGAATACGTCACCCTGAACCTGCCCGTCCGGCAGGCGGGCTTGATTCAGGGTCTCATCCTATAATTTAAAATCATTTATCTAACTCGAATTATGAGATTCCGTGTCGAGCACGGAATGACGATAATTACACTTTAAATTTTATAGAATGTCAACAAATACTATAATTCAAAATAATCGATATACGTATTTAAATCTTTATCGCCACGGCCAGAAAGATTTACAACAACTACATCATCTTCTTTAAATTTTCGATCTTCAAAAATCGCAAGAGCGTGAGAGGATTCGATCGCTGGGATAATTCCTTCCAGTTTTGCTAATTGTAAGCCGGCTTTCATTGCGGCATCATCGGTAATCGAAATAAATTCTCCACGACCACTTCTAAATAAATGCGCATGCATTGGCCCAACTCCCGGATAATCTAAACCAGCCGAAATCGAATACGGCTCGGTTATTTGTCCGTCGTCAGTCTGCATCAACAAAGTCTTACTTCCGTGGATTATTCCTTCTTTTCCTAAAGCTGAGGTTGCAGCACTTTCACCGGTATAAATTCCTTTTCCGGCAGCTTCAACAGCGATAATTCCAACTTCCGGAGTGTCTAAATAATGAAAAAATGCACCAGCGGCATTACTACCGCCACCCACACAAGCCACGACATAATCTGGATTTTCACGATTTTCTTTTTCTTTAAGTTGCGTTTTAATTTCTTCGGAAATCACCGCCTGAAATCTCGCCACCATATCGGGATAAGGATGTGGCCCAACAACAGATCCAATGATGTAATGCGTGTCAACCGGATTATTGATCCAATCGCGAATGGCTTCGTTGGTTGCATCTTTCAAGGTTTTACTACCCGATTTGGCCGGAACGACTTTAGCACCCAACATTTTCATTCGTGCAACATTTGGTGCCTGGCGTTCAATATCGATCTCGCCCATATACACGATACACTCAATTCCCATTAGCGCACAAACCGTAGCTGTTGCAACTCCGTGTTGGCCGGCACCGGTTTCAGCAATAATTCGGTTTTTACCCAAGCGTTTTGCCATTAAGATCTGGCCAATGGTATTATTAACTTTGTGTGCACCTGTATGGCAAAGATCCTCACGTTTTAAATATACTTTGGTATTATATTTTTTACTGAAACGCTCGGCATAATAAAGTGGAGTAGGGCGACCTACATAATCTTTTAAAAGCGCCTTGAATTCTTTCTGAAAAGAATCTTCTTTCATAATGTCTAAATACTGCTTGCGCAATTCTTCTACATTAGGATACAGCATTTCGGGAATAAAGGCGCCACCAAATTCGCCATAATATCCTTTTTCGTCTGCTTGGTATGTCATTTTATTTAGCTTTTTAGCACAGAGCATTCAGCTCTCAGCTATTTATTTTAGTTATAGTTAACAGTTTTTTGCCTTACAGCTTTCGGCAATTAGGCGGTTCAATCTCATTTAAAATTCAGCATTCAGCATTCAGAATATGTATTTTTTCCATTTTCAAATCACCACATTACCACATTATCACATCAATTCGTCAACAAATTGTTTTAGTTTTTCAGTATTCTTTAATCCTGGTTCCGTTTCGAAAGCACTGTTTACATCTACAGCATAAAGCAAATGTTCTTTGCCGATTTTGGTTAAATACGCATAGAATTTTTTTAGATCTTCCAGCTGTTCTAACCCAATCCCGCCGCTTAGAAAAAATGGTTTTTCTGAAGGATATTCTTTTAATAAAGTCCAATCAAAGGTTTCTCCATTTCCTCCTTTGTGTTTGCCTTTGGTATCGAATAGAAAATAGTCTATATGATCTTCAAAAGCTGATAATTGATCAAAATCGAATTCAGATTTTACTGAAAACACTTTGATGATCTCGATATTCGTTTCTTTTAAAACAGTTTTTAATTCTGAACAAAACTCGGCCGACTCACCACCATGTAGCTGAATAGCATCAAGCTTATATTCGTTGACTTTAGCAAGAATTTCAGCGATCTCTGCTTTTACAAAAACTCCGGTCTTTTTTATCGAATCTGAAATCTTAGGGATTTCAGCATTAAAAAAACGTGGTGTTTTTTCATAGAAAATAAAACCCATATAATCTGGTTCTAATGCAGCAACCTCCTGAATATTCTCAGGATGCTTCATTCCGCATATTTTGAGTTTTAGGTTCATTAAGTTAAGTTTACAGCTAACGGTTTACAGTTTACAGCTTTTTTAAACTTTTCGCTTCGTATAATTTTGATTTTCGATTTGACAAAAAATTTCAAAATTTAAGTAACCTTCAAATTATCCCATTTTCAAATTACCACATCATCATCTATTCTCTATATTCTAACAGTTCTCTATATTCTAACAGTGAAACGGTCTATGTTCTAAATCAGTTCATCAATAAACTCCTTCGCGCTTTTGCCGGGATTATCGGTTTTCATAAAGTTTTCACCTATTAAAAAACCTTCGTAGCCGTATTGTTTTAGGTCTTTTATCGCTTCAACCGAGCTAATGCCGCTTTCACTAACTTTCACAAAATCATCTGGAATTTTAGTTGAAAGGTCTTTGCTAGTTTGGGTGCTTACTTCAAAAGTCTTTAAATTTCTATTGTTTACACCCAACATATCCAGACTCGGCATGATTGATTTTTCTAATTCTTCCTGATTATGCACTTCTAAAAGTACATCTAAACCAAGATTCTTGGCGAATTCAGATAATTGTTTGATCTGCTGGCGTTCTAAAACTGCAGCGATCAATAAAATTACATCGGCGCCATGAGCTTTCGCTTCCAGTAACTGATATTCATCAATTATAAACTCTTTTCTTAAAATGGGCATTTTCACCGCAGCACGAGCGTACAATAAATCGTCTAAAGATCCACCAAAATATTTTCCATCGGTTAAAACCGACATTCCGCTTACTCCAGCATTTTCGTAACCTTTGGCTACATCTTCTACATTTAAACTTTGGTTGATCACCGATTTTGAAGGAGAGCGACGTTTGTGTTCAGCGATAATTCCGCTTTTACTTTTTCTAAGCGCATCGGCTAAAGAAACGGTTTCCCTTTCAAACAAGGCTGAACTTTCCAATTGTGAAACGGGAACGACCAGTTTTTTTAAAACCAGTTCTTTATGTTTATCTGCAATTATTTTATCAAGAATGTTCATAGATCTTATTCGCTTAAATCCTGTAATTTTTTTAATGCCTCTAATGCTTTTCCGGACTTTATAGATTCTTTTGCTGCTGAAAATCCTTCTTTTACGCTTAAGTTTTTAGCGGTCGCAATTGCCATACCGGCGTTTGCACAAACCACATTTTCCTGAGCTTCGGTTCCTTCACCTCGAAGAATATTTACCAGAATCATTGCTGAATTCTCTATTGTTCCACCGCCGTAGATTTCTTTCTGCTCTAGCTTTCGAACTCCGAAGTCGGCTGGTTTCAGCATACTTTCGGTTTCATTGGAAATTACTTTGGTATCGCTGGTTAATGAAATTTCATCATAACCATCTAAAGCATGAAGAATACTAAAATTCTTATCGGTATTTTGATACAAATAACCATACATTCTAGCTAGTTCTAAATTGAAAACTCCAACCAATTGATTCTTTGGAAAAGCCGGATTTACCATTGGCCCTAACATATTAAAGAATGTTTTTACCGCCAAGCTTTTTCGAATTGGCGCCACATTTTTCATAGCCGGATGAAATAGGGGAGCGTGCAAAACACAAATTCCGGCTTTATCGATACATTTTTCTAAAAATGCAGGATCGTTGCTAAAGCGAATTCCTAAATGCTCCATCGCATTCGAGCTACCACTTACAGAAGATACTCCGTAATTACCATGTTTTGCTACATTTACGCCAGCACCAGCAGTCACAAAAGACGAAGTTGTAGAAATATTGAAGGTGTTTTTACCATCACCGCCGGTACCACAAAGATCGATAGGATCGTAGGCGCTAAGATCTACTGCCACACAAAGTTCTAAAAGCGCATCTCTAAAACCTTCAAGCTCTGCAATAGTAACACTTCGCATCATATAGACAGTGAGAAATGCAGCAATCTGACTTTCGTTATATTCTCCGTTAGAAATATTGAATAAGGCTTGTTTTGCTTCCGCTTTACTTATCGTTTCGTGGTTAATAAGCCTGTTTAGTAATTCTTTCATTTTATTAAGAATGAATCGGTTAAACCGAATCTAAATTTATAGGTTTTGAAAATTCTATGCCTGGTTTGCTGCCGGTTTTTCTGAAGTTTCTTTATTGAAATCTGAGTTTACCCAGTTTTCAATCATTTTCTTTCCTTCCGGAGTTAAAACCGATTCTGGGTGAAATTGTACACCGCGAACATCAAATTCTCGATGTCTAAGAGACATAATTTGGCCTTTATCATCAAAGGAAGTCGCTTCTAAAGCATCTGGTAATTCTTTTAAAACCACCCAGGAATGATAGCGACCTACTTTTATTTTGTTGTCTAAACCTGCAAATAAAGGTTCGTCATTTACTACAATATCGATATCTGTAGCAACGCCGTGGTAAACAGATTCTAAGTTACCAAGTGTGCCACCGTAAACTTCCCCAATGGCTTGCTGGCCAAGACAAACACCAAAAATACTTTTGGTAGCGCCATATTTTTCTATGATAGGTTTTAATAATCCGGCTTCAGATGGAATTCCCGGGCCGGGAGACAATAAAATTTTATCGAAATTTTGTACAAAATCGATATCCAGTTGATCGTTTCTTTTTACCGTTACCTGGCAATCCAGATCTTCCAGGTAATGTACCAGGTTATACACAAACGAATCGTAATTATCTATAACTAATACTTTTTTCATCTTCTTTATTATTCGGAAGATTTCTCCCGATGTTTTAATTCTATTTTCGTTTTTCGAACTCTTCGGTTTATCCGGAGTTTAAAGTTCTGTTTTGCGTTAGGGATTGAGGTATTGTTGGAGCTCTTTTTAAATGAGTAACATTTAAAAAAGCGACTACCGAAAGCCTGACCACCCCTTAGGGTGGTAACGCCATTATTTTATATCTTCAGCAATCTCTAATGCTTTGGTTAAGGCTCCAAGTTTGTTGTACACTTCCTGAAGCTCGTTCTCGTCTTTAGATTCTGAAACCACACCGGCACCGGCCTGGTAATGCAACTGATGATTTTTGCTCACAAAAGATCTAATGATGATCGCGTGGTTGAAGTTGCCGTGAAAGTCCATAAAGCCAATCGCACCACCGTAAGCGTCGCGGTTTACATTTTCACATTCTTCGATAAGTTTCATGGCGCTGTGTTTTGGCGCACCACTCAACGTCCCCGCCGGGAAAGTATCTGCCACCACCTGCATGGTTGGTGTATCTGGATTTTTGGTTCCGGTAACTTTACTTACCAGATGAATTACATGCGAGAAAAACTGAATTTCGCGATAGGTTTCTACTTTTACATTGCTTCCATTTCGGCTTAGATCGTTACGAGCCAGGTCTACCAACATTACGTGCTCGGCATTTTCTTTCTCGTCGGCACTAAGTTGTTTGGCAATTTCGGCGTCTTTTTCGTCGTTTCCGGTACGTTTAAAAGTTCCGGCAATTGGATGAATTTCGGCCTGACCTTCGTCTACGACCAATTGAGCTTCAGGCGAGCTACCAAATATTTTAAAGTTTCCGTAGTCGAAATAGAAAAGATATGGAGAAGGATTGATACTTCGTAAAGCGCGGTACACATTAAATTCGTCGCCTTTAAATTTTTGAGAAAAGCGTCTGGAAAGCACGATTTGGAAAACATCGCCACGATAACAGTGTTTTTTACCGAATTTTACCTGTTCGATAAATTCTTCGTCGGTTAGATTACTTTCGGTTTCGCCCTGGCGGTGGAAATCGTAAGTGGCAAAATTCTTAACGCTGATAAGCTGCTCGATCTCTTCGATCTTATTATCATCACTATAGGAGTGGTTAAAAATAAACGCCTGATTATTGAAATGATTTATCGCGATGATGTTTTGGTACACCGCGTAGTACATATCTGGTAATTCAAGATCGCCTTTTTTCTTGGTGATCTCGATGTCTTCAAAATAACGAACGCCATCGTAAGAAATGTAACCAAAAAGACCGTTGTTGATAAATTTAAAGTCAGATTCCTGGGTATCGAACAACTTTCCAAAATCCTGAATTTTCTCTGGAAGATTAACTTCAGGAGTGATTTTGGTTGTTTTTGAAGTACCATCTGGAAATTCTTCAGTAATTTCTTCGTTTTGAACTTTTATTGAAGCAATGGGATTACAGCAGATATAAGAAAAACTATTTTTATTGGCGTGATAATCACTACTTTCTAGTAAAAGGCTATTTGGATATTTATCCCTTACTTTTAAATAAACACTAACCGGAGTAATAGTATCTGCTAAGAGTTTTTTGTAGTTGGTTTTTAATGTGTACATAATTTTAAAGCATCTTGAAACAAAAAAAGGCTTGTCGTGAGACAAGCCTTTTAGTTATATATTTTTATACAATGGCAATTTAGCTCACGAAGTTTGAACGTAAGTTAGACCACCACCAAGTATTTGCAATTCTGTTTTTCATTGTTTCAAATATAGTTATGAAATTTTAAACAGCAAACATTTTATTAAAAAATAAATCCCGTAATCTGTAGGGTAGCTTACGGGATTAAATTTACAATGGTTGGATTTTTTAGAATTTTAAATCTACAGAGATTTCAAAATCGTCATAGATTGTATTGTCCCCTAAATTATCGAAGAAACTTCCAGAACCATAACGAACTTCGTATTTAGTACGATCGATAGTTAAATCTGCAGTTGCACTTTTACCATCGTAAGTTAAATCGAATGCAATAGGATTAGTAATTCCTTTTATTGTAAGATCTGCAACAACACCGTAAGTATTACCAGATTTTTTAGAAGCAGTATTAATTACCAGTTTAGCATTTTTGTGATTAGCGGTACCAAAGAAATCATCAGATTTTAAGTGACCTTCTAATTTTCCTTTACTTTCACCTTCTAAATCTGTTACATTAATAGACGTCATGTCTATAACAAATTCTCCACCTACTACTTTGTCGCCTTCTACATTAAGGAAACCAGATTCTAAATCTATAGTCCCTTCGTGGTGACCTGTAACCTTTTTCCCTACCCAGGTAACTTTACTATCTTTTACATCTACTTTTTTAGCAATATTTGTAAATGATAATGTTGCAATTACAACAACTGAAGCCAGGGCTCCTTTAAAAACATTCTTTTTCATAGCAATTTTTAATATTTGATTTTATATAAAGTTGAATAAATCCTCTGTTGATTTGCGCACTTTGGTGGCATACTGATATTTGTCTTCTGCACTTCTATATCCTACACACGCAATAACCGCTGTATGAAGACCTTTTTCCTGTAGACCTAAAATGTTATCGAATTCTTCAGCAGAAAAACCTTCCATTGGGCAAACATCAATTTTTAATTCGGCTGCAGTATTTAATAAAAAGCCAAGTGCCAGATAGCATTGTTTTTGTGCCCATTCATTTTGCATTTCAGCTGGCATTTGCAGTGTAGAATTTTTGATCATATCTGCCATGCCGTGTAAATCTTCTACATTCATATCTCTGGTTTCAGCAATATTTTTAATGTAGTTATCTACATAAGCTTCGTCCAGGCTTTTATGATTAGCAAAAACAACAACTTGAGAGGCATCTGTAAGTTGTGTTTGATTCCATGCGGCCGATTTTAGTTTTTGTCTTATTTCTGAATCTTCAATTACAAAGATTTGATAAGGTTGTAATCCATAAGATGACGCAGAAAGTTGAACTCCTTCTAGAAGCGTTTCTAAATTCTCTTTGGATATTTTTTTAGTTGCATCAAATTTCTTGGTTGCGTATCTCCATTTAAGACTTTCAATAATAGAACTCATATTTTTAGTTTTATTAGTTTCTTAATTTTTCAAGTGTTTCGTTTAGCTGGATTAACTCCTTTTTGTTGATGTGTTGTGAAAAGTTTTCTTCTAGCTGATCTACAATAGGATCTAAGGTTTTTAATAGATTTAATCCTTCCCCAGTAATTACTATTTCAACTTTTCTTCGGTTCTCTTCGCAAATACAACGGTCTACAAGATTCTTTTTTATCAATTTATCTACCAGTCTGGTTGTATTACTCATCTTATTTACCATTCTATCCTGTATAGTGCTAAGATTTGCAGGCTTGCCTTTTTGGCCACGTAATATTCGTAATACGTTGAATTGTTGCATCGAAATCTCATAAGGCTTAAGGGCCTCATTCATCATCGTTGTAGCTTTTCCAGCACAAAGCATAATGTTAATAACCAGTTTCTTAGTATCTATAAGATGATCTGTCTTTAAAAGCTCTTCCGTTTTCATTGTTTCTACAACATTTGTATGTACAAATATATAACGTGTTTTGAACTTAAATATTAAATAAATGTTAAAAAAATAAATTTGATTGAGAACCGAAGGAATGCGGTTGGTATAGATAATGTATCTTTACATTGCTTAATATAAAATGTACATTATAATGAAAGAACTTGAACAGGAAGAATGGAGAGATCAGCTTAGTAAAGATGACAATGCAGCTATTCTTGACGTTAGAACTGAGGAAGAAGTTGAAGAAGGATATATTCCTAATTCTAAAAATATAGACATATATAAAGGGCAGGGATTTATTGATGAAGTAGAAAAACTGGATAAGGATAAAAATTACTATATCTATTGTAGATCTGGTAAGCGAAGTGCCCAGGCTTGTTCTATTTTAGATCAACTAGGTTTTGCAAACACTTATAATTTAGAAGGTGGATTTATGAACTGGGACGGAGACACTATAGAAGGCTAATGAAAAAATACCTGCTAATAGTTACAATATCGCTTTTTTGCTTACAGTCTTGTAAAAAAGTAGAAGCCAGCGAAATCGACATGATTTCTCCTGAAGAAATGTTAGAGCGTATGCATAAGGATGATATTCAGGTTTTGGATGTGCGCTCACCTAAGGAATTTGATGATGCTCATCTTTTTAAGGCCAAAAATATCATTTTGAGTGAAAACAATGATAACTCTTTGTTTTTTGATACTCTTGCGAAAGATAAACCAGTAGTTATCTATGGTAAGAATAAAGAAAATACAAAAAAAGCTATAGAGATCTTAAAAGATGATGGTTTTGAAGAAGTTTATGAGCTTGAAGGAGGAATAGAAAACTGGATATTGTTAGGAGGAGAAGTTTATAAGTAATCTTAAACTTTAAAAAACAAAAAAACCACAGCAATGCTGTGGTTTTTTTTGTTTAAAATAATACGTTTTAGCAATTAAACATTATAAATTTTAACATTTTATGTTAAAATAAAATTAACGCTCGAAGGATTTTGCTTAATCGCTTGTAAATGCTTAAACGTGGAGTAATATTTGTTAAATAATTGTAGGAAAATACCTATTCAGGTTCAGGGTTGACCTCTTTTTGATGTTGTAATGTTTCGATTAAATTATAATTTGGAAGGAAATAAACCATTTATAAACTAAACATAATGATGTTAAAAACTACACGTGCTTTAGCTGCAGGATTAAGTTTTGCAGCTTTGTTAGCCTCTTGTGCAAATGACAAAGAATCGAATGAGATTATTACTGAAGAACAATTAGCTGCTCCTGCAGAAGCTGCTGCGATAAAAGGGCAGTACATCGTGGTCTATAAAAACGATGTAGCCAAACAAGCCATTGGCGATCCTTCAGATTATGGGAAAGCACAGGAAGCGATGAAAGCTATGACTAAACGAATATTTCAGGAATCTGGTGTAAAAGATGCTGAAGTGATTTCAACTTTTAGTAAAGCGATTAAAGGTGCTGCGATTAAATTAAGCGCAGATCAGGTGTCCAGACTTCAGAAAAGAGATGATATAGATTATATCGAAGAAGATAAAGTTGTAATCTTTGCACCGCCATGTGGCACACCAAACGGCGTTCCTTGTAGCGAAGATCCGGGAGATGGTGATGGCGGAGGAAGTTCTTCACAGGAAACACCTTATGGTATCGCCAGAGTGAACGGAGTCTCTTCTTACTCGGGATCTGGAGTAGCATGGGTAATAGATACAGGTATTGATCTAGATCACGAAGATCTTAATGTTGATGCATCTAGAGGATTTAACGCTTTTACCAGTGGTAAAGACGGAAAATCTTTAGATGATGGAAACGGTCATGGTACTCATGTAGCTGGAACCATAGCCGCTTTAAATAATAATATTGGTGTTATAGGAGTTGCTCCTGGTGCTACAGTTATTCCAATTAAAGTATTAGATAGTAGAGGAAGTGGCTCATATTCTGGTGTAATTGCCGGGGTAGATTATGTTGCGGCTAATGGTTCTAATGGAGATGTAGCTAATATGAGTCTTGGAGGGCCAATATCTCAGGCTTTAGATGATGCTGTTCTTGCTGCTTCTCAGCAGGGAATTAAATTTGTTTTAGCTGCTGGTAATGAAAGTGACGATGCAAATAGTCATTCTCCAGCTAGAGTAAACGGAAGTAATATTTATACAATTTCAGCTATGGATAGTAACGATTCATGGGCTTACTTTTCTAACTACGGAAATCCACCAGTAGATTATGTAGCGCCCGGAGTTGGAATTAAGAGTACCTGGAAAAGTGGAGGATATAATACAATTAGCGGAACATCTATGGCTTCACCACATGCAGCCGGAGTTCTATTGCTTGGAAATCCATCTACAGATGGAACTGTATCTGGAGATCCAGATGGAACCAGTGATGCAATTATTGTGCATTAATTTTAATTAGTTCAATAGAGTTTTTAAAGCGGCATTGATTTTTCAATGTCGCTTTTTGTGTATTGATGTATATTAGAACGGAAGGATTTTTCTATGTTTTAGGGAATCAATTTTTTAAATTAAATGTGATGAAAAATGTTTAAGGTGTTGTTAGTTAGAAATATAAGTTTGGCTTTGTAGAGCTGAAAGAAACGTTTTTTAGTGTAGTTTGTTTGTATTCAATTAGTTAGAATTTTAGACCGTTTTTTTTCAAAATTTAAAAAAAGTAATGAGTTTATTTCAGAATTGATATATTTACCTCATTAACTTTTCCCTAAAAAATTATTAGTTAATGAAGAAAATTTTTACTCTTTTTACTTTTATCATATTAGTTAGTTCCAGTGTGTTTTCTCAGGATTTTATGATTGGGCTTAAAGCGGGTGTAAACATTGGACATGGTGGCGAAATTGCCGGTTTAACCTCAAGTGCAAACTATACAGGAGATACTTATTTTTCAAATCCAAGTGAAGGTTTTCATGGCGGTATTTTTGGACAGTATAATTTCGGGAAATACTTTTTAAGATTAGAAGGAATGTATAATACGGTTACAACCGAGTTTCCTTTTGATATACGGCCAGCAGAATACCAGATGAATAAAATTAACGTGCCTCTTTTGTTGGGATATCATTTTTGGGGTCCTTTAGATGTTTATCTTGGCCCAGCTTATAATAGTACCGTTGGAGATGTTACTTTACAGGGAATGGAAAATAATAGAGGCGTGGTAGAGAATATATCAAGTAGTTACTTGTCTGCAAATATTGGGGTGAAAGCTCATTTTGGGCGTTTTGAAGTCGATGCGCGTTATGAGTATAACTTTAGTTCTAACGAGCCTTATAGAATCGATATGATTAATAGTGCTTATGGTATTAACCTGGCCTCTTTTGAGAGTAGAAGAATTCATCAACTAATGATAAGTGTGGCAGTAGGTCTTTTTGATTCTAAATACAGGCCACAACGATCAAAAAGAAAAAGAGGATGTTATTTTAAATAAAATCGACTTCAATTTTACAGAATTTAAATTACATAAAAAAGCTCCTTTTAGGAGCTTTTATATTTTGAGGGAATAAGAAAAAAAGCAGTAGCTTAAGAATGAAAAAATATCTAAAAACCACCAATAAAAACAATTTCGCTACTGCTTTTTTATCACCTAACCACTAATCTTTCTTATTGATGGTTCAAAAATACGCTGTAGTAGGGGTAAAGGATGAGATTTTAGATGAAGTATCGTTTTAGCGAAGACGAGTAGAAGAATTATTGGGTTGAATGGAGAAAAGTTCGATTAGTTTCTAAGTTAAAATAATCTTGTTTTTATGTAAAGCTGATATTCGATCTTTTAGCATGCTTTTTTTACATAAAAAAACCGGTTTCATTTGAAACCGGTTTTCTTTATAAGAGAGTAATAATTGTTTTTATTTATTTTACTTTATCAACAATTGCTTTAAACGCCTCTGGGTGGTTCATTGCTAAATCAGCTAAAACCTTACGGTTTAATCCAATTTCGTTAGCCTTTACTTTACCCATAAATTGCGAATAAGACATTCCTTGTTGACGAGCAGCAGCATTAATACGCATAATCCATAATGAACGGAAGTTACGTTTTTTAGCTTTGCGATCTCTATAAGAGTAAAGCATAGCTTTTTCAACTGCATTTTTTGCTACTGTCCAAACGTTTTTACGTCTTCCAAAGTAGCCTTTTGCTTGCTTAAGAACCTTTTTTCTTCTAGCTCTTTTTGCAACAGAATTTACTGATCTTGGCATAATTTTAAAATTTTGTAGCAGGCGACCGAAAATCGATACTTTTAAATTAAAATTTTCATTTTAATTTGCCCAACTCCAGGGTTTATAAATGATTTAAACCGTTAATCTTCAGATTACTTTAAACGTAATTGAAGTTTAACATTGTTGGTATCAGCATCAGATACTAAAGTACTGTGCGTCAACGCAAGCTTACGTTTTTTAGACTTCTTAGTTAAGATATGACTTTTAAACGCGTGCTTTCTTTTAATTTTTCCAGAACCTGTAAGCTTAAAACGCTTTTTGGCACTAGATTTTGTTTTCATTTTAGGCATGCTATCCTTCTTTTATAATTAAAACTCTCTTAATTTTTTATTTCTTTTTGGAAGTAGTAGGTGCCATAAACATCGTCATTCGTTTACCTTCTAATTTTGGCATTTGTTCTACTTTTCCAAATTCTTCTAAATCTGTGGCTAGACGTAATAATAGGATTTCTCCTTTATCTTTAAACACGATAGAACGACCTTTAAAAAATACAAATGCTTTTAATTTGGCTCCATCCTTTAGGAACTTTTCTGCATTTCTTTTCTTAAACTCGTAATCGTGGTCATCTGTATTCGGGCCAAAACGAATTTCCTTAACGACAACTTTACTTGCTTTAGCCTTCATGGCTTTTTCGCGTTTCTTTTGTTCGTAAAGGAATTTCTTGTAATCCATTGCCTTAACCACTGGTGGATTGGCATTTGGAGAGATTTCCACTAAATCAAGTCCTAGATCTTCAGCAATTGCTAAAGCTTTCTCGATAGGATAAACATCCATTTCAACATTATCACCTACCATTCGAACTTCCTTAGCTCTAATTTTTTGGTTAATTCTGTGTTGATCTTCTTTACGAGTTACTCTTTGTTGTCTCGATTTTTTTCTTCGTATTGCTATGGCTTAAATATTTTAGTTAAACTTCAAACGCTTTTAGCGTTTTTCCAATTTCATTATTAATTATTTGAGCGAATTCTTCTACTGGCATAGTGCCAATATCTCCTTCGCCATGTTTTCGTACAGAAATCGTACCATCTTTTGCTTCCTGTTCACCAACAATAAGCATATAAGGGAACTTTTTAACTTCAGCTTCCCGTATCTTTTTTCCAATAGTTTCGTTTCGGTTGTCTAGTACGGCGCGAATTTCGTGATTTTCTAATAAACTTAAAACTTTTTGGCTATATTTTTCATATTTCTCACTGAGTGAGAGTATGATAGCCTGTTCTGGCATTAACCATAGCGGGAAGTTTCCTCCGGTATGTTCTAGGAGTATGGCAATAAATCTTTCCATACTTCCAAAAGGAGCTCTGTGAATCATAACAGGGCGGTGAGATTCGTTGTCACTTCCTTTATATGTCAGGTCAAATCGCTCTGGTAAATTATAATCTACCTGGATGGTGCCAAGTTGCCAGCTTCTGCCAAGTGCATCTTTAACCATAAAGTCTAGCTTTGGTCCGTAAAATGCAGCTTCACCGGTTTCAATAATATAATTAAGACCTTTTTCTTTGGCAGCATTTATAATGGCGTTTTCTGCCTTTTCCCAAACATCGTCACTACCAATATATTTTTCTTTATTTTCAGGATCACGTAAAGAAACCTGTGCTGTAAAGTTTTCGAAACCTAAACTATCAAATACATATAAAGTAAGGTCGATTACTTTTTTAAACTCTTCGTCTAACTGTTCAGGAGTACAAAAAATATGTGCATCATCTTGTGTAAAGCCTCTCACACGAGTTAAACCATGCAATTCTCCACTTTGCTCATAACGATAAACGGTACCAAATTCAGCAAAACGTTTTGGTAGATCACGGTAACTCCACGATTGTGAATTATACATTTCGCAGTGGTGAGGGCAGTTCATCGGTTTTAAAAGAAACTCTTCACCTTCATGCGGAGTTTTAATGGGTTGAAAGCTGTCTTCTCCATATTTAGCATAGTGGCCAGAGGTTACGTATAATTCCTTATTTCCTATATGAGGGCTAACAACCATCTCATATCCTGCTTTTTTCTGTGCTTTTTTAAGAAAGTTTTCCAGGCGCTCCCTTAAGGCAGCTCCTTTAGGAAGCCATAATGGTAAACCTTGCCCAACTTTTTGTGAGAAAGTAAAAAGTTCTAATTCTTTACCTAGCTTTCTATGGTCTCTTTTTTTAGCTTCTTCAAGAAGTTCTAGGTATTCCTTAAGTTCTTTTTGTTTGGGGAAACTTGTGCCATATACACGGGTAAGTTGTGGATTATTTTCATTGCCTCGCCAATATGCTCCGGCAACATTCATTAATTTCACAGCTTTAATAATTCCGGTATTAGGGATGTGGCCGCCACGACAAAGATCTGTAAATGTGTCATGATCGCAAAAAGTGATCGTCCCATCTTCCAGATTTTCTATCAATTCAACTTTAAAAGGATTATCTATTTTTTTATAGTATTCTAAAGCTTCTTCTTTAGTTACTGCTCGCATTTTAAAATCGTGCTTTCCTCTGGCGATTTCTAGCATGCGATTTTCAATCTTTTGGAAATCACTTTCAGAAATTTTTTGTTCACCAAAATCTACATCGTAATAAAAACCATTTTCAATAGCTGGTCCAATAGTTAATTTAGCTCCTGGATATAAATCCTGAATGGCCTGCGCCATAACGTGGGAAGTAGAATGCCAAAATGCCTGCTTTCCTTCATCATCATTCCATGTATATAAGGTAAGGTTGCCATCTGTTGTTAAAGGAGTGGACGTTTCTATAATGGTATCATTATATTTTGCTGAAATTACATTTCTTGCAAGCCCGGCACTAATACTTTGTGCTACGTCCATAGGGGTAGAGCCTTGATCAAATTCCTTAATACTGCCGTCTGGCAATGTTACCTTTATCATGTCTATATATTATAGTCGTTATTATAGTGCGCAAAGATAAGAGGTTGTACTTGTTTGCGCAATACTAGCTTTTAGTATTTTGTGGGCGTTTCACTATATAATATAGTGAACGGGCTATCCACTATATCTTGGCGCTTTGGATTTGGAAAATGTAATTTGGATTTAAATGTAATCTAAAACACGTTTTATTTTGATGTTTACTGCGCCAAGGATGCCGTTTCTATCCCTAACGCATTTTTTTATTTAAATTTAATTTATTGGTATATAGATGTTTGTGGTTTTGTTTTAAATTAATTTTAAAATTTGTTGATTTTTATATTGTCAAATCGAAATTAGGATATATATTTGCACCCGCTTAGCCGC
>NZ_ARYN01000070.1 GCF_002094855.1 Zunongwangia atlantica 22II14-10F7
GTGTAAAATAAACTCTGTCTGAATAGAATTATTTATTAATTTCATTCAGATAGATTATGACAACAAAAGAACAACAAGAATTTGAGAAGAAGGTTCTTGACCAGTTTATGTCTGGCAAAAGCCTTTTTGGAGCCGACGGTGCTTTTGCACCGATGCTAAAGAACGTCATTGAAAAATCCCTTCAGGCAGAGATGGACTCCCATTTGGATAGTGAACAGCGCTCCAAAGGGAATAAGCGCAATGGCAAGGGAAAGAAAAAGCTAAAAAGTGGCTTTGGTTCCTTTGATATTGAAACCCCTGAAGACCGTCAAAGCAGCTTCCAACCGGAACTGGTAAAAAAACGACAGACAATCCTGGCGGATAATCTTTCAGAAAAAATCATCGGTCTTTATGGACTTGGGATGAGTTACCGTGACATCTCGGGGCATATTAAGGAGATGTATGATACCGATATTTCCCATACGATTTTAAGCCAGATTACCGATCAGATCATTCCTGATATCAAAGCCTGGCAAAGCCGTCCTTTAGACCCCCTCTACTGCATTGTTTGGCTTGATGCCATGCATTATAAGGTTAAAGTGGATGGGAAGATTACTCATAAAGCACTTTATAACATCCTGGGTATTACAAAAGAAGGAAAAAAGGAAATTCTGGGAATGTACATTTCCGAGAGTGAAGGTGCTAATTTTTGGCTACAGGTTTTAACCGACCTTCATAACCGTGGATTAGAGGATATCCTGATTGCCTGTACAGATAATCTCAAAGGCTTTACCCAGGCCATCTTAAGCGTATACCCAAAGGCTCAGGTGCAGCTTTGTATTGTACACCAAATCCGTAACTCTCTCAAATATGTAGCCTCGAAGGATCAGAAGGAGTTTATGAAAGACCTGAAGAAAGTGTATAGAGCCGT
>NZ_ARYN01000071.1 GCF_002094855.1 Zunongwangia atlantica 22II14-10F7
ACCATACGCGTTGTTGTAAACTGGCTTTTTCAATAGTCTTTTAAAAACTTATATTCAACTTGTTTAAAATCATATTTTTCACCATTATAAGTAATAATTTCATTCTCTTTAGCTTCTTTTTTCTTATTTGAAGCTTTTATATTTCTTGAAGAATCTTTTTCTATATTTTCTTCAAACTCAAAATTTTGTAAAACTTTTAAATTATAAAGATTATTTGATTTTTCTTTCTCTAAAAAAAATAAAGATTCAATTATTTCAATTTCAAAATTTCCCGAACCATTTGACTCTCCTTGTGTTTTTCTAATCGGATAATTTTCCAATATTACTTTCATCGAATTATTTTCAATCTTTATAATACTAAATAATTCCTCTGAGTAAAGGGAGATTCTACTCGGCGAAGAAAATTTCGTTATTACTGCAATTCCATTAAGATTTTCATTTAAAAAAATGTTCTTCTTTAAAATTTTAGTCGGGTAAGGTTGTACTGCTTCATTATCGGAATAGATTAAGTCATTATTTTTCAATTCACTCAATATTATTCCATTTTTATTTACGAGTAAAAATATTGTTGTGTAAAAGTTTTCTAATTCAGTTTTATTCGTAATGTATCTCAGAGAAAAAAAAGTAAACTTTTCATTATACTTCTTTGAAAAAGATTCGTTCAGATAAATATCTTCATATTTGAATTGAGAATTTTCACAAACTAATCTCAGTAATTCACTATCTAAAATATCAACTGTTTCTCTTTCTCCATATTCTTTAAAAACTTGCTGTGAATATATTAGATTGATGTTCAGAATTAAAATAATGATTAGAAGTTTTTCTTTCATTCGTAGCTTGTTTACAAC
>NZ_ARYN01000072.1 GCF_002094855.1 Zunongwangia atlantica 22II14-10F7
TTTGAGACAAACTGCCGTTGTAAGCAATTATTAAAAAAGATTTATGCCCTTTCAAGAAGAGATTAAACAAGAAATTCAGGAATATATAACTAAACATCTACCAGAAGAAAATTGGTTCGAAGGATTTTTTGATTTTATAGATGATGATAAACTTAGAGAAAGACTTTCAGAAGAATTTAAAGCAATTCGATATATCTACAAATTTTTTGAGGGAATTCAAGCTGATGATTGGCTTAAGAATGCACAAATAAGAATTCAGATTTTTTATTATGCATCAATCTATGAAGCAATAATACATCACATTTTGTTTGAATTATTGGCAAATGAACCGGAGGTTAGAAAACTTTTCGAAACAAAAACTTATAAAAAAATCTCAGTAAGTAAGAAATTAAATGAGCTTGAACACGATGGAAAAAAGATTCTCACGATGTATAAAACAACTGTCAAAAGAGAAATTACCACTATCAGATTTGAAGACAAAATAGATGCATCTGTGAAATTAAATTTAATTGATTCAAATTTGGGGGAAGAATTAAAAGAGATTTATAAATTAAGAAATGCAATTCATTTACACGCAGAGATTAAAAAAGGAATTGAATATGAAGTTGAGATGTCCAAAATTGCTTATCGTCGAATGCAAATTTTCAGAGAGCAAATAATTGAAGGACTAAATAAATATTCCGTGACTTAATAACTGCTTACAACAACGGCTCATCGCAAATAACGGGTATTATCGAAAAAGTGTAATTTTAAAAACCAGGAAAGAAAACAAATAATCCGACAACTCCGCGTCCCAACTCCCGCAACTTGCGATATCCGTATTCCAAGATCAAAAACAA
>NZ_ARYN01000073.1 GCF_002094855.1 Zunongwangia atlantica 22II14-10F7
CATCAAATTGTAAGGGGAACCGTTACCGAGGTCTGCTACACCGCGCAAACTACCGTAGATGCCAAACATAAGTTACTGATCGATTATAAACTCACCAATCAGAATGATAAAAAAGCAATGGGCTTCATGCTCAGAAGAGCCAAGTCCATTTTACGATCAAATTCCTTTACTGCACTCTATGATAAAGGCTATCATACCGGGAGCGAGTTCCATATTGCCGATAGTCTAGGTATCGATACCCTGGTGGCCATTCCGGCCATTGGACGTAAAAGTCAGGCGCCAGATCCTAAATACAATGCTGAAAACTTCATTTATAATCCTGATGATGACGCCTATACTTGCCCCCAGGGAAATACTTTATACAGCAATGGCTCCTGGTACAAAGCCCGCAACTATACGTTTAAACAATACAAGACCAAGGCCTGTAAGGAATGCCCGGTACGCAGCAAGTGTACCACGGCCAAAGCTAACGGTAAGATTATACAGCGCACTCAATTTACCCAGAACATCCAAGGCAACGCCAAGCGGGTCGAACAAAGCGGAGAGCTTTATAAAAAGAGGCAGGCGCTGGTCGAGCATCCCTATGGCACTATGAAGCGGCAATGGGGCTTTGATCATATCATGACCAAAAGGGGCATCAAGGCAGCTTCTGCAGATTTTGGACTCATCGCATTGGCCTATAATTTAAGAAGATTATTCAATAGTAAAATCGGCTTACAGCAACTCATCGTAGCCCTATTTTTAACCTTCAAGAAGTGTATAAAAGCCTCTATAAGACTGAATAAAGCTTTTACCGAATGCACAACAAAAAATACTGATCATAGTATAAATTTTGTTT
>NZ_ARYN01000074.1 GCF_002094855.1 Zunongwangia atlantica 22II14-10F7
ATTCGCTTTAATTTCCGGATATCGACACTTTTTCGTTTTCTTTTTGGTTTTTTGTTATCAGGAAAATATAATATCTGTCTGCTTAAAGCTACATAATTAAATATAATATTTTAGACGTAACTGTGGCATAATAGATGTTGTTCTACAATCAAAAAAGTCTGTTGTTATCAAATAAATTGAAATATAATTATCCCAGCCACAGTGGAAAATCAACTTCATTATGAAATATTTTTGTTATTTATTACTCTTAGTCCCAATTTTATCATTTAGTCAAACAGGTGCTTTAGATCTTAAGGATGGAAAGATTTATTGGCAGAAAATATATAAAACAGATCTGTCAAAAGAAGAGATTAGAGCTATTATAAAGTCTAATGCGACCCTGAATCCATTATTCGAAAATTTCTCTGGTATTTCCAATCCAGCAAGAATTAAATGTAAAGAAGAAGATTTACCAAATTATATGGCTAATCCATTCCAATTTTTTGCACTTGTCGAATTTAAAAATAATCGGTATCGAGTTACAATTTCAGATATCAAAATAATTCCACGTACTCTAAAAATAGATGATTACTCAAACAATATACAAAATAATACACCCAGGGATTTGGAAGATTATCAATTAAAGAATGGTGCATTTAGAACTTTTCGATCCTATGCGTCGAATGCAAGAATTTGTTTAATGAACTACTTTAATGATCTTTTTGATTTTAAATTAGATTCGGCCGATTTAGATTGGTAATAGAATAATACTTATAAAAACAACAAAACCCCGTTATTGGCGAGGTTTGATGTTGTGATCGAGACAGGATTCGAACCGAGCTCGAATCGCC
>NZ_ARYN01000075.1 GCF_002094855.1 Zunongwangia atlantica 22II14-10F7
ACTGTCCATACTCGAAACCGTTGGCAAGCATTAGAAACTGATAAACAGAAATGAAATTCCTTAAATTTTTTACATCTTTCATTTTATTTCTCATAATACTTAGTTGCGTTTCAAATAATGATAAAGACTGTATTATTTGTAACGATTCAAATTTATCTTTTCGCACTAATTTTCAGCAAGAAGAAAAGCAATTAGTACTTATTGAAAAGGGTTCTGCAGAATACAATACTTTAAAACATTACATTAATAATTTAGATAAACTGGATCAAAAAGAAAATTTAAACACTTATCCTTTCTATGCTATTACTGGAGAAAATTTAAAAATACTTATTAATCCAAATAGAATTGATATTGATTATAAAAACGCGAATAACGAACGAATTAAACTTTCAAAAGAAATTTCAACAGATGAATTTCTCAATTTTAATTATTTATCTCAAACTGGCATGGAAATTTTTGATTTTGGAAACATATATGGAAAAGGGAATTTTCGAAAAGCTAAATATATCGAGTGCGGAATTTTTCGTCAAGAAATAGATTATAAATATAAGGTAGGAAAGTGGAAGTTTTGGGATTTGAAAAGAAACTTGATTGCGGAGGGAGAATTTGAAATTGATAGTGCATTAGCTATCGGAAGAGGAGGATGCGATTATATGGTAAAGATGTCAAAAGTTAAAGGTGACAAATGGATATTTTACGACGAAAATGGAAAAGAAATTAAAGGAACAATTGAACAAATTTATAACATTGAAAATGCAAAATACTAACGCATGCCAACAACGCGTATAGCCAATTGCG
>NZ_ARYN01000076.1 GCF_002094855.1 Zunongwangia atlantica 22II14-10F7
AACTGTCCATACTCGAAACAGTTAGCTGCAAGACAAAAAAATTCGCAATAAAAACAAAATGAAGAACTTATTTTTAATCATATTCGGACTATTAACATTTAGCGGATTTTCTCAAGATTATTTACTTGCCGATGAAAATTCAGATAAAACTATGATTGCGGATTTTATTAAAAAATCTATCGCAGAAAAGAAATTAAAAAAAAATCCAGTTATAGTAGTCAACGAAAGAGTTTTAAAAGACAACGAATTGGATAAATTAAATTTCTATAAATCCGATATTTTAGAATTTAGTTTAGTAGCAATGGATAATCCTCAAATGATTAATATTTATGGAAAACAAAGCTTAAACGGAGTTTTATTGATTGAAACAAAACCGTTTCAAGAAAAAGCAGCGAAAAGTATTTCAGACAGCAAAGTACTTTACTTGCTAAATGAAAAACCTATAACTCAAACGGAACTTGAAAAAATAAACCCTGACACAATTGAATCTGTGGAAGTGATAAAAGACGAAAAAGAAATAGCGAAATATACAACTGACAAATATGATGGAGTTGTAAAAATTAAACTAAAGAAAACTGAATAAAGTCCAGCAGCTAACACCGTATAACAACAATTGCTGCTTTGTGTCCTGCGGACACAACCACTCAAGCATAAAAGTCGGTAATTTTAGCTATCTTAGTTTTTAACCAATCCGCAACTGATTGTTATACAAGACCGTCAGACTGTCTCAAAACC
>NZ_ARYN01000077.1 GCF_002094855.1 Zunongwangia atlantica 22II14-10F7
CAATCCTATTATTTTCCAATATTCCTATGGCCTTTTTTCCGTTCAGTGCATGGATTACATTATAACCATAATGTTTTAAACGAAAACTTAGAGCTCTTTCAATGAGTAGGCTATCTTCAACAAGTAAAATATTTTTCAAAACTTTTTATTTTATTTGCTAATTTATTTTTCGAACGGTTTGTGAACTCAAGTTTTCGTTGAGTGGTAAAATAGTTTCGGTTAAACTGAAAATTGCGAAGACGACTATAAATGAGTAAGCGGAATCAGAAGATTCGGAAATCTTACACAGCTGTATCGGTTTTGGATATCAAGAAAATCTTATCTTAATTATTTCTTATCGTATATTTTACCTCCTAAAAGAATTATATATAGCCTTATTATTGAACTAAGTTTAGGATATTGATTATAGTAATTAGACGATCTGTAATTCTTCAGTTGAATTAAGAACTAATGAATATGATAGAGCCATCAAGTTTAACTCAGTAGGATAAATTATAGTTTTGAATGAATGGCTTAAAAAACTGTAAAAAAACAAGAGTCTTATATCGTAGCTCTATATTCGTATTTTAGACTAGATGAAATTATGTAGCCTAAGGTTTAAACCTTAGGCTTCCTTTTAGGGTTCTTTAGGAAACTAACGAGCTGGATTTTCAGTATAAAAATTCAATTTTGGCAGGCTGCGTATAGATAAGTT
>NZ_ARYN01000078.1 GCF_002094855.1 Zunongwangia atlantica 22II14-10F7
AGTTTTGAGACAAACTGCCGTTACCTGCAATAATTTTATTAAGATTGCGGTTTTAATTTTTTTATAAATGAATACTATTTCAGAACTGAACAAAATCTCTAAAAAAAACTCAAAGAAAATAAGAACTATTACATTGTATAATTTAATCAGTTTTTGGGGGGTTCTAATATTTGGGATTTTTGGTATGCTAATAGGAATATATTTTCTTCCAATAGAAAAGTTAAATATTGAAAATGTTTCTATTATAGTTTTAATTCCAATTTGTCTTATTTTACTTAGTTATTATATGCTTGAAGTAAATTTAAAATTTCTAAAAGGCTCAAAAAGATCTTATTGGATTTTATTAGTGTTTTTTGCTATACAATGTGTTGGAATTGGAATGGCAAATACCAAATTCAATTTTGAATTAGGAGGAATTCCATTGAATTTCACTATTAGATTTGGTGAATTTTTCTTAAAAATAAATGTAGCTGCTATATGTTTGACACTATACCTTTTGAGCTTCAAAAAAAATCTACCTGAATTTTTAGAAAATTTAAAACAAAAAAATAGTCAAAATTACGGCAGGTAACAATGCGTATAGCCAATTGCGGCTAAATACTTAATCGATATTCGA
>NZ_ARYN01000079.1 GCF_002094855.1 Zunongwangia atlantica 22II14-10F7
TGTATTTTCTTTTTGTTGTAGTTATTTTTTTTGCTGTTTTGCGCCCTTAGCTTGGTAGAATCCCCGGCAATAAGTGTTCCCCCGATCAGGTTGAAGTTACGGGCGATGGCCACACTTTGCCGGAACACCTTTCGGATGGCTTTTGGGTTTTCTTTTCTAAACCGGGCAATGGTATTGTGATCGGGTTTTAAGTTTTTAATCAACCAGATCACTTCAATGTTACGATAAGTCTCTTTCTCCAATCTTCGGGAAGATCGCATCTGGTTCATATAGCCATAGATAAAGAGTTTGAGCAAATCTGCGGGATCATAGGGCGGCCTCCCTTGAGTGGCTATGGTTTGAAAGCCTATCTGTGATAAATCAAGCAAGTTGACAAATTGATCAATGAGTCGTACGCTATTATCCTGGGGAATCATATCATCCAAACAGGTTGCGTAAAGACTAAGCTGTTCGCGGTTTTGTCCTTGTTGGTATTCCATATCCTAAAAATACGAAATTCTTAGGTTTTGAGACAGTCTGACGG
>NZ_ARYN01000008.1 GCF_002094855.1 Zunongwangia atlantica 22II14-10F7
TTTGTTTGTTTTGGTCTAATTGCGCGGCATTAGTAATTACCGTTTTGTCCTGATAGGTTTTTCCGGTGGTAACTTCAGTGATTTTTAATTGGTAATTATCACCTTTGGTATCTTGCAGTGCTAAAATGTAGCTTTTGCCATCTACTTCAACAATACTTTCAGAAGGAATAATAAAAGCTTTTTGTACGCCGGTATTAATTTCAGCTTCTAAAAATGTACCAATTGCCAGATTATCCAAGTCTTCATTTTCTTTAAAATGAGCATGAATTTTTATAGTTCTTGAATCTGGATTAATCGCTTTTCCTACCAAATGAATTTCAGATTTAAGCGTATCTGCAGGATGATCTGGTAAAAATGCATAAACATCCTGGCCTTTTTTAATATTGAATAAATCTTTCTCAAAAAGATCTAATTCCATATGTAAATGATCAAAATTTACCACCTGAATAATCTCGTCTGAAGGTTGCACGTGTTTACCTCGGCTGGTATTAATCATGGTAATTTCACCATCGATAGGCGAGTAAATATTAATATTCGAGGTTATATTACCTTTTTTTACACTGGCAACAGAAATATTAAGTAGACCCATTTGTTTTTCTAAAGCTGCAACTTTAGAAGCTTCACTTTGGTATTCACTTTTTGCACGCAGATAATTTTTCTCGGCCGTAATTTTTTCTTCAAATAATTTCTGCTGTCTTTGGTATTCACTTTTTAAATAATCCAGACGATTCATTGCGTCCAAATAATCTTTTTGAAGATCGATGGCGGCAGTAGATTCTATACTGGCAATAAGTTGCCCTGCTTTTACACGATCGCCAATTAAAAACGGAACTTTAGCAATATATCCATCAATATAACTAGAAATGGTCACTTTATTTTCTGGCGGAACATCTACACTTCCGGTGGCATGGATAACTTCAGGAACACTTTCTTCAGTAATTTTAGAGAATTCCATGCGACCATTGGCAAACTGTGTTTTGGTTAGCGAAATCATATTTTCAGAAGCGTTTTCGGCTGTATTTTCAGCATTCGTTTCTGTCTCTTCTGTGCTTTCATTTTTACAACCAACCAAAATGCTGGCAAAAATGAATATCGATAAGATGCTAATTTTATTCATGGGGTTATAGGCTTAAATTGTTTAGGCTAATAATAGTGTTGTTATATTCGTTTAGTTTTTCCAGGTAAGAAAGTTTAATACTAATGGCACTTTCCATACTTTGGATATAATTGAAGAAGTCTATTTCTCCTTCCTGGTAACTTCTAAGCGCAACTTTAATAATCTCGTCGGCTTGTTTTAAACCAAAATCCTCGTAATATTCAAGATCGCTGGCAAACATTTTTAGTCGATTTTGCAGGGTTTCGATCTCATTTTCTAATAAAACGATCTTATCCTGAAGCTGCGCATCAGCCACTTTCTCATTTACTTTTGCAGCTTTTATCTGCGAATTATATGAGGAAAAGAACAGCGGAATTTTAAGACCGACCTGATAACCATAAACCTGGCCGCTAATGTTATTATTGCTTCCGGTAAAGTATTCCAAATTAAAGCCAGGCAGTATTTTTTGTTTTTCAATACTGGTAATATTATGGCTAATATTGGCCTCTTTTTGATAGTAATTTTTTATTTGCTGTTTATGCTCTTCAAAATTTATTAAGCTGAGTTTAGGAATGGGTGACTCGGCGATTACGATAGAATCTTCGCTTTGCACGAGTGCGTTTATTTTTCCTGAAATAATCTCTTTTTGATAGGTAATTTGCCTGAAATTCTTCTGAATTTCCTGCTGTTTTGCTTGCGCAGTGATTTTTTCAAGATAATTAGATTCTCCCAATTCAAATTTTCGGCTCGCGGCATGCGCAAAATTATCATAAAGGCTATCCAGGTTGGTATAAAGATTTTCCTGGGCAATAAGCTTTTGATATTCGTAATATAATTGCGCCAGTTTTTTATCCAAAATCGTCTTGCGAAGATCAAAAAACTGCTCTTGCAATTCTGCCTGATTCTTTAACTTTTTGCGCTGTTTAAAATAAACTCCGGGGAAATCAAAATCCTGCGAAACGCCCCAGTTTTTTAGCGGAAGGTTATTAAAAACATTACTTTCATCGTAATTATAATAGACCGATGTTTTCTCTAAATTAAAAGCGGTGCCAACCAGATTTTGCTTGTTTAAAATCTCTAACGAATCGGCTTTAATCCCCAGATTATTTTCTGAAGCCAATTGCTGTAATTCGTTAATATTGTTGATAATTACAGGATTTTTTTGTTGGCTTTGTCCCATTGCAGGGATTGAAAGCATAGCGAAGAAAATAATGATCGATAAGGGCTGAACTCTAAGTTTCTTCTCACCCTCTTCCTCGGTTTTTTTCTCTTTATGAAAAAGCGAATAAATAATAGGTAAAACCACCAAAGTAAGCAGGGTAGAAGTAATTAAGCCACCAATTACAACGGTTGCTAATGGCCGCTGAACTTCAGCTCCTGCATTATTCGATATTGCCATAGGTAGGAATCCTAAAGCGGCAGATAGTGCGGTAAGCAAAACAGCTCTTAATCGATCTTTAGCTCCGTTAATTATATCTGCTGAAGTTAATTTTGCACCACCTTCAGACATTTCTTTGTAATGTTCGATCAATACAATTCCGTTTAATACAGCAATTCCGAATAAAGCAATAAATCCAACTCCGGCTGAAATACTAAAAGGCATTCCTCTAAACCATAAAAATAAGATTCCGCCAATCGTTGCAAATGGGATCGCCGAATAGATCATTAAAACTTCACGCAAATCGTGGAAAGCAAAGAATAAAAGGATAAAAATTAAAATTAATGCAATTGGGATCGCAATTTGCAAGCGTTTTGAAGCGCTCTCCAGGTTTTCAAACTGCCCACCATAATCGATGGTGTAACCAGGAGGCAAAGTGATATTTTCATCAACAATCTTTTGAATATCACTTACAACAGATTTTAAGTCACGATTTCTAACATTCACGCCTACCACAATTCTTCTTTTAGTATCATCTCTGGAAATTTTTGCGGCACCACTTTGTACGCTGATATCGGCAACTTCACGAAGCGGAATTTTACCAGCGGTTGGCGTATCGATATAGAGATTATTTAAATTACCAATGTCTCTTCGTTGGTTTTCAGATAAGCGCATTACCAGGTCGAAACTACGCTCA
Organism: Zunongwangia atlantica 22II14-10F7; assembly: GCF_002094855.1. Taxonomy (GTDB): domain Bacteria; phylum Bacteroidota; class Bacteroidia; order Flavobacteriales; family Flavobacteriaceae; genus Zunongwangia; species Zunongwangia atlantica. The sequence continues at coordinate 3,172 of NZ_ARYN01000008.1, forward strand.
CCTTCAAAAACAGTTCCTACAGATGTTCCTGAGAATCCCATACTCAGTACTTCATTTACATCCTGAATATCGATTCCATATTTCGATAATTTTGCTCGGTTATAATCAACCGTGATCTGCGGTAAGCCCACAATTTTTTCAACAGTAATATCTGAAGCGCCGGGCACATCTTCGATCAAACTTTTAATTCGGTTTGCCTTACTGCTTAGAATATCCAGATTTTGCCCAAATATTTTAATCGCAATATCTGCTCTTACCCCGGTAATTAATTCGTTAAAACGCATTTCGATGGGTTGCGTAAATTCCAGTTCCATCCCGGGAATAACAGCTAGTTCTTCTTTAATTTTAGCTGCCAGTTCGTCTTTGGTTTCTACCGTTGTCCATTCACTTTTATCTTTTAACGCGATAATTACATCACTTTCTTCCATAGACATAGGATCTGTAGGAACTTCAGCAGCACCAATACGGCTAACCACCTGTTTTACTTCAGGAAACTTATCCAGTAAGATCTGTTCCATTTGTGTGGTTTTATTTATGGTGGCAGAAAGGGATGTCCCGGTTTTAAATACCGGTTGTATTACAAAATCTCCTTCATCTAACTGCGGAATAAATTCGCCACCCAGGCCAGAGAAAATATAAACGGCAACAGCTAGTAACACCAAAGCCCCCGCAATAACCGCTTTTCTGAAATTGAATAAACGATTCATGAATTTTGCGTAGCTGTTTCTAACTTTTTCCAACACTCTAAAGGAAAGTGAACTGGTTTCCTTTTTCTTAGGTTTTAGGAATAATGCTGAAGCTACCGGCACGTAGGTTAAACATAAAATTATAGCCCCAATAATCGCAAAACTAAAGGCAAGCGCCATTGGTCTAAACATTTTACCTTCTACATTGGTAAGTGAAAGTATTGGTAAGAAAACAATAAGGATAATCACCTGGCCAAAAATGGCAGATCCCATCATTTTAGAAGCACTAACAAAAGTGGCCTGGTCATTAAGATTATGAACTTCTTCTTTATTAAGCTTGTCGTATTTTCTAAAACGTTGGGTGATCTCGAAAGCACAGTACTCTACGATAATCACGGCACCATCTATAATAATTCCAAAATCGATAGCTCCCAAACTCATTAAGTTAGCATCGATTTTAAAAATGTACATCAGTGTAAGGGTAAACAGCAAACAAAGTGGAATTACCGATGCTACGATAATTCCAGAGCGAATATCTCCTAGAATAACCACTACCACAAAAATCACGATGATAAAGCCTAAAACCAGGTTTTCTGTAATGGTAAAGGTGGTTTTCCCTATTAGTTCACTTCGATCTAAAAAGGGATTGATTTTTACACCTTCGGGTAAATTCGATTCAATTTCAGCAACTCGTTCTTTAACCGAATTAATCACTTTTTGGGAATTAGCACCTTTTAGCATCATGATTTGTCCCAAAACTTTTTCTCCTTCGCCATTTCCAGTAATGGCTCCATATCGGGGTGCGTGGCCAAAATCTACCTGCGCAATATCTTTTACGTAGATTGGGGTACTGCCTTTAACGGTAACTACGGTGTTTCTAATCTTTTCTAAAGAATCGATTTTACCATCGCCACGAATAAAGAAAACCTGATCGTTTTTCTCTATATATCCACCACCAGAAATGCTGTTATTAGCCTGTAGCGCGCTTAGAATATCTGAAATCCCAATATCCAAAGAGCTAAGTTTAGCCGAATTGATGGCAACTTCGTATTGTTTTAAAAAGCCACCCCAGGTATTAATTTCAACAACACCATCGATACCAGAAAGTTCTCTTTTTACAATCCAATCCTGGATACTTCTTAGTTCTGTCGCATCATATTGGTCTTCGTAACCAGGCTCGGTTTCTAAAGTATACTGATATATTTCCCCTAGTCCGGTAGAAATTGGTCCCATAACGGGAGATCCAAAACCTTCAGGAATACTTTCTTTTGCGGCATTAATTTTTTCTGAAATAAGCTGTCGAGGCAAATAAGTTCCCAAGGATTCGTCGAAAACTATGGTTACAACTGAAAGTCCGAATTTAGAAACCGATCTAATTTCTTTTACGCCCGGCAAATTCGCCATTTCTAACTCTATGGGATAAGTAATATAGCGTTCCATATCCTGAGTAGAAAGATTTTGGGAAGTGGTAATTACCTGAACCTGATTGTTGGTAATATCTGGTACCGCACCAATGGGAATATTGCTAAGTGAGTATATCCCCACTCCAATAAGAATCACGGTAAAAATTCCTACCAGGATCTTGTTTTGTAAACTAAACCTAATAATGTTTTGAAGCATTTTCTAACAATTTTAGGCGCAATTTGGTAATTTGCCCTTAGAAAAAACTAAGGCAATTCTTAAGATTCCCTTAAGAAGATTTTTAAAAAGTTTAAGAATCCAATTTTATGATAAATCCATAAAATTGGATTCATTTCTTTACAAAATCGCAAATAAAATATTTCAGAAAGCTTATTTTATTAATTTAGAATGGCAATAAATAATATTTTTTTGAAGGATCTTACAAGTTATTATAAACCAGATACTTTAAAAAGCTTCATTTTTAAGCAATATGAGCTTTTTAGATCATTATAATTGATTCTAAATGTTGATATTTGTGTTTTTATTTTTAAGATGGAAGCAAGGCACAAACAACGTATCGCATTAAGTATTTGTTTTTTTATAAGTGGAATTTCATTTTCTACCTGGGCTTCCAGAATTCCGTCAGTAAAAGAATTATACGATCTAAGTGAAGCCGAGTTAGGAAGCCTGCTTTTAGTAATGCCTTTTGGAAATATTGTGGGTCTACCCATTTCTGGCTGGCTGGTATCAAAATTCGACAGTCGTAGTCCGCTTTTTGCTGGGATCGTTCTTATTTCTATGTCTTTAGCAGGGATTGGCTGGTCTACCAATATATATACTTTAATGCTGAGTATGTTCTTTTTTGCTTTTGCGATGCGAATAATGAATATCTCGATGAACACCCAATCGATAAGTTTACAAAAATCTTTTCTTCGGAAGATTATAGGTTCTTTCCATGCAGCATGGAGTTGTGGTGGTATCATTGGTGTAGCGCTATCTACTTTTATGGTGAAATTTAATGTAGCTATGCCAATTCATCTTAGTATAGTCGCTGCCGTGAGTTTAGTTTGTATAGGTAGTAGTTTTAGTTTTTTACTTAGTGGAGATAAAACAACTGGTGGTAGTAAACTAAAATTAGGAAAACCAGATGGCTATATTTTTATTTTAGGACTAATGGTATTTTTTGCCTCTTTGTGTGAAGGCGGGATGTTTGATTGGAGTGGTGTTTATTTTAAAGAAGTGGTTGGTGAAGAGATCTTTACTTTGGGGTATCTTACCTTTATGGTTTTTATGGCACTTTCTCGCTTTTTTTCAGATTTGGTTGTAGAAAAAATAGGGATGCCAAAAACATATATTATCAGTTCTTTAATGGTTGTTTTTGGTGTTTTAACGGTGGTTTTATTTCCGTATTTCTGGCCGGCTTTAGTTGGGTTTAGCGTGGTTGGTTTAGGGATTGCAGCAGTTATGCCAATGACGATGGGCCTTGCAGGAGAATCACCAAAATATAGCCCTGGGATGGCAATTTCTATCGTTACCACATATAGCGTAACGGGAATGTTACTTGGGCCGCCATTAGTTGGTTATTTAGCTGAATTACTCGGTTTAAAGATCGCTTTTTTATTGTTTCTTATCGCCGGATTAATGCTTTTCCCCATTTCCAGAAAGTTCTTTAAAAGACAGGCAAAAGTTCAAAATAGTTAATCCTGACTAACAATTTTAGTATCTATAACTGGCGCAGCTGAAGATGTGTTTTCATGCAAAAAGCTTTTGCGCTTTTCATCTTTAAAGTTAAAAAGCATAAGTAGCGAGTAGAGTAGCAGCAGGAAAACCAAACTCAAAATCGAGATGTTGTTTTTTACAAAGGTTCTCATGGCTATTGCTATTCATTGGCTTCCAAAAAGTAGGCTTTACCCTCGTTATAGCCTTCTAAAAAAGCTTCTGTGTTTTCATTCCAGTCTAAAAAAACATTTAGCGAGAAATAACAGAAAAATCCTAGCAATAAAAATTTCAGGTCTCTTTTGGTAATATTTTTCATGCTTAGTTGATTATTGGGTTCAATAGATTTAGTTGTCTATAAATTTAAGAAATTTTTAAGAATAGAAAAAAGGGGAATATTCCCCCTTTAATCAAATTAATCAGTCATTTATTATTCCGATTTCTGAATTAAAAAATCCTTGTTTATTTTATCGAATCTTACTCCACTGGTTCTGCCGTTATCTACTTCAAAACCTATAATTTCATTTTTACTGTTACGTATATATTTTATGGATTGTACTGGGTAACCTGTTGCAAAAGTATCTTCAGTAGTATATTCTAATTCTAAATTTTCAGGAAATAAAAAGCTTGAAATTTCTAAATGTTCGTCTTTCATTTCAATTTGATAAACGGTTTCAATTTCACTGCTGTAAAAACTTCCGGTAAAATTATGCAATTCTACTTTTTCTGAAGTTTCTATTTTCTTGGCTATATGCAAGCCATTTTGAATTAGCGTTAAAGAATCTGCCGATCCGTTTTCGTTAAGATGAAATTTTACCCGGGCATTCACACCTTTAATCTTGAAAATCGAATCAGATTCGGCCATTAAGTCAAATTCTGGTTGTCCGGTAGCCTGCGCATAAATTCGGTCTTCATCTTTCATAAAAGTCATCACAAAAGATTTCATTTCTTCTAAAGCATATTTACCCAAAAGTTTTTCGAATTTCGATGTTTCATACACAAAATTTTCCGAGATTTTTTCCGAAGAAATTCTGGTCGCCGTATGATTTCCATTCTGTATTAAGGTTAAGGTTTTCGCGTTTCCTTCTTCGTCTAGATCAAATTTCACACGAGCGTCAATTCCTTTAATTTTAAAAACCGAATCAGATTCTGCAATAAGTTCTATTTCTGGCTGATTAGTAGCTTGAACTGAGATTTTATCATCTTTTTTCATAAAATTCAGGATAAAATCTGGCGCTTCATCTAAAGCATATTTACCTAGCAGTTTTTCAAATTTTGCAAGATCATATTTGCGATCTTCCGGTTTTTTGGAAGAATTGAATTCTTCTTCAAAATAAATATTGGCAATTTTATTCGCCATTAAAGTACTATTAAAAGACGCATTATTACTTTGAGTGATCACCGCAGCATCAAATTCTGGGAAGTACATTAACATTGAGCGGTGCGCATTATCTGCGCGGCCATGCTGAATTCGTTTTTTATCCTGAAATTCATCGATAAATAATCCAAATCCATAATCCAGCGTATCTCCATTTTTTAAAACAAAAGGCGTCGTCATTGCCTTAAAAATTTCTTCGCCACCTAATTGGTGAGATTTGAAGTTTTCGACCCAGTTTTTTAGATCGGGTAGCGTAGTGTAAATGCCGCCTGCGCCCCGAGAATACTGTAGATCTTCAACTTCTACATAAGCGCCAGATTCGCCAATTTTATAACCGGCAGCACGATTGGGAATAATCTCATCGTTAGAAGCTCTAACGCGAGTATTATTCATATTTAATGGTTTAAAGACATTTTCTTGCATCCATTCTGGGAAAGGCGTATCAGTCACTTTTTCGACCACAAGACTCAATAAAATAAATCCGGTATTATTATAATTGAATTTTGTGCCCGGTTCGTTCTGTAGTTTTGGCTGATTTTGGATACTTCTAATAATTTGCGCTTCGCTAATTGGCAGGGTAAGATCACTTCCGGTAAGCGAAAAAAGATTTAGATATTCCCTATATCCATTGGTGTGCGTTAGGAAATTTCGCAATGTCACTTTATGTTCAAATTCGGGTAATTCTGGGATATATTTTCTAATATCATCGTCGATATCTAATTTTCCCTGTTGCTGCAACAGCATGATCGCCATCGCGGTAAATTGTTTTGTGGTAGAACCAATATTGGTTGGTGTATTGGTTTTAAACGGAATATCATAGCTAAGATTGGCCATTCCGTAAGCCTTTTCTAAAAGTACTTTTCCTTCTTTTAGTACCAGAACTTCAGCACCGGGAAGATCACCTGAATATCCAATAAGTAATTGATCTACTTTGCCTTCAGGTGTTTTTGCCAAAGGTTCTGCTGTTAAAATTTCTATGCTGAAGTTTCCGGAGTCTTTCTTAAACGGAACCACTTCCAGCCGATAATCGCCTTTTTTGCTGGTTACAAAACTGAAGTAATCTGGGCCTTTTCCGCTTTTATCAAATTCTTCTACTAATTTATCTTCTGCGGAATATAATTTTACAACGCCATCTACGGTTTCCTGTTCGATCTTGCCATAAACAAAGTAAGCCGAGTCTAATGCTATAGTAAAGGATTTAGCGCTTTCTGAAGTTTTTAATGTTCCTGAAATTGGTTGATTTGGTTTCAGTTTTTCCTGTGCGCAGACAGGAATTAAATTCAGAATAAAAAAGGAAAAAAATAATAAATAGCGTTTTTGCATGATTGATGGTTTTTGGTAATGTTCTAAAATCTAAGAGCTGAAATTAGGGATTTTAGATCTCTCTTTTATTGGCACCGCCAAAGGGTATAATACCCTGAGGCTTGCCTCGAAATTAAAAATTTGTTTCCAACGAATGACTCGAGGGCTTGCCTCAAGGTCGTTTACTGTTCGACGAGATTATCGAAAATTGGTTACAATTTTATTCAATTTAAATACTTTTTGGAGAATTCATCCTAAGTTTTGATAATTTTTTATAGACTTTACCGTTATTTTTTTATCAATCAAAATGTATTTCTATATGAATAAGTTTTATGTACTCATTCTTTTCTTTTTCTGTTTAATTTCCTGTTCTGAAGATGATGAAATTCGATTTGCTGAAGTGCCTTCAGATTATTTTGTGAACGATCTGGAAGCACCGCAAGATTATATTGCTGAAGACTGGCAGGATTTCACCGGAATTCCGTTTTATGTGAAATCTGTAGCTTCAGGAAAATTTTTAAGTCTTTCAGATCAACAAAATACCTTAATTTTAAAAGATTTTACTGAAACTGACGATCGTTTTGCTTTTGGTTTGTCTAATTCAGCGTATGATGAGGATTCTTTTACTTTAATTTCAGTTCCCGATGTGAGAGAAATAGGAGTAGGCGAGAATAGTGATATTTTGCAGCCTGTTGTATTTTTTGAAGAAGAAAATAATCAATTTCAGAATACACAATATTGGCGAATTTTACCCAGTAAAAATGAAAATTACTCATTGATTCAAAATGCGAATTTAGGCGAAAACAACAGCAATTTTGTTCTTGAAAGTGCTGAAAGTTCTGTTTTTCTCTCTGTAAAAAATGATGCTGAAAATCAACAATTTCAGATTATACCTAGAGGAAATTTTGAGATTTATGATATAGAATTTTTGGTAGATGAGGGTGAAGTTACCAACAGCGAGTGGATAATGGTAAATAGCGATACGATCACAAATTCAAGCGAGGAGATAATGGAATTTTCAGATCCAGATGAAGGCAAATTTCCTAAAAGTTTTGCCGCTTCTTTTACTGAAAATAATCAACAAATCTCAGTTAATCTTGAAGATGACAGTTTTCAAACTAGACTTCCTGAAATTCTATTTGCAAATGAGGCAGCGACAATAGACCTCGGATCGCGTCATGAAGTGAATTATAATGAATCTTTTGAGTGGACAACAAATTTTGGATCTTCTGAAGATTTTACTTTCAATATACCGCCGCAAGCTACTTACGCAATCAATTATTCTTTAAATAAGTATCATTTTGAAGTTCCTTACAAAGTTACTTATAGAGATTCCAGCAGTGGCGCTCGTTTTTCAAAAAAAGGTATTTGGGAAAGTGACTATTATTACCAAACAAATGTCGAGTTAAGCGAAGTAGAAGAATAGTTTTTGCCGAAAAAAATTGAAAAGCTTCGAATCTGAACTAAGATTCGAAGCTTTTCAATTTAAATACTTTCTCTTCTCAATACCTGTAATGGCGGATTTTTAATAACGCTTCTGCTATTTGCCAATCCTATTATTAAAACCAGTAAAGTGATTCCCGGGAATAAAACTCCAAACGGAACCCAGGATGGAATAAAAGTCGTTTCAAAAGCCAACCAGGCTAAAAGCAAACTGCTAATTAGTGAGAGTAAAATTCCGCTTAAACTTCCCAAAACACCTAAGTAAATATATTCTAAAGCTGCGATTTTAAGGATTTGGCTGCTTTTTGCACCAATGGTTCTAAGAAGTACACTTTCTTTGATTCGCTGATATTTGCTGGTTCTAACGGCACCCAGTAAAACGATGATTCCCGTAAGAATACTAAAAAAAGCCATAAAATTGATAATCCAGCCTATTTTATCGAGCAAGCCTTCGATGATGCTTAGCACCTGGCGAAGATCTAAGATCGAAACGTTTGGATAATTGCTGACTAATATTTGCTGAATTTCAGCTGATTTTTTAGCATCTGGAACCTGCGTGGTCATCACGTGAAATTGTGGTGCCTGTTCTAAAATTCCTTTTGGAAAAACAATCGAAAAATTAGTCTGCATTCTTCCCCAATCCACTAAACGGGTGCTGGCAATTTCAGTATTCATCAACACGCCCTGAACATTAAAAGTAACCTTATCTCCAACTTTTACCTTGGCATCTTCAGCAAAATTGGTACTCACCGAAATTGGAATTAGCGGTGAATTTTTACTTTCCGGAATCCATTCGCCATTTTCGATACTTTCCGAAGCAATTAAAGAATCACGGTACGTCACTCTAAACTCATGACTCAAAATCCAGCCATTTATCGTAGAAGTGCTGTCTTCTCTAATCTCGTTTACACTGCGGCCATTAATATTTTGCACACGCATGGTAACGATCGGGATGTCTTCTAAAACCGGTAAATCCTGAGATTCGATGGTTTCAGCGATATTTTTTGTCTGGTTTGTTTGTACATCCAGCAGGATCATATTTGCACTAGTATTGTTATTTTCTAAAGTGGCCTGCGCGAGTAAAAGATCTTTGCTAAAATAAAGAGTACTGATCAAAAAAGTACCAATCCCAATGGCAAGGATTAAAATTAAAGTCTGATTTTGTGGTCGGAATAAGTTCCGAAGTGATTGTCTTGAAACAAAACTCCACGAATCTGGGAAAAACTTCCTAATTAGATTCATAAACACTTTAGCAACACCGGCTAAAATCGCAAAAGTGACCAAAACACCGCCAATAAAGGATAGCGAATATTGCCAGTTTCTAAGCAGCCAAAACGAGAACAGGAATAAAAATAAAATAATTAATACTGAAATTCCTAAAAGTTCTTTTCGTGATTTTGAGCCTGTATTTTCCTGAACGCGTAATACCTGAAGCGGCGATACATAAAGCGTTCCCACTAGCGGATACAAGGCAAATAAAACCGACATTAAAACGCCCAAAATGATCCCTGCAAAAATAACTCGCCCTGAAATGGATAAAGCGATTTCAACCGGAAGTAATCCTTCTAAAATTACCGGAAAAGCGTATTGCAAGATCACTCCAAGAATACTTCCTAAAATTCCGCTTAGTAAACCTATAAAAGCTACTTGAATCAAAAAGATCAAAAAGCTTTGCTTTCGTGAAGCGCCAAGACATTTTAGTACGGCAACCGACTTTAATTTTTCTTTGATGTAAATATTTATGGCACTGGCAATCCCAACACAACCCAATAATAAAGCGATAAACGCAACAAGATTCAGGAATTTCCCAAAGTTTTCATAACGTCTGCCCAATCGTTCACTGGTAGATAAATGCGTGTCTAGATCGGCATCTTCTTTATCTAGCTGAGGATCGATTTTTTCATCTAAAAGCTTAAGATCGGTATTTCTATCGGCTACAAAATAATAGTCGTAATTAATCCGGCTTCCGGTTTGTATAAGTCCCGTTTGCTCAATGAATTTATACGGAATAATCACCGGTGGCGCAATGGCCCCGAAAAGCGAAGAGCTACCGGGAGCCTGTGTTAATTTACCTAAAATAGGTAGCGTAATTTCACCAATCTTAATACTATCGCCAACGGCAAGATCTAACTGAAGCATCACCGTAGCATCTACCAAAGCTCCGTTTTGATCCTGATAATCTATGCCGGCAGATTTTGGAGTAGTTTCAAATTCGCCATAAAACGGAAAACCGCCATCGATACCGCGAACGCTTACAAACTTTGTCCCGGTTTTATTGGGAAAAGCCGCCATTGATGTAAAACTGATCTCGCGAGAATCGATGCCCAGCGAATCCATAATTTCGGTCACCCGTTCGCTTGGCGGGTGATTAATATCAATTGTATAATCGGCGCCCATCAAAGATTTAGATTGTAGCGCAATATTATCCTGTAAATTTTCTCCAAAAGACTGGATAGAAACCACCGCAGCAATTCCTAAAACGATCGAAGCCATAAAAAGCAAAAGCTTACGCTTGCTGGCTTTTCCATCTCTCCAGGCCATTTTTAGCAGCCAGGAAAATCCCGGTTTTGTGGTGTTTATTTGCTGCATTTTAAATCCCGGTTTTTTGATCTGATACTATTTTACCGCCTTTGATCTCCAAAATATGCTGCGTCATTTTAGCCAATTCCATATCGTGAGTTACGATGACGAGCGTAGTGCCCAATTCAGCATTTAATTCAAATAAAAGCTGAATCACTTTTTCCCCGGTTTCAGCATCAAGGTTTCCGGTAGGCTCATCTGCAAAAAGAATTTCAGGATCATTAGAAAATGCTCGCGCCAAAGCCACACGCTGTTGTTCACCACCCGAAAGTTGCGAAGGATAATGATGCATTCGATGATCTAAGCCAACTTTTTTCAGCAGAGATTTTGCTTTTTCCGTAGCTTTTTTATTTCCTTGTAATTCCAGTGGAACTGCTACATTTTCTAAAGCGGTAAGTGTTGGTAATAACTGGAAATTCTGAAAAACGAAGCCGACTTTTTGATTCCGAAGTAAAGCAAGTTCATCTTCAGAAAGGGAACTAAGTTTTGTTCCGCATAATTCGATATCGCCATTGTCAATTTGGTCTAAACCGGCGCAAAGCCCTAACAACGTAGTTTTTCCGCTTCCCGAAGGACCAACGATCGCAAAGGTTTCTTTGGCTTCAACTTCAAAATTAATATCGTTTAAAATCTGTAATTTTTTGCTTCCGCTATCGTAGCTTTTCTCCAGTTGGGTAACGTTTAATATCTTTGTCATTGTGGGTTTAGAAAGAATTTGGGTCTAAAACGTACAAATTAAGAAATGATTTTAAGACCTTCTGAGATTTATCCCTAAACTTGTTTAAATTTCTTTTCTGAAATAAAATTGATCATGAAAATAACCAATCTTAGTAACCTGATATTAGCGATTTTTTGCCTTGTTTTTTTGAATTCTTGCAAGAATGAAGAAAAGCAATCTAATTCTTCTTCGGAAGAAAATACTGAAAAAGAGCAGGTATCAGCTGAGAATACAACAGAAGAAGTTCCTGTAGTTTTATTTTTTGGAACCAGTTTAACGGCTGGTTTAGGTTTGGATACGGCTGAAGCTTATCCGGCTTTAATTCAGAAAAAAATGGATTCGCTGGGAATGGATTATAGCGTTGTAAATGCCGGTTTAAGTGGAGAAACCACTGCGAGCGGTTTGAATAGACTGGATTGGGTTTTTAAACAAAATGTAGATATTCTGGTTATCGAACTCGGTGCCAATGATGGTTTACGTGGCGTTTCTTTAGACGAAACCCGAAGCAATCTAGAAAAGATCATTAAGATCGCCAGAGAGAAAAATCCCGAAGTAAAGATCATCCTGGCAGGAATGCAAATTCCACCAAATATGGGTGAAGAATACACGACTGAATTTCGCTCCCTTTTCCCAGAACTTGCGAAGGAATATGATTTAGAACTTATTCCATTTTTGTTAGAAGGTGTTGCCGGTGATTCAAAATTAAATCAGCAAGACGGAATCCATCCCACAGCAGAAGGACAACAGATTCTAGCCAATAATGTTTGGGAAGTCTTGAAGGATGATGTTCAGTGATTCAGTATGCAGTTTTCAATTACCAATAAACAGGGAGCAATTATCAATTTTTGTCACTTCGAGTGGCAAATCTTGGAGTGAAGCGGAGAGATTTGTTGTATTGAGAAGTCTTTTTCAGTTGGCAGTGATCAACCAATAATAAACAATTTGCATTAAGTGTCATTTCGAGCGAGGTACGAGTCGAGAAATCTGTTTTCAGTTTTAGCTAAGATCTCTCCGCTTCGCCCGTCTACCGGCGAGGTAGGTTCGAGATGACGTAAAACCTTTGCACATTCAAAATTCAGCATTCAAAATAAATTCATTTGGCTAAATTCTAATGTCTAAAAGCAGAGCGATCTCAAGTCTAATATCTAGCAGCGAAGCGATCTGATTTTCCAAAACAAAAAATCCGACTAAAAATATAGCCGGATCTGTATACTGAAAATTCATATTTCTGATTATAATTTTCTAACCCAAATATTTCTAAATTGAACTTTGGTGCCGTGATCCTGTAAAGCGATCACATCTTCTTCATGAGCTTCTGGATAGTTATGCAATCCAATATAAAGCGTTAAGCCCTGTATCGTAGTGTTGTTTTGTACAACAACTCCGTTATGAAGCACGGTGATCTTTGCTTTCTGGTCTAACTTTCCGTCTTTAAAGCGTGGTGCAGTGTAAATCACATCGTAAACGTTCCATTGATCAGGCGAGCGCATAGCGTTCACTAATGGCGGCACATCTTTGTAAATACTTCCTGCCTGCCCGTTGCTGTAAGAACGATTATTGTAAGAATCTAAAATCTGTAATTCGTATCTATTCTGAAGGAACAATCCACTGTTTCCACGGCCTTGCCCAGAGTTTTCAACTTTATCTGGTGCGCTCCATTCGATATGGATTTGTGCATCACCAAATTTCATTTTAGTTTGAATTCCGCCAGTTCCAGGAACAACTTCAAAATAACCATCTTTTATGGCCCAGGGAGCTGCATTTTCGGTATTTGCCTGACTTACCCATTGGTCCAAATTCTCACCATCAAAAAGAACGATCGCATCTGAAGGTGCATCGCCAGGTTTTTCACCCGGAGTGATTTTTTCTACCTGTGGTTCCCAAATTTCAGTCATTTCTGGTTTCATGGGCATTGGAGATTCTTCAGGCGGAGTAGTAGGAGCATCAACTTGAGAAAAACCGATGGCAGAACATCCAATTCCGAATAAAAATAGTGCGGCTATTTTAGATTTTTTCATATTCGTTAAAATAGTGTGTAATTAAATTTTTTCTGAAATATAAAGAATAACAAATAAAAAGCCTTTAAAAATTACGGAATTATAAAATTTGAGACTAGATCAGTTTTCAGAAATTAAATCGATTTTGGTTGATTTTGAGTGTAATTTTTATTCGATAAACGAAATCAAAGGCATTTTCTACTAGAATATGTTTTGGAAATTCTCAATGCATTTTATTTAAAACAATTCCAAATAGATAAGATTTAAGACTGTTTAAAGATTATTTTAGTAATTTTTATGAAAAATTATGTCATGGCGAAATTCAATCTTAATATTAACGGTGAAGATAAAACCGTAGATGTCGACCCAAGTACCCCACTTTTATGGGTTTTAAGAGATCACTTAAATCTGGTTGGAACAAAATATGGCTGCGGAATTGCCCAATGTGGCGCTTGTACGGTTCATTTTAATGGATCTGCAGTGAGATCCTGCCAGTTACCGGTTTCTTCTCTGGAAGGAAGTAAAATTAAAACTATTGAAGGTTTATCTGAAAACGGAGATCATCCTGTGCAACAGGCATGGTTAGAAATCGACGTTCCGCAATGTGGTTATTGTCAGGCGGGTCAGATCATGTCTGCTTCAGCATTATTAGAAAGCAATCCAAATCCTTCAGACGAAGAAATAGAGAACGCAATGAATGGCAATATTTGTCGCTGCGGAACCTATAGCCGAATTAAAGCTGCGATAAAAGCAGCTTCAAAATCCCAAGTAGCCTAATTTAACCTCAGAAAAATGACAAAGAAAAGCACAACAGTAAATAGAAGATCTTTTATAAAAAGTGTTGGTATTGCCGGTGGTGGTTTGCTTATTGGTTTTAACTGGCTAGCGTGTAAACGTAGCGAAGAAGTTGCCGTGGCAGACGCTGCTTTAGAAATGCCAGATGAATGGTTTGAGCTAAACGGTTACTTAAAAATAGGCGATAATGGAGTAGTAACGATCTATTCTCCAAATCCTGAAATTGGCCAGAATGTAAAAACCTCGATGCCAATGATGGTGGCCGAAGAGCTTGATGTAGACTGGAATAATGTGATCGTAGAACAAGCGCCTTTAAATACTGAATTATATTCAAGACAGCTTGCAGGTGGTAGTCAATCTATTCGCCAAGGCTGGGAACCGCTAAGAAGAGCGGGAGCAACGGCAAGATATATGTTATTAGAAGCTGCTGCAAAACAACTGGAAGTTCCGGTGGAAGATCTAAGCGTAGAAGACGGAGTCATTTCACATTCGGGTAGCGATAAAACTATTTCCTACGGAGAGATTGCGAAAGCCGCTGCAGAAATCGAAATTCCAGAAGAAGATAAAGTGGTTCTAAAATCTAAGAACGATTTTAAGATTATTGGTTCTTCAAGAAAAAATGTAGATGCTAAAAAGATCGTGACCGGGCAACCGCTTTTTGGTTTAGATACCTATAAAGAAGGAATGTTAACGGCCATGATCGTTCATCCACCAAAATTTGGAATGGAATTTAAATCGATGGATGCCGAGAAGGTCAAAGAAATGCCTGGCATTAAAGACGTTTTTACGATCGATACCTATCCTGAAGATACTCAAAAGCAATGGAGTGATGTTTCTGCTTTTAGCAAACTTGTTGTTGTTTTAGGTGAATCTACCTGGCAGGTGATGCAGGCTAAAAAAGCACTAGAGGTAGAATGGGATTTAAATCCAGAATTGACCAAAAAGATCGAAATTCTTGAAAAATCTGCCGGGATGGGCGAGGTGAGTGGTTTAGAAAGTTCAGCAACTCATACTTCTTTAATGGCCGATGTTGGTTCTAAAAAAGCAAAAGCGATACGAAAAGATGGTGATCCAGAAGCCGCTTTTAAAAATGCAGCGAGAGTGATAGAGCGTTCATATACATGTCCGTTTTTGGCGCACAACTGTATGGAACCTATGAACTTTTTCGCTAATGTCACCGCAGATAAAGCCGAATTATTAGGGCCAATTCAAACTCCGGAATATGCAGAGAAAACGATTCAGTCTCGTCTAGGCTTAGATTTGGAAAATATAGATATCCAAATGACCAGAATGGGCGGTGGTTTTGGACGTCGTCTGTATGGGAATTTCCTGGTAGAAGCTGCTGTGATTTCTCAAAAAGCTGGTGCGCCTGTTAAATTGGTGTATTCTAGAGAAGATGATATGACAGATGGTGTTTATCGCCCGGCTTATCATGTAAAATATAGAGCTGCTTTAGATGCTAATAATAAGATCACTGCGTTTCATGTAAATGCAGGAGGAATAAAAGAGAGTCCTTTATTTGCCAATCGTTTCCCTGCGGGAGCTATCGATAATTATTTAGCTGAAAGCTGGACGGTAGATAGTAATATTTCTATAGGAGCTTTTAGAGCGCCACGGTCGAATTTTATTGCCGGTGCCGAGCAATCATTTTTAGATGAACTTGCTGAAGAAATCGGCCAGGATCCAATTCAGTTTAGATTAGATCTTTTGAAGAAAGCAAAGGAAAACCCGGTAGGGGAAAATAACGATTATGATGCCGCTCGTTTTGCCGGTGTTTTAGAAATGGTAAGAGATAAATCTGGTTGGAAAAAAGATGATCAAAATCTAAATCGCGGAATCTCGGCTTATTATTGTCACAATTCTTATGTAGCCCAGATCCTCGATCTTCGAGTAAAAAATAACGAGCCAATTATCGATAAAGTGGTTTGCGCGGTAGACTGCGGAATTGTAGTAAATCCAGATGCTGCTAAAAATATGGTTGAAGGCGGAACAATAGATGGTATTGGGCATGCTTTATACAGTAAAATTAGTTTTGAAGATGGGATGCCACAACAAAGCAATTACGATACGTATCGCCTGATTCGACATAAAGAAGCGCCAAAAAGTATAGAAATTTATTTTGCTGAAAATGGTATCGATCCTACAGGATTAGGTGAACCACCGTTTCCACCGGTTATTGGCGCTTTAGCCAATGCTTTATATAAAGCAACCGGGAAACGTTTCTATGATCAGCCTTATATTTCAGGACTTCAGGGTGACTTAAAAACATAAAGCTTTATTAAAAGCGCTGATTAGTTTGCTTCTTTTAGAAGCTTCTTTTTACATTTAGCAAAAAAGAACGCTATGAGAAACCGATCAGCGCTTGCTATTTTATTTATAGCAGCAAGTTTATGTTTTAGTTGTAACCAAAAACCTTCCGAAGAAAAAGAAAAATCTTCAGCAGTTGAAACTAAAACCGAAACCCAAAAGACTACGTCAGATCTTATTTTTGAAAAAGGAAAGAAAACTTCTGCAGAGAAATTTGTAGGGAATGTTTATATGAACCTTTTAGTGCCTGAAGATTCTGTGTATACCACAAAATCGGGTTCAGTTACTTTTGAAGCCGGTTCCAGAACCAATTGGCATTACCATCCTAGCGGCCAGATTTTAATGGTTACCAATGGCGTTGGATTTCATCAAATTGAAGGACAGCCTAAAGAAGTGATCAAAAAAGGCGACGTAGTGAAAGTTCCAAAGAACGTAAAACACTGGCATGGAGCTTCTGTAGAAGAAGATATGACACATATTTTTGTGATTCCTAATGTTGAAATGGGCGGCTCTAAATGGTTTGATCCTGTGACCGATGAGGAGTTCAAAAACTAGGTCTAATATTTAACAATTTCAGCCTAAGATTTTTTAAAATCAGATTCGATTTTCAACTAATTTCGCCTTTTGAATGAAATTAGAAGAAAAAGTAAGGGCAGTCGAAAGTTTGTTCGAAACCCTTTCAGAAGAGCTTGATATTTTTCAGGCTCAGGCTGGTTTTAGCTGTGCTGTGGGATGTGGAAAATGTTGTGAAAAACCAGGAATCCAGGCTTCGCCTTTAGAATTTTTGCCCTGGGCATTTCAGTGTTTTTTATCTGGAAAAGCTGAGGAAACTTTAGCACAGCTAAATACATCTACTCTAGAAATTTGCCATTTATATAAAACTTTAAGTTTAGAAAGTGGTTTGGGAAGATGTTCGTCTTATCACGAACGCGGATTGGTTTGCAGACTTTTTGGTTATGCTGCACAGCGAGATAAATTGGGGAAACTTCAGCTGGTAAGTTGTAAAATTTTAAAGGGACAGTCGGTTGCTTTTCAGAAAACATCTGTAGCGATAAATGAAGAGCTAGCGGTACCAGTTTTTAGTGATTACTATTTGCAATTGGCACAAATCGATTTTAGTCTAGGAAGAAAAATTATTCCTATTAACAAAGCGATGAAAGTTGCTTTAGAAGAAGTTTTACAATATTATTCGTATCGTCCTTTCCCAATTAATTGGAAAAGAACTGCTTAGATTTTTAATCAATATTGGTTAAAAAACGCTTTCATTTTTGAAATTTAAACTTGTGAATATCTAATCTTAGGATTACTTTCCTGGCAAGCTTTAAATTTTATTTTTGCGCTCCTAAAAATTTAAGACATGAGCGTAATTTGGTATGAATGTAAGGTGAAATACAGAAAAACACATGAAACAGGCGAGCAAAAAGTGGTAACAGAAGTGTATCTGCTGGATGCAGTGTCTTATACTGAAGCTGAAACCAGAATTACTGAAGAAATGCAGAAGCTTACCAGTGAAGATTTTATGATCAAAAACATTAAGATCGCTAATTTCGCTGAGGTTCACCCTTTTGATAATTCAGATCGTTGGTTTAGATCAAAAGTTTCTCTTATTGCGATGGACGAGGAAAGCGGAAAAGAGAAAAAATCGAATAGTTACATGCTGGTGCAGGCAAACGATGTAAAAGAAGCTTTTGAAAATACTGAAAAAGCGATGGAAGATACCATGGGAGATTACACCATTCCGTCTATCGCAGAATCGCCAATTTTAGATGTGTTTCCATATTTTACAGGGGAAGAAGAGCAGCTGGAAAAATACAATATGATGGATGCTGTAGAAACGCTAAGTGAGGAAGCAAGCCAGGAAGAAGAATAAAAAATAGTTGCTGAAACTTACGAATTTCAGTTTATAAGAATATCAAAATTTTAAGCCTCTCAGTTAGTTACTGTGAGGCTTTTTTTGTTTCAGCAAAATTGAGAAATAAAATATTTGAACTCTAAATATGTTTCAAACTCTTTATTAAAGAAATTAATAATGCTGTATTTAAGTTTGTATTGTGTTAAATTTTGATAATTTAAGAAAAAATTATAGGCTATTTTTTGTTATAGTGTTAATATTAAAGCGGTTTTCTTAAGATAGAATGGATTGAAAAAATGCTAACCACATTTTTGAGTTTTTTATTTTTCCCTTAGAAAGCCATGCACTAAAAACGTTAGCCAACTCAAAACAAACTTAATTTATGAAAAGAAGAGACTTTGTCCAATTAACCGGAATGGGTTTAGGGGCTATGATGCTTCCTTTTTCTACGATGGGAAGTAATATTGCTGCTGAAGCCCTTTTAGAACCGGGATTAGATGTAGCTGCAAAAAAGATCCTTGCCGATGTAGCCTTAAATACAGCCAGAAATCTGGGTGCAAGTTATGCAGATGCTCGTATTGGCCGATACCTAAATCAATATGTATTTACTCGTGAAGATAAAGTACAAAATGTAGTAAATACCGAATCCTTTGGAATAGGAATTCGTGTAATTGCTGAAGGAACATGGGGATTTGCTTCCACCAACGACGTGACTGAAGACGGAATCAAGAAAGCGACCAGCCAGGCTGTAGCCATTGCAAAAGCGAATTCTAAAATTCAGAAAGAACCAGTACAATTAGCACCAGTTGAAGCGCACGGTGAAGTGAGCTGGAAAACGCCTATTAAAAAAGATTTTAAAGAAATTCCGGTTTCTCAAAAAGTAGAATTGCTTTTAGATGCGAATTCTGCCGCGATGAATAATGGAGCCAATTTTGTGAATTCCTCTTTATTCATGGTGAACGAGCAAAAATATTTTGCTTCTACAGATGGTTCGTATATCGACCAGGATATTCATAGAATCTGGCCAACTTTCGATGTAACGGCTATCGATCGTACGGCAGGAAAGTTTAAATCCAGATCTGCTTTAAGCGCACCAATGGGTATGGGCTACGAATATTTAGACGGTTTAGAAAGTGAAAAATTAGTTGGGCCAGCCGGCTTAAAATTATATAGAAATAGCTACGATATTATAGAGGACGCCACTTTAGCTGCTAAACAGGCTAAGGAAATGCTTACGGCAGAATCTGTTCAGCCAGGAAAATACGATCTTGTTTTAGAGCCTAATCATTTAGGACTTACTATTCACGAATCGGTAGGGCATCCGCTAGAATTAGACCGAGTTCTTGGTTACGAAGCGAATTATGCGGGCACTAGTTTTGCAACTTTAGACAAGTGGAAATCTGGAGACTTTAAATATGGTAGCGATAAAGTAAATATTGTTGCAGATAAAACGCAGCCGCATTCCTTAGGAGCTGTTGGTTATGATGATGAAGGTGTAAAAACCAAAAAATGGGATCTTATTAGAAACGGAATTTTAGTGAATTACGAAGCGATAAGAGATCAGGTGAAAATTATCGATCAAAACGAGTCTCATGGTTGTTGTTATGCACAAAGCTGGAATGATGTTCAGTTTCAAAGAATGCCAAATGTTTCTTTAGAACCGGGGAAAGAAAAATACTCGGTAGAAGAAATGATAAAAGATGTAGAAAAAGGAATTTATATCGCCGGTCGTGGTTCATATTCTATCGATCAGCAGCGTTATAACTTCCAATTTGGAGGTACCGTTTTTTACGAAATTAAGGATGGGAAGATCGTAGGAATGTTAAATGATGTTGCGTACCAGTCGAATACCCAGGAGTTTTGGAACTCTTGCGTAAAGATATGTGACGAGAGTGATTATCGTTTATTTGGTTCGTTCTTCGATGGAAAAGGTCAGCCACCACAGGTTAGCGCCGTTTCTCATGGAAGTTCTACTTCGCGATTTAAAGATGTAAATGTGATCAATACAGGAAGAAGCATCTAAATTCTCTAACCTAACAAATTAAAAAATGGCAATATATACTGAACAAGAAGCTCGTGAAATTCTTGATAAAGCAATGAGCTTTTCTAAAGCAGATGCTTGTGTAATGTATCTAAGCGGAAGCGAAAGCGGAAATATTCGTTACGCAAGAAATACCGTTTCTACAGCAGGGCATCAATCCAACCAATCTTTACAGGTGGTGGCCAACTACGGAAAGAAATCTGGAACCGCAACAATCGATGAATTTGATGACGATTCTTTACAAAGTGTTGTAAAACGTGCTGAAGAATTGGCACAGCTTTCTCCAGAGAATCCTGAATTTATGGATCCTTTAGAGCCACAAACCTACGACAAACCCGTAAATTACGTTGAAGCAACAGCAAATATTAAACCAGAATATCGCGCTGAAGTTGCTGCAAGTAGTATTAAACCCGCTTCAGAACAAGATGTGACTGCAGCCGGATTTTTAGATGATGGCGCTTCATTTAGAGCCATGTTAAATTCTAAAGGATTATACGCTTACGATAAATCGACTAGTGTAGATTTTACGGTAACCATGCGAACTAATGATGGTACAGGTTCTGGATGGGTAACCAGAGATTATAATGATATTTCGAAGTTCGATCCAGAAGAAGCTTCAGCAATAGCAATAGAGAAGGCGGTACTTTCTAAAAAAGCAAGAGCGATCGAGCCAGGAAGATATACCGTAATTTTAGAACCTGCAGCGGCCGGAGATCTTTTAAGAAATATGTATCGTTCTCTTGGCGCACGTACTGCAGACGAAGGTCGTAGTTTTATGTCTAAAGAAGGCGGCGGAACCAAGCTTGGCGAAAAAATAGTAGACGAACGTGTAAATATTTGGAGTGATCCTTTGCATCCAGATGTTCCAACGGCAACGTGGAATGGTGATGGTTTACCGCTTAAAAAAACAACCTGGTTAGAAAATGGGGTTGTTAAAAATCTTGCATACGATAGATATTGGGCGTCAAAAAGTGGCGTAGATCCTGTGCCTTTTCCTCCAAATATGATCATGGAAGGTGGTGATATGTCTCGCGAAGAATTAATTAAAAGCACTAAACGCGGAATCTTAGTAACACGATTCTGGTATATACGATCTGTAGATCCGCAAACCTTGCTGTACACAGGTCTTACGAGAGACGGAACTTTTTATATCGAAAATGGCGAAATAAAATATCCTGTAAAGAATTTCAGGTTTAATGAAAGTCCGATTATCATGCTAAACAACCTGGAAGCTCTGGGTGAACAGGTTCGTGTGAACGGAAGCTTAATTCCGTATATGAAAATTAGAGACTTTACATTTACCAGCCTTTCAGACGCTGTTTAGTTTATACTGAAAACATATAATCCATAATCTCATGTATTTTTTGGGATTATGGATTTAATTTTAACCAAAAGAAAATTCATAACCGAAGCCCCTCAATTTGAATAAGGATTTTTTCTTTACCAGATTACAATACGAATCGGGAGATTGGGATGTAGACCAGCGAATGCCTTCCAACCTTTTAAATTCTTTGATCGAATATACTTCGTTACCCGTAGATACTCAGGAAAACATTATTTCTCTGGGAAGTGATGAAATTTTTAACTGCCCTTTTTGCTATTTATCGGGACACAAATTGGTGCAATTTACCAAAGCCGAAAGCGATAATTTTAAAAAGTATGTTGAAAACGGCGGATTTGTGTTTGTAGACGATTGCAATCATGATATCGACGGACTTTTCGCAAAATCCTTTGAACGGCAAATGGATGAACTTTTTGGGTCTCAAAAATTAAAAAAAATCCCAAACGATCACCAGATCTATTCCAGTTTTTTTGAGTTTGAAGACGGCCCGCCAACTACTTCACAAGAATTAAATGGTTGGGGAGACGATTTGGTTCACGAATATCTTAAAGCAATCGAAGTCAACGGAAAAATTGGAGTTTTGTATTCCAACAAAGATTATGGTTGCGAATGGGATTATGATTTCAGAAATAAAAGATTTTATAGAATAGATAATACTCGCTTTGGTGTAAACATCGTGATGTATGCACTAACCGCATAAGAGTTTTAAAATATGAATAAAGAATTAGCAAATCTTGAAAAAGAAGTAGAGCGTCTAACCACGAAGATCGAACTTCTAAAAAAAGAGATAGGGAAGATCATTATTGGTCAGGAAGAAACGATAGAACAGTTATTAATAACGTTTCTGGCTGGCGGTCACGCGTTGCTGGAAGGTGTTCCCGGATTGGCAAAAACCTTAATGATTAGAACTTTATCTGATGCGATCGATCTTAAGTTTAGACGAATTCAGTTTACGCCAGATCTTATGCCTTCAGATATTATTGGTACAGAAATCTTAGAAGAAGATCATTCTACAGGTAAAAAGTTTTTTGAGTTCAATAAAGGGCCAATTTTCTCGAATATTATCCTTGCTGACGAAATTAACAGAACACCACCAAAAACACAGGCCGCTTTGTTAGAAGCCATGCAGGAATTTGAAGTAACTTTTTCAGGAAAAACCTATAAACTGGATAAGCCATTTTTCATTCTGGCTACTCAAAATCCTATTGAACAATCGGGAACATTCCCATTACCAGAAGCGCAGCAAGACCGTTTTCTGTTATATATAAAAATTGGATATCCAACAGAGCAGGAGGAAACCAGTATTTTAAAAAGCACCACATGTTCAGTA
Organism: Zunongwangia atlantica 22II14-10F7; assembly: GCF_002094855.1. Taxonomy (GTDB): domain Bacteria; phylum Bacteroidota; class Bacteroidia; order Flavobacteriales; family Flavobacteriaceae; genus Zunongwangia; species Zunongwangia atlantica. The sequence goes on from NZ_ARYN01000008.1 coordinate 26,060, forward strand.
AAAACAAAAGTGAATTCGGTTATAAGCGGAGAAGAAATTGTGCGCCTGCAACAGCTGGTTAGGGAATTGCCAATTAGTGATGATCTAATAAGTTATGTGAGCAAGATCGTTAGGGCAACACGACCCGAAACTTCATCCAACGATTTTGTAAAAGAATGGGTGAGTTGGGGAGCAGGGCCAAGAGCAGGACAAGCCATGATCCTAACCGCAAAAGCCAGAGCCTTATCACAAAAAAGACTTGCGGTAACCAAAGAAGATATCGATGCGGTAGCCTATCCTGTGCTGCGCCATCGCGTTATCGTGAATTTTAAGGCGGAAGCTGCACGAATAACCTCAGATGAAGTTACGAAAGATCTTTTGAAGAATATCGCTGTTTAGATGAATACGTATCAGGAACTTTTAAAACCAGAGATCGTAAGGGAAGTTTCGGGCTTAAGCCTGATGTCCCGAGTAATTGTTGATGGTTATTTACAGGGACTGAATAAAAGCAGGCATCTTGGCGTGGGGATGGAATTTAGCCAGTATCGTGGTTACGAAGCCGGCGACGATTTGCGCTTGCTAGATTGGAAAATGCTCGCCAGATCTGGGCGCTATTATATCAAACAATCTGAAATAGAATCGCAGATCAGCGTAAAATTTATTTTAGATGCCAGTGCTTCAATGGAGCATAGAGAGAATGCTTTTACAAAGATGGATTTTGTAAGAATTTTGGTCGCATCTATATCTTATCTGGCGCATAGTCAGGGCGACGATGTTGGGCTTTTTGCTTTAAATCAACATCAATTGCAGGCTGTTTATCCAAGAGCGGTGAAAAAGGATTTTAACCGATTGTTGCACGAATTGATTTCTATTGAAAATCGAGGGAAATGGCCAGAAAAATCGACTTCTTTTAATCAAATTCATAGTCATAATCGCAAAGAGATCGTCTTTTTCATTACCGATATGCATCAGCATCAATACGAGTTGCAGGAATTCGCAAAAGGACTGAAAACAGATCGAAATGAAGTTGCTGTACTTCAAATTATGGGAGCGCAGGAAATGGAATTTCAGTATAAAGGAACACTAACTTTCGAGGATATTGAAACTGGCGAAAAAGTAAAAATTTCAGCAAAAGAAGCTAAAGATCAATATTTAAAAGATCTGGAAAAGAATATTAAGGAAAACGAAGATTTTTTCCTAAGCAATGGTATCGATTATCAACTATTTAAAATGAACGAGCCACTGACCGAAACTTTAAAATTATACCTCAAAAAACGAATTAAACTAGCTTAAATGTCTTTCGTAAACCCAACTTATTTATGGAGCCTTTTAGGACTGTTGGTGCCTGTCGCTATCCATTTATGGAATAAAAGCGAGGGGAAAACCATAAAAGTGGGAAGCATACGGCTAATTAAAGAAAGCCAGACTTCTAAGAGCAGTAGATTGCAGTTTAACGAGCTGTTTTTATTGCTTTTACGGCTAATTTTAGTCAGTTTGATCTGTTTTATTATGGCAGCTCCAGTTTCGATTTCTAAACGATCGAATTTAGAGGTCGCTTATGTGGTAGAACCATCTTTGCTGAAATTAAATAGTATTAGGTCTTTAGTTGATTCGATAAATGATGATAATGAAGTTTATTTATTAGCTGAAGATTTTCCCGATTATACTGAAGAAGACACTGAATTTAATTCTGAAAAAAAGCAGCTCGAAAATCCCCAATATTGGCAATTAGCGCAGCAATTTTCTAAGCTGCATAGCGATAGTCTTGTGGTTTTTAGTAAAGGTAAAGTAAGCGGAATTAAAGGAAAACGACCTGAGGTTTCTCAAAAAGTAAACTGGATTTTAATTGATTCTACTGAAAGTACCAGTGAAATTATTGAGATTACAAGCTTTAAAGATTCGTTAGAGCTTTTACAATTCGATATTGTACAAAATTTAGGACGATTTTCTAAGCAACGAATAGCTGCAAAAGACATTGAAGGATATTCTATTCCTGAACATGTATTAAGAACCGAATTGGATACGATTCGAGTTCAGTTTTATGATGATTTGGAGATTGAAAATCAGGTTGATTATTTAAAAGCTTCATTTTCTGCTTTAGGAAAATATTTAAAAAGACCGCTTGTTTTTAGGGAATTTGAGCAAGTAAGTTCAGATGAAAAATCTATTAAAAATAGAGATTTTTTAGTTTGGTTAAGTGAAAATGAAATCCCGGATTCCGGTACCAAAAGTTTAATTTTTAAACCGAATATTTATGCTGAAAACCTTATCGAAAAAACTACTAAAGCCGGAGTTTTTCAGCTTACAGATATTTTACACCGAAAGAATATTCTAGAAGCTCATCTTGCTGAAGATCTGTTGCAACTTATCGAATTACATCCAAAGATCGAGTCGAAAATAGCAGAAACTGATACTCGAAATATTGATAAATCTATTTTAGCTCCAGTTTTTAAAGAGGGTAGCAAAAGTAGTTATTTGGCAAAATTCGATTGGGCGCCATGGCTTTGGTTAGCTTTTTTAGTGGTTTTTATTATTGAAAGAATCGTTTCAAAACTAAGAGAGCAATGAAACAGGCAGCGAACATTCTTTTTAGTTTTAAAAAGCGCTGGCAAATTTATGCTTGGCTAAAGGTTTTTGGTTTTTCAATAGCTCCGTTGATTGTTTTGTGGGCTTCAGGAGCGAAATTATGGGTTTTAGCACCAGTTTTTTTAGTGCTGTTTATCATTGGAATAGTCATTATTAAACCTTTCAGAATAGGGATTCAAGAGGTTTTAAGATTTATAGATTCACGTTTTAGCGTTGTAGAACATAGTTCGAGTTTGCTTTTAAAAAAGGATTCAGAATTATCCAATATCGGCCAATTGCAGCGAGAAAAAATTGCGCAGCGACTTCAGGAGAAATCTAAATCCTTAAAACCACCGGTTTCATTTAAAAACTTAAGTATTTTCTTGCTTTGTTGCCTGGTGGTTGGTTTTGGTTTGCGATATTTTGGAATCACTCTAAAAAACATGTCTGATTTTCAACAAAATCGAATTGATAATTCGGTCACTTTTACTTCAGTAGATTCAGTTTCTTCATCAGATTATACTCCGGCTGTTGCAAATTATATTTTAGAAATTCGCTATCCAGATTATACAAAAATCGGCAGCTTCAGAAGTGAAAAAATGGATGTTGAAGTTTTAGAAAATTCAGCATTAAACTGGACGGTTGATTTTGATCAAAAAATTGACTCGGTTTTCTTAGAATTTCAGTCAGATTCCTACAAAATGAAGGGTGGAAACGAGCAGTTTAAATTCAGCAGAAAAATTAACGAATCTGGTGTGTATAATTTCAGGTATTTCGATTCGTTGGGGAACGAGTATATTTCAGATCTGCATAGTATTAGTGTTTTTGAGGACGAAGATCCGGTGATCGAGATCGAAAATTTAGATCAGTTTAGTTCATTTGAGTTTTCCGAAGAAAAAAGACTTCAATTTTCATCAAAAATCAGCGATGATTTTGGAATAGCTAACGCGTATATCATTGCAACGGTAAGTAAAGGTAGCGGCGAATCTGTAAAATTTAGGGAAGAAAAGATTGAATTTCAGGAAGGCATAAATTCGGGTTCAAAAAGCTTGAATCTCGATCAACAAATCGATCTGGATCAATTAAAAATGGAACCAGGAGACGAGCTTTATTTTTATGTAGAAGCTTTAGATTTCAAACAACCGAGCGCCAATGTTTCCAGAAGCGAAACCTATTTTGCGGTGATTAAAGACACGGTGGAAATGGATTATATGGAGGCCGGCGGAATGGGCGTAGATTTGCTGCCAGACTATTTTAGGAGTCAGCGGCAACTCATCATCGATACCGAAAAACTGATCAAAGAACAGCCAGAAATAAGCCGAAAAGAATTTGAAACCAGAAGCAATAATCTTGGGTTCGATCAAAAGTCTTTACGCTTAAAATATGGACAGTTTATGGGAGACGAAGCCGAAGGAAGTCTGGCGGCTGAAAATGCTGAAAGTTTGGACGGAGAAGAAGATTTGCTGGCAGAATATTCGCATCGACATGATAGTGATAACGAGCATAATTTGGTTGAAGAGCACGGGGATGAAAACGATGATGAGGAAGATCCATTAGAAAAATATGTTCATAATCATTCAGATCCGGAAGAATCTACCTTGTTTGCAAAATCCCTAAAAACTCAACTGCGGCAGGCCATAAACGAGATGTGGGATGCCGAATTGCAGTTGCGGGTGTACGAGCCAAAAGCTTCTTTAGCATACCAATACCGAGCTTTAGAATTAATCCAAAATATTAAAAATAGCTCCCGAATTTATGTGCATCGTATTGGTTTTGATCCGCCGCCTTTAAAGGAAGATAAGCGTTTAACGGGCGAATTAAAAGATGTAGAAAGTTATCGAAGATCGCAGGATTTTGAGCAGGAAAATGAATTTGAAGCGATTAGAAATGCCATTGCTGAATTGGAGGAATTTCAGAAAAATACACCTGCAACTTTAAGCGAATCGAGTAAAGAAATATTTCAAAAAGCCGGGGAAGAACTGGCAAGGGAAGCCATTGAAAAACCGAGACAGTTTTTGGCAACACTAAAGGATGTAAAGATGCTTAGCGGGGGTGATCTGGAAGGACTTAATTTGAAAGAAATTCAGCAGGGATTACTTAAGGCTTTGCCAAAACCAAATGAGAAGGCGATACCATCGAAGTCTTACCAGAATCGTCTGGATCAATTAATGCTTGAAGAATTGGAGGTTTATGAATAGTAAGATTACATTTTTAAACGATCAATTTTTAGGCTTTTACCTTTTGGGTGCAGTATTACTTTTGGTCGTTTTGATCTATAAAGAATTTGGGAACTCAAGAAAATCTGTGTTTTTCCTAAGAGTTTTTATAGGTGTTATCGCCATATCTTCATTACTTGCTATTGCATTGAAGCCAGCTTATCAAAGTACCAAAAAGCGAAACAAAGCGGTAGTAATCACCGAAGGAGCGAAGGAAGCTCAGCTTGACAGCTTGAAAAAAATATATCCTAAAATCACCAAAATCGAGTATAGTTCGGGTGATTTTATAAGTCCGGAATTAGAAGCTGCGGGCGAGGTTTTTGTTTTGGGTTATGGAATTGAAGAATATGATCTTTTTCAATTTAAAAATAAAAAGGTAAACCTTTTACCTGCGGAATTGCCAGCTGGAATAGATAAAATAATCTATCCAAAGGAATTGATTGAAGGTGAAATGCTGAATATAAAAGCACATTTTTTCAAACCTGAAGAGGGTTATAAAGCTTATTTAAAAGATTTTGGAGGAATTAAGCTGGATTCGGTTGTAATTACTGAAGCTGACTTTGAATTGAAAGCAAAAACCAAAGTCAAAGGAGAGTATGTTTACCAGATAGAGATTCAGGATTCTGTTGGAAATATCTTGGCAAAAGAGCCTTTACCCATAAAAATAAATACAGCCCAAAAACTACGAATATTAGTATTGAACAATTTCCCGAGTTTTGAAACACGCTATTTAAAGAATTTTTTGGCTGAAGAAGGGCATCAGGTTACGCTAAGAACGCAATTGACAAGTAATCGATATAAATACGAATATTTAAACACAGAAGAAGCTTCATTTTCAGCAATAACCGAAGAGTTTTTGAATGATTTTGATATTTTGGTGATGGATGTTTCAAGTTTTAAGCAATTTTCAGTCAAAGAAAAACAAGATTTGGAAATGGCTGTTAGAAGAGATGGCTTGGGAGTTTTTATTCAGCAGACAGAAAATTCATTTCAGCAAAAAACATTAGTGGATTTTGAAACTCAATTGGATGGATTGCCAAAAATAAAATGGCCGGAAAATTCAGAAGTCGAAATTGCTAAATTTCCTTATGTATTTCGGAATTCGGTGAATACCTATTCTTTGTTAGCAAATGAAAATAACCTGGCTTTTTACAGGTATTTGGGCAGGGGGAAAGTAGGAAGTGGAATGTTGCAGAATACCTATCAGTTGGTGTTAAATGGATACGATGAGGTGTATAGAGAAATTTGGGCGAATATTTTTAAAGCGCTTGCTAAACCGACACCAGAAATCCTTCATTGGGAAGTAGAAAATAGTTTTACATACAAAAATGAGCCTTTAAATTTTTCTATAAAAACAGCTTTAGAATCACCTAAGTTAATCGATTCTCTAGAGCACGAAATTCCTTTATTACAGCATTTGGATATAGCAGATGATTATTCAGCAACAGTATATCCTAAAAAAGCGGGTTGGAATCATCTAAACCTGGCAATAGGGGATGGTATTTCTAATATTAGTTTTTATGTTTTTAAGCAAGATGCTTGGAGCACAAAACGCAATGCTGATATATTGGAGAGTAATAAGTTATATTTCAATAAAACTATGACAGGAAGTTTAAGCGATTTTAATTATAAATCGATCAATTTGTATTGGCTTTATGGGATTTTAATTTGTTGTTTGGGATTTTTATGGCTTCATCCTAAGCTGGTTAAAAATTAATTGATTAAAATAGGTTATTGCCCGTACAATAATTATAAAAAATAGAAGTTCTATAAATATGTATTATTTAAGACTGTTCAAAGTGAATTTAACTAAATATATAGTTAGTTTTAACACTAATAAATAGTTTTATTTTATACGAAACCGTAAGTTTGCTGTACCTAATCATTATTTCGTTAATTTGTATTAGCCTACGAAAATGAAATAATATGGAGAAGGGGAGCAGACGTGCTCCCTTTTTTAGTTTTATTGGCACCGCCAAATGGTATAATACCCCGATGCTTGTCTCGAAATTAAAAATTTGTTTCCAACGGATGTCTCGATGGCTTGCCTCGAGGTAGTTTACTCTAATGCTTCACAATGATAAATTACCAAAATCTATTGGTAATTTTATACTTCTGTAAAATATACTTTCTAAATTTTAGTTAATTTATAAGGAATATGTGTAGTTTTGAAATCCGAAATTTTATGAGTGATGAGTACTATTGAGAAAATAACTTTAATTGTTGCCATTGTAGACGTACTTGCGGTAGTTATTTTTTACATTCTTTTAAAAAGATCTAAAAATAAAAAGTCGTAGTTTTTATCAATTCCGATTATAAAATAAAAACCCTGAAAGTGATTTCAGGGTTTTTTCTGTTTTGGGGATTTCATTTTAGCTAGTTTAACTAATAATGAACTGACTACTTATAAAAAATAAAAACAAAACTTTAAAAATAAAACCAGGGGCAAACTTTGGTTGTTTTTAGAAGGTCCGGAAGCAGTTGTTATGCGTTTTTGTGCTGCTCCCGGATCTTGATCTAACCAATGTAACCTCAACTATAACAATCTTTCTATTTTGTAATTTTCCAATTTTTTAAGGGCATAACATTTTTCTTTATCAATTGTGATAAGTTTGCCCATTTGCTTCGCTTTTTCTTTTAGCGAATAAAGCGTAAAAGCGGCTGGTAAGTCTATTTCAGAAATACTATTAATATCGATCTTAAGGATATTTAAGGCTTCTTCTAAGTACAACTGCAAATCTGCTTCAATGTCTTTAATCGTGTATTCATTTAAAACACCAGATATTTTGATTAGTTGCTCTTTTTGCTTTGTAGCCATTCTTACTTACATTTCTTTTTTGTTGAAATTACTAATCAATTCAACTTTATAATAACTTTTTTATGTAAGCGGCTTAATTTTTATGATAAGCGGTTGTTGTGATTATTTAAGCGGTAATTTTGATTATAGTACATCTATAGAACTGAGCACATTTTTTCGAAATCTTCTGCTTATAGGAATCACTTTATTCCCTATTAAAGCACTGTTATCTTCGATATCCTTAATTTTATCGATATTTATTATGTAGGATCTATGTGTTTGTACAAAGTTTTGAGCTGCTAATTTTTCGCTAACTTTCTTTAAACTGCAATAGGTGAAAATCTTTTCAGTTTCTAAATGAATAAAAACATAATTTCCACAAGCTTCAACAAAATCGATTTCGTTAGGGTTAATTTTTATTAAGCGTTTATCACTTTGTACATAAAAAGATTTTTGACCTTTACTGGCAAGCGCCATTTGTTGTTCTCGTTTTCCAATAGCTTTATTTACCGCTTTTAGAAATCTACTCTTTTTTAAAGGCTTTAATAAATAATCCAAAACATGGTCGAAATCAAAAGCTTCGATAGCATATTCTTTGGCAGAAGACATTAATATTACCTGGGGAGAATCTTTCATTAAAGAAAGAAGTTCAAACCCGGTAATATCGGGTAACATAATGTCTAGAAAAATTAAATCGATATTTGGATTCGATCTAATAAATTTCAGTGCATCGAGTGCACTTCTAAAGGTTCCTTCGAGTTTTAAATTGGTATGCTCTTGAATAAGCATTTTACATAAAGAAACCTGTAATTCTTCGTCATCTACAACTACACATCTCATCATTTCAGAATTTAGTCTTCAGGGAATTTCCTGAAATGTTAATTTATTTAACAATATAATTAAAAATTTAACTGGTTTAGATGTAGGATTAATTAATTGTGAATAACTTTTTATTCAGCACTATAATATATTCTGAATATTAATGAACTCTATAAACATTTTTTTATTCTAAAGCGTTTTATTTTAGAAGTCGATAATTAGTTTAAAAATGGCTAATGCATTGATTTTAAAAGGAAAGACTTTATTCAGTTTAAAATTTAACCTGGTGTTAAGTAAAGCTTGTGTTTTTGGAAAGAAATTTCCTGGGAGTCTTTAGCTAGATTTGAATCATAACGATCAAAAAATCTAACCACCATGAATTCAGTAGCAAACAACGGGAATATTTCCTACAGAGAAACCTTAAGGAAGATTAGGCAAAAACACCAAATTAAGCCAAATGAGAAGCATTCTTTAAAAGAACTAAAAAAAGCAAATATTAGATGTTTGGCGTTCACTACAGATGGGGGTTTTTGTGAGAAAGGTAATTTTTATAAAAACCTGGAAGCCGGCTTAGGTACTATTCGCATTAAATATCAGGATCACCAGACGGAAGAAGAAAAAGTGTTAATCCTAAATAAATATGAAAACCAAACCGAAGAAATTCCGTTAGATTTTAAAATAAATGCACTGTATCAAAAGATCGAAGATGCCTTTTGTTTTTATTCGCAAGCTTTAGACGAGTCGAATAGGTTATTTTTTAAGACCATTTTCAAAAATTTGTGTTTTCACAATAAAGCTTATATCTCTGGCTTAAGATCTCAATATAAACTGGCTAATTACAGGAGAAAACAAAACGGTTTAAAATGTAAAGAGCTAAGAGCTAAAGGAAGGGATTTCGTAATTAGAAGAAGTTTAGAGCTGCAATCTGAATTAGAATCGCTTTATAAAGATCTAATCCCTAATGTTGATAACAAACAGGATCGTCACACTTTAGAGAGTCATCTTAAATATGTAATGGAAGATAAACGATTGTTTTCCAGATTAAAAAGAGACAATTTTTTGATATAATTTTACTCGATAGTCGAGATTAAATATGAAATTTTGAAGAACTATAGTGATGGCTTGAAACAAAGAGTATTTTTAAACGAATACCATACAGACTTGCCAATAGCTAGTTTAGCTTTATAAATTTTAGAAACAGAATATGCTAGCTTCTCTATATTTTGCTGAAAATTTATCGAATTTCAGCATAAAAAAACTTCAAAAAACATCGAATATCAACTCTGTTCGATACATTTTATAAAAAATACTATTTAAATTCTCAATGTTATAAATCTGATGGTAGTTTTCTATGATCAGATTTTTTTATTGGCACCGCCAAAGGGTATAATGTCCCGAGGCTTGCCTTGAAATTAAAAATTTGTTTCCAACGAATGCCTCGAGGTAGTTTACTTCCCACAGATTGTATTTTTTGAAGCTTATAAGTCTTCGTATATTTTTGCGATGTGTAAAAACTGTAAAATTTCTGGAATTTTTTGAAAATTAGATCGATTTTGTTGAATTTCAGGTTCATTTTTTACTGTTAAATCCCATTTATTCTGAAAAAACGTAGTTGTATTTTATTGAAAATTAAATAATTGACTCCTTTCAATAAATTAATATAGAAGTTCTTGTGGGAAAAGTAAAGATTATATAGCTTTGACGCTTCAAATGAAATCATTGTTTAAATACATATCATTTTTTCTTCTACTCCTTAACGGAATAGGAGATCTTCATGCCAGTAATCTACAGGAGAATGATGATTTTATTATCGACGAAATTTGTTTTCAGGATCAGTTAGATTTAGGTTTTGATTATTTTGATGATAGTGATGCACTTATACACGAAAGATCAAGATCTAATCCAGACACCAAGTTTTCTGAAACCGAAGAAGTCGAAATAGAAGAAGCTCAAAACGATTCAGATTCAGATGATGATGCTTCTAACAAATACTTAGATGGTAGCGATTATGTTACCTCACTTTTCTACACTGTACTTTCAGCTTATCACGATTACAATCGTAGTGATAACAAACCTTATTTTTCAAAACAAAATCATATTACATCTTACCCTTCTATTTGTGTAAGATATTGCGTATTTAGGATATGATTTTCTAAGTCTGGATAATTTTCTACAATCCGGGCGAAACTTCAATTTTTCAAAATAGTCTATTAAAGCATTTGGCTACAGTTGTGCTTAGCGTTGGTTTATAGACTTTCATAAGGTTTACCCTAATTTTTATCACTTTTAAATTTGAAATTATGATGAGTAGAATTCTCATGATTGTTAGCCTGTGTGCTATGTTCTTAGGCATGGGCTGTGAATCCCACAAAGAAAGGAAAGAAGAAAAATCCAAGTATCTGGTAACAAGTCCACTTCGAAAAGATACCCTGGTAACCAATCAATACGTTGCACAAATTCAATCTATACGAAATATAGAAGTGCGTACGCAAGAGAGAGGTTATCTTGAAGACATTTATGTAGATGAAGGTCAGTTTGTAAAAAAAGGGCAATTAATGTTTAAAATTATGCCTAAACTTTACAAAGCTGAATTACAAAGGGCTGAGGCTGAAGCACATTTTGCCCAAATAGAATACGAAAACACCAAACAACTTGCCGATAGTAATGTTGTAGCTCCTAACGAGTTAGCAATGGCAAAAGCTAAGTTTGAAAAAGCAAAAGCAGAACAGTCTTTAGCGCAGGTACATTTAGAATTTACAGATATTAGAGCTCCATTCGACGGGATTGTTGATAGACTTCATTTGAAGTTAGGAAGTTTAGTTGAAGAAGGAGAGTTACTTACCAGTTTATCAGATAACAGCGATATGTGGGTGTATTATAACGTCCCAGAAGCTGAATATTTAGATTATCAGCAGGCTGTTCACGAAGATGATACTACTAAAGTAGAATTATTAATGGCTAATAACCAGGTTTATAAGCACGATGGTTATGTACAAACTATAGAAGGGGAATTTAATAACGAAACCGGTAATATCGCTTTTAGAGCAAGTTTTCCTAATCCAGAAGGCTTATTAAGACATGGCGAAACCGGTAGTGTTCTTACCCAGGTTCCTTTTAATAATTCACTATTAATTCCGCAAAAAGCAACTTTCGAGGTACTTAGCAAACATTATGTATACGTGGTGAACGAAGATCATAAGATAGAATCCAGAGAAATTAGCCTTGCAGGAGAACTTCCGCATATTTATGCAATTAGTGACGGAATTTCTGAAGATGATACTATTCTTTTAGAAGGACTTCGTAAGGTTAGAGAAGGAGACGAAATCGAATATGATTTTGAAGACCCTCAAGAGGTTTTAAACCATCTAGAACTTTACGCCGAATAATTTTTCGGGTATCAATATTATACATTTTCAGCATTAATTTTTTAGCTGAACTACTGGTATAATAATCACTCTGTCGAGTGAAAAAACTCTGGGCTTAACCCATGAGACCTTTATTAGAAAATAGATTTAATCTCGATCATCGAGTAAAATTTTAAGAAGACTATGTTTAAACGATTTATACATAGACCCGTATTTGCTATTGTTATTTCGATAATAATTGTGTTTATGGGGTCTTTAGCAATAAAACAACTGCCTATATCGCAGTTTCCCCAAATTGCACCTACCACAGTAAACATCTTTGTGGCCTATCCCGGGGCAAGTGCAGATGTTTTGGTAAAATCTACCCTAATTACATTAGAGAATTCAATAAACGGGGTACAGGGAATGCGGTATCTGGCAACAGATGCCACTAGTGCCGGTGAGGCAACATTACGAGTAATTTTTGAACCAGGTACAGATCCCAACGATGCCGTAGTACGGGTAAAAACGCGGGTAGACCAGGTAATGCCTTTGCTGCCAGAACTGGTGCAAAGGGAAGGGGTAGTGATTACACCTATCCAACCGAGTATGTTGATGTATGTGAACCTCTACTCGAAAAAGGAAAGTATGGATGAAAAATTTCTATACAATTACGCCAATGTAAAAATGATTCCTGAAATAAACAGGATAAAAGGGATCGCAAGATCCACAATTTTAGGTAGCCGTAAATATGCGATGCGTGTTTGGCTAAATCCAGATAGAATGCGTGCCTATAATGTTTCTGTAGATGAAGTGATGGAAGCCATGCAAGAGCAAAGTATTGTTGGTAGGCCGGGACGTTTGGGTAGAAGTTCTGGGATTAAAGCCCAGTCTTTAGAATATGTTCTTACCTACAAAGGTAGATATAGTGAACCTGAAGAGTACGAGAATATTATTGTAAGAGCAAATCCAGAAGGACAAAGCTTACGATTAAAAGATATAGGTAGAGTAGAATTAGGAAGTGAGTTTTTTGATATTTATTCTAACCTGGACGGTCACCCATCTGCGGCGATCGTATTAAAACAGAGTTACGGTAGTAACGCCAGTGATGTAATTGATGAAGTTAAGGCTGAATTGGAGAAAATGAAAGAAGATTTTCCTCCGGGTATGGATTATAAGCTTAGCTACGATGTATCACAGTTTTTAGACGCTTCAATAGAGCAGGTTGTTCATACCTTACGTGATGCATTTATCCTGGTAGCGATTGTGGTGTTTATTTTCTTAGGAGACTGGCGTTCTACCTTAATTCCTATTTTGGCCGTTCCGGTTTCATTAGTCGGGGCGTTTTTTGTAATTCAATTCTTCGGAATTTCGATTAACCTGGTAACGCTATTTGCATTAGTACTCGCCATTGGTATTGTGGTAGATGATGCAATTGTTGTCGTCGAGGCGGTGCATGCAAAATTTGATGAATACCCAGATATTTCACCTTATGTAGCCGTAAAACAGGTTTTGGGAGAAATCGGGGGAGCAATTATCGCAATTACCGCGGTAATGGTTTCAGTGTTCTTACCAATTTCATTTATGTCTGGACCGGTAGGAACATTCTATAGACAGTTCTCTATTACCATGGCCAGTTCTATCGTTATTTCAGCAATTATAGCACTTACACTTACACCAGTATTATGTGCGATGCTGCTTAAAAATCATCACGGGAAAGAGCATAAGCAAAATTTCCTTACTAAAGGTCTGGATAAATTTAATTCAGGATTCGATAAACTTACAGGTAAATATGTAGCGATCTTAAAACGAATGGTAAGCCGTAGATGGTTAACCTTCGGAATTTTAGTTGCTTTTTGTGCCGGTGTATATTTAGAAAGTCAGGTATTACCTTCTGGTTTTGTGCCAAGTGAAGACCAGGGAACAATCTATGCAATTATTCAAACCCCTCCTGGAGCAACTTTAGAGCGAACTAACGAAGTTTCCAGAAAATTGCAGGATATCTGTGAAGAGGTTGAAGGAATCGAATCTGTTGCTTCCTTGGCAGGTTATGAGATTATGACCGAGGGGCGTGGATCTAACGCAGGTACCTGTTTGATCAACCTTAAAAACTGGTCTGATCGTAAACATACAGTTACCGAAATTATGGAAGAGCTGGAGGAAAAATCCAAAGACCTAGGTGCGGTTATCGAATTCTTTGAGCCGCCAGCAATTCCAGGTTTCGGATCTTCAGGTGGTTTTTCTATGCGATTACTTGATGAAAATACTGAAACAGATTATCAGGATTTCGATAAGATCAATCAGGAGTTTATGGAAAACCTAAGAAAGCGTCCAGAGCTAAAAGGACTGTTTACTTTCTTCGCTGCAAACTATCCGCAGTACGAATTGGAATTCAACAGTGAACTAGCAATGCAAAAAGGAGTTTCTATTGGTGATGCTATGGAAAACCTGAATATCTTAATTGGTAGTACTTACGAGCAGGGATTCATTAAATATAACCGATTCTTTAAGGTGTATGTTCAATCAGATCCTCAGTTTAGACGATTGCCTTCAGATATTTTAAATATGTACGTGAAAAACGAGCATGGCGAAATGGTTCCTTATTCAGCATTTATGAAATTGAAAAAAATGCAGGGGCCAAACGAGGTAACTCGTTTCAATATGTATAATTCGGCTGCCATTCGTGGATTACCGGCTGAAGGTTATACCACGGCAGATGCTATCGAGGCGATTAAACAAGTAGCTGAAGATACACTTCCTAAAAATTATGATATCGCCTGGGAAGGTTTATCCTATGACGAAGCGCAGCGCGGTAACGAGTCGATTTATATTTTCCTAATCGTTTTAGCCTTTGTATACTTTGTACTTGCTGCACAATACGAAAGTTTTATTATTCCATTATCGGTAATATTCTCGCTACCTGTTGGAGTGTTTGGATCTTTTATGTTGCTAAAGTTAATGGGACTTCAAAACGATATTTACGCTCAAATTGGTTTGATCATGCTGGTAGGATTGCTGGGTAAAAATGCTGTGTTAATCGTAGAATTTGCGGTGATGAAACACAGCGAAGGCCTCACGATTCTGGAAGCAGCTATAGAAGGAGCCAAGGTTCGTTTTAGACCAATTTTAATGACGTCTTTCGCGTTTATCGCAGGTTTAATTCCGTTGATTGTTGCTACCGGAGCGGGAGCTGTTGGGAATAGAACTTTAGGAGCATCTGCTCTTGGAGGAATGTTCTTCGGAACCATATTCGGGGTAATTATCGTACCAGGACTTTACTACATCTTTGGAAGTCTTGCTGAAGGAAAATCATTGATTAAATACGAAGACGAAAATCCATTAACCGAAGATTTTGATTATGATAAATAAATTGAAAAAATATAAACGTTTCTCTTATTTAGGCGTTACGGCAGGAATAATGCTTAGTATAACGTCTTGTGTACCTTCATTATCAGAGAAAACGGCTAATAAAGAGGTTCCCGGGAACTACCATAATTCCCAGGACTCTCTTGCTACAAAAAGTTTTAATTCGGCCGATACTACAAGCTCAGCTTCGATAGATTGGAAGACATTTTTTGACGATCCTAATTTGGTAGCTTTAATAGACACAGCGCTGGATAATAACCAGGAGTTAAATATTATGCTTCAGGAATTAAAAATTGCGCAAAGCGAAGTGCAGGCCAGAAAAGGTGAATATTTACCTTCAATTGGCTTAAAAGCAGGTGCCGGAATCGATAAAGTGGGTAAATATACTCGCGATGGTGCAGTAGAAGAAAACCTGGAAATTAAAGAAGGAAGAGAATTTCCAGATCCGCTTCCAGATTATATGATTGGTCTGAACGCGCAATGGGAAGTAGATATCTGGAACAAACTTCACAACGCTAAAAAGTCTACCGTAATGCGCTATTTATCTAGTGTAGAAGGTAGAAATTTTATGGTCACAAATATTATTGCTGAAATTGCTAATTCTTACTACGAATTATTGGCCTTGGACAATCAGCTTCAGATTGTGAAGAATAATATCGAAATTCAGGAAAGAGCTTACAGAATCGTAAAATTGCAGATGCAGGCCGCTCGTGTTACTCAGCTTGCGGTAAGTAAATTTAATGCTGAAGTCTTGCACACTAAAAGTCTGCAATTTGATATTCAGCAAAGAATTACAGAAACCGAAAATAAGCTGAATTTCCTAGTTGGTCGTTATCCGCAACCAATTGCTCGTAGTACAGAGGCTTTTGCAGATATGTTACCAAAACAGATCGATGCAGGATTACCATCGCAATTATTACAAAACAGGCCAGATATTAGACAGGCCGAATTTGAGCTTCAGGCATCAAAATTAGATATTAAAGTTGCCAAAGCCAGATTCTATCCTTCTTTTGGGATTTCAGCAAATATCGGGTATCAGGCTTTTAATCCAGATTACCTGCTAAATACGCCAGAGTCTTTAATTTATTCTGTTGCCGGAGATCTGGTAGCACCTTTAGTAAACCGAAATGCCATTAAAGCAGCTTATAAAACTGCCAATGCAAAACAAATTCAGGCGGCTTTCGATTACGAGCAAACGGTTTTAAAGGCCTATATCGAAGTGGCAAATCAATTAGCAAAAATCGATAATCTTAAGAAAAGTTATGATCTAAGAGCTGCTGAAGTTGATGCGCTAACCGAATCGATTAAAATCTCGAATAAGTTATTTAGAAATGCAAGAGCTGAATATATGGAAGTGCTAATGACGCAACGTGATGCTCTGGAATCTAAATTTGATCTTGTAGAAACCAAAATGCAGCAAATGACTGCTGTTGTTAATATGTACCAGGCGCTTGGTGGCGGCTGGAGCAATGATTAATTTTTTTTATTGTTTGTTTATTTAAATTGCCGAAAAAGCTCTCAGTTTTAATGTTTCTGGGAGCTTTTTCTATTTTACCCAATCATATTTATTTGGGTGTCTCTAATAAATATGATTTTCGAATAAACGCTACATCCAATTTATCTCAGAAGATTTACTCTGCTTGACGAATTATAGATTCTACTCGATTTTATTGGCACCACCAACGGCTATAATACCCAGAGGGAGTTTACTAAAAAATGAGCCCTAATTTTATCGAATTTCACCATGCCTTTTCTTTAGAAATTTATCTTTCATATTTATCGATTCGCGTTTTTTAGCTCAAACTCATTTTCTTTAAAATCTTCTCTAATTTTTACAAATTTCGGTCACCAAAAATCTAATTCACCTATACTCTGTAAGTTAAATTTCACAGGAATTGTTGAATATTTAGATATGATAAACCGTTTTATCTAAGTGTTAAGTCTTATTTATCCTAGTGTTTAGGATTCCTTTTAAATGTTAATAAGAGAACTGAGGTGATATAGGCTTAGTAGGTTGTCCTAAAATCGATATTGCTTAAAAAACCACTTATTTTTTAAGATTCTTCAGTAATAAAAGGCTTTTGAGGGCTAAAAATTCAGTAATTATAAGTTTTAGGGGCTTTGCTGGTTTATTTGGTGTATTTAAAGTAGGCATAAACTTCATTTAAAACAGCTTCAATTCTTTCTTTATTATTTAGCGCCGTGTTAACAAAAACCTAAAAACAGTGAAGTAATAGTATTAAAAACTAACTCTAAAAATCAACAAAAAGAACCGCAGAAGCTACCAACAACTGCGGCGATTAATTAAGCATTGTGCAACCAATTACTTAAATAAATGTATTTTAAAATTACACATTTAAGATCGAAAAGAGTATTATTTGGACTTTCGGTTTTACTTTTTTCTCAAACTGGCCAGGCTGCAGCCAGTAATTTGCCTGTTATCACCCCTACAATTAACGGCAAATCAATACAGCAAACAATTAATGGTGTAGTAACAGACGATCAGGGAGTGCCACTTCCGGGAGCTACCGTTATGGTAAAAGGATCTTCAAAAGGAGTTACTACAAATTTTGATGGGCAATATTCTATAGAAGCACAAGAAGGTGATATTCTTCAGGTGTCTTTTGTAGGTTTTAAAACTTATGAAGTTAAAATTACCGGGCAGGCAAATTTCGACGTAGAATTAGAAACAGATAGTGCTTCTTTAGATGAAGTTCTTGTTGTTGGATATGGTACTCAGAAAAAATCAGATTTAACAGGATCTGTAAGTGCGGTAAGTGAAGAAGAATTCAATAAAGGGATTAATACTAACCCGGGTAACCTTTTACAAGGTAAAGTTTCTGGTTTAAACGTAACTAATGCCAGTGGTGAACCAGGTTCAGGACAGGATATTATTATTCGTGGTGTAGGAACTTTACGTTCAGGAACTTCTCCTTTATATGTAATTGATGGTTTTGTTTTAGATAACTCTGATAATGGCGTGCCAACAAACCCATTAAACTTTATTAATACTGAAGATATTCAGTCTATCAACGTATTAAAAGATGCTTCTGCTGCGGCTATTTATGGTTCTCGTGCAGCGAACGGTGTGGTTGTAATTACCACAAAAAAAGGTAAAGCAGGTAGAACACAAATGAATTTTTCTGCTTCTACTGCTATTTCTTCCATCGCTAATAAAATTGATGTTTTTTCAGCAGATGAATTTAGAGATGTAGTACAGCGCATTGGCGGAAGTTTAAGCGATAATGGTGCAGATACCGACTGGCAGGACGAGCTTACCAGAACAGGAATCACCAACGATGTAAACTTCTCGATGAGTGGAGGTACCTCTAACACTTCTTATTTTGCTTCAGTGGGAGCTAGAGATCAGGAAGGGATTCTTAATAATAGTGATCTTACACGTTATTCAGGAAGAATTAATGTTTCTCAAAAAGGGCTTAACGATCGTTTAAAAGTAGATTTAAACTTAACAGCAACAAGAACAGAAAACGAGCGTCCTAATATTGGTACGATGGTAAGCAATATGTTGCAATTAAATCCAACTACGCCAGCATATACTAATGGAGAGCCAACAGTTTTTGGAACTGGGATTAACCCGTTAATCATCGAAGATATATTTGGAGACTTCTCTAATAATAATAGGATGATTGCCAATATTGCGCCGTCTTTAGAGTTTATCGATGGTTTAACTTATAAATTAAACCTTGGTGTAGATTATTCTAAAACAGATAGAGATCAGCAATATATTCCTTATACAGCAGATCCAGATTATGCTGAAGGTTCTATAAGTTCTACTTTTACTACAAATAGAAATACACTGGTAGAGAATACTTTAACTTATGAAACTGAAATTGGTGATCATGGTTTAAATTTATTGGCAGGACATTCTTATCAGGAATTTTATATTCATGCAAAAGAATACTCGTTTACTAATTTTCCAGATAACGGGATAGAGCCAAGATACCAGTTAGGAGAAGCTAGAGGAGAAGATAATACGCAATTCTCTAATGCAACTATTAATGAGCTACAATCTTTCTTTGGTAGAATTAATTACGATTTTAAAGACAAGTATTTAGTAACGGCTACGGTACGTTCAGATGGTTCTACCAAGTTTGGTGAAAATAACAGATATGCTGTTTTTCCATCTTTCGCTTTAGGTTGGAATATTCATAAAGAGAACTTCTTAGAAGATTCTGCCTTCAGTAACTTAAAATTTAGAGCCAGTTGGGGTAAATCTGGTAACCAGGAAATCCCTTCAAAACAAACAAGATTAAGTTACGGTGAAAGTTTTGCAGATAACGACATCTATCCAATGAGTGGTAACGAGATTAATAGAGAAGACTATCCTTATGGTCTTGTATTTGCTCGTACTGCAAACCCAGATTTACAGTGGGAAGAAACTGCGCAAACTAACATTGGTTTAGATTTTGGATTTTTTAATCAGAAACTTACCGGTACTTTAGATTACTTCTTAAAAGAAACAACAGATGTTTTATTGTATTTCTCTACTCAGGATCCTATAGATGAGGTTGGGTATACCTGGCAAAACATTCCTAACATGAAAATTAGAAACTCTGGTTTAGAAGTTTCTTTAGATTATCAAAGTGATAGAACAAGAGATTTCTCTTATAATATAGGTGGTAACTTCTCTTATATTAAAAATGAAATTACAGATTCTCCATTTACTATCGTAACTACAGGAACTGCACAGGGATCTGGGCAAACCGGAGCTACAATTAATGGTTACATGAATAATCAGCCTATTGGTAATTTCTTTGTAAGACAATTTGAAGGAATAGGAGCAGATGGTTTTAGCCAGTTTACAGATATAAATGGTGATGGGCAAATCGATGATAGTGATCGTGTTTCTTCAGGAAGTGCAGTGCCAGATATCATTTATGCATTCTATACCAAATTCAACTATAAAAACTTCTATTTAGGATTAAACTTTAACGGGGTAAGTGGAAATAAAATTTATAACCACACAAGGATGAGTTTGTTTAATATGACTCAGATTTCTAACTCCTTAAATACTACAGATCAGGCAGTAGAATTTCCTAACGAAGATCCTAGTAATAGTAATACCGTGTCAACAAGATATCTTGAGGACGGAAGCTTCTTACGTTTAAATAACGCAACTTTAGCTTACGATCTTCAACCAGAAGCAATTGGTTTAGGAGATTGGATTAACAGTCTTAGATTTTCTGTAACCGGACAAAATCTGTTTGTAATTTCAGATTACAGCGGTTTCGATCCAGAGTTAAACACAGGTAGTTCAAGCGATTCCAGATCTTATGGTATCGATTATTATACGTATCCAAAAGCTAGAACATTTGTTTTTGGTTTAAATGTATCCTTCTAATTATAAAAGAGTAAAGATGAAACATAGAATTCTAACTGTATTTGCCGGTCTTAGTGCATTGGTATTTACAAATTGTACAGATTTAGAAGAAGAAATATTAGACGAGTCATTAACCGGATCTGAAGATCTTGTACAACCAGTTTCTGGTTCAATGGCTGCGGCCTATGGGATTCTTCCTCAAACTTTTAGACATACGCGTTATTTTGGGTTACAGGAAATTCCTTCAGACGAAGCAATTTTACCTCCAAGAACAGGTTTAGGTGGTACACAATGGGCAGATAACGATACCTATACAACAGCGCACAGGCATTTAATGTCTTCCAGCAACAGTTTGGTAACAGAATCCTGGAGTTATTTAACTACCGCTTTATTTAGAACGGTAGCGGCTATAGATGTAATCGCTCCGCTTGCTGAAGCTGGTGACGCTGAAGCGGTTCAGGCTTTAGCTGAAATGAGAGCCTTAAGAGCTTACGAGAATATGTTGTTCTTAGATAGTTGGGGGCTTGCTTTTAGAAAAGAAAGTACTGCTGAAACTTCTGAAATTTTAAGAGGAGAAGAAGCTATTGCTTATATCGAAACCGAATTTTTAGCTGCGCTAGAAAATATCAATAGCGATCGTGGTCCTGGTAGAATGACTGAAGATGCGATCTATGGATTTTTAGCAAAATTGTACTTAAACGCAGCAGTATATAGAGATCCTTACGGGACACCTAATTTTACTGATGCCGATATGCAAAGAGTGGTAGAGTATACAGATAATATTATTAATAATGGTGGTTACTCTTTATCTTCAGAATACTTTGATCTTTTTAATGATGAAAATCATGATAATGCAGAGTTGATCTTTGCTTTAGATTTACGCGGAGTTTTAAACAACGATCACAACCGTTGGGCGTACTGGTCGATGTCTGGTTCACTATTCCCAAGACCGGGAGATTTCTATTTAAGTATGGATGGTACAGATGGTCCTGCAATGACTTCAGATTTTTACCAAACCTGGGTTGATGCTTATGGCGATATAGATCCCGCCGATGCAGATGCAAGATTTTATCAGAAAAATGCTCAGGTTCCGGCAGAGCTTGAGGATATCTCAAATCTTACTCCGTATGTAAATGATACGCTAGGCTTACAAAGTGATAGCGATCACTATTTTATCGCAGGTTCAGATTTTGAAATTGACCGCGGAATTATTCGTGGAACCATGTGGGCGCCAAGAAAACAAAACTATAGATCTGGTAATTTTATGACAGGTACAGATGCAAATGGAAATTCTGGTTATAGAATTTATCCTTTAGCTGAAGCTCGCGAGAATGGTTCAGATCCAGAAGATATTGTTTACTACGTAGATCATACTTTAGAGATAAGTTTAGATGGAAGCGCTGGTTATGCCAGTGGTTACAGGTTTGCAAAATGGCAGTTCAGTAAAACATCAGACGATGGTAACAATTACAGTAGTGTAGATCTTGTTTTACTTCGTTTGGCAGATGTTTATTTGATGAGAGCTGAAGCTAAATTAAGAATGGGAGATAATGCAGGCGCGTTACAGGATGTGAACACTGTAAGAACGTCTCGTGATGCAAGACCAGATCAAACTCCGGCTGCTTTAACTTCTATCGATCTTGAATCTTTATATAGAGAATTAGGATTTGAATTTTACTGGGAAATGCATCGCCGTCAGGACCAAATTAGATTTGGAACTTACGAAGATTCATGGACCTCGAAGTCTGATAGTGATCCAAATCACAGACTTTTCCCAATTCCGCAGGAAGCGATCGATGGTGCATCGAACGTAGAAGGTTACCTGGTACAGAATCCTGGATATTAATTTGAATTTAATTGTGTTGTAAGCGGTAGAGGATCTTAAGATCTTCTGCCGCTATTTTTATAAAATAGGATGACGAATTTTTAGTAGAAATATTTTAAAAAGACAACGCAAAGCATTCCGAAGAAGAAAATACTTTAAAATCAAACAATTAATTCTGAATTTATTCTAATGAAAAATATAAAAAAGATCATCGCTTTTTCAGCAATTTCGATCGCGATGAGCTGCGGAAAAACTTCCGAAGAAAAAGAAAATAATACCACTGAAGTTACCGAGAACCAACCATTAAATATCATCTTTATGGTTGGCGATGGGATGGGAATTCCGCAGGTATCAAGTGCATTTTATTTTGGTGAAAATACCCCTAATTTTAAACAATTTGAAAGTATTGGTCTTAGCCGAACTAGCAGCACCAGCCACTTAATTACAGATTCTGCTGCTGGCGCAACGGCCTTTGCAACGGGCGAAAAAACTTATAAAAGAGCGATTGGTGTTTCTAAAGATTCGGTAGCGCTTCCAACAATTTTAGAGCAGTTAAAAGAGCAAGATTACCAAACCGGGCTGATTAGTTTAACTTCGATCACACATGCTACTCCGGCTGCCTATTATGCTCATGTAGAAGATCGTGACATGCACCAAGAAATTGCCAAACAACTGGTAGAAGCTGAGGTTGATTTCTTTGCCGGTGGTGGTAAGAAATACTTCCAGAATCGTGAAGATGGTCTTAATCTATACGATAGTTTGACGGCTAAGAATTATAAGTTAGACACTTTAGAATTAAGTAAACCAGATTATTCACGTCGTAATGCGTATTTACTTTCTGAAGAAGGTTTACCATCTAAAACCGAAGGCCGTGGCGATTTTCTTGGTGATGCCGCTAAAACAGCATTTGATTATTTTGAGGCAAACGAAAAACCATTTTTTGTAATGATCGAAGGTTCTTATATCGATTGGGGAGGCCACGCAAAAGACGACGAGATGATGATTCAGGAGGTTTTGGATTTTGATAAAACAATTGGTGTGGTACTCGATTTTGTGAAATCACATCCAAATACACTTTTGGTGATCACGGCAGATCATGAAACTGGAGGTGTGAGCATCGGTAAATCTTACGACGAAAACGGAAAAGAAATTCCGCAGCAGGTACAGGTATATTTTAATACAGATCAGCATAGCACAGAGTTGGTTCCGGTTTTTGCAAAAGGAAAAGGCGAAGAATTGTTTAGAGGAATTTACGAGAATAACGAAATTTATCACAAATTAATGCAGGCCATCAATGAAAACTAATTGCTATAAGCCAATATTCGTTGTTTTAGCGATACTTTTTTTCTGCGGAAATCTAGGCGCGCAAAGCAACTATAAATTACATTCTCATAATGATTATACACAGGAATTTCCGTTTTGGAAAGCTTATATTCATGGTGCATCATCAATTGAAGCCGATATTTTTCTGAAAAATGACGAATTATTCGTTACACATGCTGAAAATGAGATAAAAACTGATTTCACACTTGAAAATTTGTATTTAAAACCACTTTCTGAATTGGCGAAAGCTGGAAAACTTAGAGAAATTCAGTTATTGATCGATCTAAAATCTGAAGCGAAACGAAGCCTGAAAAAACTGGTGGAAACTTTAAAATCTTATCCAGAATTAACCAATAACAATAAAATTTCTTTCGTAATTTCTGGAAACAGACCAAAACCAGCAGATTATGCAAGCTATCCAGATTTTATCGAATTTGACCATCAGGATGTATCAAATTTAGCGGAAGCAGATTTAAGCAAAATCGCACTTGTTAGTCAAAATTTTAGAGATTACTCGGTTTGGAATGGTTTGGGGAGAATTACCGCGCCCGAACTTGAAAAGGTGGAAGCTGTAATCAAAAAAGTGCATGATGCCGGGAAGCCTTTTAGATTTTGGGGAGCGCCAGATACCAAAACAACCTGGAGCCGTTTCGCCGCGATGGGTGTAGATTTTATTAATACCGATAAACCAGCCGAAGCAGCCACTTATTTGGAAACTTTAGATGCTAGAAAATTTGAGCTAAAATCTCCAATTTCGGTGTACAAACCAAAGTTTGATTTCGATAAAAATAAGCATCCAAAAAACATCATTTTAATGATTGGCGATGGAAACGGTTTAAGCCAAATTTCTTCTGCAGCTTTTGCCAATAGAGGAGAATTGACGATTACACAATTAAAAAATATCGGACTAGTTAAAACCTCGAGTTTCGATGATTTGGTAACCGATTCTGCCGCTGGAGCAACAGCAATGGCAACTGGCGAAAAAACCAATAATCGTGCAATTGGAACCGATAAAAATGGACAGGATTTAAAGAATCTGACTGAAATTTTTGCTGAAAAAGGTTATTTAAACGGAATTATTACAACCGATTTTGTGACCGGAGCAACGCCATCTTCCTTTTTTGCGCATGTAATAGAACGCGACGATAGTGAAGCGATTTTAGAGGATTTGAATAAAAGTAAAGTCGATTTTTTTCTATCGGCCGGAGCTTCAGATTATGCGAAAATTGAAAAAGAGTTTGTTCAAAAAGATATTTCAGAATTTAATGATTTTGAAAATCGATCTGCCATTTTCCTTTCTGAAAGCGGATTAGCAGATGCATCGGTGCGTGGAGATCAATTTCCAGAGCATGTAAAAAAAGTACTTAAGAATTTAGAAAATCAGGATAAGCCTTATTTTTTAATGATCGAAGCAGCGAAAATCGATAAAAATGGGCATACTAATAACGCAAGCGGAATTGTTGAAGAAATGCTGGATTTCGATAAAACCATCGCTGAAGTTTTAAAAGTAGCCGATCAAAATAAAAATACACTGGTAGTAATCACCGCAGATCACGAAACTTCGGGGTTTGCGATTATGCAAGGCGATCTTGAAAAAGGACAAATTGAAGGCGGATTTTTAACTCACGATCACACCGGGACAATGATTCCGTTATTTTCCTACGGCCCAGGATCTGAATTATTCAATGGTGTTTACGAAAATACAGCTGTTTTTCATCGAATTTTAAAAGCGGTAAAGTAGGGCTTAAGTCGCTTTTCTCTTAGAAGTTAGACTTGAGACAGCTTCGCTTTTAGAAAATAGAGTTTAGACTAGAAATGTTGAATTTTGAATGCTGAATGTGCAAAGGTTTGATGTCATCTCGACCTTGTGGAGAGATCTTGTCTTTATTCTAAAAAGAGATTTCTCCATTCCGCTGCGCTCCACCAGCCGGCAGGCTGGCAGGGTCGAAATGACAAATATTGGTAATTGTTTACTGTTAATTGCTAATTGAGAAACGCCAATCCAAATAGATTTCTCGACTACATTTCATTTCGCTCGAAATGACATTCGAAGATAATTGATTACTGATAATTGTTTATTGAACACTGCCAACTGCAACTGTTTACTGATAATTGCTAATTGAAATTATCTCCCCAGTTTCAAGATTGATCTTAAAATGATTGGCAGGTAAACCATTTAAAAACTTATCGAAAATGCTCAAAAACTGACTTAGTTTTTGAGCATTTTTATTTTCACTTTTGAAAAGCTGATTTGTTTTCGAGGCTTCGATAATTAGTTTATATTCTTCTAATCGTTTTGAAGGAATATCTGCGAAGGCAAGTTTATCGGCATTTCTGATCTTGTAGAAATCCCGGATCATATCTTTACCTGTCCAATCTAAAAAATCTGTTTCATTTTGTCGATTTTCAGCCACAGTTTTATAAAAGTCTTCAGCGCTTAGATTCGACAAAAAATTATAAAATTCGGCATTCCAATCATTCGGGATAAATCGGAGATTTACCAGGTTTTCAAGGTGATATTCGGTAAAGTCGTGATAATTTTTACTGTTTAGAATATCGATATTCCAGGTTTTCTGGTTTGATTTTGTGAGATAATCGTGCTCCATTTTATAAAGCGGAAATAATTCATCGAATCTCGGTACTTCATCAATCGTTACGGTTTCAACTTCTGCAAAATTTTTATTCAATTTTAGAATTTTATAACCGGGAATGTAAGCGGCCAAAGATGGTGTTTGGATATTTACGAGGAAATTTCCATTTCCGTAGTCACGTTTTCCGGTATCATTAATATGCATGTGGCCGGCAAAATGCAGTTTTACTCCGGCTTCTGCTAAAGTTTTGGCGATTCTTTCCTCAGGAACACGTTCTAATTGCCATTTATTTTTTCCGAGGAAATCTTCTAATTCGGGAGAGGCATCTTCATTGAAATCTACCGCTGGATAATGACTAAAAGCGACCAGCTGTTTATTTTGATCTTGTGCATTTTGCGCCACTTTTTTTATCCAATCGAACAAGTGAGTTTTATGATCTATCGTTTGATTGTAGCCAATACTTGCACTGCTAAAACCACCATTATTTCTTGGTAAATAAGAATTTCCATCGATCGCTAAAAGCCATAAACCTTCAATGGGTTCAACTAAATAGGAAGCATCGGGAATTTTTATGCTATCATTTATAGCGTAAAGTCGGTTAGATAATTCGGCTTCTTTTTCGGCTTTTTTAAAAGTGTAATCGGAATAATTATAAGTTGAAAATGGCGATTCCCAGTATTTATTTTTTTGCTTCGGAAAGAATCCAAAATCGGCTAAATTATTCAGTATAAAATCATAGCCTGATTTTTCTAATTTTGGTTCGGTTAAAACTTCATTTTGTTTTTCAGAAGATAAAAAAGAGACATCACTAAAAATAGCTTGCTCTTTACCGTTTTCGCCTAAAAAATCATGTTTACCACCAGGCGTATTAAAGGGAGCGACGGGATCGTGATTTCCGGTGGTGATAAAAAATGAGATTCCGTATTCCCGCTCGTATTTTTTTAGAAATTTAGCCAGTCCTTCGATATTTAAAGGCTGGCCATCATCGGTATAATCGCCGGGAAAAGCAACAAGTTTAATTCCGCGCCCAGCGATATCATCCAGCACCGCTTTCAGAACAAAATAGTTTTCATTAAATAATCGGGTAGAATGCAACTGGGCATTCATGCTTCTTATCTTAGCGTTTTTGTCTTGGCTGGGAACTGGTAATCCTTCAAAATTCTCGTAATCGGCATAAATATCCAGTAAATGAATATCTGCAACAAAGGCAATTTGAGTATTTTCCTGAGCATTTAAAAGACTGCACATCAAAATCAATAGTAGCGAAATTCGCTTCATTTTTGTTGAATTTTAATGCGAGTATACAACCAAAAATTGAGCTGAATATTACCTACAGGTTAATTTGAACCAGATTAATAAACTTCAGCATTTTCTTCGATCAGGCTTTCGTAAAACTGGATATATTCAGTGATCATATTATCGATATTGCAGTTTTCTTCAGCATATTTTCTACAGCTTTCTCGATCAAATTTCTCGATGTTTTTAAGAGCCTCGGCCATTGCGTTGGTGTCTATAGGCTCGCAAATTTGCCCAACCTCTTCGGTTATTATTTCTGAAGCTACACCTTTATCCCAGCTTAAAACCGGAGTTCCTGAAGCCAAACTTTCAGAAATTGCTAAAGCAGAAGGTTCGTCCCACACACTGGTAAATAATAGTGCAGAAGCATTACGTAATAGTCGGTTTATCTGAAAACGATCCTGCTCACCTACGTAAGAAACCAAAGGATTTTTTAGTAATGGCGCAACAAAACGTTCAAAATACTCACTATTCTTACCACGGCCGGCAAGTATAATTGGTTTATTGGCTTTAATAGCAACTTCGATGGCAAGATGTGGTGCTTTTTCTTTGCAAATAGAACCGTACCACATGCAATACTCGTTATTGGTGTTGAAATTTGGTTTCCAGTCATTTAGATCGATAGCATTCCGAATGACCTTCGGGAAATTTAAAAACTTAGAATATTGATCTCGTAAAGACTCGCTTACCACTATAAATTCCTGATGCGATTCTTTTTTGATGTAATCTAAAGCGAATTTAATTTCAGGAAAAGCCATAGTGTGTAATGTGGTCAAAAAACGCGTTTTTAATCGGTTTCCTAAAATAATAGGCAGATAATGTAGCGAGTGGTTATGAACTATATCGTATTCGTTGCGCTCTAAATCCTGAAAAATTTCAGCGTAAATAATAGAGTTTTTAATCTCTGTAGGATTATAGTTTTCTGAATGTATACAGGAGAACGGGCTACCTGCAGCAAAATGATCGTCTAGGGCATGTAGGTTTTCACATTCAGACCCAGATTTTGCATAAACATCAACCTGAATGCCTTTTTCAGATAATTTTTGCACGATCTTATGGGTTATCATGGCAAGACCACCACCGTATGGTTTTTTTAAGGCGTGGCGATGATCGGCAATAATTGCGATTTTCATAATTGGTAGGTTTTTAATTGTTATTGGTCGTACTATTTAATCATAGTATTTTGTTGATAATGATTAATTTAAACTTCATGAAGGTTAGATTTGACTTAAAAAAAGCTACTTCACGTTTAACTTAAGAGCTGGTCTAAATGAGATATTTTGCTTGGAAAGCCTTATAAATATTGACCTTGTCGCAAACGGGGAAATCTCAAATTAGCGAATTAATTATTTTCTATAATTTACTTAAATTTAATGGAACAATTTGCTCTAAGTTGGAAAAAATAAAAAGTGAAAATGTGCTCTATTAATAAGAGACTGGTAACTATTAATTTTTTTAATAAAATTTTAACAATTAATTTGTAGTCCAAAAAGAAAAACTTTAGAGCATTTCAAAAAAAATGATGTCTTTAGTAAGTTCTAAAAATCAAGCATAACAATGGATACGTATCATTTAAGGTTGAATGATGTCGAAGATTTCGTGCCGCAGCTTGCAGAGAAGTTGGGGATAGGATTTAAGAGTAATTTAGGAGAGTTTACAGTAAATATTCCGTCAGATAAAGGAAATGGTAAAGTAAACTGCATAAACTTTCCAAATGGTATTGGATTATACACGTTTAATTTAGAATTCGAGGAAGATACCTGTCTAAGAATTTACCATCCAAGTGTAAACCCTATTCGTTTTATTTACTGCGTAGAAGGGACGCTAAACGCATATTTTAAAGATGAAAAAGACTGCGTTCTAAGAAGTCATCAACATCTTATAGCCGCAACTTTAGCAAACGGTACCCAGTGTTTCCAGTTTAATGGAGGCGAAAGGGTAAAGATTTGCTATCTGGAAGTTAATCGCCGTAAATTTCAAAGTTATCTTTCTTTTGATCTTAGTGAGATCGAAGAAAATTATTTTAGGTTATTTGGTGATATTGAAGCTGAAAATGAAGTTTTTCAAACAGGTAATTATGGTCTAAGAACTATGGATACCATTAGGGAAATTGAAGACTGTGGTGTAGAAGGTTTTCCCCGAATTAATTATTTGGGAGGGAAAGCTTTAGAAGTATTGTCACATATGTTGCTTCAGTTTAGGGAAGGTCCAGAAATGCACGAGCCAAAACTTAAAAAGCGAGACCTAAGAGCTATAGAAAGAGCTGTAACTTACATTAACGAAAATATCTCGAATACAGGAACCGTACAGGAACTTGCCAAAGTAGGAGGTATTAATGTGAATAAGCTTCAGGATGGTTTTCAGGAAGTTTATGGGAAAACTGTGAATACTTATATTCGTGATGTACGTTTAACCCGTGCGATGAATATGCTTTTAAGTGGAGAAAAAGGAGTAGGCGAAGTAGTTTACGAACTTGGTTTATCCAGCCGTAGTTACTTCTCTAAAATTTTTAAACGTCGCTATGGAGTGTTGCCTAAAGATGTTTTAAACAATAAAAATTTAACCGAAGCTTCAGAATAGCTAAATCTTAAAAATTGGTATTTATTTGAATTTCTTCTTTGTAAATTGGTCTTAAAATTCTGAATCTATGGAAAAGCAGATTTTGGTACCTACTAATTTTTCAAAACATGCATGGAATGCTTTAGTGTTTGGTTTAAAACTTTACAAAAGTATTCCATGTAATTTTATTTTGCTGAATGTTTACGACGATGGTCGTGGAATTAGCGATCGCATCCCAGGTATTAAAACTGAAGAAGATGTTGATGCAAAAGAAACATCTAAAGATGGTTTGGAAAGAATCATGCAGGGGCTAAGTTTTAGAAAAGAAAATCAAAATCACGAATTTGAGACCCTATCTTTAGAAGGTGATCTTGAAGATGTGGTACAGGAGATTGTAAATACACGATCTATAGATTTAATCCTTTTGGGAGCTGAAGGGGCAAATGTAAATATTCACAGCTCCTATAAGTCGAAATTATCTAAATTGGCCGATTCTTTACAAAATTGTGCCATGCTTTTTATTCCTGAAGATTTTGAGCTTACAGAGCAATCGGTAAATGAAATTGTATTTCCCACAACCCTTAGATTTCCGTTTCAGGAGAAAGAATTGGATCCTTTAAAAGATTTATCTTCAAATTCTGCTTCACCAATCAGGGTGCTTTATATCGATAGTGATGGCAAAGGATTAAACGAAGAGCAGCAAAGTTTTAAGGAAAACCTTGAAGAACATTTTTCAGCATTAAAAAATACTTTTCACAGGCTTACAAAAACAACAGCTTCTACCGGAATTCATTTATTCATCGAAAGTAGGCAAAGTACCATGCTGGCTTTGTATAAAAGAAAACAGGGATTTTTCTCTAAACTTTTTTTACAATCTAAAGGAGACGATATTGAGTTTGATCCAGGTGTCCCTGTTTTATTATTAAAAGAACTAGATTAATTACCAGCTTCGTAAGGTATACCCTGCATCCCAAAATTGATATTCTAAATGTGAAGCACTAACAAATGCTTCAGTCATTTTTGTGCGGACTTGCGGCGTAGTTTTGGCTGCGTGATCATCACAAATAGCAATGGCTTTTTGTACTGCTTCACCAAATTCTTCACCAGCATAGGTATCGATCCACGCCTGATAAGGGTTTTCTCCAGATTGCTGATTCTCGTAAATATAATCGCCAACTTCTTTATAGATCCAAAAACACGGCAGGACTGCAGCCATAGCCACTTCAAGATTCTCTATAGCAGCCGTGCTTTTCAGAAAATTGATATAATGATGGCAGGCCGGTTGAATAACTGGTTTTTCTGAAATTCCAAATTCTTTAAAATAAGATTCATGCAAAGCATTTTCTACTATAATTGCATTTTCTGCGAATTGAAGAAAGGCAAGTGTATTTTCAGTATCATAAGCTCTGGCCGCGATTAACGCAAGGGCCCTTCCAAAATTTTCAAGATAAGCCGAATCCTGACTCATATAAAACTGAAATTTCTCTAAAGGCAAACTACCATCCATCAATTCAGTAATAAAAGGCATTTTTATGATTCGGTCGTAAATTGGGCTTATCGTTTGCCAGGTTTCTTTACTCCAGCTCATTTTTTATTAATTTTTGTGGGTTAAAAAAGTGATTTAAAGGACCATTTCCTTCTCCTGTTTTTACATCTTTTCCGTAATTAATGGCGTTATGCGCAAACTCCTGTCCCAGCTTTACTGCTTCCAGCAGGTTTTCTCCTCTCGCTAAATAAGAAGCAATAGCAGAAGACAAAGTACAACCAGAACCATGTGTATTATTAGTGCTGAATTTCTCAAATTCATAAGAATGAACCTGCCCATCTTCAGCAAAATAAAGTGAGGTGATTTTATCGGTTTTTAGGTGTCCGCCTTTCATTAAAACAGATTTGCAGCCAAGATTCATTATCTTTTCGCCTGCTTTTTTCATATCGTCCAAACTTTCCACTTTCATTTCAGCAAGAACAGCGGCTTCATCCATATTTGGCGTAATGACGTCTGCTAACGGAAATAACTTTTCGACAATCGTTTTTATAGTTTCGTCTTCGATTAATTTATGTCCGCTGGTGGCCACCATTACGGGATCAAAAACCAACGGTGTTTTTGCATATTTTTGTAATCCGCTAACGATCGTTTCTACCAATTCTGGAGTGTGAACCATTCCGATTTTCATCGCATCAGGAAAAATATCCTCAAAAATGCTATCAATTTGTTCTGAAACTGCCTGGTAGGGAATAGTAAAGATGTTTTTTACACCGGTAGTATTTTGTACAGGAAGAGCCGTTAAAACTGAAGTTGCGTAACAGCCCAAGGCCGAAAAAGTTTTAATATCGGCCTGGATTCCTGCGCCGCCGCTGCCATCAAATCCTGCGATGGTTAGTGCTGAAGGATATTTATAAGTTTTCATGTTGATTTTGGTGAATTTGAGATTTGATTTTTTCCGCTGCTTTTTTTGGATCTTCTGAAGTACAAATCGCCGAAACTACCGCAATACAATCGGCTCCCGCTTTTATAACTTCCGCAGCATTACCGGCATCCATTCGCCCAATCGCTACAAGTGGTTTTGGGGTTAAAGCACGTATTTTTTTGATGCCTTCGATTCCCCATTCGGTTACCGTATCTGTTTTGGTTGCGGTGCTGTAAATTGGGCTAATTCCCAAATGATTAGCGACTTGGGTTTGTTCGTTTTCCAGCTGTTCCAGATATTCTATAGAATAGCCTATAGCCTTATTTCTATCCCATTTTTGCTGAATTTCAGTGGGTGGCATATCACTATTTCCCACATGAATTCCGAAGGAATCTACCGCTTTAGCCACGTCAAGATTATCATTGATGATAAGCGGAATTCGATATTTATCGGTTATCTTTTTAAGCGCTTCCGCTTTTTTTATAAATGCTGAAGTGTCTAAATTTTTTTCTCGAAGTTGAATAATATCCACGCCACCTTCAATAGACATTTCAGCAACTTGAAGCATCGGGAAGTGCACACAACTTTCTTCAGAAATCACCAGATATAGCTGATACGGAAAATCAGGATGCATTATTCGCTAATTTTAAGATGAGAAAGAAATTCCTCTTCGCTAATATTGTATAATTTATCGAGTAAATTTAGTTGAAGACTACCCGGCCCGGCTGAATTTTTAGCGGCAATTTCGCCACAAACGCCCATTAGCGCCATTGCCGCAGCAGTAGCTTCAAATTTGTTTTCTAAGATAGCAGCAAAAGCAGCCGTTATAGCGGAAGCAGAGCATCCAAGACCGGTAACTTTAGCCATTAATGCATCCCCATTTTTTAGCGAAAGCTTTTGATCTTTATCGATAATTATATCGGTCTCTCCAGAAATACAAACTGTTGCGTTAAACTCTTTATTTAAAGATTTAGCCGCTTCAATAGCTTCGGTACTTTCAGCAGTGCTATCTACACCTTTAGTTGGAAGATTGGACGCTTTTGCCAACGCCATAATTTCTGAAGCATTTGCCCGTATAATTGTTGGTTTCAGCTC
The DNA here is from genome assembly GCF_002094855.1 of Zunongwangia atlantica 22II14-10F7. Lineage (GTDB taxonomy): Bacteria > Bacteroidota > Bacteroidia > Flavobacteriales > Flavobacteriaceae > Zunongwangia > Zunongwangia atlantica. The sequence continues at coordinate 59,584 of NZ_ARYN01000008.1, forward strand.
TAACAGTTCAGCAATAATTTCATTACGATAAGCTGTTGCTCCGGCACCAACAGGATCTAGAAGCCAGGGTTTTCCAAGTTCATTTGCCTTTTTCGCGGCTTTGATCATGCTAATGCTCCAGTATTCATCTAAGGTACCAATGTTAACCACAAGTGCCTGGCAGATGTTAACCATGTCTTCAATTTCAGATTGTGCATGAGACATTATAGGTGAAGCGCCCGCCGCCAGTAAGGCATTTGCGGTATTATTCATCACTACATAATTGGTGATATTGTGAATTAATGGCACCGATTTTTTTACTTCCTGAATATGTTGCCAAAGGATTTTTTCCATAAGATTTTTAATTTTTGGCTTTAGGGAAAAATATTCAGAAGAAATAGAAGTAGTAAAAGAGACTAAGCTCAATACACTTTTCCCTACGACGGTTTAAACTGCATCAGGTTCAAAGGGACTCTCTCAATTCTTTTCAGAATACCCCTAAAGCGAGATAAATGTAATGTAAATTTTAAGGCTGATAAAATATTTGCGGCTCATTAATCGATTAAGCTTAAAATATTTTATGATTGTTTCTATTTGAAACATTTATTATTGTATATTTAGCAAAATTATACGTATTTATTAAGAATATTCGAGGTTTATTTCGTTATTGTTTAGATACTATTAAAATAAACTTCTATAAGAATCACACAAAAAAGGATGACAGGATTAAAGAATTTAAGTAAAGCAGGAGTATTTTTTCTAATACTTACTTCATTTTCAATGTTTGGGCAGCGCCAATTTGGTGCAGCAACTTTATATACGGTAAGAGATGAAATGGCCGCAGCACCAGAAGAAACTATAGATGAAGTTTCAGAAATTGGTTATTTATATATTGAAGCTGCTGGTTATAGCGATGGAAAATTCTACGGAATGGAGCCTAAGAAATTTAAAAAACTACTGGCTAAATATCATACAAAACCTTTAAGTACACACCAGGGTGGCGTAACTATGGAAAACGTAGATAAAATGATTGAAGATGTTAAGAAAGCCGGTTTTAAATATTTTGTGATTCCTGTGCCGCCTATGGGCCGTTTTACTTTTGATCCTGAAACACAAACAATGGGAATGGACGATGATCTGGATTTTTTAGTTGAAACTTTTAACACTATAGGAGAAAAATGTAAAAAAGCAGGTTTAGAGCTTTTATATCATAATCACGATTTTGAGTTTAAAGAAAATGAAAATGGAATCGTACCTATCGAATATTTTCTGGAAAATACAGATCCAGAATTGGTGAATTTTCAAATGGATCTTTTTTGGGTAACCAAGGCGGGTGCAGATCCAGTAGCTTATTTCGAGAAATATCCAGGCCGTTTTAAATTATGGCATGTAAAAGATATGGACGAAGAAGGAAAATTTGCTCCAGTTGGCGAAGGAACAATAGATTTTGGTAGAATCCTAAAAGAAAGAAAAGCTTCTGGGATGAAGTATTATATCGTAGAGCAGGACATGACTTTTGAATTAAAACCTCTTGAAGCTATTAAAATTAGCCATGATAACCTTAAAGATTTTGGCTTTGATAAAGTGAAATATAAAAAATAAACCTTAGAAATCGAAGGTTATAAAAATCCTCCATATGTAATAGAAAAACCCTCTAAAGTTTAAACTGAAGAGGGTTTTTCGATATATAACTAATTTGGAGTTTTATGATTTAGGTCTTACGCAATACATCTTTTACAAAGGTCATTTTCAAAATCAAAAAATGTATAGCATATCTTTTTAATTCCGTCGTAAACTTCACAAATGGTATTTTCAACAAACTTGTTTAGTTTCTTTAATTCTGAATTTTCTTCAGAATCTAATAATGCATCTGAAAGTAGCACGTAAGTATTACTATTAACCGAATTCTTTAAAAGCTGATGTGCCTCAATAACCGTTTGTCCATAAAGCTTTTCAAACTTACCAATATTATATTGCGCTAAAGGGCCGTAATGTGCGATAAGCTTTAAAGAAAGATCTATATTTAATTGAAATTCTTCTTCTAAAAATTTTACTTCCTGATTAAAAACTTCTTTCATCAAACAAAATTGATGCAGAATGTCGTTGGCTGAAATTCTTTTTCCGTATTTAAAAAATAGTACCGCGTCACCTTCAATTTCAGAAATTTGAAGATCCAGTACATTACTTTTAATAATGGCGTTAAGTAATTTAGAAGTGATTAATTTACCAGTTTCTACATCTGTAGTTTCAACAAAGCGGCTAAAACCACTAATATCTGGCATAATTATCGTTCCTTCAACTACTTTAGATTCGTATACATTTTTATTAATAAGATAGGGGAGTTGTCTGGTAATAGTTCTATTCATAGCAATTTTTTATTTGATGAGTATATCAGATCATCGTAGATGATGCGATGAATCCAAGTAGTGCAATTTTTTCCTGTTAGTCTTTATTAAAAGCCTTTGCTTACACGCTTTTTGAAAATTCTTTTTCAAATTTATGTATATTTGATATACAAAAGTTAGTAATAAACAAAATGTAAGTGATATACATTTTGTTAGTATAATTTAGAATGGGAGAATTATTAGATAAAAAGGTTTGCGAAAGCAAATTGGGTGCTATCGATGATGCACTTTATGCCATTGGCGGTAAATGGAAACTTAAGATCATCATTGCACTTAAAGAAGGAAATAAACGTTTTAATGAACTGCAAAGAGCCTTGGATATTTCGGCCAGAATGTTATCCAGAGAATTGAAAGATCTTGAACTTAATGGCTTTGTAGATCGCAAAGTATATACCGATACTCCTGTAGTTATAGAATACGAACTTACCGATTATAGCAATTCTTTATCTGAAATTTTAGAAGCCTTAAGTTCGTGGGGAATTAAACACCGTGAAAAATTAATCGAGGAACGATCTTAAAAATGAAGTCTACTAAAATCGAAAATCGATAAAAATAACTTCAATTTTAGAAAATAAAGCATACAGCTAAGCGTTATAATTTGGACGAATCTTTTAAGAGAGATTTTCGTTATTTCGATAAAACTGCATTAATCTAACCTAATGTAGCTTGGAAAGCCTTTCGTAACTGAAAGGCTTTTTTAATACCTTATTTAGAATTTTATTGGCACCGCCAAAGGGGTTAATACCTATTGGCTTGCCTCGAAATTAAAAATTTGTTTCCAACGAATGCCTCGAGGGCTTGCCCCAAGGTAGTTTACTCCTCAGTCCTAATGCATAGTTAGAAATCGCTATCCTTTATACCTTACCAACTTGTCCTAGGTATTATGTATGTTTTGCTAAAGTTTTAAGAGCCAATTTTATAGATAACTCGTTTTCAAAGCATTTCTTTTATTGTTTTTAAGATTTTTTTTCTACTTTTAACAAATCCGAAATTTTATTAAATCAAAACATGAGTTATTCGAACTATTTTTTGCCTAAAAAGCTAAATCGATTTATGTCTATTGGGCTTTGTGGGGCACTTGCTTTAAATCTAAGTTGTAAAAATGCTGCTGAAACTAACGAAGATCAGGAAGATGAACGTCCAAATATCGTGGTGATCATGGCCGATGATCTTGGGTTTTCAGATCTTGGAAGTTATGGTGGCGAAATTAATACGCCCAGTTTAGATCGTTTAGCTGAAAACGGACTCCGTTTCAACTCCTTCTATAATACTTCTCGTTGTTGCCCAAGTAGAGCAGCTTTATTAACGGGGCAATATCCACATCAGGCAGGAATTGGTAGAATGACAATGGATATGGGAAAACCTGGTTATCGTGGAACCTTAGATTCTAACACAGTAACGATTGCTGAAGCTCTAAAACTTGCGGGATATCAAACGGCGATGACGGGAAAATGGCATGTTTCAGAAACAAATACATTAAATAACGAAGCTCAGTTAAAATGGTTGAGTCATCAGGAAGAGCATGGTGCATTCTCAGATACACTAACTTATCCAACCTCAAGAGGTTTTGATAAATACTACGGAAATATTTGGGGAGTTGTAGATTACTTTGATCCATTCAGTTTAGTAAATGGAACAGAGCAGGTAAAAGAAGTTCCTGAAGATTTCTATTACACCGATGCTATTGGTGATACTGCAGTGGCTTATGTAGACGATTTTGTACAAAAAAAGGATCCATTTTTTCTTTATGTAGCCCATTGTGCGCCGCACTGGCCACTTATGGCTCCAGAAGAGGAGATTGCAAAATATAAAGATACTTTCAAAGGTTGGCGCCAAACCCGTGAAGATCGTTATAAAAGACTGGTAGAGAAAGGTATTTTACAGGGCGATATCGCAAAACTTTCAGAATTTATGTTTAAGGACCTTAACTGGGAAGAAAATGTAAATGAAAAATGGGATAGCCAGGCAATGGCCGTTCATGCGGCAATGGTAGATCGTATGGATCAAAATATTGGGAAGCTTATTGATAAGTTAGAAGAAACAGGTGAATTAGATAATACGGTAATCTTTTTTATGTCTGATAACGGAGCAAGCTCTGAGCGTCCATCACAATACGGTCCAGGTTTCGATCGTGCCGGCCAAACAAGAGATGGTAGAGAAGTTGCTTTTCCGGTAGATAAAAGTGAAGAAGCCTTGCCGGGATCGCAGGTAGTACATTCGGGTATTGGTCCGCAATGGGCAAATACGGCAAACACGCCATTTAGATATTGGAAAGCCAGGGTTTACGAAGGCGGAATCACTTCCCCTTTTATTGTTCACTGGCCAAAAGGAATTAAAGAAAAAGGAATTGTAAAAACTCAGGCAGCTCATATTATTGATATTATGCCTACGATTTTAGATCTCGCGAATGTGGATTATCCTGAAAAATTTGAAGGTAGAAATATTACTGCTACTGAAGGTAAATCTATGCTTCCTGTAATTACAGGAGCCTCTGAAGAAAATGTAAACGACGTTCTTTTTTGGGAACATTTTGGATCCAGAGCCTTAAGAAAAGGAGATTGGAAAGCCGTAAAACTCGACGGAAATTCTAACTGGGAATTATACAATCTTGCTGAAGATCGCACCGAACTTAATGATCTTGCTGCAACAAACCCTGAAAAGTTAGAAGAATTAAAAGCTGAATGGGATAAACTCGCCAAAAAGACAGATGTTTTCCCGATGCCTTAAAACGCAAATTTGTACAGTTTGATTGATTATAGTTAATTTTTAGGAAACCTTGCTTTGCTAGGTTTCCTTTAATTTTATCACCAATTTCGAAAAATCTAAATTACCCTAGTTATGAAAAGAATTATTGCTGCAATTACTGTAGCACTATTTATGGCATGCCAGCCGAAATCTGAAGAAAAAGCTTCTAAATCGACCAATATTACCAATAAGGTAAATGTTTTTTTAGGATCATCGGGAGATCACGGGCAAATGTCCCCGTCAGCTTCAACTCCTTTTAATATGATGAGTATCGGGCCGCAAACCAATCCGCATAACCATACAGGTTACGAGCATTATGCAAAAGAATTTGATGGTTTTACCCATACGCATTTAGAAGGTGTTGGTTGCACCGGTAGTGGTGGTAATATATTAATCAAACCAATTTTAGAGGATAATAAGGATACTCAATTACTTAAAACTTCAGAGCATGCAAAACCGGGATTTTACGAAGTCAGTTTTGAAAACGGTATCGATGCTGCGATGAGCGTAACACATAATTTTGGGATTCATCAGTATAATTTTAATGGCGAAAAAGGAGGATTGTATATCGATCTTTCATTTGCACTTTCCAATAGATTTGTTTCCGAAGAACATGAAATTCAGGATAACAAAATAAGCGGAGTTATAGATACTAAAACTACCTGCCACGCCGGGACGTATCGTTTTTATTATGAAATTCAACTTAAAAATATTGCTGAAATTTCTGAAACATCAGATCATGCTTTAATTGCAACAGCAAAAGATAATTCTAGAGAAGTACAGGTTTTAATAGGATTTTCCTCGGTTTCTAAGGAATATGCGTCACTAAAAATTGAAGATACTTCTTACGAAAACCTGAAAAAGGAAGCTAATGCCGAATGGGAAAAAGCCTTAAGCCGAATAACTGTTGAAGGGGAAGAGGATCGTGAGGATCTTTTCTATTCATTATTATATCGCGGTTTGCAATCGCCGTATATCGTTTCTGAAGAAGATGGTACTTATCCTGCCATCGACGGAACGCTTCAAAAAACTGAAGGAACCATTTACAGTGGTTGGGCGATTTGGGATAATTATCGCGAGCAGTTACCAATGTTGTCTATGGCTTATCCAGATCGTTATGGCGATATTGTAAAATCTATAGAGAATTTATATGCCTTCGGAAAGAAAAACTGGGCAACAGAGCATGAACCTGCACCAACAGTAAGAACAGAACATGCAATGGTGGTTTTACTGGATGCATATAATAAAGGTTACGAAGTAGATATTAAAAGAATTAAAGATTCTTTAGTTAAGGATGCTGAAAGTTTAGATTATGGCGCACCAGATAAAGCTTTAGAATCTTCTTACGATAATTGGGCGATGGCGCAATTAATGAAGATCGATGGCGATACCGCCTTGTACAACAAATACTTAAAAAAGGCACTGAATTATAAGGAATATTGGAATAAAGATTTTAAGGATATTACGCGTAATGATGTAGATCGTATGCAAGCCAGAGGCTTGTACCAGGGAACGATCTGGCAATATCGCTGGTTTGTGCCTTTCGATTTAAACGGACTTAAACAATTAGCGGGTGGTGAAGATCAGTTCTTGGAAGAATTAGATATGTTTTTCAACAATCATAATTACAACCATGCTAACCAGCCAGATTTGCAGGTTCCGGGGATGTACAATGCAACTAAAGAACCTTGGAAATCTCAGGAATTATATCGCAAAATAATGCTGGATACCATGGTGCAGGCTTATTTTAATGATAATAGTAAAGGAATAGATCCTTATGTTGGCAGGATTTATCAAAATAAACCAAAAGGATATATAAGAACTATGGATGATGATGCGGGCACAATGTCATCATGGTTTGTAATGCGAAGTTTAGGGCTTTCGCCGGCTAATATTGGGAATCCTGTTTATTATTTAACGGCACCGATATTCAAGGAAATGTCCATAAACTATCCCGAAGGAAAAACTTTTAAAATTAGCGTAGCGAATTACGATAAAGATCATTTTTATGTTGAAAGTGCTACATTAAATGGTGAAGCATTAAACCGAAATTGGTTAACACAGCAGGAAATTTTAGAAGGAGGAGAATTGATAATTAAAACTTCTGCAACTCCTAATAAAGAATGGGGAGTTAACGAAAGCTGGGTTTCTTCAATTAAAGATTAAAATTATTAAAGAAAAATGTAAAGGCTGATAGTACTATCAGCCTTTTTTTATGATTTTTCCTTAAAGTATTGTTCAAATTTGCAGTTAGAGTTTTGTGTTTTCCTGATTTTATTTAATTTAAGCCCAAAATTGAGTTTTGTGGTCTTTGCTACAATATCCTGGCAAAAAACTTGTTATAGATAAGTCACAAAGAGTACGATGATGTTGGTAGAAATGCTAAATTATAGATATCAAGAACATACTTCTGTTATAAGGTTGGCTATGGATCATTGCCATAACTTACTTAATAACAGTAGGTGTGGTAAATTGCCATATCATAATATACAGCATACTTTCGAGGTATATCAATACGTGCAACGAATTGCAGATTACGAGAATCTTACTCCAGAAGAGAAAGAAATCGTTGTTTTGGCTTCACTTTTTCATGATACCGGCAATAGCAACACTTATAAAGGACACGAAAAAGTTAGTGCAGATAATGCCTATGCTTTTTTATCGAATATTGGTTATCCTGAAGAAAATATAGAAAAAGTATGCTCTTGCATTAAAGCAACACAAATGCCGCAGGCGCCAAAAAACAAGATCGAGGAGATTCTTTGCGATGCAGATCTGGCTCATTTAGGAACTAATGCCTTTAGATCTAAAAATAAATTATTACGATCTGAATGGTTTAAGTGCTTCAATAAAAATTATACCGATAAAGAGTGGTTAGAGAATAATATCTGCTTTCTAGAGTCACATTCTTATTTTACCAGTTACGGTAAAGACATTTTACTTCCGAAGAAACAAAAAAACTTACAATTACTTAAACAAGCTTATAACAGGTTGTTAGCAAAACAATAGCCTTTATTTCATCGAAAATCGAAATTAAGTCGGTTGCTTTTTTTAATTTAGAAGCTTAATCCTTCATCCCAATGCTAGAGAAATTAAAAGAAGCTTATCATTTTATTTTTGAAGATGAATTGCTTAACGAGATCGATAGATCTGGACAGCTAAAAGAATTTAAGGCTGGAGAAATGATTATCGATTTTGGCGATTATCTTAAATCGATGCCTTTACTTTTAGATGGTGCGATTAAAGTGTTAAGAGAAGATAGCGATGGGGATGAATTGTTACTTTATTTTTTGGAACGTGGTGATACCTGCGCGATGACCTTAAGTTGCTGCCTGGGTACAACAAAAAGTGAAATTAGAGCAGTTGCTGAAAAGGATACCACGCTAATTATGATTCCTATTGAAAAAATGGAAGAGTGGACGGCACAATATAAAACCTGGAGAAATTTTGTTTTTGAAAGTTACCACACGCGTTTAACTGAAATGCTGGATACTATAGACACCATTGCATTTTTAAATATGGACGAGCGTATTATGAAGTATCTTCAGGATAAAGCCAAGATCAATCAGGATGAGGTAGTGAGCAGCACACATCAGCAAATCGCTTATGATTTACATACTTCTAGAGTAGTGGTTTCCAGAATTCTTAAAAAATTAGAGATCGAAGGAAAAATAAAACTTAACCGTAACCAAATCGAAGTTTTAGATCTTTGATTTTCCAATTAAATATCTTTGTAACACAAGTTACTGTAGTCCTTCTTTAAGCCCAATATATTTGCCCTAGAAATTATTAGAATGGAGATAACTCAGATTTTAGGATTTATTAGCGCATTAATTATTGGTTTGGTTTTAGGTTTAACTGGCGGTGGTGGATCTATTTTAACCGTTCCTGTATTTGTTTATATTTTGCATATAAACCCTGTTACCGCTACGGCCTATTCACTTTTCGTAGTTGGATCCAGCTCGGCTGTAGGAGCGATCGATAATTTTAATAAAGGCCGAATCGATTTTAAAAGTTCTTTAATTTTTGCCATTCCGGCAGTGATTGCCATTTTTTCTACCCGTAAATATTTACTTCCGTCTATCCCGCATCATATTGCAAATCTGGGAAATTTCGAGCTTACCAAAGATTTAATGATCATGAGCTTTTTTGCGATTTTAATGTTGGTAGCTTCAGCTTCAATGATTTTAAGAAAGAAAAAAGAATGTATAGATTGTGAAAATGAACCTACAGATACCAAGACTGGATTAATGATTATTCTAGGAGCTTTAACCGGATTGGTAACTGGTTTGGTGGGTGCTGGTGGCGGATTTATTATTGTGCCCATATTAGTTTTTCTGGCAGGTTTAAATATGAAAGAAGCGGTAGGAACTTCACTTTTCATTATAGCTATCAATTCAATTATTGGGTTTTTGGGTGATCTGGGTCATATGGAAATCGATTGGGTTTTTCTTATTCTGTTTACCATTATCTCTGTAGTTGGAATTTTCTTCGGAATTTATCTTAGCCGATTTATCAATTCACATAAGCTTAAAAAGGCTTTTGGCTGGATGGTTTTGGTAATGGGAATCTATATTTTATGGATGGAATTATCTGGAAGCGGAATTTGATATCTTCATCCTAAGATTGGTTATTTTGGCGAAGGATTCTTAAAATTTTCAGATTAGAAGATATAATATCATAATTAACAAAAGTTCGGTTTAAAATTCTGGATTTTACTGGGTTTAAAACACCGAGATTCCTTAAATTTAAAGGTAATTATAAAGTTTTTCCTCAAAAAGATAATGCGCTTAAAAACAGCGTATTTCAAAACCAAATAAATGGAAAATTTAGATTACGCCCGCCTTCAAATGGCCTTTACACTAGGCTTTCATATTATTTTTGCATGTATTGGTATGGTAATGCCATTTTTTATGGTCGTTTCCCATCACAAATGGTTAAAAACCAGAAATCCTGTTTATTTAAAACTTACAAAAGCCTGGCTTAAAGGAGTTGCAATTTTCTTTGTTACAGGAGCAGTTTCAGGAACTGCACTTTCGTTTGAATTAGGTATGCTATGGCCAGAGTTTATGAAACATGCCGGCCCAATTATAGGTATGCCATTTTCGTTAGAAGGAGCAGCCTTTTTTGTAGAGGCAATTGCCTTAGGATTTTATCTTTATGGTTGGAATAAACTTCCAGAGAAATTTCACTGGTTTACCGGGGTGATTATTGGTATTTCCGGAGTGCTTTCTGGGATTTTAGTGGTCGCAGCTAATGGTTGGATGAACGCTCCAAGCGGTTTCGAATATATAAATGGAGAATTTACCAATGTAGATCCTGTACAGGCATTTTTAAATCCCGCCTGGTTTTCACAAGCATTACACATGACGCTCGCTGCCTTTGTGGCTACAAGTTTTGGAGTAGCCGGGATTCATGCTTTTCAGATCTTAAGAGGAAAATCTGTAGAAGTGCATAAAAGTGCTTTTAAGATTGCAATTTCTTTTGGTGCTATTGCCGCACTTTTACAACCCATAAGTGGAGATATATCGGCTAAGGATGTTGCTGAACGTCAACCGGCTAAATTAGCTGCCATGGAAGCGCATTTTGAAACCGAAGAAGGTGCGCCGCTATTTCTAGGCGGAATAGTAGATGAAGAAAATAAAGAAGTTAATTATAAAATAGAAATTCCAAATGCACTTTCTTTTCTTGCTTTTGGCGATTTTGATGCTGAAGTAAAAGGCTTAAATGAATTCCCAGATGATGAAATTCCTCCCGTAGCCATCGTTCATTATGCCTTTCAGGTAATGGTGGGAATAGGAACTTTACTTGCTTTGGCCGGATTACTGTTTTTCATAAGCCTTAAAAAGAAATCCTGGATGGATAATAAAAAATACTGGTGGTTTTTTATGCTTTTAGCGCCACTCGGATTTTTAGCGCTGGAAGCAGGCTGGGTGGTTACCGAAGTTGGTCGACAGCCCTGGATCATTTATCAGATTATGCGTACCAGTGATGCCGTAACGCCAATGCCGGGAATGAAGTTTAGTTTCTTTATGTATGTTGCGGTTTATATTTTATTGGCGATTACTGTTACCTGGCTAATGCAACGACAAATAAAAGCCCTAAATACCCAAAAAGATTAAGTATGTTATACGTAGTTTTATTTTTCTTACTGTTTTCGCTATTACTGTATGTTCTGTTGGGTGGAGCCGATTTTGGTGCCGGGATCGTTGAATTGTTTTCTTCCAGAGAAAATAAAAAAGTCAATAGAGATACTATTTATAGGGTAATGGGACCAATTTGGGAAGCCAATCATATTTGGTTAATTATCCTTATCGTTATTTTATGGATCGCATTTCCAGTCTATTTCAATATCATAATTATTTATTTACACGTGCCGCTCACTTTGGTGCTGTTGGGAATTACCATGCGTGGCGTCTCTTTTGTGTTTAGACATTATGATGCTTTTCAGGATAAATCGCAATTAATTTATAATGGTTTATTTCGATTTTCCAGTTTTGTAACGCCAATTTTTCTGGGAATGTGTTTTGCTGCACTTGTTGGTGGAGAATTAATAGTTACTGAAGATTATACTAATTACGGCTTTTACGATCTTTTTATGCAGCCATGGTTTAATGGTTTCAGTATTTTGATGGGATTATTCTATGCTTCACTTTGTGCATTTTTAGCCTCAACTTTATTGATAGGGGAAAGTGAAGGCGATATTAGAAATATGTATATCAGAAAATCGAAGATTTCAACAGGAATTTTAGTGCTTCTTGGATTTGTATTAATTGCTTACGGATTTTTTAATGAGATCGCTTTTATCAGAGATTTTGTAACCAATCCAATTTCAATTGTATGTATCATTCTTTCAGGAATTCTACTATTCCCACTATGGAAGTTTATACGCGCAGGCCGCCGAATATTAAGCAGATATTTTGCTGGTCTCCAAGTGGTTTTAGTGCTTTTTGCAGCGCTGGTAGCGCATTTTCCGTATGTTATTATTACTTCAGAAGAAGAAATTAGCCTTTTAGAAAATATATCTCCAGATAGCGTGATTATGGTTTTAGGAATATCTTTATTGATTGGAGGCGGAGTAATATTACCGGGATTATTCCATTTAATGAAGTCTTTTAAAATGATAAAAATCTTCGACAGGGACGAACAGCAATTTCAGAAATAATTTTTAAGTGTAAATTTCGCACTTATCTTTTATTTTTTGTCAAAATGTTAGATATTAGACAATAAATTTATAATCTCTCAAATGACGACAAAATTGCACCGCTTAAATCATCTTTTCCTTCTAGCTTTATCGATTTCTATTTTTAGCTGTAATACTGCTGAAAAAAAAGATCAGGAAACCGCTAATTCTGAAGGGACTTCTAAAGAAATCACTTACCACAATCCAATCGTAGCGCAGCGAGCAGATCCTTGGGTTCATAAAGCTGAAGATGGCACATATTATTTTATTGCGACAGCTCCAGAATATGATCGTATAGAAATGCGCCAGGCAAAAACTATTAATGGTCTTGGTACGGCCGAGCCAAAAGTGATTTGGAACAAGCACGAAAACGGAGTGATGAGTCACCATATCTGGGCGCCAGAATTACATAAGATCGACGGAAAATGGTATGTTTATTTTGCAGCAGGACAAGCTGAAGATGTTTGGAAAATAAGAATGTTCGTGCTTTCTAACGATTCTGAAGATCCAATGACGGGTGAATGGAAAGAGGAAGGACAAATGGAAACCAGTAGAGATTCTTTTTCTTTAGATGCTACAACTTTTGAGCATAATGGAGAACTTTATTATGCATGGGCACAATCGGTTAGAGAAGAGGGCGGAACTTCGATTTTGCTTTCTCAAATGGAATCTCCCACAAAACTTAAAGGAGAAGAAATTGAAATTACCAATCCAGAATATGATTGGGAGCGCATTGGTTATTTTGTAAATGAAGGCCCGGCGGTGATTAAAAGAAATGGTAAGATATTTATGACTTATTCAGCTAGTGCAACAGATGCTAATTATGCAATCGGGTTATTATGGGCAGAAGAAGATGCCGATCTTATGAATCCGGAATCCTGGCATAAATCTGAAAAGCCAGTATTTTCTACAAATGCCGAGCTTAGAAGATTTGGACCGGGGCATAGTTCCTTTACGGTAGCAGAGGATGGAGAAACCGATGTTTTAATTTATCACGCTCGAGTTTACGAAAAGATAAGAGGAAATTCTCTTTACGATTTTAACCGTCATACCAGAGCGAAAACCTTTAGCTGGGATGATAAAGGTTTCCCAGATTTTGGACAGGATGTTGAAGATTAGATTTTATCTAAGTTTATATAAATTGAAAAGCGCCGATTGGCGCTTTTTTTATTCTTCATCCTGAAAAATATCTTCAATTTTTAGATTAAATAATCGGGCGATTTTAAATGCCAGCGGTAAACTGGGATCAAATTTGCCTTTTTCAATGGCATTTATGGTTTGCCTGGAAACTTCAACGCGATTGGCTAATTCTGCCTGTGTGATGTTTTGCTCGGCTCGTAATACTTTTATCCTATTTTTCATTTGTAACGAGCATTTCCAATTAGCATAGCGATTAGATACGTGATTCCCATTACGAAAACCAAATGCGAGATTTCAGCATTAAAAGAGATCAGGTTAGTGATATCCAGCATCGAGTAACTAATCCCAACGATCAATGTAATTCCTAAAGTTATAGCCATAGCATCCATACTTATTTTACGTTGTAGGGGATCCTGGCTGTTCAAATGTTTTCGATTAATCCATATCATGCCAACCCCTACAAGAGTGTTTATAATGATCATCACAATGGTGATGATTTTGTTTTCGTTCCAGATAAATTTTGGGCCAAAAGCAACAAATGCTAAGGTGAAAACCCATAAAAATGTCCATACGGCCAATGCTTTCGTGTTCTTCTTTAATTCACTGTGCCAGTTATTTTGTTTTGCTTCCATAAGTAAAATGTATTTAACTAAAAGTAAAGTTTGTTTTACAAATATAGATTAGTTTTTTAAAATGTCAAGTTTTATTTACATTTTTATTTTTTCTGAAATAATTAATAAGTCAATTCAGCGTTAATAAATACCTTTACACAACAACTTCAGATTCATTATTATACCCCATAAATTATGATCAAACAATTTGGAAAAGCCCCATCTGGTAAACGATTAGAAAGAATACAGGAATGTGAAAATTTTAAAGATGGAAGCTTTCAGAATATAGAAGAAACCTCGGTAAACCCCAATAATGTATCGATGTTTAAAATGATGAAGGATATGCGAAATCGTCCAAAATCTGTAAATCCATCAAAAAAAATACCTTCTGTAAAGACCAATCTTAATGCAATAAATGTAGAAGAACCTGCTTTTGTATGGTTTGGGCATTCTTCTTATTTGCTGAAAATAAAGAGCTATACCATCTTGGTAGATCCTGTGTTTAGCGGAAATGCTTCGCCGGTTTCTTTCTTCGGAAAAGCTTACGATGGCGCCAATGAATATGGAGTAGAGGATATGCCTGAAATAGATATTTTACTGCTTACGCACGATCATTACGATCATTTGGATTATCCAACGATAGAAAAATTAAAACCGAAAGTAAAACGAGTAGTTTGTTCATTAGGTGTTGGCGCCCATTTAGAATATTGGGGCTACCAAAGTATGATCATATCTGAATTGAATTGGTGGGAATCTGTTAAGATTATCGATAATTTAAAAATTACTGCAACACCTTCAAGACATTTTTCCGGACGCTTGTTTAAGCGTGGTAATACGCTGTGGTCGTCTTTTGTTTTTGAAGCTTTTGGCTACAAATTATATTTAGGTGGCGATTCGGGTTATAGTCCGCAGTTTAAAGAAATAGGAGATAAATTTGGCCAATTTGACCTTGCAATTTTAGAATGCGGTCAATATGGCGAAAACTGGCCGCAAATTCATAATTTCCCAGAAGAGATTGTGAAGGCTGCAAACGATCTACAAGCCAAAAAAGTGATTCCTGTTCACTGGGCAAAATTTACGCTTGCCATGCATCCTTGGAATGAACCTATAAAACGTTTTACAAAGGCCGCTGATGCAACTAAATTAAGCTATGTGAGCCCTAAAATTGGAGAGCTATATCAACTAAATCAGGAATTTAAGCAGGAAGTTTGGTGGGATTTTGAATAATTTCGATTAAATTCATAGGGTAGTTCATACTTCTTACCTATGAAAAAATTGATATTATTTTGTTTCCTGATGTTTCAGGCAAGCCTGGCATTGTTTTCTCAGAACTCACCAGAAATTAAGGTGGGCAATAAAAAACTGGATCTTGCCAAGTTAAATGTAGACGTGAAAATTGCCGGAAATCTGGCCACCACAACATTCGAATTATTTTTTTACAATTCAAATGATGAAAGGCTGGAAGGCGAATTAAGTTTTCCGTTGGGCGAAGGCCGGGAAGTAAGCCGATTTGCTTTAGATATCAATGGAAAGCTAAGAGAAGCGGTAATTGTTGAAAAAGAGAAAGCTCGCGTTGCTTTTGAAAGTACGGTGAGACGACGTATAGATCCTGCGTTGCTCGAGAAAACGCAGGGAAATAATTACAAAGCACGAATTTTTCCTATTGAAGCAAAATCTTATAAACGTGTAGTTTTGGCTTATGACGAAGAATTGATTCTGAATAAAGGTGAGTTATTTTATCAATTACCGTTAGAATATGATGTAAAACTCGAGAATTTCAACTTGAAAATTAGTGTGGCCGGAATCGATGACGCTTCAGCTTTAAAATCAAACTTGAAATTCGAGAATTCCGATGGAAATTTAATTTCAGAAATTAAGAAAGAGAACTTTAAGTTAGATCAGGATTTTATTTTCAGAATTGATAAAAATGATGCAAAACCAACATTTGTAGCTCAGGACGACTTTTTTTACTGGTATAATTCGGTTGAAGCCAAAGAGCGCATTAGGCCAAAACCTTCAAAAATTAGCATCTTTTGGGATGTTTCGTATTCAGAAAAAGACAGGCAAATTCAAAAGGAAATCGATCTTCTAGAGTGCTATTTTGAGGATTTAAAAAATGTTGAAGTCGAATTGATCACCTTCGACTATAAAGAGCGAAAAAGATCATCTTTTAAAGTCGAAAATGGAGATTCTAAGGCACTTTTTGAATTTCTAAAATCGCAGGTTTATGATGGTGGTACGGCTTACAATCAATTAGATTTTAATTCTGAAGATAGTGAGGTAATTTTATTATTTAGCGATGGCTTAGACAATTTTGGAGGTTTTAAGGAGGAATTTAATAGTCCTATTTTCGCTATAAACAGCAGAACTTCAGCAGATCACAAAGAGCTTCAACAGGTTTCTTTGAAATCTGGCGGAAATTATATCAATCTTAAAAACTTAGGCTTAGAAGATGCAATTTCAAAATTAAAAAATCAGCCATTGTTATTTTTAGGAGCAACTTCAGAAGATAATTCCCTTGAAATTTATCCAAAAGAGAAAAAGATACTCAATAAGGATTTTACACTTACCGGTAAAGGTTTTGAAAATACAACAATCACTTTAAAATTTGGATTTGGGAATGAAGTTGTGAATACTATCGAGATTAATCCTGTAGATGCGATCGATGTTAAAGATTGGGGAATCGATAAGAAATGGGCGAATCAAAAAATTGACTTCCTAAATGCCCAAAGTGGGGATGTAGAAGCCAAAATTATTGAAGTAAGCGAAGATTATCAGGTACTTTCAGACTACACGTCCTTATTGGTTTTAGACCGACTTTCAGATTATATCGAGTACGAGATCACCCCACCAGACGAGATGTTAGAGGAATATCAGGATGCCATGCGACGTAAAAAATCCAGTCTGGCAAATCGCCAAAATAACCTCGAAGCAAAACGCTTATTGATTATCGATGGATATAATGATATTGAAAAATGGTACGGAAAAACGCCCAAAATTGATATTTCAAAAGATACTATTTCTCAAAGAACCAACAATCCTGTGACCAGTGTGGTAGATTCTGGTGAGGAAACTTCAGAGGGTGAACCGACTTCAAATACAAATTCAGGAGAAGATATTCCCGGCAATGAAAATTCAAATCATTTGGTAAAAGGAAATGTGAAGGCGGCAGGAGACTATCTTGCTTTGCCTGGCGTAGCTATTATTATCAAAGGAAGTTCAAACGGAGCTCAAACCGATTTTGATGGGAATTATCAGATTTACGTAAACGAAGGTGAAAAATTGATCTTCAGCTATATTGGCTTTAAAACCAAGGAAATTTTGGTTACTGGTGATAAAATTGATGTAGCATTAGAAGAAGATACTGCAGCTCTAGACGAAGTCGTGGTTACGGGTTATGAAAGCGAATCTTCTAATGCGAGGACGAGTGCAGTAACTGCTTTACAAGGTAGTGTAGCCGGAATTCAGGTAGTAAACGATGAAGAAGAAATTGTAAGAATAAGAGGTGCAGCCAGTTTATCTAATAAAAACCCAATTTATATTGTAAATGGAAATTTAGTTAGTGAAATGCCCAATTTGGATGCTGATGATATAGCTGAACTTTACAATATAAATTCAGAAAATGCCACTAAACTTTATGGTGCTCAAGCAGCTGGCGGTGTAGTTGTTATTAAAACTAGAGAGCTTTCAGAAAATGAAAAAGATAAAATTGCCGAATTAGAATTACAAATTGAAGACGAACTGGAATTAAAAGGATGGAATCCAAATTCAGCATATATCAGGCAACTTAAAAGAACAAACTCTGCCGAAGAAGCCTATCAATTATATCTCGAATTGAGAGAAGAATATAATAATATGCCTTCTTTCTATATGGATGTGGCCGATTATTTTCTGAAACAGAATGAAGCTGATAAAGCCTTCCGAATTATTTCTAATATTGCTGAAATTGAGCTTGATAATTATGAGCTGAGTCGGGCGTTGGCTTACAAATTAGAAGCCGAAGGAAAGTCTGAAATGGCCGAGTATATTTACGCGAAAGTTTTAGAATTACGTCCTGAAGATATCCAATCTTATCGTGATCTGGCTTTAATTAAGATCGAAAATGGGCATTTTCAGGAAGCTTTAGAATTGCTTTACAAAATTGTAAATGGAGATTTAGTCGAAAAAGATGAATCACGCAGATTTTCTGGAATCGAGGATATTTCTTTTGTAGAAATGAATAACCTAATTACGCTCAATAAAAATGAGCTGGATTTATCGAATATTGATAAAAGATTCATCAGCCCAATGAATATGGATCTCCGTGTGGTGGTCGACTGGAATCACAACGACACCGATATCGATCTTTGGGTGATTGATCCTAAAGGCGAAAAATGCTGGTATCAAAATAAAAGAACCAAAATAGGCGGAATACTGTCTGATGATATGACTGAAGGTTTTGGGCCTGAATCTTTTAAATTAAAAGAAACAATAAGCGGTAATTACGAGATGTTTATTGATTATTATAGCGATAATGTTCAGAAAATATCAGGACCAACATTTTTAAAGGTCACAGTTTTCAAAAATTACGGAACTAAAGATCAGCAAAAAACATTAAAAGTTTATAGATTAGAAAATAATGACGACGAGCTAAAAGTTGCTGAAATTAAATTCTAAGATTTGCTAAAAACAAGACATTTTATTGGATTATTGGTTTTAGGCATAGGATTTTTGATAAAAATGCTATTCACACACCTGGTAGATTATTATGCGTTGGTGAAAGGCATTAGCCTCTTCTTTATTTTTGTTGGTCTGGCCATTTTGCTGGTGGGAGTTATAATTAGATCTGAAGAAGTAGATAAAGGTTCCTTTAAAAAAGATCCCATTACTTATATTTTGGTGAGTTTGATGCAAATAATCCTAGTGATTGGAATTACAGGTTTTGCCATTGTTTTAGAGCATTTTGCTGAAGGAGCAAATCATCAACTAGCCAAAGTGATTATTCAAAATTCGTATAATGAAACCATTGCCGTAGTTAGTGAAGAACGGCGTGTCACTAAAGTTTTTACCACTAATGGCTACGAAGATTTTGCGATCTTTAATTACCAGAATAATTTTGGAACTTTAGAACAACAAGGCAAAAAAGTTGACGGTTTTTCGCGTGAAAAATTACTCCGAAAATCGATTAATTACGACGGAAAAAGAATGATCCCAAGACTCGACGGGCAGCAATTTAAAATTCGATATTCTACCCGCTTTCCTTCGATGTTTATTATAGAATAATTTAGTGTCCCATTTCGAATAACAGGTTGGTATATGGATCTAAACTTATCGAAACTGGTTCTTCTTGAAGTTCTACTTCAAAAGTTTCTTTCTTTTTAGTAATATCAAATTCGATAATTTTAGACGTATGATCATAAAATCTTAGTTCAAATTCTAATGGAAATTCAAAATGATTTTTTTGAAGTTGTTGAATTGTAACTTTCCATTTTCCATCTTCAAACTTATGATCGTATTTAATTTTTGGCTGTCCATATTGTGTTGTCCACTGTTTAAAAAACTGGTCTAAATCTTCTCCTGAAGCTGCTTCGAATTCGACTTCTAGATCTGCTGAAGTTGCATTGCTAAATTTATATTTTTGATAATATTGCTGAATTGCCTTCCAGAAATTTTCGTCACCTACTTTTCTACGAAGCATGTGCAATACCCAGGCACCTTTTTGATAAGAGTTTGGATTTAAAAGTTCCATTAAATCGGTGCGAGAACTATCGATTATCGCTGTTTTTGTAGTTTTACTAAAATCAATAACCTGTTGGCGTTCTTCCCATAATTTCTCATTTAATTTCGATTTTCCGTATTGATCCTCAGCATACAAATCGGTGAAATACGTGGCAAAACCTTCACTTAGCCAAAGATGCGACCAATCAGATTCAGAAGCTGAATCTCCAAACCACTGGTGTGCAATTTCATGCGCCATTAAAAATTCAGAAGTACGTTTCCCATCAACCGAGTTTTCAAAATAGAAGATATTTCCTGCATTTTCCATTCCGCCATAACGCGTGGTAGATTGTACGTTTGCTAATTTTGTAAAAGGAAAAGGCCCTATTTTTTCAGTAAAATAATTTAGGATTCTTTCTGCCTGCGCATAATCGAAAAAGCCAGCTTCTTTATTTTCTGGATACACCCAGGATGAAAGCGGAATTTCTGCAATTTCTCCTAAATGTTGTACGGCAAATTCAGCCACACCAATCACCATTACTTTTGTAGGTAATTCTAGCGGAGAAGCGTAGACATAGAGTGAATTATCATCATCGAGATTGGTCACTTCCTGAAGTGTGCCTGTGGCCACCACCTGGTATTTTGAAGGTGCGGTTACATGAAAAGAAACTTTAGCTTTATCTGAAGGATGATCGATTAGTGGTAACCAAAGATGTGCTCTATTTGGCCAGTTATCACCAAAAAAAGTGCGGTCTCCGTATTTATTTTCGCTAATTATAAGTCCGTCTTCCGGAATTCCATGATAATAGATCGTAACTTCACCTTCAGCAGTAGTGCTTATGTTTAATTTTTCTCCGGAATGTTTAAAATCTAAGCGTTTTCCATTTTGAAGAATTTTGTCCACCTGCATTCCTTTGCCATTTTCTTCCGCAGCAAAATCTAGTTCAAGGACATCAGCTCCTTCAGTATACTTAAAATCGATAAGCGTTTTCCCTTCAATAATGTCGTTATTATCATTCAGTTTTAAATGAAATTCATATTCCTGGATATCTACTTTTGGATTTTGTGCTAATAATAGAGCAGGAGCGAGAATATTCAGAATAGAGAGAAGAAAAAAAATGCGTTTCATTTTATCGATTTTGAGCTTTAAAATTACTGTTTTCAATTCAGCTAGAAAATAAAAAAGCCGCTTCTATGTAAAAAGCGACTTTTTTAGTTATCAATTATTTGTCATTCCGGACTTGATCCGGAATCTCATAAAGATTGTAAAATAAAAATTATAGAGTGAGATCCTGAATCAAGCCTGCCAGCCGGCGAGGCAGGTTCAGGGTGACTATAATTCCATCTTGACTTTTAGCTCACATTTTATTCATTTAAAAAATTAGAACTGCGGAGTTTCGCAACGTTCATCGATCAATCCTTCGTTCTTTAGTTCGACCCAAAAGTCTTTTGGAATTTTCACATCAAAAGCTTTTACATTTTCTACGTTTTGGTAAGGTTTGCTGGCACCAGCTAAAACAGTATCGACCACTTTTGGCGTATAGGAGAACTGGATTGCAGCTTTCGCAAGATCAACATCGTATTTATCGGCAATTTTGATCATCTTTTTGTAGCGAGAATCTACATCTTCGGGCATTTCACCTGCATAATTATATCGCTTCTGACCGCTTAGCAAACCGGCATTAAATGGAGCGGCAACAATTAATCCAACACCACTTTCTTCAACCTTTGGGAAAAGACGATCTAAAGAATCTTTGTGATCGATCATCGAATATTGAATCGCAGAAACAAAAAGGTCTGGATCTGCATAATCGATTGTTCTTATAATTGGTTCTACGGTATTTACACCAAGTCCCCAACCTTTAATTAAACCTTCTTCACGCATTTTGGTAAGCTCTGGCATCGCACCTTTTTTAGCGATTTCAAAATGTTCTTCCCAATCGCCAAGATCGGCATTATTGTCTGGCGAAAGATCGTGGATAAAAGCATAATCGATACTTTCTACGCCCAATCGCTGCAAACTATCTTCTACAGATCGTCTAACACCTTCTGCCGTATAATCATATTGATAATCGAAAGGAGAAGGATCTACCCATTGCGTTTCTGGAATATTGTTAGTCGGTGTAAAAAGTCGACCTACTTTGGTTGAGAGGATATAATCTTCGCGTTTTTTATTTTTTAGGAAATGGCCCATTCTTCGCTCACTTAAACCTAAACCGTACCAGGGCGAAGTATCATATTGTCTTATACCACTTTCCCAGGCAGATTCTAGCACCTGGCCAGATTGTTTATCATCTATTTTATCAAAACCGGTACCAATAGCAACACCACCAAAAGCCAGTTTTTCTAATTTTAAATTTTTCTTTGTGCTCATATTTTCTTTTTCTGATTTTAGCCTGAAAATAATAAAGTATTTAATTACTCAGGCTTAGTTTAACGCCTTATAACATTTATATTTATACTTAAAGGTTTGCGATTGTTAAAGGATATTCAAGATTCTTTAATCCTTTAGTAAGACTTGGAATGGGAAATACTGTAACAAAAGTTACTGGCCTTGCTTTAGCTTTTGGTTACTTTTGCTGCGGAATAATTTAAAAATGGACAAATATTTAAAAATAATTCAGGATTCGTTTACCGGATATTTTAATTACCTGGTGCAGGAGATTACCAATCCTTCCTGGACAAATTATTTTTACTGGCTTATAGCGATTTCGTTATTTGTCTGGATTTTAGAAATTGTATTACCCTGGCGTAAAGAACAACCGATCTTTAGAAAAGGTTTTTGGCTGGATGGTTTTTATATTTTATTCAATTTTTTCCTGTTTTCGTTGATTGGTTACAATGCCTTATCGAATATTGGTGTAGCGCTTTTCAATGATTTCTTGGGACTTTTTGGGATCGAAAATATTGTGGCCGTAAATATCCAAAATCTGCCAGTTTGGGGACAGTTGCTAATCATGTTCGTAATAGCCGATTTTATTCAGTGGAATGTTCACCGGCAGTTACATAAACGCCCCTGGTTGTGGCAATTTCATAAAGTACATCATAGTGTAAAAGAAATGGGTTTTGCGGCGCAGTTTAGGTTTCATTTTATGGAAACTATTGTTTACAAAACCGCACAGTATATTCCTTTAGCGATGATAGGTTTTGGGATTCAGGAGCTTTTTATCGTTCATATGTTTAGTGTCTTGATTGGGCATTTAAACCACGCAAACGTGGGCTGGAATTATGGATTTTTAGGTTATATTTTCAACAATCCAAAAATGCATATCTGGCATCACTCCAAAGTATTACCCGATTCGCATCCCTACGGAATGAATTTCGGCTTAAGTTTAAGTATTTGGGATTATATTTTTAGAACAGCATATATTCCGAAGAGCGGAAAAAGTATAGAACTTGGTTTTGAAGGAGACGAAGATTTTCCTAGAAGCTTTAAAGAACAAATGACTTTTCCGTTTAAAAACAATAAAGAAACAAACTAATAAAAGAATAGAGAAATGATCATAGAACAGTTTAATGACGAGGCTTTAGCCCATTATTCGTATGCAATTGTAAGTGAAGGTGAAATGGCGCTGGTAGATCCATCTAGAAATCCTATGCCGTATTATAAGTTTGCTGAAGAGCATAATGCAAAGATCGTAGCGGTTTTCGAAACGCATCCTCATGCCGATTTTATTAGCAGTCACTTACAAATTCATGAAGAAACTGCGGCAACTATTTTTGTAAGCAAATTGGTAGGCGCAGATTATGATCATAAAAGTTTTGATGAAGGCGATACCTTCGAATTAGGAAAGGTGACTTTTAGCGCTTTAAACACGCCGGGGCACAGTCCAGATAGTATCACGGTAGTCGCCAAAGAAGAAAACGAAACGGCTCTTTTTACCGGAGATACTTTATTTATAGGAAATGTTGGTCGGCCAGATTTACGCGAAAACGCCGGGAACATGAAAGCCAAGCGTATCGATCTTGCCAAGCAAATGTACAACACTATGCAAACTAAATTTAACGGGCTGCCAGATGATGCTTTGGTATATCCGGCACATGGTGCAGGATCGCTATGTGGTAAAAATATGAGCAGCGATTCTTCCAGTACATTAGGAAATGAACGTATGGGAAACTGGGCTTTTAAAGAACAAACCGAGGATGAGTTTGTAGAGGAGATTTTAAAAGATCAGCCGTTTATTCCGTCTTATTTTGGATTTGATGTAGATATCAACAAAGCTGGAGCTTTAAACGTACAGAAAGCAAAATATAATGTTCCGGTTTTTCTAAATGTAGATGAAATTGAAGAAGGTTTAACGATCGTAGATACAAGAGGCGGAGACGATTTTAAAAAGTCACATTTGCCGGGAAGTATTAATATTATGGCGACATCGCCTAAGCAAAAGTTCGAAACCTGGTTAGGAGCGATCATTCAGCCAGAAGAAGCTTTTTATTTAGTGGCGCCTTCAGTAGAAGATATTGATGCTTTGTTGGAGCGTGTTGCAAAAATTGCTTACGAAAAATATCTAAAAGCGATCATTACTGTTGCTGAAGATCTTGAAGGTTCTACCGAATTTTTAGAGGTAAATCATTTTAAAGAAAATCCTTCAGCATATACCATTGTGGATATTAGAAATACTTCTGAAGTTGAAGAAGGGAAGTTTTTTGAAAGTGCAATTGCCATTCCGCTAAACGAATTAAGAGATCGTACAGACGAAATCCCAACAGATAAACCAGTTGTTGTGCATTGTGCCGGCGGCTATCGATCTGCAGCCGGAAGCAGCATTGTAGATAAGCAGTTAACCGGAATTAAAGTTTTTGATCTAAGTGATGCAGTGAACGATTTTAAGTCACTGTAAATGATTTATAAAACCTTTTTTTGTAAACTTAATTGGTGCTTTACTTTCTTAATGTTTTTTTACATCATATATCATACTAGCAATTAAATCATCATCATTTAAAGCCCATAATTTTTTAGGATCATTGCCTTCCCAAGGAGACATACAGTAAAAAACATATCCTTTAATGTTAGTAGAATTGTAAAATTTATGTAAACTTCTCTTATTAATGTCAGAGATCATTTTCTGTGTAAATAAAATAAACTCGCAATTCGTATTTTCATAAAATTTCAAAAAAAATCTGGCTTTAGATATAATCAAATTTAAATCAGCATTTGAATTTGCTCGATGGTGGTAAAAGAATTTTATTTTTTTTCTACTTGCTGAAAGCTTTTTCATACGCTCTACCTTTCTTTTATAACTTAATAGATGATTTGGATTATTTATTATATCATGGTGGGTGAATTCAAATCCATTTTGATGCATATTTTTGTAAATATTATTTTCCAAACGATAATATTTATTTCTTTGCACTTCCTTGCTGTTAATGTGGCCTATTTTAATAAAAGTTGGGTTCAAAAGGTTTTTATAATTTTCTTTTTCAAGTTGAATAGCGTAATCTATATTGCTTCTTCCATGGGAATAAGGCGTACTAAAAGATTTCAAATGATATCTTGCTAATATATTATCTGTGAGGCAGTTTTCACCAATTGAAATATAAATAGTGTTTTTGAAAAGCTTATTGAATTTTAATAAGTTGTCAAAAGCTTTTTTAATCTTTTGGAGTATGAACATTTTAATTTTGATTGGGTTAGTGATTACTAAATATAACTAAATTGGAATAAAAATATTTTATCATTCTATATAATTATTAATCTTTCAGTAAAAGCCTTATTAATTTTTTATATTTACAAAGCTTGTTGCTTAAAATGAGCAAAAATTGATCAAATATGGAGAAAAAGTTTAAGGTTAAAGTGAACAATACATCAAAATTTGAGTTTACTGAAAACCAAATCTTAGATTTAGATATTCAAGCCACTGGAAATACTGATTTTCATATACTTCACGAGCATAAATCCTTTAAAGCTTCCATAGAAAAAAGTGATTTTTTAAAAAGGCAATATTCGATAAAAATCAACTCCAATATTTACAATATTAATATCGCAAACGATTTAGATCTTTTGATCGAAAAAATGGGACTTTCTCTCGGGTCTGCGCAATTGATTAACGATATCAAAGCCCCTATGCCAGGATTAATTCTGGAAGTAAATGTCGAAGAAGGCACAGCGGTAAAAGAAGGCGATTATTTACTGGTTTTAGAAGCCATGAAAATGGAAAATACGATTACCGCACCCCGAGAAGGAGTGGTAAAAAGTATCCAGATCAAAAACGGCGAAACCGTAGAGAAAAACCAGTTGCTTATTGAAATGGAATAATCCTTATTCCGCTAAAATTTGTAAAAAATGAAGAAAATATTAGTAGCTAACCGTGGTGAAATTGCCCTGCGAGTACTAAAAACTATTCAGAAAATGGGCATTAAAACCGTTGCTATTTTTTCTGAAGCCGATAGAAATGCACCGCATGTAAAATTTGCTGATGAAGCGGTTTGCGTTGGGCCGGCACCGTCTAATCAATCCTATTTGTTAGGAGATAAGATCATTGAAATTTGTAAAGAATTAAATGTCGACGGAATTCATCCCGGATACGGATTTTTAAGTGAGAATGCCGGTTTTGCTGAAGCAGTAGAAAACGCAGGTATCACGTTTATCGGTCCGCATAGTAAAGCCATCCGAATCATGGGAAGCAAGCTAGCAGCCAAAGATGCGGTGAAAAAGTATGATATTCCTATGGTTCCCGGGATCGACGAAGCGATCACAGATACCGCAAAAGCTAAAAAGATCGCTACAGAGATTGGTTATCCTATTTTAATAAAAGCCTCTGCCGGTGGTGGAGGAAAAGGAATGCGAGTGGTAGAGCAGGAAAAAGATTTGGAAGACCAAATGAAACGTGCGATTAGTGAAGCCGAATCTGCCTTTGGTGATGGCTCAGTTTTTATTGAAAAATATGTTGCTTCTCCGCGTCATATAGAAATTCAGGTTTTAGCAGATACGCACGGAAATACACTTCATCTATTTGAGCGTGAATGCTCGGTACAGCGCCGTCATCAAAAAGTGATCGAGGAAGCGCCATCGATAGTTTTAGACGAAGAACTTCGTGACGCGATGGGAAAAGCAGCGGTTCGGGTGGCCGAAGCCTGCGATTATGTAGGTGCCGGTACGGTGGAGTTCTTATTCGATGAAAATCGAAACTTTTATTTTTTAGAAATGAATACCAGGCTTCAGGTAGAGCATCCTGTAACCGAATATATAACTGGAATCGATCTTGTTGAAGAGCAAATTAAAATTGCAAGGGGAGAGGAGCTCAGTATTAAACAGGAAGATTTAAAGATTACCGGTCATGCGCTGGAGTTACGGGTTTATGCTGAAGATCCTATGGATAATTTTCTGCCCAGCGTTGGGAAGTTGGAGAAATATAAAATTCCTTCCGGAGAAAAAATTCGGGTAGATAATGGATTTGAAGAAGGGATGGATGTACCGATCTATTACGATCCTATGCTTGCCAAATTAATTACCTACGGAAAAAATCGAGAAGAAGCGATACAGTTAATGATCAAAGCGATCGATGATTACCAGGTAGAAGGTGTTTCTACAACGCTGAGTTTCGGGAAATTCGTTTTTGAACATGAAGCCTTTACTTCAGGAAATTTCGAAACTCATTTTGTGAAGAAATATTATTCTCCTGAAAAACTTCAAAATGAAATTGAAGAAGAATCGAAGTTGGCCGCTTTGGTTGCCTTGAAGCAATATTTAAAAGATCAGAAAAAACTAAGATTACCAATTACTGAAGCAAGAGAGTAATTCAGTTGGCAGTTATCAGTGGGCAGTAACAGTTTTCAGTAGGCAGGAAATAATTAATTTGATAATATGTCGATGAGTCAATTTTGAAAAGTGAAAGCAGGGCTAAACGCTAACAGCTAAAAATTAAAAACCATGAGTAAGAAAAATATAGAGCAATTAAATCAAAGAATAGAACAGGCGCATCTTGGTGGTGGTGAAAAGCGTATTGCAAAGCAGCACGAAAAGAAAAAGCTTACCGCTAGAGAACGAATCGATTATTTATTGGACGAAGGTTCTTTTGAGGAAATAGGGATTTTGGTAACGCACCGTACAACCGATTTCGGAATGCAGGATCAGAAGTTTTATGGCGACGGCGTTGTTACAGGTTATGGAACGATAAACGGAAGATTGGTCTATGTTTTTGCTCAGGATTTTACGGTTTTTGGCGGAGCACTTTCAGAAACGCATGCCGAAAAGATTTGCAAAGTTATGGATCTGGCAGTAAAAACGGGCGCGCCGATGATCGGTTTAAATGATTCTGGTGGGGCGCGAATTCAGGAAGGTGTAAAATCGCTTGGTGGTTATGCAGATATTTTTCACCGAAATGTAAAAGCTTCCGGAGTGATTCCGCAGATCTCAGCCATTATGGGGCCGTGTGCCGGTGGCGCAGTGTATTCTCCTGCAATGACCGACTTTACGATCATGGTAGAAGATACTAGTTATATGTTCGTGACTGGGCCGAATGTGGTAAAAACGGTTACAAATGAAACGGTAACTTCAGAAGAATTGGGCGGTGCGAGTACACATTCCACAAAATCTGGTGTAACTCATTTAACGGCCAACAACGATATTACTTGTTTAGAGGATATAAAAAAGCTGATTAGTTATATGCCTCAAAACAATAAGCAAAAAACTGAAAAATTAGCTTTTGAGCCACAGGATGAGATTCGTGAAAAACTAGATGAAATTATTCCAAATAGTTCCAATAAACCTTACGATATGCATTCGGTTATTGAAGGAATTATCGACGCCGATTCTTTCTTTGAAATTCATAAGAACTATGCCGATAATATCATCGTTGGTTTTGCGCGATTGGGAGGAAGAAGTATTGGGATTGTTGCCAATCAGCCAATGAGTTTAGCCGGAGTTTTAGATGTGGATAGTTCTAAAAAAGCGGCTCGTTTTACACGTTTTTGCGATTGTTTTAATATTCCGCTATTGGTTTTAGTCGATGTACCTGGATTCTTGCCGGGAACAGATCAGGAGTGGAACGGCATCATTCTTCACGGTGCGAAGTTATTGTATGCGCTGAGTGAAGCTACGGTGCCAAAAGTGACGGTGATCACCCGAAAAGCTTATGGTGGCGCGTACGACGTGATGAATAGTAAGCATATTGGAGCTGATATGAATTTTGCCTGGCCAAGTGCGGAAATTGCTGTTATGGGAGCCAAAGGAGCAAGTGAAATTATATTTAGAAAAGAAATTAAAGAAGCTGATGATCCTGAACAAAAATTAGCCGAAAAAGAAGCTGAATACGCCGAAAAGTTCGCCAATCCTTTCGAAGCTGCTCAACGCGGATTTATTGATGAGGTGATCATGCCAAAAGATACTCGAAGAAAATTACTAAAAGCTTTTAGTATGCTTGAAAATAAAAGCGTGTTAAGACCAGACCGAAAACATGGGAATATTCCTTTGTAAAGTTTAGACCGCTATGCTTTTAGAAATGAGAAATTAGATCGCTGCGCTTTTAGAATTTAGACATGAGACCGCTTCGCTTTTAGAAATTAGAATTTAGACTAGAAATGTTGAATTTTGAATGCTAAATTTCGAATGTGCAAAGGTTTTGTGTCATCTCGACCTTGCGGAGAGATCTCTTTTATAGCAAAAGAATAATATGAATTCAATACTTTCTTTATAAACGTAAATTTAAAACTCAGTATTAGAATTACCTCAAATCCTTAGTTTTGCTGGTCTTGACAAACATGACGTAAATATGTCGTAAGCTCGACGCAAGCCTTTTTATCCACTGAACATAGATTTGCTGAAACATTTAACTTTGTAAATATGAAAAACAGCAAAATCTCTGAAAGAGTAACAGAGCTACGTAACCGAAAAGGATTTTCACAGGAAGTTTTAGCCGAAGAATCCGGATTAAGTCTGCGAACAATCCAGCGAATCGAAAATGGAGAAACGACGCCTCGAGGTGATACCTTGCAGCGGATAGCGAAAGGACTAAGCGTTACTTCCGAAGAAATTATCGACTGGAAGCTAGAAAAAAATGATAGCTATTTGGCAATGCTAAATACTTCTGCCTTAAGTTTTTTAATCTTCCCACTTCTCGGAATTTTAATTCCATTGGTGATGTGGATTTCTCAGAAGAATAAAATTCATGGAATTGATAGAAGCAGCAGGAAAATTTTGAATTTTCAGATCACCTGGAGTTTAGTCTTATTTCTTTCTATAATTGGATATATTGGAGGTAATTTTTATCGAGTAAATCAATCTAGTTTGATTTCTCCATCTTTATTAATTAATCCACTGTATTTATGGGGAACAATTGTTCTACTTTATTTCATCAATCTTGTTTTAGTCGTTATTAATTCAGTTCGGTTAAAATCGGGAAAAAATGTTTCTTATTTTCTTGGAATCCCGTTTTTAAAATAGATATATTAATCAATATCTCTTAGCTAAAAGCTGAGTGCTAATGGCTAAAAATCTTCGATTTTTTCTTATGTTCCCCAAAAATTATAGATGAAATTCAACAAAATCACTTGTGTCGATTATACGAAAATGAATGATGAAGCTATTGCGCAGCTTCAGGAATACTCTGAAGAAAAAATTATTCATCCTGATGATTTCCCAGAAACCAATGAGGAAATTTTAAATAGAATTGGTGATGCTGAGGTGATCTTTGTTTCCTGGAAGACGCAGATCACAGAAGAAATCATCCAAGAAAGTCCTAATCTTAAGTATATAGGTATGTGCTGTAGTTTGTTTGATGATGCTTCAGCCAATGTTGCGGTAGATTACGCACGAGAAAACGGAATTACAGTCACCGGAATTTTTGATTATGGCGATCCCGGAGTAGCAGAATTTGTGATTTCAGAATTGATCATGCTTATCCACGGTTATGCTGAAAAACAGTGGAAGGAAATTCCGCATGAGCTTACCGATCTTAAAATTGGGATCATCGGTCTTGGGGTTACCGGGCAGCTTTTAGCCGATTGTTTATTGCCTTTTGGAGCCGATCTTTATTACTTCAGCAGAAGCAGAAAACTTCAGTACGAGCAAAAAGGTCTGGAATATTTAGAACTGGATGAACTTCTGGAAACCGTAGATGTGATCTCGATTCATCTTCCCAAAAACCTGGAAATTCTTCAGCCAGAACATTTTGAGAAATTCGGTAACGGGAAAATTTTTATCAATACTTCGCTGGGAATGCCATTCGATTTAGAAGCTTTTCGAAATTGGATAAAATCGACCTCAAATTTTGCAATTTTCGATGGGGACGCCAAAAAAGATGTTCCGCAGGATATTCATGAAAGAAAAAATGTGGTGATTGGCAAGAAAAGTGCCGGCTGGACGCTTAAAACCCAGGAGCGATTATCAGAAAAGGTAGTAAAGAACTTTAAAGAATATCTTCAGGAAAATTAATGTAACCATTGTTACAGGCCGTTTTCTTAATTTCTGGTTTATTTGCACAAAAGAAGACTATGAATTGGATTTTAGAACCCTGGCCGTGGTATGTTTCTGGGCCATTGATCGCATTTACCATGTTTTTACTCATTTTTATGGGACGTCAGTTTGGAATGTCTTCCAACCTACGAACCATGTGTAGCATGTGTGGAGCAGATAAGAAAGCAGATTTTTTTAATTTCGATTGGAGAGCACAGCAATGGAATTTACTAGTATTGCTAGGTGCCGTATTTGGTGGTTTTATCGCACATTTTTATTTAAGTGAAGATCCAACTAGGGTTGCGATTTCTTCAGAAACGATTCAGGATTTAAACAATCTTGGGTTTGATAGTGCCGGGAAAGCCTATTTGCCAACTGAGTTATTTTCAACAAATGTTTTTTCTGAACCGCTAACGCTTTTAGTGCTTTTAATAGGCGGAATTTTAATTGGATTTGGAGCAAGATACGCCGGTGGATGTACCTCTGGGCATGCAATTTCAGGATTAAGTAATTTGCAATTACCATCATTAATTGCCGTAATTGGCTTTTTTATTGGAGGATTGGTAATGATTCACTTTTTATACCCATTAATATTTTAAGCAATGAGACAGATAGGATTTTTAGTAATAGGAATATTTTTTGGGATCGTAATGTTTAAGTCTGAAGCTGCTTCGTGGTTTAGAATTTATGAGATGTTTAAATTTCAGTCGTTCCACATGTATGGGATCATTGGTTCAGCTTTATTTTTAGGAGTTATTGGAATTCAAATCATCAAAAAGAAGAATTTAAAGTCCTTTTTTGGGCAACCTCTTAATTTCGTTCCGAAGGATAAAAGCTTTAGCCGCTATATGTTTGGCGGAATCATATTTGGATTAGGTTGGGCATTAGCAGGCGCTTGCCCGGGACCAATCTATGTTTTAGCAGGCGCAGGTTATTGGCCAATATTAGTGGTTTTTGCTGGTGCGATGTTGGGAACATTTATATACGGATTACTCCGGAAAAAATTACCACATTAGGAATTATACCAATGTGATTTTTATGGCAGCAATTGGCACCCTACAGCTAATTGCTGTTTTTTTGGCTGAAATTTGAAGTTTTGAGTATGAATTTTTAATTGAATATTTCACGGATTTTTCAACCAAACGTACAATTTATTTTTGCTCTTTTTCAGGATAAAAATCGGGGAGTGTGATGTGATATTTTACCGCAAGTAATCTTAAGATTATTACAGTTAGCGAAGTCACCAGGTAAGTAATATCAGTATTGATGTTTTGATCGTGCATTATAACGAAAATGAGTCCACCTAACAGACAGGCTGTCGCATAGATCTCTTCCTTTCTAAAAATTACGGGAATTTCATTACATAATATATCCCGAATTACACCACCAAATGCACCCGTCATTCCACCTAAAGCGATAGAAATTATAGGATCCAGTTCATTCCTTATTCCAATTTCTACGCCGGTGATCGTAAATACACCAAGGCCAATCGTATCGAATAAGAATAGTGATTTTCGAAGATGATTTAAATAATTTCTGAATAAAATGGCCAATATCGTCACTACACTAATTAGATAAATATAAAGTGTGTTTTCCATCCAGGTGACAGGAGTATTACCAATTAAAACATCGCGTAAAGTACCACCACCAATAGCAGTTACAAATGCAATGATAAAAATACCAAAGAGATCTAACCTGCGGTTCATAGCAGATAAAGCACCAGAAATCGCAAAAGCTGCGGTACCAAGAATATCGAGTATATTAAACAGGCTAAACTCCATAATTGGCAAAGGTAATTTTATTGTTTTAAATTTGTAGAAACGCAGTAAGTAATTATTAGTCAGTTAAACAGACTAATATGCTGCAACTATCGATATATAGTAAATCTATATGTGATTTACTGTAAGTTTTTAATTGAAGTTACTACTTTTACAATCTAAATTAAGAATAAGATTTAAAGAACATATGAGCGAGACAATCGAAAGAATTAAGTGTTTGATCATTGGATCTGGTCCTGCCGGATATACCGCAGCAATTTATGCTTCCAGAGCAGATCTAAAACCAATTATGTATACCGGAATGGAGCCTGGCGGGCAGTTAACTACAACTACTGAAGTTGATAACTTCCCTGGTTATCCTGAAGGTATCGATGGCCCGGCCATGATGATGGATCTACAAAAGCAAGCTGAACGTTTTGGTACAGAAGTTCGTATGGGAATGGTTACTGAAGTTGAGTTTAGTAAAGAAGCTGGTGGAATTCATAAAGCTTGTATCGATAATTCTAAATGGGTAGAAGCAGAAACCGTAATTATTTCTACGGGTGCCACTGCAAAATATTTAGGATTACCTAGCGAACAGAAATTAAGAGGAGGCGGAGTTTCAGCCTGTGCGGTTTGTGACGGATTTTTCTATAAAAATCAGGATGTAGCTATCGTTGGTGGAGGAGATACCGCTGCTGAAGAAGCAACTTATTTAGCGAACATTTGTAAGAAAGTTACTATGTTAGTTAGAAAAGATGAAATGAGAGCTTCTAAAGCCATGCAACATCGTGTAAATAATACTAAGAATCTTGAAGTTCGTTACAATACTGAAGTAGACGAGGTTATTGGTGATCAGGTTGTAGATGGTTTACGTATGGTAAATAATAAAACTGGGGAAAAAGAAGAAATCGCAATTACCGGCTTATTTATCGCTATTGGACATAAACCAAATACAGATATTTTTAAAGGACATTTAGATATGGACGAAACAGGATATCTAATCACTCAGGGAAAATCTACAAAAACGAATATTCCTGGAGTTTTTGCATCGGGAGATGTTCAGGATAAAGAATATCGCCAGGCAATTACCGCTGCAGGTACAGGTTGTATGGCCGCGATGGACGCTGAACGTTATTTAGCTGAAATCGAAACATCAGAAGAAGAGGAAAAAGAAGTTACTGCCTAAGCGATTATTTAAGTAGTAACCTTACTCATAACTATCAGAAAGGCCGGATTTTGCAATCCGGCCTTTCTATTTTATATTATTTTACTCGATAATCGAGATTAAATGCTACAAGGCTTACCAATAAATAATGAATAATTTTCTGACAAATGTCTAATTGGCTTGCCCTGAAGTTGATTACTTGAAATTTTAAAATTCAGCTTTCTTTAAAATTGCTTCTCCGGTAAATTTTTCGATCTCGATTTTTGGAGTATTAAAAATGGTAGTTTCGCTACGATCTTCTGCAATGATGTTTAAATTTTCTACTACTGAAATTTCATTTTTTGAACGTCCTTCAGCAATAAGTTTTGCATTGGTTGCAGTTAGGTTTTTACCCTCAAAAGTACTGGAATGTTCTGTTCTTAATTCAAAATCCTCTACAGTTCCTTCAATTTCAGCATCAGCACGTTCGTAACTATCTAATTTAAA
Organism: Zunongwangia atlantica 22II14-10F7; assembly: GCF_002094855.1. Lineage (GTDB taxonomy): Bacteria > Bacteroidota > Bacteroidia > Flavobacteriales > Flavobacteriaceae > Zunongwangia > Zunongwangia atlantica. Next base: position 94,147 of record NZ_ARYN01000008.1, read on the forward strand.
TTGAGGTGAATTAACCAGGGCTTTAATTTTACTTCCTCCATTTAGCTGAAAATAGGCCTGTTTAGCTTTTAAGTTTAGTTCAATCTGAGCGTCTTCACCACTTTTAAGATTAAAATTAGAAGCGTTTAGTGTTAGGAAAAGTTTTGATTTCCCTAAAGTTTCAATCTCAATATCGGATAAATTGAGACCTTTAGAAGCATCTAATTCGGCATTTTCTTCTAATTTAATTTTGGTAATCGTTTCGGGGAATTCAACTTTTATTTCCTGCCGTTTAGAGCGTTTAATCTCTTTGGCAGGTTTTATAAAAAGTACGCCATCAACCACATCTGTTCGTATAAGATCGTGAAGATTCTCATCTGCTTCAACTTCAGCAAAAGCCGAATTTCCGCGGGTAAGAATAACTTCAAAATCTCCGGTAATTTGAATTTCGGTAAAATTATCAAGATTTCTTTTTTTGTTCACTACATTTCGGTTTCCCACCACCTGCGCCTGTGAAGCAAGCGTCACTAAAAACAGTAGGAGACTAAGACTTTTTTTCATAATTCTTTTTTTAATTCAATTTAGCAATATCAAAAAGAACGCCATAAAATTGAATGTATTGGAATCTAAATTACAAAATATAGGAAGCAACAAAAAGTTTATTAAGACTGGAGGTTATAGCCCTGCTTTGTGAGTTCTTTATTTATAAAATCTTTACAGTAATCTGTAATTAAAGAAGCCTGGGTTTTATTAAGTTCATTTTTATAAGAAACTTTTATTTGCACTTTTACAAAATGAGTTTTGGTTGATGTAGTGGTCACATTATTTAATTTTTTTGTAATGGTAGTTTCTACCTTCATGGTATTTAAACGAAGGTCAAAAGAATCTGGGTAGATAGAATCAAAAGTCAATGAGATATCATTTTTTAAAGCCCGTTGATCGATATTGAAAATAAATCTTTGTATTTTCTTATAATTTGAATCTACATTTTCAGGATTAAAATTTATGATAATTTCTTCTGATATATGCTGAGTTGAGTTATTACAGCTTAGTAAGCTAATTGAAAGGAATAGTAGAAAAACTCGTGTTATTTTTTTCATTTCAGTTTTATAATGAGGTTGCTTTCTATTTCTTAACAAATTTGAGATTATTGCCCGATAATAAAATTTCATTATTATTATTCTCTACACTGAATAACACTTTATGAAACATACTTTCATTTAGCATATATGAGATTTGAAGATCTGAAACTAAACTAAAACCCTTATTTTCTAATTTATAATTAGGCTCCCATTGTCCAGTAATTATTTTATCACCATCGACTTCCTTTAAATTAATTTTCACAATAGAATCATTAACGAAATCTAAAGAGGTAATCTCAGGTTTTCCCTCTGGTGATGTAGAATACCATTTTCCAATAAAATCGGCTCTAGTATATTTTTCTGAAATTTTTTCTTGATCCTTTTTTTCTTCATCCGTATTGGAAAAACTGATGATACAAGAAGAAAATAGCAAAGAAGAAAGAATTAAGGCGAAAAGAATTTTTGATGTTTTCATAATATGAGATTAGGTTTTAAACTTGGTTAGTTTTTAGTGATATTAATATCTAAATTCTGTTCGAAAATTCGTTTTCAGCATAGCTACACTCGATTTTATGCGAAATTTCAAGGATTTTTTCCTTTTGTCGTGCAATCTCCAAGTGAGGAGAAAGCACGAGCATAAGAAAACTGATGATTACATTTAAAAGACTAATCACAATTGGTTGGTTTTTGATTGATGGTTAAGTTTTAGCTATGTACTATTTATACACTTTTATTAGTGTTAGAAACTGACGCATCAAAATCGTCTGATGCGTCAGTTGGTTCATCTGTGTTGTTAGTATTTTCTTCAAGTTTTTTTGCTTGATTTCTTAAATATCTTTCTTCTTCTGCAGCAGTATTGAAAACCCTTTCTTCTGAATCAAAAACATCTTCATCTTCTTGTTCAAATCGCTTTTTTTGTTCCTCTAAATATTTTTCTTCTTCTGCGCTGGTGTTAAAGGTCCTTTCTTCTGAATCAAAAACATCTTCATCTTCCTCTTCAATTTCTTCGATTGGGCAGTCTAAGCATACCGCATGATCGTTTTCAACTCTTAACAAATAACCTTCCTGGTCGTTTTGTAAGATATCATTAGATCTATAACTATTTCTATGGAAATAATTTACATTATCGTCTGCAATAAAGTGGCTACCTTCAGGAAGCCATAGCGTAACATAAAGTTCCTGATCTCTGGCTTTTAATTGTTCTCTTACTAAAAAGTAACTATCCAAATAAAGTGTATTTCCTTTTAGATCAAAGCCATATTCGATGTTTTCAGCTCTTCTTTTTGCATCTAATACACTTTTACCATCTGCCTCTTTATTGACTTCTATTTTTGCAATTGAGTCTTTTGTTGAACGAATAATTACTCTAATATTCTCAGAATACAATACGCCATTCTCGTTCTCGTCATATTTTAATTGAACGTTGTGATTTCTATATCCTACGTACGATTTATACTGATTGTTATTTCTCATTTCGATCGTTAGCGTATCTTGTTTAGTTGCGGGAATAGAAAATGTTTCAACCACATTTTCGCTAATGGCTCTACTTGTGGCTTCTTTTACACCAATTACGGCTAATCCTATCGCAGAAATTATCCATAAACCTAACAATACTAATTTTGCGGTATTTCCTATAGATTTTAGGTTTTTAACCAAAATTTTTAATCCAAGGATAAAAAGGAAAAATAGAGGTACGCCAACTGCGAAAAATGAAAATATAGCTCCTATCCAAATAGATGTTCCAGAGATATGCATTATTAGATAATCATTCCACGGGGCATCGATAATTCCAAAAGTTCCAAAGGTAAACAGACTAATAAATAAAGCGATTAATCCGCAACCGGCCGTTAGTAAAATTACGATACCAACAAAGGCAACAATAATTCTTAAAAATACATTGATAACTTTTGCGAATGCTGAAGCTGCAGATCCTGCACCTGCTTTGGCACGGTTGCCATATTTTTGATAATCTACATTTTTTACTTTTTCTGAAACATTATCAAATCCTTCTCTTATTTTTTTTTCGATATTCGAGATCGTCACTTCTTCGCCACGCATCGATAATTTTTCAGCAGTGGTTTTAGCTTCAGGAGTAAAAATCCAGAAGGCGATATAGATTAAAATGAAGATACCTGTAGATGCTAAGGTTAATACTACCCAAAGTAAGCGTATCCAAATAGCATCAATTTCCAGATAATGACCTAAACCGCTACTAACACCACCTACATAAGAGTTTTCGGTATCGCGATAAAGACGCTTATTAGAAGATTTTTTGGTCTTTTTAGAAGTTGTGGTTTCGGGTTCGTCCTCAAAGATGTCTTCATCTACCATATAATCTTCAGGTTGCCCCATTATGGCGATCACTTCATCTACATCTATCATGCTTATTACCTGGCTCTTATCTGCTCTTTTTTCAGCAAAAAGTTCAGCAATACGAGCTTCAATATCCAGGATAATTTCATCACGTCCCTGTTTATCGGTAAACGAACGTTTTATGGCATCCAGATAATGCTGTAATTTTTTAAAGGCATCCTCGTCGATATGAAAGAACATGCCCGCAAGATTTATATTTATCGTCTTATTCATGATTTTTCTTTTTTTGAGTAGTTACAATGTTTACTGCGGTTTGCAGCTCATCCCAGGTCGAGGAAAGTTCGGTTAAGAACAATCTGCCGGTTTCAGTTAATCCATAATATTTTCTTGGTGGCCCACTGGTAGACTCTTCCCATCTGTAGGAGAGTAAGCCTGCATTTTTAAGTCGGGTTAACAAAGGATATATCGTTCCTTCTACTACCAGTAATTTGGCATCTTTAAGGGTGTCTAAGATTTCAGCTACGTAAGCATCTTCATCTTTTAAAACCGAAAGTATACAATACTCCAGTACACCTTTACGCATTTGTGCTTTGGTGTTCTCTATCTTCATAGCGCTTGGTTTTGAATGTTGTTAAAATGTTCATTTTTTGATTGATGATTATGTTTGATAAATTGAATGACTAATCTAAATAAGCAAGAGCGTCTACAATCTCATAATTTGGGTTGTCTTCTAAAAGATCTTTTAAAATCCCGATATGAGCCTGTCCCATCATTACATAAATTCTCTTGCTTCCGGTTTTTAATTGTGTGTTTAAAATGTTTGAATAAATTTTAATGTTTCTATCGAAAAACAGACTAATATACTCGGCGCCTGCATATCTTTTTTCTTCGGAATTTAATTCTCTGTAATTAATACCGTCCTTATCAAAATCGCCATTTTGCACATAAGCCGGAAAGTTGAAAACGGCTCTATACGAAAGATCAAGCATTTCTGGCTCGTTGATCTTTTTTGTGAAATCGTATAATGAAAGTGAATTTTCCATTACTTGTTTCCCTAAAGGTCTCGAAGTTTGCTGAAGCTTTTTTAATTGCTCCTGGAAATACTCAAAATGATCGCCTTCTTTTAATAAATTTTGAGATGTAGAAGAGTTAAAGTCGATTCCGTAAACATGATCTAAATTCAGTTTATTTGCCAGCCTAAAACCTACCTGGTAAGTCTCACCTGCACCATACTCAAACTTCTTAAGATCTAGTTTATCGTTTTTATATAACTTATAAAGGCTATCTGCCCATTGTTGTTCCTGCGGAGTTAATTCAACCATAATAGCATCTGGTTGAAATTGTGCAATTTTAGCTGTTATTTTTTCAAGCTCCTGTTGCTTTTTTGGATTAAACATACTTGCAGCCTCCGTGCCATTTTGCATTTGGCTTAAGTGCGCAAAGCCAACAAGCATGATCTCTACTTTTTCATTTTGTTGAGCTACACCAAAACTGGATTGGAAAGCAAGTAAAATTGCGATGATGATTTGTGATATTTTGATTGATGGATTCATATTCGATAAATTGATGATTATTTTATTTTTTGATAAACGTTGTCATTTAAAGTGATAAAATACTCGTTGTCCAGGCTTTCGTAATAAATAGGGATTTCAATTTTTTTATCGCTATTGTAATATTCTATAGATGGTATTTTCTTGTTTTTTTACCGTAGAGAAAATAAACAAATCTATAGAAGAAGTGCTTGTAATATAAGTCCCTAATTTGCCCTGGATAGTTTGATCTTCAGATTTAAGAACTACATTTTTATCTTCAAAATCGATTCTTTTAATATCATTTTTGCCACGATATAACTCCCAGCTTCCGTCAAGATCATAATCTTTAGAATCGGAGAATTCATTTTCAATTTTCACACAAGAAATGTTGAGTAAAACAACTAATATTAGACTGATGTTTAAGATTTTTTTCATGATTATTGTTTTTAGGAAGCCTCATTTAATATAGTATCGTCTTTGATGAAGTTGATACATAAAGGATATTTATATTCTTTGCCTTCACTGGCATCTTTTGCTGCGCTAATTACAGCATAGAGCTCAAAAACAATAAGACCCAGGAGAAAAATCCCCGCTGTAAAAAGCATAACCAAAATGGGTAAAGCAGCTTCCTCAGCAGTGTTTATGTTAATATTGTATTCGTTATACTCGAAAAACTCTAGTGGGATTCTTGCACCCAGAATAATAGTAGAAGCAATAAGTAAACAGGCAATAATAATATAGTATAATAATAAGCTAAGCTGAAAATTAACCGCATTACGCCCGTGATGATCTACAAATGATTTTTCCTTGTTTATTAGCCAGATAATTAACGGGAAAATAAAGTTTCCACAAGGGATAAATAGTTTAGAAAAAACCGAAAGATGAATAATTGTGGCTAAGGTTTGGTCTTGTTGTTTGATTGCTGATGATTCCATTGTTTTTCTTTTTTAATAAACCGGACTTAAAATGATGGTTTTCGATGTTTTTAAGTCCGGTTTGTAATGTCCCGATGAAGGATGCTTTTTGATTGATAAACTATGATAAAACTTAACTAATTAAATTTAGAAATTCCTATACCAGTTAATTTCTAATACAAATATATGGTTAAAAGAAGGTATTTTGCAAAGCATAGTACCTAAATTTAACATTTAATTGAGATTTTGAGTATATTTAGGATTTGAAATAATTTAGATATCTTTAAAAGAAATAATGAATACTATGCAAATTACGTCTAAGAAACTCAATCAATTTTTAATGCTGAAGTTACCAAGTGCATGGCTTTGTGGCGTTAGGGTTAAAGCGATTTCAGATACTAATTGCAGTGTAGGAGTAAAACATAAATGGATAAATCAAAATCCTTTTAAAAGTATGTATTTCGCGGTGCAGGCAATGGCAGCCGAGTTGAGTACAGGTGCAATGGTGATCTCAAAAATTAGATCTCAAAAACAACCAATATCGATGTTGGTAGCTCAAAACAAATCTGTTTTTACTAAAAAGGCAACTGGCAAAATTATTTTTAAATGTGAAGACGGAGCTTTGATTGATAACGCAATTTCAGAAACTTTAAAAACAGGAGAAGGACAAACCTTTTGGATGAAATCTATAGGCATAAATGAAGATGGAGTAGTGGTTTCTACATTCGAATTTGAATGGACGGTAAAAGTAAAGACCAAAAAATAAACTTTTGAACCGCCTGTAACATTTTAAGAATTTTCTCTTCTAATAGATAAAACCACTAAAACTTAAATTATGAACGCTCACGAAATAGATTACGAAATATTTGGCGAAGAAATGCAATATGTAGAGTTGGAGTTAGATCCACAGGAAGCTGCAATTGCAGAAGCTGGAAACTTTATGATGATGGATAATGGTATTAAAATGGATACCATTTTTGGAGACGGAAGTAAAGAAAACGAAGGTTTTTTAGGAAAAGTGCTGGGCGCTGGGAAACGATTACTTACAGGAGAAAGTTTATTTATGACGATCTTTTCAAATATGGGGCAGGGAAAAAAGAAAATTAGTTTTGCCTCACCATATCCAGGAAAAATAATACCTATAGATCTTACACAATTTGGCGGTAAATTTATTTGCCAAAAAGATGCATTTTTATGTGCTGCTAAAGGCGTTTCTATAGGAATAGAATTTAGCCGTAAACTAGGTAGAGGATTTTTTGGAGGTGAAGGATTTATTATGCAAAAAATAGAAGGTGACGGGATGGCCTTTGTGCATGCCGGAGGTACTATGGCTAGAAAAGAATTAGCTATTGGCGAAACTCTAAAAGTAGACACAGGTTGTATTATTGGTTTTACACAAACTGTTAATTATGATATCGAGTTTGTAGGCGGAATTCGAAATACTTTCTTTGGAGGAGAAGGTCTTTTCTTTGCTACATTAACAGGCCCAGGCGTTGTTTATGTACAATCTTTACCATTTAGTAGATTAGCAAACAGAGTTTTACAGGCAGCACCGCAAGCTGGTGGAAAAGACAAGGGAGAAGGAAGCATTTTAGGTGGAATTGGTGATATTTTAAGCGGGGATAACCGATTCTAAAATGTTAAAGATTTGTTTATATGTGGTTTAAGTGTGAAAATTTTCTATATTTAAGAAGTTTAAATCGCAGCCTATAGAAGAATTTTTACATTTTTTTAAATTAACCTAACTAATAATTAAATCAGTATCAAATTATGGCGAGAGCGATGTTTGAATACACCAAAACTATCCTTGATAAGGTAAGTTTTGATGCAACATTATTCTGTAAGGAAGTTAAAAAAGCGATCTCCAGATTATTACCTCACGAAATCGAGGAATTAAAGATTTGGATTGAAGCACTTACCGAACAGAATCCGGAACTAAACCAATGCTTAATTTATTTAAATCCTTAACATGATAAAAAATTAAAAAAGCGGCTTTTAAGCCGCTTTTTCTTTTTATAAATTTCAGAAATTAAAACTGAAGTTCTTTTTTATTTTTTTGCTGTGTAGGACTAATAATTTCTACATTTTGGAAAGTGATGGCTCCTTTCACAACAGATGCAATTACTTTACGCATGGCATCGATAATTTGCATTTTTAATTCGCTACGATTATAGATTAAACTTACCTCTCTTGCCGGTACAGGATCCTTAAACATTTTTAAGTTGTTCTTGTCCTTTTCAGCAATATCTAAAGTATGAAGGTAAGGTAAAAGCGTCATTCCTAAACCTTCATTAGCAAGCTTGATCAAGGTTTCAAAACTACCGCTTTGTAGTCTAAAATGTTCGTCTTCACTAGATTTTACCGTTTTACATAAATTGATAATTCCGTCTTTAAAACAATGTCCATCCTGTAAAAGCAAAATATCATCAATATCAAGATCATTTACATCGATCTTATATTCATTATGTAAGCGATGGCTTGGCGGAATATAGCCTACAAAAGGCTCGTAATAAAGCACATTTTCCTTAATACCATCAATATTAAGCGGTGTAGCAGCAATTGCAGCGTCTAAATGACCTTCTTTTAATTTTTCGATAATTGCCTCAGTATGTAATTCTTCTATCTGAAGTTTTACTTTTGGATATTTTTTGATGAAATTATTGATAAACATAGGAAGTAAAGTAGGCATAACCGTAGGAATAATCCCTAACCGAAAAGCACCGCCAATAAATCCTTTTTGTTGATCTACAATATCCTGAATTCGATCACTCTCGTTTACAATATTTCTAGCCTGAGTAACAATTTTCTTCCCAGTTTCAGTAAGTTCGATAGGCTTTTTACTACGGTCGAAAATAAGCACATCCAGCTCTTCTTCAAGCTTTTGTATTTGCATACTTAAAGTAGGCTGAGTAACAAATACTTTTTGCGCTGCTCTTGTAAAGTTTTTATGTTCTGCTACTGCCAGAACATAATGCAACTGAGTTATAGTCATAGTTTACAACAATATAATTCGATAATATGGATTTAGTTCCTAACTATCGTACACTACAAATATATTAGTTTTTTCTATTGTAAACGAATAAAAACTAAAGTTTGTCTATACTAAAAACCCGCAGATAGCATCAACTAAATGCGGGTTGTTTTAGATTACTATTGGTCAAAATCGAATGCTAATTTTTTCTTCATCACCGTCAAAATTAAATTTACCATCGTTCCATACCGGTGGGCCAAAAGGATTAACCTTGTTATTTGAAACCCCATAATCTTCCTGAGGCATTCCGTTAGTTTCAAAATCCATTTTGTCGTTATCATTTTTGTCATGGAAGCATATCACAGCATATTCACCTGCTGGAATATCTGTAAAAGTTACAACAGATTTTCCATCTTTTATCTTAGCAGTTTTAGAGAAAGTTGGTTTTTTCATAAAACTGTCTTTCGTATAAATACCGTAAACAATTTTTCCGTTATCGCTAGTTACGTTTAATATTTCTACGGAAATAGTTCCAGTAGAATCTTTTGCGGTTTCTTGTGCTTTTGCAGCAAATCCTGAAATAAATAATGCGAAAATAATGGCTAAAGTTCTCATGTTGATTAGTTTTATTTAATTGAACACTGTAAAAGTAGGGAAGATGTTCAATTGATTAGAAATCAACTTACTGAACTGTAGTTTTTTACAGCTGAATTGTATTTTGGATTGAGCTAGTTAACAGTTTACGGTTTACAGTGTACAGTGAACAGTACTTGGTTTAGGGTTTTAAGAATTGAATACAACTAAAATTTAAAAAGGTGAAATCTTTTATGCTAAGAGAATACAAGAAAGAATAATATTTTCAGAAAGATTTTCTAAAATACAATATACCAAAAATCTAATCATCTAGAATACCAACAATCCAATATTCTAAACTTCTAAATTAATCCTCTTGCTTTAATTTCGAGATACTTGTTAATGGTATTAATGCTTAGATCTTTTGGTCTGGTAAGTACGGTTTGGATGCCGTGTCGTTGTAATTCTTTTGCCATTTTTACTTTATTCTGGCTAAATTCTTCGGCGATTCCCTGGTGAGCACTTTCACTAAGATTTTCAGGAGTAGAGTGGAGCAGTTTGGTAATTTCAGTATTTTCAAAAAAGATCACCACTAAAACATGACGTTTATTGATGGCTTTTAGATAAGGTAATTGTCTTTCTAAAGCCGATGGATGTTCAAAATTAGTGTAGAGCATCAATAAGCTGCGATGTGTAATAAATCTATTGATCCCGGCATATAAACTACCAAAATCAGATTCTTTAAAATCTGTGCTAATATTATACAAACTCTCCATGATGCGTTGCAGCTGACTCATTCTTGAAGAATCTTTCAGGATTTTATCGATTTTCGCAGAAAAACTAATCATCCCTGTTTTGTCCTTTTTCCGTAGGGCGATATTCGAGAAAGCAAGACTACTATTTATAGCATAATCCAGTAAACTAAGACCTTCAAAAGGCATTTTCATTACGCGACCTGTATCAATAATCGAATAAACCGGCTGTGCTTTTTCATCTTGAAATTGATTCACCATCAAACTTCGATGTTTTGCGGTGGCTTTCCAGTTAATGGTTCGCACATCGTCGCCAGTTACGTATTCTTTTATCTGTTCGAACTCCATGGTATGACCAAGTCGGCGTATTTTTTTGAGTCCGGCTTGCGAAATTCGGTTATCGATTGCCAGGAAATTCAGTTTTTTCATCTGGATGAACGACGGATAAACTTTAACCATTTGTTCCGCATTAAAAACCTTCCTGATTTTGGCCAATTTCAGGATGCTTTGTGCGTAAATATTTAATCTTCCGAAGATATATTCGCCACGTTCTAATGGCGTGACTTCATACTCAAATTCGAAGTTTTCAGCAGGTTTTATTTCAGCAGTATATAAAAAATCTCTTTTCTGAAACTGAATGGGAAGCTCGTCAATAACTTCAGCAAAAACCTTAAATGAATAGTCATTTTTAATCTGAATTTTTACCGAATTAGCATCTGAATTACTGAATTTCTCGGGTAAAATTCTTTGAGCATTTAAACCTTTACTTTGATAAAGCGCGATAATATCTATAATTAAAGCAATGCTTAAAATCACCAATATCACCCAAATAATAGGGTAAATGGCCGTGATCCAGAATGAAAACAGAAACAGCACAGTGATTGCAGCGATACTATAAAAGAAGCGCTTAGTTAAGTATAAAGATTTAAGGAAATTGATCACTATCGTGGGATTTCTACAGATTGGCTAATCATTTGAATAACATCACGAGTTTTCATGCCTTCCATTTCGCGATCTGGAGAAAGGATAATACGATGCCCTAACACAGGATTCAGTGACCTTTTAATATCTTCTGGAATCACAAAATCACGACCATCAATAGCCGCAAAAGCTTTTGATGCGTTCATAATTGCGATCGAAGCTCTTGGTGAAGCTCCCAAATAAAGGTGCGCATGCTGGCGAGTTTTACTCACCAGTTCAGCGATATAATGCAGTAACTTTTCTTCGATCTTAATATCGAAAATCTGTGTTTTAAGCTCATTTAATTTTTCAGGAGAAAGAATAGGAACAATATTCGCTTCTGGTTTTGCACCTTTTCGCTCGTTGTGTCCTTTTAAAATATCAATTTCTTCCTCTAATTTTGGATAATCAACCTCGATCTTAAATAGAAATCGGTCTAATTGTGCTTCGGGTAAGGCGTAAGTTCCTTCCTGTTCTACCGGATTCTGAGTCGCCAAAACCATAAAAGGATCCTGTAACTGGTGGCGAGTCCCATCAATAGTTACCTGACGTTCTTCCATCACCTCAAAAAGAGCAGCCTGAGTTTTTGCCGGTGCGCGATTAATCTCGTCGATTAGCACGATATTCGAGAAAACTGGACCGGGTTTAAATTCAAAATCTGAAGTTTTCATGTTTAGAACGGATGTTCCTAAAACATCACTTGGCATAAGATCTGGCGTAAACTGAATTCTGCTAAAATCGGTTTGCAGGCATTTGGCAAAAAGCTTTGCCGTTACGGTTTTTGCCACACCGGGAACACCTTCTATAAGCACGTGACCGTTAGAAAGTAAGCCTACGATCAATAATTCTACAAATTCGGTTTGCCCAACAATGATCTTCGAAAGCTGAGATTTTAGATCGTCAACTGAAGTTTTTAATTCTTCTAGCGGAATACGGGTATCAAAATTAAGCTCGCTATTTTCTTCGTTTTCGGGTTGTATGTTTGGTTCTTCCATGGTTCTAGTTTTACTCGATTATCGAGGTTAATTGCTATGAAGTCTTTCTAATTAAAGATCTAATTTCAATAATAACCTCATTAGCTTTATTTTGATTCAATCAATATTTTAGGCCGATTTTATAGAAAATTGACTTAAATTTTTTCTTTTGGCGCATTGGCATATTTAAATTTATGAATGCCTTTACTTATATTTTCAAAATCCTGAGCTGTAGCTTCTTTGTTGCTTACCGCCTGGATGTTTTTAAATAATTCTCTTACAAATTCTATAGAATTACCCGTTTTATCGGCCAATATTGTATAAAAATGCTCTTGTTTTTTATCAGGATCAAGCTTTAGCTCTGTACGGATATATTCTTTAAAATGTTGAATTCGCTTTTGGGTTAATTCATCGATCTTTTTTTGTTCCAAATAAAGATCTGCAATGGTTTGCGTGTATTCGTACGACTGATTTTTAAGTGGTTTTACTACCGGAATTGCTCGTTGTTTTCGTTTTCCTTCAAAAATAATAAATAACAGCGAGGCTAGTATCATTAAGTAATACGCCCATTTTAGCGCTTTATTTTGCATGATTACGTATAACAAACTTGTGGGCTGGGCTTTACCGGTTTTGTAATAATTATCCCAGTAAATAGGAGCATCCTGGTCGATATAAGCCAAAATATTTTCAGCATATTTAAAATTGTTGTTTTTCAGCAGAAAATAATTACCAAAAGCTTCAGGCGTGCTGTGCATAAAGATCTTACCATCACCAAACTTAGTTTTAATGAAATTTATCTGTGGTTCAGTTAAGGTATCATCGTCATATTTTATTGTTCCTAAAATAGTAGTGTTTAGCGTATCTATTTTGCTGAAATAAATAGAGCTGAACTCATGTGGAACTTCAAAAGGACCATCTTGATTAAAATTTGGGTTCACCAAATCTAATTCGGTCTTTGGAATAAAACTTATCTGGTTTTCAATCTTTTTGTTGTAGGGTTTGGTATCCAGTTTTAAAGTATCTAAAACATTATTGCCAAAAACATCTGAAGCTATAAATGCGGTATTTCCTTTCTCTACCCAGGCAAGCAGTTTATTAAGCTCATCTTCGTCGAAACTCACATAATTATTTAGGAAAAAATAAGATCCGTCAGTGATGCTTAAACTATCGCTAAGAAATTCGAATGGCGGAATATTGACCTCTTCAAAGCGTTCTGGATTAGTTTCTTTCCAGTTCTCATAAAAAACATAGCTGCCAAGCGGAATCTTATCCAGCTTAGAATAGCTGGGATACCAGTTTATTGGTGTAGGTTCGATCGCCTCGAGGTAGGTTAAAAAAGCCACCAAAAGGATAAAAACACCAAGCGCAATTTTATAAAATCTACTCATTTTTGGTGTTTTTGATCGTTGAATTTAATTCTGAAAATCCCTTTTCTGCCAATAAAAAATCTTCTTTTGAAACCTGAAAATCACCATACCAGATAAAATTGTAAATGCGGGTTACTTTCCTGAAGATATTATTTAGCGATGTATTTTGAATTTCTGAAATATAATCGTTGTTAGTCTTTTGGGCTTCAAAATCAATAAATTTTTTGAGATCCAGTTCTTTTAAAGCCTGAAGATAATAATATCGCACTGCCATGCGATATTGGCCATTTTCGATGGCATTTTTTATTAAAGCCGGGATATCTGCATTTTGGATAATTTCTTCTTCATCATCTAAATGCACTTTTGATGTTTGTGGTTCCTGAAGAATATTTTTTCCGGGATTCATTCGGGTAAATAACCAGATCACCAAACAAATAATTCCTATTAATAATAGGTAGGGAAGTAGTTTAATAATAAAACCAAAAATACTACCAGCATCATAATCGCCAAATAACCAGTTTATAAATTGCTGATATTTTTGATTGATCCACTCTTTAAATTGTTGCCACCAAGTTTTTTCTTCTTGTTCTTCTAAATAATTAAAATCCTCATCCTTTTTAAGCTCCTCAATTTTTGATTCACTAAACTGAACAGGATTAAGATCGCTGGTGTTGTCGAATTGTACTTCAGCTTCAGCTTGAGAAGTATTTTTAGATTCTACTTCAGCATTAGGATCAAGCTTAGTATCAGCTTCAGTTTGGACAATAGTATCCTGCTGCGCTAACGCAAAATTGAAATTCAGTAATAAAAGAAAGGAAATTAAGATTCTCATTCGCGGTCTTCACCTAACTTATCGATACTATCGTAAGTACCGGTAAAGTTTTTTTCTTCATTTAAATTAAAATAAATAAGGCTTATTAAAATTGGTGTGATAATATAAAGCAGGTATTGTGCGATCGAAGCCAAAATCGTTAGTACGATTAAAACCGGATCCTTGGTTTGCATATTTTGAGCCATCGTTTCTATACCAGCGTCTAATCCAGAAAACATAGACATCATCATATAAATGATCATTGGCATTTGGAAAACAATATTGATAATATACATAATAATCCCAAAAACGATAAGAATCCCGAAAGTAAGCCACCAGTTATCTTTTATTAAGTCGAAAGCACTGGAAATTGTATCACCAACACTTTTTTGATCGAAAACCAATATTGGTAGTGCTAAAGTTAACACTACACCAAGATAGATACCAGGAATAAACAAAAATAAAAATCCTACAACGGTTAAGAGCCCAACAATAAAGTTGACTACAAGTCCATTTCCCAGATCATTTTTTAAACCATTTTTTACGTCTTCTACACTTACATTTCCATCCTTGGCAATGTAAGCTTTGATGTAGTTAAATACACTTAGATATAAAGCGGTAAAATAAACGAAAAGTGCCAGCGTATTGATAAGCGCCGGAATTATAAAGCCAGTAAGATTTAAATAACCTTCAAATCCAACCCCAAGAGTAGCATAGGTATAGTATGCATTTGTAATTATTAAGGTGATTAAAAAAGGAGCACAAACTTTAAAATTGATACTTAAAAAGCTTTTTGCATTTTCTCGCAAAAACTTAAAGGTATCGCTTAGTAGTTCTCCAAAATCCCTAGTTTTTCTAAACCTGAAAATCTTATTTTCCATCAATGAATTTTTTATATAAACGATGTGGTAAGATCACATAATACCACAAAATTAGAATTAATGATAAGCTTATGATTAAAATGGCCAGAATATCTGGCATCTCTGTATGTCGCGTTACAAAACCTTCCAAAAAACCTGCAATAACAAAAAAAGGAACGGTAGAAATTACGATTTTTAGTCCGTCTTTAACACCAGTCACGAATGAATGTAATCTGCTATATGTTTTAGGAAATAAAATACTGCGCCCAACAACCAGCCCGGCACAAGCTGCAATAATTATTACTGAAATTTCTATGGTACCATGAATCCAAATTGTTCTTGCCGATTCCCACAATAAACCTTTATCATAAAAGAAATACTGAAAGGATCCCAGCATAATTGCATTTTGCATTAGTACGATAAGCGTTCCTAAACCTGCCAGAACTCCAAAAGAAAATGCCATTAAACCAACTCTTACATTGTTAATGGTAATTCCTAAGAACATATCGGTTTCTGATGCCTGTTTATAAACAGCCATAGGATCGTCGTTTTCAATATTATTTAGCGTAGCATTTACATAGGCGTCACCAAGAACGGCTCTTACAAAACTATCTTCGTTAGCGGCCGAATATGCACCAACGATCGCAAAAATAGTAAAGACCAAAAAACTGAATAATAATTGCTTTTGATACTGGTAAAAGAATAGCGGAAACTCTTTGGTATAAAATAAAATGAATTTATTTTTTGATTCTTTTTTATTTCGATACACTTTTTGATGCGCCTGTGAAGCAAGATCGTTAAGATATCGGGCAGTGTTACTGCCGCGATAAAAGGTATTTGCGTAGCTTAAATGATCTGTAATTTCAACATAAGTCGCAGAAAGTTGATCTGGAGAAATATTGCTATTATTTTTCAGGAGACTTTCAAACTTTAGCCATTTATCTTTATTTTGCTTCACAAAAGCAGCCTCGCGCATATTCAGGATTAAATTAGATCCTCAAAGAAACATATTTAATGGATAATTTTCAAATTGAAACCGCTCAAAATATCGAAATTCAACAAAATTCAGCTTCTATTGGAGACCGAATTTTAGCTTATTTAGTAGATTTTCTAATTATTATTGTTTATGCTATTATCACGGCGCTTTTAATAGCGGGTTTTGAAGCCGATCGATTTGGCGAAATGGTCTACTATATGGTGATTGGTTTGCCTATTTTCCTTTACTATTTATTATTCGAAACCTTTTGGGATGGTAAAACACCGGGAAAGTCGGCAATGAAAATTAGAGTGGTGAAATTAGATGGATCTCGCCCGGCTTTTGTAAACTATTTAATACGATGGTTGTTGCGAGTTATTGATATTAGTTTAGGCAGCGGAAGTATTGCCGTGGTTACCATTTTGCTGAATGGTAAAGGGCAGCGATTAGGAGATATGGCCGCAAAAACAACGGTAATTTCTGAAAAACGAAAAGTAAGTTTAGCAAATACCTTAGCTGTTGAAATTCCTGAAGATTACGTGCCAAAATATCCTCAGGTTACCATTTTAAAAGATCGCGACGTTCAGGAAGTTAAGGAGATTTATAGAAAAGCAAGGTTAAAAGGAAATGTAGAGGTAATTACTGCTTTAGCTGAAAAATTATCTAGTCTACTCGGAGTGAAATTCGATGAAAAACCAAGCGTTTTTATAAAACGTGTGATCGAAGATTATAATTATTTTACGCAAAAGTAGGTTAGAATTTAGATCTTAGAGTCTAGACTCTAGATTTTAGAAGTTAGAGGCTAGAAATGAGACCTTTTAAGTAAAATGTTGCTCTCAAACTTAGATTCTTAAATTTGAGATATTAAAGTATAGAATCTAGAAATCTGATTTTTTTCAGAAAAAGTAAACTTCAAAACTGAGATCATTAATAATTGCTAACTGTTAATTGATTGCTGTTCCCTGCGCACTGAGACTGTTTACTGTTTCACTGAAAAACTAATCAATAAGCTCTACCTGCATTTCAATATTATCAATAGGCCATTCAGATGGGCCGGTTTTCACTTTAGAGATTTTATCTACCACATCCATACCTTTAGAGACATAACCAAAAACAGTGTGTTCATCATCAAGATGATGTGAGCCATTCGGACTTAATACCACAAAAAATTCAAACGGACTAGAAGCCTTACTGGTATTTTGCTCGGCGTATTTGGCGGCAGAAAAAGCTCCGCGATTGTGACGATGCCCGGCATTTAATTCATTAGGGATTAAATAATCACCAATTTTATGTCTTTTCTTATTGGTAGATGCATTATCTGAATTTCCACCTTGTATTACAAAGTTTTCGGCTACCCGATGAAAATATGTCTGATTAAAATAATCATTTTTTACCAGCATAATAAAATTAGCGCGGTGAAGTGGCGTATCTCGATATAAAGTCACCTCGAAAGCTCCAAAAGAAGTGGTGATACGGACTTTATTTTCAGGGTTTTTCTTGCCATATTCGGTTAAAAACGGAATTAATTGTTCCTGCGGAATAGGAAAAGCCGTGTCTTTTTCAGTCAGTGCTTTTTCCTCTTCATTTTCTATTTTAGCAGAATCGATTTTCGTTTTTGCAGAATCCTCATTTTTTGTACTATTTTTAACGGCTTTGGATGTGTTTTCTGAATTCTTTTCATTGGAAGTTTTCTTATCTTCACAACTTGCAAAAATACTAACAACCAAAATTGCGATTACTGATATACGTTTAAACATGGATTTTTTCGAGTTTAAAAATAGAATTTCAAATTTAAAAAAAATAGATCTTCCCGGCGAGCTAGCACATAATAAATTAGCGCCTTCTATTAGGGTACAAGAGCTTAAAAAAATAGATTTTTCAGCAAAAAAGACGAATAAAGCTGGAGTAATGGCCGTTTTTTATCCTAAAAACAGTCAAACTTATTTTGTGTTGATTTTACGTAAAACCTATAAAGGGGTGCATTCTAACCAGGTTGGTTTTCCTGGTGGCAGGGTAGAGGAAGAAGATCGTGATCTTGCTGAAACTGCTCTTAGAGAAACTGAAGAAGAAGTTGGAATTCCGCAGGATAAAATAGAAGTGATTCGTGAATTATCGAAATTGTACATTCCGCCAAGCAATTTTTGGGTACATCCTTTTGTTGGTATTTTAGAAGAAACACCAAATCTTATTCCGCAAGAATCCGAAGTTGAGGACATTTTAGAAGTAAAACTATCGGATTTTTTGAGTGAAGAAAGCTTTGTGACCAGAAATTTAAGTACATCCTACATGAAAAATATAGATGTACCTGCTTTTTTACTCAACGACCAAATCGTTTGGGGTGCAACGGGAATGATGCTGGGAGAGCTTAGGGAAATGTTGCAGGAAATCTTATAAAATTAGAATACTTATATTTGCGGGTTTTCAAAAAAATTGGAGTCAGATTTATCGAATCTTGAATATTATTTGCAGATTTTCAGTTTTATAGAAAGATGTTGGAGATGATTAATTGTGTAAAGAAATTATGGGATTATTAAAGAAAAATCCATTTGGACATATTTTATTTTTAAAGAAATGGCTAATTCGATTATTTGGTTTAATGACGCACAGGCGTTATCGAGGTTTTAACGAATTAAATATTGAGGGTTCAGAAATTATTAAAAACTTACCAGAAACCGGGGTATTATTTGTATCCAATCATCAAACCTATTTTGCAGATGTAGTGGCGATGTTTCATGTGTTTAACGCTAGTCTTAGCGGTAGGGTAGATAGCATAAAAAATGTGGGATATATCTGGCAGCCTAAACTAAATATCTATTATGTGGCGGCAAAAGAAACCATGAAAGCAGGTTTACTGGCAAGAATTTTGGCTTATGCGGGTGCAATTAAAGTTGAAAGAACCTGGCGCTCTAAAGGACAGGACGTAAAGCGAAAAGTGAATCCAGACGATTCTAAAAACGTGGGAGTTGCTTTAGATGATGGTTGGGTAATTACCTTTCCGCAGGGAACTACGACGCCTTTTAAACCTATTAGAAAAGGAACTGCGCATATTATAAAACAATATAAACCAATTGTTGTTCCTATCGTTATTGATGGTTTTAGACGTTCTTTTGATAAAAAAGGATTACGAATTAAAAAACGCGGAATTCTTCAATCGTTTCAGGTAAAAGAACCTTTAGAGATCGACTACGAAAATGATAGTGTGGAAGAAATTGTAGGTAAAATTGAATATGCTATCGAGCAACATTCTTCTTTCTTAAAAGTAATCCCAATGGAAGAATTAGAAGAAATAGAGCATTTAAATGAAAAACGCCGCTATTCTTATAAAGAAGAATAGCAGCGCACTTATTTCAGAATTAGATAGGTGTTAATCGCAGTCTAAATTCTCTAACTGCGTATAATTTCTCTTTAGTCGTTTTAATAGAATTCCGTAGATAAGTCGGTAGAAAAGCCATAGGATTCCTATAAAAGCTCCTAGTGCAACTACGATTATCCCTGTAAATTTTAGCCAGTCTAAGGCATCAAAAACATACGCGCTACTATCTGCTACCTGTGCATCTTCTATATGATGGTAAATAATTAGATAGGCATAAGCCAGTGCAGTTACCGCAGTTCCTATTAAAACATAAAGAATATAAGATTTAACCGTTCTACGGGTTTTTATAATGTCTTTCATTAATTGTTTTGCTGAACTTGTCGAGTTTATCTGCCTGTAGTTCATGTAAAATCTAAACATGAAGTAGAAGGTGATCAAATAATTGATTCCGTATACCCACATGGTTATTTCCTTTAAGTCTAGCTGTTCTAAAGAATTCCAGTATTCTTCATCTGCAGCCACTAAATTGAATAAGACTCCAAATAGAAATTCACAGATACTTATAATAAAGATCCATTTAACGATAGACGAAGATCTCTTCCAGATCATTTGGTAAATTTCGTCATAGGAAACTTTAGGAAGGCTTGCTTCCTGGCTTTTCCAGTTCTTTTTTAATAATTCTAATCCATCCATAGCTTACGGATTTAAAACGCTTTTAAGTTTGGTTTTTATTCTATTCATCTTCACTCTGGCGTTCACCTCACTTATTCCTAAAGTTTCAGATATTTCTTTGTAATTCTTGTCTTCCAGATATAAAAAAACTAGTGCTTTTTCGATATCGTTTAATTCTTTTATGGCATTATACATTAATCCTAATTGCTGTTCGGTTTCATCATTATACTCTTCGGCTTTAATTTTAAAATGAACAGTATCGAAATCCTGGGTAGCAATTCCTCTTTTTTTCTTTCTATATAAAGTAATTGCGGTATTTAAAGCTACGCGGTACATCCAGGTACTAAACTTTGCATCGCCTCTAAATTTTGGATAGGCTTTCCAAAGCTGGATGGTGATTTCTTGAAATAGATCATTATGCGATTCCCTATCATGCGTATAAAGCCTACAGATTTTATGCGCAATATTTTGGTGCCGCTCTAATTTGGAAACAAACTGGTGCTCTAATTCTTTATCCACAATCACTCGTTAGCTACTAGTATGTTGCAATAATAGATAAAATGTTACAAAATATTTTAAATTCAAGTTAATGATCCCTGTATTTATGGTATAAGCTGTAACTTTGTTTCACAATCAATAGTTATGAATATACCCAGGACAGAATTACCCAGGGTGGTTATAATTGGTGGAGGTTTTGCCGGAATGGCACTCGCAAGAAAGTTGTTACACGAAAATGTTCAAATGGTCTTAATAGATCGTAACAACTACCACACTTTTCAACCCCTTTTATATCAGGTTTCAACCGCAGGTTTAGAACCCGATTCGATAGCTTACCCTCTTCGTAAAGTTACCAGAAATTCCAAAAAATGTTTTTTTAGAAATGCAGAAGTAGAATCTATAGATGCAGAAAATCAAATAGTTAACACCAGTATTGGTGAGATTATTTATGATTATCTGGTAATCGCTACAGGTTCTAAAACAAATTTCTTCGGAAATAAATCTGTAGAAAATAATGCCATGTGGATGAAAACCGTCCCGCAGGCATTGAATATACGGAGTCTTATTTTAGAAAATCTGGAGCAGGCTGTTATTGAAAATGATCCAGAAAAGCGTAAAGCTTTACTGAATTTTGTTTTAGTAGGAGCCGGACCAACAGGAGTAGAGTTAAGTGGAGCAATAGCCGAATTGCGTAATAATATCGTTCCAAAAGATTATCCAGATCTTAATCCAGCTGAAATGAATATTCATTTGCTGGAAGGATTAGATCGTGTATTGCCTCCAATGAGTGAAAAATCTTCTCAAAAAGCACAAAAGTTTTTAGAAGATCTTGGGGTGCAAATTCACTTAAACACGATGGTGCAAAGTTATGATGGGCATTTGGTAACCACCAATACCGATCTTTCTTTAAAAACAGAAACTTTAGTATGGTCTGCCGGCGTAACCGGTGCACCCGTTAAAGGTTTAAATGCTTCAGCTTTGGTAGAGAAAGCAAATCGTTACGAAGTAAATGCGTTTAACCAGGTAAATGGTTACGAAAATGTATTTGCCATTGGCGATATTGCCGTTATGCAAAGTGAAGATTTTCCTAGAGGTCATCCTATGGTTGCGCAGCCCGCAATACAACAGGGAAGGCATCTGGCAAAAAACCTTAAAAGAATTTTAAAAGGAGAGCCTTTAGAACCATTTAGTTATTTTGATAAAGGTAGTATGGCTACAGTAGGTAGAAATAAAGCCGTAGTAGATATAGGAAAATCTACCTTTGGTGGCTTTTTTGCCTGGTTTATCTGGATGTTTGTTCACCTTTGGTTTTTAATTGGTTTTAGAAACAGGCTTGTAACTTTTTGTAATTGGGTTTACAATTACATTAATTTTGATCGTGCTGCACGTCTTATTATTAGACCGTTTAAGTCGAATAGAGAAAATCTTGAAGCCGACCAGAAAAAGATTTAAAAGTTTTTATAAAGACAGAATAAAGAAAATTTTAAAACCCGAATCTCAGGATTCGGGTTTTGTTTTTTCAATTGGTCGGTAAAAATTTACAGTTCAGTTTTATTTTTTAGAAGAGGAGGAATTCCTGAAGCATTTTTGACCTATAAAATCAATCAAAAAATGAACTTTAGTTATTCTCTTTTATTTTTCGTAGTCCTTTTTATCGGAAAATCATCATTTGCACAGCAGGAAATTTCTGGTCTTGTTACCGATAAAAAAAAGCAGCCTATTTCCGGTGCTAATATTTATCTAAAAGGAACTTACGATGGCGCCATTTCAGATGAAAATGGTCATTTTAATTTCACTTCAGAAAAAACCGGAACGCAAACGCTAGTTATTTCATTTCTTTCTTTCGAAACCAAAGAGATTTCAGGAGAAATAAATAGCTTCAAAAACCTCCAAATTCAGCTTTCCGAAAAATTTGATGCTTTGGAAGCCGTGGTAATTAATGCCGGGAATTTTGAAGCAGGAACAACTTCAGAAGCTTCAGTTTTAAAACCTTTGGATATCGTGACCACAGCAGGGAGCGTGGGAAACATTATCACTGCTTTAGAGACTTTACCCGGGACGCAAAGTGTGGGTGAAGATGGGCGTTTATTTGTTCGCGGCGGTGATGCCAGTGAAACCCAAACTTTTGTAGACGGACTGCGAGTAGGGCAGCCTTACAACGCTTCAGTTAGAAATATCCCTTCCAGAGGTCGATTTTCACCTTATTTATTTAAAGGAATGTCGTTTTCTACCGGTGGTTACAGTGCTGAATACGGTAATGCTTTATCTAGCGTTTTAGTAATGGATACCCAGGATGAAGCTGAAGAAGATAATACTGAACTTAGTTTTATGAGTTTGGGGCTTGGGATTGGAAAAACCAAAAACTGGGAAAAAAGCTCGATTACACTTAATGCCAGTTACGCTAATCTTGGCCCGTATCAATCCTTAATTGATCAAAACATCACATTCCATAAACCTTTCCAGTCTATAGCGGGTGAAGCGGTTTTTAGAAATCAATTCGAAAACGGACTTTTAAAGGTATATACTGCTTACGATCATTCTTCTTTTAATGTTGAGCAGCCTATCTACGGAAGCACCCAAACGGTAGATCTAAAAAACAATAATTTTTACATGAATTCTTCTTACGTTCATTCTTTAGGGAATAAATGGCATTTATTTGGCGGAATTAGCTACGGAAACAGCAAAAATGATATTAATTTATTTGCTGAAGAAGGTGAAGAAATGATTGATGATACTGAAAATAGTTTTCATTTAAAGACTAAACTAAGCAAAAGATTTACCGATAAGATAAAACTGAATTTTGGAGCAGAATATTTTAATACCAATTTTAAACAATCTTACCAATCTGAAGCAATAGAATTTAAACCAAATTATACTTCTGGATTATTTTCAGTGTTTACAGAAACAAACATTTTCTTTAGCCAGAATCTTGCCGCAAAAGTTGGGTTAAGAGCCACTCAGGATGCGTTGCTGGATGAGGTTTTTGTGAGTCCGCGTTTATCCTTAGCTTATAAAATTGATGAAAATCAACAAATTTCGACTGCTTTTGGAAATTTTAGACAGCAGCCAACTCAGGATTATTTAAAATTCGATCAGGATTTAATTCAGCAAAAAGCTACCCATTATATCCTTAATTACCAATATTCAAAAGCTTCAACCACACTAAAAGCCGAGGCTTATTTTAAAGAATATCGGGATTTATTAACCTATACGGGAGATGAAATTACGTATGATTCTAATTTTGCAAATAATGGCTCGGGTTATGCAAAGGGAATCGATATTTTTTGGCGCGATGGACATTTTAAAAACTTAGATTATTGGATTTCGTATTCGTTTATAGATTCAGAAAGAAAATATCAAAATTATCCAGAGCAGGTTACCCCAAATTTTATTGCAAATCATAATTTATCTGTAGTAAGTAAATATTGGATTCAGTCTTTGCGCAGCCAGGCAGGTCTTACGTATAATTTTAATTCAGGTCGCCCTTATAACAATCCTAATTCCTCACAATTTATGGCATCAAAAAGTAAATCTTACCACAGTTTAAACTTCAATTGGGCCTATTTGTTAAATAAGCAGCAGATTCTTTTTGTATCGGTTTCTAATGTTTTAGGCACCCAAAATATATTTGGATACGAGTATTCGAATACGCCAAATGCTGCAGGAAATTATACCGCAAGAGCAATTAGGCCGGCGGCAGATCGCTTTTTCTTTGTAGGATTCTTTTGGACCATTAGCGATAATAAAAACCGCAATCAATTAGACCAGCTTTAAAAATACAGTTGGGTATCGAAATTCGACGATTCAGCAATCAATTATTTTAAAGCGGATAGTATTTATTCAATTTTACATCAATAAATCAAAAAGCTCGTCAAGTCCGCGAGAAATGAAAATGGACATTTTAAAATTTCGAGATCCGTCTCGGGTAATCAAACCCTCAAAGAGGGATTAAAACAATCAAAAAATGAAAACAATTATTATTTTATTTTTACTTACCGTTTCTGAAGTTATTTCAGCACAGAATTATGAAGAAGCAATGCAAAAAGCAATGCAAACCTGGCAGGAAGGTAATGTAGAAACAGCCAGCGCTATTTTTGAACGTGTTGCAGCGGTTGAGCAGGAAAACTGGTTACCAGATTATTATTTAGGTTTGGTAAATACCACTGCAGCTTTCAGCACAAAAGATAAAAAAGTTTTGGAAGTTCAACTTAAAAAAGCAGAAACTGCATTACAATCTGCTTTGTTAAAAACCGAAGAAAATGCTGAGCTTTTAGTATTGGAAGCCTTAATTTATACGGTTAAGATTACGCAAAACCCTATGGTAAACGGACAAAAATATATGCCGAAAGTAAGCGAAATCTACGCAAAAGCTGAAAAACTGGAACCAAAGAACCCAAGAGTGAAATTCGAAAAAGCACAATTTGAGCTTGGTGGAGCAAAGTTTTTTGGTAGTGATCTAACTCCAATTTGTAAAGAAATTGAAGCCTCTATTGTATTGTTCGATGAGTTTGAAAATGATACGCCATTTTATCCAAACTGGGGAAAAGATCAGGCAGTAGAAGCTTTAAAAAGTTGTAAAAACTAAGCTAGTCTCGATTTAGATGGAATTGTAGTATTTTTAGAAAGCAATAATATTCTTATGAAAACGATTTTAAAAGTATTAAAAATAGGTCTTATAGTTTCTTTACTAGTGATTCTTTTAGATGCGGCCGCAAATAATTTCGAGATTAGAGAAATGAAGAGCTTTAGTACTATTGGAATTTACCTTTTTTATTGCTTTGCCTTAACCATAGTGAACGTTTTATTTTCTATGGCTTTCGAAAAATTTGTTGGCTGGAAAAATACTGGTGTTCGTAAATTATTGCTGTCTACCGGGGGGTCGATATTGGTTACTTTAATCGCCTATTTTTTATGCCGAATGGCACATTTAACTTTAATGGATCCAGTTTATAATGTGTCTGAATTTCTGGCTAATGAAGATCTTGGTAATTATTTATTTCCATTGCTTTTTAGCACCTGTATTTCCCTTTTCTTTCATCTGGTTTACTTTTTTAAAGCTTCCCAGGAAGAAAAGGTTAAAGAACAAAAGATTATTGCAGGAACAGCAACATCAAGATTCGACGCTCTTAAAAATCAATTAGATCCTCATTTTCTTTTTAATAGTTTAAATGTATTAAGCTCTCTGATAGATGAAGATCCAGATATGGCACAAAAATTTACCGGCTCACTTTCTAAAGTTTATCGCTATGTTTTAGAACAAAAAAGCAAAGAACTGGTAACGGTAGAGGAGGAGCTAAAATTTGCCAAAGTGTATATGAATCTTTTAAAAATGCGTTTTGAGGATTCTATCATTTATAATTTTCCTGAAAAGTTAACGAATCCTGATGCTAAGGTGGTTCCGCTTTCGCTTCAGTTATTATTAGAAAATACGGTAAAACACAATAAAATAACACCAGCTTCTCCCTTGGTAATCACTATTTACGAGGCAGATAATGTTTTGGTAGTGAAGAATAACCTTCAGCCCAAAGAAATTTTGAAAAGTGGAAGCGGTGTAGGACTTGTAAATATCAAAGAACGATACAGTTTACTTACCAATCGAACCATGGAAATCATTAAAACTGAAGATGAATTTATGGTACGTCTCCCATTATTAACCAAACAAACTAACCAGGTAAAACCTGTAAAAATTGAAAAAATGGAAATCATCGAAAATAAAAGCTATCTAAACGCAAAAGAACAGGTAAAAAAAGAAAAGGAGTTTTATGGAAACTTAACTTCGTATTGCATCGTAATCCCAGTATTAGCTGTTTTTAATTATCTAACAACAGGTTTCTTATGGGTTATCTTCCCGGCTTTAGGTTGGGGAATAGGACTGTTATTTCACGGTCTTGCAGCTTTCAATTATAGTCCGTTTTTAGGAAGAGATTGGGAAGAACGCAAGATTAAAGAACTAATGAACAAAGAAGACTAAATCATCGATCATGAAAAATTCAGAAGAAAAATATATAGAAGCACGTAAAAAAGTGCAAAAAATGAAGGATTTTTATACGCACTTAATGGTGTTCATCGTAGTAAATCTCTTTTTATTCGGAATAAACTGGTACACTATCGATCTACAATATCCCTGGTTTTTATGGGTTCTATTTGGCTGGGGAATAGGATTGGCTTTCGATTATTTAAAAGCTTTTGATAAAAACCCAATGTTTAATAAAGATTGGGAAGAGCGCAAGATAAATGAGTATATGAATAAAGATCAGCAGCAGGATCAGCAACGCTGGGAATAATAAGTAGTGATGAAAATAGTAATTGTTGAAGACGAAAAGCCTGCCGCCAGGCGATTAAACCGCTTATTAAATAAAAAAGGATTAGAGGTAGAAATTATGCTTCACTCGGTAGCCGAGGGGATTGCGTGGTTTTCTGAAAATGAGCATCCAGATCTTATATTTTTAGATATTCAGCTTAGTGACGGGTTATCTTTTGAGATTTTTGAGAGCGTTAAGGTGAAAAGTGCTATCATTTTCACTACCGCTTATGATGAATATGCTTTAAAAGCCTTTAAGCTGAATAGTGTAGATTATTTACTGAAACCGATCGATGACGAGGAATTGGATGAAGCTATTGAAAAGTTTGAAGAAACTTATCAGTCAAAATCTGTAAAATTAAATGTAGACGATTTTAGAAGTCTGCTTAATTTTTCTGCTACCAATAATTACAAATCTCGATTTACTATTCAGGTTGGGCAACATTTAAAGATTATTGATGTAGATGATATTGTATGTTTTTATTCTGAAAATAAAGCAACATATATTCAAAATAATGAAGGTAGGGGATATTTGATGGATGTTTCTTTAGAGCAACTGGAAAAAGAACTGGATCCAGAAAAGTTCTTCAGAATTAATAGAAAGTGTATCGTTCATCTAAAAGCAATTAAAGATATTATTTCCTATACAAATTCCAGGTTAGAATTAAAACTCTTCAATTTCAACGAATTTCAGGTTATTGTTAGTCGTGAACGTGTAAAGGATTTCAAGAACTGGATTTCCTAGAACTTATGATATTACAAAAAAAATGTTAAAATTCAAATTTTAGAAAACCAAAGAAAACCTGTTTTCGTAAGTATGGTATAAAGGCTTCTAAAAAGCCTTTTACTTGAATCGTTTTTTTTGGTCGAATTTCTGATTTGAGTTTTTGATTTTTTTTGGTTGGTTAGAGTGAAAGGCTTGTTTTTACAAGCCTTTCAGTTTGCTCAAAACTACTGAGTTTACTACTAACACCTATGAAAAAAGCCCTGCATTTGCAGGGCTTTTTAATTAACTAATTATTTAAACTTTATGGTGCGGCTACAGTACCTAATACATAAAGTTGCTCCATTGTTGGAGATTCGCTACCACCTTCAGGCTCTAAAGTAATACCAAATGCTTCAGATTCGTTGGCGTTTTGTAATGCGAAAATTTTGTTTTCATCTTCAGCAAAGCCATCTAAAAGACCTATGCTTGTTGGTGTTAGTGGCTGCATAGTTAAAGACCATACCTGGTAAACCATTCCTCTTGGAGGTTCTGGTAAGCCAAGCGCATCGATATATGCTGTATTATCTGAATCGTTCCAGTATACAGTTGCATAGGCATCAGGTGCTACGCCCTGGCCTTGTAATGGGATTCTGGAAATATCATTACCTCTAATTGCTGCCAGAATTTGTTTAGCATTTTCAGCATCTGCTCTAATATCTGCAATTTGCTGTTCTATGATACTATTTTTAGTTTCTGCTTCTGTAAGTGACCTTCTAAGCGCAGTATTTTGTTGGAATAGGAAGAATAAGCCTATTAGTAATACTAAACTTGCAGCCCAGCCAATATATGCCACCCATTTTGTACGTCGCGTACTTTCTGGGCTTAAACTTCTTACCGGTGTTCGCGGCCTTAATTTAGATTTTAATGAAGCTAATAATGCTTCGGGATTATAAGGTGCAACACCAATTGCGAGCTTTTGCAGCGCATCTTCTATTTCTTCAACTTCCTTTTCAACTTCAGGATGCTCTTTAAGCATGGCAGTAACTTCGCGACTTTCAGTTTCGCTAAGGGCGCCATATACATAAAGCTCTAAAATTCCAGATGATATGTAATCTTCTATTTCAGCCATTAGTTTCCTACGATTTCTCTTAATTTGTTAATACAAGCCCTGTTTCTGGTTTTAACCGTGCCCAGTGGCATTTCTAATTCTTCAGCGGTTTCTTGTTGTGTATATCCTTTGAAAAATAATAGGTCGATTAACTTTTTACAAACAGGCTTAAGAATTTCGATATATTTTTTTAATCCTATTGCGTCTGCAGTTGCACTAAAATTAGTTTTTGATTCTAATATATCTACGAAATTATCTGCGGCAAGGTTTTGTTTTTTGTTTTTAAAACTTTTAGATCGAATTTTATCTATAGATGCGTTTCTAGCAATATTAAGAATCCAGGTAAAAAAACGCCCTTTGGTAGAATCGTAGGATTCGGCATTTTCCCAAATTTTCATAAATACGTCTTGCAAAACCTCTTCAGCGATATCCTTTTCGCCAATAATACTAAATATAATACCGTAAGTACTTTCAGAATAAAGCTGGTAGATACGCTCAAAGGCTTTTTGATTTCCCTTTTGTAGCTCCAGAATTAGGCCATCCTGCTGCATAAATTAATTGGTTAGTTTCTTTAAAAATAGATAAAAAAATAAAAGCAGCTAAATAATTAGCTGCTTTTATTTCGAATATTAGAGGTTTTAGCCTAATATTATTTCATTTCTATAACTCCACATCCTACGCGAGTACCTGCAGCACCAGAAGGTTGAGAAGTAAAGTCGTCTACACCATCGTGAATAATGATAGCTTTACCAACGATATCTTTTGCGTCGTCACCACATCCTATACACCATTCATCTGTAGTAAAAGTGATAGAACCTTTTCCAGAAGAATCAACCTCAAAGTTTCCTATATCTCCTTTGTGGTAACCTTCTTCAGCTCCCCATTTACCGTGAGGCTCGTTAGTTGGATTCCAGTGACCACCAGCAGATGTACCATCTGCAGCAGAACAATCTGCTTTTTGGTGAATGTGGATGGCATGTTGTCCTTCAGAAAGACCTAAAATAGTAGCTTCCATAGTTACCTGACCGTTTTCCTGAGTGAAGATTACTTCTCCAGAAAGGTTACTGTCACTTTTAGGCTCCAGGATTACTTTTAGTTCTTTTACTTCAGAAGATTCAGACTCCATTTCGCTAGATTCAGCGTTCATTTCTGTAGTCTGCTCTTCTAATTCTGTACCTTCACTTTCTTTATTTTCGTTCTTACAACTTGTTATAAAAAGCGTAGCACAAAAAAGTAGAGATAAGCTTATACGTTTCATAAATTTAGTGATTGGTTTTACAATTAATTAGAGCGAATGTACTACGATTATAAACAGAATGCAAGCATTTAAGGCAAGCTTAACACTAGCCAGGCCAATAAAAACAATAGTTTACGGTTGATATTGGTCATTTTAGAAGCAATTTTTTAGCTGAAAAAACAGGTGTTAATTTTAACGAATATTGGCTTTATATCGAATTTTCTAATCTATACCCGAGGTATAAAAAAACCGCACAATTAAGCGCGGTTTAATAGAATTTATTTGATCATCGAGTTGAATGTTGATAGGATTTCTATGGTTCTAAATACCTAAACGACTCGAAAATCATAATTAGTTTAATTCTTTGATTGTTATATTACGAAACCAAACCTCGTGACCGTGATCCTGCAAAGCAATATGCCCCGATTTAGATTTGCCAAATCGTTCCCAATCTGCAAATTTCGAATTTTTTACTAGTTCTTCCCATCCATCTCCTTCTACTGGAAATTCTACAATGGTAACTCCGTTTTGAGTTACAGATCCTTCATTGGCTTTATGATCTATTTTTAGAACTACATTATTCCATTCTCCAACTGGTTTTGTAACATTTTCTGATGGTTCAACCATATCATATAATGCGCCAGAGTGGCGGTTAGGACCATTTTTACCATCAGGATGTTTTTCATTATCCAACACCTGAATTTCAGGTCCCGTTAAATAAGGTTCCCCTAAATCTGCATCTTCTACAACAGCCCACATAAATCCGCTATTTCCTCCTTCAGAAATTTTCCATTCCATAGAAAGTTCAAAATCAGTATAGGCTTCTTTGGTAATAAGGTTTTCACTTTGATTTCTTCCTTCCTTCGGAACAAAATGCAAGGTACCATCACTTAAAGTCCATTGAGTTATTGAATCACGATTATAGCCTTTCCAGTTTTCATTAATATCTCCTTTGGTAAGGTCTTTCCAATCACTGTTTGCGGTTGGTTTACCGGTAACGACTATTTCTTCGTTTTCGGCTTTATTTTCTGAAGTTTCAGATTCCTGATTTTTGCAGCTAATCGTTGTTACGGCAGCTGCCATTAGAACTAATCCTAATTTTTTCATTTGCGGTTGGGTTAAGGTTAAAATTATTCGAGAAAATAGTTCTCGATTTTATTGGCTCCGCCAAAGGGTATAATACCCCGAGGCTTGCTTCGAAATAAAGATTTATTTTTAATGAATGCCTTATGGGTTTGCCCCAGGGTGCTTTATTGATTTTGAATACTTATTTTAATCCCAGGATTTTCTTAAGACGATCTTCATTAATTTCGGATCCTGCAAAATCGTCGAATTTTTTCTGGGTGGCTTCAATGATATGACTTTGGATAAAAGGCGCGCCTTCTTTAGCGCCCTGCTCTGGTGATTTTATACAACATTCCCATTCCATCACAGCCCAAACATCACAACCATATTGTGTTAGTTTAGAGAAAATAGTTTTAAAATCTACATGCCCGTCGCCAGGATGGCGGTATCTTCCGGCTCGGTCTACCCAATCGTTATATCCACCAAAACTTCCTTTTTTTCCGGTAGGATTAAATTCAGCATCTTTAACATGAAACATTTTAATGAATTCATAATAATGGTCGATATACGTTAGATAATCTAATTGTTGAAGCACAAAATGACTTGGATCGTATAAAAGGTTTACTCTTTTATGATTATTGGTTTCAGCTAAAAAACGCTCAAATGTATCACCATCATGTAAATCTTCACCTGGATGAATTTCGTAGCAAAGATCTACTCCGTTTTCATCAAAAACATCTAAAATAGGTAACCAGCGATTTGCTAGTTCTTTAAAACCAAGTTCTACAAGACCATCTGGTCGTTGCGGCCATGGGTGAGCAGTATGCCATAAAAGCGAACCACTAAATGTTCCATGTACATCTAAACCAAAATTTCTACTGGCTTTAGCTGCACTTTTTAGTTGTTGTACAGCCCATTGCGTTCTGGCTTTTGGGTTTCCTTTATATTCATCTGGAGCAAAATTATCAAACATAATATCGTAAGCTGGATGCACAGCCACTAATTGCCCCTGTAAATGAGTACAAAGTTCGGTAATTTCTAATCCGTAAGATTCAACTTTTCCTTTAAGCTCATCGCAGTAGGTTTTACTTTCTCCGGCTTTTTCCAGATCGATCAAAGCCGATTCCCAGGTTGGGATCTGTATTCCTTTATATCCTAAATCTGCAGCCCATTGGCAAAGTCCGTCCAAACTATTAAATGGAGCTTTAGAATCCATAAACTGAGCTAAATAAACTGCAGGTCCTTTTATTGTTTTCATTAGTTGGTATTTTTTCAGATTATTCGTCTATGCTTGTCCAAACATTACCATTTTTATGGCTTTCTACGGCCTTTTCGATAAAGTTCATTCCGCGTAAACCATCTGTAATTGTTGGATATTCGCCATCAAAAGCATCTACTCCTAATATCGCTTTTGCTACGCCATGATAAATATTCCCCATAGAATCGAAAATACCTTCAGGGTGTCCTGGTGGTAATTTTGTTCCGCTTAAAGAAAAATCGCTATTATAAGCATGTCCCGGTTTTAAGACCTGCAAAGGTTTATTTTCTTCTAATAAATAAAGATAATTAGGATTTTCCTGCTCCCATTTTATTCCGGCTTTATCGCCATAAACTTTTACAGTAAAGTTGTTTTCCTCACCGGTAGCGATCTGGCTTGCTCTAAGTACTCCTTTTACCTTATCTTCAAACCTTAGTAAAACAGTACCATCAATATCCATTTGGTTATCATCGTAAAGATAATTAAGGTCTGCCAGGATCTTTTTCACCTCCATACCAGTAACATATTCAATCATATCGTAGGCATGTGTACCAATATCACCAATACAACAGCTAATTCCAGATTTTTCTGGATCTAAACGCCAAATGGTATTTCGCTGTTCTTTATCGTGGATTATTGGATTTATCCATCCCTGATAATATTGAACATCGATCTTTTGAATTTTACCCAATTTTCCTGAAGTGATCATTTCACGCATTTGGCGTACCATTGGATATCCCGTGTAAGTATAAGTCACCGCAAAAACTTTTCCTGCTTTATCTGAAGCTTCTTTTAGAATTTTAGCTTCCTCTAGAGTAGTGGTCATTGGTTTTTCACAAATCACGTGAAAGCCACCTTCTACAAGTTGCTTCGCCATAGGAAAATGGAGAAAGTTAGGGGTAAGTACAGATACTACCTGAATCCTATCTTCTTCTGGTAGTTTATTTTCCTGTTCTATAAATTCATCTAGATTGGCATAGATACGATCTGTACCAATACCAAGTTCTTCAGCAAATTTTAAACTTTCATTGATGTCTGTATTAAATACCCCACCGGCAACTTCAAATTTATCGAACATTGAAGATGCAACACGATGTAAAACACCAATTAATGAATCACCGCCACCACCAAGGATGCCCAGTTTAATTTTCTTTCCCATTTTATTTTTTAATTTTTATTCTGAGTATTCAACCTTTTCATTGCGGAAAAAGATAGCAAAAACAATCATCACCACAAAAGCAAAACCAGCTGGTACGATCCAGATATTAGACCAATTGTGAGTGCCATCTGCATTAAGATACATATCACTAATTTGTCCTGCTACCCAAAAACCAATTAACATTCCAACTCCATAAGTAGCTAGTGTGATTAATCCCTGCGCTGCACTTTTAATTTTTGGTCCTGCTTTAGAATCGGTATAGATCTGCCCTGATACAAAGAAGAAATCGTAGCAGATACCGTGTAAAGCAATTCCTAAGTAAAGCATAAATACTAATTCGTCTGCATTTCCATAAGCGAATAATAGGTATCGTATGGTCCATGCCAGCATTCCTGCAATAAGCGTAATTTTAAATCCATACCTTTTGAAGAAAAAAGGAATAAGCAATAAAAATAAAGCTTCTGAAACCTGTCCTATGGCCATTTTAGCGGTAGGAGAGCCCATACCAACTTCAGCTAAAAATGGATTTGCATTTTGATAATAAAAGGCAAGTGGAATACAGATCAATATTGAAGATAAAAAGAACATAAAAAAGTTTCTGTTCTTTAATAATCCTATAGCTTCTAATCCTAAAATATCTTTGATCGTTATTTTTTCACCTTTTCCTGAAGGCGGAGTTTTAGGTAAGCTAAAGCTAAATAAGCCTAAAAATGCTGAAGCGATTGCTACCATTAAAAACGTGTTTTTAAGCATACCTTCAGCTCTTGCAGCTTCAGAATCCCATGCAAAAACAAAACTTATCACTAAACCAGAGATAATCCAACCTATCGTTCCAAAAACCCTAACATTAGAAAATTCTTTTGAAGGATCTTTCATTTGTGCAAAAGAAATTGAATTAACCAGTGCCAGTGTTGGCATGTAAAGGATCATATAACTAAGCACATAAGGATAAAAACTTCCGAAGTCTACAGAGCTGTACATCATGTACATTAAAACAGCACCAATTAAATGAAGCACTCCTAAAATTCGTTCAGCATTAAAAAATCTATCGGCAATTAGCCCAATTATAAACGGAGCGATAATGGCACCCCAGGATTGTGTTGAAAAAGCCATTGCGGTTTCTGCTCCTGTGGCTTGCAGATTATCTGCTAAAAAGGTTCCAAGAGTTACAAACCAACCACCCCAAATGAAAAATTCTAAGAACATCATTAGGGATAATTGAAATCTTACCAGTTTCTTCATAGTGTGTAGTAATGTTTAAAGCTGCTTAGCTTCGTTAAGTAATAATTCCTTAGTTTTTAAAATTCCTTCTTCAGGTTCTAAACCGGTGCCTTCGTATTCTACACCAATCCAACCTTTGTAGCCAGAATCTTTCACAATTTTCAAAATTCTGCCAATATCCAAAGTTGTTTCTTTTCCATTTTCATCAAACTCGTAAGTTTTTGCACTTACCGCTTTGGCAAAAGGAATCATTTCTTCGACTCCCTGATAAACCGGATATTCTTCGATACATTCTGTACCCCACATTTTACCGTCTTTTCTTTTTAGGCAGAAATTACCAAAATCTGGTAGTGTTCCACAGTTTGGTAGATCTACTTCTTCCATTACTTCAGCTATTAACTTTCCGTTACTGGATAAGCCACCATGATTTTCAACCAAGACATTAATTTTTTGGGTAGAAGCATAATTGGATATTTCTGTAAGCCCTTTTACCGCATTGCTTTTCCATTCAGCCTCGTTATTACTTCCAAATAAATTTACCCTAATAGCATGACAACCTAAAAATTTTGCGGCATCAACCCAACGTTTATGTTTTTCTACAGCATCTGCTCTTTCAGTATCATCGTTTGCGGCTAGATCACCTTCACCATCTACCATGATAAGCACATTTTTAACATCAAACTCTTCACTTTTTGCTTTTAAAGTGTCTAAAAGTTGAGAGAAAGCAGCTTCTGGATCTTCAGAATTTCGATATTTATCAAAATAAAGCTGATTTACATATTCAATACCATTAAATCCTAATTCTTTTGCTTTTTCAGCAAAATCTACAGGATCTAATTCACCTTCGTGAATAGGTTTCTCTAAAGACCATTGGGCTAAACTCAATTTAAAGAAAGGCTCATTGCTTTCAGTAGAATCAATGGCTGCGGAGCTATCGTCTTTATTTTCAGCTTCTTTGTTTTTACAGGAAAGCAGTAATAAATTAAAGACAATTACCCCCAAAATTAAGATGCGAAATCGGGATAATTTTTTATTCATAGAATGTGTTAATATGTTTAAAAAAAATGTGAGATTAATTTTTTTAGCGTCATAAATGTATAGTTTTTTTCAAAGATGTGAAATTATACGCAATAATTTATATATTTGAGAAGATTCGATTATCAAATTATTAACCAATAACATTACCGTGAGCAAAAGTTATTACGAAAACGATACCTATGACGCCATTGTGGTAGGAACAGGTATTAGCGGGGGATGGGCCGCAAAAGAATTATGTGAGAAGGGATTTAAAACCCTAGTATTAGAAAGAGGTCGTATGGTAGAACATGTAAAAGACTATCCTACGATGAATGATGATCCATGGGATTATAAATTTAAAGGGCAGCAAACCCGTGAAGAAGCTGCGCGCCAGCAAAAACAGGCACGTACAGGATATACCACAAATAAAGCCAGTGCACACTGGTTTGTAGATGATATAGATCATCCATATAACGAGACTAAAAGGTTTGATTGGATGCGTGGATATCATGTTGGTGGGCGTTCGATTATGTGGGGACGCCATAGCTATCGTTTAAGTGATTTAGATTTTGGAGCAAATAAAAAAGATGGTGTAGCCGTAGATTGGCCTATTCGTTATAAAGATATCGCTCCCTGGTATGATTATGTAGAATCCTTTATTGGAGTAAGTGGGCGTAAAGAAGGACTTTCTCAATTACCAGATGGAAATTTTCTTCCACCAATGGATCTTAACTGTGTAGAGGAACATGTAAGAGAAAGAATTGCAGAAAATTTTGATGGGCGTGTATTAACGGCAGGACGAGTAGCACATATTACGGGAGATAAAAAATTTGAAGGACGTTCTAACTGCCAATTTAGAAACCGTTGTGTAAGAGGTTGTCCTTATGGAGGATACTTTAGTAGCCCTTCGTCTACCTTGCCAGCTGCAAGTAAGACTAATAATATGACGTTAAGACCATTTTCTATTGTAAGTGAGGTTTTATACGATCCAGATACTAAAGAAGCTACAGGTGTTAAAGTAATCGATACTGAAACCAAAGAGGAAATGGTATTTAAAGCCAATGTAATTTTCCTTTGTGCATCAGCCATTGCTTCAACCAGTATTTTAATGCAATCTAAATCTGATAGATTTCCTGATGGTTTAGGAAATGATAGTGGTGAGTTAGGACATAATGTTATGGACCATCACTTCCAGGTAGGAGCTTCTGGTAAATTTGACGGATTTGAAGATTCTTATTATAAAGGAAGAAAACCAAACGGAATTTATCTTCCGCGTTTTAGAAACTTAACAGATAATGAAGGTCTGGATTTTATTAGAGGTTATGGTTACCAGGGTGGTGCTAGCCGTGGAGACTGGCAAGAAGCCGTTGCCGAGCTTGGTTATGGTAAAGAACTAAAAGAAGCAATTGTTAAGCCAGGTGGTTGGACAATGGGACTTTTAGCTTTTGGAGAATGTCTTCCTTACCACGAAAATAAAATGACTTTAGATTATGATAAGTTAGATAAATGGGGATTACCAACAGTTACTTTTGATGCCGAGTTTAAAGATAACGAGCTTAAAATGCGTAAGGATATGAAAGAACAGGCAATCGCCATGCTAGAAAAAGCAGGTTGTCGTGACATTTCTTCTTACGATAATCTTGGAGCTCCTGGTCTTGGAATTCATGAAATGGGAACTGCAAGAATGGGACGTGATCCTAAAACTTCGGTTTTAAATGGTAATAACCAGGTTCACACAGTGAAAAACGTATATGTTACAGATGGTTCTTTTATGACGTCTTCTGGATGCCAAAACCCTTCATTAACATATATGGCGATGACTGCCAGAGCAGCAGATCATGCTTCAAAAAACTTTAAAAATTCGTCTAACGCATAAACCAAAATCATGAATAGAAGACAAGCCTTAAGAAATATAGGATTAGGAGCTGGAGTGATGGTCGTTGGGCCAAGTACCTTAAGCTTACTGCAAAGTTGTAAAAGCGAGCCTTCTTACGATTGGCAGCCTACATATTTAACTGCATCAAATGGTTTTATTCTGAAAGAAGTTTTAGATATTATTCTTCCTAAAACAGATACTGCTGGTGCAAGTGAATTAAATATTGCTGAATTTATCGATTCTTATATGGCTGAAGTAGCTCCAGAATCTCAGCAAAATGATTTTAAAAAATCTGCAGATGCATTTGCCGGTGCTTTTGAAAAAGAATTCGATAAAGATCCAGGAAACGGTACTCCGGAAGAATTTGATAAAATTATTGCTAAATATCTAAAAGCTACTCCTGAAGAGAAAGAGAGCTTTAGACCAAAACGAAATACTGAAAGCCAGGATCCCCAGGATCAATCTCCTGAAGAAGAATTAGAAATGAACCATGATTCTGGTGCTCTTGCATATTTAGAGTCTGTAAGAGATATGGGAATTTGGGCCTGGAAAACAAGCGAACAAATTGGTGAAAACGTACTTTGGTACGATCCAATTCCAGGAGAATATGTTCCTTGTGGCAGTGTTGAAGAATTTGGTGGCGGTAAAGCAATGTCGCTTTAAAATCTAAATTACTTCAATCTAAAACTGTTTATAAGCAAAAATTGGAGTATATTGTTAGAAGTTAATTTATCTGAGTAAATTGACTTGAGAATTACTAATTATCCGGAAAAAAGCTGTCTTCTAAAAAAAGACAGCTTTTTTTATTGAATCTTGGTATTTTATTTTTCTGAAAAATAATCGGTTTAAGAATTTCAGGAAAGTGCAAAAAAAAAGAAATAAACACTTAGCTGAAATTCGATATTTTCAGCAATAATTTTTTCTGAAAATTTTATCTAACTAAGGTATAAATATCGGTTTTCCATTCTATAGAATTTCCTCCCATTTCAGGATTGTCATTAAAAACCTCTAAAACCTGCTCACTAAGTTGTAAACCTTTGGATTTGGCGTAATCCTGTAGCTTATACCAGCCGTAATGCGTAAAAAGGTAATTTCCGTTAAAAACTACATGCATCGCATTAAATGATGGTAGTGTTTTTAGCTTGATTTTGTCGCTTTCTGGTAATCCTTCTTTTTTAATGATAGGAAAGCAAAAATCAAACTTAATTTCATTGGTTTCTTTATCCCAATTTTTAACCAAAACTCTAGGTTTGGCTGGCATTTCTAAATCATGTTCTAAAATATAATCTGATAAATAACCAATATTGGTCATCATAAGCATTGCTTTTTGTTGCAGCTGTCCTTTTAAACTAATGCATGCACAATCTGTTTTAGGAGCTTTTGCTTCGCCAATAATTTCGATACTGTAATTGCTCTTATCTTCTTCAAGCGATTTTCTAATAATTTCGAGCTCTTTTTTAAGGCTGTCCTGTTCTTTAATTTTACCAATAAGCAACGAAAATCGGCTGGAAATAAC
This sequence comes from Zunongwangia atlantica 22II14-10F7, assembly GCF_002094855.1. Classification (GTDB taxonomy): domain Bacteria; phylum Bacteroidota; class Bacteroidia; order Flavobacteriales; family Flavobacteriaceae; genus Zunongwangia; species Zunongwangia atlantica. The sequence goes on from NZ_ARYN01000008.1 coordinate 133,158, forward strand.
ATCTTCTGGATGGCTAACAACGGCTTTTATTTTGTTAACCGAATCATTTAGCCTGTTAATTTCCCAATCGATAATTAAAGATTTATCGTTAAAATTGAGTTTATGCTTTACCTGTTTGTTTAAGTTTTCGTCTATAATTTCAGCATTAGAAAAACTAGAATATCTCCAATGTTGTATTTTTTCATAAATGATTCCGCTTGGGGTAGTAGTGGTAAAAGCAATGCTATAATCGTAGGGTTTCACTGCAAAATACCAAATAGAAATACCAACTAAGCCTACTATAAATAGTCCTAAAAGTACTTTCTTCATTAGTTACAAAGCTTTTACATTTAAGGTCTTAATCACATTTTGTCCCAATAGTATTCCCTGATCTAAGCCATTTTCTATAGCCGAGCGATAATGAATACCACCATAAAGCCTGCTTAGAGCCGCTTCTTTAGCTGCGTTTCTAAAAGAGGTGTATTCTCTTTCGGGTAATCCATAACGCACTTCAGTGTCGTCTAAAAACTGAAATTGATCTCCAAATAGCTGGGTTAAAACTTCAGCAGAAGCACCACTTACCACAGAATGTCCACTAGTGTATTCTGGAAATGGTGGTGTTTGTAAAACAGGCTTCCATAGGTCGTCGATAAACTTATTGATAAGCGTTTCTGGACGAACCAAATTACTACGGTATTTCTCATCCCAGCAGCTTATAAAAGCGTCGGCGATTCCCATACTGGTAGTTGTGTAAGCATAAACGGTTTTATCAAAGTCGAGATTAGCCTTTTTACAGGCAATTTTTGTAATACCAATCCAGTGGCCTCCCGGAGTAATTTTTTTGGTAGCAAACATTAAATGTCCGCGCTGTGTAGAAACATAAGGATTACAATCCCAAAATTTAGCGATAGACATCTCTTCAGATTTGTTTCCGGTTTCATCCATTAGGTTCCGCACTTCGTAAACCTCCATCAATTCTTTGTGAAAATCAGATCCTTCTTCCATAGAAAATTCAGGATGAGGTTCTGGCTTAAATTGTGAAGCTGAATCTAAAGTGAAAGGTCTAATTTTCATCCAATGTGGTTCTATTCCATCCATATAGGTTGGGGGAGTAGGTTGCCATCGCGAAACATCTTCAGTATATACCGAAAATTTAGGCATCGTGCGCGTTTCTTTGTAATTGTCTTTATCGATCCATTTCTTAAAAGCATCGGCAACCTGCATTCCGTAGGCTTCAGAATTTGTAAAAATCTCTTCATTATTTTCTTTCCAGCTTACAAATAAGCTATCCCTGTAATTGGTAATTTCAGCTTCAGAAAAAATAAGCGTTTTACCAATTTCCAACTGTGCGATTAAGGCCGCCATTCTGTAATCGATAGCTTTGGTTGTATCTAATACAGGTATAGAAATATCTGCATTTATCTTTTTTGTTAGTGATTCGAATTCGGGATTATGCTGCGCTACGATCTCGTAAGCAGCAAGATTAGAATACGAATAAATTCGGCTTGCTACCGGTGGCGAGAAAATGTCGTGCACCATAATGTTGGTAATTTGGTCTAGAGAGGCGTGATAATCTGAAGCGTTAATAACTACCGCTCCCGCATTAGTATTTTTATCGTCTGCACAGCCACTAAGAATTGCTATACTTAAAAGTAATATTAGAGCTTTTCTCATGCTTAGTTAAGTTTATAAACTTCTGGTTTGTTGTTGTTATAGGTTACTAGCAAATAATCCTGATCTGCAAAATTTAAAATATCAAGACTAATTACTGCTTTTTGTGTAAAATTAATACCAAGATCTTTGGCTTCGATATAAGTGTCGACAGATTGCAGGATACTGCCGGCGAGTTGATCGAATTTGCCGTGGTATGGTATGGTTCCAAAATAATTACCGCCAATTAGCATTTCGGTTTTACCGTCTTCATTAAAGTCATGCTCTAAAAATGCTGTTATTGGCGAAATTTGCAACGGATTTTTAAACTCTTTAAAACTGAAGTTTCCATCTTTATTTAAAAGATATCCTGAAGCTAATGTTTTAACCTTCAAGATCTCAGCTTTTTCCAGCTGTTCCTTATCGAAAATTTCTTCGATGCTTTTTCCAGCAAAACTTTTATAATTGGGGAACTTTTTGCGCAGATAAGACAATTGTCCTACCAGCATATCTAAACCATTTACGGGATAATATTTGCCGTTTTTCTCCTGGGCGAGAATGGTTTCTGTGCTTCCGTTGTTATCAAAATCAAGATAATATATTTTAAGCGGATTTTCCCTGTTTGCATTCAGTTTTGTGTTTAGTCCCCAGTTTCCTAACAGGTAATCTTTATCGCCATCGCCATCAATATCAAATTCAGCGATACTTTGCCATAAACCTTTTAAACCAGTTTCAATTTTGTAAGGTTTAAGCTTTCCGTTTTGATTTTCGAAGAATTTTGGCGCCATCCATTCGCCAACAACAATAAGATCTATTTGGCCATCATTATTAAAATCTGTCCAAATCGCATCGGTAATCATTCCTATCTCACCAAGTTCATTTTCTTTATCAATACTGAAATTTCCATTCTCATTTTTCAATAAAAATGACTGCGGAATTTTCCCAAAATCGTTAGAAACCGCTGCACCGCCAATAAACAAATCTAAATAACCGTCATTATCATAATCGGCCGCTTTTACAACACTTCCGTTTTCAAAATACTCTGGGAAATCAGTTTTGCTGAAGTTATTTTTCTTCTGAAGATACAAACGATCCAATAAAGCTTTGTTCTCGCCATAATATTCGCCGCCGCCAGAGACTACCAACAGATCGTTTTCACCATTATTGTCAAAATCTTCAATAACTGCAGAAACATCTTCGGAACGCATGTCTTCCTCTAAAGCCGAAATTGTTTGTTTTTCGAAGCCATTTTTGGTTTGAAAATAGGTGGCAGAATTAGCGAATTTTGCACTTCCGAAGAAAATATCATCTTTCCCATCGCCATTAATATCTTTTACCACCACCGCGGGACCACGATCTGAAATTTGATACGGAATTAGTTTTTGGCGATCAAAATCCTGATAGCGATTTTCTCTGTGCTCGTAATCTAAACCGGGTAAAGAATCAACCTTTGTAAACCAGGCTTTTTTCTTCGGAAACAAATTTGCATAATTTACTTTTTCAAGATCTTCTGCCAGTTTTATGTAAAGCCTTTGCCCTAAATCGATATTCGATAATTTCTGAATAGAATTATCTGGCCAGATCACCAAAAGCGAATCGATTTTTGAAGCATCTGGAAAACCAAAATGTAAAATCGCTTCAGAAGCCGATTGAAATCCGCGTGTGGTAAATAATTGTTTTACCTGTCGTTTACTATTTTGATAAACAATCGCTTTACTACCAATCGCCTGAATATTCGGGTTTTTATATTCCAGTTTTATTTTCAGGTAATTTTGATTGTTTTCAGCTATTCGGTTTTCATAAATTCTTGCCGGTGCATTGATATTATTGGTCACAATATCCAAATCACCATCATTATCGAGATCAGCATAAGCAGAACCAGTACTCATAATGCTATCTTTTGAAATCCAGGCACCAGAAAGATCCTTAAAATTTAAGTTTTCGTTTCCTTTGAAAATTCGGTTGGTAACCGCGCCAGAAGGCATCATTTCGATTGCTTTTTTATCGATTTTGTTTCCCTGGCTTAGTTCTTTTTGAATCTGATTATTCGAGACATATTTTATATAATCGTAATCATTAGGGCGTTTTGGAATTCCGGTAGAAATAAAAACATCCTGATGTCCATCCAGATCATAATCTGCAAACAATGCGCTCCAGCTCCAATCTGTAGCGGCAAGTCCGCTAATTAATCCCAAATCCTGAAAGTACTCACCACCCTGATTTATTTGCAGCATATTTCGACTAAACTGCTCGTGATAATGTAGGCGTTCACTTTTCATTTTATGAATATCTGGCGAGTCGTCGCCCATGCTCGCTTTTATCACTTTTTCATCATCAGGGAGCATATCTAAAGTGAGAATATCCAAAAAGCCGTCGTTATTAACATCGGCTGCATCGCTTCCCATCGAGAACCTGCTGGTATGCCCAAATTTAGATTTCAGGCTTTCAGTAAATGTACCGTCACCATTATTCATGTAATAAAAATCATCTTCATGAAAGTCGTTACTTATATAAATATCAGTAAAACCATCGTTATTAAAATCGGCTGTAGCAATGCCAAGACCGTATCCGTTCGGGCCACCATAAATTCCGGCTTCTTCACTAACATCGGTAAAGTGACCGCCATCGTTCCTTAACAGTTTATCGCCACTTTTGTCGCTTCGTTTTTCTCGAATTTCAGCAGGGCCGTAGGTGTTTACGGTATGCACGGCATGATTCAGTAAATACATATCCAGATCACCGTCGTTATCGTAATCAAAAAAAGCAACATTGGTACTATAATTCTGAAAATCTAAACCATAATCAGCCGCTTTTTCGGTAAAAGTTCCGTCGCCATTATTGATAAAAAGCTCATTTTTTCCTTTTAATCCATTAATACCCACAACGGCGCAAACATAAATATCTAAAAGTCCGTCGCCATTAATATCGATAATCGCTGTACCGGTATTCCAATCTGAATTTCCCGCAACTCCGGCGGTTTCAGTAATGTCTTCAAATCGCAGGTTTCCTTTATTCAGAAATAATTTATTTGGAACCTGGTTTCCTGTAAGAAAAATATCGGGTAAGCTATCGTTATTGATATCGCCAATCGCCACGCCGCCACCATTATAGTAATACAGGTAATCTAAAATGTTTAGACTATCGGTTTCGCTTAAGGTGTTGCTAAAATCAAGATTGGTGATTTTAGCATCTAATTCTTTAAAAAGGGGAGGAGTGGCAGGTTCCTGAACTTCTTTTCCGTTCTTAGAACAGGCCGCTAAAACAGCAAAAATGAATATGTAGCAAAGCTTTTTCATTACTGAAGTTTGTACAATTGCGGTTTCTCGTCGTTAATTCCTACCAATAAGCACTTTTCGCCTTTTTTATTCTGAATTATTTTAAGATCCCGAACCTGACCTTTAAAGAATAAGCCTGTTTTTTCTGAAGTTTCAGCTTTAAAACTACCATAGCCATCGTTGATTAAAACAAGACCATAATTTGCATCTAATCTTGAAAATTGAGGTTTTAGATCGTAATCATTTCCTGCAATAATAATATCTAGATTGCCGTCATTATTAATATCCATGGTTTCGATGGCGTGGATAGAACTAAACTGTGCCTGCGCCGGCATTTCCTGAATTTCAAAATTTCCATCACCTTTATTTATCGCGATAATGCTTTTAAAACTGCTAATTTCTTTAACTAGGGCTTTGTCTAAAACCTCTTTAGAAAATAACTGATCGATAGATTTTGTCGCGTATTCAGCGAATTTTAGGTTTTGTTTTTTTACTGAAGAAATCTGGCCAGAAAGTTCTCTTCGTAAATGAATAGGCACATCTTTTCCGTTTATGGTACGGGTAAAAATTTGCTCGGTTGTACCGTTATTATCAAAATCGCTGATGTAAACTTTTACAGGATCTTCTTTACTGGCGTTGTAAAAAGAATTAGTGCCACGATTACCCAAAATTAGATCTGGTAGCCCGTCTTTATTAAGATCTGCAACTTTCATGCTATTCCACGCTCCAGCATATTCGCTAAGATTAGAGGTTTTTGGGTTTAATTTTTTATCCTGAATTTTAAAAATGTTAGGAGCCATCCAATCGCCGGTAAGGATAAGTTCTGTCGTACCATCATTGTCGATATCTACCCAACTTGCATCGGTAATCATGCCAATATCGTCTAAAATAGAAGTATCTAAAGCGTTGAATTTCCCATTTCCAGCATTTCTTAATAATTGATGAGTTGGATTTACACCATAAACTCCCGGAACGCTTCGATAACCTATAAATAGATCGGTTTTTCCATCTTTATCAAAATCATTTGCAGCGATAACAGCCGCATTTTGATCATTTATGGGTAAAGCAGAATCAGTTTTGCTGAAATTTCCTTTTCCGTCATTTAAATAAATTCTGGTTTCGTATTGCTCTTTTTCAGCATAAATATTATTTCCGCCAGAAATTAAGATTAGATCTTTAAAATCATCATTATTAATATCGGTAAAAATCGCGCCGGTTTCTTCAAAAACCTTGGATTCTTCAGTTTCGTCTAAAATTCGTTGTGAAAATTTCCCGTTAGCTTGCTGAATATAAACTACGCCCGACTGGTTTCGTGCTCCGGCTATATAAAAATCATCATTTCCATCGTTATTTACATCATCAACTGCGATTGCAGGACCTTCCCGAGAGAGCATCTTATTTATAAGGCCTTCATAATCATAATCGATATAATTATCTTCTTGATGCGCGGTAAAATCGGTATCAATTTCTTTAAAATATTGGCTGGATTTCAGCTCTGGAAAATTAAATTCTTCAGCTTCATCTTGGTTAAAAACCACAAGCTCATTAATGCTAATATTGGTCTTTAAGGAAGCGGTTTTATTTGGCCAGATTACACGAATGGAATCAATTTTTTTAGTTGTTCCCAAGCCAAAAGTTAAATTGTAATCTGCGGAAGACTGAAAACCACGAGTAGGAATAAGCTGCTGTGTTAATTGATTATCTTCTGTAAAAACCGTTACTTTACTGCCAATGGCGAAGGTGTTTTTATCGTTTCCTTTAAGCTGAATCTTCGTATAATTATGATCTCGTTTTATGTTGGTTTCGTTACGGTAAACAAATAATTCCATATTTACATTATTCACGATAAGATCTAAATCACCATCATTATCCAAATCACCATAAGCTGAACCATTGGAAAAACTTGGCGTATCAAATCCCCAATCTTCAGTCGCATCAGAAAAACTTAGGTCGGCATTATTTTTAAAAGCATAATTAGGAATAGGAGTGCTGGGCATTTCGTTCAATATAGAATCGAATTCCTTCTTTTGCCCGGTAATCACCATATCCTGAAGAATATCGTTGGCAAAGAAATCCATAAAATCCTGGTTGGTAAGGTCATGGTAGATCCCGTTACTTACATAAATATCTTTAAATCCATCGTTATCCATATCGAAGATTAGTGCGCCCCAACTCCAATCTGTTTGTGCCACACCACTATAAAAAGCAATTTCTGAAAAGCTATTGTTTCCATTATTTAACTGAAGACTGTTTTGCATGTACTGATGAAAGAAATCGCGATCTTCCTTTAATTTGTGTAGATCATAACGTTCAAATTCACTGGTGTTTTTTAAACGTTCATCACTTTCAGGAAGCATATCGGTTACGAAAATTTCTGGTAAACCATCGTTGTTAATATCGGCCATATCGGCTCCCATCGAAGACATACTAAGGTGCGCCACCTGATTTTTGATGTCTTCACTAAAAGTCCCATCACCATTATTAATGTATAGATAGTCACGCTCGTAAAAGTCGTTCGAAACGTAAATATCTGGTAACATATCATTGTTTACATCACCCAGGGTAACTCCAAGTCCAAAACCAATAAGACTACCAAAAATACCGGCTTCTTCGCTAACATCGGTAAATTTACCATCGTCGTTTCGTAACAATTTATCGCCACCACCTTTAAAAACTTCAGGCAAGTCCCAATCTTTACCTCTTAGTTCTCTTTTATTATTGTAACCTAAGCTTGAAACCGGGATAAAACTGTTATTCAGGATGTATACATCTAAATCGCCATCAAGATCGTAGTCAAAAAATGCAGCGTGGGTTGTAAAACCATCTTCATCTAAATTGTATTCTGAAGCAGCCTCGGTAAATGTTAGATCACCATTATTTATAAAAAGTTCATTTCTTCGATCGTCACCTTCAATGTTTCCAGCGTTAGAAACATAAATATCTAATAAACCATCGTTGTTGATGTCTACCATAGTAACTCCGGTAGACCATGATCTGTCTCCCTGAGTTCCTGAAGTTGCTGATATATCTTCAAATTTAAAGTCTCCCTTATTAAGATAAAGTTTGTTTTTTCCCATGTTTGAAGTTAGATAAACATCGGGAAGACCATCGTTGTTAATATCGCCAATACCAACACCGGCACCGTTGTAGAAATTACGATATCTGAAAATATTAAATTCTTTTTCGTTTTTTACCTGATTGATGAAAGAAATGCCGGTAGAATCTGCAGGCATTGCTGTAAACAAGAAATCTTTAGGTGCTTCTGGTTTTTCCTGTTTATTCTTATTACAGCTGAATAAAATTGAAAATACCAGTGCTAAGCCAAAATAATTGTAGAAACCTGAAATTGATGATAATTTTTTCATTGTTGGGGTACGCTGATTAATGACTTCAAGTAAAGAAAAAAAATTAAAATAAAAGAGACCTAAGTGACGGAAGGCCGCCTCTTAAGTCTCTTAAAAAGCATGACTAATCCTAATATCCTGGATTCTGCGTCAAATTCGGATTTGAAGTAAGGGCCACAGAAGGAATAGGGAATAGTACTCTAAATTCTTCTGTATTGTCTTTAAATTCCCAGGTAGAAGTGAATGTTCCAAATCTAATCTGGTCTTGTCTTCTCCAATATTCAGTATATAATTCACGTCCACGCTCATCTAGCATATCCTGCTCGCTTAATGAAGCTAGCGGAGTTGCTTCTCTAATAGTACGTAAATTATTTACCATTGTTAAGGCATCTTCTGTGCTTGTACCACCGCGCATAATAGCTTCGGCTTTCATAAGATAGGCGTCAGCAAATCGAAATACGATTACATGGCCAGTATAAGCACCATTTGATGGATGGTATTTAAGAACTCTAATACCGTTTCTTTCATTGTTCCCTAAAAGGCCTGGGAAATCTCTTGTAAATACTAATGGATTACCAGCTCTATCTGTAAGCTGCGAACCATCAGCTCCGTATTGTTGTCCTACAAGGAAACCTTTTCCTATAAAAGTTCCGCTAGAACTTCCATTTAATGGTACATAACCACGTCTTTCTTCCTGTCCAGATCCTGGTGTATTTACATTAGCATCACCTTCAAAAAGATCGTAGAATTCAGCTAAAGTAGAGAATCCATTCCATCCACCAGCTGCATTATCATCTGTTCCCTGTGCATAATGTAAGGTAGACCACATTCTATTTCCAGCACTTGAAGTTGTATGAAGAATAGTTTCTGAATCTGCAGAAGGTTCAAAGATCTCGAAAAATCCTTCTTGTAATTCAAAACCTTCATCCATTACTGCATCTACATGTTCTACAACAGCAGTCATATCTGCAGCAGCGGCTGAACCACTTCCTAAATAAATATGCTTATTAAGATATAATTTGGCCAATAAATAATGAGCTGCAGCTTTAGAAGCCTGTACAGTACCATCACCAGGACCTATGCTTGGCAAATTTGGCATAGCTTCATTTAAATCTTGCATTACATAATCAAAAGCTTCGCTTCTGGTCATTACCATAGGATTTACGTCTGGCCCTTCATCTACACCTCTAAATGGCACCTGGCCGTACATATCCATAACCCAAAACATATTGAAAGCTCTTAGAAATTTGGCCTCTGCGATTTGTTGAGCATTAGCATTACTCTCTGGCGCTATGATTTCAGTTAAATTAAAAATAGTAGAGTTTAATGCATTCCAGGTATTTAATACAAAGTTATGGTTTGCATCCCAGGTATGCTGGTGAAGGGTTCTCCAAACACCATTATCACCCCAGTCTGTTCCTCTGGTTGGGATTAATAATTCATCTGAAGTTCCTTCATTAAGACCATATAAGTTCTCGTGAGTTTCGATGTTTCCTCTAAGACTGTTATATGCGTTACTTAAAGATCCCGCAACATCTGAAACCCCAGTAAAATCTCCAGTGGTTTGTACACGAGATACAGAATCTGTATCATCTAGCTCCAGGTCTGTACACGCTGTAAAAGATCCCAGCGCACCTAAGAGTATTGAAAGTTGTATAAATCTATTTTTCATAATAATTTTTTAAAATGATACGTTCAACCCAAAAGTGAATGTTCTTGGCTTAGGATAAGCCGTGTAATCGATACCTGCAGATGGAATTCCATTTAATGCTTTGTTAGTATCAACCTCAGGATCTAAACCAGAATAATCTGTGATTACAAATAAATTCTGACCATTTAAATACAATCTTAAGGTATTAAACATACTACCTTCATTAAGATCGAAGTTGTATCCTAAAGTGGCATTTTGCATTCTTAAGAAATCTCCTTTTTCAAGGAATCTTGTAGAAACATCTGGAGCGTTAGAAGCTGCTTCACCGTTATTTACTACATCACGTGTCACATTACGACCATTATTTAAAGCACCTTTTGTGAAGAAGGCATTTTCAGTATTATTATATAGGTAGTGACCATACTGTCCCGCCATAAAAATGGATAGATCCCAGTTTTTATATTCAGCTCTTGTAGAGATACCAACGTTAGTAGTTGGTAATGCACTTTTACCTATAAATTTTTGTACATCTCCATCAGGATAAATACTCTGGCCTGATGCATCAAATCCACCAAACTCTCTTAAATAGTAGGAGAATAAAGGTTGTCCGCCAGCAAGTAATTGGGCAAATGCACCGGTAAGTCCTTGTCCATTAATTTCACCAGTTCTATTTTGCCCGGCATAATCTTCAACCATGTTATCATTGTAGGCGATGTTGAAACCAAAGTTCCAGAACCAATCGTCGTTATCTACAATATTATAATCGATCGCAAATTCAACCCCTTTGTTAATTACGTGAGCATCTAAGTTTTGATACACGAAAGGTTGAGGCGATGGTTGCGCCGAGAATACTTGGATAAGAAGATCTGTTGTATTCTTATAGTAGAAATCTAAAGATCCGCTTAATCTATCCTGCATAAACCCAAAGTCTAAACCAAGGTTGGTTTGGCTTGTTTCTTCCCACTGTAAATCTGGGTTTGCAAAAGAAACCTGAGTCACACCTGGGCGGTTAATATTGCCGTTATCCTGAATTCCGAATCCTGCATATCGCTCTCTAACCGTATACTGATTGTAAGGAATTTCCTGGTTACCAGTGATACCATAACCTAGTCTAAGTTTAAGAGTAGAGAAGGTGTCTGGAATAAAATCTTCTTCTGCTAATTGCCATGCAAAAGCTCCAGAAGGGAATACCCCATATTTATTGTTTCCTCCAAATCTTGTAGAACCATCGGCTCTTACTGTTGCAGTGAATAAGTATTTTCCTGCAAGCTCATAATTTACACGAGCAAAATAAGACTGTAATTCATCTGTAGTATTAAAACTATCATAAGCTACAGAAGTTGGCCCAATCCCAGATGGAGAAGTTAAATCTTCAGTAGCAATATTTGGGAACAATCTGGTTACAAAGAAACCATTAGGATCGTATCCATATTGCTGATAAGAACCAGAAATATTGTTTCTTAAAATATTATTTGCAGCACTTAAGCTACTTGTCATCGCACCTAAATCTTCACTCTGGAAGCCAAAACCGCTAACATTGTATCCTTTTCTTTCAAAATCCTGGAAGGAGTAACCAACCAATGCTTCAAACTTCGAGTTTTCAAACATCTTTTGGTAATTCAAAGTGAATTCCACTAATCGGTTTGTAGCTTCTACCTGGTTTAAATTTCCACGACCATTTCCTGGTACACCAGATTGAATTCCTGTTAAACCTCCAGATACGGCAGCTTCTCTATTAGATTCAGACGTATCGTAACCTAAGTTTAATTTTGCATCTAAGCCTTCAAAAATCTCATAATCTACAGAGAAGTTTAAAAGTACACGATCGGTTTCAGATTCGTCTGAGGTAAACTTCAGTAACGCCAAAGGATTAATAATACTTCCCAATGGCTGAAAGTCTGGATCTGCAGGGAATGTTGGATTTGCCTGATAAGCAGATCCTAATAAATCTCCCTGGAAACCTGCATTATTAGAAATAGGCGCTCTGGTATCGTTTACTCTGGATAAAGTAGACTGTAAGTTCAGTTTTAATTTATCATTGAATAAACGCTGAGTAATATTAAATCTCCCTGAAAGACGCTCTAAGGCAGAGTTTTCTACAATACCTTCCTGGTCTGCATAGCTTAAAGAAGCCCTATAGTTACCAGAATTGTATGAATCTGCATACGATAGGTTGTGAATTTGCGAGAATGCAGTTCTTGTGATTTCATCCTGAAAATCTGTGTTACCACCCTGATCTAAAACAGCAAGATCTCCACCAAGATCTGAAACTGCAGCCAAGTATTCGTCTCTATCTAATAAATCATACTCGTTAGCTGGAGAAGCTAAGCTTAAAGTAGTACCATAATCCAGTCTACCTTTACTTCCTCTACCAGATTTTGTAGTAATAATTACTACGCCGTTCGCACCACGAGACCCATAAATTGCAGTTGCAGAAGCATCTTTTAAAACACTCATGCTTTCGATATCTGCAGGGTTTAGGAAGTTAAGTGGGTTTTTTGCTGAACTTGATCCAAATCCAACATCGTCTCCACCAGAAGAAACCTCGTTTCCTGCTAATGGAACACCATCTACAACAAATAATGGATTGTTACCACCTCTTACAGAAGATGTACCACGAATCCTTATGTTTACACCGCCTCCTGGCTCACCACTAGTTGTAGTGATCTGTAAACCTGCAGTTTTACCCTGGATTAATTCTTCAGGTGAAGAAATAACTCCCTGGTTAAAATCTTCAGCAGAAACGGTTGCTACTGCTCCTGTAGCATCTTTAACGGTAGTAGAACCATATCCAATTACAACAACTTCACTAAGTGCAGCTGCGTCCTCAGACATTGTTACGTTAATGGTAGATCTACCATTAACTTTAACTTCTTGTTGGGCAAAACCAACAAAACTAAAAACAAGTGTTGCATCACTTGCAACATCGTTTAAAGTAAAATTACCATCAAAATCTGTGGTAGTACCATTAGAAGTACCTTTTACCAGAATGTTAACCCCTGGAATAGGCATAGAGCCATCTGTTACTGTTCCCGAAACCGTTTGCGCTTTTGCAAATGAAAAGCTAAATACGGCAAGCAGAAACAAACTGATCCTTAATAATCCTTGTTTCATAAAAATAATTTTACAGTTTGATTAACTAAACCTTATAATTTCCAGGTGTAAATTTAATAAAATTTCACACTAAAAATCAATAATTATTAATTTGAAAAGGTTATCGCTTAAGGAAAAATTAAAAATCAATGCTTAATTTTTACAATATGATAATTGTGTGTTTTTAACACTTATTTGAAGGATCTCAATATTGGTGCGGCATCAGCAGATTTTAACACAAAATAAGCGTAATCGTAACGTTTATGATTAAAATTGTTGAAAACTATGTAAAAAAATATTGAAAATTCCTATTTGACGGCTATTTTAAGGTCTTTTTCGGCAATTTTAACCGCTATTTTTTGAGTGTTTTCGATAAATTCTCCATCAATTTGGAAAGCAATAGGCTTTTTACATTTTATGATGGCCTGTTCTGTAGAAATGGTTTCAGCAAAGGCGGGATCAAATTTTACATCTTCTCTTAATGTGCCTAAAATTTCAGTAATATCTAGGTTTTTAAAAATGACGATTTCAAACTTACCATCATCATGTTTGCCTTCAGGATTAATCTTTGCACCAGTGCCATATTTGGTACAATTGGCAATAGCTAACATTATACCTTTATGATAAAAGGTTTCTCCATTCACTTCAACTTCGTATTCGTAAGGATATTTACTTTTTATTAAAGTTGGGATAGATTGCATTAAATAACCAAACTTACCTCGTATAGAGGCCGACTCATAATTCTTTATTAATTCGGCATTTAACCCAATATCGCTTAAATGAAGACATAGTTCGTCATTAATTTGTAGCACGTCTAAACTGGTAAAGTTGTCTCCCAGGGCAACTTCAATTTGTTGCTTTCTTTTTTCAGGAATACCAAGGTTTAAGGCTAATCCATTTGCAGATCCGGCAGGAAAAATGGCTATTGGTAAGTCTTTATCAAATAAAGCTTCAGCAACAATCTTAACAGTGCCGTCACCACCAACAACTAAAACCCGTTCAGGGCTAGTTTTATCGATTTCAGCTTTAATTTTTTTAATATCATTTTCTCCTTTGGTTTTAAAGAGATGAAATTTGCAGTTATTTTGTTCAACTGCACGTCGTACTTCTTTGATAAGATCGTCTTTTTCTTCGCCGCCCGAGATTGGGTTTACGACCATTAAAATATTCCTAAAGTCTGCCATATCATTATAATTGCGACTAAAATTAACTAATTTGGAGCTAGGCTATTCTTTATAAAAAATTAAAAAATTTGAAACTTGACTTAAAACTTTATCGTGGCTATGTAAATGATCAGGAATTGGTGGTTTTTGGTCACCTTTTTAAAAGTTGGGCGCCAGATAAATATCGTTTAGACCGTAAAGGCATAAAACATACTTCGGCTATTATCCATAAATTCAGAATAAAACCATTGTCTAATTATGAGCTTCATCTTTGTTTCAAAGGCAAAGAATGGAAAACCAAAACTATGGAAGATGGTTATTTTAGGTTTACGGTTCCTTTTGAAGAAGAATTAGAAAGTGGTTGGCACCAATATGAGGTAGTCGCAAAAATGGAAGATAAATTTGGGATTATCGAAAAAGGAGAGTTACTAAAACCTTATGATAGTCAGCTTGGGATTATATCAGATATCGACGATACTTTTTTAATTTCTCACAGCAACAGCTTTTTTAAAAAGCTATATGTGATGTTGTCTAAAAATGTAAACCGACGAAAGGTTTTTGATGATGTGGTAGATCATTATAAGGCATTAAGCAAAGCGGGGCAGGATAGTGAGGAATCTTCTAATTCTTTTTTCTTTGTTTCGAGCAGCGAGTGGAATTTATACGATTTTATAGTTGAATTTGCCGATATGCACGATCTGCCAAAAGCCGTAATTAAGCTGAAGAAAATTAAAACCGGAATTTCAGATTTTATAAAAACGGGTAGGGGAAATCATGATCATAAATTTCAGAAGGTAAAAGATATTATCTCATTTTATCCAAATTTAGAGTATGTTTTACTTGGCGATGATTCCCAGCAGGATGTACACATTTACGAGCGCATTTGTAAAACCTATCCAGCCAATGTAAAATCTATTTATATTCGACAAACCGGTAAGGAGCAAAAGGAAGAAGTGAGTGAAATTTTAAACAATATTGAAAGTTTAGACGTTAGCACCTGCTATTTTAAAGACAGCGAGCAGGCGATTAAGCATTCTAAAAAACTAGAAATTATTTAAGCTGAAATTGGTGGTTTTTTGAATATATTTTTTTTAGGTTTCGTTAGTCTTACCTAGATGAATTCAAAAATTTAGATCCATGTAATTGTTGATATTATCGATTTTTAGATCACTTTTTAGAAGCGGAATCCTATCTTCGCATTCCGCTAAAATTTTTATTGTGAATTTAGATCAATTTGTAATCAAAAAGCTTGGCCTACCGGCTAAAAGCGTTCAAAATACCATCAAATTACTTCAGGAAGATGCTACTGTGCCTTTTATTGCGCGCTATCGAAAGGAGCAAACCGGGAATTTAGATGAAACCCAAATTCAGCAAATATCAGAAGAGCTTCAATATTTCAACAATCTTGAAAAAAGAAAGCAATCTATCCTTGAAGCCATTGAAAATCAGGATGCGCTTACCGATCAATTAAAATCAAAGATCGAAAATGCTGAAAATCTTACGATTCTTGAAGATTTATACCTTCCATTTAAGAAAAAACGCAAAACCAAAGCTGATACAGCCAGAGAAAATGGCTTAGAACCTTTGGCGAAAATGATCATGGCACAAAACTCGCCAGATATTTATTCCGCAGCATCGAATTTCGTTAAAAATGACATCAATTCTGAAGATGAAGCGCTGGAAGGAGCAAAACATATAATTGCTGAATGGATTAACGAAAATCAATTTGTAAGAAAACGAATCAGACAGTTATATTCAAGAAGAGCTGAGATTTCTTCTAAATTTGTAAAAGCAAAATCTGCTGAAGAAGAAGCGCAAAAATTTCAACAATATTTCGATTGGGACGAACCTTTAAAAAGGATTCCGAGTCATCGATTCTTAGCCATTTATCGCGGAGATAAAGAAGGAATTTTAAAATTGAAGATCGAAGTCGATAAAGCGGATGCTTTAAAAATAATTACTGATGCAATTATCAAAAATCGACATTCATCATCTGCAACTTTAATTGAAGAAGCAGTGAGCGATGCGTATACCAGATTATTAAAACCTTCGTTTTTTACTGAATTTTTAAATGAAACCAAACTAAAAGCAGATGAAGAAGCAATAAAAGTTTTTTCGCTGAATTTAGAGCAGTTGCTAATGGCACCGCCTCTAGGTGAAAAACGAATTTTAGCGATCGATCCTGGATTTAAATCGGGTTGTAAAGTGGTGTGTTTAGATGAAAACGGGAAATTAGAGCATAATGAAAATATTTATCCGCATCCGCCACAAAAAGAGCGTAGTCTTGCAGCTAAGAAAATAAAGTCGCTGGTTAATGCTCATAAAATCGAAGCGATTTCTATAGGAAATGGTACGGCAAGCCGGGAAACCGAGCAGTTTGTAGAATCGATTCCTTTTGATCGTGATCTCGAAGTTTATGTGGTGAACGAGGCAGGAGCTTCGGTATATTCTGCTTCAAAAGTAGCACGGGAAGAGTTTCCTAATTACGATATTACGGTTCGTGGAGCTGTTTCTATTGGTAGAAGATTAAGTGATCCTTTGGCAGAATTGGTGAAAATAGATCCAAAATCTATTGGAGTAGGGCAGTATCAGCACGAAGTAGATCAAAATCTCCTGAAACAGCGTTTGGATACCGCAGTAATGAGCACTGTAAATAAAATTGGGATCAATCTGAATACCGCGAGTAAAGAATTACTTGCTTATGTGAGTGGTTTAGGACCTTCTTTAGCTGAAAATATCATAAAATTACGTACCGAAAATGGTGGTTTTCAATCTAGAAAAGAATTACTTAAAGTACCACGTTTAGGAGCCAAAGCTTTTGAACAGTCGGCTGGATTTTTAAGAATTAGAAACGCTAAAAATCCTTTAGATAATTCTGCCGTACATCCAGAAAGTTATAAGATCGTTGAAAAAATGGCAAAAGATCTTTCCGTAGAAATTTCAGCATTGGTAGGAAATAAAAAGAAACTTCAGGAATTAAAATTAGAGAATTATATCACTGAGAATACGGGATTACCAACTTTGCAAGATATCTTGGCAGAATTGGAAAAGCCGGGTGTAGATCCTAGAGAGAAAATTAGTATGTTCTCTTTCGATGAAAATATACGTGAAATTACCGATCTTAAGAAGGGAATGAAATTACCGGGATTGGTAAATAATATCACCAATTTTGGTTGTTTTGTAGATATTGGTTTAAAACAAAGCGGTTTGGTACATATCTCTAAATTATCTAATACTTATGTTAGCGATGTGACCCAAATTGTGCGATTAAATCAGGAAGTAGAAGTTACCGTCTTAGATGTAGATTTGGATCGAAAAAGGATTCAGCTTTCTATGGTAGATTAAAATAAAAATCCCTGCAATTTGCAGGGATTTTTTTGTTAGGCGTTTTTAGTATCTTCTTCTTGGCCTAAATTCTTCCTGATTATAAAAATCTTCATCATTTCTAATTCGGCCTTTTCGTCTGGCTTCGATTTCAGCGTCAGATAAATACTCTTTTTCTCTAACCCAGTTTTTATCGTCGTCGTAAGTTCTGGCTGGTTTAAAAGCAGGATCTGGATGTCCTGAAGTTGCTCTTAAGTGCGCTCGTTCTCTTTCCATGCGCTCTTCAGTTGTTTCTTCACGATCGTGACGAACTTCAGACTTGTATTTGAGATTTGCTCTTTCACGCTCTATACGATCTTGGGTGGTTTCTCTTTCAGGATATGAAGTATAAGCTGGTGAAGGCGAAGATTTTCTAGCACTATATTCACTTTCAATATATTCGTCCTCCTTCAAAGAATCATGTTTTCCTTTAATTTCGTTAGGGCGATAATTTGCTTTATAAGAAGATAAAATTTGTTCTTCGTAGTTTCTTGAGATAGGTTCGCCGGTGCGGTATCGCTTGGTTTCTGCAAACGTATTGTAATCTAAAGAATTAGTATGAACATATTTTTCTTCTGGATGAATATAGATTAAACCAATTGGAATTATAATATGATTTTCACCATCTTTATTTATAAATTCTTTAAATCCCGAATCGTTATTTGCTGAAAAAGGATCGTGATTTTTATCGATTATCGATTGGTGTACTTCAACATCAACATAAACCACTTTTCCTAGATCTTTATTGGCAAGTAAATTATCTACTCTCCCAATACTTTTTGCATCACGATCTCTTACTTCCCAACCGCGAATATCATGATCGTTCTTGGCTATTTTATAATCGCCTAATTCATTTAAACTATATAAATGTTTCTCTTTGGTTTTCATAACTTTTTGATTTAGTAGGTTAACTGGTTTAAAACTCGAAGATTACTTTGTTTGAGGATGCCGAAGATGTTTGTGTTTCACTTTGGCCAATTTCTTCAAGGGAGCTATTATCCTCGGTATTATCGCTTTGCGCACTTCCGTAGAAATATAAGAAAGCCAATACGCCAACAACGATAATAACAATGATCCATGGCCATATTTGTTTCTTTTTCTCAATTCTTATTTCTGCCATAATAGATTTTATTTGGTTAATTGCTTTATAAAATTAGACAGGTAGCTTGCTAAATAGCATTAAGGAAAAAGTAAACTATTGTTAATTAACGAAGTATATAGAGCAGTTGCAAAAAAGTCATAAAAAAAGCGAAACCGGGAATACCAATTTCGCTTTATATAAAAAGTAGTCTGTTTTTATCTAAAAGTACCCGATGGAAATACCACTACACTTTCGTGACCATTTTCTCCAACGGCAGACACGCCAAAGAAGAAATTATCGATTACCACACCATCTAAAGTAAACTCGGTAACATCTTTTACAAAGCGGGAATGTTGCCATTGTGGAGCGGTAGTATCACGCCAGTAAATTTTATAGCCGGCAGCACCTTGTACAGCTTTCCATCTTAATTTGGTATCGGCTTCTACGATTCCGCCAATTTCAACTTTCTCTGGAGCTGGTGGAGCCCAGGCCAGGCTTGCCAGGTTTATAGCATTTACAGAAGTCAGTTTCTTTGCATAATCAAAATTAACGCCTTCGATCACATCGCCATACTCGATTCCGTTTTCAGTTCTAATATCCTGGTGCTGGCGATTATAGTTTTCGTGCGCTTCCATAATACGAACTCCGGCGAAACCAAGATCGTTAAAGGGACGATGATGTCCACCACGGCCAAAGCGGTCTAAACGATAGATCATCATAGGATTCATTTCTGGCATATAGGTTTTTGTGGTTTTATGAATGTAGCGCGCTAATTGTCTTGAAATACCATCTACTTCGCCACCGTAAAAACGTCGCATATTACGCTCTCTTTCAGTTTCGGTAGGAGGAACTGGTTCAGAAAATATTCTGAAATCACGATTACTAATCACACCGTCTACACCTTCAATATTCCCGATCATATCGTTATTTAAAATACCAATGATATCCCAGTTATTCTTTTTGGCGTATTCGGCTAATCCTTTACCGCCAAAAAGTCCCTGTTCTTCACCACTAAGACCAACATAAACAATGCTGTTTTCGAATTGGTACTTAGATAGTACACGAGCAGCTTCCATCGTGCCAGCCATTCCGCTTGCATTATCATTAGCTCCCGGTGCATCAATTTTAAAATCCATTGTATTGCTAGCGCGAGAATCGATATCACCACTCATAATGATATAGCGATTAGGATATTTTGTTCCCTTCTGAATGGCAACAACATTTACAACCCAGGCATCTTTTGGGATTCTGCCACCATCTTCTTTTTTTACAAAGTCCTTTTGGTAAAAAACATCCATGCAGTTACAATCTGAAGCTATATTGTCGAATTCAGATTTTATCCACCGACGAGCAGCGCCAATTCCGCGTGTATCAGAAAGGGTATCACTAAAAGTATTTCGAGTGCCAAAGCTTACCAGCTTTCGAATATCTGCTTCTATACTATCTGCCGATATTGTAGAAATTATGTCATAAATTTTAGAATCTGTTTCCTGCGCTTTTGCCTGCTTGCCAGAAAATACGGCTAGAGAAAGTAATAAAAGCGAAATTGGTAATTTTTTGAACATAAATTGAGGGGGTTTTAGGTTTGGTAATTTACGTAAACTTTCGCTGTTCCTGCAAATTAGAATATAGTACAATTAAAAAAGCTGCTCAGGATATCCTAAGCAGCTTTACTATATATTTAGCTAATATTACATCTTTGGTAAAAATACTGTATCTACAACATGTACAACTCCGTTAGATTGGTAAACATCTGCAATAGACACTGTAGAAATATTGCCACTTGCATCTTTTATTTTTAGCATATCGCCATCCATCATCGCTGTGATTTTTTGACCATTTACAGTTTCGAAAGAAGCCATTCCGTTACCTTTTTTAATAGCCTTCATGATTTTAGAAGCATCATATTTTCCTGCGATCACGTGATAAGTTAAAACTCCTTGCAACGAGGACTTGTTCTCTGGTTTAAGTAAAGTTTCTACTGTGCCGGCAGGAAGTTTTTCAAAAGCACTATTTGTAGGAGCAAAAACGGTAAAAGGGCCATCGCTGCTTAAAGTGGCTAAAAGATCTGCAGCTTTTACAGCCGCAACCAAAGTAGTATGATCTTTAGATTGTGAAGCATTTTCTACAATTGTTTTAGAAGGATACATTTCAGCACCACCAACCATTTTAGTTTTTTGAGCACTTAAATTGGTACAAACAAAAAGCACAAATGTGAAACTGAATAAAAATGATAATTTTTTCATGATAATAAGTTTTAGTTATATCATATAAACGAGAATAGGCTCTTGTTTGGATTTTTAAATTATCATAAAAAATGCTTAAAATATATAGATTTTTAAAGTATTGATGTTTTTAAATGGTTTTTTTGAAGATTTCCATAAGGTGTAATTTTAAAGAATAGGCATAAAAAAAGCCCCGCATTAGTTTCGGGGCTTATATAATTTAAAAATTATAATATTTAGCTAGCTTTCATTTCGTGAATTTCAGCTTTTGCTTCATTTATTTTTTCTTCAGACTTAGAAGTAGTAAAACTAGCTTTAGTTCGTGCTTTTAGAGCATCAATTTTATGACCTACCGAATCTGAAAAATCGGTTACTTTACCTCTTGCTCCTTTATAATAGTCATCACTAGTTTTAGCGATCGCTTTTCTAGTGTCTTTTCCTTTTTTAGGAGCGAATAATAAACCTGCGGCAACTCCTGCAGCAGCTCCAGATAATAGTCCTATTAAAATTTTTCCTCCTGATTTCATAGATTAGTTTTTATAGTTCGTAAATTATTGTATTGTAAAATTACTTATATACAGTATTATAGCCTTATTTTTCGAGTTAATCTTGATATAAACTTTATTGAAAATTCTCAATATTTTTAACAATTTTAGAAATCACTCATTTTAATAAGGTTTCAAAGCAGATTTATTTTAATCTAAAAACGATGTTAGAATTTCTCGCACCCGTTTTGTATCATTTACGTAATAATTTGCGCTAGTTTTCTTAATTCCAACCTTAACGGTATAAGACTTTCTTGGTAACTCTTCAAACATATATTCATCTGTCCAGTCGTCGCCTATCGCAAAGATGAAATCATAGTTTTCGCCTACCAATTTTTTAGAAGAAGCTTTTCCTTTGTTTACACCACTACTTTTAATTTCTAAAACTTTATTTCCTGCTAGTACACTTAAACCACGATTTGAAACCAGTCCTTTTAAAGTATTTGAAAGTTCATTGGCTCTAATTTCGCCAAGTTCTGGATCGGCTTTACGATAATGCCATGCTAAAGAATAATTTTTCTCTTCCAAAAACGTACCGGGTGTACGATCTACAAAGCTTTCGATCACAGGACGAACGGCATCCATCCATTCATTTTTTACATTTTCAGACAACTCCCATTCGCAATTCTTTTGTCGCATCCATGCGCCGTGTTCAGAAATTAATTCTATAGAGGTTCCTTTCCACCAATCGCCAAGTGTTTCTTTATCGCGACCACTTATAATTACTACATCGGTATTCTCCTGTGAATTAAGCTGAGTAACAAGATCGATAAGCTCCTGGTCTGGGCGAGCATCTTCAGGCTTGTCTACAAAATCAACTAAGGTTCCGTCGTAATCTAAAAACAGAATTCTTTTTTCTGAAGTTTTATAATCTTCTACTAATTTTTCTGAAACCTTAGGAGTGATCCTAATTGATTCAAAAGATCGACGATTATCTTCAGTATTTTTAAGGGCTTGCATAAAGTCCTTAGCCCATTTTTCTACATTGTATCTTTTTAATCTTTTCTGAAGTGTTTTATTTCGTTCAATCTGCTCCTCTTTTGGCATTTCAATAGCTTGTTTTAAAGTTAAAGCTATTTGCTCAAAGTTATTTGGATTAATAATTAGAGCTTCGTTCATCTCGTGAGCGGCACCTGCCATTTCGCTCAAAATTAAAACTCCGGTATGATCTGTTCTTGTAGCGATATATTCTTTAGCAACCAAATTCATCCCATCGCGAATTGGTGTTAGTAATGCAACATCGCAGGAAGTATACAGGTCAATTAAATTATCAAAAGGCATAGAGCGGTAAAAGTACCAGATTGGCGTCCAACTTACCGTAGAGAATTTACCGTTTATGCGACCGACCAATTCATCGATTTCACGCTTCAATCTTTGATATTGCGGTACATTAGATCGAGAAGGTACTGCCAGCATGACCAATCTCACCTTTTCAATAAATTCTGGGTATTTATCTAAGAAATATTCAAAAGCTCTAATTCTATTGGCGATTCCTTTAGTATAATCTAACCTGTCGATACTAAGGATCAATTTGGCATCTGGAGTAGCTTCCAGGTGAAGGTCCAGCCTGCGTTGTAATTCAGATTGTTCATCCTCGGTACCTCTAAAATGATTAAGTGCAGCATCTTCAAATTTCTTATAATCTATTCCCATAGGAAAGGAATCAACCTTTACAATTCTTTCTGGTAGTGTCACTTCGTTGAAATCAACTTTATGGCGTAAAATTCGAGTGACTGAACTTAAAAAGTGCCTTTCGTAATCGTAGGTATGAAATCCTATAAGATCTGCTCCCAACATTCCTTCTAGAACAGATTCACGCCAGGGCAATGTTCTAAAAACCTCGTAAGAAGGAAAAGGTATATGATTAAAGAAACCAATAATGGCTTCTGGTTCTTCGTCTCTTATTAATTTAGGTACCAATAGCAATTGGTAATCGTGAACCCAAACCCTGTCACCAGCTTCGTAATGCTTAAGAACTTCTTTCGCATATTTAATATTTACTTGCTTGTAAATTTCCCATGATGCATGTTCTGCTTCAGTGAATTCCATAAAATAATGGAAAAGAGGCCAGATGGTTCGATTGCTAAAACCATAATAAAAGCCGTCAACTTCTTCTTCAGTTAAGTTCACGGCTATACAATCTTCAGCTTTCGCTTTTTCCTTTACTTCTTCTTCCAGATGATCTGGTATTTCTTCCTCGGTTAAACCACTCCAACCAATCCAGATACTGTCTCCATCTTTGTGAAAAGATTTTAGGCCGGTGGC
This sequence comes from Zunongwangia atlantica 22II14-10F7, assembly GCF_002094855.1. Lineage (GTDB taxonomy): Bacteria > Bacteroidota > Bacteroidia > Flavobacteriales > Flavobacteriaceae > Zunongwangia > Zunongwangia atlantica. The sequence goes on from NZ_ARYN01000008.1 coordinate 156,792, forward strand.
TAAACCACCAACACTTGGGGTGACTCGAAGTTTATCGTCTTCTAAAGCGATTTTCAGGGGTAGACGGTTAGAAATAATAATAGTTTTACTCATAATTATATGCTAATGCTGTTGTTGCCAATTTGAATTTTACTAAATTTCGGGAATTCATTTTAGAATACCATTCTTTTAAAAGAAATTTAAGATATATGGACAATTTAGATTACGGAATAATCGGGAATTGTAAAAGTTGTGCGCTAGTTTCCAAAACAGGATCTTTAGATTGGTGCTGTTTACCAGCATTTGATTCGGCTGCTGTTTTTGCCAAAATTCTAGACGAAGAAAAAGGCGGTAGTTTTGAGTTTAAAGTGAGTGATGATTACAATATCTCGCAAGAATATCTCTGGGAAACCAATATTCTATCTACTGTTTTTGATAATGGTGAAGATGCTTTTCAGCTTATAGATTTTATGCCACGCTATCCAAGAGAAGATGGTTCTTATTATTCTCCGCCAGATATTATACGTTTTTTAAGGTTATTAAAAGGGAAGCCTAAATTTAAGGTGATCTATAATCCTAGATTAGATTTTGCAAGAGAAGAAACTCAAAACGAAAATAAAGGAAACTATATAAAAAGTTATACCGTTAAAGGGAAATACGACTCCTTATTTTTCTACTCTAACCTGGATTTAGATGATATTCTTCAGCAAAGAGAGATCACGCTTACCGGTAATGCATATTGTTTAGTAGGTTATCATGAAAAATTAATTACACAGTCATTAGATCGCTCGTATCTTAAATTCCAAAGGACAAAAACCTATTGGATGAACTGGAGTGAGAAAACAACACGTTATTCTCATTACAGTAACGAGATTATGCGTAGTGCTTTGGTTTTAAAATTACTGAGTTATAAAAAATCTGGAGCGGTACTTGCTGCGGCAACTACTTCGTTACCAGAAACCATAGGAGAAGAGCGAAACTGGGATTATCGTTTCTGTTGGATTCGTGATGCTTCGATGGTGATAAAAGTTATGGCTGGTCTTGGTCACGTGAAATCGGCACGTGAATTTTTGCAATTCATTATTGATATTATACCAGATAAGGATGAAAAGATTCAGATTATGTACGGTATCGACGGACAAAAAGAACTTACCGAGCATATTTTAGATCATTTAAGTGGTTATAAAAATTCATATCCTGTAAGAACAGGAAATGCAGCTTATATTCAAAAACAAAATGATATCTACGGAATTTTGATGGAAGTGATCTATCAGCAATTCCTACAGTTTGAAACTTCGTTAGAAAATAGTGAGGAACTTTGGACGGTAGTTCGTGGTATCGTGATGATTGTTGAAGAAAACTGGCAAAAACCAGATAAAGGAATTTGGGAATTACGAACTGAAGATCGTCATTTTGTATTCTCTAAGTTGCTTTGTTGGGTAGCTGTAGATCGTGCCATTAAGATTGGTGAGGTGTTAAGAATGGGTATTAATGATACACATTGGAAAACACTTAGAGCTGAAATTTACGACGATATCTATAACAATGGTTGGAACGAAGAAAAACAGGCTTACACACAATCGTATGGATCACCAGATCTAGATGCAAGTACGCTATTAATGGAATCTTACGGCTTTATTGATGCTAAAGATCCACGTTTTATAAGCACTGTAAAAGCAACCGAAAAAGAATTGTGTAACGACGGATTAATGTATCGTTATAAAAACAAAGATGACTTTGGCTTACCGTCTTCCTCTTTTACGATTTGTACCTTCTGGTTAATCAACAGTCTTTATAAAATTGGTGAAGAAGAAAAGTCTAAAGCTTTGTTTGAACAATTGCTATCGTACAGTAACCACTTAGGATTATTTAGTGAAGACATCGATTTTGAGACTAAAAGATTGCTAGGGAACTTCCCACAGGCATACTCACATTTAGCCTTAATTGAAACCGCTGCAAACTTTAGTAAAGGACATGCTTCTGAAGAAAATGCGTTTAGCGGTTTTTAATTCTGAACTATAAAATTTTATTTTGAAGAAATTACTTCGGAATTATAAACTAAAAAATCCCCAATATTGAGTTGGGGATTTTTTATTGCTCTTTTTTATAGTTCTATTCTTTTCTTGCTGATGGATCTTCAGTTTTAGGACTAACCTTTTCTGAAGGATTTTGATCCTGCTGAGGTAATTCAACTCTGGTTCTTGGTAAACTCTGAGGATAATTTTGGTGAATAAAATCAATCAATTTTTCGCGAATATAAACTCTAAGATCCCAGGCTGTTGGCGAATCTTTAGCACTTACCAATATTCTTATTTGTACAGATTTTTCAGTTGCATCGGTTACCTGAAGCACATTTACCTGTTTATCCCAAAGTGGAGAACTTTCTAAAAGTCGGGTCAATTCAGCTCTAATAGCATCAAAAGAAACATTATAATCGGTATAAAGAAAAACCGTCCCCATGATATCTGCCGATTTTCGCGTCCAGTTCTGGAAGGTATTTTCAATAAAATAAGTAGAAGGAACCACTAATCTTCGTTTATCCCAAACCTTAACCACAACATAAGTAAGTGTAATTTCTTCGATCCATCCCCATTCGCCTTCAACAATAACGGCATCCTGTAATCGAATAGGCTGAGTAATGGCAATCTGTATACCCGCAAGCAATGTTCCAATAGCTTTTTGTGCAGCCAAACCTACAATAATACCAGCAATACCGGCAGAAGTAAGTAAACTTAAACCAACTTCCCGAATGCTTTCAAAACTCATAAGAGAAATCCCAATAGCCAGGATTATCAAAATAAAGATGACAATATTTTCAAGAATCGTAAATTGCGTATAAACCTTTCTGGCTTTAAGATTGTTATCTGTATTTACATCATACTTTTTAAGCAAACGTTCTTTAAATACCTTTAGAAAAACAATTAAAAACCAGGTAAAACTTATGATGATTCCAATAGTACTGGCGTGTTTTATAAGATTAATTAATTCGGTATTAGAAAACACGTCCTGAAAAAGACAAACTTTAAGGAATAATGAGATTAAAAAGATTAATAGAGGAATCCTAATTCTACCCGCCAAATTAACCGGAAGTACATTTTTTGGATCTTTTCCTATTTTTTTTATGATGAAAAAAGCAATTGCAAAGACAATTACAACTGCCAGAATTCCTATAATTAAGTATGAAGTATTTAATGCTTCATCGGTTAGCATGTCCTGGGCCATATTGGTAGATTTTGATCTTAATTTATATAAAATCAATTAAACCAGTCTTCTAGTTAAAATTACTTTAACTGAAAAGGTTTTCGCGATAACCACAGAAATCTCCCAAATTTTATTTTAATAGCTTATTGTCTTGCGGGGAATTCTTGAATTCTAACACGTGAAGTAGATAAAAATAATCCATCTTCTAAGTTACTTATATAACTTATTAATTCTTCGCGCAATTCACAATGTAGGTCCCAGGCTTCAACCGCATCCTTAGAACTACAAAGAAACCTTATTTGAATCGATTTTTCTGTTGTATCTACTACCTGAACAACAGGTGGTTTATTTTCATCCCAGCTTTCCTTAGTTTTTAAGATCTCCTCGAATTTTTTTCTAACTTTCTTTACATCGATCCTATAATCTGCATAAATACTAATTGGTCGTATTTGATGCGCCGAGGTCATCGACCAGTTTTCAAAAGTATTGGATATTACGTATCTTAATGGAACAACAATACGGCGCCAATCCCAGGTTCTAACCACCATGTAGGTAAAACGAATATCTTCTACGTATCCCCAATCGTCATCTATAATTACGGTGTCTCCAATTCGTGCTGGTTTTGTAAGCGCTATTTGGACACCGGCGATAATATTACCCAGTGTACTTTGCGCCGCAATACCAAGAATCACGGTAGCAACACCTGCAGATGCCATCAATGAAATTCCTAATTTTTCTAAAGATCTAAATTGAGATAGAACTACAGAAATTCCAAAGATGATCACGATAAAGGTAACTATTCGCCTTGCTACAGAAATGTAGGTCAGCATTTTCCTAGCTTCAGAGTTTTCTTCTACACTGGTGTCGCCAATTTTATTTTCAGCAACATAGAGCATAAAGTAATCTACCATTCTCATAAAAAACCAGGTAATAGAACCAATTACTACTATTAATAGAATGGCATATAAAGTTGTAGCGAAAGAACCGGCGAATGAAATCAGGTTATTCAGTAAAAGATAAAATGATAAAACACCTATTGCAACACCAGCCGGAGTTGTTAGTTTTCCGGCGATATTTTGCATCCATTGTTTCTTCGATTTCATTAAGAATTTTCGCAGGTAAAATGAAAATAATTTCCCTATGTAATAGCAGAGTAGAATAAGAAGTAAGGCTCCTGCAAATTTCCATACCGGCATAGACCATAGTTTTATCCTGGCCCAGTCTGGCATCATTCGATCTAATTTCCTGGGGCCATAAACCTTATAGAGTTCATCAATATTTTCTACAGTGTTGGGTGAGATTAGCCAAAATGCACCGTAATCTTTGTATTTAACTCTTTGCAATCTAAAAACATAATCTCTACCATCAAGGTCAACTTCGCCAAAAACGATACTTCTACGTGGATTTCCGGCTACAGCTTTATTGGTGCTGGTTTGTATATCGATTTGCCCATCAGGCCTATCTGGTAGATCATCCCAGTTTAGTTTCACACGTTGGTTAATTACAAAATATAGTTTTTCGGCCAGTAAAGCAGCATCTTTATGAGAAAGGTCAGATGGTAAAAGATTCAAATTTAGGGCATAAGCGGCATTCATGTAATCGTTTTCTCGAGCGCTTATTACGAAATGTTCTAATGTTGCCTGCGGAGTCTGAAAATTGACATTATTTGGCGGTAAACCTATACTTTCATTCAGTCTGTTAATAATATAATATGCCTCGTTATATTCATCTATAGCGTTAGGCCTGAATTTACCTTTATTTTTTGTTATAGGTTCTTTCGAAGGAAGTTGAGTGTTTTGACTACTATCGGTGCTATCTGAGGGATCTTGAGCAACTGAAATATTACACAAAAATACAGAGAGAAGTAGGCTGATTAAGTATTTGTAAGGCATGTTTCCAATGTACTCTGTTTTAGTGATGTAAATTATTAGTAAAGCGTTAAGAACATTAAAGAAACTGTGAATTTTTGTTGATTTTAGTTAAATGCAACCCAATTTTTATTGGCACGCCAAACGCATAAGTACACGGAGGCAGGACTCGAAGTTGTTTACTTTTCTTATTGAAAAATATTTTAAAAAATAAATGTCAAAATACTTATCTTACTTTAAATTTTTAAAATGAAAAATCTATTGATATTCCAGTTTTCAATCTTTTTTCTGATTTTATCAGGTGTGTACGGTCAAACCCTTTCCCCGATTGAAGATGGCGCCAAACCACAATTAATTTCAGATAAATTTGAGTTTACTGAAGGCCCCGCTTCAGATAAAATGGGAAATATTTATTTCACAGATCAACCAAACAATCGAATTTTAAAATGGAATGCTGAAACAGACTTAATTTCTGTATTTATGGAAGATGCAGGACGTTCTAATGGATTGTTTTTTGACGATAACGAGAATCTTTGGGCTTGTGCCGACGAAAATTTTGAGTTGTGGAAGATTAGTCCAAATAAAAAAATAGAGGTGATTTTAGATAATTTCAGCAATAAAAATTTTAATGGCCCAAATGATCTTTGGATCGATGATAAAGGCGGAATCTATTTTACCGATCCTTATTATCAAAGGGATTATTGGCAACGGACTTCAGCTGATATGAGTGAAAGAAGGGTGTATTATCTCTCTCCAGATCATAAAATGGTAAAAATCGCTGCGGAAAACTTTGTACTTCCAAACGGAATTATAGGTTCAGTTAAAGATGAAATTCTATATGTAGCCGATCGCTCAAAAAACAAGACGTTTAAGTTCAAAATTGAAGAAAACGGAGAATTAAGTCAGCGTGAACTTTTTGCCGAAATGGGTTCAGACGGAATGACTACAGATAATGAAGGAAATGTTTATCTAACGGGAGACGGAGTGACGATTTTCGATAAAAATGGCAACAAGATCGATCATATAAAAATTGATAAAAAATGGACGGCAAATGTCACTTTTGGAGGGAAAGATCAGGATATTTTATTCATTACTGCTTCAGATGCGGTATACAAACTAAAAATGAAAACCCACGGAATGCGTTGGTTTAGAAAATAAAAAAGAGGCCACCTGCTTAAAAGTGGCCTCCAACTTAACATAAACCATCAAAATACTTAAAAACAATACTTATTTTCAGCGATTAATTTATCGGCAATTTGGGTTCTTAATTTTACCACATTCGGGAAATTGTCGTATTTCGTAAAACGCTTTAATCCCATTAACATCATTCTCAATTCATCACCTTCAGCGAAAGAAATTATTCCTTCTTTAGCTTTGGCGTTAATTGTTTCAACGGCATTATAAAGATAAAGTTGCGACATTGCGATCTGTTCTTTTTGTGAATCTTCGCCAAAACGTTTCGCATTCTTTTCAGTTCTTAAAATAGCCGATTCTGCCATATACACTTCGATTAGAATATCTGAAGCAGCTAATAATAATTGCTGATGTTCCTCCAACTGAGGTCCGAATTTCTGAACAGCGCTACCGGCAACCATCAAAAATAATTTTTTCAGCTTTTTGATCATTTCCTTTTCTTCCGCAAATAATTCAGAATAATCCGGTTTATCGAAAGACGGAATACTGGTTAATTCGTTAGCTACAGATTGTGCAGGTCCTAAAAGATCTACGTGACCTTTCATCGCTTTTTTCACCAACATCCCTACCGAAAGCATTCGGTTAATTTCGTTGGTTCCTTCGTAAATTCTGGAAATACGAGCATCTCTCCACGCTGCTTCCATTGGCGTATCAGCAGAGAAGCCCATTCCGCCAAACACCTGAATACCTTCATCAGAGCAATTCTGAATATCTTCTGAACAGGCAACTTTCAAAATAGAACATTCTATCGCATATTCTTCAACACCTTTTAATTCGGCTTCAGAGTGAGAATTTCCATTTTCTAAGCGAATATTAATTCGGTCTTCGATATTTTTAGCTGCACGATATGAAGCAGACTCTCCAACATAAGCTGAAGTTGCCATTTCTGCTAATTTCTGTTTAATCGCACCAAATTGTGCAATTGGCGTTTTAAACTGAACTCTTTCATTAGCATACTGAACCGCATTTGCAGTAACGCGACGTTGAGCATCTAAACAAGCAGCCGCTAATTTGATTCGACCAACGTTTAAAGCATTCATTGCAATTTTAAAACCTTCGCCACGACCAGCCAGCATATTTTCTACCGGAACTTTAGTATCGTTAAAGAAAACCTGGCGGGTAGAAGAGGAGTGGATTCCTAATTTCTTTTCTTCTTCCCCGAAAGAAATTCCGTTTTCTTTATCGTTTTCTACGATAAATCCGGTGATATTCTTATCATCTTCAATACGAGCAAAAACGATGAATACATTTGCAAAACCGGCGTTAGAGATCCACATTTTTTGTCCGCTAATGCTGTAGTGTTTTCCATCTTCAGAAAGTACGGCTTTGGTTTTTCCTGAATTTGCATCACTACCTGCACCCGGTTCAGTCAAACAATACGCACCAAACCATTCTCCGGTGGCTAACTTCGGAACATATTTTTTCTTTTGTTCTTCAGTTCCGTAAAGTGTAATCGGCATCGTTCCAATCCCGGTATGTGCTCCAAAAGCAGTTGCGATCGATCCTGTAGCACCAGAAATATAATCACAAACCAGCATTGTAGAAACAAATCCCATTCCTAGTCCGTCATATTCTTCGGGTACAGCAACACCAAGAAAACCAAGTTCCCCGGCTTTCTGCATAATTTCTTCGGTAAGCGCGTAGTCTTTTTTCTCGAATCTTTCTTTATGCGGAATGATCTCACGATCTACAAATTCCTGTACAGAATCACGCATCATCTTTTGCTCCTCGTTAAAATCTTCAGGAGTAAAAATGTCTTCGCAGTTGGTTTCTTTCACTAAGAATTGACCACCGCGTAATATTTCTTTATCTGTTTTAGCTTCCATCTTTTTTATTTTGAATTTTGAATTATAAATGTTGAATGCTTATAATTCAGTATTGTTAGACATTATTTTTTGCTGTAATTATGATTTTTGTAATGATATTGATGATATGGTTTACTTCCTTTATTTCATCTAAAACATCGAGAGTTGTGAGCTCAGAATCATTCAGTAATCGTAACCAATATTTAGTTTCTCTGGCTTCTTTTGAAGCAATAGACATCTTATTTATAAAATCTCTTTTCGATTGAGCAGCCGTGGCTTCTTCAACATTGGCGCCAATACTTGTCGCTGATTTTAAAAGCTGTTTTGAAATAATAAACTCTTTGTTTTCCTGTAATTTTTTGAATAGGGAAATAATACTCAGAGAGAAATTGAAAGTTTTATCGATAATTATATTTTCTGTTTTCAAAGTTCTCCCATTTCTAATTCAACATTCAGCATTCAAAATTCATAACTAAAACACCTCATAAACCCCTGCAGCACCTTGTCCGGTCCCTACGCACATAGTTACCATTGCGTATTTGTTGTTCAGGTTTCGTTTGCGCATTTCATCAAAGATCTGAACCGATAATTTTGCTCCCGTACAACCCAATGGATGTCCCATTGAAATGGCTCCACCGTTTACGTTTACCAGATCCTGATTTAATCCTAATTCACGAATGACGGCTAGCGACTGTGAAGCAAAGGCTTCGTTTAGTTCGATCAATGAAATATCATCTTGTTTTAATCCGGCTTGTTTTATTGCCTTCGGAATAGCTTTTACCGGACCGATTCCCATTATTCTTGGTTCGACACCAACAGCGGTGTAGCTTACCATTCTGGCGATTGGTTCTAGATTTAGTTCTTTAACCATTTCTTCGCTCATTACCATCACGAAAGCTGCACCATCACTCATTTGTGAAGAGTTTCCGGCAGTTACGCTTCCGCCTTCAGCAAATACAGGGCGCAGTTTATTTAGCACTGATTCAGAAGTATCTTTACGCGGACCTTCATCTTTATTCACCGTATAACTTTTGGTTTTCTTTTTTCCGTCAGCATCCACATAAGTTTGGTCGATCGTGATCGGGACGATTTGATCTTGAAAACGATCCTCTGCCTGCGCTTTTATTGCCTTTTGATGTGAATTGTAAGCAAATTCATCCTGATCTTCACGAGAGACTTTATATTGATTGGCAACCGCTTCCGCAGTTAACCCCATTCCCCAGTAATAATCTTCGTGACCTTCCTTAGCTAATTTATAGTCTGGTACCGGTTTATAACCACCCATTGGGATGTAGCTCATACTTTCTGCACCACCGGCGATGATACAATCTGCCATTCCACTTTGGATTTTTGCTGAAGCGATAGCAATAGTTTCCAATCCAGAAGCGCAATAGCGATTCACCGTCATCCCCGGTACGTCTTCGGTCTTTAATCCCATTAAGGAAATTAAACGTCCAACGTTCAAGCCTTGCTCAGCTTCTGGCATTGCATTACCAACGATCACATCGTCGATACGTGTTTTGTCGAATTCCGGAAGTTTATCCATCATATATTCGATGGTTTCCGCTGCCAGTTCATCTGGTCTTTTAAATCTGAACACACCTCGAGGCGCTTTCCCCACGGCGGTTCTATATGCTTTTACTATATATGCAGTCTTATTCATTTGTTTTGAATTTTAAATTTTGAATGTTGAATTTCGAATAATTTAAAATTCAACATTCATCATTCAACATTTTAGTTCCTAAGCGGTTTCCCCTTCTGTAACATATGCTGAAGGCGTTCTAATGTTTTTCGTTCTCCGCAAAGGCTTAAAAAAGCTTCACGTTCCAGGTCTAATAAGTATTGCTCGCTAACGTAAGACGCTTCAGAAAGATCTCCACCGGCCATTACGTAAGCCAGTTTGTTAGCGATTTTCTTATCGTGATCGCTAATGTATTTTCCGGCATTCATCTGGTCGGTTCCTACGTAAAAAGCACCTAAAGCCTGTTTTCCAAGAACTTTAATGTCTTTTCTCATAATAGGCTTTGTGTATCCATTATCTGCCATTAACATTGCGTGTTTTTTTGCAATAGCTAATTGATTATCACGATTCACCACTACGATATCTTTTCCTTTCTGAAGAATATTGGTATCGTAAGCTTCGTAAGCAGAAGTAGATACTTTTGCCATCCCTATTGTTAGGAAGTTTTCACGTAAACGATTCAGTTCTACATCATCTTTTTGGTAAGTATCAGCTGCTCTTAATGTCAATTCTTTAGAACCACCACCGCCAGGAATTACCCCAACGCCAAATTCAACTAAACCAATATAAGTTTCAGCGTGTGCCACCACCTTATCGGCGTGAAGTGAAAGTTCGCAACCACCACCAAGCGCCATATTATGTGGTGCGGCAATTGTTGGAATAGAGGAGTAGCGCATACGCATCATTGTATCCTGGAAATATTTGATCGCCATATTTAGCTCGTCGTATTCTTGCTCGACCGCCATCATAAAGATCATCCCGATATTTGCGCCTACAGAGAAGTTTTTTCCGTCGTTAGACACTACGAGTCCGCGGTATTCTTTTTCAGCAAGATCGATCGCTTTATTAATTCCGTCGAGAACATCACCACCAATTGAATTCATCTTACTGCGGAATTCCAGATTCAAAATACCATCGCCTAAATCTTCAACCACAACTCCGCTGTTTTGGAATACAGCCTTAGATTCACGAATATTGTCTAAAATGATATAGGAATCTTGTCCCGGAACTTTTACGTGTTCTTTCTTCGGAATCTCATAATAATAAGTATTTCCTTCTTTTACTGAATAAAATGAAGTGATACCGGCATTTACCATTTCTGAAACCCAAGCTGCAGGCTCGTAACCTTCAGCTTTCATCATTTCGATTCCTTTTTCTACACCAATAGCATCCCAGACCTGAAAAGGTCCGTGTTCCCATCCAAAACCGGCTTGCATCGCATCGTCGATTTTGTAAAGCTCATCGGTGATTTCAGGAATTCTGTTTGACGCATAAGCGAAAAGTGCCGAGAAGTTTTTGCGATAAAATTTACCGGCTTTTCCTTCATCTTTAATAAGCACCTTATAACGATCGCTAAGTTTATCGATAGTTTTGGTTTGTTCTAAAACTCCGAATTTCGCGCTTTTTCGATCACGGAATTCCATTTTATCAAGATCTAAAGATTTGATCTCGCTAGAACCGTCTTCTTTTTTTTCTTTTTTATAAAAACCTTGTCCGGTTTTGCTTCCCAACCATTTATTATCCATCATTGTTTGGATAAAATCTGGAAGTTTAAAAAGCTCGTGAGCTTCATCTTCGGGAACGTTTTCGTACAAGCCGTTAGCAACGTGCACCAGAGTATCTAAACCAACCACATCGACGGTACGGAAGGTAGCCGACTTTTGACGACCAATCACCGGACCGGTAAGTTTATCGACTTCTTCAATAGTCATATCCATATCTTTTACCATATGGAACAAACTCATTATACTGAAGATCCCAACGCGATTTCCAATAAAAGCCGGTGTATCTTTCGCGATAACCGATTTTTTACCCAGAAATTTTTTTCCGTAGTCATTCAGGAAATTCAATACTTCATCTGAAGTATCTGGTCCCGGAATAATTTCGAATAGGCGTAAATATCTTGGAGGATTGAAAAAGTGCGTTCCGCAGAAATGCTTCTGGAAATCTTCACTTCTTCCTTCGTTCATAAATTTAATAGGAATCCCGGAAGTATTCGAAGTAATTAAGGTTCCCGGTTTTCTATGTTTTTCAAGTTTTTCGAAAACCTGTTTTTTAATATCAAGTCTTTCTACTACCACTTCGATAATCCAATCTGCTTCAGAAACTTTAGTGATATCATCTTCTAAATTTCCGGTGCTTATGCGCTTGGCAAAATCTTTATGGTAAATAGGAGAGGGCTTCGATTTTAAAGAATTTTGCAATGAATCGTTAACGATACGATTGCGCACTTCTTTATCTTCTAAAGTAAGCCCCTTTTTTTGTTCTTTTTCATTGAGTTCTCTTGGAACGATATCGAGCAGTAATACCTCGACGCCAATATTGGCGAAGTGGCAGGCAATACCGCTACCCATAATTCCTGAACCTACAACAGCAACTTTATTGATTGTTCGCTTCATTATTTTAGGTCTGGTTTTAGAATTGCTACAATGCCCTGTAGCATTGAAGCCTGATTATTCATTATTTAAGTCTATTTCTTGTTTATATATTTTCTTATTCGCTATAAGCTCTGTAATGGTATTAGCAACTTCAATAAAGGTTTTTAGATCTTCTTCACTCACATTTTCTTTTACGGCATCATCAAATCTTAGTACAACACCTTTAGAGAAATTACGCATTTCCAGTCCATATTTTGTGAGGTAGATAAGGACACTACGGCCATCTTCTGGGTTTCTTTTACGAACAATTAAGCCTTTATCTTCCATTGCTTTTAAAATTCTACTTAGGCTGGTAGCTTCCATACCCATTTTTGGTCCTAAGGATGTAGATGGAGTTCCTTTTTCGGGGTCTATACTTAGCAGAGCAAAACCTGTCGCCATTGTACTGCCAGCTTTACCAGCCTCTTCGTTGTACATTTTGGAAACAGCCATCCAGGTAGCCCTTAAAACATAGTCTATTGTTTTTTCTTTCATATTAAACCCTTTTGATAGGGAACTTTCGATTCAGCTATTGTTTTTAAGCCTTTAAATATTTAAAACCAAGTCTTCCAAATGTAATAAAATTATATTATGCATGCATAATAAATAAACGTAAAATTTGTTAATATTATATTATTTAAGCTATAATTTTAAGACAAAACAAAAAACTCCCCGTAGTTGAGGAGTTTTATGCAATAAATTTAAGTTTATTCTGAATTATTTATGTTCGTATATCAAATTATAAAGTTCGATATACTTTTCCTTTACATTTCGTCTTTTCACTTTCATGGTAGGAGTAAGGTGACCACCTTCTACCGTCCATGCTTCGGGGGTTAATTTAAATGTTTTTACTTTTTCCCAATTTCCAAAACTCTTATTATAAAATTCGATGTCTTGCTGTATGCGATCTTGTACCAATTGATTATTAGCAATCTCTTTTTCAGATTTATCTCCAAGATCGATATTCTTGCGTAGTGCCCATTCTTTTACAAACTCGAAATTAGGCTGGATTAAAGCAGCGGGCATTTTTTCTCCTTCACCAACAACCATGATCTGCTCTATAAATTGAGATTGTTTCATGGTGTTTTCTAAAATCTGTGGAGCTACGTATTTACCACCTGAAGTTTTAAACATTTCTTTTTTCCTGTCGGTGATTTTTAAGAAACCATCTGCATCGATCTCACCAATATCTCCGGTATGGAAATAATGATCTTCTGTAATGGCTAATTTTGTCTTTTCTTCATCCTTATAATAACCCATCATTACATTGGGTCCTTTAGCCAAAATTTCACCATCTTCTGCAATTTTAACTTCACAGTTTTTAATAGGTTTTCCTACCGTTCCAATTCTGAAATTATGATCACGTTCATCATTAACGGCAATTACCGGAGATGTTTCTGTAAGTCCGTACCCTTCCATAACTGGGATCCCTGCCGCGGCAAAAACTCTGGCAAGTCGCGGTTGTAAAGCGGCACTACCGGAAACAATTAACTCAATATTTCCGCCTAAACCTTCTTTCCATTTAGAAAAAACGATCTTTCTGGCTAAACCTAATTTAAATTCATACCATGATCCATTAGCTCCGTATGGTTCATATTGGTGTCCTAATCCTAAAGACCAATTAAATAAAGCTGTCTTAATCCCACCAGCTGAAGATCCTTTTGCTACGATCTTATCGTAAACCTTCTCAAGTAATCTAGGTACTGCTGTAATCACATTTGGTTTAACCTCTTTCAGGTTTTCACTTAGCATATCTATAGATTCAGCAAAATAGATCGATACTGCATAGTATTGATACAAATACAAAATCATTCGTTCAAAAACATGGCAGATTGGTAAGAAGCTTAATGCCGTATAAGTTCCAAAATCGAAAGGAACACGAGGAGCACTTCCCATTACATTGCTCACAATATTTTCGTGAGAAAGCATTACACCTTTAGGTCTTCCTGTAGTTCCAGAAGTATAAATTAAGGTAGCCAGATCTTTAGAAGTTACGGCATCCATACGTTGCTGCACTTCGTCCTGGTTGCTAAGATCTTCACCAAGATCCATTACTTCTTTCCAGTTCTTACAACCTTCAATATCATCAAAGCTATATACTTCTTTAAGCTGTGTATTTGCCTTTATCGCATTTACTTTGTCCAGCACTTCTTTATCTGAAACAAAACAGTAGATCGATTCACTATGATTTATAACGTATTCGTACTCCTGTTCAGAAATGGTTGGATACACAGGAACGTTTTGAGCTCCAGTTTGTAAAACTCCAATATCAAGAATGTTCCACTCGTTTCTATTGTTTGAGGAAATAACAGCGATCTTATCATTTGGCTGAATTCCTAATCTTAAAAGACCTCGACTAATTTTATTGGCCTGATCCAAATATTCGTTTGTAGATAATTTTTCCCATTTGCCATTTTTCTTAGTAGCAAGGGAAGTTTTCAGCGGAAAGTTTTTCTGCTGATAATATGGAAAATCAAAAAGACGTTTTATCTCGTTCATCTATGTAAACATTAGCATACCTTGCAAAATAGCAAAATAGCGGAGTATTTCAAATGAAATTAATAAAAAAGAAACTAAAAATAAGGGTTAAATTATATAATTTTTAATTTTAGTTAATTTATATTGGTGTTCAACGACAATTTATATTAATAAATTATAAAATCAGTTAAATTCGATTTAAAAGACTGCTATTTTTTCTTTGCGATTGGTTAGTTGACTAGATTGCTTAAAAAAACGATGAATACCAACCAATTTTTAAGTTTATTTATTTTTAGTCTTTTATTTATTTCCTGCGGAAGCCAGGTTAAGACTACTAGCAGTAAAGACAAAGATCTAAACAATTATCAAACCTACGCTTATTTACCCAATTCAGGATTTAATACAGCTAAGATGGAAAACGACCAGAACATCAACAAAATTGTTCTGGAAACCGTTAATATGAATATGGAAAATGCAGGATATTCTTTAGATACAGAGCAACCAGATCTACTGGTTCTAATTAATTCGACCACAAATATTGAAGA
Source organism: Zunongwangia atlantica 22II14-10F7 (assembly GCF_002094855.1). Taxonomy (GTDB): domain Bacteria; phylum Bacteroidota; class Bacteroidia; order Flavobacteriales; family Flavobacteriaceae; genus Zunongwangia; species Zunongwangia atlantica. Next base: position 172,020 of record NZ_ARYN01000008.1, read on the forward strand.
AAATCAAAAAACTGAAGCTGAATATGCTTCATACCCTTATGATCCCGGTGTAACGGCCGTAAGTCCGCTTTACAGTAACTATTTTTATTCAGGTTTTGCCAATTTTGGACCAATAACCGGATATGACGTAAATACTTATCAGTATCAAGAAGGAGCTGTAGATATTAATCTTGTGGACGGTAAAACCAAAGAATTGGTTTGGAGTGGCCAAACTTCAGGAGCGATAGTGAACGCGGCTAATCTTGAAGCGCAGGAGGAATTGATCAATCAAATTTTTAGTGAATTTCCGGCATTTCAGGAAAATTCAAAAAAATAGAAATCAATATTCGATAAAATTGGGGCTGATTTTTTCAGCCCTTTTTTTATTATAAATCATTGAAATTCAATCGAAAATGTACCATTTTATTCATAATAACATTTGTAAATTACTGATTTTCAGTGTTTAAATGTTTATTGTAGCCCAAAAATTTATCTAGAATTTAATTTTTAGTCGTTTTACTTTAATTTTATCCAGACTTTATATGTTTCTGATTAAAATTCTACAAAAATAACTGATTTTCAATGTTTTAAATGTTTTTTGCTGCTTTTAAACCTACATTTATTAGGCCTCATATCATCTTCTTTTTGTAACCAATTAAAATCCATATAGATATGAGAAATCTCAGCATTACTTTTGCCATTATTTTTAGTTTTTTATGTTTTTCGCTGCAAGCGCAAGAAGAATCTGAGGAAATGAAACCTAAGAAATTGGATAATCCCGAATGGTATTAAGTTTCCAAAATCAAGTTTAAAAGCGGCCATTATAACCGGGCTAAAGAAATCTTGAATGATTATTATTTTAAAACGTCTAAGGCATATGGTGGACAATTGCCTAAAATGATCTTAAGATCATTTACTGGCTCTTACGATATGATGATCGTTTGGGAAATGAAAAAAGGATTAACCGAATTTGAATGGGAAACCAGTCCGGATGATATAGCGTTTTATACTGAACTCATTAAGCTTACCGGAAGCAAGGAAGAAGCAGATAAAATTATTAAAGAATTTTAGGAGTTAGTGACTACTTCAGATGGGCAACTAGCGCTCAATTTCAAACTTGAATAATATGAATAAAAAAAGGAGCTGAAAACCAGCTCCTTTTTTATTCAAATAATCTTAGATTATTTATTTTCTAACCATTTTTTTGCGTTTTCAAAAGCGCTAAGCCATGGTGTTACTTTATCATCTTTGCGATCTTCTGGATAATACGCCCAATTCCATGAGAACGTAGAACGCTCTAAGTGTGGCATCATTACCAGGTGACGACCAGAATCGTCAGTTAAGATCGCCGTATTAAAGTCAGATCCATTTGGGTTCGCCGGATATCCTTCAAATCCATATTTTCCAACAATATTGTATTTTTCTTCAGCATAAGGGAAGCTAAATTTACCTTCACCGTGCGCTGCCCAGATTCCTAATTTGCTACCCGCAAGATCACTAAGCATAACAGAATTATTTTCAGCGATTTCTACGGAAGTAAAATTACACTCAAATTTATGCGAATCGTTATGAAGCATTTTAGGTTTTTCTTCATGAGTAGGATTAATTAAACCTAACTCAATAAATAACTGGCAACCATTACAAACACCAAGCGATAACGTATCATCTCTTTTGAAGAAATTATCTAATGCCGTTTTTGCTTTTTCGTTGTAAAGGAAGGCACCAGCCCAACCTTTTGCACTTCCTAAAACATCTGAATTAGAGAAACCACCAACAGCTGCGATAAACTGAATATCTTCTAAAGTTTCACGGCCACTTATTAAATCTGTCATGTGTACATCTTTTACATCAAAACCGGCAAGGTGCATGGCACGAGCCATTTCACGTTCAGAATTCGATCCTTTTTCACGAATGATCGCCGCCTTAATTTTAGGCTTATTTTGGTCGATTTCAGGAAGCTTTCCTGTAAAATTAGCTGGGAATTTATAAGAAAGAGGCTGATTTTTATAGTTCTCGTAACGCTCTGCCGCTTTTTCTTTTCCGCTCTGTTTCTGGTCTAATAAGAAAGACGATTTGTACCAAACATCACGTAATTCAGCAATATCAAGATTTAGCGTTTCTTCATTATTTTTAATGGTCAAAGTAGCTGTTTCAGAAACTTCACCAATTTTGAAAAATTCAATTCCGTTATCAGCTAAAACTTTTTCCGCAGTATCATCAGTCGCCTGGAAAACAACAGAACTATTTTCGTTGAATAATAATTTTACAAGATCGCTTTCTCCTAATGCTGAAAGATCGATGTTCGCGCCAAGATTTTGATCTGCAAAACACATTTCTAAGAGGGTAGTTATCAATCCACCTGAAGCCACATCGTGACCGGCAGCGATCATATCATTTTTTATTAATCCTTGAAGATTATAAAAAGCATCTGCGAATTTTTTATCGTTTTTTATTGTAGGAACTTCATCACCAATCTTATTAAGAATCTGGGCGAAAGAAGAACCACCTAATTTTAACGAATCTTGGGATAAGTTAATATAATAAATAGCACCAGCATTTTTCTGTAAAACCGGTTCTACGATCTTAGAAACATCGTCACAATGTCCGGCAGCCGAGATGATCACCGTCCCCGGAGAAAGTACATCGCCATCTTTATATTTTTGTTTCATCGAAAGCGAATCTTTACCGGTAGGAACGTTAATTCCAAGGCTAATCGCAAAATCTGAAACTCCCTGTACCGCCTCATAAAGTCTGGCGTCTTCACCTTCGTTATTACAAGGCCACATCCAGTTTGCAGATAATGAAACCGATTTTAGACCTTTTTCTAGTGGAGCCCAAACAATATTGGTAAGCGCTTCAGCAATAGAATTTTTAGAACCAGCAACTGGATCTACCAATGCCGAGATAGGAGAGTGGCCAATAGAAGTAGCTACACCATCTTTTCCTTTATAATCCAGCGCCATTACTCCAACATTGTTTAGAGGTAATTGCAATGGTCCTGCAGTTTGTTGTTTTGCAACACGTCCAGAAACACAGCGATCCACTTTATTAGTTAACCAGTCTTTACAGGCAACAGCTTCCAATTGTAAAACCTGTTTTAAGTATTCCTGAATATTATTTGAAGAGTATACCAGTTTATCGTAATCTCTGGCAACTGTTCTATCGTTCATTATGGTTTTTGGAGAGCTTCCGAACATATCTGAAAGATCCAGATCCATTGGTTTTTTACCACTTTTAGAACCTTCAAAAGTAAAACGATTAGAATCGGTTACGTCTCCAACATCATACATTGGTGAACGTTCTCTATCGGCAACACGTCTAAGTGTTTCAATGTCTTTCTCACCAATTACCAATCCCATACGTTCCTGGGATTCGTTACCAATAATTTCTTTTGAAGAAAGTGTTGGATCTCCAACCGGGAGTTTATCAAGATCGATAGTTCCACCGGTTTCCTCCACTAATTCACTTAAACAGTTTAAGTGCCCACCTGCACCATGATCGTGGATAGAAACGATAGGATTTTCTTCCGCTTCTACCATTCCTCGTACCGCATTGGCAGCACGTTTTTGCATTTCTGGGTTAGAACGTTGTATCGCGTTTAATTCGATACCACTGCTAAATTCTCCAGTATCTGCTGAAGAAACGGCAGCTCCACCCATCCCGATTCTATAATTTTCACCGCCAAGAATAACGATTTTGTCACCTTTTTGCGGAATATCTTTTTTCGCCTGGCATGCTTTCCCGTAACCAACACCACCGGCCTGCATAATTACTTTATCGTAACCCAATCTTCTACCATGCTCTTCATGCTCAAAGGTAAGTACAGAACCTGCAATTAGTGGTTGCCCAAATTTATTTCCAAAATCAGAGGCTCCATTAGATGCTTTTATCAAAATATCCATTGGAGTTTGGTATAACCATTCACGCTCGTTCATCGCTTTCTCCCATGGGCGATCTTCAGCTAAACGACTATAAGAAGTCATATAAACCGCAGTTCCTGCTAAAGGAAGTGAACCTTTACCACCAGCAAGACGGTCTCTAATCTCACCACCACTACCAGTTGCAGCACCGTTAAAAGGCTCTACAGTAGTTGGGAAATTGTGTGTTTCTGCTTTTAGAGAGATTACAGAATCATAATCTGTATTTTGGTAATAATCTGGCTTATCTGCAGATTTTGGAGCAAATTGCTCTAATTTTGGTCCTTTTACAAAGGCCACATTATCTTTATAAGCCGATACAATATCGTTAGGATTTTCTTCGGAAGTTTTTCTAATCATTTTAAAAAGAGAAGAAGGTTTTTCTTCACCATCGATCACAAAAGTTCCATTGAAAATTTTATGTCTACAATGCTCAGAATTCACCTGAGAGAAACCAAAAACTTCCGAATCGGTTAATTTTCGGCCTATTTTTTCAGCTAATCCCTGTAAATAAGCAACTTCTTCAGCATTTAAAGCTAAACCTTCTTTTTGGTTGTAAGCTTCAATATCCTCGATTTCCTTAATGGCTTCCGGCTCAATGTCAATTTTGAAAATATCCTGATTTAATTCAGAATATTTCTGCGAAAGCATAGGGTCAAAATCCTTAAAATTTTCATCAATTTTATAGAATTCCTCGATTCTAATAATACCTTCGATACCCATATTTTGGGTGATCTCTACCGCATTTGTACTCCACGGGGTAATCATTGCAGCACGTGGCCCAACAAAAAAATCTGCCAAAGCAGATTCGTTATATTTTTGCGCGCCCCCAAAAAGCCAGTTTAATTTAGAAATATCTTCAGCCAAAAGCTGTGTGTGCGTTTGCACGGCATAAACCTTGTTGGTTTTAGTTCCGAAGAATAGGATCATCCTAAAGAAGTTTTGTGTTGTTGTTGAAAGCGCAAATTTACTTTTTTAAAATGAATATTGAAACTTATTATAAGAAAGCTAAAAAGGCTTTTTAAGATAAGCTAGATCAAGTTGAAATTAAACTACAAATAGAATGTAGTCTATGCGGAATCATAGTAAATAAAAAAGCTCCTGAAAAGGAGCTTTTTTATTTAGAAAACTTAGATTTAGTAAGTTCCTATATTTTCTACCGTATTTTGATCGAAGGATTCCCATTCTTCACTATTGTAAGTTGGGGTAGGAGCAGTAACCGAAGATTTTCTTCTTAAAGTTACATCTTTTGCAAAATCGTCTCCACCGGCAGTTCCAATCATGTCGATTAAAACTCCGTCTTTAAATAAACCAACAGGATCGTTACCATTAAAATCTACTGGAGCTCCGCCTTGAGAAATATCGGCCTCGTCAAGTAATTTTTGTAGATCAGACTGTGAATTAATAATTACCAAAACATCTCCGGCGTCTAAAGTTCCAGATAATGCTAGTTCATTACTCCACTCGCCATTTCCGTTTATTTGCTTTTGGATACTATATCCAGAAAGGTCTGCAGTTTCTTCAGAAATATTTAAAATCTCGATGGCTTTATTATTTCCGCTTCCTTCAACATATTCAGAGAAAAGTAAAACAGCATTTTCACTTCCTTCATTGTCCTCTTCCTCTTCAGTGTCATCCTCTTCGTTATCTTCTTCATTGTCCTCAGAATTATCTATATATTCTTCAGTAATTGGTCCGCTGTAATCTGCAGTCCAGGTATTCACAGCATCATCTTCTCCTCCCCAAAGAAGTGTGGCTAAATAAGGATTATCAATAAAAGGATTACGATTTCCCTGCGCAGTCTCGATAACATTGTTTTTTTGTACTTCTAGAACAGATACAGGATCTTCAGCATTCCATTCTAAAAATAGGTCAAGATTACCTACATTATCAAAATCCTGGTCGTAGCGAATATGCATGTACATAACAATTCGAGCAATATCACCTCTCCAGTTATCTCCAGGATACCAACCGCCATTTGTAGAAGTGAACTCACCTTCACCCGCTACAAAAGAATCGTTTTGGCGATCTGAATTAATACTAATATCAGCAGGGTAGAAGTTATGAAGATCTGATTCTCCTAGTTCTACAGTGATCTTAGATCTTGGGTAAATATGCTCTGTATTAAAAGTTTGGTTCGCGTTAGGATTGTTTCCAGACTGGTATTGGTTTTTCGCTCTACTTTCGCCAGAATACACCAGGATCACATTTTCTGGATTGTCTGGATCTTCTGTAGCATCGTAAAGATAATCGTGACGCTCATAATACTCCAGGAAAGTGGTATGCTTATTTGATGTAAGTGCAATTAAAGCTCTTTCTAGCGAATCTACTGTAACGTTAAATCCTATTTCACTATAATAATCGGCTACATCTTCTGGAATTGTGAAATTAGGGTTTAAAACATCGGCATTATCTTCACCTTCTTCTGGTGTTTCTTCCGGGTTTTCTGGTGTTTCTGTTTCCTCATTTGGATCTGTAATTATATCATCATCTTCACTGCAGGCAGCAAGAAAAATGAAAAGAAAACAAAATAGAAATGTGTTCAGTTTAGATGTCATTATAAATTTGATTTGTGGGTTTTATTTTAAAAACAACTTTTACATATAATTTATTAAAACGTAAAAATTGAACGCCTTAAAGAATTATTATTGAAAAATAATTTCTAAGTGGAGCGCGAATGTAATTTTTCTGCAGAGTTCTTAGTTTAAGAAATCGTTACGCCTTCTCTTGTTTTTCAACATTAAGGCAAAACAAATGATAGCCCGTTGAAATACAGGGAATAAAAAAGTGACTGAAATTTACCGAAAATCGACTTTTATGACGTTTTTTCTAAAAGGGCCATATAAAATCCGTCGTAACCAGTTTCTGAAGAAAGAATTTTTTGATCTTCAACTAATTTGAAATCTTTACCTTCTTCTGAAGCTAAAAAGTCTTTTACCTGTAATTGATTTTCAGAAGGTAAAATAGAGCAGGTAGCGTAAACCATTTTACCACCTTTTTTAACGATTTTGGAGTACTGGCGAATAATTTCCTGCTGTGTTTTTCTAATTCGGTCTAAAAACTCAGGTTCCAATTTCCATTTCGCATCTGGATTTCGGCTTAAAACTCCTAGTCCGCTACAAGGCGCATCGATCAAGACTTTATCAGCTTTACCGTAAAGTTTTTTGATCACTTTATTGTTATCGATCACACGAGTTTCGATGTTATGAGCACCGGCACGTTTAGCACGACGTTTTAATTCTTTTAATTTATTTCCGTAGATATCTAAAGCGATTACCTGTCCTTTATTTTCCATTAAGGCGGCAAGATGTAATGACTTTCCACCGGCGCCAGCACAAGTATCTACCACGCGATCACCAGGTTGCACGCCAAGAAAATCGGCTACAAGTTGCGAAGAAGCATCCTGAACTTCAAATAATCCATTTTGGAAACTCTCGGTTTTAAAAATATTAGCACGCTCTACAAGCTGTAATGCATCTGGATAATCTTTAAGATTTATGGTTTCAAAACCTTCGTCTGCTAGTTTCTGTTTAAGCGTTAAGACATCGGTCTTTAATCTATTTGCACGAATTATTACAGGAGCCTGTTTGTTCAGTGCTCCAATTTCTTTTTCCCAAGTTTCTTCACCAAGTTCGGCAACACCAAGTTCGTCTAACCAATCTGGAACAGATTCTCTAAACTTTCTAATTTTACTAAGCGCGTCAAAGCGTCCTTTGATTCGGCGGGTAGGAGTATCTTCAATTTGTTTCCAATCTGGAAGTTCGATACCACGCAAAGTTGCCCAAACGGCAAATAATCTAAACGCATTCTCTCTGGAAAAAGGCTCTTTAACTTCAGCAATTTCAGCATAAAGACGTTTCCATCTTACAATGTCATAGGTGGTTTCAGCAATAAAACTACGATCGCGAGCTCCCCAACGTTTATCACGTTTTAAGGTTTTCTCGATCACTTTATCGGCATATTGCCCTTCATTAAAAATTTCTAAAAGGGCATCGACTGTTGCAAAAACTAAATTTCTATGTAAACGCATTGCTAAAATTTAAGGGGACAAAGGTAATCTTTTTTATTGCTGAAACATTTATATTTGAAGGAAATCCATCAAAAACCAATTAAATGAAAAAAGTCTGGATCATGGCCTTGCTGGCTTTTGCGGCCTGTAAAAATGATACAAAATCTACTGAAGAATCTTCTAACGAAGAAAAACAGATTAGTGCTCATCGAACTTTTGAAAAAGTTGAAATAGAATCTATTTTAGAAAATGACTCTTTAAGCATTCGAGCTATTGAAGTGATAGGCAATAATCTTGCCTTTGCCGCTAATCACGGTACGTATGGTCTATACAATTCGGCTGCTGGAACCTGGAAGTTATCTCAGCAAAAATATGATAGTTTAACGCCTGAATTTAGAGCAATAGGCAGCACAGCAAACGATTTTTTTATGCTAAGTGTAGCCAATCCTGCTTTGTTGTATAAAACCGGAGATGATGGTAAAATGAAGCTGGTTTATAAAGAAGAAAATGAAAAAGTTTTTTATGACGCTATAGCTTTTTGGAACGATAAAGAAGGAATCGCCATGGGAGATCCTACTGATGATTGTTTATCTATAATTATTACAAGAGACGGCGGAAACAGCTGGGAAAAAATTAACTGCTCAAAATTACCAAAAGCGGCTGAAGGTGAAGCTGCGTTTGCAGCCAGTAACTCTAATATAGCCATAGAAGATGATCATGTTTGGATCTTAAGTGGCGGAATGAAATCCAGAGTTTTCCATTCGGCTGATAAAGGAGAGAATTGGGAAGTTGTAGAAACACCTTTAGTACAGGGAAAACCAACTTTAGGTGGTTACAGCATGGATTTTTATGATGCCGAAAACGGAATTATTATAGGAGGAAATTATGAAGATCCTGAAGGGAATACAGGCAATAAAGCGATTACAAAAGATGGCGGTAAAACATGGAATCTAATTGCGGACGGGCAGGAGCCAAATTATAAAAGTAGTGTGCGTTATGTGCCTAGCGGAAGTGGAGAAGAAATTGTAGCGGCAGGATTTACCGGAATTTCTTATACAAAAGATGCTGGTAAAACCTGGGAGAAATTAAGTGATGAAGGTTTTTTTACACTTCGCTTCTTAAATGATTCCACCGCTTATGCTGCAGGTTCTAAACGTATTGCAAAACTTCATTTTAAGTAAACAATTTCGGGGCAAGCCCACGAGGCATTCAATAGAAACAATTTTTTAATTTCGAGGCAAGCTTCAGAGTATTATACCCGTTGGCGGTACCAATAAAATTAAGCTTCAAAATAACGAATCTTAGTATTTAGTTTTGAAGGTTTTTACAGAAATAAAATAAGTTATAAAAAAGAATTCCGGAGGACAACTTAATGCCAACCGGAATTCTTACTACTAACTAACCAAAAAACTAAAAGTTCTATACTTTTAAATTATTCTTCTTCATTATTTTTTTGACGCTCTTTTTGTTGGCGAGCGCGATATTCTCTAATCAATTTCCTGTGAAAATCTTCTTCTAATTGATGTAATTTAATAATCTCAGGAGCAGAAAGAATGGTTTTTAAATCTGCAAAATACTGTTTTTTAAGCTCGTAATCTTCTTTTTCAATCTCTACAAACTCTTTAAGTAGATCATTTGCTTTACTTTCAGAAATGCATTCGATATCATTTATGTCTCTATGCTCTCTACGATAAAGTTCACGACGATTTTCTTCGTATTTATCGTAAATGGGCCAGAATTTTTGAGCTACTTTATTACTAAGGTTAAGTTCCTGAGTAATAAAAGCGATTTTTAAAGATTTTATACGTTCTCTTTCTTTATCATCCTGCGCCTGCGCTGTTGAAAAGCCTAAAATCAATAAAAGTACTAATACAATCTTTTTCATAGCAATTATTCTAAAATATAAGAAGGATCTTCAACATTCTCATCTATATATTCAAACATAGCTTCATTACTCATTGTAGCGAAATCTGATTCCTCTACAATGTAACCATCTTCGATGATCATATTAGAAAATTCTGTATCAGAAAGATCAATATAACCCTGATCTATGTAATACTCTATTGCAGAAAGTTCTACATCATCCCAATTAGCAGTTTGTTTATTCCCCAATGTGAAAATTGTGGTATACAAACCAACAAAAATAGCAGCTACCGCAGCGGCATAGAATAAAGTTTTTCTGAAGTTGCCTTTTATTACTTTTGGTTGATTTACGGGTTGCTGTGTTTCTACTTTTTTAACCAGTAGATCTTCAAGACCATCAAAGTAAGCATCAGGAACTTTAAAACCAGTTTTAGCAGGTAATGCTTTTTCTTCTAACTGCTTTTCTTCATTAAAAACCTTATCAAATAAGTTATCCTCCAGATTATCGAAATATCCGGAAGGCACTTTAAAGCCAGAGGCGCCATGATATGGTAATTTCTCTTCCTTCATTTGAATATTTGACTTGTATAAATTAAAAAGGTTTAATTTGTTTTTAAAAATTCTTCAATTTTTTTTACAGCAATATGATAAGATGCTTTTAAAGCGCCCTCACTGGTTTCTAAAATATCAGCAATTTCGCGATATTTTAATTCTTCAAAATACTTCATATTAAAAACCTGCTGCTGCTTTTGCGGCAAACTGGCAATTGCTTTTTGAAGTTTAAGCTGAATTTCTGATCCTTCAAAGTAAACATCACTTTCAAGATTGTTAATAATTGCATCCTGAAGATCGTCTGAGGAAATTTGTAAACGCTTCGATTTTTTATTCAGAAATGTAATCGATTCGTTGGTTGCAATACGATACATCCAGGAAAATAGTTTACTATCTCCTTTAAATTGATCGATATTCCTGAAAATTTTAATGAAGGTATTTTGCAAAACATCGTGAGCATCGTCATGATCTTTTACAATATTTCTTATATGCCAATACAATCGCTCCTTGTATTGCGATACAAGTTCCCTGAAAGCTTGCTGTGAAGTTTTACTATCCTTTAGTTGTTGTACAAGTAAATTTTCGGTCTTTTCCAAGGGAAAAAATTTAGATTACTATCCCTTTAAGATGGTTTGGCTAAAATATAGAAAACTTTGAAGCTGAGTAATTATTGTGTTATAAATTTATTGCCGAGTAAATTCTTACAAAATTTAGATTTGAATTAGATAAAAAGCATAAAATGCTGTTAAAAAGTAGTTTTAATTTGCCTTTTAAGTCTTATGGTCTAATTTTGAATAACTTAAATAGGAAATAAAGATCTTTTTTGCCCACAATCAAAGATTAAAAAATGAATGCTTTACCTGCATTCATTTTTTTATGCAAAATTTTATCGAATTTTAGTAATTATCTATGCGAAAGATTGCATTGCTACAAGTTTTTGGTAGGTTCCATTTTTGGCCAATAATTCTTCATGTTTTCCCTGTTCTACAATTTCGCCATGTTGCATCACGATAATATTATCGGCATTTTGGATAGTGCTTAATCTATGCGCGATAACGATCGAAGTTCGATTTCGCATCATATTTTCTAAGGCTTGTTGTACTAATTTTTCACTTTGAGTATCTAGTGCTGAAGTCGCTTCGTCCAGGATCATAATTGGCGGATTTTTAAGTACCGCTCTTGCAATCGATAGACGTTGTTTTTGTCCGCCACTTAATTTGTTTCCAGAATCACCAATATTAGTATCTAAGCCTTGTGGCATTTGAGAAATAAACTCCCAGGCATTGGCAATTTTTAGTGCCGCAATAATTTCTTCTTCTGTAGCGTCGTCCTTCCCCAAAGCAATATTATTACGAATGCTATCATTAAATAAAATAGAATCCTGGGTAACAAGCCCCATTAAATTCCGTAAAGATTGCTTTGAAATTTCACGAATATCAACACCATCAATTTTTATACTTCCATCGTTAACATCGTAAAAACGAGTAATTAAGTTGGCAATGGTAGATTTTCCACTTCCAGACTGTCCTACTAGTGCAATTGTTTGCCCTTTAGGAACATTCATGCTAAAATTCTTTAAAACAAGCTCTTTTTCATACTTAAAATCGATGTTTTTAACCTCAATTTTTGCATCAAAATTTTCTTTTTGAATAGCATTAGGAGCATCTTTTAAAGTAGTTTCGGTTTCGATGATTTCTAAAATACGTTCAGAACTTGCATTTCCTCGTTGTACGCTATAAGTTGCTTTTGAAATTGCTTTTGCCGGAGTAAGAATGTTATAGGTTAATACTAAAAAGCCTATAAAAGTAGCGGCATCCATGGTTTCATCGATCAAGACCATATTTCCACCAAACCAAAGCACGATCGTAATAACCAAAACTCCTAAAAATTCACTCATAGGAGAAGCAAGGTTTTGGCGATGCAGTAAGGCATTTAAAATATTGTTTAATCGGCTGGTACTTTCTTTAAACTTACTTTTGAATTTATCTTCAGCATTAAAACCTTTAACGATCTTAAGGCTGGAAAGTGTTTCTTCAACAATAGATAAAAAGTGGGCGTTTTCCTGTTGAGCGCTAGTAGATTTTGCCTTTAATTTCTTACCTATTGAAGAAATTATCAATCCTGAAATCGGTAAAAATATAAGAACAAAAATTGTTAGTTTCCAGCTAAGGACGATCATAAAAATCAAGGTGAATAGTAATGTTAGTGGTTCTTTTACGAACATTTCTAACATACTTAAAAACGAAGATTGTATTTCCTGCACATCACTGGTAATTCTTGAAATGATATCACCCTTACGCTTTTCAGAAAAATAAGAGACAGGAAGCTCTGTAATTTTAGAATATATCTTATCTCGAATATCTTTAAGCATTCCATTTCTTAAAGTTGCGATAAAATACATCGCCAGATAATTAAACATGTTCTTGATAAAAAACAGGATAACTATCACAATACAGATAGTAATAAGGGCAGAGATCTGCCCATATTCTTCTATCCGTTGATTTAAAAAAAAGTTCGCATACTGCTCAGCAAAATCTTTAAAACTCAGTAAATCACCATCCCAAACAGGTTTGGAGGTAATTGGTTCGTTTACCTGAAATAGCACCTGTAGCATTGGGATAAACGCCAAAAAGGATAAGGTGCTAAAAAGGGCGTAAAAAACATTGCTAATAATATTCAATATTGCGTAGCGTTTATAAGGCTTCGCAAACTGAAGAACTTTTTTTAAGTAACTCATATAATAACTAAGACCTTAGCCTAATTGCAATTCAGCTTTAATTCGGCTAATCTTTTCTTTTAATTCTTTATTCTTTTCTTCAAAATCACTTACGCTTTCTAAAGAAGTATTTACACTGAAGTAGAATTTGATCTTTGGCTCAGTTCCACTTGGGCGAGCTGCGATCTTGGTTCCATCTTCAGTATAATAAATTAGTACGTTAGACTTTGGAATAGTGATTTCACTTTCGGTATGGTCGTTTTGGTTTTTAGCGATAGAAGATTGATAATCTTCAACTAAAACCACTTTCTCACCATCAATGGTTTCCCATGGTTTTTCTCTAAGATCGATAAGCATTTGTTTGATCTCCTGCTCACCTTCGATTCCTTTTTTAACCAAAGAAATTAATTCTTCCTTATATAAACCGTAAGTGGTATAAAGTTCTAATAATTTTTCGTAGAACGAGCTTCCCTGAGCTTTTAAGAATGCTGAAATTTCGCAAGCTAATAGGGTAGAGGTTACGGCATCTTTATCGCGAACAAAGTCGCCCACCATATAACCAAAACTTTCTTCACCACCACCAATAAAATCTAATTCTGGATGATCTTTAATTAACTTGGCGATCCATTTAAATCCAGTTAAAACCTCTTTGTATTCAACTCCGTAAGCTTCAGAAAGGTTTTTAAGCATTGGTGTAGAAACGATGGTAGAAGCAATAAACTCGTTACCATCCATCTTATCAGCTTTTTTCCATTGCTCTAAAAGGAACCAGGTCATTACGATCATGGTTTGATTTCCATTTAAAAGCTCAAGCTTATTTTCGCTATTTCTAACCGCAATTCCTAAACGGTCACAATCTGGATCTGTACCAATTACAATATCAGCTCCTTTTTCTTCAGCAATATCCAAAGCCATTTTTAGAGCTTCTGGCTCTTCTGGGTTAGGAGATTTTACTGTAGGGAAATTACCATCTGGTTCGCGTTGCTCTTCAACAATAGTTACATTGCTGAAACCTGCTTTTTCCAGTACCGGCGGAACCATAGTGATAGAAGTACCGTGAAGTGAAGTGAAAACAATTGCAAGGTCTGCTTTTGCTTCTGCTGAAGTATCAAAACTTCCGTTTGCTACTGAGGCATCGATAAATTTTTCGTCAACTTCTTTATCGATTTTATGAATAAGATCGGCTTTCGCATCAAAGCTAATTGCCTCATATTCTAATCCATTAATCTCTTCAACCAAAGCTTTATCCTGTGGTGGTACTAATTGCCCCCCATCCTGCCAGTACACTTTATATCCATTATATTCTGGTGGATTATGACTCGCTGTTAAAACAATTCCGCAGTGACAATCAAGATCTTTTACGGCAAAAGAAAGCTCTGGAGTAGGTCTTAGATCTGAAAATAAGAAAACTTCAATATCATTAGCTGAAAAAACATCTGCAACAACCTGAGCCAGTTCTTTACTATTATTTCTACAATCGTAAGCAATCGCAACTTTTAGCGCTTCATCAGAAAATTCTCTTTTAAGGAAATTAGAAAGTCCTTGTGTATTTTTTCCTAACGTGTATTTGTTGATTCGGTTAGTACCAACACCCATCACTCCGCGCATTCCACCTGTACCAAACTCTGCATTTTTGTAAAAACTATCCTCTAATTCTGCAGGATTGTTTTCTATAAGATTATTAATCTCTTGCTTCGTTTCTTCATCAAAAACATCGGTAAGCCAGGTTTGGGCTTTCGCTAAAATTTCAGGTTTAGGTTGTGACATAATTTTGGTTTTAGTTTTAGTAGTTCACACAAAATAGAGTTCAAAAATAATATTTTCTATCTTGAAACTTAATAATTCTCTGTTGTTTTAGTAATAAGATAACGTTCTTTATCTCGCTTGCTTCTTAATATTAATTCGCCAACAAATCCTGCCAGGAAAAGTTGAGAACCTATAATCATCACGGTTAGTGCAATATAAAACCAGGGATTTAGTGCAACAAGGATATTAGGTTCGTTATTATACATTTTATAAAGTTTGGAAAATCCTACATATCCAGCGGTAAAAAATCCAATGACAAACATCAAGACGCCCAAAGATCCAAATAAATGCATTGGTCTGCGGCC
Organism: Zunongwangia atlantica 22II14-10F7; assembly: GCF_002094855.1. Lineage (GTDB taxonomy): Bacteria > Bacteroidota > Bacteroidia > Flavobacteriales > Flavobacteriaceae > Zunongwangia > Zunongwangia atlantica. Next base: position 187,167 of record NZ_ARYN01000008.1, read on the forward strand.
AAATTTAGATAAAAACCAAATGGTTAAAAGATCCAGAAAGCCAAAAATAAAACGTTCGGGACCAAATTTGGTTTTACCATATTTTCTAGCCTGATGTTTTACTTCTTTTTCGGCAATTTTATAAAAGCCTGCATTTTTTGCCAAAACCGGGATGTAGCGATGCATTTCTCCGTAAACATCGATGTTTTTTATAACCGCTTTGTTGTAAGCTTTTAGTCCGCAATTAAAATCATGCAATTTTAATCCTGAAGTTTTTCTTGCCGCAGCATTAAATAATTTTGAAGGTAGATTTTTAGCTAAAACCGAGTCATATCTTTTCTTTTTCCAGCCAGAAACTAATTGATACTCTTCTTCAGAAATCATTTTATAAAGTTCTGGAATTTCATCTGGATTATCCTGTAGATCGGCATCCATGGTGATCACTACATCACCTTCAGCTTTTAAAAATCCGGCATGTAAAGCCTGAGATTTGCCATAATTACGATTAAATTTTATGCCTTTAACCGCTTTGTCTTTATCGGCAATTGCAGCGATAGTTTTCCAGGAATTATCTGTACTGCCATCGTCTATAAAGATGATCTCATAAGAAAAGGAATTGGATCGCATTACTTTTGCGATCCAATTGTATAATTCTGCTAAAGATTGCTCTTCGTTAAGAAGAGGTATTACTACGGAAATCTGCATTAAATTTTATTTTCTAATAAGCCTGAGGATCTTTTTTTCTGAAAATCAATGCCAGAATAAGACCAATTACCGCCCAAAAAGCCAACTGATATATATATGATTTAAGCTGGTTTAATAATGAAAATTGATTATTTGACATTACTTCCTGAACCGCTTCGTTAATATCTGCTTCAGGAACACCAAATCCACTCATCATATTTCTAGTCATTTCAGCAGTATATTCCATAACTACTTGTGCTGCCTCAGGATCTACAAAATTAAAGATAATTATTGTTGTAATTGTACTAATAAGCATTCCAATTGCAATTGGAATAAAAGCGGCGATAAATGCATCTTTAAAAGAAAAAGCGGGATTGGCTATTACTTTTCTTGTTTTGATTTCGGCAGCAACTAGAAATGCAATTATGATGATGAAATTAAGAACACCTAGCCACCATTTAGTAAATAATTCTAAATTGAATACATAAGCGAGTACAGTTACTAAACTTAGAAATATACCAATGTAAATTCCGAAAGGAGCGGCAACCGATTTAACTGAAGTAGAGTTTTCCATTTTTTTGATTAATTTTGTTGTTTATCGGTTAGTAAGCAAATATAGTAAAACGTTACATAGGGAATAAATAAAAAATATTTTTTAATTTTTATTGTATTAATAAAGAAAATGTTTAAATTTGCAGCCTGAAAATTAAAAGATCAAAGCGATGAAGCAAGGAATCCATCCGGAAAATTATAGATTGGTAGCATTTAAAGATATGTCTAACGACGATGTATTCATTACAAAATCTACCGCAAAGACAAGAGAAACTATCGAGGTAGAAGGTACTGAGTATCCATTAATCAAATTGGAGATTTCTAGAACTTCTCATCCTTACTACACAGGACAGACTAAATTAGTTGATAGTGCTGGTAGAATTGATAAATTCAAGAACAAATACGCTAAATTCAAAAAGAACAAATAATTCTATTTGGATTCAACGATATATTAAGGCTGCAATTTGCAGCCTTTTTTTATTGCAAATAATTCATCTTGAAATTGTTATGTTTTATAATCTGATTTAAAAACAGGCAATTTTAAATTGAATTTAACGTCATTTTCTTTAAACTTCACTAATTCGCTTTAACTTTATAAAAATTTTGTGCGGAAATGAATTATATACTTTTTGATGGTTCGGTAAGAAACCAATTGCTCCCATTTACTTTTACAAGGCCGGTGGCAGATATTCGTTTTGGAATTTTAAGTATGAGAGAACGTTGGGAATATATTCTTGGTAGTACCACATCAACAATTACCGAAGATTATTTAAGTGAAAAATGGCCTTTGGTAGAGTTCGAAGAAAATATTATGATAAATGCTGCATATTTTCCTTCTTCAGCATTTATCGATCAGGTTAAGAATCTACAAAAAAACGAAGCAATTTTTGATGGAGAAGAAATTGTTGCTTTTTACACCGAAGAAGATCAGGACGTAGATTTTTCAGTATATAAACAATTTGAGATTGCTGGAGATGTACTAAAATTAGAGCATACCTGGGATATTTTTTCAAAGAATGATATTGCTATAAAGTTTGATTTTGAATTGATTACTGAAGATCGCGAATCTCAGCCTATAGATCCCTCAAATTATGTAAAAAACGCCGAAAATATTTTTATCGAGGAAGGTGCTGTGGTAGAAAATTGTTCTTTAAACGCCAGTAATGGTCCAATTTATATCGGAAAAGACGCATTGGTAATGGAAGGCTGCTTTTTTAGAGGACCTATTGCAATTGGTGAAGAGGCCATTGTGAAAATGGGTGCCAAGATCTACGGAGCTACAACTATTGGTCCCGGAAGTAGAGCAGGAGGAGAGATTAATAATTCGGTTTTATTTCAAAACTCTAACAAAGGTCACGAAGGTTATTTAGGGAATTCGGTGTTGGGTGAATGGTGTAATTTGGGTGCAGATACCAACAATTCCAACCTTAAAAATAACTATGCTGAAGTCCGTTTATGGGATTACGAAACTGAAGGTTTCGCTAAAACCGGACTACAATTTTGTGGTTTAATGATGGGCGATCATAGTAAATGCGGAATCAATTCGATGTTTAATACCGGCACAGTGGTTGGTGTGAGTTGTAATATCTTCGGAACTGGATATCCACGGAATTTTATCCCAAGTTTTAGTTGGGGTGGAAGCGCAGGAATGACGACCTATCAAACCAAAAAAGTTTTTGAAGTTGCCAGGCTTGTTTTAGAACGTCGTAAAATGGAATTCACCGAGCAGGATGAAGCAATTTTAGAACATGTTTTTGAAGAAACTTCTAAATATCGTAGGTATTAGTGGCTAGTTAACTGTTTGCGGTTTACAGTTTACAGTGAATCTAAGTCAAATGCTTATCACTTCTTTCTGTTGAATGAGAAGAAGTCAGCTGTTAGCTTTTAGCTTTTTTGGAAAATAGATTAGAGAAAATTGTATTTGACTAAAACTGTTGGTATTATTTCATCCGGATCTGTCTTTCGGTTCGCTAGGCTGGATTTAGTTTCTTAGGATTTTAGTACGTCTCGCTTTTAGATATTAGATTTTTAATATCTAAAAAAGCAGGGAGTCTAGAACATAAAATACATAAAAATTGAAATAACAATAATCATAATTATAGCGGTAAAGGCGACAACTCTTTGCCGCTTATTGTTATTTTCAGTCTTAATTTTCTCGCCTAATTTACTTAGTTCTTCTTTAGAAAGTTTATCGTGTTCACTAAGTTTTCCATGTTTAGCTCCTGTCTTCTCCGCATAGCGCTCTAGCTGAGAAGTTCTTTTTCTCCTATTGTTTCGCTGACTTACAATTGCTGCTATGGCACTACCAAAACTCATATTTAGAATGGAGATATAAGAAAATAGATTTTGGCCTGTTTAAAAGCTATTATCTAACATTTCACTATTCACTATTCACTATTCAATCTTACAAAACCAACTCCTCAAACAAACAATCTAAGGTTTTTTGTAAATCCTTACTAAAGCCCGGGTGTGTTTTAGAAGTCTGAATTACTGAACTTCTTGTAGCAGTTAACCATCGAAACCTGGAAGCTGCATCCATTTGTCCAATTGGGCCCGCATTTTTTGCACCTTTACAAATGCGTTTAAAAGAATCTAAGTTTTTTTCGATTTCTTCTAGATCGCAATCGGGGCAAATAGCTTTTAATTTTTCTTTATTAAGATAATAGCGCATATTTATAAATCTGGTACTTTTAGAATAAATTCCCACGCCCACATTTATAAATTCTTCACGTTCAACCTTAGGAACGATCCTAATTACGGCATACTCATATAAGTGATTCTCTTGCATCTTGCGCTTGTTTTGTGAAAATTTCAGAATGAGTTAATCGTATTTTTAAGAAGTTAAAGTAAACTTCTCTAATTTCTTCAGGAGATTCGTCGGTGCCTTCCCAAAATAACCAATCTTCAGGAATTAAATTCACGATATTTTGTAAAACTTCAGGAGTTAATTTCTTTTTAAACTCGTTATCGGCTTCCTTAAGTTTAGCGGCTTGTGGCAGTAAAACATGATCTTTGATAAAAGCAAACGGTGTTTTTGCGGTTTTCTCCCAGTTGGTCCAGGAGTGATGAAAATATAACGAAGCACCATGATCTATAAGCCATAATTCTTTGTGCCAGCTTAACATATTGGTGTTTCTAAATGTACGATCGATATTGGTTAAATAAGCATCCAGCCAAACAATTTTCGAAGCGGTTTCAGGATCGATTTCAGTAACCACAGGATCATAATTTATTGCTCCAGATAGAAAATGAAGGCCTAAATTCAAGCCCTGACTCCCTTTTAGTAAATCCTGAATTTCTTCATCACCCTCAGTTCTACCAAAAGCTTCGTCTAATTCAGCAAAAACAATTTCAGGAACATTAAAGCCTAAAAAACGTGCAATTTCACCACCAATTAAGTCGGCAATTAAAGCTTTGCTACCATGCCCCGCGCCTCTAAATTTTATCACATATTTAAAATCATCGTCGGCATCCGCCAGCGCAGGTAAAGAACCGCCTTCTCGTAAAGGCGTGATATATCGCATCACATTAACCCTTCGTAAATCTAAATCTTTACTCCTCATCGCTTATAATTTTCAGCAAATATAAATTTTTATAAATGCTGGTAAACCTAAGATTGTGGAAAATGGCAGCAGTTTTTATAATTATAGTTTAATAGCATTTATGCTGAAATTGGATGTTTTAAAGCATTATTTTTTTAAAATTCTTCAGTAATTAATCTTTCCTAATTATCGATATTGGTTAAAATAGAGGAATAATTTTTTAAGCGGTTGATTTACAAAGTTTAAAACAATAGTGCCAATTTTAGTAAACCAATTTTAGATAGTATATTTGCAGCCCAACTAAGGTAAAACGTGTTTTTGCTGAAAAGAGCAGGAAAATGATGGATAAAAAAGTTGCTTTTTATACGCTAGGATGTAAATTAAATTTCTCTGAAACTTCAACTATAGCAAGATCTTTCCAGGATGAAGGATTTCAGAAGGTAGAATTTAACGAGCATGCAGATATTTATGTGATCAACACATGCTCTGTTACAGAAAATGCAGATAAGCGCTTTAAAACCATTGTAAAACAGGCTCAGAAATCAAATGAAGATGCTTTTATTGTTGGTGTTGGTTGTTACGCGCAATTAAAACCAGAAGAATTGGCTGCGGTAGATGGAGTTGATCTTGTTTTGGGGGCTACAGAAAAATTTAAGATTACAGATTATCTTAATGATCTTTCCAAGAACGATTTTGGAGAAGTACACAGTTGCGAAATTCAGGAAGCCGATTTTTATGTAGGATCTTATTCTATTGGTGATCGTACCCGTGCCTTTCTAAAAGTTCAGGATGGTTGTGATTATAAATGTACGTATTGTACAATTCCTTTAGCACGCGGAATTTCAAGGAGTGACAAGCTGGAGAATGTTTTAAAAAATGCAGCTGAAATTTCTGAACAGGGCATTAAAGAAATTGTGCTTACCGGGGTGAATATTGGTGACTATGGGAAAGGTGAGTTTGGCAATAAAAAGCATGAGCATACTTTCCTGGATTTGGTAAAAGCTTTAGATGAAGTTGACGGTATCGAAAGGCTTAGAATCTCTTCTATCGAACCGAATTTGCTTAAAAACGAGACCATCGATTTTGTGTCGCAAAGTAATACGTTTGTGCCGCATTTTCATATTCCGCTACAGAGTGGGAGTAATGATATTTTAAAATTGATGCGTCGTCGTTATTTACGTGAATTATATGTAGATCGCGTTGCGCAAATTAAAAAAGTGATGCCAGATGCCTGTATTGGTGTAGATGTAATTGTTGGTTTTCCTGGTGAGACCGATGAGCATTTTCTGGAAACTTATAAATTTTTGACTGAACTTGATATTTCTTATCTACACGTTTTCACCTATTCTGAACGTGATAATACTCCAGCTGCTGAGATGAGCGGAGTGGTTTCTAATAAGGTTCGTAAAAAACGTAGTAAAATGTTGCGTGGTCTTTCTGCTAAAAAGCGTAGAGCATTTTACGAAAGTCAGTTAGGAACAACGCACACCGTTCTTTTTGAAGGTGAAAATAAAGAAGGTTACATTCACGGATTTACAGAGAATTATGTAAAAGTAAAAGCCCCGTGGAATCCGGAGCTTGTAAATACGCTTCATCAAATTCAGCTTACCGAAATTGACGAAGACGGTCTTGTAAGATTTGAATACGTGAAAGAAGCAATTATTGCTTAAATATTAATTCCTACAGGTAAAAGATCTTTGTATTTTCTGCGGTTTCGCCGCATAAATTTGGCAATATCGGGATGCGTTGGCATTACTCTAAAATTAGTATTTTCTTTAATTTCAGCTAAAACGGCCTCGATAAATTTGTTGGTAGTTTCTTCATCCTCTACCTCTTTGGGCATTCTTAGTTTAGTAAGAAAAATTTTGCGCTCCTGGTCGGCATACTCAATAATGGCTAATTCGCCATTTAGCGTAGTTTCGAATTGTCTTAAAAATTCATTGTTGGTAATTTTAAAATCCTCTTCATTCATCATATAAATATTTAAGTCTGAATTCGGCAAATCGTAGGTTTACCGAATTCAGAAAGTGTTATTCTTACTCCATTGGTACTTCAATAAGTAGTATTTTACTTTCTTTGCTGAAGGAAACTTCAAAAGATGTAACTTCAGAAATTCCCATAGCATCTCTTTTGTTTAGCTTTTCGCCGTCGATGCTGGCTTCACCTTCAATCAAAAAAGCATAAACACCACTGTTTTTTCCTTTTATAGTATAATCAAAATTTGTGCCTTCTTCAAAATTACCAAGAGATAGATAAGCTTGCTGATGGATCCAAAGCGCATTTTCAAAATCATTTCCTTTAGGCCCAACAACGGTTACCAGTTTATTAGGGCTTAATAATTCTGAAAAGTTTTTTTGATCATATCTTGGTTCTACATTTTCTTTTTCAGGAAAAATCCAGATCTGTAAAAGATTAAGAGTTTCAGAATGATTTGGGTTAAATTCGCTATGCTCTACACCAGTACCGGCACTCATTACCTGTACTTCACCCGCATTAATTGTTGAAGCATTTCCCATAGAATCTTTGTGCGCAATGGCACCTTGTAGCGGGATGCTAATAATTTCCATATTTTGGTGAGGATGCGTTCCAAAACCCATTCCGCCTTTTACAAGATCATCATTTAAAACTCTTAATAGTCCAAAATGAACATTATTAGGATTAAAATAATTTGCGAAGCTAAAAGAATAGCGGGCATTAAGCCACCCAAAATCTGCCTTTCCTCTTAAATCTGCTGGATAAATTGTCTTTTTCATTTTTCTTTTTCTTTTATGTAAGCCAATAATTAAATCTTATTTTTGAAAGTAAACTTTCTCTAGGCAATCTTGATAGAGGTTAACCTAGATGTTATTTTATTTTGCTGTATTCCTATCCCGATAGCTATTGGGACTGGAACTTAATATTTAATCTCGATTATCGAGTAAAATTACAATTTTTAAGGCTGCTTTTGGTCTTTTACTAACATGAGTGATAGCGCTAAACAATTGATTCACGTATACTTTATGCCAGGAATGGCGGCCAATCCATCGATCTTTGAGTTTATCGAGCTGCCCGAAGATCAATTTAAAATTCATTGGTTAAAATGGCTAATTCCGGCTCATAACGAAAGTATAAAGGATTATTCTAAGCGAATAATTGAAAATATTCATCATGATAATATAGTTTTAATTGGCGTTTCTTTTGGCGGAGTTATTGTGCAGGAAATAGCAAAATATATAAAAGTGCAGCGATTAATAATTATTTCTAGCATTAAATGCCGGGACGAGCTGCCTAAAAAGATGAAGTTTGCCAGCAAAACAGGTATTTATAAGTTATTGCCAATTGGTTTGCTAGATTATATAGATCATTTAGAAAAGGTAGCGGTAAACGATTATCTTAAAAAAAGAGCAAAATTATATCGACAGTATTTGTCGGTTCGTGATAAATATTATCTTTCGTGGGCTATTCAGAATATGGTAAATTGGGATTGTACTACGGTAAATCCAGAGATTATTCATATCCATGGAGATAAGGATATTGTTTTTCCTATTAAATATATAACAGATGCTATCGTTGTAAAAGGAGGAACGCACGTAATGATCATTAATAGATTTAGGTGGTTTAATAAATATCTGCCAGATTTAATTCTGAAAGGAAGAAAAGTAATAGAAAATAATCCGAAAATTATTAAAATATAACATGAAAATCTTAAAAACAGGACTGATAGTAGTAGGAGCCGCGACAGTTTTTTTTGCAATTACAGAGGCGGTACAAAGTCCAGATATACAGGAAGAACATAAAGAAGTGTATCAGGAGACGTTCGATAAAAATGTGGCTAAAGTTTATACAATTAAAGCATTAAGTATTCCTGATAATATCAATTTTGCAGGAGAGTCTGTTCCGCTTACAGATCCCGATATTCATGAACGTTTGGATCGTGAATTATTAGTTAACACGTATTGGCAATCTAATGCTTTGTTATTAATGAAAAGGGCTAATAAATATTTTCCTATAATCGAGCCTATTTTAAAAGAAGAAGGTGTGCCCGATGATTTTAAATATTTGGCTGTTATTGAAAGCGGATTAACACAGGCGGTAAGTCCTGCAAATGCTGTTGGTTTCTGGCAGTTATTAAAAGGAACTGGGCGCGATCTTGGTCTTGAAATTAATAGTAATGTGGATGAGCGTTATCACATTGAAAAAGCAACAAGAGCTGCATGCCAGTACTTGAAAGAATCTAAAGCAGATTTTGGAAGCTGGACATTGGCGGCAGCGGCTTACAATGCGGGTAGGGCAGGTGTAGCAAGACAGCAAGAGCGACAAAAAGTAACCGATTATTATGATTTATTGCTAGGAGAAGAAACTGGTCGTTATATGTTTAGGATCTTAGCGCTAAAAGAAATCATGTCAAACCCTTACGAATATGGATTCAAGTTTGAAGAATCAGATCTTTATCAGCATATCCCAACAAAAAAAGTAAAAGTTGATACCGTCGTAAACGATTTCCCTGATTTTGCCGCGCAATATGGTATTACTTATAAAATTTTGAAAATTCATAATCCCTGGTTACGTGAAGCGCACTTAAATAACGCATCAGGTAAAGCATATTATATCGATATTCCTGAAGATGGATATTACACACAGGGATATTCTCAGGTAGAATAAAATGGAATATATAAAACCAAAAAAGGGCGTTTTAAACGCCCTTTTTTAGTTTTTCTCTTTAGCAACTAATCTGGATTTTGAAAAAGTACCTTCATCTTTAATAAGATATGCTGCTATGCCTGTATCAATTTGATTGAAGTTTTTCTTTAATGCGTTTTCAATCGGAGTTCCATAAGCCACTGCCGTATAGCGTGTGATATCCATTATTTTCTTATCCTCGTTAATAAGAAAGCAGGTGGGAAGTCCTAACGAATGTTTTAATTGTTTTACGATGTAGGGCGATTTATTTTGAGTCTCGTCAACATATACGATTTTTACAGCTTTATTAAAGTCTTTAGAAACTTTTTTTACTTTATCCCTGGTATCCCAAAACAACACAATAACCTGAATTTGATCTCTGTATTTTTTGGCAATATCGTTTATAGCAGGAATCGCACCTTTGCCGGGGATGCACCAGGAGGCATAAGTAATTAGATAAATCGATTTGTTGAAATCGTAAAGATTAATTTCTTTTCTGTTCAGATCATTAAACTGAAAATTGTCAATATAAGATCCTGCCAGGTGGTTCACCGTTAAAGAATCGAATAAACGCTGGCCTTCTTTATAATTTCTCTGTCTAAAAGCAAAGTCTGCTTTCTCGTTATAATCGGCTAAATGTAGGGCTAAAGCTTCAGTAAAGAGCAATTTATCTTTTTTGATAGTGTCGGTTTCCTGAGCAGAAACTAGTGACACGTTTAAAGACAGAAAAATCAATATAGCACATATAAACTGCTTCATTGAAGTTTAGACTGTAATTAATTGTACCCCAAAGATAAACAATATCAAGTGCAATGCGAAAAAATATCGACTAAGAACCTAATTATTAGTCGATACGTCACGAAGTTATTAATTGAAAATAGAGATTTACAGCTTAGATTTTTTTCATTTGCTGTTTCATCATTCTAATTTGATCGGTAAGCATACCGTGCTTATCAAGTTTTTTAGCTTCAGCAAGAAGATTGGTGGCTTCGCGTTTCCTTCTTTTGGTCATAGCTATACCTGCAAGATTCAATTTTGCCATAGCCAAATCGTGATCCATAGAAAGCCCAAGTTTAATTGCCTTTTTGAAATGTTTTTCGGCCTGGGTAATATTTGTTTGAGAAACCATTAGCCCATGTAAATACCAATAATAACCTTGTTGCTTTTTGGTAAGTGCGCCTTCTGGATTCTTTATTTTATCCAGCCATTTTTTAGCACCCGGAAAATCCTGTTTTCTTAAGCGTAAAAAAGCCAGAAGAATAATTTCGTTCTTAAAATATAAAAATACAAAGATTCCTGCTAAAAGTATAAGCATAATACCATTGCCAATGTATCCTTCGATAAATTGCCAAACGGCTGCCGCTAAAACTAATCCCGCTAAAACTAACTTTATATTTTTATTGAACATAGTCTATATGATTTTTGAGCCGCCAAAGGTAATAAAAAGATTTAAAAATAATTTAATTTTCTATTTGGAAGAGTTAAAAAGCTTTGTATATTTGCACGCAGTTTTAAAAAGAGCAATTAAAAAAGATTTCACAGAAGTTTAAAGATACAGTAAAATGAAAAGAACGTTTCAACCATCTAAGAGAAAAAGAAAAAACAAGCACGGATTTAGAGAGCGTATGGCTAGTGTGAACGGTAGAAAGGTGCTTGCTAGAAGAAGAGCAAAAGGAAGAAAGAAATTATCTGTATCTTCTGAAAACAGACATAAACACTAATGATAGTTAGTGATTTTAAATATTAAAGGTGTTACTTTTTAGGTAACGCCTTTTTTTATATCTAATAGCTTCTTACATTTATACCACCACAACACAATTTAAAATGCCCAAAAACAACAATCTTAAAAGTATTTTGATTATTGGTTCTGGACCGATTGTGATCGGACAGGCCTGTGAATTCGATTATTCAGGAACTCAATCACTTAGATCTTTACGTGAAGACGGTATAGAGACGATCCTTATCAACTCTAACCCGGCTACGATCATGACAGACCCCTCTATGGCAGATCATGTTTATCTTAAGCCACTTACTACAAAGTCTATTGTTGAAATTCTTGAGGCACACCCAAACATCGATGCAGTATTACCAACGATGGGAGGACAAACTGCCTTGAATCTTTGTATTGAAGCAGACGATAAAGGAATCTGGAAAGATTATAACGTAAAGCTTATTGGTGTAGATATCGATGCGATAAACATCACAGAAGATAGAGAGCAGTTTAAACAATTAATGGGACGTATCGGTATTCCGGTTGCTCCTGCTAAAACTGTAACTTCTTATTTACAAGGTAAAGAGGTTGCTCAGGAATTTGGTTTCCCATTAGTAATTAGAGCTTCTTTTACTTTAGGGGGTAGCGGGGCAGGTTTTGTTCATAGAGCTGAAGATTTCGATGAGATGCTTACTCGCGGTCTGGAAGCTTCTCCTATTCACGAAGTTCTTATCGATAAAGCACTTCTTGGTTGGAAAGAGTACGAATTAGAGCTACTTCGTGATAAAAATGATAATGTTGTAATTATCTGTACTATCGAAAATATGGATCCTATGGGAATCCATACCGGTGATTCTATTACTGTTGCTCCTGCGATGACGCTTAGTGATAGCGCTTTTCAGAGAATGCGTGATCTTGCTATTAAAATGATGCGTAGCATTGGTGATTTTGCCGGTGGATGTAACGTACAGTTTGCAGTAAGTCCAGATGAAAAAGAAGAAATCTATGCAATCGAGATTAACCCTCGTGTATCCAGATCTTCTGCTTTAGCATCTAAGGCAACAGGATATCCAATTGCAAAAGTAGCAACTAAATTAGCTTTAGGTTATACTTTAGATGAACTTGATAACCAGATTACACAATCTACTTCAGCTTTATTTGAGCCATCTTTAGACTACGTAATCGTAAAAATACCTCGTTGGAACTTCGATAAGTTTGAAGGTTCAGATAGAACTTTAGGTCTTCAGATGAAAGCGGTTGGAGAGGTAATGGGTATTGGACGTTCGTTCCAGGAAGCTTTACACAAAGCAACTCAATCTCTAGAAATTAAGAGAAATGGTCTTGGAGCCGATGGTAAGGGATATACCAAATACGATGAAATTATCGAAAAACTTACCTATGCAAGTTGGGATAGAGTTTTTGTAATTTATGATGCCATTCAGGCGGGTATTCCTTTAAGTCGTATCCACGAAATCACTAAAATCGATATGTGGTTCCTAAGACAATACGAGGAGCTTTACATTCTTGAAAAAGAAATTTCAAAATACGATATCAACTCACTTCCAAAAGAGCTAATGTTAGAAGCAAAACAAAAAGGTTTTGCAGATAGACAGATTGCTTACATGGTAAAATGTCTGGAAAGTGAAGTTTACAATAAACGAAGCGAATTAAATATTAACCGTGTTTACAAACTTGTAGATACCTGTGCGGCCGAGTTTAAAGCAGAGACTCCTTATTATTACTCAACTTTCGAAGCAGAAATCGAAACTGCAGATGGTAATGTTTATACCTCTAACGAAAGTGTAGTGACAGATCGTAAAAAGATTGTTGTTCTTGGATCTGGGCCAAACAGAATTGGGCAGGGAATCGAGTTTGATTACAGTTGTGTACACGGAGTTTTAGCGGCTTCAGAATGTGGTTATGAAACCATTATGATTAACTGTAACCCAGAAACGGTTTCTACAGATTTTGATGTTGCAGATAAATTATATTTCGAGCCTGTATTCTGGGAACATATCTACGATATTATTCGTCACGAAAATCCAGAAGGTGTAATCGTTCAGCTTGGTGGGCAAACGGCTTTAAAACTTGCTGAAAAATTAGAGCGCTACGGAATTAAAATTATAGGAACCAGTTTTGAGGCACTAGATCTTGCTGAAGATCGTGGTAGTTTCTCTACACTTCTTCAAAACAATGATATTCCTTATCCTGAATTTGGAACTGCTGAAAATGCTGAAGAGGCACTAAAATTAGCAGATCAGTTAGATTTTCCAATTTTAGTTCGTCCTTCTTATGTTCTTGGTGGGCAGGGAATGAAGATCGTAATTAACAAGCAGGAATTAGAAGAAACTGTAGTAGATCTTTTACGTAAGATTCCAAATAATAAATTATTATTAGACCATTACTTAGATGGAGCTATAGAAGCTGAAGCTGATGCGATTTGTGATGGAGAGGATGTTTACATCATTGGTATTATGGAGCATATCGAACCTTGTGGAATCCACTCGGGCGATTCAAATGCACTGCTACCTCCTTTCACACTTGGTGATTTAGTGATTCAGCAAATAAAAGATCACACTAAGAAAATTGCATTGGCACTAAATACAGTGGGATTAATCAATATCCAGTTTGCCATAAAAGATGATAAAGTTTACATTATTGAGGCAAACCCAAGAGCGTCCAGAACAGTTCCGTTTATCGCTAAAGCTTATAAAGAGCCTTACGTAAACTACGCAACTAAAGTGATGCTTGGAGACAAAAAGGTTAAAGATTTCAACTTTAATCCACAGTTAGATGGTTATGCGATTAAACAGCCGGTGTTCTCTTTCGAGAAATTCCATAAGGTGAATAAGCAATTAGGGCCAGAGATGAAGAGTACAGGAGAAAGTATCTTATTCATTAAAGACCTTAAAGACGACGATTTCTACGATCTTTATACGCGTAGAAAAATGTACCTAAGCAAATAATGATAGTTTAGTTCATATCTCTAAAATCCTCTGTAATTTTAGGTTCTTTGAAACCGAATCTTACAGGGGATTTTTTTATTGGAACGGCCAAAGGGTATATTACGGCTAGGCTTGCCTCGAGGTAGTTTACTTTGAAAAAATTTTAATGCTGAATTTATCCTGAAATTCGATAAAAACAGAATCAATTTTATAAAGAATGAAAGAGCTTTTTTTAATTATAGGAGGTGTTTACGGAACTTTAGCAGTAATATTTGGTGCTTTTGGAGCTCACGCTTTAAAAAAGAAATTATCTGAAGACCAGCAGAAAAGTTTTGAAACCGGAGTGCGCTACCAAATGTATCACGCTTTAATTCTTATTATTTCAGCAATTGCATTTCCGTTTAGGGAAGTTTCTCAGCAACTAACAGCCTGGTGTTTTGTAATTGGCGTTTTACTCTTTTCTTTCAGTATTTATGGATTAATTTTAAGTGACGCAGCAGGAAAGAAACTACGCTTTTTAGGTCCTGTGACGCCGCTTGGCGGACTTATCCTAATCATTGGGTGGATCTTGTTTACGATCAATATAGCTGAAATTGCCAACTATTTAAATCCTGCGCAATAAAAATTCCGTTTAATTTACACCGCAATTTGTGCGAGTTAAAGCAAAGTCTTCGTTAAATTTATAACTCTTGCTATCTTCAGTGAGATAACCTTCAACTAGTTGATTTTCTTTTTGTAGAAACATCACTTGTCTAACCGAGGTTTTGCCTTCGCTCATAAACTCATAATCGGCAAAGAGCGTATCACCCTTCATTTCTCCTGAAATTTCACCTCTATTTATATCTTTTTCTTTCAGCATATAAATAAGACTTCCAGAAATATTTTTATCTAATTTCTCGATATTAAGACTAATCGTATCGGTTTCTGAAGCGTATAAATAGCACATCATAACAGGAATTTCTTCTTCTTCCTCTTCATATTGCTGTTGAGCTTCAACCAAAGTTTCAGAATCTTTAGTATCCTGATTTTCGTTGTTTTTGCAGGATATTATTAAAATTCCGCTTAAGCCAAGAGTGAGTAGTCGAATTTTCATGTCTTAATTTTTTATAAAGGTAATTGGTCTTTCAATAAACGCCAATGGCTTAACAAAATTTTATTGGCAGCGCCAAAAGCTAAAATATCCTGAGGCTTGCCTTGAGGTAGTTTATTAGATATTAAGTTTAAGCAATTTCAGGATCTCTTTTTCTATATTTTTCAGCAAAATAGGCAATCAAAATTAGCTGTGAAGAGTGAAAAAGCATGATTGGGAGTAATAATAAACCGGTATTAGCCGAATTTCCGAAGATTACCTTCACCATAACAGAGCCATGTACAAGGGATTTCTTTGTACCGCAAAACTGAGCGGTTATTTTATCTTCAATGGGGAGTTTAAGTAAGTTACTGACTAATGCCGTAAGGTAATACACTACAAAAAACAGTACTAAAACGCCCAATATTAGCAATAAGAATCCGCTTAAATCTATGGTGTCGAATAAATTTGAAGTAAACGTATTGCTAAAACTGCTATAAACGATAATTAGAATAATTCCTTTATCAAAAAGACCCAGTTGCTTGCTATTTTTCCTGGCCCAATTCCCAAAAAAACGCTGCAAAATAAGTCCGAGTACAAGCGGAGCTAAAATTTGCCATCCTAATTTTAAAAGAACGTCCATAAACTGAAAATCGGCACTTTTACCTAAAATTAAACTTAGCCAGATTGGTGTGGCAAAAATTCCTATTAATCCAGATAAACTAGCGTTAAAGATAGCGGTAGGTAAATTTCCCTTTGCCAGTGCCACCATAACAATAGAAGAACTAACGGTAGACGGCAAAGTTGCCAGAAAGAAAATAGCTGTCCAAAGTTCAGATTCTTTACCTTGGTCGAACAAAGGTAAATAGGCGAGTGCTAAGAGCGGAAAAACTATGAAAGTGGTAAGTTGTACAATAATGTGAACTTTGTAGTTTAAAAGCCCTAATTTGATCTCCTGGGGAGCAAGTTTTAATCCGTAGAAAAAAAAGATAAAGCCAATCCCAATATCGGTGATAGTCTTTAAAGGCAATAAATCATTTCCCTGCGGAAGTAGGTATGCCAAAAGAATAACGCCAAAAAGCGAAATGATAAAACCGTTAATTTTCACAACTAGCGTTCAATAATTACTTTATAATCTTCTAACATGTGCAGATAATTTTCTGAAACAAAATCGGTTTCATCAAATTGATTTGCTCTCTTCTTCTTGTAATTTATTCTTTTAATACTTTTTGTGAATCGTCGAATATCGTGATCGTTATCCAAAATCAAACCGGGTACTTCTACAGATTTTCCGTTATCATCTTTAGCCACCATGGTGAAATAAGACGAATTACAATGTTTTTTTTCTCCAGTCTGTATATTTTCGGTTTCTACTCTAATACCAATAACCATCGAGCTTCTACCAACATAATTTACAGAAGCCTTCATGGTTAATAATTCGCCAATTTCTATTGGTGCTAAAAAATCTACAGTATCTACACTTGCAGTAACGCAATACGTGGCTGAATGTTTAGAAGCACAAGCAAAGGCAATTTGGTCTAAAAGTGATAATACGTATCCACCGTGAATTTTTCCGTTAAAGTTTGATCTGTTAGGTAACATAAGTTCAGATATGGTTACCTGTGATTCTTCTACTCGTTTAAATTTTTTTTGTTCTGTCATCTATCTCTAAAATGTGGGGATTTTGCTTCTTCTACGCTGGTGACAAAATATTTGCTGTCACCCCAAAAAAGAAACGTAGCGTAGCGCTCTACATAATATAACTTAACGTAGTTACCTTCGTTTTCCTGTAAGGCTTTTACAACGTCTTTATCTTCTTTTAATACTGAAAAACTAAAAATTTGGGCACCGCTAATTCCCTGGCTAATTTCACCTTCCCAGGTTTTAAAAACAACGCCTTTTTTACTGAATTTTATAAGTTCACCAGTTCGTGTACCTTCACTGTACGTTGCAAAATAAGCAAAGGCGAAATACAGCAAAAATAAAACGAAAATACCACCAAGAATGTAGTAAAGGACTTTTTTCATTCTAAATATTCTTATAAACTAGATTTAAGAAATCTTCGATTTTTGAAGGTTCTAACCATCTTGTTACAATAACAAGATTTTCTTTTTGATCTACAACGATAAAATTACCACCAAATCCCGCAGCATAAAAAATATGAGTGCCAATTTTTTCCCATTTTTGAGATTCTTCGGGGTTTAACCACCACATATAGCCATAATTTGGATTGGCTGTAGAAGGTTGTATGGCTTCTTTTATTACTTCAGCAGAAATTAGCTGTTTCCCATTCCAGTTTCCATTATTCATAAATAACAATCCAAATCTTGCCATGTCTTCAGTATTAATAAACATTCCGCCACCAGAATGCCCGCCGCCGCTAACAGATTGCATTTTTAGTCCGTCAATGGTGACCCAGGAATTCTCGTAACCATACCAGCGCCAGCTTGTAGAAGCACCAATAGGATCCATTATTTTAGATTTTAGGATTTTTGGCAAAGGTTGTCTAAAAACATTCAAAAGCGAATAGGCCAAAATATTAACCCGAACATCATTGTATTTAAAATAAGTTCCCGGTTCGTGTAATTCTCTAGCGCGCCAGCTATCAATATTGCCATCTCTAGGCGGGCGATCTGCCCAATCGTAAGAACCCCATAATTCGCCAGACCAATCTGAATTTTGCTGAAGTAAATTTTTCCAGCTGATCTTTGCATTGTGATCACCTTCAAAAGTATTATCCCAAACATAATCTTTAACCAGTTCTTCAGGAGCAATTAAAGCGCTGTCAATAGCCAAAAGGGCAGTGGTCGATAAAAAACTTTTGGTAACGCTAAAGGTCATATCCACTCGTTTGGTATCTCCCCATTTCGAAACCAGGTAACCGTCCTTTAAAATGATTCCTGCGGGGCCACCGCGTCTTTTTACCGGGCCTAAAAGTTTATGATAGGGTTCGCTCATAAATCCCTTTAAAATCGCCTGGCGAAGATCTCTTGACTCAGAATATTCATTTTCTTCAGCAAATTTTATGGCTTCAGAAAAATCATAATCATAGTTTGAGGCTTTTTTTCCTTCCATTCTCCAAAAGCCGGGAAATAAACCTGCTGCGCTTGTAGCGAGCTTATAAAAATTAGAGACAGAATTATATAAAATCGAAATGCTTTTATCATGGATTAAGATTAGGAAGTTCGTTCGAAGATTTTTTTACAAGATTCGTATCGATCTGTTTGCTGGCTTTAGCGCCAAGTTTTTTCAGTTTTTCTACTCTAGAGATCAAATTACCTTTTCCGGTGAGCTTTTTCATAGCGCCATCATAACTATTTTGTACCGTGCCCAGTTGTTTGCCCACTTTTAAAAGTTCTTCAGTAAGATTAGTGAATTGATCGTATAATTTTCCTGCCTGGGTTGCAATTTCAATAGCGTTTTCTTTTTGCTTTTCGTTTTGCCACATACTATCGATGGTTCTTAAAACGGCCAAAAGCGTCGTTGGCGTCACCAAAATGATATTTTTATCGAAAGCTTCGCTGTACAAATTAGGATAATTATTCGAGGCTACCGCAAAGGCAGCTTCTATTGGGATAAAAAGCAATACAAAATCCGGACTTTCTACATCGTATAGCTGATGATAATTTTTGTGGCTGAGTTCGTTTATACGATTTCGAAGTGCGATAAGATGATTTTTAAGATGAAGTGGTTTTTCGTCTTCTTCGGTTTCGTTCACATAGCGCTCGTATGCATTCAAAGAAACTTTAGAATCGATAATCATTTTTTTGTCGCCGGGAAGATTAATGATCACATCGGGTAAAACACGTTTTCCATCCTCGGTTGTAAAAGATTGTTGCACGCTATATTCACGATCTTTTTGCAGGCCACTTTTTTCCAAAACACGTTCCAAAACCATCTCGCCCCAATTGCCCTGCATTTTGGTATCGCCCTTTAAAGCTTTGGTAAGATTATTCGCTTCTTTACTCATTTGTAAATTGAGATCTTTTAAGCCAATAATTTGTTCCCGAAGCATCGCATGCCTGTCGATACTTTCTTTATTTCCTTCCTCGATTTTCTTTTCGAAAAGTTGAATTTTTTCCTGAAGAGGAGAGAGGATATTCTGAATGTTTTCCTTGTTTAAATTGGTGAATTTTTCCGACTTATTTTCGAGGATTTTATTCGCCAGATTTTCAAACTGAATACTGAATTTTTCCTGAAGCTTTTCCAGCTCTTTTTTCTGCTCGGTTTGGCGTTCTAAAAGATGCTCGTAATCGGCATTTTTTCGGGTAAGTTCGTTCTTATAGAAATCTTTTTCCTTTCTGATGTCTTCACGCTCTGTTTTTACCTCTGCTAATTTTATTAGCAAGTCATTTTTAGTGTTTTCTAGGTTTGTTTTGTATTCGTTTAAATTTTTATTTTCCAGTTGTTTAAGTTTGTCTATTTCAAGTAAAAGTTGATTATTTTTTTCTTCTTGAATAGCTGATTTGTTTTTTGATTTTAATCCTGAAATTAGCTTCCCAAGACCGAATCCTAAGGCTAAAGCAACGATAAAAACAACTAAAAATGGCAAAATTTGATCCATGTAATAAGTGGGTTTGTTTCAAATATAATGATAAGTTTTTTAAGACCTAAAATCGATAAAAATTAAGCTAGATTTTAATTGAAATGAAGCAGTATTTTTGGGCTTTGTTTTCTGAAAAAAATAGCTCAAAAATAAATTTATTTAATGTTGATTTTCGATAAAAAAAGGACTACTTTTTTAGCGATTTTTAATCTTCATTTTTGATTCGAAAAGCTCCTGAAATTTCATCAAAATGAATCAGATCTTTTGGAAATAAATCCTGAAATGCTCCAGATGAAATTAGATTTTCAGGAGTGTCGATTTGTGTTTTTTTAGGGTGCATTAAGATGATCTTATCACAAATCTGTATCGCTAAATTGATTTCGTGAGAAGCAAAAATGATCGTTTTATTGGTCTGTTTGGCGAGCTTTTTAAGCAACTTTACCACGTAAGCTTTGTGATACATATCAAGGTGCGTAGTTGGCTCATCTAAGATGATGATTGGCGTGTCCTGAGCAATCGCCCTGGCAATTAAAACGCGTTGCAATTGGCCATCGCTAAGCTCGTAACATTTTCGATCTTTTAAAGATTCAATAGAGGTTAATTTAATGGCATTTTCGATCTTTTCAATATCTATTTTAGAGAGTTTTCCCAGCCAGTTGGTATAGGGTTGGCGTCCTAAAGCGATCAATTCAAAAACACTTAGATTCTTTGATATTGGCTGATTGGTAAGCACCAAGCCAATTTGTGAAGCCCGCTGCAGATCGTTAAGTGCATTCAGATTTTTACCTTCAATTTCAACAGCTCCAGAAAGTGCTTGCTGGATTCCTGAAATTGTTCGTAATAGCGTCGATTTTCCGATTCCGTTTACGCCGATTACCGCAATCAATTCAGATTTGTGTACTTCAAGATCAATCTTTTCAGCAATAGATTTAACTCCTTTTTTATCCTGATAACCTATCTCAAGATTCGATGTTTTTAGGGTGATATTTTCAGCATTTGATTTCATCTAAAACAGGAATTTTTGTTTTCTAATGAGTAACCAAATCACCACCGGAGCACCTATAAGCGAAGTTATAGCGTTGATTGGCAATGTAAATTCCATTCCCGGTAATTGCGCTACGATATCGCAAATAAGCATTAAAATGGCACCGCCTAGAATTACTGCCGGCAATAAAATAAGATGATTGTTTATGGGTAAGATCTGCCGAATTAAATGTGGGACTGCTAAGCCTATAAAAGCAATTGGGCCACAAAATGCGGTAATACTTCCTGCCAGTAAACTGGTAGCGATAATAATTAGCATTCGGTTTTGGCTAATATTAACTCCCAGGCTGCGTGCATATTCTTCGCCAAGCAATAGGCTGTTTAAATTTTTGATACAGAAAATTGCCAAACTAATTCCTAAAAAACAGAATATAGCAAGGATACCAACTTCTGCCCACGAAAGATCACCAAGACTCCCAAAAGACCAGAAAATATATTGTTGTAATTGTGCCGCCGGACTAAAGTAGCTGAGAATACTCACCACAGCACCAGTTAAACTAGCAAACATCAATCCCACAATCAAGATCGCCATCGTATCGCGTAATCGAACAGAGGCTAATACAACCGCAAAAAGTACCATTAAACTTCCCAAACTTGATGCAATAACCAAAGTCCATTTAGAAAGCGCCAAAGCTACAAAGCTTCCGCCAATCAAGGTTGCGCCCATAATTACGATCGCAACGCCCAAACTAGCACCGCTGCTTAAGCCCAAAACATAAGGCCCGGCAAGCGGATTTCTAAACATGGTTTGCATCAATAATCCGCTAATTGCAAGTCCAGATCCGGCGATTATAGCAGTAAAAGCCTTTGGTAATCGATAATCTAAAACAATGTAGCGATAGGTTTCTTTGGAAACTTCAGTATTAAAAATTGAGGAAAAAATATCTTTTACGGGAATATTTACCGATCCTAAACTGATATTCAGTAAAATTAGCGCAACTAAAAAGAGCCCCAAAATCACTAATATTGATACGTATTTCCCGGTATGTTGCATTAATTGTTAAGCGCTTTAAAAAATGTAGGTTCGTAATTTTCTAAAAGCTGCGGATGAAATATCGAGATTAAATCTTTTAGAATGAGATCTGGGCGATTGGGCCCAAGTTCGTAAAAGATCACACCGCCGGTCTCGCCTTTGCTCATACTTACCGAATATACTTTTTTATCTTGAACAGCTTTAAACTGCGAATAATGCTGCGATTGCTCTAACATCCCAGAATAAGATGTAAACTGCCCGGCGCTAATCCAAAAATCGGCATTTTGAGCTTTATCTAAAACCGATTCGAAAGACAAAGAAAGACTTCCGGAACCTTCGGTATCTGCCCAAAGGTAGTTTGCATTCGCATCTTCGATCATTTGCGCCTGCCAGCTATTTCCATAAGGCACGTACCATTGATCTTTAAACATAGATCCACTAAGAACGCTGGGCTTATTTTCGATAGTCTCAGCCAGTTTTTTAGCCGAATTATAATTGCTTTCAATAGTATCGAATATCGAATCTGCAGCTTCAGATTTGTCGTAAAGTGCGCCAAAGAATTTGATCCATTCGGCTTTTCCAAGTGCTGAAGATTCGGTCCACTCTCCATTATAAATTACAGGAATTCCTGTTTTTTGAATCGTGCTAAAGCTTTTGTTATCAGCGTTAATAGCGAAACCTATTACAACATCTGGTTGAAGGTCGATTAAGACTTCAGTATTTAGGCTTTCGTTCTTTCCAACCTCTTTTATTGCTCCGGAATTGATAAAATTTCTAGTTTCTTCGGAAGAAATATAATCCAGGCCGGGAAAACCTTTTAAAGATTCGGTTTCATTTAGCGCTTCTAAAGCCGGAATATGCGTTGTTGAAGTCACCACAATTTTTTGCACAGGAATCGTAACTTTTTGATCAAATTCTAAATTTGCAGGAATTTCTGCCTCTTTTTTAGCCAGTAAATAGCGGAAGCTTTTTTCGGCTTCTGGCCAGGGAGAATTTACTTCGATAATCCTGTAATCATCAAATTCTGTGATCGAAAATCCGTTGGCATAAGAGATTTCAATTTCCTGTCCCTGCAGGTTTTTAGTAGATTTTTCAGACTTTTCTGAATCTTTACAGGAAAGGCTTAAAAGAAAAATAAAAAGGATTCCGATTTTTTTCACAAGAATGAATTTTGACTTCAAAAGTAATATTATTTAGAAATTTAGATGCTTTCGTTTGGGAAATGATTAAATTCGCATCGAAATTTTGGTTCGGCTATGCCGATTAAAAGGGAATCAGGAAACGCTAAAAAAAACATCGAATTTTAGTTAAAACCTGAGCTGTTCCCGCAACTGTAAGCTTTGTTCTGTTTTAGGAATGCTTGTAAAAAACTTCAAACCACTGTCTTTTTAGATGGGAAGGTAAATTGCAAGACGCTAGCCAGGAGACCTGCCAGAGATTATTAAAAACGGATTGACTTTCGGGATAAAAGTCGCTGGCGCATGAAGAAACAACTACTTTTTATACTGGTAGCCTTTGGGCTTTTTTCGTCTAAAATCTATTCTCAATCACGAGAAATTACGGTTTTAGATACCGTAATGCTTAGTGATACGAAGCTACAGAAATTCTCTACAGGGCAGCATGTTGCTGTGCTTTCTGACTCCTTACTTACCCAAAATCAACCACTTTTAACCGAAGTTTTAAATTTTAACACACCAATATATTTTAAAGAAAATGGTCTCGGCATGGTTTCATCGCCATCGTTTAGAGGGACTTCAGCTTCGCAAACTGCGGTTATCTGGAACGGGATCAACATCAATTCCCAGTTTAACGGTCAGATTGATTTTAACACCATAAATAGTGGTGCTTATAACCAGATTGCGGTTCGCGGTGGTGGTGGAAGCGTGGTTTACGGCACTGGAGCCATTGGTGGAAGCGTGCATTTAAACAATACTTTATCTTTCAAAAAACGGCAGGAACATCATCTTTTATTGCGCTACGGAAGTTTTAATACGCTTGATGCTCGCTACAATTTTAAAACCGCCCGAAAAAATTGGAGCTTAAATTTATCGATTTCCAGAAATAGCAGTGACAATGATTATGAGTATCCAGATGATCGTGGCGAGAACCTGAATGGCGATTTTTATAATACTTCAGCCAATGTTACGCTGGGATATCGATTTAATTCAAAAAATACACTAAAACTGATCAGCGAAATTTACGATGGAGAACGGCATTTTTCACTAATTCGCCCTTCCGAAAATCGAACCAAATATAATGATCGTTCTTATCGAAACTTGCTGGAGTGGAATAGCGAATTTTCTAATTTCACCCAGGTGGCAAGATTGGCTTTTATTCGAGAGGAATATCAATATTTCGCGAATATCGAAAATGATAGTTTTAGCTTCGGAAATGCCCAAAGTTATATTGCAAAATACGATTTAGCCTACGAAGCTTCAGAAGATCTTTTAATTAATGCCGTAATTCAGAATACCTATACAGAAGGCGAAGGTAGTAGCATTGCTAAAAATGATCGTAATATATTTTCAGCAGCGATATTAGCTAAATACTATTTCTCAGAAAAATTTCAATCTGAAATAGGTTTGCGAAAGGAGGCGACAGACAATTATGATAGTCCACTTTTATATTCTTTTGGTGCCAGTTATGAGTTTAGCGATTTTTACAGCTTAAAATTCAACGGATCAAGAAATTTCAGAATACCAACATATAACGATCTTTATTGGGCATCTTCAGGGAATCCAGATTTAAATCCGGAAACTTCAGATCAGGCAGAAATTGGTAATATTTTCAGCATAAAAAATATCGAATTTGGGCTTACCTTTTTTTACAATCAGGTAGAAGATATGATTCGCTGGTTGCCGGGAGAAGGCGGAATTTGGCGTCCTGTTAACGAAGATAAAGTAGAGATCTACGGAATCGAATCTTACCTAAACTGGCAGAAAAAGCTGGCCAAAGATCAAATCTTGAACGTTAATTTGAATTATGCTTACACGATTTCTGAAAATGCCGAAACTCATCGCCAGTTAATTTATACGCCTTTCCAAAAGATTAACGGAAATATCAATTACCAGATCTATCGATTTACGCCATCGGTTCAGTTTTTATATAACGGAAAGGTTTACACACGTACCGATCATAGTGAGGAACTTTCGGGATATTTTTTAACCAATGTCGGACTTTCATATGCTATCGATAAGCAAAGAAACTGGCAGTTAGGCGCAAAAATAAATAACCTTTTAAATAACGAATATCAGAATGTAGAAGACCGGTGGATGCCGGGAATCAATTATAATTTATACCTAAACATTAATTTTTAACTAGTTAACTATGAAGATTAGCAAATTATTTGCTCTTGGCCTTTTTGGCACTTTTTTACTGAATTCCTGTAGCAGTGACGACGATGGTTTCGTTGAAGTTCCAGAAGAAAATGAAGAACAAGCGTATGAGGAAGGCGTAATTATCTTAAATGAAGGATCGCAAACTGAGGGAACTGTTTCATTTTTAGATTCAGAATTTACGAATGTAGAAAATAACATTTTTGAAACTGTAAATCCCGATATGGGACTTGGTGGTTATCTACAGTCTATCTTCTTTGATGAAGATCATGCTTATATTATTTCTAACGGGTCTAATTTAATTACCGTTGTAGATCGTGAAACTTTTGAATATGAAGGTGTTGTTGATAGTGGTTTAAATGTTCCTTATTACGGAGTCGCTTATAATGGAAAAGCTTATGTTTCTAATTATGCTGAATTTGATAATGCTGAAGATGATTTTGTAGCTATTATTGACCTGGAAACTTTAGAAGTAGAAAGCACTGTTGTAGCAGGATTTAATATTGAAGAAGTAAAAGAAGAAGATGGATTAATCTATTTTGAAGGAACCTACTTTGGTGCTGGAAATTCAGTAAAAGTTTTTGATCCTTCAACAAATACCTTTACAGTTTCTATTGATACAAATGATGGATTAAACTCTTTTGAAGTAGATGATAACCTTTTGTATGCCCTTTCTTCAACTCAAATTCAACAAATAGATATTACTAGCGGTGAAGAAATTTGGGCGCTAGATCTTCCTGAAGAAATGCAGGGAGCTTCTAATCTTCAAATAGAAGACGGAGTTATTTATTTTACTTCTGGAACATCTGTTTATGCTGTTTCTGAAACTGAATTAGAATTGCCAACTGAAGCTTTATTTTCTTATGAAAGTTCTTCTGCTTACGGAGCAATGTATGGTTTTGCAGTAGAAGATGGTTATATCTATACTTCAGATGGAGGTGATTTTGCATCTGCAGGGACTATAGAAATTTATACAACAGCTGGAGATTTTGTAGCTGAATTTAATGTAGGTATTGGTCCTAACAGCTTTTATTTTAATGATTAATTCTTTGTGGCTAGCTTCTGTAAGTTTATGTTATTGATGTGCAGTAGTTTCAAAAGATATACTTAACTGGAAGCTTGCCCTTAGAATGTGAAGATTCTTTTTTTGTACCCAATCTTTAGAAAACTTTAATATTCTAAAGAAAATTAGAGTAAAAAGTTTTCGTTTTAAAATAGAATCGAAATTAGCGAAAGCTAAAATAAGATTCTATCACCTATGAAAAAGCCCCGGAAAACCGGGGCTTTTGTTTTTTATATCAAGTTTAAAATTTTATTGGTCTAATCTTAAACTCGGTAACTCATCAATATACATTCTTTTATAATTAGGCTGTAAAGAAGCACGCTCTTCAAATTCCTGATAGTTAAATTCTCTTTGGCGAGTCATAGCCTGTACAGCAGCAGTGTTTCCTGTAATTGCATTAATCGCTGCCGCAAGCATAGGTTCAGACGCATCGCCTAAAACCCCCAAATTAGAAAGCGATTCTTCTATTTCAACATCTGGATCAATTCCATCGTAAGGCACTACAATATCATCTGCATTTACAGATTCGTAAACCAATGGCTGAATAGCATAAGTATGATTAGGGTTTGCATTTGTTCTACCAAAATTAGAACTGTCATACAAGGTTACAGATGCCTGAGATTTACCAGTTGTAGTATTTCCTATTAAATACACATCGATATATGGTTTTAATCCATTGATCACAAGTTCACTTGCTGAAGCAGTACTAGAAGTACCAATAACATAAAGATCTGTAAGGTTTAACTGATTTAAAGCAGTACCTCCCTGAAGTTCATCTGTAAAGTAATTGAACAAACGATCTGGATCTGTAGCTAAGAAATAATTTTGATAATCTTCGTTCCATTGTTGCTTTGCAAAGATCTCACCAGTATAAGAACCGGTGATCATACTGGCTAAAGCCGTTGCAGAACTTACACGACCACCACCATTGTATCTTAAATCGAGTACAAGATGGTCAATATTTTCCGAATCAAAATAGGCAAAAGCATTGTTTAATTGTTGGTCGAAATCGGCCACAAAGCTATTGTACATCAAGTATCCAATTTTTAAACCTTCTACTTCAAGAACTTCCTGAATAAGTACAGGATTTTCAGTCACTTCGCTCGTTGCTATAGTTACTTCTTCACCGGTATTAGAAACCATGTTATCATTAATTTCAGCTAATGTAAAAGTTACAGATGGGCTGGATAATAATGAAGCATAATTACTTACTGTTAAGGATTCTCCGTTAACTTCAGTAAAAAGATCACCTCTTTCGATAGCAGTTCCTTCAGCATTACTGCCAGGAACAATATATCTTACAACGCCAAAAACATCATTAGAATTAGAAAAACGATACAATCTATAATCTACACCTGTGGTTTGTGAAATTCCGCTAAAACTATTTTCTAATTCGATATAATCATCTGTAATATAGCTAAAGCGATCCTGAGATGCTACCAGGCCAGAATAAAACAAATCTGCCGGACTATCCCATGCTACCAGGTATTCGTAATATTCGTCATCATTAGCGAAATAATCATCGGCTAATTCTGGTATATCAGGTTTGTAAAGATAGATCTCGTCCATTCCGCGATAAATGAAGTCTTCAATTTCGACATTTTCAGGATCATCTAATACGCCATCATCTACCACATCGTCCATATCTTCAGAACAGGACGTCATTAAACTACCACACAGTAATGTGAATAGTAATAATCTTTTCATTTTCATGCGTTTCATTTAAAGTTATTGTTAAAAAAAGCTAAAATAGCGACAAACTAAATAAATTAAAAAAGTTTTGTAACAAAATAAATAGTCGTCCGTCGTAATTATGAAAGGGTAGTAAAATAACAACCATCAATCAAAAATGAAAGAACAAACATTCTTAAATATTATCAACCCTTTTAAGGATAAGATTTATCGTTTGGCTCTAAGATTGCTTACATCTAAAGAAGCAGCCCAGGATGCAACCCAGGATGTAATTATAAAACTTTGGAACCAACAGGATAAAATCAATGATTATGCCAACGTAGAAGCGTTTGCAATGACGGTTACCAAAAATTATTGTTACGATCAATTAAAGCTTAAGCAAAACAATAATCTTAGGATAGTACATACTAATTATGACAACAATGAAATCTCTGGGCAACGACAACTTGAACTGAAAGACGAAATGCAGTGGATAAACGAAATTTTAAAAACACTACCCGAGCAGCAGCAGGCCATCTTTCAGCTAAGAGATGTAGAGCAATATGAGTTCGAGGAGATTTGTAAGATCATGAATATGAAAAATACGGCGGTGAGAGTAGCGCTCTCCCGTGCAAGAAAAAAAATAAAAGAAAGTCTTATTAAACAACACAGCTATGGAATTGGATAGAATAGACATACTTTTAAAAAAGTATGATGCTGCGGAAACTAGTCTTGCTGAAGAGCAGGAACTACAGGAGTATTTTGATAGCGGGCAGGTTGCACAGCAACATAAAGCTTATCAGCTAATGTTTAGTTTTTCAGCTTTTAGTAGAAAGGAAACCACAGATGTTACCCCACAATTGAAGCCGGAAAAACGCAAAAGCAGGCTAAAGCCGCAATCCTGGATGTATGCCGCAGCAATGATCGCTTTAATCTTTAGTATTTTCTTCTTTAAAAATCAGGATAGCACTTTAAATTCAGAAAATTTAGGGCAGTTAACCGAAGAAGAAATGGCGTATCAGCAAACCAAGCAAACCCTTCAGATGATTTCAAAATTAATGAACGAAGGTAAAGAAGATTTAAAGTACTTAAAAGAGTTTAGTAACCCCACAGAAAAAATAATCAACAACAAATAACGAACAGTATGAAACGAATAGTAGTAATTGTAGCCCTTTTTATGGCTCCGTTTTTGGCACAATCACAGGATTTTGCCAAGTATGAAAACATGAAAGACGTCGATGCGATGGTAATGACCAGCAAGATGTTTAAAATGTTATCTAAAGTAGATCTTAGCGAAGGAGATCCTGAAGCTAAAAAATACATGGAAATGATCGAGAATCTTAGTGAGATAAGATTGTATAAAACAAATTCTTCTTCTATAAGAGGGCAGATGTCTAAAGATTTTGAGGCTTATTTAAATAAAGGCTCTTTAGACGAATTAATGAGAATTAAAGATTCTGGAAAAAACATCAAATTTTACTCAAAATCAGATGGTAAAAACGATGATATTGTAAAAGAGCTTTTAATGTTTATGGACGGTGATGAAGGAGGCGAGCCAATCTCTGTAATCTTAAGAATTACAGGGCAGATCGATCTTACACAGTTATCCAAGTTAACTTCAGATCTTAATGTGCCGGGAGCAGATCAATTAAAAAACGCAAAAACTAAAAACCAATAAACATGAAAATCATCAAAACCATCAGTTTTATAGCCATAAGTCTATTAATGTTAGCGTGTAATAACGAGAAAACATTACAGAAGTATTATGTAGAGAACCAGGAAGACAGTAAGTTTATTTCTTTAGATATTCCTACCAGTCTTTTTGCAAAGGCCGATAATTTAGACGAGGATCAGCGTGCAACTTTAGAAAGCGTTCGTAAGATTAATGTACTTGCCTATCCTTTAAATGAAGAAAACGAAACTTTTGATGCTGAAAAAGCCGAATTGGAAGAGATTTTTAGTAATGAAAAGTATCAATTGCTAATGAAATACGGAAGCAACGAAAGAAAAGGAGCGCTTTACTTTACCGGAGAAGAAGATGCGATAGACGAGATCGTAGCCTTTGGATACGATAATGAACGCGGAATGGGAGTTGCAAGGATATTAGGAAAGGATATGAATCCACAAAAGATCATGGAGCTTGTGAAATCTCTAGATGCCGATGATATTAATGTTGAAGGTTTAAAAGGTTTCGCCGATATGATGGGTGGAGACTCTAAAAACATTAAAGTAACAACAGATTCTACAAAAGTAAAATCTGGTATCTCTGTAGATGTCGAAGTAGATACCGTATCGACAGCAAATTAATTTGTCGTCAATTTAATTTAGTTGAAGCAAAAGGGAATGCCACGGCATTCCCTTTTTTGTTTTCTCTATAGTTAAGATTGTAAATTTTTGCAATTGATTTTAAAGTCCCGTTTTTAAGCCCTCTAAATCTTGCTGCTGAAATACCTTTCCGTTTTTAATAACTGAATTAATATTCTGCGTTTCTTCGATATTTTTTAAAGGATTGGCATTTAAAATTACCAGATCTGCTTTGTAATTTTCTTTGATAGCACCGGTGTTTTCTTTCTTTAGAAATTTTGCACCATTTATTGCTGAAGTCTGTAAAGCCTGCAGGGGGCTAAGACCTGCGTCAACCATAGCCTGTAGTTCCTGGTGTAACGAAATTCCTGGATAAATATAAGAATTGAAAGCTCCACAATCTGATCCTGCTAAAAGCGAAACTTCATTTTCCTGAAGCTTTTTAGCTAAACTCACAAAAGCTGAATCTAATTGTTTTCTAGTCTTAACAAATTCCTCGCTCGCATTGAGTGCACTTCTAATTCGGCCTTCATAAGTTTTTGTGATT
The DNA here is from genome assembly GCF_002094855.1 of Zunongwangia atlantica 22II14-10F7. Classification (GTDB taxonomy): domain Bacteria; phylum Bacteroidota; class Bacteroidia; order Flavobacteriales; family Flavobacteriaceae; genus Zunongwangia; species Zunongwangia atlantica. The sequence goes on from NZ_ARYN01000008.1 coordinate 217,791, forward strand.
CCGCTGCCCATATAATCCAAATATTCGTCATTCTCATGGGGTTCTTCATCAAGATAGCTAAGCGTATGATTAATATGCAGGGTGGGGATTACGTAAACTTCACGAGATTTTAAGGTAGTAAAGGTTTTCTCAGCGGTTTCTTCAGCATAGGTTTGCATTACTCGGTCTAAAGATTCCCAAAAACTGGTTTTCCCATCAATCACATCCTGGGTGATACTTTCTTCTTCCGCAGAGCAAGCTTTTAAAACATAATAAAGATGCTCGATACCATCCATTCCTGCTGCGGTAGTTTCGTCTAAAGTCACGCTAAAAGGCATGTGGCCGCTACTTATCATTCCGCGATCTTCAGTAGCTTCGATCGTTTTTAAGTATAATTCGCCTGTAAATTTACTATCGTATAATTTTACAAAATCGGTTTCTAGTTTCTGTAAAGAATCCAGAGCAGGAGCAATATCATCTTCAGAAGCAATTTCTAAAGAACCTTCCCAACGTGCGTTTTCTCCGTCTAATTTTGGTCCAGAAGTATAAATTGTAGGTCCGGCAAGTTGATTATTAGCAATATTTTGCTGCCATTCTAAAATAGAACGGGTCATATCGCCACCACATTCTCTAACCGTGGTTACCCCGTTGGCTAAAAATAGACCAAGGAAATTTTTATTTGCTGAAATTAGCGAATCACCGCCTCTAAAATGAACATGATTATCCCAAAATCCGGGTAATAGAAATTTGCCTTTTCCGTCGATAACTTTTTTTGCTGAGGTATTTTCTTCGGAATCTTTTATTGCTGAAATAAGATCGTCTTTTATAAAAACAGTCTTATTTTGTAGAATATCGCCTTTCTCCAGATCGACAATTTGGATGTTTGTTATGGCAAGATCGAAATCTGAATTCTCGGCAGATTTTTCTTCAGAATTTTTGCAGCTTAAAATGGCCAATATTGGCAATAATAGAAGGAGTTTTTTCAAGCGAATAAATTAATGTTACACAATAGATTTTGGATGAAAGTTTTGAAATGCCTTCGCCTTCTAAAGTAACAAAAATCAAATTAAACTGAATTAACTGGTTTTAGATGCTTTCCAAAGTTTAATGATCTCTTTGGTAAATTCGGTTTTACCTAAAACATAAGCGCCGCGATCGTTTTTGAATTTATTGGCAAGTTCGATCTTTAAATTTTCATAGGCTCTAGCTTTCTCTGGATTAGCGATTAAATAATCCCTAAAACCCAATTGCTCGCACACAATATTGGACGACGGACACATATGTATATGGAAAATCTGCTCCTTTTTTCCGTCTACACGATAGCCTTTGCCAAAAGAACTGTAAGCTTCAATATCTTCGCGGGCGGGAACTTCAAAATGAAAATAGCCTAAATTTTCAAAAGCTTTTATCAGTTCTTTATCAAATAAATAGGCTTCAGGAATAATGATAAAAATATCGATATAAGGCTTGGATTTTATCCCGGGAATAGACGAACTGCCAAAATGCTCTATTTTTTCAAAATATGTTGAGTCGATATTCGATAAAATTAGCTCCTTTTCTTTTTCGAAAATAGTTTTCCATTCTGGATTATGATCTTCCAGATGAATAGGGTACAGCGTATTCCAATCTTCTCGCGTAAATTCGTAAATAGAATTTTTCATATCTTAATTTTCAGGATGATATTCAATATTAACAACTTTCCAGTTTTCTTCAGCCGATTTCGTAAGATTTACACGAACTTTTACATCTTTAAGCTTTCCTTTTACGCTAATTTTTAAGTCGGCTTCGCCTTCGCCATTTCTGGTAGAAATACTTCCGCTGAGGAACATTCCATATTCTACAATTCCGCCGGTTTCTTCAATAATAGCTTTATTTTGTTCAATTTCAGCAATAGAAATTTTATAAGAATCAGAGTTTTTTAAAGCTCCTGCGATAAAGAAAATAATAAATGTAAAGAATGAAATAAAAGTAACGACGATAATCGATATTATTGGCAGCAATTTGGGCTTTTTATTTTGCTGAACTACAATGGCGTTTGCCGCTTTGTCGCCAAGTCGTTTTTTCTCGTTACTGCTTGCAAGGATGATCGCTTCTAACGGCCAGATTAATAGAAAAACATTCCGTAAGAATAATTTATAATACGCCGGAATGTGATGCGGATCGTGCTCATCTCTAACCGCAATACCCAACATCCATTTGCCCGGGCTGTTTCCTTTTATACAATCTTTAAAGAGATAAATTAATATTCCTACAGAAGCACTTGCAAGTATTGAAATTACTGATTTCGCGGTGTCTTCTTGGTTAGTAAAATCTGTACCGATCACCAAAAAAATAAAGGAAACCAAAATAACTGTAAATAGAAAATGATCGATTACAAATGCTGCGAATCGACGTTTTCTACTCGCTAATCTTAAGTTTGATGAAGAGGGAAACATGTGGCTAATTTTGCCACGAAAATAGCCCGTTTTTATTCAATATCGATGCTAATTTCTATAATTCCTTTAGAGTTTAACTCAGAATTTTTCAGGCTAATCATACTGGATTGCTTTATATGTTTTGGCCAGTTGCTTTCTTTTGTTTTGGTAATTGTTATTTTATCTGAAGCGTCCAGACGGTTAGACATTACGAGGTTAGAAAGGTAGGTGTCCAAAAGTTTAGAAATTTCGATAAGTTCGGTTTCACTTGTATTTTCGTTTACTTCAGGAACCATTGTATCCTTTAAATTTTCGATTTTCTTTTTGTAAGCATCCAAATCATATTGAGTTTCAGAAACAATCGTTAAGGCTTCTTTTGTACGATTTTCAACATAATTTTTTTTAACCGCATTATCAAATTGCTTTAAATTAAAGGGGTTCGCAGTACTATCAGCCATTGTGATCGTATCACTAACCAAATATTTTATAGTATAAGTTTTTAAAAGCATATTGGGAATTTGCTCGATCATTTTTGTGCTAATCATTTCGGCTTCAATATTATTTATGGCCGTTGTAGCTTCAGAAAGTTTATCGGGAGCTTCTTCTTTCAGTAGATTTAAAATAGCTTCTTTGCTGGCCGATAGTGAGTTGAAATAATTTTCTTCTGAAATTAATACAGCAGTAAGCTCTTTTTTATCAATACGAAGCTGTGTTTTTAATTGCGAATGTTGTTTTAGAGTATTTCCTTGCGCATCATGAAAATTTGTAGCAACAATAAGTAAAGGGTTTTCTAAACTAAAATCGATAAAATAAGCATCATCTTTTTCTTCATTAACAGCAATAGCTCCTTTTAGTTTTAGAATACTATCTTTTATCGTTTTATTGTTATGCATTTCTATGGCATGAACGTTTATCGATAATTCTTTGTTTTCACCAGCTTTCCAATCTATTTCCTGGTTCGGTTCAGTATTAGGGTTTCCACAGGATAATAAGGATCCCAGGAATAAAACCGAAAGTAATTTGCGCATTTGTAGGGTTTTAAGGTTTGATAATAATACGAAATTATTCCAGAATTAGATTTCTACTTTTAGCATATTTTGCAGAATATTTTAAATTGAATTTTATTTCCTGAGTCGGTTCTAGACTAAAATCCCATTCTACTTCACCATTTTCTTCGTTCAATTTTCCATTCGATATATTTTCAATATCTATTGAAATATCTTCTGAAGTAGCCACAGGAACCTGATCGAGTACGATCATATTTATGGCTTCATTTTTATTGTTTTTTATAGAAATTTCCCATTCTCGAATCTCTTCTTTTTTATTACCAATAAATTGTTTTTCGGTAAAGTCTTTAAGCTTTTGGCGATTTACAGAAACCTTTTTATCGATACCTAAAGAAACCTCTAGCGTATCTGTAATATATCGTACATCCATCAAAGATTTTCCTATATAAGTGCCTTCAAAGAAAATATTGGCTTCGCCTTCCAACAGATTATATTGTTCCCAATTATTAATATTAGCGATTAAAAACGCATCTTTTTGAATTTTAGGAACGGCGTAATACTGGTATTGCGCAGGTAATTCGTAATTGGTCATTTCAACCACATAACTTTTATTGTCTGAATTTATAGTATATGGCATCTCAATCTCGAAATCTACGGTAGTTTGGTTCTCCTTTTGAACACTGGGAACCGGGATGCTCTCATTTTTCTTTTTGGAGTTTACGGAAACACCAGCAACTTTTCCTGCGAGAGTTCTACTAACACTTCGATTACTTCTTCCATATCCTACAACAACGACCTCATCTAATGCTGCAGAATCAGGTTTTAGAACGATATCAATTTGGCTTCTATTCGCAGGTACTTTTTGGGATTCAAAACCAACATAGCTAAAACTTAATCTACTTTCCTCATTAGGAATGGTAATCGAATAATAGCCGTCAAAATCTGTTACCGTGCCAATGGTAGAGCCTTCGATCATCACATTTGCTCCCGGTAATGGATCGCCATTTTCGTCTACAACTTTTCCGGTAACCGAATTGTTGGTAAGATTGTAAGAAGGTGGTAGCGTATTATATCCTAAATAATAGGTTCTTAATTTTGGTGCCAGCCCAGATGTATTTGGATTCGCTGATGAAAATTTAAGCTTTACATTTTTCCAATCTACCTTGGTATCTTGCTTCACATTGGCTTTGTAAACCAGGTTAATAGGTTCTTTAATATTTTTTGCTCTAATATCGTAAGAAGGAAACCAGCCGGCATTTCCCACCAAATATGTGATTTCTATAGGAAAAGTGGTGCTTTGTTTTGCTTCAATTTTAACCAGTATTTCTCCATTCGGAAAATCTTTTTTACTACTAATACTATTAATTTGATTTTCGATTTTGGTCTTTTCTGCAACTAATTTTTCAACATTTCTAACCCGTTCTACTTCGCTTAACTTAAGCTCGGTTAATTTTTTTCCGTAGAAATTAGACGCCTGTTCTAAATTTGAAATATTAACCTGCTCGTTTTTCCCGCCAATATCTCTGTTTTCCTGAAGAAATATAATTTGCTCGCGAATAATTGATAAATAGGTGTTTTCTATTTCTAATTTCTGATTGATTTGAGTGATGTTGTTTTCAAGATTTTCTAATTCTGAAGACTTTTTTAATTCATTTAAATAGTTTTGCTGATGATTTACTGAAAGTACCGTGATATCTCCTTCAGCCTTAACCTGAACGCTTTTTGCATCGATAAAAGGGGATAAGTTGGTAAATTTTAATATCGATATTCCACTATTTACAGCAATATTCTTTTTTCGCGAAACCTGGGCTCCTTCCAAAAATACGGTAACACCGCTGACTTCAGTTTTGATTTCTTTTTCGGTTGTTTGCGCAGTAAGAGGCAGCGCTAAAAAGGCGATAACTAAAAGATTGATGATTTTCATGATATAATTTTGTAGACCTTTTAAAGATAACAAAATAAGCATATGTTAACTGTTGTGGCTAAAAGAAATTTAGCGGTTGGATTTATTGGCACCGCCAACGGGTATAATACTCCGAGGCTTGCCTCGAAATTAAAAAATTGTTTTTAGTGAATGCCTCGTGGGCTTGTCCCGAAGTAATTTACTCAACAACCTCAAAAATCACATCACCAAATTCAATGTTTTCATTTGATGGTAGATCTGCATTTATTTTAATTTTCAGCTCCCCAATTTCCCTAGGAATAACAATTAATTTGTCATCTTTTTCAATCAATTTACCGTTATCAACGTTGTAAGATAAGTATTGAGAGGGTACTGATACCATTAATTTTATTTCATTTTCAATGCCCACTTTAAGCCGATTCGCGTTTTTAATATTGAAGCCAATGGTTTGGGGTTTAGGAAATACTCCTATTTGCTGTTCGAACTTTAATTTCTCGTTTTTATATTCTATTATTCCTGTAATTCTATGAAGACCAGCTTCATTAGGTCTACTGGAATAATAATATTTAATGATATTATTGTTTTGGGATGAGCGAATTTCATCGGTTTCATTCAATTTATTTTCGAGATAGATATTTTCGACAGAATCAACACCACATATAATTAACTCACGTTCGAAATGATAGCCTTGGTATGCGTTCCATACGCTATTGTTCGATTTTACAGTTATTTTAGTTTTTTCTTCTGTATTACAGGCTAGTGTGACAATAAGAATTAAAAAGATTAGTTTTTTCATTTGATTTTAAAGGTCATTGGATTTTACTGAATTCAGCAAATTTTAAATAAAAAAGCCGGAAAAAATTCCGGCTGATTTTATACAATTTCGATAAAGATTATTCTAAAGCAGTCTTTAAAGCTGCTTCGCCACCAACCACAGGAATCGTGATCGATGTCGCATCAAGATCTACTGTTAGTTCTGTTCCCGGCTCGGGATGTAAAGTGAAATTCTTATCACTAGAAAAGATCATTAGTCCGATTTGCTGTCCTTTTTTAATGATTTGATCATCTGGAATTAGATCGAAACTCATTTCATAGAATTTCCCTGGTTTTAAAGGCTCACTTTCAGTAATTGATTTGTAGTTCTGAGGATCTGCCCAGCCTCTTGTAATAATATTGTCTGTAATCTTCGAATTTCGACCTTCTGTCCACGGTAAGGAAACCATCCAAACCGAAAGATTAGCAGCAGGTTTACTACTCGCTAATTTTATGCTTATCGTTGAAATTCCTGAAAGATGAATATCTTCTTTTAGAGTTTGAGTCACAAAAAGCAAACGATGATCTGTGTTTTCAGCCTGTGCTAGGGTTTCACCGCTAAAAGAATAATTATCTACTAAAGTTTCATTGCCTTGATTATCTTGCTTTTCAAGTTGAAGCTTACCGGTTTTTGGCGCTCCTTTGCTTAAATGTAACTTTACATCTTTAGCTTCTGGATTTGGATAATTGGCATAAGGCGTTGGCTTTTGGCGATCGTCGTTTTCTCTTACGATCCATGCTTTTGGATCGTCTTCTACGCCATTATCGATTCCGAATAAAAAATGCGTAAACCAACGATTCATCATACTAAGTGGTGGAGGCCCACCGTGACCGTTTTGGTGATAATAGATTTGTGTTGGTAATCCCATTTCTTCCGCTTTTTTATAAATACGGTAGCTATGCTCTGGCATCACGTTCCAGTCATTAAATCCGTGAGACATTAATAAAGCCGCTTTCATTGGCTTCATATCATTTAAATAATCGCGACCAGCCCAAAAATCGTTATAATCTCCGGTAACTCTATCCAGGTTATTTCTCATTTCGGTATCACGCACGGTTTTATTGCTATAGGCTCTTTTAGATTCTTCACCACTATGAATAAAGTCGTAAAGTACATCGATATCTTCGCCAAGGTAGCCACCAGGAGATCTTACCAATCCATTAGAGCGATAATAGTGATAATAAGAAGTATTTGGAGCAACCGGGATAATTGCTTCTAAACCATCAACTCCGGTTGTTGCCGCTGCAAGCGGAATGGTTCCGTTATAAGAAGTCCCCGTCATCCCAACTTTACCGGTAGACCAGTACGCTTTAACCTCTTCGTTTCCGGTACGCTCGGTAAATCCTTTTGCACGACCATTTAGCCAATCGATCACTGCTTTTGGAGCCAGAGATTCGTTATCACCACCAACGGTAGGAGAACCATCAGACAAACCTGTTCCCGGCGAAGAGGAGTGTACAACAATATAACCACGTGGTACCCAGGTTTCGATCTGGGAATTCGAGATTATTGGGCGTTCGCCACGTCTTACAACTTCTGGATGTACTCTTTCTTTTGGAGACTCACCAAGTTCGTGATTTACATCCCAAAAAATACCTTCAGCAAAACCAGCTGTCCCTGCATAGTAAGGACTTGATTCGTAAATAACCGGAAGTTTTAATCCCTTAGTTTCTGTAGCTTCAGGTCTGGTCACATCTACATGCATGCGGTCTAATTTTCCGTCGCCATCAGTATCAAATTCGGTTTCAACCCAAAGATCATGTCGAATCCATTTTGAAGAATCTTCAAATTCTGGTACAATTTGCGCTTCTCCATTTTCAAAAATTGGCTTGACTTTTTCCTGTGCAAAGCTTACAACCGCGATAGAACAGGCGATCCAGAAAAAAGCGATTTGTTTTTTAATCATTTTAGTGAGGTAATTAAGTGAGGTTAATGATGAATAAAGTTTGATTTGGCTAAATATAAACATTTCGGTTTTAATGGCAGATTTTAAATATTATCGGCTTAAACCAAGAATTCCGATAGGTTATACTGAAAGCTTTGTAATATTCAGTCGACTATTGCAATCTTAATCCTTATTTTTGGAATAAAATTGTGAGAAGCAAATGAATTTGGACGCAGTAATCAAAGAAATAAAAAGCCATAAAAAATTACCGAATCTTAAGTTTGAAATTAAAGAAAGAACAGAAGCTTTTACCAAACATTTGTTCTATACTTTGTTTGATGAAGATACCGAAGTTGAAGAAAACCTAAAGAAATTAGGAAAAGAATTCGAAACACTGGCCGATCTTGTTTGCTGGAAGCCAAACACTCCTTGTAGAAACATTTGGGAAGAATATCTTGAAAAACTACCTGAGATTCTTCAAAAATTAAATGCAGATGCACAGGCCATTGCGGAAAATGATCCTGCGGCAAATTCGGTTGAGGAAGTTTGCCTTTCTTATCCGGGATTTTTTGCCATTGCCATTTATAGATTAAGTCATGAGTTTTACCAATTTGGTTTACCGTTGGTGCCAAGGTTAATGACCGAGTGTGCTCATAATCTTACCGGAACAGATATTAATCCTGGCGCAAAGATCGGAGTGCCATTTTTTATAGATCATGCAACCGGAGTAGTTATTGGAGAAACTGCGGTGATTAAAGACAATGTGAAGGTCTATCAGGGAGTTACTTTAGGCGCCTTGTACGTAGATCGCAATTTGCGTAAAGTAAAACGCCATCCAACGATAGAAGAGAATGTAACAATTTATGCTAATGCAACGATCCTTGGTGGCGAAACGGTAATTGGAGCCAATAGTGTGATTGGCGGAAATGTTTGGTTAACCAAATCTGTTCCTGCAAATTCTATGGTTTCCCACACTCCACAAATTAATATTAAAAATACAGCTCAAAATGAGTAAATCGATATTTAGATTAATAGGAAATACACCTTTAGTTGAAGCAAGAACATTAGTCAGCAATCCTAAAGTAAAGCTATATTTTAAGCTTGAAGGACAAAATCCTGGAGGTAGTGTTAAAGATCGCGCCGCTTATAATATGATTAAAAGTGCTTTAGATAGAGGGGAAATCAATGAAGATACTAAACTAATAGAAGCCACCAGTGGAAATACAGGAATTGCGTTAGCGATGATTGCTTCAATGTTTAAGCTAGATATAGAATTGGTAATGCCTGAAAATGCTACCAAAGAACGTGTACAAACCATGCGTGCTTATGGAGCCAAAGTGACCTTAACCAGTGCTGAAGAAGGTATAGAAGGAAGTAGGGATTATGCTGAAGCTAAAGTTGAAGATGAAGGTTATTTTATGTTCAATCAGTTTAGTAATGATGATAACTGGAAAGCACATTATAAAACTACAGGTCCAGAAATTTGGAAAGATACAGATCATAAAGTGACACATTTTGTTTCGAGCATGGGAACCACCGGCACCATTATGGGAACTTCAACCTATTTGAAGGAACAAAATAAAAATATCCAGATTGTAGGGGTGCAGCCTACGGATAATTCTAGTATTCCCGGAATTAGAAAATGGCCAAAGGCTTATCTTCCCAAGATATTTGATGAAAGCAAAGTAGACCAGGTGATCGAAGTAAGCGAAGATGAAGCCCGAAAAATGACCAAGCTACTGGCAAAAGAAGAAGGAATTTTTGCCGGGATGAGTAGTGGAGGGGCTACCGCAGCAGCCGTGAAATTAAGCGAATCTTTAAAAGAAGGAGTAATTGTAAGCATAATTTGCGACCGTGGAGATCGATATTTGTCTTCAGATTTGTTTGAAGATTAAGTAATTAGCGATCAAATTTCGATTTGTGCGCAGATAATTTCTATAAACCTGAAAAATGCGTTATTTTTGCAAAATTGCAGATTAAAACAGGGTATATGGAAGTTTCAGATTTAGGAATTAGCGAGAAGAAGGTAGATAAACAACTTTATGGATATCAGCAGAATGATATTGATAAGATTTTTAGTGTTATAGATGAACATCCAGAGCATTATAATCTATTATATCAATTACCTACTGGTGGAGGAAAAACGGTAATTTTTTCTGAAATTGTTAGAGAATATATTCAGCGTACAGAAAAGAAAGTACTTATCCTAACACACCGTATCGAGCTTTGTAAGCAAACCAACAAAATGCTTACAGATTTTGGTGTGAGAAATAAGATTATTAATAGTAAAGTAAAAGAATTACCAGATCAACATGACTATATGTGTTTTGTTGCGATGGTAGAAACTTTAAATAACCGTCTTCACGATGATAAATTAGATCTTGAGGATATTGGGATGGTTATTATCGATGAGGCGCATTACAATAGTTTTAGAAAGCTATTTAAGTTTTTTGAAAAATGCTTTATTCTTGGGGTAACTGCAACTCCGCTTAGTTCTAACATCAAATTACCAATGAAGGATAATTACCGCGAATTGATCGTGGGAGATTCTATTTCTTCATTAATTGATAAAGGCTTTTTGGCTCGCGCTAATATTTATAGCTATAATGTAGGTCTTTCTGCTTTAAAAGTGGGAATGAACGGAGATTATACCGTAAAATCTTCTGAAGAACTGTATACGAACATGTCGATGCAGGAAAAGCTTTTAAATGCCTATTTAGAGCGTTCTAAGGGAAAGAAAACCCTTATCTTTAATAACGGTATTAATACTTCTGTAGAAGTTTACTACACGTTTAAACAGGCTGGTTACAATATTCGGCATTTAGATAATACTACCAGTAAACAGGATCGTAAGGAGATTTTAAAGTGGTTTAAGCACACACCAGATGCTATTGTAACTTCTGTAAGTATACTAACTACTGGTTTTGATGAGCCTACTGTAGATACTATTATTTTAAACAGAGCAACTAAATCTCTTACTTTATATTTCCAGATGATTGGTCGTGGATCTCGTGTGTTACCTGGTAAAAAGGAATTTAACGTGATCGATCTTGGTAATAATATGGCTCGTTTTGGGCATTGGAGTTCACCGGTAGACTGGAAGCAAATTTTCCGTTCGCCAGATTTCTATTTTGAAAATCTATTAAGCGACGAAGAAATTGAACGCGAATTTAAATATGAAATGCCACCAGAACTACGTGAGCAATTCGCTAATTCAGATTCGGTAGATTTTGATGTAGAAGCAGCTTATGACGATGTGATTAAACGCGGACTTAAATCGAAAGCGGTTTTAGAATGGTCTATGGAGCAGCACGTAAAAATGTGTGTTGAAAATAGCGAAGATGTATTTGATGCGCGTATTTTAGCTAAAGAGTTAAAAGACGATATTTCTTCCAGAATTAAACAATATTCGTATTGTATTTCTAAAAGTACCAAGAACTATCGCGACTGGTTAGAAGAAGATTATTCTAGAAAATTAAGGATGGCTATTAATAAAGAATTTTAGTCAGTTTTATATAAAATCAATAAAAACCCCTCGTAAAATGAGGGGTTTTTATTTTTTAATATTGTAGGTTTTAAGCACTTATTTTATTGCTTAGAAGGTAGTTCTTCCCGATATTCTTTAGCCGATTCCTGTAACCTGCTAATCATTTCTAATGTTTGATTTTTTTCAAGAAGGGCTGAGGTATAATGCTTCGTTTCTAAAAAATAGTAGAATAAGACGTGATATTTCTTCGGAATTAAAAGTTCGTTGGTTAGAAATTCCTCATTTATAAGATCGTCTTCTTTAAAAAAGGCTTCAAAATGTTCAAATCTTAAGTTATACTCGGCTTTATGAGCTATGGCAGTCTTGTTTTTCTTCGGAAGAATAAGTCTGGCAAGATATAATGGCGCTTCAATTAAGTTGCCTTGACTAGGCCTGTAAGCCAGTGAATTTTTAGAAATATCACTTCTGATGCCTTTAAGTAATTGATCGTCTAATTCTTCTACCGGAACTTTAAAATTTTTACCGCCCGTAATTTTTACCTCCTCCAGGCTACTTGTTTTCAATTCAACTACCGTTGTTTCTTCAAAATGAGATTGTTTCACTACAAATACGTAATAATCGTAAGCAATTGAATTAAAACTGATGCTATCGCCTAAATTGGCAGAGATCAAAAATTTACCCTCAGCATTGGTTTCTACATAAAATCCTTTAGAAATATTTTCAACTTTAAAGTTGGGAATAATTCCTTCGCTATTGTAAACATAGCCAGTTATTTTCTGTGCATTTACCGTAGCGCTGCAAATGATGAATAAGCATAGAAGATATTTCACTATTCGATCTCGTTCATAGCAAATTCTACCTGAGTGTTATTATTGTAAAAATAGCCTTCCCAAACTCCATCAAAAGTTTTAATGGCTCCAGTGTTAGCGTCTTTGTAAGTAATAAGGAAATCGGCATAAACCTTTTTCATTGCTAAGGTATAAATTGCCCTAAGTTCATTATTTGGAGGGATCTCTGTAGTGCTTGAACTGTTTGAAGAAAATGCGAAATTAAAGGTTTCCTGTTGCAAAATAACGGGTTGAATTCTGCCTTGTACACGTGCGTATGTACTTTCTAAAAAAAAGGTATCCATAGGAGCAGAAATTTCATGCACGGGATAGTTAAACTCAGCAAAAGCCAATGAATCATTAAATATAAATCTAGAACTTCCCTCTAAATATTCTAATGGATTAATGCTAACCGGTAAAATGCTATCAGACTCATTTTTAAAATAAAATTCTGGCAATTCTACACTTATCAGTTCTTCAGGATTTTCTTCATTAAATCGCCAATCTATAGATTGAAGCTCGTATGCAGATTCTGGATTGTTTGGTGAGATATCGTCGTCGCTACTGCAGGAGATGATCAATAGGCATAATAATGGGAGACTTAGATAAAAATATCGACTCATAAGGTTTTAGATTGATGATTAAAGTTATAACGTTTAGGAATAATAATTTATTTGATCAATAATATAAAATTTTACCTATTAAGTATACCTCATTTAACTTATCTTTATATTTTGCATCATTTTATAAGCATAAAAAATATGCGATTTTCAGGCATTACACGTCAAAATTACGATCGGGTTGCTGCTATCTACCAAAAGGGAATAGATACCGGGATGGCTACTTTTGAAATTTCGGCGCCATCTTTTGAAAACTGGCAAAAAAAGTATTTCGAAATGCCCAATTTCATCCTTCAGGATAATGAAGAAGTTATTGGTTGGGCGGGCCTAACTAAAGTATCAGATCGTTGTGTTTATAACGGAGTAGCAGAGGTTAGTATTTATATAGATCCTGTTTTTAAAGGAAAAGGATTTGGCTATATTTTATTAAACGAACTTATTCGGCAAAGTGAAGCGCTTGGTTTCTGGACTTTGCAATGCGGAATTATGGAAGAAAACACTGCCAGTATAAATTTGCATAAAAAATGTGGATTTAGGCTAATAGGGTTTAGAGAGCGAATAGGTAAGCTTCACGGTGTTTGGAAAAACAATGTTATTATGGAGCGAAGAAGCAAAGTGGTAGGAATTTAGATAT
>NZ_ARYN01000080.1 GCF_002094855.1 Zunongwangia atlantica 22II14-10F7
CGTGAAAAATTGACCGAAAATTGGGGGCTGAGCGCAGTTTTCATGGAAAAATTAGCTTAAAGACGCATCATAATTTCTGAAAAGCGCCGTAAATACTGGAGTTCAAAAGCCAAATACTAGTTGTAACACCGCGTAGCGTGTTACCCTCTTGCTTTTCCTTTTTTTCAGCGCCGGGCTGAAAAAATTGGTCAACCTGATCAAGGTTCAGGCTTTTTAAAAATCATTGCTAATAAATACCAGTCTCCATATTTCGGAGGTTAAACATCGGCTGCCGGAAAGTCAAAAAGCAGCAGCATTTTAAAAATATATTGTGAAGATCTGGTTAAGATTCCTTATAAATATACGGATAAAAATGATATCAAAAAATTGAAATGACTACAATGCAGAAATCAAAAACTATCCAAATAGTTACTTTAACAATAAATCTTAAGTTTATTTAAACTAAAACTTTAGTTTTGTCATACCTAATCATTATTTCGTTAAT
>NZ_ARYN01000081.1 GCF_002094855.1 Zunongwangia atlantica 22II14-10F7
GCGCTAAGACTAAAAAAAAGGCTAAATAATAGGCTACTTGGAAAAATGATTTTAGAAACTAATTTTTTCATGAGTAAAAGTTTTAGGTTAAACAAAAAATCAGAGAATGTTTTCTGATCTTAAGCTACCAAAACCAGGGACTCAAAACAGCTTAGAAAGTAAATCTGTGAATAACATAATTTTTAATGGCATTCGGCAACATATTATTTTAAAGTAAGATAAATAACAGGTATCCAAATACAAAGCTTTTTCATAACTACAGGACTTAGAAAAATAGAAAAGTATAAAAACGTCAAAACTATTAATGCAAAGTCTAAGAATAGACGTTAATCAAACTTTAATTAAACTAACTATCAGATTAAATCAGCCCATAGATACACCTATCTCCCCAAAAGATTTACATATTCTAGAAATAGTAAAAGTAGGATAAGAGGTGGGAGGATTGTTTTTGGAAATATGCTCTTGGGCCATGAGATAATAA
>NZ_ARYN01000082.1 GCF_002094855.1 Zunongwangia atlantica 22II14-10F7
TCTATCGATCCATCCCCCCACCAGACCAATCTTTGATAGCAAAGTGTATTCTTTTGATTCTCTAATTTCCAGGAATTCTTCAGCAGTCGTCTAAGCTGGGTAAGATCTGTTTTAATCCTGGTACGATTCAGTAATTGTAATGCATCAATCGGGCAGAGTTGAATGTCATCGATATTAAAATGATCCATGCCCATTAGTAAAATGGTGGCCAGTTCTTTTTCTACCCGGTTACGATTATTGGCAAGTAATTTTTTTAAGGCTGGCGTTTTTAACTGGGAAGGATGAAACCACATCCTGGTCAAATGTTTGGAATGCAATTGACGGTGTTTTAAAAAATGTAGAAAGGACGGAACTTCCCGGTCAAGATGATAGAGATAATCCGTTTCTTCAGCCGTAATTTTAGGCACTTTAAGCACCCAGAACCGGGTTT
>NZ_ARYN01000083.1 GCF_002094855.1 Zunongwangia atlantica 22II14-10F7
ATGCTGTCTATCCCTGATTGAACATCCCGAAGTATATGATTGGGACTTACAGCATTGTCTTTCCCGCAGGTACCGGAATCAAGGTCGAATAGAAAATCATAGAATGCCTGTAAGTTATAGGGAGCACTTGTAGACTCATAATAGTGTCTTAACCAGTTTTTAAGGCTCACACTTTGGGCTTTTGAATTGGTATCGAAAGCCGTCAACTCTAATAAGAAAATACTAAGTTCTTCCAGAAGTTCCGGCGAAGGTATACCACTCTCACAATAAAACGGATTGATCCCTAAAGATTTTCCGGGTTCATAACGTAATATTAGATGTTCCTGAGGATAAAGCTTAGCAAATTTCGCATAGGATCCTCCC
>NZ_ARYN01000084.1 GCF_002094855.1 Zunongwangia atlantica 22II14-10F7
TGGCTGTCGTCAGCTCGTGTTGTGAAATGTTGGGTTAAGTCCCGCAACGAGCGCAACCCTTATCCTTTGTTGCCAGCGGTTCGGCCGGGAACTCAAAGGAGACTGCCAGTGATAAACTGGAGGAAGGTGGGGATGACGTCAAGTCATCATGGCCCTTACGAGTAGGGCTACACACGTGCTACAATGGCGTATACAAAGAGAAGCGACCTCGCGAGAGCAAGCGGACCTCATAAAGTACGTCGTAGTCCGGATTGGAGTCTGCAACTCGACTCCATGAAGTCGGAATCGCTAGTAATCGTAGATCAGAATGCTACGGTGAATACGTTCCCGGGCCTTGTACACACCGCCCG
>NZ_ARYN01000085.1 GCF_002094855.1 Zunongwangia atlantica 22II14-10F7
TTTGAATTTGATGGGCATAGCCTCAAAGGGAGCGCGGTTCATCGCTCGATGAGTATGTCCAATATCGGAAAGCAAATGGCCAGGGAACATGGCATCGAGAAATTTAAGGCACTCAACAAAGCAATTAGCCTGGCGAAAAGCCCGGAACCGGTGCAACTCAGCTTAAAACTATTGAAAGAAATCGCACAAAAAGTTATTAAAAAGTCCATATCCAAAGGCATGGATATCGGATATTAAACCTCTTGAATTATGGCAAAAATTGATGAACTATCGGAATTGTTATGCTCCGAGCTGGCAAGCTTCGAGCAGCATATGAAACGACTGGAAGAAATTCATTCCCAAGGGAT
>NZ_ARYN01000086.1 GCF_002094855.1 Zunongwangia atlantica 22II14-10F7
GATGGCTTTAAGTTATCCCAGTTTAAATACTGGTACCATCAGTGGACCAAGGAGGTATCACCGGTGATGCACCTCACTCATAAGGCTGGAGATAAGCTGTTCATCGATTACACCGGCAAGAAACTTAGCATTGTAGATCGTCACACCGGAGAACTACAGGATCTGGAAGTTTTTGTGTGCGTTTTGGGCAGTAGCCAATACACCTATGTAGAAGCTTCGCCAAGCCAAAAGAAGGAAGATTTTATACGTAGTGTCGAGAATGCACTTTGGTTTTATGGTGGGGTACCCAATGCCCTGGTACCCGATAACCTGAAATCCGCCGTAACTAAAGGGAGCCGTTATG
>NZ_ARYN01000087.1 GCF_002094855.1 Zunongwangia atlantica 22II14-10F7
ATGCCATTGGCATGACAACCCGAACACCAGTGGTGCGTTCACTCCGGTCCTCTCGTACTAGGAGCAACCCCTCTCAATCTTCCAACGCCCACGGCAGATAGGGACCGAACTGTCTCACGACGTTCTAAACCCAGCTCGCGTACCACTTTAAATGGCGAACAGCCATACCCTTGGGACCTACTTCAGCCCCAGGATGTGATGAGCCGACATCGAGGTGCCAAACACCGCCGTCGATATGAACTCTTGGGCGGTATCAGCCTGTTATCCCCGGAGTACCTTTTATCCGTTGAGCGATGGCCCTTCCATTCAGAACCACCGGA
>NZ_ARYN01000088.1 GCF_002094855.1 Zunongwangia atlantica 22II14-10F7
TTCAATATAAAAAAAGGCGAAACTTAATAGTTCCGCCTTTTTTAAACAATTTAAACTTTATATTTATTAGGTTCGAGGCAAGCCTCAAGGGAAATAAGCCCTTAGTGCATTTTAAATTTCTCCTTCAGAATCTAACATTGCAAAGAATTTATCAAGATTAGGAATTACCACAATTCTTGTTCTTCTATTCTTGGCCATATTCTTTTTAGAAGTATTTTCAACTTTAAAATTGGGAATGACTCCCTCGCTATTGTAAACATAGCCGGTTATTTTCTGTGCATTTACCGTA
>NZ_ARYN01000089.1 GCF_002094855.1 Zunongwangia atlantica 22II14-10F7
GGATTCGTATATCCAGGGGAAATACTATCCGGCATTTAGTCCGGTCTATGGCTTTGTGAGTTTTGGGCCGAATCGCGTCTTTCTAAAAATTACCAATATTCAGGGCGATCCGATAAGCCTCAGTGCTTATGACTTGCAAGATGGCAATGAGGGAATTTATGTCGTGAATAACTTTCGAGCTGAAGCCTCACGAGAAGTCCTCGATGATGTGATACAGGATATTAAT
>NZ_ARYN01000009.1 GCF_002094855.1 Zunongwangia atlantica 22II14-10F7
GATCAAATGAAATAGGCTTTAGGTTGGTTTCATTTACTTCTTTTAGAGCCGTCACATTACCTTTTTGATATTGATTCCCCTACAGGATTTAGGATTAGGAAAAGGGCTATAAATAGGAAAGCGAAGCTGACCGGTTTATGCGCCCGCTAATACTCAATCCTGTTCTTTTGAGATCAAAAAGGTAAGGCTGTAATATTTTAAGTAAACTTATAACTATGCAATGTATATCGGTCAACCATACCGGAATGTTGCTAAAGCGAACGTAAGGCGAAAGCAAATTTTCTGTTTCAATCAATTAAAATTTTTGTTTGCTTTTGGCTTATGTTCAAGACCATTCCAACGAACTGTTTTGACTGCAACATAGTGAAAAGAAATAGGGTGAGGAATGTTGGATTTACACTTAAATTTTCCATTTTACGTCAAATTTGCTGCAATAAATTCCCTATTTATAGGGCTTCCGAGAGCCTTTGCCGAAATTTGCGTCAAATATGTCGAAAAGAATATTTTTTAAATTCCTAAATATGAGTATGTTATAGAACAACAACACCGCTTTGCGTGTTAGCCTCTTGCTATTCATTTTTTCGATTTTATCTCATAAATGAATACTTCTATTTTGTAAATCTATTTTTTAAAATTTGATATTTAAGCAAAATCAAAAAGCAGCTTTATTATGTAAACTAACAAAGAATAAGCTCTTATCCTGGATTGTACTAATTTACTGTCATTGAACTCTTATGGATATTAATAAAAAGGCTCATCCATTAGGTTGAGCCTTTATGTAAAATTAAAGATTATTCAGATCGCTCTAGTTGACCTACTTTCTCCCAATCAGGATCTACCTCCATACTAATAGTTATAGACAGCATACCATTGTCCGTTCTATAAGTAGTCCCTTTTTTAGGTTGTCCATTAATTTCTTCAGGTTTTAATTTAAACATGGCTCCGGTAATAGGATCTACAACAAGCCCAATAACGCCACCAATCAATACATTGCCTAAATACCAAGCATTAAATTTTTTTTCTAAAGTTGTTTGATAAGGTTTATACCCCTCAAGATTGAGTATGACATTATATTCCTGATTTCTTTTCAGTTTCTTTTGAATCGGTGTTTGCCCCATTTCTATTTCATTAATAGATACCAAGGCTTTTTTAGGGTTGGAATTAATTAACACTTCCTGTCTTGATCCGGAAATAATAGTTGCGCAACTGTTAAGTATCAATGCTAAGCAAATAGCTACTACTTTTAAAAAATTATTCATGTTATAATTAATCAAGTTTTAATTCATATTGTTCTAACTTTGAAACATCACCCTTATAGTTATAAAGGTCTATTTTAAGCCGATAACAAGAGCTCCATAAATCAGGTTTCTTCTTATTAGTTACTTTTACGATGTTTGCTCCATTTTTTCTAGCCTCTATTCGTGCTTTATTTAATAGGCTATTAAAGCTACAATCTGTGGAAAATCCTGAATCTTGGAATCTCAATTCTCCTACTTTTACGAGGTTTTCAGGCAAGGGATGTTCGATGTCTAAAAAGGCTACTTCTTCATTGGACGATAATGTTGAATTTGGATTAGTAATATTTGATGAGATTTTTGGACTACAACCGCTTAATCCGATTATAATCGTGGTCATGATAAATAAAATTTCTTTCTTCATAATCATTAGTGTAAGTATTGACTAATAACCGGTTATATACTTCTTAGAAGTTGTTTAATTGAGCGAATATATATAATTCTTCGATTGAAATTTCAAAAAAATGATGTCAGTACTAAAAAAATATTTGATTTTATAATTTTGAAAATCAGTCTTTTAAGCGCTTTGTTTATTTAAACAATGTCCATGAAAAGAATTGCTCTCACGTATTCGTATAAAATACTTAAGAATTAAAGCGAACGTAAGACAAAAGCAAATCTTCCGCTTCAATCCATTAGTATTTTTGTTTGCTTTTGGCTTATGTTCAAGACCATTGCGACGAACCGTTTTGACTGGAATGTAATGAAAGGAAATATGGTGAGGATTACTCGATTTACACCTTCAATTTCATTTTTTACTAATTTTTACTGTAAAAAATTGCCTGTTTATAGGGCTTCCCAGAGGTTTTACTGGAAATTTAGTAAAAAACATTACATAAACAAACTATAAATAATTGAATATCAAGTAAATGAATATTACAACACCGCTCTGCGTGTTATCCTCTTGCTATTCATTTTTTAGTTTTCATTTCTCAAATAAGGGGCTTTCTCTTATCTAGGAATTAATATGAATGCCAATTATCCATACTTTAAAAATAGTTTTAGTCATTCCAGTTTGGTACATAATCAAAAAGAGGAGAAATATCTAATTTTGGTTTGAAAGTAAATAGTTTAAAATGTCTGGCTGGTAAAGATTTTTTTCTAAGAATTAAATTGAATTTGTCTAGATTACCTTTACTGAATTGCTTTTTATACTTCTTTTTATTCGGGACATGAAAGAGATTATCTATTAATTCGAAGTCTTTAACTAAAATTTCAAAAAGGTCTCTAGAGTCTTTATTTAGCTTATTTTTTAAGGTCTCATAGTTTACCTCAGAAAGGTTAAGTTTTTTAAAAGTATCAAATTGTAGATTCGTGTTATATTCCCAAAAGTTAGCTTTGATATTAGATTCAAATTCATTAGTCATGAAAGGAGAAAGAAATACTATTTTTTTAAATTTCTTGAAATTCTCTTTAAATCTTGTACTTTCACTTTTATCATTATATTTGAAATATCGTTCTTTTTTATAGTCTACTGACTTTCCATCAATTTCTATTAATTGATTATCTCCTTCATACTCACCATAGGAAATGTAGAACTTTAATGCTTTAGATGTCTGACCACCTGTAATACATATATCAGTTACAATAATTAATTTTTTTCCTTCTAAGTTTTCTTTTCCAATTCTTTCAAAATTGCTCAACCAATCGAAATCTCTTTTTTCATTCAATTCCAAATGATTCATCAACCTTAAAAAACCATTTTCATCATGGTTATTTTTAATTGGTATTATGATATTTTTAGTTTTGTCTGAGTTATAATCTTTAATTTTCTTTTCAAAATATTCTACCTGATTTTGATTTATAACTTGATGCAACTCAATAACATCTAAGAGAGCGTCATAAAGTCTGGCTATCTTAAAATCATTTTCCATCATAAACTTTGCAAGTTTACTACCTCTAATACTATTCTCATTAAAAATAGTCAGCCAGTCAATTATTCTATGTTTTTGATAATGTAAATAATGGTTTTCGAGTTTACTTTGAAAGTCATGTCTATTTATTGTTGAGAAGCGGCTATTTGCAAGCTTTAGAATTTCTGATTTCGGAAATAATGGAGTAATTTCTTCCATACCATTTAAGTTTCCCTCAGTCTTCTCAAGATTAGATAAATCATTTAAAATAGTTTTTCTCTTCTCTATTTGTTCATGACATTTTAAAATTTCATTTGGTAATCGAATGATATAGAGGTCATCATTTTTGTGGTATAGAAATAGTTTTCTATCAATAAAAGAGGTACTACGAAGTTGGTTTTTAGATACTTTAATAAACTTCTTTATGGGAAGGTCTAAAAAGTATGCATTCTCAAATTTAGTAGTTACATCATCTAGCAAAAAATCAATTTGTTCTTCATCCGTTATATGATTTCTTTTGATTTTTAAAGAAAATTTAGTTGCTCTGAATTTTTTGAGAATATCAACTAATAAAAGTATACTCTTTGGCCTAAACTCCTCTTTTAGACAGTCATTCAAATGAATATCGAATAGTTCCTCAACCGAATTAGTAATGTTATTTTTAGAACGTCTCAGCTTACTATTAATTTCATTTTTGAAAAGTCTCATTGAGTTTTTCAGTATGTCCTGAAATTCTAGTAAATTGCTGTAATCTGTATTAGTCTTTTTATCTACTGCAAAGAGAATATCAAGTTTTTCAGAACTATAGAATTTTTGATGTATTGATAAATAATTTATTAAGGTGTTGTAAATATTTTCTTTTCTAATTTTCAATAATTTCAAAACTGCGGAACTCCAAATAAATTGATAATTGAAGATGTCAAAATCATTTTCGCTTATTTCATCTAAAATTTCAGCGAACTTTAAAATAAATTCAAGTTCTGTAATTTTATCAGAATATAATAATGCAGATGAAGGAATAAATCGATTTTCAATGTTTTTCAATTCAAAATCGAATGCAGTATTTTTCTCTAGAAAATTTGTTTTAATTGATTTTTGTGCTGCAATTTCTATTATGAAAAAAATCTGCTTTTTAAAGTTTTGATAGTTATTTTCTACAATTTCTCCATTGTAATTTATAAACTTTGAATAATCCGAATAAAAAGGAATAATTGGAAAAAGTGAAACGCCAGAAGACTCAAAATTCTCATAGAAAACGGGGTATCCAGTTGAATATTTATCTTTAAATTTAATACTATTTCGTATTACGTCTGAGATGCGTATAATAAAGTTGTAAAAATTTAGAATTTTAATATTATCCAATAAATCTCTAACATTATTCTCTATTTCAAATCCTGACTCTAAATATTCTTCTGTAGAGTATTCTAAATAGTCATATTGCTTTTTTGGTTTTGTTTTTGAAACATTTTTGATGAAAAATTTCTCACCATCTCTCAAAACAATTAATCCATTCATCCCAATAATTTTTAATGGAATAGCAGGATTGGATTTTGGATATAAAACTGCATTTTTATTTTGAACCCATTTATAGAATAGGCTATTCTTATCAAGATTTGATGCCTTTAATACATTTTGTTTTTCCCTATATTCAATAACAGATTCCTCCCTGTTTGATTTGGAAAAAACTAGCATCAAAACAATATCTTTAAATCTAGATAATAAGTGATTTTTGCAATTAAATGTGGAAAGTGGAGAGCCTTGTTTTTCAGCAACTAAAATACCATATAACTTGAAAGAAAGATCAGAATTTTTAAACTTCAGGACTTTGTCTGTCCATCTGAATTGATGATCAAAATTTTTAATTTCACCTTTTTTCGATGAAGCTGAAAGTAAATATTTCCAAACTGTTATAAATTCGCTTTCAGACCTATCAATTACAAAAAGTGTCAAAAACGATATACATTTATAATATCTCTCTAAATTATTTTCGGAATTAAGTAAATGAGCTACTTTATCTTCATCCGCAACACTAAATCTTAAAATGTAATAATCTGCCAATTTATTTAGAAATCTCAAATCATGATTTTGAAGATGAATGATATCATAAATTTCTATAAGTGCTCCTTCCAATTCCAAACGTTCTAATTTTTGAAGTATATCACTAAAATGTGAATGGCTTAGAATAATTTCAGGAGTTTTCAATGCTTTTTCTTTTAATATTCTATCAAATGGAAGCTCAAGATCGATTTTGTATTTATATTTCAAAATGGCAATTAATAATTGATCTACTTTTTTAGTGTTATTTAAATGGAGAAAATTTATGATCAATTCACGCACCCAATCCTGGGATAATTCTAAAGTATTTTGATAGGTTAAAATTGCGTTTAAATAGTTACTAAGTGATAGCTCAGGAAGTTTTGCTAATTTATTTTTCAAATCAAGAAAAATATCAGGGGAATTAGCAGCAAGATCTGTATAAAATAGATAATATAAGGTTCCTCTTCCATCAGGATTGAATGGTAGTTTGTTTGATAATTGACGTTTTATAAATTTTAATCTATCGTCTTCTTCAAATTGACGATAAAAAAACCTTAGATTGTCCTTAAGGCCTAAAGAGCTACTTTCCGCCAAATCAGTCAATTGCTTGATAATCTTTTCAATCTCAATTTCGGAAAGTGAATCTTTTTTTTTGTTCGCTTTACTTAAATCATATTTAGCATCATCTTGATAGCGGCTGTATTCACCTGATTCGACATAATCAGATACCTTTTGTATAGTTGTCTTCGAGTTGTTTATCTCTAGATTGTTTAGAGATAGCCATTGAGTTATATCTGAATTTAGAACTAAAGCTCTTTCTTTAGATTCAACAAAAACGAAGATATCGTCAACAAAACGATAATAAAATTCCCTCTTCTTATTTTTAATAAAATTCTGCTCTATGATCTTATCAAGGCTATTAAGGTAGATTTCTGCAAGATATCTTGCGTAAGCCGGACCTTGTGGAAGTCCTGTTTTGCTATCAGTAGCAATTTTTTTTGATATGAAGATGAGATAATCAACTATTCTCTTGTATTTATTTTTCTCATCGGTATTTAAACTGTTGATTATTGTTTTAGTTGAATGTGGTAATTCTTCAAATAACTTTATTTCCAATCTATCAAGATCAATTCTATCATAGAATTTACTAATATCTAATTTTACTAGATAGTAACCTGAATATTCTGAAGAGAAAAGTATGTTTTCTATATTTTTACTGAACTTCGCCCAATTGACAAACCAATTTTCAAAAAGATTATCCTTATAAAAGTTCCCTTGGAATATGTAACCAAATGAAAAGTCAGATAATTCAGGATAGTATAGTTTATTTAGAATATAGGTGAAGTAAACACTGATAATTCTTATTTGGGTTTCTAAAGTGTATAAAGTTCTTACTTTTTCTTTTTCTTGCCGGAAAAATTGGTAATATTCAACCGTTCCGTAATTTTCATGATTTAAGATTTGGTCAATATTCTTTGAAATAGATTTAAAATTTGCGTTGGATAATTCTAATAATTGGAAGTATAATCTAACTTCATCTTGAGAACTATAATTATAAAGTCCGCTACATATTTGTTTGAATAATTTCTCGTCGAAAGATTCAATGGTGAACTTAGGAATATCAGTTAGAATTATTTTATCGTCTAATATCTCAATAGGTGAAATTATATTGTTTTCTGAACAATATTCACATTTTTCCCCAAACATTTCGCAGGTTACTGGATTAAGAAAGTCTAAATTTTCAATTAACTTACGAGTAATTTCTGGATTGTAATTTTGAATTCTTGAAAAGAATTCATGGAGTAAATCTTTTCCATAATTCTTATTTTCTCTTGTTTTCAAGTGAATTAATAGACCAACCATTATCAATCGACTCTTGTTGTTGAGTCCTTTTTCATATTCTGCCAATAAGGATCTTATATTAGAGCAATTTCTAAGTTTACTCAAAACTTTGTTGAGCTCAATCTCATAAGAAATTTCAGATTGACTTACCTTCAAAAAGTTAGTTTTTACACTTTTTTTAGCAACTTTTTTAAAATCTACTATGTCATTCTCGAACCTTTCTGCGGTGTATACCTCAATGGAGTTCAGGATTTTTAGTTGCTCAGAATAGAAGTCTATCGGGGAATTTTGGTTATAAAGAGGATTATAATTATTCTGGATAAAATATGATCTTACTCCTAATCTATGATAAGATAGAGGTAGTTTTACACCATATCCTATTCCCTTTGATTTGTAGGCTGTTTTCGGTATTTTTGGAAATATTTCAACATCTACGTAATTTGGAATTTTGGGTTTTATAGAGGTCTTAATATAGTTTACAAAATAATATGCGTTTTCCTTAGAAATCAAATCTTCGAATATTACCCATATATGATAACCTCTTCTACCGCTAAACTCTTTTACAAATGGTATTTCTAATCTTTGAAGAAGTATAGCAATTTCTTCAGTAGCGAATTGAACTTTCTCTAGAGTTTCTTCCGTTACCTTTTTGTCTTGTTCCAATTTAGCTTTTACTATATCTATGTCAAAGCAAACCCATTTTACAAAAGCTCTACCGCTTATATGTAACTCTTGATAAGTTAAAAGACTTTGTTTTTCTCCTAACATAGTATCAATCATATTAGGTGAAATTTTGTCTTTTAAAAGATGATATTTTCCTTCCTCATTCTGTACTCCATATTTTTTATCATCAACGAAGAAGAATTTCAGAAGTTTTTCTGAAATTTTTTCTTTTAATTCAATAAGTGAATTATTCATTTTCGAATTCAGATTTTTTTCAAGATAAAACAAAATAATAAATGCTAATATAAAATTTGGAAGGGTTTGATAGGTTAAATCTAATTTTTTCTAACAAACCTTACTTGCTTCAAGGTATAGTTTTCCTATTTTAAAATTTGAATTTAAATCAGAGGAATGGAAAAACTTCTAATAATATAAAAATCAAGCGCCCATTTTTACACGGGCGTTTTTTATTTTATCTAGGTTTATTTAAAGGTTTCTATGAATCAATTCATTTTAATCGTGAGTTAATCGTGAGTTCCAGTCAACGTTAAAATTAGATTTTCAGATTGATAAAATTGGTTTAGGTATATGATTCTTTTAGTACATTAGTGAAAGATGAACTAAAAGCAACTAATCTGATGTTTGATCTTGGAAAACTCTATATCCCTACCATTCTTTCGTTTGATCCATCAAGCAAAACAATATCTTTTACATTACCTGATTTCTTCACTAAAGAGCATTTTGAGCATATTCAGTACTCACTAGAACTTAATATTTTAGGCTCTGATGCTATTATTTACTACTACGGTGAAGATGATACCTATTTATCTCAGGTGCTAGATTTGGATGAAGAGTATATTGCTGCTGGTTCTTTAGAATATGAAAGTTTCGGAGCAATTCAGGAAAAAGCCTTAAAGCAGCTAGAGCATTTTATGCTCGATCCAAAAACAGAATTACTTGATCTTTTTAATCAAAGCGAAGAAGAATTTCCATTGGACTAAAAAAGGCTATTGAAATAGTTCAATAGCCTGTGAATAGGGTATATTATTTCTCTTTTCGTCGCTTTGTTTTGTCTTCTTTTTTTTGTGCCATAAGTTCTTCCAGGTTATTCATATCACTACTGATTTTATTTTCCATCACTCGTGCATAAATTTGAGTGGTCGATAATTTGGTATGTCCTAAAAGCTTGGATACCGTTTCAATCGGCACTCCATTAGATAAAGTAACTGTTGTCGCAAAGGTATGTCTTGCCGAATGAAACGTAATATGTTTTCGAACTCCTGAAGCTTTCATCACTTCTTTGACGTAGCTATTCATCTTTTGATTGGATAAGACCGGAAATAAACATTCATCCATGAGATCATATTGATGATCTTTATATTTTTTTAAAATGCTAGCAGCTTTACTGAGTAGGGGAGCTTTTACAGGCTCATTGGTTTTTGCCCGCCTGGTATAAATCCAATCTTTACCATCCATCCCCTTTACGATATGGTCTTTGGTGAGTTCTTTCAGTTCAGCATAGGTGAGTCCGGTATAACAGGAAAAAAGGAACATATCTTTTACACGCTCCAAAGAGCCACTTTTAAAATAAGTTTCTTCTACTAATTTTAATTCCCGTTCCGATAAAAACTGACGTTCATTCTTTTCAAACTTCATTTTATAGTTCTGAAAAGGATTTTTCTGTATCCATTCCAGTTTAATGGCAAGGTTGATCATCTTTTTAAACCGTTCCAAATGTTTCATTACGCCATTGGTAGAACAGGTTTTTCTTTTTTTACTCGGGGAATAGGTGCGCAGGAAATGTTCGAATTCCGTGATAAATCGGTAATTGATATGTTTTAAGTAGATATCATCTACTTTTCTTTTTTGCTTTAGAAATTCGGTTAGGTATTTAGCAGTGGTATAATAGTTTTTTAGCGTACCCCACTTTAACACCGATTGAATCTGTGAATTGTGATAATCTACGATATCACTCAATTTTTTGTGATCTTCATCAAGTCCGCTGTAAGCAGCTTTAACGGCTTTAGCGCTAATAAGGTTGTCTTTTTCCAACAAACGCTTGTGCGTCTCTAATAATTGGTAGTAAACCTGATCTAAATAACGGTTCATTTGTTTGATGCGTCCGCTAGATCCTCGAAGCCGCCCTTTGGAAGAGTCCCATTCATTCACTGAAGTTTTACGTTGGAGGCTCATTTCGGCTGATTTACCATTGACGGTAATACGGGCATAAATAGAAAGTTTCTCAGCATTTTTACTGATCTTTCTGGTAAAGAATAATACGGAAAAGGTGGTAAACTCTGGCATAAGCTGGTTTTTTAATGAAACAAACATGACTATAGACGAAAATCAAATCAGCCGTTATGCACTCTTAAGGTAAGAAATAAATGAAGAAAAAGCATTCACCGAATCATTCACTGAACAGAACCATAAACTTTGGTTTTAGATGGTATATCCTAAAACAAAAAATCACCGAAAATACTTGATTTCCAGTGATTTTGCTAAAGTTTGGTACTTAGTTCGTCGGGGTGGCAGGATTCGAACCTGCGACCTCCTGCTCCCAAAGCAGGCGCGATGACCGGGCTACGCTACACCCCGTTTTACAATTGTTATTCTCAATTGCGGGTGCAAATATAATAATTCTTTTAGCACCACAATGGAAAGTTTAGATTTTTTATATATTAGTTCATTAAATAGCTTTTAATCCCTTAAATTACAACCAATCTCATAACACCACTCATGAAAAAAACTTTTATTCAATTAGGAATTGTTTTAAGCTTAATCTCTTGCGGCCAGAGTACTGAAGAAAAGGATACTGCAGAGAAGCAGGAAACCCCAAAAAATACAGAAGAAACTCAACAAGAAGTACCAGAGCCAATCCCGGCCGAGACTAATGATAATTACGACACAGAAGTTGTTGTAGAAGGCATTGCTATCCCATGGGGAATCGATTTTCTTCCAGATAATAGTATGCTAGTTGCGGACAAATCTGGTGACATCTATCATTACAAAGACGGGCAAAAACAAAAACTTTCTAATATTCCTGAAGTTTATGTGCGTGGCCAGGGCGGATTACTTGATATCGCTGTACACCCAGATTATGCAAATAATGGTTGGATTTATTTTACCTATGCGTCTTCTGAAGGTGAAGGCGAAGGTGGAAATACTGCAATCGCCAGAGCTAAGATCGACGGTACTCAACTTACCAATGTAGAAGTATTATATAAAGCTGGTCCAAATACTACTAAAGGACAGCATTTTGGTTCCAGAATTAGTTTCGATAAAGAGGGTTACTTATATTTTTCAGCCGGAGAACGCGGCGCTCGTGATGAAAATCCACAGGATATTACGAGAGACAACGGTAAAGTTTATCGCTTAAATGATGATGGTAGCATCCCGCAGGACAATCCATTTGTTGGAGAAGATAATGCTAAAGAAGCTATCTATTCTTATGGGCATCGTAATCCACAGGGAATGATCTTAAATCCTGAAACTGGCGAAATTTGGGTTCACGAACATGGCCCACAAGGCGGTGATGAAATAAATGTTGTAAAAGCAGGTGCTAACTACGGATGGCCGGTTGTTACCTACGGAGAAAATTACGATAGTACTCCTATCACAGACGAGCGTAGCCGCCCAGAATTTGAAGATCCTATTTTTTATTGGCTACCTTCAATAGCACCAAGCGGATTCGCATATGTAACTTCTGAAGAATATCCAGAACTTCAAGGGAATTTACTAGCCGGCTCCCTTAAATTTCAATATTTAGAACTTTTAATTTTAGACGGAAAGAAAATCACCAAAAGAGAGAAATTAGTCGAAAATGTTGGAAGATTAAGAGAAGTTGTTGAAGGACCCGATGGAAATATCTATCTTGGCGTGGAAGGAAAAGGCGTATTGAAATTAGTAAAAAAAGCAGAATAATTAGATTAAACACAAACGATAAACAATGAAAAAGTTATTAAGTATTGCCGTGATTCTGGGAGCTATGGCTTGCAAATCAGACAAAAAGCAGGAAACTACCGAAGAGGAAGAAACCTACACTATCCCGGCAGATAACAGTTCAGCAGAAAAAACACCTTTAGACGAAAGTATCGCCAGAGGTAAAAAAGTGTATTCTCAGCTATGTGTTACCTGTCACCTTCCTACCGGAAAAGGAATCCCGGGAACTTATCCTCCACTAGACGGTTCTAACTGGTTAACAGAAAAAAGAACTGAAAGTATTCGTGGTGTAAAATACGGTATGCAGGGACCAATCACCGTAAACGGTAAAGAATACGATAACGTAATGACTCCTATGGGATTAAGTGACCAGGAAGTTGCAGATGCTCTTAACTATGCAATGAACTCCTGGAGCAACAAAATCGACGATATGGTAACCGAAGAAGAAGTTGCCGCAGTAGAAAAATCTGAATAAAATTTAATTTTTGGGGTAAATAATTAAATTTGCCCCAAATTTTCTCAGATGCTTATAATTGGAATTGCCGGAGGTACAGGTAGCGGAAAGACTACCGTTGTAAATCAAATAATCGACGAGTTAAAGAATGAAGAAGTAGATGTAATCTCTCAGGATTCCTATTATATGGATACCAGCCATCTTAGCTTCGAAGAACGTAAAAAGATCAACTTCGATCATCCAAAATCTATAGATTTCGATCTATTGGTTTCTCACCTAAAGGAATTAAAAGCCGGTAACAATGTAATGCAGCCGGTATATTCATTTAAAGAACATAATAGGACAGGAGAATTTATAGAAGTTCATCCTCGTAAAGTGGTTATCGTAGAAGGCATTCTTATCCTTGCTCACGCCGATATTCGTGATATGTTCGATATCAAAATTTATGTACATGCAGATAGTGACGAGCGTTTGATTCGTCGTCTTAAACGAGATATTGCAGATCGTGGTCGTGATCTGGAAGAAGTGCTTTGGCGTTACCAAACAACATTAAAACCAATGCATAACCAGTTTATAGAACCTACCAAAGAATTTGCAGATCTTATAATCCCTACCAATCGTTACAATACGGTAGCTGTTGATATCGTTCAGACAATTATAAAAGATCGCTTATCCTAATTTTGTATATTTAAGCACATGAAATTAAAAGAACTTCGCAACAAAAGATGGTTTAAAATACTTAGCAATAAATATGTATTGCTGGGGCTTATTTTTGCGATATGGATGTTCTTTTTAGATAGTAATTCCTGGTTTATCCACCACGAACTTAACCAGGAAATTAACGAGCTTAGAGAAAACAAGGACTATTATCAAAAAGAAATTTCTCGAGATAAAGCCATCATTGGCACTTTAGGCGATTCTATAGAATTAGAAAAATTTGCTCGCCAAAAGTACTATATGAAACGCCCCAACGAAGAAATTTACATTATCGAGTACGATACTGTAGATTAATATTGGGCATTTTTTCCCTGTTTTCTTAAAACCACACGATTATGGAGCAATCATTATTTCAGGATTTTGATGAAGTTTCTGGAAAACAATGGAAACAGAAAATTCAGTTTGAGCTAGACGGTGTAGATTATCAAAACCTGGTAACGCATACTTTAGATGGCGTAGACATTAGGCCATTTTATCATCAGGACGATCAAATTGAAGCTTTACAGATAGATTCTTGTAAAGATTGGTCGATTTGCGACCAGATTTTTGTGGTTTCTGAAGAAAAAAGTAATTACCGCGCTTTAAAATTAGTTGAAAAAGGAGCTGAAAGTATCTGGTTTATCATTTCTTCGGAAGAAACCGATCTAAAAAAGCTATTCAAAAACTTCGATTTTCAGTCCACTCCTATTTACCTGAAATTCACTTTTTTTTCTGAAGATTTTCTAAAAGGTTTGCGTAATTTCTTTCAGGATAAAAATGCGAAAGTTTACTTGCAGATCGATATTATTGGGAATTTAGCGTCTTCAGGAAACTGGTTTACTAACTTAGAAAGTGATCATAAAATTTTAGAAGAAATTCTTCAAGATTCGTCGAATTTCGAGTCGGTTATTTCCGTAGATACCATGCTGTATCAAAACGCCGGCGCCACGATTCCGCAGCAATTGGCTTATGCCATAGCACATGCAAACGAATACCTTAATTATATTAATAAAGTAGATTTTCTTTCTTCGGAAGTAAAAAAAGCGCTCAAATTGCAATTTTTAGTGGCCGTGGGGCCAAATTACTTTTTCGAGATTGCTAAAATTAGAGCTTTACGATGGCTTTTTTCAAGTATCGCTGAAGCTTACGGATTCAACAAAGAAGTTTTTATTCTCGCCCAACCTTCAAAACGTAACAAAACACTTTACGATTACAATGTAAATTTATTGCGCACCACTACAGAAAGTATGAGTGCAATTCTTGGTGGTGCAGATGCTATTTTTAATCTACCCTACGATGCGGTTTATCATAAAAATAACGAGTTTGGGAATAGAATCGCCCGCAATCAGCTTTTGATTATGAAGCATGAAGCGCATTTAAATAAAGTAAAAAATGCTGCGGAAGGTGCCTATTATATCGAAAATCTAACCGAACAATTTGCTGAAAAAGCCCTGGCGATCTTTAAGGATATTGAAAACGGAGGCGGATTTTTAAAACAACTGAAGGAAAGCATTATCCAGAAGAAAATAAGAGAATCGGCTGAAAAAGAACAGGCGAAATTCGATGCCGGGGAACTAATTTTAATTGGAACCAATAAATATCAAAATCCGGCAGATAAAATGCAGGATGAGATTCAGTTATATCCTTTTTTAAAGAAAAACCCACGAAAAACCTTGATCGAACCGATTTTAGAACGTCGATTAAGTGAAAAACAGGAAGAGCAGCGATTAGCAACCGAAAAAACTGTAAACACATAATTATGGGAAGAAAAGACCTTAAAGATTTACAGTTGATCGAAAAAAAAATAGGCGAAAAATCTACAATTTCGACCTATAAAACACCGGAAGAAATAAACATCAAATCTTCATATTCCAAAGAAGATATTGAAAATTTTGAGCATCTTAATTTCGTTGCCGGTACACCTCCTTTTTTACGTGGACCTTATAGTACAATGTATGTGCAGCGCCCATGGACGATAAGGCAATATGCAGGATTTTCCACCGCTGAAGAGAGTAATGCTTTTTATCGCAGAAATTTAGCTGCCGGGCAAAAAGGCCTTTCGGTGGCTTTCGATCTGGCAACGCACCGCGGTTACGATAGTGATCACGAGCGTGTGGTTGGCGATGTGGGAAAAGCCGGTGTGGCAATCGATTCGGTTGAGGATATGAAAATTCTTTTCGACCAGATTCCGTTAGATAAAATGTCGGTTTCAATGACCATGAACGGCGCTGTATTACCCATTTTAGCTTTTTACATCGTCGCCGCAGAAGAACAAGGCGTAAAACCTGCGCAGCTTTCAGGAACGATTCAAAATGATATTTTAAAGGAGTTTATGGTGAGAAACACCTACATCTATCCTCCTACTCCTTCGATGAAGATCATTGCAGACATTTTTGAATTTACTTCGCAACACATGCCGAAATTCAACAGCATTAGTATTTCTGGCTATCACATGCAGGAAGCTGGTGCGACAAGTGATATCGAATTGGCATACACACTGGCAGACGGATTAGAATATATTCGTAAAGGTTTAGAAGCCGGAATGGATATCGATAGTTTTGCACCCCGACTTTCATTCTTTTGGGCAATTGGAATGAACCATTTTATGGAAGTTGCTAAAATGCGAGCAGCACGCATGCTTTGGGCAAAACTGGTAAAACAATTCAATCCTAAAAATCCAAAAAGCTTATCGCTTAGAACCCATTCGCAAACCAGCGGATGGAGTTTGACAGAACAGGATCCTTTTAATAATGTAGCGCGGACTTCCATAGAAGCGGCGGCAGCGGCATTTGGTGGCACGCAAAGTTTACACACCAATGCTTTAGATGAAGCGATTGCTTTACCTACAGATTTTTCAGCAAGGATCGCAAGAAATACACAATTACATCTTAAGCAGGAAACATCGATCACTAAAACGGTAGATCCCTGGGCCGGTAGTTATTATGTTGAAAGTTTAACAAATGATATTGCTGAAAAAGCCTGGAAACTAATTGAAGAAGTTGAAGATCTTGGCGGAATGACGAAAGCCATTGAAGCCGGAATCCCAAAAATGCGTATCGAAGAAGCTGCGGCTAGAAAACAAGCCAGAATTGATAACGAAACCGATGTTATTATTGGCACCAATAAATATCGCTTACAAAAAGAAGAAGAATTGCTTACTCTTGAAGTTGATAATCAAAGTGTACGCAAGCAACAAATAGAACGCCTCGAAAAAATTAAGGCAGAAAGAAACGAATCTGAAGTAAAAAAAGCACTCGAAAATCTTACAAAATCGGCTCGAACCGGGCAAGAAAATTTATTAACTTTAGCCGTTGAAGCGGCGAGAAAAAGAGCTACTTTGGGAGAAATAAGCGATGCGCTAGAGGAAGCTTTTGGTCGATATAAGGCAAAAATTCAATCTTTTAGCGGAGTTTATTCTAAAGAAATGAAAGACAACGAAACATTTTTAAAAGCCAGGGAACTTGCCGATAAATTTGCAGAGCAGGATGGCCGCCGACCACGAATTATGATCGCCAAAATGGGACAAGACGGGCACGATCGTGGAGCAAAAGTCGTGGCTACCGCTTATGCCGATGTAGGCTTTGATGTAGATATTGGTCCGCTTTTTCAAACTCCAAAAGAAGCTGCAAAGCAAGCGGTAGAAAATGACGTTCATATTCTTGGGGTTTCGTCTTTAGCAGCCGGGCATAAAACTTTAGTGCCACAAGTTTTGGAAGAACTTAAAAAACTAGGCCGTGAAGATATAATGGTGATTGTTGGGGGCGTGATCCCATCCCAGGATTATCAATATTTATTTGATACCGGTGCCGTAGCTGTTTTTGGCCCTGGCACCAAAATAAGTGATGCTGCAGTACAATTATTAGAGATCTTGATTGACGAATAAGAGATAATTTTAGTTAATTGGTAAACTACCTCAGGACAAGCACGTAATGCATTTTTTGAAAATCGTCTTTGTATCGAGGCAAGCCTCGGAGCATTTAATCTCGATTATCGAGTTAAAATCCTGTATCTCCACAGGATTTTTTTGATTTACAGTAAACTACACATCATTTTTCTTACCTTTAGGGATAAAATTTCATCAATCTATATCCCATGAGAATTCACAAAAGCCTCTTCTGTACATTCTTCTTATTATTTTCGATTTTAAATATATCTGCTGAAAATTTGGATTCAGTTATTGAAGACCCTTCGTACGAATTTGCAAATACCAAGCAATTCAAAATTTCAAAAATCGAGCTTTCTGAGAAGGAAACTAAAATACACTTAGATTGGAATATGCCTGAAGGATCATGGATAAAATGTGGTAGAGATGCTTTTATTCGAAATTCAGAAACAGGCGAAAAACTTTCAATTCTCAGCATAGAAAATGAAGAATTTGATACCAGGATCACTTTCGATGCCTCAGGTGAACATCACAGCGTATTTATATTTCCTCCACTAAAAAATGACGTAGAAAAGATCGATTATAATGATCAGTTTTTTGGGCTTTCTTTACATGAGAAAAAAAAGGAAAAGTCTAAAGATATTCCTTCTGACGTACAAGATTGGATCAATGCCGCTTTGGCACAAGTTAAGGATGAACCTATAGAAAACTATGAATCAGACGAATTTTTCAGTAAAAAACCAGCAAAAATCATTGGGTATATAAAAGGCTACGATCAAAGAAGTGGTTTTGATACCGGAATTTATTACGCTTCTAACGTATTAACTAGAGAAGATTATCCCGTAACCATTGAAATAAAAGAAGACGGAAGGTTTGAAGCTGATATTCCTTTAGTGCATCCAGTAAAATCCAATTTTTTTATTAACGGAAAAGTAGTTAAGTTTTATTTGGAACCAGGACAGACTTTGGGTTTAATTCTTGATTGGGAAGGATTTTTAGAAGCTAATTATAATTATTCCAGAGCTTACCCAAAAGCTTTTATTAAATATCAAGGAAAATTAAGTAGAATAAACAAAGAAGTAAATACTATTGAATTTACCGAATTTGACTACTCCGATTTTCAATCTTCTATTTTAAATAGTGAACTATCGGACTTGGAAGCCATTGCATTAAATGAGAAAGCCGAAAACGAAAAGATTCTTCAGAATTATTTTTCTAATACCGATCTTCTTGAAAAATCGAAGGAAATATTAAGTAACGAAAAAGATCTTATCACAGCTACGAGACTTTTTAATTATGTAATGTCCAGAAAGGAACTTAGAACACAACACCCAGATAATGACTATATAAAAGAAGATGAAGATATCGATTTTTACACGTTTTTACAAGATATAAATCTTAACAAACAAGCTCTTCTAGTGAATAGTAATTTTTCCGAATTTATCAATAGATTTGAATACTCGGATCCATTAAGATATCAATTTAAATATAACAATTTTGTTCCTGAAATTAGTTTCTTAGATTATCTAAAATCGATGGATATCAATCTTTCAGAAGAAGAAGAATATCT
This sequence comes from Zunongwangia atlantica 22II14-10F7, assembly GCF_002094855.1. Taxonomy (GTDB): domain Bacteria; phylum Bacteroidota; class Bacteroidia; order Flavobacteriales; family Flavobacteriaceae; genus Zunongwangia; species Zunongwangia atlantica. The sequence goes on from NZ_ARYN01000009.1 coordinate 18,233, forward strand.
TTTAAAAAGTAAAGCTTTAAAACCAGAAGAAATTGAAGAATACAATAAGAAAATAAAAGTTTTTTTCAAAAAATACGCTAAAGAGAGTGAAGCGCATAGAAAAAAATACGTTACTCCATATATTGAAGATCACGTCTTTATCGATTTTATGGAACCCTGGCATAAAAAAGACTCGGTATTACAAAATCAACTTCACCTAAAAAATGATTTGATTTATGACATTACAAAAGTAAGATCTACCAAATTTGATATTCAAATGATGAATGAATCTAAAGTAGCTTACGACTACCTAAAAAATCAAAGTGCTACCATAGAAAACGAGTTTCTGATAAAAGAATTCACCAGAATAATCAAAGAAAAATTTCCAAATCAACCAAAAGAAAAACAAGTTGTAGATGGTGATCCAACTGAAACGACTATAGCTATAAACAATAAAATTATCACCTTACCTGATGGCAAACCAAAGCAGCTATTCTATGATATTGCTAATAATTATAAAGGTAAGATCCTTTTTATAGATTTTTGGGCAACAACATGTGGGCCATGTGTTGCAACCATAAAACATATGAAAGAAACCAGGAAAAAATATAAAGACAACCCAGATTTTGAATTTGTATTTATTACAGATGAGGCACAATCTCCCCTTAAAAATTATGAAAGCTTTACTAAAGAACAAGAATTAGAAAACCTTCATCGCGTAGATACAGATACTTATAATCGCTTTAGACAACTATTCAAATTTAACGGGATTCCTAGATATATTGTCTTAAACAAAAATGGAGACTTAATCGACGATGATTTCGAAATGCATAATTTTGACTATAATTTACCACTAATTCTGAAAAAATATAAGTAAATTCATTTCTGAACTTACAAATTCAGAATAATGGACTTCACAAAAAAAATGCTGCGTGACGATGCTTTAGCCGGCAAAACTATTGTTGTAACCGGTGGTGGTAGCGGTCTTGGAAAATCAATGACCAAGTATTTTTTAGAGTTAGGTGCTAATGTGGCGATTTCTTCCCGGAATTTGGAGAAACTTCAGAATACAGCTTCAGAACTAGAAAACGAAACCGGCGGAAAGTGTTTACCTGTACAGTGTGATGTTAGAAATTATGATGAAGTAGAGCAAATGCTTAACCTAGTTTTGGATGAATTTGGAGAAGTTGATGTTTTGCTGAATAACGCTGCCGGAAATTTTATATCCCCTACCGAGCGACTTTCAGCTAACGCCTTCGATACCATTATCGATATTGTACTTAAAGGAAGTAAAAACTGTACGCTGGCATTTGGGAAGCACTGGATCGATAAAAAAACTATAAATACCTCTATCTTAAATATTGTTACCACCTACGCCTGGACGGGTTCTGCTTATGTAGTACCAAGCGCCACCGCAAAAGCTGGAGTTTTAGCGATGACAAGGTCTTTAGCGGTTGAGTGGGCTAAATACGGCATAAGATGCAATGCGATTGCCCCAGGGCCATTCCCAACCAAAGGTGCCTGGGATAGATTATTACCCGGTGATTTAAAAGATAAATTTGATCTGGCTAAAAAAGTTCCGCTAAAACGGGTGGGCGATCACCAAGAACTAGCAAACCTTGCCGCCTATCTGGTATCCGACTTTTCGGCGTACTTAAATGGAGAAGTAATCACCATCGATGGTGGTGAATGGTTAAAGGGTGCCGGGCAGTTTAATTTGCTGGAAGCGATCCCTGAAGAATTGTGGGATCAGCTGGAAGCAATGATTAAAGCTAAAAAAAGAGGTTAAAACTTTTGCGATTGTTAAAGTTTTTGAAAAACCTGTTAACAAAATGATTTTATAAACCTATAATAAATTGTATTTTTACCTTCAAAAATTGATAAAAATTAATGGGTAAAATCATCGCTATTGCCAATCAGAAAGGTGGAGTAGGAAAAACTACAACTTCAGTAAATCTTGCTGCTTCCCTTGGTGTTTTAGAAAAAAAGGTACTTCTTATTGATGCCGATCCCCAGGCAAACGCCACTTCAGGATTAGGAATTGATGTTGAAGAAATAGAATTGGGAACCTATCAGCTTTTGGAGCATTCTATCACTCCAGACAAAGCGATAATGCAAACCAGTTCACCAAATCTGGATTTGATACCTGCCCATATCGATTTGGTTGCCATCGAAATTGAATTGGTTGATCAAGAAAATCGTGAGTCGATGCTTAAAAAAGTAATCACTCCGCTTAAAGATCAATACGATTACATTTTAATCGATTGTGCTCCTTCCCTGGGATTATTAACTTTAAATGCCTTAACTGCTTCAGATTCTGTAATTATCCCTATTCAATGTGAATATTTTGCATTAGAAGGTTTAGGTAAATTACTGAATACCATAAAAAGCGTTCAGAAGATACATAACAACAAGCTTGATATCGAAGGTTTATTGCTTACGATGTACGATAGCCGTTTAAGACTTTCTAACCAGGTGGTTGAAGAAGTTCAAAAACATTTTGATGAAATGGTTTTTGAAACAATCATTCAGCGAAATGTTCGTTTAAGTGAAGCGCCAAGTTATGGAGAAAGTATAATTAATTACGATGCGTCTAGTAAAGGGGCTACAAATTACTTAAGTTTGGCGCACGAAATTATTAAGAAAAACAGTTAGAGGATGGCGAAGGCTACAAAAAAACAGGCACTTGGTAGAGGTCTTTCTGCGCTATTGAAAGATCCTCAAAACGATATAAATTCAGCCGAAGATAAAAATGCAGATAAGTTAGTGGGTCATATAGTTGAGTTGGAATTATCTTCAATAGAAGTCAATCCATTTCAGCCAAGAACCAGTTTTAATGAAGATGCCTTACGTGAACTGGGAAGTTCTATTAAAGAACTTGGGGTAATTCAGCCAATTACCGTTAGAAAGTTAGAATTCGATAAATATCAGCTAGTTTCTGGGGAGCGCCGTTTTAGAGCTTCAAAATTAATTGGCCTAGAGACGATCCCTGCCTATATTAGAATTGCCAACGACCAGGAAAGCCTGGAAATGGCTTTAGTTGAAAATATTCAGCGCCAGGATCTTGATCCTATAGAAATTGCGCTTTCTTATCAAAGACTTATAGACGAAATTAGCCTTACACAAGAACAGCTTAGTGAACGTGTGGGTAAAAACCGTTCTACCATTGCCAATTATTTACGCCTTTTAAAATTAGATCCTATTATCCAAACGGGAATGCGTGATGGTTTTTTAGGAATGGGACATGGTAGAGCCTTAATTAATGTTGACGACCCTCAAAAACAATTAGAGATCTACGAAAAGATCTTAAAGAATTCGTTATCTGTTAGAGATACTGAAAAACTGGTGAAAGAAGCCAAAAACGGACCTGAGCAAAAATCAGCTTCAAAACCTTCAATGCCGGTAACCTACAAAAAAAGTATTAAGGAGTTTACAGATTATCTTGGAACAAAAGTCGACGTGAAGGTGCAGAAAAACGGAAAAGGAAAACTTACGATCCCTTTTTCTTCTGAAGAGGAATTTAACCGAATTAAAAAATTAATCCAGGGTGAAGAGTAAGCAGCTACTTCCTGTACTGTTATTGCTTTTGTTAACATTTCAGCTTACCGCTCAGGAAGATTCGCTTTCTGTACAAAATCCAACGGTAATTAGAAATCCTGAAGATGCAAAAGATTTAGAAGAAGAACAGGATTATAAACCATATAATGCTTTGGCTCCTGCTAAAGCAGCATTCTATTCGGCTATATTACCAGGATTGGGCCAAATTTATAATGGACGTATCTGGAAAGTGCCATTAGTTTATGCAGGAATAGGTATTCCTGTTTACTTTTATATTGATAACGACCGCCAATACAATCGCTATCGCGATGCATATAAGCAACGATTAGCCGGCCGTGAGGATGAGTTTGCCGGAAGAATATCAGACCAAGGCTTACGAAGCGCACAAGAACTTTACCAGAGAAATAAGGAAATCTCAATATTAGTAGCAATAGGATTTTACGCACTAAATATTATCGATGCCAATGTTGATGCTCACTTACAGCAATTTAATGTTAGCGAAGACCTTAGTTTAAAACCAAATTATAACCTAGATAAATTCACAGGAAAATCGAATTATGGTTTTTCACTGAATTTTAAATTTTAGAAATGAAAATAGCACTTTTAGGATACGGAAGAATGGGACAGGCAATAGAAAGTATTGCCATAGAACGCGGACACGAAATTGTACTGAAAATCGATAAAAATATTGAAAGTTATAATTTGGAAGAAATAGGAATCGATGTAGCCATCGATTTTAGTATTCCAGATGCAGCTTTTAAAAATATTACATCTTGTTTTAAGGCGGGTATACCAGTAGTTTCTGGAACAACAGGATGGTTAGACCAATATGATGAAGCCGTTGAAATTTGCAATAAAAACAATGCTGCATTTATTTATGCCAGTAATTTCTCTTTAGGAGTTAATATTTTCTTCGAGCTAAATAAAAGATTAGCCGGAATGATGAAAAACTTGGATGAGTATGGCGTAGAAATTGAAGAAATTCATCACACCAAAAAATTGGACGCTCCTAGCGGAACAGCAATTAGCTTAGCTGAACAGATCATCGAGGTAAATGACCGTAAAAATGGCTGGCATTTAGAAACCGCTAGTGATAATGAAATCCCGGTTTTTGCAAAACGAATTGAGGATGTTCCAGGGACACATACTGTAAGTTACACTTCAAAAATCGATGATATCGAGATTATGCATACGGCACATTCTCGTGAAGGCTTTGCAAAAGGAGCAGTTGTAGCTGCAGAATGGCTAAATGGAAAAACAGGTGTACATACTATGAGAGATGTTCTTTCTAGCCTTTTTGAATAAAATTGCCGCTTATTTTATCGAATTTCAGCTAAATTCATAAACAAATTTTGTTTAGTTTTTAGATTATAAATAAACTACCTCAGGTTAATCCCATGAGGCATTTTTTAGAAATTATTTTATTTCGAGCTAAAGCTTGAAGCATTTAATCTCGATTATCGAGTAACGAATAGCCTTTTAGGCATACTAACAGGGAAATAATAAGATATGACATTTACAGCGTGGTTTATTTTCTTTCTGGTTGTGCAAATAATTCATTTTGCCGGAACCTGGAAATTATATCAAAAAGCAGGTAGAAAAGCCTGGGAAGCTTTAATCCCAATTTATAATGCGGTGATTTTAATGAAGATTATTCATCGTCCCTGGTGGTGGGTTATCTTGCTTTTTATTCCGATTGTAAATCTTATTATGTTCCCGGTAATTTGGGTGGAGACCCTAAGAAGTTTTGGAAGAAAAAGTACCGCAGATACCTGGTTGGCAATTCTTACTTTGGGATTCTATATTTATTATATCAACTACACTCAAGATGTAAAACATATTAAAGATAGAAACCTAAAACCTGCCACTACAGCCGGAGAATGGGTTAGTTCTATTTTATTTGCTGTGGTAGCGGCAACAATAGTTCATGGGTATTTAATGCAGCCTTTTACCATTCCTACTTCTTCCTTAGAAAAAACACTTTTGGTAGGTGATTATCTTTTTGTGAGTAAATTTCATTACGGTGCTAGAATTCCACAAACACCAATTGCTTTTCCAATGGTTCACGATACAATCCCAGTTGCGGGCATAAAATCGTACACCAACAAACCTCAAATTCCGTATTTTAGATTACCAGGATTTGAGGAAGTTAAAAAGAACGATATTGTAGTTTTTAACTGGCCGGTTGATACCGTAAATGCTTTTCAGCAATATGGCGATGGGAAATATTATTACAAGCCAATCGATAAGAAATCGAATTATGTTAAGCGCTGCGTAGCCACACCAGGAGATTCACTGGAAATTATAGCTGGTAAAATTTATATTAACGGAGAGCAACTTCAATTATCAGAAAGAGCTAAAGCTCAATACTCTTACCAGGGAACCACAAATGGGCAGGAACTTACGCCGCAGTATATGTACCAAATGTATGATATTACAGATGGTTTTTATTACAATAAAGCAACCAACGAGTTTATTATTTCTGCTCTTCCTGAAGAGTCTGAAGAAAGATTAAAAAACAATCCTTACATAAAAACGCTGGAAAGACGTATTTCTCCGGAAGATCAAAAAACGGCAAGCTTATTCCCTAACGATAAGAAAAAACGCTACAATTTAGATTATTTTGGGCCAATCTATATTCCTGAAGAAGGTAAAACAGTAGAAATTACTCCAGAATCTTTACCATTTTATCGCAGAATTATTGAAGTATACGAAGGTAGCGAGATGGGCATAGAAAATAGAATTAGCCTAAACGGAACGCAAGTTCTTTTAAACGGGCAAGCATTGGATTCTTATACCTTCAAGCAAAATTATTACTGGATGATGGGTGATAACCGCCATAACAGTGAGGATAGCCGTAGTTGGGGATATGTTCCTTACAACCATGTAGTAGGAAAACCTGTGTTTATCTGGTTTAGTAAAGATAAGTATGCTTCAGGATTTTTAAATGGTATTAGATGGGATAGAATGTTCACCACCGTTAAAGGTGAAGGTAAACCAATATCCTATCTGCCTTATTTCTTTATTCTATTGGTAATAATCTTCGGATTTAATTACTTCAGAAAACGTAAAAAATCAGATTCTTAAAAAATGAATACTGTTTTATTACATCCGGCCTATTTTGGCCCTGTTTCGCAATATGCTGTGATTACCCAATATGAAAAGATTGTTTTAGAGAACTTTGATAGCTATCAAAAACAGACTTATCGTAACCGAATGTATATTTATGATGCTAATGGTAAATTATTACTAAATATTCCTATAAAACATAAATCCTCACTTACAGGTAAAGCCTCAGATGGAAATCAGCTATACAAGGATGTTTTGATTGATAACTCTTTTGAATGGCAGAAGCAACATTGGCGTGCTTTAAAAGCATCTTACCAAACCTCTCCGTTCTTCGAGTTTTATGAAGATGATATCATATATTTATATGAAAATCAATTTTCTCATCTAATGGATTTTAATTTAAAATGCCAGTCTTTTGTTTTTGATGCCATAAGAATTGAGGCTGAAATTATACAAACTGACGAATATTTTAGAAATCCTACAGCAATGGATAACGGAAGGCATCTTATTTCAGCAAAAAAAGATTTTAATTTTTTATCTGAACGCTACCAGCAAGTATTTGAGCCAAAACACGGATTTTTAAATAATTTAAGCATCCTAGATTTAATTTTTAACCTTGGTCCCCAAAGCTTAGATTTTCTGGAAAATCAAAAACTTCCCGACTTTAATTTTTGAATGAAAAAGTAGTTAGAATAGGATAATGATCTGAATACGGGACTTTAATTCGCTCATAAGAGTTGATTTCAAACACCGTGTCTAAAAGATGAAAATCTATTCTTAAAGGGAAATAATTCAGATTATAAGTACTGCTAAAACCTGCACCTTTTTTTACAAAAGCATCCTGAAATCGATCATTTCTAACATGTTTATAGGTATGAGAAAACGCAGTATTATTAAAGTCTCCACTAATAATTACTGGATAAGCAGATTCCCTGATGGATTGATATACTTTTTCAGCCTGGTTTTGCTGTCTTACAAAACCACTAGAAATATTCTTAACCACTTTCTTCGATTCTTGCTTATCTTTAAAATTATCTACTTCCTGAATATCTTCGGTAACTTTTAAGCTTTGAAAATGGATATTGTACAGTCTGATTGTGTCCTCTTCAATAATTACATCTGTAAAAATCGCATTATTATTATCCCCTGTAAAATCATCTACATTAAAATCTAAAGAGGTTTTACCAATTAATGGAAATTTTGAAAATATAGCCTGACCAAAAGATGACCTTTCAGATCGATATTTGATAAATTTAAACGGATATTTTTTTTCCAGATATTCATTTTTATAATATTCTTCAATCGTTAGTATATCTGGATCTGCTTCATCTATTATCGCATTTATTTTTTCAGGAATATTTTCTTCCTCTGTCCAAACAGATTTATTAAACATCCTAACATTATAATTCATAATAGAATACTGCCCAGCCCCATCTTCACCCGTAAATGGCCATTTATAAAACTTCGAAGCAAAACCAAAGCCAATGATCATAATCAATAAAGACAAAACCATTTGACGTTTCATCCTTAATAGCCAATAAAGAAAGAAAACAAGGTTAGCTATAATTAAAATAGGAACACCTAAGGTTAAAACCGAAATTAAAGGATAACTTTTTGGAGGAATGTAAGGGAGAAAATAAGCTACAATTAAGGCTATAGCTAATAATGAATTTAAAAAGAAAATGAGTTTATCAAACCAGGATAATTTTTTCATCTAGTCTTCTTTGCCTGCCTGAAAAAGAAAATCTTTTTCTGCTTTAGTTAAACTTTCATAGCCACTCTTACTGATTTTATCTAAAATTGAATCAATTTTTTGTTGTTTTTCAGATTTAGACATTGATGAATTTCTTGAAGATGAAGTAGTACCTGTAGTTCTTTTTTTCGATGTGCGATGTACTGTTTTCATATTTGCTTTCTTCTCTTTCTTTTTAAAGAGATTTACAATCCCATCCATCAAACTTTCCCACCACGCTCCAATATCATTACCTTTATGCAGTTGCGTTGTATATAAATAACCTAAGCCGGCACCACCAAGATGCGCTAAATGTCCACCAGCATTCCCCATAGGGATTTGAATAATATCTATTGCAACTAAAGCTGCGGCAATCCACCAAAACTTCAAATTTCCAAAGATCAACAAACGAACATACATATTTGGCGCCTGGGTAGCTACACCAATCAAAACAGCCATTACTCCGGCCGAAGCTCCTACAAGATAAGATTTACCTCCAGCAAAGGCTGGAAATAAATTGTAACTCAGCATAAAAACCAATCCACCAATAATTACTCCTAGAAAATAATAGTTTAAAAGGCGCTTAGGTGAAAAGAAATTCAAAAAATATATTCCAGAGAAATACAAAATCAGCATATTGGAAGCCAAATGAAAAATTCCACCATGCAGAAAAGAGTAAGCTATAATCGTCCAGGGTTTCAGGATAAATTCTGCCGGATCTGATGGTAATACAAACCAGTCATAAAAATCTGCAAATCCAGGAATTTCAAAAAGAGAAAATACGGTATTGATAATTCCAAAAAACAAAAATACGATCACATTTACAGCGATAAGTTTTTCTGTTATTGTGGCCGTATTTATTTTATATCTTATCTTATCTGATGTTCTCATCTAGTTCCACCTATTTTGGTTAAACTGATTTTTCTTCCAGTACCACATTGTTATGAATCCGATAATACCTCCACCAATATGTGCCCAATAGGCTGTATTTGATGGTCCCAAGAGAGTATGTCCTGTTACAGCTGAATATACATTTAAAAGGAAATATCCACCTATTAAATACTTTGCTTTTATAGGAATGGGGATAAACATGATATACAAAGGTAAATTAGGATAAATTACTGCGAAAGCAGCAGTGACTCCAAAAATAGCTCCCGATGCTCCAACCATAGGAACCATAAAAGAGCTTGCCAGATCATTTACAAGAGTGTTTCCGCCATTATACATCATGCCATAGGGCTGGCCATCAAATTGATTTAATAATTCATTGATTTGAGAAACACTCGCTCCGTTTTCGATTAATGCATTGTAAGCCGAATTAAAATCGAGATAAGCGAATAGGATCTGAAGTCCGGCTGCACCAAGACCGGCCGAAAAATAAAGAAATAAAAAACGACTTTGCCCAATACTTTGCTCTAAGAAACTTCCGAAGATATAAAGAGCAAACATATTAAAGAAAATATGCGAAATTCCACCATGCATAAACATGTGGGTTATCACCTGCCAAAACTGAAAATTTTGATTTTCTGGAAACCATAAAGCAAATAAATCATAAGCCCTGTCTCCAATTACCTGGCTTCCAATAAAAAATAGAATATTTGCTATTAAAATTACTTTTACAGATTCAGAAATTCTTCCCATTTAGGTAAACTTTTTATCTAATTCGTCTACAGTTAACGTTACAAATACCGATCTATTAAACGGACTAACATCTGGTTCTTTGCAGGCGAATAAACGATTTACAATATGTTGCTGTTCTGTACTATTTAATAATGTTCCAGATTTCACAGCCATACCCTTTGCCAACGATTTTGCAAGCAAATCTGTTTGTGAAAATCCATTATCTGGAACTTCATTCTCAAAGTCGGATAACAGCTGTTCTAATAAAATACCAACCTCACTTTCACTAATTAAAGTTGGTATCCCAGTGATCTCTACATTATCAACTTCAATATTAGAAAAAATAAAACCAGTTTGTTCTAAAGATTCCTTAATTTCTTTGAGCATTTCCATTTCGTTTGTGTTGAACTGCAACTGTAATGGAAAAAGAAGCTGTTGGCTAACCGCCGCAGAGATCGTAATATTCTTTAAAAGCTCTTCATATAAAATCCTGGTATGGGCACGATTTTGATCGATTACCAAAATTCCACTTTTTAAGGTAGAAACTATATATTTTTTTTGAAGCTGAAAAGTGCCTGCTTCTGGCCCTGAATGATTATCATCAAAAAGTTTCCCGGTTACCTCTTCACTTTCAAATTCTACCTGTTTAAATTGATGTTGATCGTTTTCTGGAGCTGCATTTAATCCTGCATATAAACTTTCCCAGGATTGTGTTGTTTCTTTTTTGAAGCTATGACTTTTCCCTGAACGAATTGAAGTTGTATTTAACTCGTTTTCGAATGGGTTAAAACTACGATCTACTTCGATTTTAGGTATTTCTGCCTGCTTATTTTTATATTCGTAGGGTGTATCTAAATTAGAATCGCGATCAAAATCCAGTACAGGTGCTACACTAAACTGGCCCAAACTATGCTTTATAGCACTCCTCAACATCGCATAAAGTGCGTGCTCGTCGTCAAACTTAATTTCAGTTTTAGTAGGATGGATATTAATATCTATACTCTTCGGATTTACATCCAGATAGAGAAAATAACTTGGATAAGTTTTCTCTTTCAGTAAACCTTCAAAAGCTGCAGAAACGGCATGATTTAAATACGGACTTTTAATAAACCTGTTATTAACAAAAAAGAACTGCTCTCCCCTGCTCCTTTTCGCAAATTCTGGTTTCCCAACAAAGCCTGAAATTTTTAGAATCTCGGTATCTTCATTAACAGGAACCAGCTTTTCATTGGTTTTACCACCAAAAATATTAGTAATTCGTTGCCTATGATTGGTTGCTGGTAACTGAAAAAGTTCGCCACTATTATGAAAAAGTGAAAAAGCAATCGATGGATGCGCCATTGCCACACGCTGAAATTCGTCGATGATATGGCGTAATTCTACAGCATCAGATTTTAGGAAATTACGTCTTGCAGGAATATTATAAAAAAGATTCTTTACACAAAGTGAAGTTCCTTTAGGAGTAACACATGGTTCTTGAGAAGTTACTTTACTACCTTCTATCTTTATACATGTACCAACTTCCTCGTCTTCTGGCTTCGTTTTTAACTCTACATGTGCAATTGCAGCTATAGAAGCTAAAGCCTCTCCCCTAAACCCCTTGGTATTTAAACTGAAAAGATCTTCAGCAGATTTTATTTTTGATGTAGCATGACGCTCAAAACACATACGAGCATCTGTAAGGCTCATCCCGGCACCATCATCTACCACCTGTATTAAGGTTTTACCGGCATCTTTTACTACAACCTGAATATTTTGAGCATAAGCATCTATAGCGTTCTCCAGTAATTCTTTTATAACAGAAGCTGGCCGCTGAACTACCTCTCCCGCTGCAATTTGGTTAGCAACGTGATCTGGTAAAAGTTGTATTATATCACTCATTTAACGAGGATTCGAGAAGATAGACAAATCGAAATCTATAATCCACAAAAAAATAAATATAAGGACAATCGCTACGTAAATAACTCGTTTGTTAATTTCTCTATTTCCTCGATTTCGGCTGGCCTTTCTATCTCTAGACCATTGTGCACCAAAATCTATCGCATTTGTAGCTTCCTTATACTTATTAAATTTCGAATCAAAATCGTAAATATTTCCCGTATCCTTACCGTTGTAGTAACGTGGAGTATAATTATAACGGGCGTTCTTCTTGGTTTTTAAAAAATTGACTCTCAAAATTATTGCTTTAAAACGTGGTACATCAAATTTACTTAAAAGCTTTCTAAAATAGAAGAGCACTTCTATAAAATATAAAAAAGCAATAATAATGCCGCTTTAAAAAAAGCGGCATGTAGATTATGATAGGATACTATCTAAGATTATTAAAATCTGGATTCTTTTCTTAACTGTGCCATTTTAATGGCAGCAACTGCTGCTTCAGTTCCTTTATTCCCGTGTTTTCCACCAGAACGATCTAAAGCCTGTTGCATATTATTATCTGTAAGTACACAGAAAATTACAGGAATATCATTATTCACATTTAATTGAGTAATCCCGTTAGATACACCCTGACATACAAAATCAAAATGCTTGGTTTCTCCCTGGATTACACTACCAATGGCTATAATACCGTCTAGCATATCGTAACTTTCCTGCATTTTTTTGCAGCCATAAGTTAACTCAAAACTTCCCGGTACATTCCAACGTACTATTTTTTTCTCTAGTACACCATGTTCCTTTAAGGTTTCAAAAGCCCCCTGAAACAAACCTTCAGTTACTTTCTCATTCCATTCTGAAACAACAATCCCAAACCGAAATTCTTTCGCGTTTGGGATTGAAGATTTATCGTATTCCGATAGATTATTTCCTTCGGTTGCCATATATGTTTATATGTTAGTTCATCGCCTGAGCCTGACCAATAAATACAGGAGCTTGCTCTGCTTCTTCAGACTCTGGATATTCGTTTTCTAATTTATTAAGATACTCTAAAGCATCCTCAGCATTTCCTAATTCTAGCGCTGTAACAGCAGCTTTCAATAAAAATTTTGGCGTTGTAAAGCTATTAGATCTCATATTCGCAGCTTTAACGTAATAATCTAAAGCCTCTTCTGGTTGCTCTAATTGCATAAAAGCATCACCAATACCACCAGTAGCTAAAGGAGCTAAAACTTCATCATCACTTTTAAAGTCTTCTAAATAATCTATAGCTTCCTGATATTTACCTGTATATAAGTAAGCAAAACCAGCATTATAAGATGCTATATTGGCACTAGGAGTACCTCCATAATTATCAATAATATCTAGGAATCCATACTTTCCTTCACCTCCGTTTAATGCCAGGTTATAAAGTGAATCACTTTGTGTAGCACCTGCATTCATAGCAGCCTGCATGTAATTTTGCGCCTGTGCCATTTCGTTGGCAGCTTCAGCCTTTTTTGGCTCTTGGATAAACTGCTCGTATCCTAGATATCCTAAAACAGCAATTACAACAACACCTAATACAATATAAATGTATTTTTGATTGTCTGCTACCCAGGTTTCTGTACGGCTTGCACCTTCGTCTAGACTATTAAAAACGTCTTCAGTAGTAGAATGTCCTTCTACGTATTCGTTTTCATTTGTTTCTTCTACGTCCTGGATGTTTTCCTTTGGTGGTTTATATCCCCTTTTCTTATATGTTGCCATAAGATATTTTTAATGCGTGGCAAAAATATAATATTTTGTGAAAATTAAAAGGGAATTTATTTGTATTTTTTCAATATTTTAAGCTCTTTCGCTTAGTAAATTCAAGTCTGGCCGACCATTCAAAACCTCATTGATTTTCAATAAATTATGTATTTAAAACAGCTTTCCCTCTTAAATTATAAGAATCTGGAATCATCTTCTTTCGACTTTGATCCTAAGATTAATTGTATGGTTGGGCATAACGGTGTGGGAAAAACAAACGTTTTAGATAGCATTTATCATCTGGCTTTTGGGAAAAGTTATTTTAACCCGATTACCAGCCAGAATATTAATCACGATGCCGACTTTTTTGTGGTAGATGGAACGTTTGAGAAAAACGAAAAGGAAGAGCAGATCTTAGTGAGTGCAAAGCGTGGGCAAAAAAAAGTGATCAAGAGAAACCAAAAGCCTTACGAGAAAGTTAGTGAGCACATTGGTTTTATCCCGGCGGTAATCATTTCACCTGCGGATCGCGACCTTATTATAGAAGGTAGCGAAACCCGTAGAAAATTTATGGATGGCGTAATTTCACAAAGCGATAGTACTTATTTAAATAATCTTATTAATTATACCAAAATCGTTTCACAGCGAAACTCCCTTTTAAAATATTTTGCAGCCAATCATACCTTCGATCGAGACACCTTAGAAGTATACAATCTTCAGCTTAATGACCTTGGATCGAAATTGTATAAAAAACGACTAGATTTTTTAGATGAATTTGTTCCCATCTTTAATACCAGATATGCCGAAATCACTAATAATAAAGAACCAGTTAGTATAGCCTATAAAAGTCAACTTGCAGATAAACCACTATCGAAACTCTTAGAAGACCAACTTCAAAAAGATATGGTTTTGCAATATACCAGCGTTGGAACGCACAAAGACGACCTAAGTTTTGAAATTGAAGGTCATCCTATTAAAAAATTTGGTTCCCAGGGCCAGCAAAAGTCATTTTTAGTAGCTTTAAAGTTAGCTCAATTCGATTTTATTAAAAAAATAAGTGGCGTAAACCCAATATTACTTTTAGATGATGTTTTCGACAAGCTAGACGAACAGCGAGTAGCGCATATTGTAGCTTTGGTAGCCACAAAAGATTTAGGCCAAATATTTATAAGCGATACGCATGCCGAGCGTACCGAAAAAGTGGTAAAAGAAAGTAATCAAACCTATAAAATATTCAAATTGTGAAAAATTGCGGTATATTTTTTTTCATTTTCAGCTTCATTATATTAAGTTGTAATAAACAGGATCCAAGAGAACAGATCCAATTTTTAGAAGGCTACTGGGAAATCGATAAAGTTGAAGTAAGTCCAGATTCTACCATCACTTATAGAATGAGTGAGAATATCGATTATTTTGAACTAAGCGATTCATCCAAATCATCAGGACAGCGTACAAAACTACGGCCGCAGATGGATGGTACATATAAAACCACCAATTCTGCTGAAAAAATTGATCTTAAAATTGAAGAAGATAGCCTTCGAATTTATTATAAAACGCCTTATGATAACTGGAAGGAAACTGTTCTTGAAGCTTCAGAAGAAAACCTGGTTATAAAAAATGATCAGGATAAAATATATCATTACAAAAAATACAGCCCCATAAATATCGAAACCAATGAAGAGGAATAACGAAAATCTAAGTTTAGGAGACGTTTTAAAAGAATTTGTTGAAAAGAACAATCTTGAAAAGGGCTTGGATAAAGTCCATGTTCGGGATGCATGGAACCAACAAATGGGGCCAGCGATCCAAAAATATACCACTGCAATAAAATTACAGGGAAGCACTTTGTATGTTCAGTTAAGCTCTTCTGTTTTGCGCGAAGAATTAAGCTACGGGAAAGAAAAGATCGTTAAAATGCTAAACGAAGAATTAGGGAAAGTACTTATAGAAAAACTAGTTCTTCGGTAAATTAACGAAGTAAGTAAACTACCTCGGCGCGAGCCTCAGGGTATTATTCCCTTTGGCGGCGCCAATAACTTCAGAAAAAAGCATAAAAAAAGCTATCCAAAACCGGATAGCTTTTCTTTTTATTACAAAAAATATTCTTAGAACATTTCTCTACCTGCAAAGTGAAAAGCACCTTCGATAGCAGCGTTCTCGTCGCTATCACTACCGTGAACTGCATTTTCTCCTACAGAAGCAGCGTATTTTTTTCTAATAGTACCTTCAGCAGCATCTTCAGGATTTGTAGCACCAATTAAAGTTCTAAAATCTTCAACTGCGTTTTCTTTTTCTAAGATCGCAGCAACGATTGGTCCTCTTGTCATAAATTCTACTAATTCACCAAAGAACGGACGCTCTTTATGAACCGCGTAAAAAGTCTCTGCATCTGCTGTTGTCATTTGCGTTAACTTCATGGCTACGATTCTAAAACCTGAAGCATTGATCTGATCTAAAATTGCACCAATATGCCCATTTTCTACAGCATCAGGCTTAAGCATGGTGAAAGTTCTGTTTCCTGCCATTTCGTGTTTTTTAAATTTTCAGCAAAAATAATTAATTCTCTTCCAAATACAAGGTTATTAAAACTTTATATCGATTTTCTAAAATTTGACGCTTGTTTCTTGCAAAAGTGCATTTTCTACGCCTCTCATTTGCATATTAACTTCCTCATTTTCAAAATCAAAGTTCAAAACACCAAAACTTAACTGAAAGATCACCTCTCCTTCTCGATACATATTAGGTTCTCCATTAAAATTTTCATAGGCATGCGTCATTCCGCTAGATGTAAAATCGTAAAGCGGAGCTTCTAAACCATCAATATCCATTTTCGAAAATTCTGAAATATGGCGATCACCACTAATAATGATCGGGTTTTTAATTTCTGAACTTACAATTAGATCCAATAAATGCTCCCGTTCTTCTGGGAAATTTGCCCACTTTTCAAAGCGATGTTGGCGGCTTAATACCTGGATGCTACTCATTATAATATTGTAATCTGCCGTGCTATTATTTAATTCATTCTCTAACCAACTCCATTGTGCTTCACCTAAAATTGTACCTTCTCGCCCTTCATTAATAGGATCTCTAAAATAACGAGTATCCAGTAAAATCACTTTTATGGTTTTCCCGTCAGCATTTAAATCCTGTGAATAATAAACGCCTTCTCGATCTCTACGCGAATCATCTTCAGGCACATTCATAAAATCAAGAAATAATTGCTGACTTTCAGCTTTCTTATCCCACTCCTTCCCGGCATTATTACTTCCAAAGTCGTGATCGTCCCAAGTTCCCAACATGACTGTAGAATTTACCAACTGCTGATATTCTTCAACATTATTCTGAAAATCATACATCTCTTTCATCTTCTCCATATCTGGCGTATCGGCATAAATATTATCGCCACCCCAAATAAAAGCATCGGGATTATTGGCCAATATCGGCTGCCAAAGTGGTTGCGGATTTTCCTGATCGTTACAACTACCAAAAACAATGGTATAATCGTACTCTTTTGGATCAATTTCCTGCTCGTCGTTATTAACGACGTTAGAGGTAGAATTACAACCTAAAAGAAATAATAAAACTGAAAATCGTAAAATTTTAAGCATTTTTGTTGTTTTGTGTCCAATAAAAATAAACATTGACCGCCAACTTTTAAAGACCGAAGTTAAGTTTAACGAAATGGTAAATTACCCGTAATTAAACAAACGCTGATCTAGAAGAAAATTATAGTTGAAATAGGTTAAAAAGGATTAAATCTTGATTACAGAGCAAAGCCTAATAAGACATTAAATTGTATCTTTACCAATCTTATGATAGAGCAATATATTTTAGAAATTACTGCGGAATTAGCTAATGCTAATAACATAGTGATCGTGCCACACAAAGGCCCAGATGGCGATGCCATGGGAAGCACCCTGGCCTTAATGCATTTCCTGAAAGATAAAGGACATAATGCTACCGTAATTGCACCTAACGAATATCCAGACTTTCTTAAATGGCTACCTGGCAACGACGAGGTAATTATTTACGAAGAGGATAAAAAAACAGCAGACGAAATTATCGAAAAAGCCGAGATAATTTTCACCTTAGATTTCAATGATCTTTCCCGCTGTGGTGATATGCAGCAGGCCTTAGAAGCAAGTGAAGCGACCTTTATAATGATCGATCATCACCAGGAACCTGCAGATTATGCAGATTATACATATAGTGACACAAGCATAAGCTCTACCTGCGAGATGGTATATCACTTTATTGAGAGACTTCGAGCTAAAAAGAAGATCACTCCGCAAATTGCCAGTTGTTTATACACCGGAATAATGACCGATACCGGATCTTTTAGATTTTCCAGCACTACACCAAACACGCATCGTGTGGTAGCAGATCTTATTGAAAAAGGTGCTAAAAATAGCCAAATTCATCAGGACGTGTATGATACTAATTCTGAAAGCAGATTGCAATTACTGGGGGTAGCTCTTCAAAATTTAAAGGTTAACAGACAGTATAGAACCGCTTATATTAAAATTTCTCAGGAAGAATTAGATACGCACAATTTTAAAAAAGGAGATACTGAAGGTTTTGTAAACTACGGACTTTCTCTTGATGGAATTATTTTTGCTGCTATTTTTATTGAAAATAAACAAGAAGGAATCATTAAAATTTCATTTCGTTCTAAAGGAGACTTTTCAGTAAACTCATTCGCTCGTGCACATTTTAATGGTGGTGGCCATAATAATGCGGCCGGCGGAAGAAGCGAAGTTTCTATGAACGACACCATTGTAGAATTTAATCGATTACTTCCTGAATATAAAGAACAACTTCAGGCATGAAAAAACTAATTTTTAGTTTCTTAATAATTTCAGCAGCAATTTCCTGTAAATCTCCAGAAGCACGTTATCCTGTGAGCCAGAATTCAGGTAGCTACATAAACGAATCTGTAGCACGAAATAAAAAGCTACTGGCGCAGGAAGAATCTTTAATAAAAGAAATTATTGCAAAAGATAGTACCACGAATTACATTGCCAGCAACGGCGGATTTTGGTATTTCTACAATAAAAAAGTAGCTGATTCTATCTCTACCCAAAAACCAGAATTTGGCGATATTGTAAGTTTCGACTATCATATTAAAACTCTGGATGACCAAACGATTTATGCTGAAGGGGAAAAGCCAACAAAGGAATACGCTATAGACCAGGAAAATTTATTTAGTGGTTTAAGGAATGGCTTAAAACTTATGAAAGCCGGAGAAACTGTTACCTTTTTATTTCCTTCGTACAAAGCTTTTGGATATTATGGCGATAAAGATCGTATTGGAACCAATATTCCCATTAAAACAACCGTAACTTTACATAGTATCCAGAAGATAGATTCTATAAACTAAAAATCTTATTTATTTTTACCCAAAATTAAAATTTATATAATGAAGAAATTTAGCCTTTTACTTTTAAGCGCTATTGTTTTGGCTTTTACAGCCTGTAAAGATGATTACCCAGATCTAGAAGACGGGATGTATGCGAGATTCGATACTTCTATGGGACCTTTTATAGCTGAACTTTATTACGACCAAACTCCGATTACTGTTGCTAGTTTTGTTTCTCTTGCTGAAGGAACCAGCACCATGGTAGACAGTACTTATAAAAACAAGAATTTTTACGACGGAATTATTTTTCACAGAATTATTGATGGTTTTGTGATACAGGGTGGTGATCCAACAGGAACCGGTCGTGGTGGTCCTGGATATCGTTTCCCAGATGAAACCATCGATAGTTTAAGCCATGATTCTAAAGGAATTCTTTCTATGGCAAATGCTGGCCAAGGTACAAATGGAAGTCAGTTTTTTGTAACCCTAGCTCCTACTACCAATCTAGACGGAAGACATACCGTTTTTGGTAAAGTAGTAAAAGGACAGGATGTTGTTGATGCCATAGGAAAAGTAGAGACAGATCCTCGTGATCGTCCTGTAAAAGATGTTGTGATCAATGAGGTTGAAATTATTAGAAAAGGAAAAGCAGCTAGAAAATTTGATGCGCCACAGGTTTTTGCAGATGAACTTCAGAAAATTAAAGATGCTGAAGAAGAAGCTGCCAGAAAACTTGAAGAAACAAAAGCCGAAAACAAAGCCATGTTCGATAAATATCGTGAAGAAGCTGAAACTTTAGATAGCGGACTAGGAATTTATATTCTTGAGGAAGGAGATGGCCCGAAACCTAAAATTGGCCAAAAAGTAGGTGTAGATTACGAAGGTTACTTCTTAGATGGTGGCATCTTTGATACCAGCAAAGAAGATGTTGCGAAGAAATTCGACATCTTTAATGAAATGAGAAGTATGCAAGGTGGTTATGCTCCATTAAATATTCCCTACGGTCCAGATGCACCAATGATCGCCGGGTTTAACGAAGGTATTGAACAAATGAAAGTTGGTGATAAAGCTATTTTATATATCCCAAGTCATCTTGCTTATGGTGAAAGAGGTCGTGGACCAATCGAACCAAATACCGATTTAGTTTTTATTGTTGATTTGGTAGATATTAAATAAAAGCTTTTATTTAATAATATAAAGCCTGCCACTTGGCAGGCTTTTTGCTTTTTAGGTAAAATGTTTCATCAACTATCATCTAAATGAGAAAATTTTTCTTTGCCCTTCTTGCGCTTACTTTTGTATCCTGCAATCTATTAAATACAAATAACCTAAATAATGATTTTAGGTGGAAGAATAGAAAGTTTAAAACTCAGAAAAACACTTCGTTAAACTTCAAACCAGAATTGATTAAGATTTATAATGAAGATTCTTATTTCCTGAAAAAATTCTTTGAAAAAGACTCTCAAAAAATTGCAAATAATTTCAATAAAATTCTAATTAAAGATCTTGAAGAAAGAAATTTCAATTTCTCAGCAAAAACTCCAAATTATAAAATTTCAGTAGACACTTTGATTTTTAAAGAAATAGTTAAAAACGAAAATGTCTATACCTATGAAGAAAGAGATTTCTTAGGAATCTATGAGAGATATGCGGTAAATTTCAAAGTAATTGGTAAGGTAGAAACTGTTGATACTTCTGCAGTTATTGAATCTGACATAAGTTTTGAAGCTACACCAAGAGAAGGTATGATTATCAAAAAGTATGTTGCTTACGATAATAAAAACACAAATTTAAACAAGGTATGGAAAAACCTTCTGAACAAATTCAGCTATCGCTGTTACGAACTTATTCAGAAGGAAATTTTATAATCCCTATTTCTTCGGAATATTTTTAAGCACCTCTAGTGTAAAATCCCAAAACTTCTGAGTTGAAGAAATACTTGCTCTCTCATCTGGTGAGTGTGCTCCTCTAATTGTAGGTCCAAAAGAGATCATATCCATATCTGGATAATGATTTCCTATAATTCCACATTCTAATCCTGCATGACAGGCAGCGATATTAGCCTTTTCCCCATGCTGTTTTTGATAAATTTCATCTAAAACCTTAAGAATTGCAGAAGCTGGATTTGGCGCCCAACCAGGATATTCTCCAGATTGTTTCACTTTAAACTTCGCTAGCTCGAAACTTGCCTGCAAGCTATGCGCAAGATCACTTTTTGTAGACTCTACAGATGATCTTGTAAGACATTTTATTTTTGCCTTTCCGTTAGCGACCACTACGTTAGCGATGTTATTTGAAGCTTCAACCAAACCTTCGATCTCTGGACTCATTCTATAAACACCATTATGTGCAGATGCGATCGCTTTTATGATCTCCATCTGATCTTCAACCTTCATTAGTTTTCCACTAATTTCAGCTTCAGAAATACTAATATCCATATTAGGCTCCAGGCTTGCATATTCTTTTTTGATCTCATCGATCCAAACCAACATCTGCTGAACAAAAAAGTTGGTATCTTCTTTATCTACTGTTACAAAAGCTTCACTTTCACGAGGGATCGCATTTCGAAGTCCGCCTCCGTGCAATTCAGATACTCGTAATCCAAAATCACGATAAGCAGTATATAATAATCTGGCTATTAATTTATTGGCATTAGCCAAACCTTTAATGATATCCATTCCAGAATGTCCACCTTGCAGGCCTTTTACTACGATCTTATAGCCAACACTGTTATCAGGAACATTTTCTTCTTCGTATTCACGCAAAGCTGTAATATCGATACCACCGGCACAGCCAATACCTATTTCATCATCTTCTTCGGTATCTAGATTCAATAAAATATCACCTTTCAATAATTCTGAAGAAAGCCCTTTTGCTCCTGTCATTCCTGTCTCTTCATCTATCGTAAACAATGCTTCGATCGCTGGATGTGCAATATCTTCACTTTGTAAAATAGCCATTATCGTAGCAACCCCAAGACCATTATCGGCTCCAAGTGTTGTGCCATCTGCTTTTACCCAATCACCATCTACATACATTTTTATTCCCTGAGTATCAAAATCGAACTTTGTATCGTTGTTTTTTTGATGCACCATATCTAAATGGGATTGTAAAACAACGGTTTTTCGATCTTCCAAACCTGCAGTTGCCGCTTTACGGATTACAACATTACCGGTTTCATCAACCTGGGTTTCCAGTTCTAACTGTTCCCCAAAGTTTTTGATAAATTCGATTACTCTGTCTTCTTTTTTTGACGCTCTGGGCACTTCGTTTAGATCTGCGAAGTTATTCCAAAGTGCTTTGGGTTGTAAATCCCTTATCTCATCATTCATTTTTATATTTTTTGATGTATTTTCAAAAATAACGCTATTTAATTGAGAATTAAAGACAAGAATTATAATAATATCTTAATTTAAAGACTAAAATCAAAAATGGGATCCTTACGAATCCCATTTTTGATGATTTCAGAATAGATTATTTTAGCTTTCGAAAGATAAGATAGGCTTTAGAATTAGTCTTAAAATCATCGATTTTCGAGTAGAATTATTCAATAGTGATATTGAAAGTGATCGTCGCCTGCGCAAACTCATCCGTTTCGTATTCATAAATTAAAGCCTGACTAATCGTATAAGTATCTCCTGAAACAGAATGTCCCGGATATTGACCAATTTCAAAATTAAAATTGCTTTCAGTAAATTCTGAATATACTACCGCATTATCTCCCCAGCCAATCACATTTCCTGCAGCGTCAAACCAATGTCCGTAACCATTCGCTGTAGTTTCAGCAATTAGGTCTCCGTTGCTATTTACCGCATAAAACTGAATTGAATTTCCTATTTCCTGCGCGATTTGATTAGGCTGCATTAAGAAAGCTTCCGCAAGTGCTTCAGTATTTAAAGTGACATTTGTTCCGGTATAATTTTCAGTATCAGCAGGGAACGAAATATCATAACTTAGATCAACATTTTGTGGTTCACCATCTTCAGGAAGATCTACAATTCCCAAAATATTTGTTTCAGCAAAAGAAACCTGATAGGGCCATTGATCGTCATTACTATTATCATCGTCCCATGCATGCGGTGAATATTCGCTTGGAGCACCGGTCACCACAAACCATAGATTTGTTGTATTTTCTGGCACGACAAAAGAAGCAGATCCATCACTATCATTATTCATCTCGCCATAAACACGAGTTCCGTTTTCTTGAAGTGCGACAAAACCATAACGCCAACCAGCGATCGAAGCATCTACAGTATTAAAACCAGCTGCATTGGGAATCCCAGTAAAATCTACGCTAACTTCAGTATTTGCTTCAGGCACATTTAAAGGAATAACATTGTAGCCTGTTGTTTGCGGAGCATAATCTGGACTTACAATATGGCTACCATCTGGTTGACTGGTATAATTATAATTTTGAGCGCCGATAAAGTCTTCTCCATAACTTCTGAGATCGTCCAAATCCCAGGTTACAAATTTTGTTGCTGCATCGTAAATTTCAGCATTTAGATCATCTACGCTTATGCCTGTAATTCGCATATATGCCTGAATTGGATCTTCTGGCTCCTGAGCTTCTCGCCATAAACGACCAATAAAATCCCTACCGTGTAAAGAAGTCCAGTAATAATGAATAAAATAACTGGCGTAGCGATAATCTTCGTGATGAATATGCTTATTATAATTTTCAATATACACGCCAAAATCACCCACGGTAAATGCAAGTTCTGGATACGACTGAAATCCCTGCCATTGTGCGGTTTGCTCCCAGAAAGCATTTCCGCCATTTCCGCCAAAACCATATCTAAAGCCATGACCATTTGCTATATCTGAAAACACCTGGTATTGAAAACTATGACCAATCTCGTGCGCAATGGTATGCCCTACAGGTTGCGCGGTATTAGGACTTATCCATAAAGCACCTATCGTATCATCGTAACCAGATCCTGTAGCCAGCCACTCATCCTGGTAGAATAGAAAGATCATCATTTTATACTCATCAAGATTAGAGTTTCCTACGCCAGTTTCTGCGAAACCTAATTCCCCAATATTTAGCGCATAAAAATCTTCAGCTCGCTCTAAGAGGTCGTCGATATCTACGCGATACGATGCAGGCGTATCTGCAGATCCCGGAGCATTATCACCATAGCCTGCTCCCCAAAAAACTATAAAATGCTCAGATTCACGGCTTCGGTTATAAGTCCACGTGCTTTCAGGATCTTCAAAATCCATTTCGCTAAACTCATTAGGAATGTAAATGGAAAGTTCTCCTTCTTCTGGAGCTGGCTCTTCTTCAGGTTCTTCAACAGGAGTTTCTTCCTCTTCTCCTCCAACAGGTTCTTCAAAAGATTCATCTGAAGAACAATTCACAAAAAACAGATTCAAAAGCAATAGAATCATTAGCTTTTTAAGTAATCTCATAAAAATTTATATTAAGTAGGTTAGAATAAACATCAATATTATAAAGTCTGTTCATTTTAAATTCCTATTATTTTCCCCCATCCTTCGATTAAATTAGCATTTAGAAGAAAACAATTTCTTTATACTACGCTTAAAAATCCTATTTTTGAGATTGTGAAAAAGAAGTCCCAAATAGTATTGGCCATTTTATTACCTATTCAGGTTATCCTTATAAAGTTTTTAGCAGGAAATGAATGGTTTATTGAAATCTGGTATAGTCGCGGAATTTACCCGTACATCTCTAGAATAATGCGTTGGTCGCTTGGTATTTTACCATTTTCCTTTGGTGATGTTTTATATACGCTTCTTGTAATCTTTATTCTTCGCTGGCTTATAAAGAGATTTAAAACTCGGTTTAAAAAGCCGAAAGAATGGATTGTAGAAATGTTTGCGAGTCTCTCTATAGTTTACTTTTGTTTTCATCTATTTTGGGGTTTCAATTATTATCGGCTGCCACTCCACCAGTCTTTAGATATCGACAATGAATATTCTACGGAAGAATTAGTTTTATTAACCGAAAAACTAATTGAACAGTCCAATAAAACTCATCTTGAAATTGTCGAAAATGACTCAGCAAAAGTTGAAATTCCATATTCTAAGGCTGAAATTTTTGACTTTACCGTTAAGGGCTACGATCACATTAAAAATGACTTTCCTGAACTTACTTACACAGGGCGTAGTTTAAAGCGATCTATTTTTAGTTGGCCACTTACGTATATGGGATTTAATGGATATTTAAATCCGCTTACAGGAGAAGCCCAGGTAAACACCACAATATTACCTTTTAAAATCCCAACAACGGCAAGCCACGAGGTTGGGCATCAATTGGGTTTTGCTAAAGAAAATGAAGCGAATTTTATTGCCTGCCTGGTCACGATCAATCATCCAGATCAATATTTTAGATATTGCGGCTTTACCTTTGCGCTTAGATATTGCCTAGCAGAACTTTTTAGAAGAGACCGCGAATTGGGTGAAAAGCTGATAAAAACACTTAATCCCGGCATTCTAAAGAACTATCAGGAAGTTGAAGATTTCTGGCTTCAGCATCAAAATCCTTTCGAGCCTTTATTCCAGACCTTTTACAATCACTTTCTTATCGTAAACAATCAACAGGAAGGCTTACGCAGTTATAGTTATGTAGTTGCTCTACTTGTTAATTATTACGATGACCTGGAAAATGCTTTCTAAATTCATTAAGGGTTTATTAATTTTTTCTTAATTTTCTGCTTTTTAAAATTTCAACCACATTTTAATCAAACCCCTAACATTTATGAAATATAAATTTCTACTATGTTTTCTATTTTTGGGAATTACCAGTTTATCTGCCCAGGAATATTTCCCCACCAACTCGGGAGTAAAAACAACCAACACCAATTACACAGTTTTTAAAAATGCAACTATCCATGTAGACCCCACATCTACCATAGAAAATGGAATGTTTGCCATTAAAAATGGAAAAATAACCGCTGTTGGAAAATCAATTTCTACACCAAAAAACAGCGTTATTATCGATTTAGAAGGAAAAGACGTTTATCCATCTTTTATCGATCTTTATAGCGAATTTGGAATTAAAAAACCAGAGCGTGAAGCTGGTTTTGGAAGATCGGGACAATATGAAGCTACCAGAGAAGGTTTTTACTGGAACGACCATATTAGACCAGAGCAAAATGCTGTAGAAAGTTTTAGCTACGACGCCAGAGAAGCCGGTAAATATCACAATGGAGGTTTTGGCGTTGTAAATACACATGTTGCAGATGGTATTATGCGTGGAAGCGGTGTTTTAGTTGCACTAAATCCAAACGGAACTGAAGGTGATCGTATCTTAAACGACCGCTCTGCCGAATATCTTTCTTTTAGTAAAAGTGTAAAATCTCAACAATCTTATCCATCATCTATTATGGGAGCGATGGCATTGATAAGACAGGTTTACCTGGATGCTAAATGGTATGCTGCAGGAAATACAGATAATAAAGATCTTGCTTTAGAGGCCGTAAACAAAAACAAAAATCTTACAAAGATTTTCGCAACAGATAATCTTTTAGATCAATTAAGAGCCGATAAAATTGGTGATGAATATGGTATTCAATATGCTATTCTTGGTAGTGGTTTTGAATATGAAAAACTAGATGAAATTAAAGAATCTGGGGCTACTTACTTAATTCCTTTAACTTTCCCGGCAGCTTACGACGTAGAAGATCCTTTTATGGCTGAATATGTAAGTCTTGCTGAAATGAAAAGATGGAACCAGGCTCCTGCAAACTTAAAAATGCTTGCTGATGCAGATGTTCCTTTCACCATTACTACAAAAGGTTTAGATCCTGCGAAAGATTTTAAAGAAAACCTATTAAAAGCTATTGAATATGGCCTTTCTGAAGAAGATGCGCTTGCTGCATTAACTACCACTCCGGCTAAAATTATTGGACAGTCTGGAAAATTAGGCGAAATCAAACAAGGGGCATGGGCTAACTTTATTATTACCTCTGGCGATTTCTTTAAAAAAGACTCTAAAATCTTCGAAAACTGGATTCAGGGAGAAAAAACCGTTATAAACACGATGAATACTACTGATATTACCGGTAAGTACGATCTTAAGTTAGACGGGAAAGAATATACTTTAGATATTACAGGTTCTGCTGAAAGACCAAATGCAAAAGTTGAAGCTGAAGATGTAAAAATAGGATCAAAATTAAGCTTTGAAGATAGCTGGATGACCCTATTAATTTCTTCTCCAGATACTACAAAAACTGAATTTATAAGGTTATCTGCAAAAGTACCTTCTGATTCAGATAAAATTAGCGGTAAAGCAATATTAGCTAATGGAGATACTACTTCGTTTACCGCAACTAAACAATCTTCAGAAGAAAAAGCTGATAAAGACAAAAACGATAAAGAAGAAGACAGTAAATTTCCAGAAGTTTTACCTGTTACCTTCCCTAACCAGGCTTATGGTTTTGAAGAAATGCCAGAAGCCGAAGATATCCTTTTTAAAAACGCTACTGTTTGGACAAACGAAGAACAAGGAATTATAGAAAATACCGATGTTCTTGTTAAAAAGGGGAAAATCGCTAAAATTGGTAAAGATTTAAAAGCAGGTGGCGCAACTGTTATAGATGCTACCGGAAAACACCTAACCTCTGGAATTGTAGATGAACATTCGCATATCGCACTTTCTTCAATTAATGAAGGTGGCCATAATTCTTCTGCTGAAGTTAGTATGGAAGATGTAATCGAACCTTCTGATGTTGCTCTTTATCGTGATCTTGCCGGCGGGGTTACTACCGCACAATTATTACACGGTTCTGCAAATCCAATTGGTGGTAGATCTGCAATAGTTCGTTTAAAATGGGGAGCATCTGCACAGGATATGATCTTTGAAGATTCTCCTAAATTTATCAAATTCGCTTTAGGTGAAAACGTAAAACAATCTAACTGGGGCAGCGGAAATAGATTCCCTGTAACCAGAATGGGTGTAGAGCAGGTTTATATGGATTATTTTAGCCGTGCTAAAGAATACATGAAAAATAAAGAAGCAAATCCAGATACCTACCGTAAGGACATCGAAATGGAAACGCTTGCTGAAATTTTACGTGACGAAAGATTTATTAGCTGCCACTCTTATGTACAAAGTGAGATTAACATGATGATGCACGTTGCAGATAGCATGGGCTTTAGAATTAATACATTCACTCACATTCTTGAAGGTTATAAACTTGCCGATAGAATGGCTGAAAGAAATATTGGAGGCGCTACATTCTCAGACTGGTGGGCGTATAAATATGAAGTTGAAGATGCTATCCCTTACAACGCGGCTATTATGCACAGCCAAGGAGTTGTTACCGCTATTAATAGTGACGATGCTGAAATGAGCCGTCGTCTTAACCAGGAAGCTGGAAAAACGATGAAATATGGTGGATTAACCGAAGAAGAAGCCTGGAAACTGGTTACTTTAAATCCTGCAAAATTACTTCATATCGATGATAAAGTTGGAAGTATTAAAGAAGGAAAAGACGCCGATTTAGTGCTTTGGAGCAACCACCCACTATCGGTGTATTCTAAAGCTGAAAAAACAATGATCGAAGGGGTTGTTTATTTTGATTTAGAACGTGATAAAGCTTTAAGAGAAGAGATCAAAAAGCAAAAAAGTGAGCTTATTACTCAAATGCTTCAGGCTAAAAACAAAGGAATGAAAACTCAGCCTGTAGTTAAAAAAGAGAAAATTGAGGCACATTGTAACACTATGGAAGCAATCCGATAAAAATTCAGAAAAATGAAATTATTTAATATCACATTTATACTTGCATTTATTTCTGTTTTAGGATTAAATGCACAACAAATGCCTGCTGCCAAACAATCTGAAGCTGTTAGCATCGTTGGCGCTACCGCTCACATTGGTAACGGTGAGGTAATCGAAAACAGCCTTATCATTTTTGAAGATGGTAAAATCACATCTGTAAGTAAAGCTTCTTCAGCAGCATCGCAAGCAAAAGGCGAAATTATTAATGCTGAAGGAAAACATGTTTATCCTGGATTTATTGCTCCTAATGCCACTTTAGGTTTAGTTGAAATTGACGCGGTAAGAGCTACAGACGACGAGGATGAAATTGGCGAAATGCTACCACATATTCGCAGTTTAGTTGCTTACAATGCAGAAAGTCAGGTAACTGAAACCATGCGTCCTAATGGTGTTTTATTAGGACAAATCGCCCCAAGAGGCGGATTTATCTCTGGAACTTCTTCTATTGTACAATTTGATGCCTGGACTTGGGACGATGCAGCTGTAAAAATGGACGATGGATTGCACATTAACTGGCCAAGCAGCGTTCGTCGTGGACGTTGGTGGATGGGAGAAGATGCCGGCATTAAGCCAAGCAAAGAATACCAGCAGGAGATTATCAAGTTAAGAGGCTTTTTTGCTGAAGCTAAAGCTTATCTGGCCGGAGATCTTAAGGAAAACAACCTTCCTTACCTGGCTATGAAAACTGTTTTTAGCGGTGATAAAAAAGTATACGTTCATGTAAATGGAGAAAAAGAAATCCTAGACGTTATTCAGTTTAAAAAAGATGAAGATTTAAAAGATCTTGTAATTGTTGGAGCTTACGACGGATTAAAAGTTGCAGATGAACTTAAAGCAAATAACATTCCTGTTTTAACAGGAAGACCGCACAGCTTGCCAAATCAGGATGACGATGATTATGATTTACCATACAAATTAGCAGCCGAATTATCTAAAAAAGGTATTCTTGTAGGAATAGAAGGTAGCGGTAGTATGGAACGTATGAATTCCAGAAACCTTCCTTTTTATGCCGGTACAGCAGTAGCTCACGGTCTTGATAAAGAAGAGGCCTTAAAGCTTATTACCAGTAATACGGCCAAAATCCTGGGAATCGATGATTTTGCAGGTACGTTAGAAGAAGGTAAAGATGCTACGCTTTTTATTAGTGAAGGCGATGCTTTAGATATGAGAACTAATATTCTTACCGATGCTTTTATTCAGGGAAGAAAAATTAGCCTTGAAACCAGACAAACTAAGCTTTGGAAACGTTATATGGCAAAATACAAGAGACAGGAAGAAGGAGAATAATCTCTAAAAATTTCCTTTAAATTCAATTAAAAGCTGCTCGAAATCGGGCAGCTTTTTTTGTTATTTTTGTCTTTATGAATACAGAAATTTCGAGCACTCAGAATAAACGCATCAAAAACCTTTTACAGCTTCAGGAAAAATCCCGAAATCGTAAAAAAGAAGGTAAATTTGTGGTCGAGGGATTGCGAGAAACAGGCCTGGCGCTAAAAGGTGGTTTTGACCTTTTAGAAGTATATTTTTGTCCCGAGTTCTTTTCTGAAAATGAATTTAAATCCATTCCTAATTTTGAAAATTCTCATGCCGAGATCATCGAAATCTCTTCAGAGGTTTATCAAAAATTAGCGTATCGCCAAAGTACTGAAGGTTTAATCGCTGTATTCGCTTCAAAAGAAAATGGTCTAAAAACTCTTAATTTCAGTAATAAGAATCCGCTTATTTTAGTTGCTGAAGCTCCCGAAAAACCAGGCAATATTGGCGCAATCTTAAGAACGGCAGATGCGGCAAATGTAGATGCGGTTTTCATCGCCAATCCTAAAACAGATCTTTACAATCCTAATATTATACGATCTAGTGTGGGTTGCGTTTTTACCAATACCATCGCCACGGGAACTACCGCTGAAATTATCGATTTTCTTCAGCAAAAAAATATTTCCATTTACGCTGCGGCATTACAGGCTTCAGAAATTTATACAAAAATAGATTTCACTCAAGCTTCAGCCATCGTTGTGGGTACTGAAGCAACCGGACTAAACCAGGAATGGCGCGATGCGGCAAAGCAAAATATCATCATCCCAATGAGCGGTGCCATAGATAGTATGAATGTTTCTGTAGCGGCGGGAATTCTTATTTTCGAAGCCAAAAGACAACGATCATTTTTGTAGATTCGGCATTTAATTTGCTATTCAATTTTTAAAATTCTCGATTTGAATCCTGAAACTTTATTTTACATTATTGTCGCGCTTATTTTGGCCGACTTTATTTTCGATAAGATCCTGGACACTTTAAATGCACGGCATTTTGACGATCCTATCCCGGCAGAACTATCTGACGTTTACGAAAAGGAAGAATATGAAAAATCACAGCGTTATAAAAAAGAGCGCTATAAATATGGAATCTTAACTTCAGCTTTCTCACTAATTTTAACCCTAGCTTTCCTATTTTTAGATGGTTTTGAATGGGTAGATACGATTGCTAGAGAATTTTCTAAAAATGAGATTGTAATTGCACTTATTTTCTTCGGAATTATAATGATTGGAAGTGATATCTTAACTACGCCATTCTCCTACTACTCTACTTTTGTGATCGAGGAAAAATATGGCTTTAATAAAACCTCAAAATCGACATTTTTTATAGATAAAATTAAAGGATGGCTTTTAATGGCGATTCTTGGTGGAGGAATCTTAGCACTTATCGTTTGGTTCTATCAATTTGTAGGTTCAGATTTTTGGTGGTACGCCTGGATTTTAATTGCTGCTTTTTCAGTATTTCTGAATATGTTTTATGCCAAACTTATTGTACCGTTATTCAATAAACAAAGTCCGCTTGAAGATGGCTCGTTAAGAACTAAGATCGAGAACTACGCTAAAAGTGTAGGTTTTAAGCTGGATAATATTTTTATCATCGATGGTTCTAAACGAAGTACCAAGGCGAACGCCTATTTTTCTGGTTTTGGCAGCGAAAAGAGAATTACGCTTTTTGATACTTTGGTGAATGATCTAGAGGAAGAAGAAATTGTTGCCGTACTGGCACACGAGGTTGGCCATTACAAGAAGAAACACATCATTTTTAATCTATTTGCTTCAGTATTAACTACAGGATTTACACTTTGGTTGTTGAGTTTGTTTGTTGGAAATCCGCTTTTATCGCAGGCTTTGGGTGTAGAAACTCCAAGTTTTCATATTGGTTTAATTGCCTTCGGAATTTTATACAGTCCTATTTCAGAAATAACCGGACTAATCATGAACCTTATCTCCAGAAAATTTGAATATCAGGCCGATAATTACGCGAAAGAAACCTATAATGCAAAAGACCTCATTAGCAGTTTAAAGAAACTCAGTAAAAATAGTCTAAGCAATTTAACTCCGCATAAAACCTATATTTTCTGGCATTATTCACATCCTAGCCTTTTACAGCGCTACCGGAATTTGATGAGTTAGTCTGATTAGATTATTAGACATGAGATTTTAGATGCTAGAGATAAAGGAATTTAAAAATTGGACAGTTTGGTAATTTTAAGACTCTTTTATTAAACAGATTTTTGTTCCCCATAAAGGTTTTTAGCGATTCACCTGAACAGATTCTAAGGAAATTGGTGGAAGAATTAAAGTATATAATGAATCTAAATATTGAACATTGACAGTTAAAATAAAAAAAGCTAAAGCCTGAATATCAATATTGGATGTTTTTAGGACTATATTTTTTTATTGATTATTTGATAACTGATTGTTGTTTATTGCTATGTGAACGTTGTTTATTGAAATTTGTTTATGTATTTTTAAAATATGACAGAGGCAGCTATAGAAAAAGAAAATAAAGAGATCGCACAGCAGTACAAAGAACTGCTAAGGATTAGCTATCAAACTTTGACCGACGAGGATAAAAAACTCATTCGATCGGCGTTTGATACAGCTGTTGACGCGCATAAAGATCAGCGACGAAAATCTGGAGAAGCGTATATATTTCATCCAATCGCAGTAGCTAAAATTGTAGCTTCGGAAATTGGATTGGATGCCACTTCTATTGCCGCTGCCCTACTTCACGATGTTGTTGAAGATACCTCTTATACGCTAGATGATCTTGAAAGAATGTTTGGGGAAACCGTTGCCAAAATTGTAGATGGTTTAACCAAAATTTCAAGCCTTAAAAAAGATAAAGATGTTTCCCTGCAAGCCGAAAACTTCAGGAAAATGTTACTGACGCTTAATGATGATATTCGAGTAATTATCATCAAAATTGCAGACCGTTTGCACAATATGCAAACTATGGACGCAATGCGCAGGGATAAACAATTGAAGATCGCTTCAGAAACGCTTTATATTTATGCCCCTCTAGCACATAGAATAGGCCTTTACAATGTAAAAACCGAGCTTGAAGATCTGGGATTAAAATATACCGAGCCAGAAGTTTATCAGGATATTTTAACCAAGATCAAAGAAAGTAAAGAAGAGCAGGATGCTTATATTACTGAATTCTCTAGGGTAATTCAGGATTCTTTGGATAAGGAAAATCTTGATTACGAAATAAAAGGGCGGCCAAAATCTATATTTTCGATTCGGCGTAAAATGAACAATCAAAATATTAGTTTTGATGAAGTTTACGACAAGTTTGCCATTAGGATTATTTATAAAAGTGACCAGGCAAATGAAAAGTTTTTAGCCTGGAAAATCTACTCGGTCGTTACAGATCATTTTAGGCCAAACCCCACCCGTTTAAGAGACTGGATTTCTTCACCAAAATCTACCGGATACGAAGCTTTGCACATTACGGTAATGGGACCAAAAGGCCGATGGGTAGAAGTGCAGATTCGTAGTGAGCGTATGCATGAAATTGCAGAAAAAGGTTATGCAGCGCACTATAAATATAAAAATGCCGACGAGAAAGAGGAACAGGGAATTGAAGAATGGTTAAATCGTCTTCAGGAAGTTTTAGAAAATCCTACGGTTAATGCTGTAGATTTTGTAGAGCAATTTAAATTGAATTTATATTCAAAAGAAATCTTTGTGTTCACTCCTCAGGGAGATTTAAAATCACTGCCAAAAGGTTCTACTCCGCTCGATTTCGCATTTAGTATTCATACTGAAATTGGAGCACATACACGCGGAGCAAGAGTGAACAATAAACTGGTTCCGTTAAGTCATGTATTAAAAAGTGGTGATCAGGTAGAAATTATTACTTCAGATAGCGCAAAACCTAATATAAACTGGCTGGATTATGCCACAACTGCAAGAGCAAGGGCAAAAATAAAATCTTCATTAAAAGAAGAGAAAAAACAAATTGCTGAAGAAGGAAAAGCTATTTTAACCCGTAAGCTAAGAGCTCAGAAAATTCCGTTCAATGAAAAAACGGTAAACGAGCTTGTGGTGCATTTTCATCTAAAAACAAGTCTGGATCTATTTTACCGTGTTGGAATTGGGAAGATAGATAACCAGGCACTAAAAGAATTTGCTGCTTCCAGAAGTAATGCACTGGTAAGTTATATTAAACGGAAAATTAGTAAGAAGCCAGAGATAAGTCAGGATCTTAACAAAGATGAAATTACCGCTAACTACGATCAACTAGTTTTTGGTAAAGAAGAAGATGAACTGGAATATAAACTGTCTAATTGCTGCAACCCAATTCCTGGTGACGATGTTTTTGGATTTGTTACTGTAAATGAGGGTATAAAAGTTCATAAAATAAATTGTCCCAACGCCATACAATTACAAAGTAATTATGCTTACCGAATTATCCAGGCAAAATGGGTAGATAGCTCTCAGCAAGATTTCAAAGCCGTAATTAAACTAAATGGTATAGACAATATTGGTCTTGTAAGTGATGTAACCCGCGAAATTTCTAGTAACATGCATGTTAATATGAAGAATATTAATTTTGAAAGTGACGACGGAATTTTTAGCGGAAGGATTACAGTAGTGGTTAAAAACAATGCTGTTTTAAATAAAATTATAGACAGGCTGAAAAAAATTAACGGGATAGATAAGGTTACCCGTGAATAATCGCATACCTTTGTGCGGCAGTAAAAAATTATGAGTAAAAAAGTTGTAAATAAGAACGACCAGGCAGTAGTTAAAAACGTATTTACCAAATTTTTGGAAGAAAAAGGGCATAGAAAAACCCCTGAACGTTTTGCCATACTACAGGAAATTTATGATAACGATGAGCATTTTGATATCGAATCTTTGTATATCAAAATGAAAAATAAAAAGTATCGCGTAAGCCGTGCTACTTTGTATAACACCATCGAGCTATTATTGGAATGTGGCCTGGTACGTAAGCATCAATTTGGGCAAAATCAGGCTCAGTATGAAAAGTCTTATTTTGACAGGCAACACGATCATATAATTCTTACCGACACCGGGGAAGTAATTGAATTTTGCGATCCTCGAATTCAATCTATAAAACAAACAATAGAAGAAGTGTTTGATATTGAGATAAACAAACATTCTTTATATTTTTACGGTAATAAAAAAACAACCAATTAAGTATAATTTTCATGGCGGTAGATTTACTACTCGGGCTTCAATGGGGTGACGAAGGCAAAGGAAAAATTGTCGATGTTTTCACTTCAAAATATGATATTATTGCACGTTTTCAGGGCGGTCCTAATGCAGGCCATACGCTAGAATTCGACGGGCAAAAACACGTATTACATACAATCCCTTCAGGAATTTTTCACGAAAACACTGTAAACCTTGTAGGTAACGGCGTAGTGATAGATCCTGTAATTTTTAAAAGAGAATTAGACAATCTTGCAAAACATAATGTAGATTATAAAAGCAAGTTGGTAATCTCTAGAAAAGCACATTTAATCTTACCAACACATCGCTTATTAGATGCAGCTTCAGAAGCTTCTAAAGGTAAAGCAAAAATTGGTTCTACTCTTAAAGGTATTGGCCCAACTTATATGGACAAAACCGGAAGAAACGGAATTAGAGTTGGAGATTTAGAATTAGACGATTTTAAAGATCGCTATCAGGCGCTTGTAGATAAACACGTAAAAATGATCGATTTTTACGACGTAGATGTACAGTATGATCTTTGCGAATTAGAGAAAGAATTCTTTGACGCGGTTAAAGCTTTAAAATCACTTAAGTTTATTGATAGTGAAGAATATTTACAACAAGCGCAAGCCGAAGGTAAAACTATTCTTGCTGAAGGTGCACAGGGATCATTATTAGATATCGATTTTGGTACTTATCCTTTTGTAACTTCATCAAACACTACAGCCGCCGGTGCATGTACAGGTCTTGGTGTTTCTCCTAGACAAATTGGCGAAGCTTTTGGTATTTTTAAAGCATACACAACTCGTGTAGGTAGCGGGCCATTCCCAACCGAACTTTTTGATGAAGATGGTGAAACTATGGGACGTGTAGGTAACGAATTTGGAGCAACTACCGGAAGACCAAGACGTTGTGGATGGTTAGACCTTGTAGCCCTTAAATATGCGGTTCAGGTTAATGGTATCACTCAGTTAATTATGATGAAAGGTGATGTTTTAAGCGGTTTTGATACTTTAAAAGTTTGTACTGCTTATAATTATCGCGGTGAAGAAATTAAGCATCTTCCATATAATATTGAAGAGCAAAATGTTTCTCCTGTTTATACTGAATTAAAAGGATGGTCTGCAGATCTTACCGGAATGACTGAAGCTTCACAACTTCCAAAAGAGTTTAACGATTACGTAGACTTTTTAGAAAAAGAACTAAATGTTCCTATTTCTGTAGTTTCTGTTGGTCCAGATAGAACACAAACTATTACAAGAAAATAGATCGAAATTATCGATTTTTAATACTAAAAAAGGCTGTTGAAAAACAGCCTTTTTTTCTTAATCTATATGGAAAGAACGAAACACTAGGATTCGTTTACGATAAATAAACTTGCAATAGCACTAGCTGTTTCTCCCGTCATTGGCTCGTCAAAAGCCTGAGTAACGGCAGCGGTAACATCTCCAACAATTGGTGAATTACCATAATTGTAACCTACAAGATCTATCCCTGCCTGAGAAGTTACTTCTTCACCAGTATATACATCCTGAGTAACTGCTGGCATTCCATCTCCTCTTTCGCTTCCAGAAATCCATCCTTTAAGACCTCTAATTCTTCTAATTTCTGAAGCGTGCTTAGCCTCTACAGAATGAATTTGAAGCGCAGGCTCTAAATATGGAGTTCCCATTAAAGCTCCTGCCTGGCCTTTATATGCTCTAACGCCTGTATCTTCAAAAGCCTGTGCTAAAACTAACAATTGCGCTCTACTTGTTTCCATAGGTGTGTCTCCTTCATTAAAAGGATCAAATGCACCACCGGCAGTAAAATCGAAGGTTGGAGAATCTATAGAATCTTCAGCTAAAGCAGCTATTAGAAAGTCTACGTGTGCCGACTCATGCTTAGAAATTTGCATAAAAGCAGTTTCTGATCTAGATCCTCCTTCAAGAACTCCAGACTCTAAAGCTTTCAAGTAAAATTCGGCTTCTAAATATTCTAAGGTTAGTGCTAATTGCAGCGGCCCAACATGATCAAAAAACATTGATGTTGCAGCAGTAGCTTTTGTGCTTTTTGAAGCTAATCCAAAAGGTACGGCAGCGATGGCTGCTTTTTTACCAAAAGAGCTTAATGTTCCAAACATGTCTCTTCTGGATGATTTTTTATTCATTAAATTTTCAGAAGAAAATTCATTTAACATCTTTATAATACTCATAATTTTTTCGTTTTAAGTTAGTAGTTTACGATTCGTGCTGTGGTGCTGGTAAATTGTTTGCTGTAAATGGTGTTGCCACAACATTTAAATCTACCACTGCAGAGTAGATATCTGCTGGATCTGCAGCTGGATCTAAACCATTATCATCGATAACATCATCTCCTGCAAAATCTGCAGAATTTACATTTAGTAAAGATCTAATTGCTGAAGCATGTCTGGCTTCTACAGATACTATTTTCCCGGCAATTACTAAATAATCTGCCAGTTCGATACGATCTCCTGCTCCGTTATAAGCACTTACACCTGTATCCTCTAATAACATCGCGGTTGCTAAAACGCTTTCACGACTATCTATATCTATACCGGCTCCTTCTAAATCGAATTCAAGATCGGGCAACATAGCTTCAGGAGTGTCTGCTGTTGCAGCTCCAATCGCTGTTCTAAAAAATTCACGATGAATCACTTCATGATTATAAAGATCGTCGAATAGCTCCTGCTCTTCAGCAGGTGCACCTGCATAATATGCCCCAGATCTTACCGCTGTATAAAATGCGGCTTCAAGCTGCTCTAAGGCGTAAGCATAATTTAAAATTCCTAAATCTCCGCTTCCAAGGTCAAAAACCTCTGGATCTGGATCTGGTTCCGGTTCTGGTTCCATTCCGGGATTAAAATCATCGTCTTCACTACAAGCGTATAAAAGTGTAGATCCTGCAAAGGCAAGGCTACTCATCTTGATAAATCTTCTACGGGAGCTTCCAGATCCTTTATTGTCCTGAAATTCCAACTTCACTACTGGTTTTTTCATAATTAAATCTTATTAGTTTACACTAAACATACGGAGCGAAATACGCTATGGTTTTAATACAATCGTTAATGTTTTATTAAAGCCATTTTCAAAAACCTAATAATTCCCAATTTTTTGAAAGATTTATTAATCATTAAGAAATCATTTCAGCTTGTTTAATATCAAAAAATGAAATATTTTGAATTTCAAACGTTATCATAACTACAAAAGTCATTCTAAGCGATCCAATCATTTTCGCTATTTTTGCACAAATTTTTGAATGTTGAGAAATCTCCTTTATATATTATTTTTACTTATTAGCATAAGCTTAGCACACGCACAGGAAACTGGCCGAAAAATAGATTATGAAAATGATCGCCAGTATCGTGATGAAGAAAGATATCCTGGCGCATTGGTAATGAGTAAAGTAAATAATCAGGTTCATTTTATTCATCAGGGAATTGAAGTTTGGTGCAATAATGCAGTTTTTTATGAAAGTGATAATTTCTTTAAGGCTTATGGGGAAGTTAGAATGAAACAGGGCGATACCGTAAGCATGAACAGTGATTATGCTGAATATAATGGTAATACTCAATTTGCATTTGCCAGCGGAAAAGTAAAAATGGAACGCCCACAAACTACTTTAGAAACAGACACCTTGTTTTTTGACCGGATAAAACAGGAAGCTTATTACAGAAGCGGTGGTAAAGTGACCGATACAGCTAGTGTACTTACCAGCACCATTGGAAGATATTTTTTTGAAGAAGACAAATACACCTTCTTATCGAATGTAAAAATAACAAACCCAGATTATATTGTTAATTCAGATCATATAGATTTTTATTCTGAAAGCGGACATGCCTATCTATACGGCCCCTCTACCATCGAAGGTGAAGAAAGTACCGTGTATTGCGAACGTGGTTTCTACGATACCCGCGGTGACACAGGATACTTTGTAAAAAATTCTAAGATCGATTATGATAATCGAACTGTTCTAGGAGATAGTCTCTTTTTTGACCGGAACAAAAGTTTCGCTTCAGCTACCAATAATATTCAGGTTATTGATACGGCAAATGATAGTAAAGTCACGGGGCACTATGCCGAAGTTTTTAGAGAAAAAGATTCGGTTATTATTACAAAATGGCCTGTTGCTGCAAGCCTTCAGAATCAAGATTCATTATTTATACACAGTGATACACTGCTGGTTACCGGAAAACCAGAAAATAGAATTTTACGTGGCTTTTACGACGTAAGAATGTATAAAACTGATATGAGCGGTAAAAGTGATTCTATCTTTGTGAACCAAAGAGATGGAATTACCAAGCTTATCAATATAAACCCGGGCGAAAACTCACCAACTTCAGTAAAACGAAATCCCGTGTTATGGTCTGGATTCAACCAAATGACGGGAGATACCATTCAAATTATAAGTAATAAGGAAACCGAACAACTAGATAGTTTAAAAGTTTATAATAATGCGTTTCTTATTAATAAGGACAGTATAGATGGTTATAACCAGATTAAAGGACAAATTCTAATAGGTTTATTTGAAGAAAATGAGCTGTACAAAGTTGATATTGATAAAAATACAGAGACTTTATATTACAGCAGAACAGAAAATAGCGACCTT
The DNA here is from genome assembly GCF_002094855.1 of Zunongwangia atlantica 22II14-10F7. Lineage (GTDB taxonomy): Bacteria > Bacteroidota > Bacteroidia > Flavobacteriales > Flavobacteriaceae > Zunongwangia > Zunongwangia atlantica. The sequence goes on from NZ_ARYN01000009.1 coordinate 58,015, forward strand.
ATTGGAATTAGTAAAACCCTTTCCAGTAGAATTGAGGTGTACTTTAAAGAACGGGAAATTGAAGATGTCTACTATTACCAAGCTGTTGATGGTGACTTAAAACCCGAGGAGCAGGTATTAAAAAGCAATAGAACGCTGCAAGGTTTTAATTGGCGTGGCGACGAAAGATTAGAAAAAAAACAGGATTTGTTTAAAGGAAAAGAACCACCTGAACTGGTAAAGATACAGGGTATCCCTTTACCCCAACAAATTGAAAATTTCTTTGAAGAACGTGAAGACGGAGATATGTTGTTAAATGAAAACTCGAGATTAAAACCACAAGATTTAAAAGATAAAGTTCAGGATAGTATTCCTAGCGTACAACCTATGATTCCAGAAGGAGTTAAGGTAGATCCTAATTCGATTACACCATCTGAAGCAAAAACTAACGCAACTAAAAAAGAAAAAGACAGTCTGCAAACCCCAAAAGCCACTTTAAAAATTGAATAAGGATTTTATACAATATCAGGCACAAACATCACTACACCCTTTAGGTTTAGAAGTTATCGATGCCAAAGGATCTTACATTTACACATCAGATGGAGAAAAACACCTGGATTTTGTAGCTGGTGTTTCAGCAACAAGTTTAGGACATTGTCATCCTACTGTGATTAAGGCCATAAAAGAACAGGCAGATAAATATTTGCACGTTATGGTTTACGGGGAATATGCACAAGCTCCGGCAGTAGAATTCTCGAAGCTTTTAGCACAAAATCTTCCAGATCCTTTAAATAAAGTTTACCTGGTAAATTCGGGTACCGAGGCTATTGAAGGCTCCTTAAAACTTGCCAGGCGCGCCACCGGAAGAACAGAAATCCTGGCGGCTAAAAATGCCTATCATGGTAATACGATGGGTTCTTTAAGTTTGATGAATTTTGAAGAACGCCAAAAACCATTTAGACCATTAATTGGGGATATCGATTTTATCGAGTTTAATAACGCCGATGATTTAAACCGAATTACAGAAAAAACTGCTGCGGTTATTTTAGAAACCATTCAGGGCGGCGGCGGATTTATTCAGCCAAAAAATAATTATCTCAAAAAAGTGAAAGCCCGTTGCGAGGCTGTAGGCGCTTTACTAATATTAGATGAAATTCAGCCTGGTTTTGGAAGAACAGGAAAGTTGTTCGGTTTTGAAAATTATGAAGTTGTTCCAGATATTTTAGCAATTGGTAAAGGAATGGGCGGTGGTTTACCTGTTGGAGCTTTTGTTGCTTCAGAAGAACTAATGGATTTACTTTCAGACAATCCAAAAATGGGACATATTACCACTTTTGGCGGAAATCCTTTAGTGGCAGCTGCCTGTCATGCCACTTTAAGAACCATTCTGGAAACTGAATTAATGGCAGCCACTCTAGAAAAAGAAAAACGCTTCAGAGAATTGCTGGTTCACCCATTAATTTCAGAAGTAAGAGGAAAAGGCTTAATGCTTGCAGCCATTGTGAATTCTGAAGAAATCGCCAACAACGTGATCTTAGATTGTAAAGAAAAAGGACTAATTTTATTCTGGCTTTTATTCGAAAAAAGAGCCGTAAGAATTACCCCGCCACTCACAATTTCTATGGAAGAAATAGAAGAAGGATGTGGCATTATAATTGACGTTCTAAACAAAATAAAAAATAAAGCTTAGGTTGTTGATTACTTTGTTAACAACAATTAAAGCGTCTATGATACTTGGTTAAATCCTTTTTTAACTTTAGTAATGTAGAAATCCAGTAACAACTTGCTTATGCAGTTAAGTCATAACGAAGATAACAATTTCTCACTTTCCCGTTTCGAATCTATGTTAAAGACCAATGATGTATTGTTCTTTGATTCGAATGAATTCGAAAATATTATTCATCATTATCTAGAAATAGGAAAGATAAATCTAGCTAAGAAGGCTGTAAAATTAGGCCTTTCTCAGCACCCATCATCAATCAACCTTAAACTTCTTAAAGTTGAAATTCTTGTTTTTGAAGATAAATTAGATCTAGCTGATGGTTTGTTAGCCGAAGTACAGGATCTAGAAGCCAATAACGAAGAAGTTTATATTCAGAAGGCACAAATCTTCTCAAAACGTGACGAGCATCATAAGGCTATTAATGTTTTAGAACTGGCTTTAGATGTGACAGATGAAGCTGCAGAAATCTACTCGATGATTGGGATGGAATATCTTTTTCTTGAAGATTTCGAGAATGCCAAGATCAATTTTATGAATTGTCTTGAAGCCGATGAAGAAGATTACTCTGCCCTTTACAATGTGATGTATTGCTTCGATTTTCTTGGTGAAAAAGAAGAAGCTATCGAATATTTAAACATGTATTTGGATAAAAATCCATATTGTGAAGTTGCATGGCATCAGGTAGGTAAACAATATTTTGATCTAAAAGACTATAAAAAAGCACTTACAGCTTTCGATTTTGCCATTATAAGTGATGAGTATTTTATTGGTGCTTATCTTGAAAAAGGAAAAGTACTGGAAAAACTGGAACGTTATGTTGAAGCTATCGAAAACTATAATGTTACTTTAGAATTGGACGATCCAACTTCTTTTGCATATTTAAGAATTGGGAAATGTTTCGAAAAGTTGGGTAATGATAAACTAGCTTTATCTAATTTTGAAAAAACAGTTCATGAAGATCCTCTTTTAGACAAAGGCTGGATTGCGATTACCGATTTTTATATCAAAAAGAAAAACTTCAAAAAAGCACTGTACTATATCAATAAAGCAATTAATATAGACGAAGAAAATGTGCTTTACTGGAAACGTTATGCAAAAATCAACAATCGCTTAAATTTAAACCGAGAAGCTGAGCGTGGTTATCGTAAAACCTTAGATCTTGGAAATTACGAATTAGAAACCTGGATTAGACGTTGCGATATTTTAATAAATCTTGCTGAATGGGAAACCGCAGTACAAAATTTATTGCAGGCTAACGAATTTTATCCTGGTATCGCTGAAATCGAATATCGTTTAAGTGGTTTATATTTTATGTTGAATAGTCCAGATCTTGCCTATAAACACCTTGAAAAAGGTTTAAAAGCTGATGCTGAATATTATATCATTATCGAAGAACTTTTTCCCGAAATTTTTAAAAGAAAAAGTGTTAAACAATTAATAGATTCTTACCAAAAGGCTTCGTAGTAATTTCCTAACTTTGGGCGAATCTAATTTTTAGGATATGCAAAGAAGCTTACGAGAATACCTTAGCATTACGTTAAAAGGTATGGCTATGGGAGCCGCAGATGTTGTACCCGGTGTATCGGGAGGAACTATCGCTTTTATTTCAGGAATTTATGAAGAATTGATCTCCACCATAAGTGGTGTAGATCTGTCTCTTTTAAAAACCTGGAAAAATGAAGGTTTTAAAGCAATGTGGCTTCAGCTTAATGGCGGCTTTATTGTCTCTCTTTTCTTAGGCATTCTTATTAGCATATTTACTTTAATGCGACTGGCAAATTATTTACTGGTAAATCATCCAGTATTAATCTGGTCGTTTTTCTTTGGTTTGGTTTTAGCCAGTATCTGGTATGTGGCCAGGCAAATTCCTAACTGGAATTTTAAAATCGTTTTAGGATTAATCATTGGCGCTGCCGTTGCACTTTACATTACCTCACTGCCTCCCATGGGAAGCTCAGATAGCATGCTATTTATGTTTATCGCAGGTGCGGTTGCAGTTTGTGCAATGATTTTACCAGGAATTTCAGGTGCATTTATTTTGGTACTTTTAGGTGCTTATCGCCCGGTAACAGAAGCTGCCCATAATTTTGACTTTAAGATTATAGCAATTGTTGGATTAGGTGCTGTTTTTGGGTTACTTAGCTTTTCTAAAATCCTAAAATGGCTTTTTACCCATTACACCAGCATTACTTTAGCTGTTTTAACCGGTTTTATTGCTGGTTCTCTAAATAAAATCTGGCCCTGGAAAAAAGTACTGGAAGTAGCTAAATTTGATGATAAAGAAATCGTAATCAACGAAACTTCTGTTTTACCGTGGAATTTTGAGGGTGATTCTCAATTATTGTTTTCTGTTGTGCTGATGTTAGCAGGATTCGGACTCATTTTTCTTCTGGAAAGTTTGGCAAGCAACCAACCTGAAGAATCTAATGCAACAAACTAGAACACTAACAGATAAACTTTTCCTTATCCTAAAAGGATTAGCCATGGGAGCTGCCAATAAAGTTCCTGGGGTTTCTGGTGGTGTTGTGGCCTTTGTGGCCGGTTTTTACGAAGAATTTATCTATTCCCTTCAAAAAATAAACCTTAAAGCAGGTAAGCTTTTAATAGCGGGAAGATTCCGTAGCCTTTATCATTACGTAAACGGTAAATTCTTAGGACTTTTAATCCTGGGAATGCTTATTAGTTACTTTAGTGTTTCCAAGTTACTAGATTATCTTATTGTTCATTACGAGCTTTATGTTTGGTCTGCTTTTTTTGGAATGATCGTAGGATCTATCTATTACATTAGTAAAGATTTTGACGAATGGAGCCGGCGAAGTATTTTATTTGTTACGTTAGGAATTATTTTTGGTGTAGCCATTAGTATGCTAGAACCTGCACGCGAAAATGATAATTTATGGTTTGTTTTTTTCTGCGGAATGATTGGCGTTTCTGGCATGACGCTTCCTGGACTTAGCGGTTCTTTTATTCTTATTTTATTGGGAAATTATGTGTTATTACTGGTCGATTCGGTTAACGCATTGTACGATACCATGGCCGATATTTTAAGTTTAGACTTCAGCTTTACTTCTAACCAGGCCAGGATGCATTTACTACAGGTAATGATCATTTTTGCCTTAGGATCACTGGCAGGTTTGGTTTCGCTTTCTCATTTACTGGGATTTGTACTTAAAAACTACAAAAAAGATACTTTTGCTACTATTATTGGTTTTATAACAGGGTCCCTGGGGGTTGTTTGGCCCTGGAAAACCAAAACTTATAAAACAAATGATGCCGGTAATTTTTTACTTGATAGCCACGGAGATAAGATTATAGATAATTACAATAGATTTTTTCCAGATTTCACAAATAGCGAAACCTATTTGGCGATATTCTTTATTTTGGTAGGTATTTTTATTGTTCTTGGCCTCGCTTTTTACGAGAAAAGAGAACACGCCAAAAAGACAAAAAAAAGAGCTGGGATATAATAATCCTAGCTAAAAATGAGTGATTTCGAAGAAAAAATCATGTAATAAACACTCAAAAGAGACCAAAAAATGAAAAAATTCGGACTTTTAGGAAAAAACATCTCCTATTCATTTTCAAGAAAATACTTCAACGAGAAATTTGAAAAAGAAAAAATTAATGCTGAATATGTCAATTTTGATATTCCTGAAATTACCGATTTTCCATTAATTATCACTAAAAACCCTACACTTTCAGGAATGAACGTTACCATTCCTTATAAACTGGAAGTGATGAAGTTTTTAGAAGATCTTTCTGAAGATGCTAAAGCAATTGAAGCGGTAAATGTTATTAAGTTTGAAAATGGCGGTAAACTTATTGGCCATAATACCGATTTTATAGGTTTTAGAGACTCTTTAAAACCTCATCTTAGACCTCAGCACACGCATGCTCTTATTTTGGGTACCGGCGGTGCATCTAAAGCGGTGGCTTATGCCTTAAAAACACTTGGTATTTCATACAAATTCGTATCCAGATCACCTTTAGAAGATCAGTTTTCCTATTCAGATTTAAACGAAGAAATTATTCAGAAATATTCTTTAATAATAAACACTACGCCTTTGGGTACATTTCCCGATATCGAAAACTGTCCAGATATCCCTTACCAGTTTATTACAAAAAATCATCTTGTTTTCGATTTAATTTATAACCCATCTGAAACAAAATTTATGAGTAACAGTAAGAAAGGGGGGGCTACTGCTATAAATGGCAATAAAATGCTCCAATTACAGGCGGAAGCAGCATGGTTGATATGGAATTCTTAAAGATTTGATGTTTTTCGTTCTTATCTTGTCATAAAAAATTGGGTTTGCTTGCCCAATTTTCGTGTAGTTGTTATCTTTCAGCTTTAATAACCATGCAGAACTTTAACATTGAAAGATATGTCTCAATCAGATAACGAAAACAAGAAAGAAGAACTTTCTAAAAAAGATACTCCTGAAACTTCTGAAGCCACTCAGAATACGGAGACGTCTACAGAAAGTACAACAGAGGAAAAGAAGGTAGCAGAATCTTTTTCGGAAGAGGTTGAGAATCCAGAAGCTACGACCAACGAGCTTGAAGAAGCTATGGTAGCCGAATCTACTTTCGTTCAGGAAACTGAAGACCAGAAAAAAGCAAACGCTGAAGATACCAACGAAGATGATGATGAGGATCATGAAGATGCCATTATCGAAGAGCATAAAAAAGGAGTAGACGATTCTCTTGCCGAGGATAGTGAAGATGAAAGCGCTACAGAGCGCCACACCATTCCTAAAAAAGATTACCATTCGATGAGCAAAGAGCAACTAACAGATGAGTTAGAGCGATTGCTGAAGAATGAAAAAGTACAGGCAATTAAAGAACACGTTATTGAAATTAGGACCGAATTTAATGCGAAATTCGACGAAGAATTAGAGGAAAAGAAAGAAGATTTTCTTGCCGAAGGTGGTAATATTATCGACTTCCACTACTCTACTCCGCTAAAAAACCGTTTCAATTCGTTGTATTTTGATTATCGCGAAAAAAGAAACAAATACTACCAGCAATTAAAGCAGGATTTAAACGCTAATCTTAGCAAACGCCTGGAGATCATTGAAGAATTAAAAGGTTTACTTGATGTTGAAGAAAACATTAACACCACTTATAACCACTTTAAAGAAATTCAGGACAAATGGCGTACTGCCGGCCCAATCCCTCGTGATAAGTATAACAATGTTTGGAATACCTATCATCACCATGTAGAGAATTTCTATGATTTTCTACACCTAAATCGTGAGTTTAGGGATATGGACTTTAAGCACAATTTAGATCAAAAACTTAAGGTAATAGACCGTGCTGAAGAATTAGCGCAAGAGCAGGATGTAAATCGTGCATTTAGGGAGCTACAAATGCTTCATAAAATGTGGAAAGAAGAATTAGGCCCTGTAGCTAAAGAATATCGTGAAGAAATTTGGGAGCGTTTTAGTAACGCCACTAAGGTAATTCACGATCGTCGCCAGGATTATTTCGAAAATCTGGATAAGGAATTCGAGAAAAACTGGGAGAAGAAACAGCAAATTATCGAAAAGATTCGAGAAATTGCAGATCAGGACTTCAGCAGCCACAACAAATGGCAACAAAAAATTAAAGAGATCGAAGCCTTGCGTGAAGAGTTCTTTAAAGCCGGGAAAGTACCAAGAAGTAAGAACGAAGAAACCTGGGCAGATTTTAAAGAAACAGTAAGACGTTTTAACCGCAAGAAAAATGCATTTTATAAGAATCTTAAAAAACAGCAATACGATAATCTTGAAAAGAAAAAAGAACTAATCCAAATTGCTGAAGACAATAAGGATAGTGATGATTTTAAAACCATCACCCCTCTTATGAAAAAGATTCAGCTGGATTGGAAGAAAATAGGTCATGTACCTAGAAAAGATAGTGATAAGGTTTGGAAGCAATTTAAAGCCGCCTGTAACTATTATTTTGATCGCCTGCATGAGAACCGCAGTGAAGAGAATAAAGAAGAAATGGACGCTTTTGGAAAGAAAAAAGATCTTCTTGATAAAATTCGTTCTTTCGAGCATTCAGGAAATAAAGAAGAGGACCTTAAAACCATTAAATCTTTTATTGCTGATTGGAAAACTATTGGTAGAGTTCCGTTTAACAAGCGTTTTATTGAAGGAAAGTTTAACAAAGTTCTGGATCAGTTATTCAAAAAACTGGATGTAAATCGTACAAAAGCAGAAATGCTGAAATATGAAAATAAAATCCAGGCACTTAATGACGCCGATGATGACAATAAAATTAGAAATGAACACTTTTTCCTTTCTAAGAAAATTGAAGAAACACAGGCTGAAATTAGACAATTAGAGAACAATTTACAGTTCTTCTCTAACGTAGATGACGACAATCCTTTGGTACAGGAAGTACACAAAAATATAGACGATCATAAAGCTCAGCTTAAAGTTTGGCGAGAAAAACTGAAAAAAGTAAAATCACTTTACTAGATTTTATTAAAAGTACAGCATAAAAAAACCGTCGATTAATAATCGACGGTTTTTTTATTTAAAGACTATTCTAATCTATAAATTCTTCGCTTCGTTCCAATACACATCCATTTCAGTAAGGCTCATATCTTTTAGGGCTTTATTGTTTTCAGCAGCTTTTTCTTCAAGATATTTAAAACGACTTATAAATTTCTTATTGGTGCGTTCTAAAGCGTTTTCAGGATTAATTTTTAGGAAGCGGGCATAATTGATCATCGAGAACATAACATCACCAAATTCGGCTTCCATTTTATCTTTATCCGCCTTATCGATCTCTTCCTGCAACTCACCTAACTCCTCCTGCAACTTTTCGAATACCTGCTTAGGCTCTTCCCAGTCGAATCCAACTCCGGCAACCTTATCCTGAATCCTACTCGCTTTAACCAATGCTGGCAACGATCTTGGAACGCCTTCCAAGACACTTTTCTTTCCTTCTTTTAACTTTAAGTTCTCCCAGTTCTTTTTTACATCCTCTTCATTTTCAACCTTAACATCACCATAAATATGAGGATGTCTGGAAATTAATTTTTCACAAATTCCGTTAGCCACATCAGCAATATCAAAATCATTTGTTTCGCTACCTATCTTTGCGTAAAAAACAAGGTGCAACAGGAGATCTCCCAGTTCTTTTCTTACCTCATCAATATCCTTATCTAAAATGGCATCACCAAGTTCGTAAGTTTCTTCTATCGTAAGATGCCGCAAACTTTCCATGGTTTGTTTACGATCCCAGGGACATTGCTCCCTAAGTTCGTCCATTATTGTAAGTAGTCTATCAAAGGCTTTTAGCTGATCTTCTCTGGAATTCATTGTATTTTTTTAAAAGACCAAAATACGATATTCACTTTAGGAAGACCAGAAACAGCTAAGAATTATAATTTCCTAAATTTATAAGAACACCCTTCTATACAAATAGGACCTTTATAAGTAGGAAAATAGATCAAATGATTATCATTTAAAAGTTCTATTCCCCAGTACGATTTATTCTCTGGATATATACTTTGATCTACTTCACAATCGTAACTGAGTTCGATCATTTTTATATCATCATTATAAGGATGTAGCAATATTTGATAAGTACCCGTATCACAATTGTTATAGTGCTGCTTAAATGTTCCATCATCAAAAAACTCGATTATTCGATCCTCTGTTTGAGGTCTCCATTCAGCTTCAGAACCTCCTGTATTTATTTTTGATTCTATATGCTTCCACTTGCCAATAATGGCATCGTTAGTTATCGCCACCAAGGGTAAACTCTCTAATTCCTCTTCTTCGTTATCGCAAGCAACAAAAGCAATTAGACACACTAAAATTAAAAGTAAATATTTCTTCATAGCATATTGGTTTATAACAAGATGCTAAAAACACAAAAAGGTTGCTTAAAAAATATGTTTAAAACTATAGAATATCGACTTTACATAAAGTAAGAAGGATGATGCGAAAACATCATCCTTCTTGTGGCTATAAACAACTTTTTAAATGAAGTGCGGTAGCTCCGCATACCATTAAAAGTTATATTGATAACCACTAAATTTGTATAATATTATATTCGAAACCGTAAACTTTCATAAAAGGGTGTTTTCCCCCTTTTAGCAAGGTTAAAGTGCGTAAAGATTGAATTTAGGATATGCAGAAACTGAGTAATTGTTAGAGTTGCACATCTCTTCGTATTCTTCTTCTGTAGGCATTTCAAAATCTTCAAAGTAACCAGAGAACAATTCTAACTCGGCATAACTATTTAAAATTATTACAAGACTTTCAAATTTAGGCAAGGGAAAAGAAAATTCAAGCTTTGCTTCAACTTTTTCGTGAGCATCAAGAAAAGCTTCAATACGCCTAATCTTATTTCTTGTTATCATTCAGGTTTAGTTAGAAAAGCTAAATGTAAAAAATATTAACATTCACTAAAAAATTCGATTTGCTAAAATTTAGTGAAAATTGCATAAAAATAAAAAACCCTGCTTAAAAAAGCAGGGTTTCACAAATAAGGGTGGAAGACCGGGTTCGAACCGGCGACCTCTGGAACCACAATCCAGCGCTCTAACCAGCTGAGCTACATCCACCATTTCAAATTGCGGTTGCAAATGTAAACTATTTAAACAATTCCGCAAAGAAAAATTTTCATTTAAATTAAATCAAATATCGAATCTACTGCTACATAGCGTTCTACGGTATAACCTTCAGCATATTCAGTATTGATAATTCGGCCTAAATCACGTGCTCTATAGATTACACTATCAAAAAAGTTGTTACTGGATATAGGTGTATTAGGCTCGTCGCTATTAGGATCGTAAAACTGACTTCGATAAGCTTTTACAGATTCCATCTTCTTTTCCATATAACCAGTAACATCTACTACTACATCTGGCTCGATATTTTTCCACTGGATATAATGAAATACCTGCTTAGGCCTCCAGGCTTCCTGCGTCTCTCCATTTAAACTGGTTTCAATACGACGCAGGCCACTTAAAAAGCAAGCATCGCTTACCAATTTAGATCCACGACCATGATCAATATGACGATCGTCTATGGCATTACAAAAAACAATCTCTGGTTTATACTTTCTTATAATTTTTATGATCTCTAGCTGATGTGCTTTATCATTAATAAAAAATCCATCTGCAAAACTTAGATTTTCACGTGCATGTACTCCCAGTATTTTTGCTGCATCTAAAGCTTCCTGATCTCTAATTTCTGCAGTTCCCCTGGTTCCTAATTCTCCTCTTGTTAAATCTAGAATTCCTACCTTTTTACCTCTGTCTATTTCCTTGGCCAAAGTAGCCGAGCAACTAAGCTCTACATCATCTGGATGTGCCCCAACGGCCAAAATATCTAACTTTATCATTTTTCTATTTCAATTATTGCAATAAGGTTTCCCTTTTTATTTTTAGCTAATCGCTTTTAATGCCTGCTCGATATCTGCTATTAAATCTTCTGATTCTTCTATACCTACAGAGAATCTTAACAATCCGTCTTTAATTCCCTGTTTTGCTCTTTCCTCAGGAGTTAATAAACCGTGTGAGGTTTTTGAAGGCGATAAAATGGTACTTTCTACTCCCGCTAAGCTCATCGAAGATTTTATCAATTTTAATTTTTTCTGAAATACTTCAGCATCCAAACTTTCAATAAGTTCAAAAGAAAGCATCCCTCCAAAACCTTTCATCTGCGATTTCGCCAATTCGTGATCTGGATGAGATTTTAAGCCCGGATAATACACCTTAGCAACCAGATCGTTTTCATATAAATATTCAGCAAGAACCTGTGCGTTTTCATTTTGAGCTTTAACACGAAGTCCCATCGTTTTTAAACTTCTCTCCAAAAGCCAAACCGTATAGTCACTTAAATTACCGCCAAGATTCTTAGCCATTTGAAAAACAGTTTCGATCTTTTCTTCTGAAGCAATTACTACTCCCGCAAGAATATCACTATGCCCACCCATATATTTTGTTGCTGAATGGATCACAATATCGACCCCTAAATCTATTGGATTTTGATTTACCGGTGAAGCAAATGTATTATCGATCATACTTACCAAACCTTTGTTTTTCGCTAAATTGGCCACAGCTTTAACATCGGTAATGGTAAGCAAGGGATTCGAAGGAGTTTCGATATAAATTACCTTCGTATTTTCTCTAATCTCGGATTCAAACGCAGCGGGACTGGCATCTTTTGTAAAACTGTACTCGATCTTAAACTTATCGAATTCTTCAGTAATTAAATTACTGGTTCCACCGTACAATGTATTTTGAAGTACCACGTGATCTCCCGTTTGAACATGAGAAAGCAAAGCGGTACTCACTGCTGCCATTCCGCTGCCAAAAATCAGTGCAGCCTCTCCATGTTCTAAAGCTGCCATCTTTTTAGCTAAAGCAACCTGATTTGGGGTATTAAAATATCGCGGATATCGTTTTACCTCAACATCTTCAAAAGCATACGATGTTGCCATATAAAGTGGCGAAACTGCTCCTTTAAATTGTGTATCTTCTAATTCGCCGGCATGCGTACAAATGGTATTAATGCCTTTATATTCTTTTTCCATAAACTTCTGTCCTATTATGGCGACTAATTTAAGAAGTTATGCTTGTAATTACTATAGATTAAACGGCTTTCTATCTCCACTCAATACCCAAACCTCTTAGCGATATCGATTAAGCCTTAAAAACTCTCCAAATTTTATAAGTTTATTAGGATTTCTATTCTTCGCTTTACCACCTGTTTAACAACTATAACTGTGCAATAGCAGTACCTTTAAGACGCTTAAAGAAAAAGAAAAATTATGGGAAGAACAGTTGCAGACCTTTTGGTAAAAATGCTTGTTGAAGCCGGTGTTAAACGTGTTTACGCCGTGACAGGCGATAGTCTTAACCCTGTTAACGATGCTGTGCGCCGTGACGGGAGATTGCAATGGATTCATGTACGGCATGAAGAAGCTGGTGCTTACGCAGCTTCGATGGATGCCGAGTTAGACGGAATAGGTTGTTGCATGGGAAGTAGTGGCCCGGGACATGTTCATTTGGTAAACGGACTTTATGATGCCAACCGATCTGGAAATCCTGTGATCGCAATTGCATCGACGGTAGAAACCACAAAACTAGGTACTGAAAATTTTCAGGAAACCAATGTGACAAAGTTATTTGACGACTGTAGTAAATATTGCTTTATGGCAAACACTCCGGCTCAGGCAGCACATGGATTCCAAAGTGCGATTCAGCATGCTATCCATCAAAAAGGTGTGGGTGTTGTAGGCTTACCTGGTGATGTGGCTTCAGCAGATGCTACTCACATTACCACTTCAGAACAAAACTATTTTACCAGCTCTAAACTACAACCGGGGGATTCAGAATTAAAAACACTCGCTAAAGTAATTAACGAGAATAAAAAAGTAATGCTTTACTGTGGGCATGGCTGTAAGGATGCTCAGGATGAAGTAATGCAGCTTGCTAAAAAATTAAATGCACCTATAGGTTTTAGCTTCCGCGGAAAAATATATTTTGATAAAGAAAATAATCCCTATGCGGTTGGATTAAATGGATTGTTAGGAACAAAGTCTGGGTTTAAAGCAATGCATGAAGCTGATGCTTTAGTGCTTTTAGGTACCGATTTCCCTTATACTAATTTCCTTCCTGAAAAAAATACCATTATCCAGATCGATGAAAAGCCAGAACGAATAGGGCGTCGTGCCAAAGTGAATTTTGGCTATCACGGTAAGATAAAAGATACCTTAGAAGCTCTTCTTCCGCTCATAGAAACTAAAATTGAAACCAAGTTTTTAGAAGAGATGAGGAAAATTCATCAGGAAGTTGAAGAAAAATATTGCAGCTATGTTTTAGCTAAAGGAGAAGATAAAAAAATTCATCCTGAATATGTGGCTGCGATAATCGATGAAATTGCTACAAACGATGCGATTTTTACTGTAGATACAGGGATGAGCGCAGTTTGGGCGGCTCGTTATCTAAAAGGAAAGAAAAACCGCTATTTAACCGGTTCGTTTAATCATGGATCGATGGCTAACGCAATGCCTATGGCCATTGGTGCAGGTTTAGGACATCCAGATCGCCAGGTGATCGCACTTTGTGGTGACGGCGGAATTTCCATGCTTTTGGGAGATTTAATGACGATTAGCCAATATAACATTCCGGCTAAAATTATCATTTTTAATAATGCTTCTTTAGGAATGGTTAAATTAGAAATGCAGGTTGAAGGTTACCCAGAATGGCAAACCGATATGGTAAATCCAGATTTTGCTCTAGTGGCTAAAGCTATGAATATCCATAGCTGGGTAGTTGAAGATCCCAAAGATGTAAAAAAGGCACTATCTGAAGCCTTTGCTCATGATGGGCCGGCTGTGGTAAACATCTTTACAGATCCAGATGCTCTTGCGATGCCACCAGAAATCAATTTCGAACAAATTAAGGGTTTTGCAAAAACAATGGGTAAAATGATGCTTAATGGAAAAACAGCTGAAGTTATCGATACCGCGAAATCTGACATGAAATACCTTAAAGAGATTTTCTAAACGCAAACTATCTCGGGGGCAAGCTCACGAGGTATTAGTTGGAAAAAATTTTTTAATTTCAAGGCAAGCCTCAGGGTATTATTCCCTTTGGCGGTGCCAAAAAAAATTGACCCAGGTTAAGAAGTTCAGTTAAAAATGAGTTAAATGCAACGTGCACGATTTACTTGCACAACAATTCAGTTAATTTGGCAGAAAAGTGAAAATATGAATAGTACAGAAGTTAAAGCATTTGGTGCAAAAACAAATACAGCAGATCTAGAACAACTGCAAATAAATCGTCGTGAAGCTCTTGCAGACGATGTTGAAATCGATATTTTATATTGCGGTGTTTGCCATAGTGACATTCATACCGTTAGAAATGATTGGGGTGGTTCTAAATATCCAGTTGTACCAGGTCATGAAATTATTGGACGAGTAATTAGCGTTGGAGAAAATGTTTCAAAATTTAAAGAAGGACAACTTGTAGGGGTTGGATGTATGGTAGATTCCTGCCAGCATTGCCAGTCTTGTAAAGATGGTTTAGAGCAATACTGTGAAAACGGAATGGTTGGAACTTACAATGGTAAGGACGAACATCTTGGTGGCCACACTTTTGGTGGATATTCTGAAAAAATTGTTGTTGACCAAAAATTTGTTTTAAACGTTCCTGAAAATTTAGATACTAAAGGTGTAGCTCCGCTTCTTTGTGCTGGGATTACAACCTGGTCTCCTCTAAGAAACTGGAATGTAAAAGAAGGCGACAAAGTAGGTGTAATTGGTCTTGGCGGTCTTGGGCATATGGGAATTAAATTTGCGCATGCTTTAGGTGCAAAAGTGGTTATGATCACTACTTCTCCTGGTAAAAGTGAGGATGCTAAAAGATTAGGCGCAGACGAGGTTTTGATCTCTAAAGATGAAGAACAAATGGCTGAACATGCAGGAAGTTTTGATTTTTTACTAAATACAGTTCCTGTTAAGCACGACATTAATCCATATATCGGGTTATTAAAAAGAGATGCAACAATGGTGTTAGTTGGTGCTATAGAACCATTAGAATTCCATGGTGGCGGATTGATTATGGGAAGAAAAAGTGTTGCCGGTTCTTTAATTGGTGGAATTAAAGAAACGCAGGAAATGTTAGATTTCTGTGGTGAGCACGATATAGTTTCAGATATCGAAATGATCGATATGCAAAACATCAACGAGGCTTACGATCGTGTAACCAGTAACGATGTAAAATACCGTTTTGTAATCGATATGCAATCGCTTAAAAACTAATTTGTGTTTGGGTATCGAATTAAGATTCGATAAAATATAACAAAGATTTATAAAACTGCCTTTAAGTTGTGATCTTCGGATTTGTAACTTATTGGCAGTTTTTTTATTCATTAAATTCAAATAAATCATGAGCATATTTTCATCATTATTAGGTAATGCGGGAGCCATAAGCAAAGAAAAATTAGAAGAGAAATATCACAAACTACTAATCCCTTCAGAAACCATTGAAGCTGGATTCAAACTTGTTCGGGATACTTTTATTTTCACTAATAAAAGACTAATTCTGGTAGACATTCAGGGTTTAACAGGTAAGAAAACTGAATATTTCTCGGTTACCTACAAAAGTATTTCCCGCTTTAGTGTTGAAACCGCCGGTAGTTTTGATCTGGATGCCGAACTAAAGATCTGGATCTCTGGAGAGCAACATCCATCAATCTGCAAAAAGTTTAATACCAGTGTAGATATTTATGAAGTACAGAAGATTTTAGCGGCTTTCGTGCTATAATTTTATTTCCTTACAACCTTTTTATCTTCGCTTCAAACCACCATTTATTATTACCATGAAAACGCTTTTCAAAAACATCAAAGAACTCTTACAAATTCGTGATCCTGAAATCAAAAAAGTTTCTGGCCAGCAAATGAAGGAATTGCCTTCTATTAAAAATGCCTGGCTACTTATCGAAAATGACAGGATTTTAGATTTTGGAGCGATGGAAAATCTTCCTGATATTGATGCTGAAGAAATTATTGATGCTACCGGAAAAATAATGTTGCCGTCATGGTGCGATTCTCATACGCATATTGTTTATGCCGGTAACCGCGAACAAGAATTTGCAGATCGTATAAATGGCTTACCATACGAAGAAATTGCAAATCGTGGTGGCGGAATATTAAATAGTGCAAAAACTTTACAGGAAACTCCAGAGGATGAAGTTTACCAACAATCGGCTGCACGTTTAGAGGAAGTAATGAAACTGGGAACGGGAGCGGTAGAAATTAAATCTGGATACGGACTTACCGAAAAAGGCGAATTAAAAATGCTTCGGGTAATTAATAAGCTTCAGGAAAATTATGACATCCCTATAAAATCTACTTTTCTGGGAGCGCATGCGATTCCGAAGGAATACAAAAGCGAACCACCAAAATATATGGATTTGGTGATCAATGAGATCTTACCAAAAGTGGCCGGGCAAAAATTAGCGGAATACATCGATATTTTTTGCGAGAAAGGATATTTTTCTGTCAAGGATACGCATCAGCTTTTAAGCGCAGCGAAAAAATATGGTATGAAACCTAAAATTCACGTAAACCAGTTTAATTCGATTGGCGGAATTAAAGCCGGTGTAGATCATAAAGCGCTAAGTGTAGATCATTTAGAAATGATGACAGATGAGGATATCGAAGCCTTAAAAAATACTGAAACCATGCCGGTTGCACTTCCCTCCTGCTCTTTGTTTTTGGGGATTCCGTATACGCCGGCACGTAAAATTTTAGATGCTGAATTACCCATTGCGCTTGCAACAGATTTTAATCCCGGCAGTACGCCTAGCGGGAATATGAATCTTGTGCTTTCCCTGGCTTGTATTAAAATGAAAATGACTCCGGAAGAAGCCATAAACGCAGCCACCATCAACGGTGCTTATGCGATGGAATTGAGTGATCAGGTTGGAAGCATCACCAAAGGAAAAAAGGCGAATTTAATTATGACCAAAGAAATCCCGTCTTATACCTTTCTTCCTTATGCCTTTGGAAGCAACAATATCGATACAGTTTTTGTAAACGGAAAAGCACTCGACTAATGCAACATATTCAGTTTTATAATTTTGAAGATATTCAGTATAAAATTGCTACTCGTGAAGGCGAAACCAAATTTGGCGAGAAAATTGGTTTTGTAAAAAGTACTGCGGAATTATCGAATCTGAAACAAAAGTATATCCTCCTGGGAATTCCTGAAGATATTGGCATTCGCGCAAATTACGGCAAACCCGGAGCCGCAAAAGCCTGGGATGCTTTTCTAAATTCGTTTTTAAATATTCAGGTAAATGAATACACTTATCCTTCCAATATTGCAATTTTAGGGGAATTAGCTGTAAAAGATTTGATGGACAGTGCATCGAAATTCGATAAAAACAGCCCAGATTTTTATACAAAATTAGGAGAATTAGTCGAAGAAATAGATCAACGATTATCGCCAGTTGTTGAAGCTATCCTTGCTGCCGAAAAAACACCAATTATTATTGGTGGCGGCCATAATAACGCCTACGGAAATATAAAAGGAAGCGCAAAAGCACTAAAATCGGCCATAAATGTACTGAATATCGATGCGCATACCGATTTACGACAGCTGGAACATCGCCACAGCGGAAACGGCTTCAGTTTTGCGAAATCTGAAGGTTTTCTACATCGCTATTTCATTTTTGGATTGCATCAAAATTATACACCACAATATATTTTTGATCAAATAAAGGAAGACGAAAATATCGAATTTCAGCTTTTTGAATATTTAATGTGGAAAGATTCAAATTTCTTTCAAAAATCGCTAAAATCGGCTGCAGATTTTGTGGCTAAAGAGGCATTCGGACTCGAAATTGATTGCGACAGCATTAAAGATTTTCCCAGCAGTGCGCAAACGCCATCTGGCATTCAGCTTGAAGAAATAAGAAGTTTCCTTAAAACCTACAATTTCAGCAATTGTAAATACCTGCATTTATGCGAAGCGGCTCCTTCCGTAGAAAATTCAGGACAGGTTGGTAAAGCACTAAGCTATTTGGTTTCAGATTTTATTTCCGAAGAAAAAATCATAGAATTAAAAATGTAGCAAAAATCTACTTTTTATCTAGTAGTTTTCTTTTAATTATAATAGGAAAAGAATATCTTTTTTCTTCTAAATAGACTTAATCACATCAATCATAAAATTCATCAATCTAAAATGTATTCTTCTATCAAAAACTTAATCATTTCATCTGTTATAAATAATAAATCAAAATTAAGATATTCCATTTTTATTCTCCTAACAGCTAGTCTTGTAATAAGCTGTGTAAAAAAGAAAGAGATGAATGATTTTGTTATTGACGGAGAGATTAATGAAACAAAATTTAAGAATGTAATACTACATACTAACAATACTCAAGATACAGTAAAAATTGTTAATGGAAAATTTCGTTTTAAAGGTGAAGTTTTTCATCCAATGTATGCTGAAATAAAACTAATTGGAGATGAGAAATATTTTCCAATATTTTTAGAATCTGGTAATTTAAAACTAAAATTAGATTCTGAAAATCTAGAAAAATCAGTTTTAAAAAATTCGAAATCAAACAAAGAATACAATAAAGTAAGGGCTCTTAGGGAAGACGATACTTTAAATACGAAATTAATTGAGTATGTTTTTAACCATCCCGATTCCTATGTATCTGCATATTATTCGTATATCATTTCAAGTAAAATTTCTTTGGACTCTACGCAAATATTATATAATAACTTCACACAAAGGATAAAGGAGTGCCATAACGGTAAATGGCTTAAAGAATCACTAAATAAAAGGCATAACACCCAAATAGGCATTAAAATACCAGATTTCAATTTGATAGATTTTAAAAGAGATTCGATTGTTTATTCTGAATTGAAACATAAGAAAATTATTCTTTTTGATTATTGGGCTAGTTGGTGTGTCCCATGTATTAAAAGCTTACCTCATCTTAAGAAAATTCAAGAAAAATATGCTGATAAAGGTTTGGAAATAATCGCTGTAAGCTATCTAGATTTTAATAGAAAACAATGGCTTTCAGCCATTGAAAAATATGAAATAAAGGCCTTCAATAATGTTGCAGCACAATTTATGAATGGTAAAATTGAAAATGACTTTTTTGAAAAGAATTTTTATCATAATGGAATTCCCTTTATTATGCTAGTTGATAAAAAAGGTGAAATTGCAGGCTTATGGAACGAATATTCTCAAGAAAATGAAGATTCTATGGATCGTGTTTTAAAAGAGCTTTTTAATGAATAATATCAGTGTCCAATTTCAAGAATATGAATTTATCCTGAAGATATTAATTTGGATAAACTAATTCTTGTCATACAAAAAATGAAAAAACTACTTTTAATAGGCCTTTGTATCATTCTTACCAGCTGTAGCGATGATGATACGTATTCTGAAATTAACGGAACTTATACAGGATTTTTTGAAAGAGGTGAGCGTACCGGGGAAGTCAGTTTAAGTTTTATTGATGGAATTTATACCGGTGCAACTAAATTTGCAAATTTCCGGCGATTTGTGAAGGAAGCTATGTTGTAAATAACGATACAATCTCTTTCTCAAATGTATGCATTTGGACCGCCGAATTTGACTGGTCTTTGATCTTAAACGGAGACTGGAGGTTTACTTTGCAGGACAATGAACTTATTTTAACGAATAAAATTGGAGATCGATACGTTTTAGATAAAAACTAAGTATAAACT
Organism: Zunongwangia atlantica 22II14-10F7; assembly: GCF_002094855.1. Taxonomy (GTDB): domain Bacteria; phylum Bacteroidota; class Bacteroidia; order Flavobacteriales; family Flavobacteriaceae; genus Zunongwangia; species Zunongwangia atlantica. The sequence goes on from NZ_ARYN01000009.1 coordinate 77,957, forward strand.
ATTCACACAACGCGCATTTGGATTGACCTGTTAGTTTGCCGTTGACATCTGTCTCGTATTTGCAACATTCTTTGAAGCGATTTTTCATAATAGATTTAGAACGCCGTATGCGAGCTTTCGTATTCGCTAATGAAATACCTGTTAATTCTGCCGCTTCTTTTTGTGGTTTTCCATCAACATATACCAGTTTCATGACTTCTTGATATTCCTGTGGCAATTCATTCAAAAATTTATCGAAACAGCAAACTTCTGAAAATGGATGAGAAACTTCTTCAGATTGTTGAAAATCAGGAGTGGAGACTGAAAATTTTGAGTCATTAAAATGGTCGTTTATCTCGTTTCGAATAATCTGAAAGGCCCAGGATTTCAGTTTTCCCGGATGTTTCAGTTTATCCAAATTTTTATGGATCTTTAAAAAAGAAGCCTGTAAAATATCCATAGCAGCATCTTCATTCTTTACTCTCTTCAGAATAAAAAAATAAAATTCTTTCTGATATTTATCCCAAACTTCTCTGGTATCCATAACGATCTTTTTCTAAGCGCAACAAGAACAATTATCGCAATTACAGTTATCGCATGGGCAATTTGCTGCAGCGCAGTTCACGCAATTACACTTATCACATTCACATTGTGTACATTCACATTTACTCATATCTAAAGCTTTTAAATGTAGACTATAATTGCTTTAAAAAGATACAATTTTTAGCAAAAAAATTATCCGTTTCCTTTAAATCCCGGGTAACAGGTCATCCCGCCATCTACATAAATGGTTGTTCCGTTTATGTATTCAGATTCGTCTGAAGCCAACCAGGTTGCTACACGAGCAATATCTTCGGTTTCACCAATTCTATCATAAGGAATAGTTTCTTTCATTTTCTCTCGGCCTTCTTTTGTATCCCAATTATCCTTATTGATATCTGTTTTTATCGCACCGGGAGCAATACTATTTACCCGCACTTTTTTATGCGCATATTCCTGGCAAAGCGTCTTCATTAAAAGTTGAATTCCGCCTTTAGAAGCCGCATAATTTGCATGACCAGCCCACGGAATAATATCGTGAACAGAGCTCATATTAATTATTTTTCCCAAAGATTTTGAAACCTCTGGTCGCATACCACGGCGCATAAATTCTTTAATAGCTTCACGGCAGCATAAAAATTGCCCGGTAAGATTTAGGTTAATCACCGCATTCCAATCATCCAAAGTCATTTCGTGAAAAGCAGCATCTTTTTGCATTCCGGCGTTGGGGATACAAACATCCAGCGTTTCAAACTTGTCGATTGTGGTTTTAAAAAGATTAAGAACATCGTCTTCTTTACTCATATCTCCTTTTACCACTATGGCTTCTCCAGCTCCTTTCTCTTCGCTAATTTTTTGCGCAACTTCTTCGGCCTCTTCTTTACTGGAATGATAATTTATCACCACATTAGAACCTTCTTTGGCCAGCGCAATGGCCATAGCTTTACCAATGCCAGAACTAGATCCGGTAATAATCGATGTTTGGCCACTCAGTTTTTGATTTTCCTTCTGCATAACTTTTTCTTTTAAAGTTAGCCAGATTGAAAGCCAATTTATGTTATTCAGACGTTAATTTCTTATAAACACCATTGCTCCAACCAAATCCGTCTTGCGTTGGATATTCGCCACCACCACTTTCTTTGGATAGATCTTCAACATTATACTTTTCAGTCATTTTATAAGTATTCTTATAAACTTTTTCATTCAAGATTGTCCAGCGTTCTTTAATGGTATTGGCTAATGCTGAAATTTCATAATTCTGAAGTCCTTTGTATGCCATCCATTGCAACGGTGCCCAGCCATTTGGCGCATCCCACTGCTGCCCGCTATGATTTGGCGTACTTACCACACCGCCTTTCATTAAAAGCTGAGATTCGATAATTTCAGCAACCTTTTTTGCTTTTTCTTCTGAAGAGATTTTAAAAAATAACGGATAAACTCCGGCTACAGAAACTACTGAAGTATGTTCACCAGCCGTAAAATCGTAATCCATATAAAAACCTTTTGAAGCATTCCAGAAGTATTTTTCTATAGCACTTGCGCGATCTTCAGCACGTTCTTTGTATTCCCTGGCTTTATCTGGATTTTCGCTGATTAAATATGCTTTTGCGATCGTTTTTTCCAGGTGATATAGTAAACTGTTCAGATCTACCGGTAAAATATCAGTGGTATGAATAGCAGATAAATTGAAGTTTCCATTCGCATCTGGCTTAATCCAACGGCTTGAAAAATCCCAACCCGATTCGGCTGCAGCTCTTAGATTTCGATATACTTCTTCTTCGGTTAAGTCTTCATTCGCGGCGACAGCTTCTTCCGCAGTTTTTATATCTTCACGATAACTTTCTGGTCTCGGCGTATTATTATCATCGTAATATCGATTAAGGATGCTTCCGTCTGACATTCGCACAACACGGTTTATAACCGAATCATTTTCAGAAAGATTTTTGGCGCCTTTCATCCAAAATTGATATTCTTTTTCTAATTCTGGTAAATATTCAGCATAAATACTATCTCCTTTTTCTTCAGCTAAAACATCTAACATCAAGGCATAAAATGGTGGCTGTGATCTGCTTAAATAATAGGTGCGATTTCCGTTAGGTATAAATCCAAATTCGTTAATTAAAAAGGAAAAATTATCGACCATATTCTGAATGGTTTCCACTTCTCCATCAACCTGAAGTCCTAACATCGTAAAATAACTGTCCCAATAATAGATCTCTCTAAAACGGCCACCGGGAATAATGTATGGATTGGGCAAAGGAATTAAAGTTCCGCTTAACTCCTCATCTGCCGGGCGTTTTAAAACCGACCATAATTTTTTGATGTGCGTGCCAATATCTGAAGAATCTGTTTGATATTCTTTTGAAGTTTCTTCTCCGGGAATCTCAAAATTATCCTTTAGAAAGGCCAATATTGTTGAGTCCCCTTTAGTTTTAATTTTCTGATATTCGGTTTTTATACTGTCAATATTTTTCTCTGGAACAGCATCTACAAAAGTTTTACTGTCGCTAAACAGGTTTTCGTTTTGCTGAATATCATAAAAAAGTCCGCCGTATAAATCTTCTGGAGGTAGAATTACGACTTCTTTCTCTTCTACTCTTTCTTCGTTTTTAGTTTCTTCTTTACAGCTAATAAAGCATAAAAAAAGAATGAAAATATATACTGATTTTGGTTGAAATCTTATCATATTTTTAATATTCAGTTAGAACATATATAAATATAAATAAGATCCTTAACTTTTGGGAAGTTAAGAGCGCTTAATTGCCTTTTGACCTCTTTTTACGCGATGTGAACCATTGTAGAAGAGCTGAATAGAATCATTATCCTGTTTTTTTAATCGTTTTTGGTATTGAAGCGGAGCGATAACACGTTCTTCTCCTGATACACCACTGCAGGCTAGAAAAAGAATAATACTTAAGATGCTTAAAGACTTAAAAAACTTCATGTGATATAGCTTGGTTGGTGTATACAATGTTAGCCAAAAGCAAAAAGCAGCAACATACCCACGCAAGGGGATATTTTACAGAATTCAATTGCTTTTAAGGTTAGAACGGGGATTTAGAACATATAAAATGGAATAAAAACAGATTAGTTTTTTAACCAAAATTGGGTTTTATTCTGCTGCAATGCTCTTCAAAAAAAGAAGCTAAGTAGTGAACGTTATTTTACTAATTCTGGATTTGCTTAATGAGTAAGCGCATAAAATTTACATTTTTTGAAGAGCTAGCAGAAAAACTAAAAGCTAAGACAAATAAATTCAAACATTCGATTAGGTACACTAATCGCTATCTAAATCACATCTAATATATTGATTTACAGTATGATTAAAAATACCCAATAGTAGGTATTTTTAATTTTAGATTAAAAAAGAAATCAAGATTCGATAATTAAAAAGCCAATTTTAAGTAAAAATATCACTGCTATAATAGGTTTATTATTTAGGATTAAGGTGTCTAAATTAGCTGTTAAAATGATACTTTAGCCAAAAATTAGCAGCATGGAAATTATAAGTTTTGAACCAAAATATAGTAGGAACTTTAAAGATTTGAATATCGAATGGTTAGAAAAATTCTTTTGGGTAGAACCTCACGATGAAGAAGTTTTAGGGAATCCAGAGAAATACATTATAACACCGGGTGGAGAAATTTTCTTTGTAAAAGAAAACGAAGAAATAATTGGTTGTGTAGCCCTAATGAAGATTGAAGAAAACATATTCGAACTAACAAAAATGGCCGTTTCGCCCAAGCACCGTGGCAAACAAATAGGGCAAAAGCTAATGGCGCATACCATTAAATTTGCCAAAAATCAGGATTGGGAAACGCTTATTATTTATAGCAGTAGAAAACTGGAAAATGCGCTTCACATTTATCGAAAATTCGGTTTTATAGAAATCCCAATCGAAGAAAATAATCCTTACGCACGTGGAGACATAAAAATGAAACTCGGCTTATCTTAAATCTTTGTAAAACAAGCCATTGTTTTATTTGTCTTCTTTAATTTTATGCTACAATCAAAATCAAGCAAAATGAAAAAACTAATTTTAACTCTAGCTACGATTTCAGCTTTAATCGGCTGTAAAAATAACAAGTCTGAAGCTGAACCTGGGGAAATGATTCCTGCTGAAGATAGTACCAGTATGACAGAGGAAATGGTAAACTCTGAAGAAACCAGTATCAACATTACACCTGTTTCACATGCTACAGCAGTAATAAACTGGGGAGATGCTGTTTTTTATACAGATCCAGTTGGTGGTGCCGGTTCATTTGAAAATATGGATAAACCAGATTTTGTTTTGGTTACAGATATTCATGGTGATCACATGAATGCTGAAACCTTGGAAGGTCTGGAACTTGGTGAAACCAAAATTATTGTTCCTAAAGCGGTACAGGAAAAATTACCAGAGTCTTTACAAAGCAATTTACTGGTGATGGCAAACGGAGAAACTAAAGAAATTAATGGCTTTTCTATTGAAGTTATCCCTATGTACAATTTACCAGAAGCTGAAGATGCCATGCACGTAAAAGGCCGTGGAAATGGCTATGTTTTAGAGAAAGATGGTAAACGCTTATATATTTCTGGAGATACAGAGGATATTCCAGAAATGCGTGATCTTAAAAATATTGATGCTGCATTGGTTTGTATGAATCTTCCTTATACTATGCCCGTAGATCAGGCTGCTGAAGGTGTTTTGGCATTTGCTCCTAAAAAAGTATATCCTTATCACTACCGTGGCCAAGACGGACTTGCAGATGTTGAAAAATTTAAATCTCTTGTAGAAGAAAAAAGCGATAGCATTGAAGTGATTTTGCTAGACTGGTATCCAGAGATGTAATTTTTGGCAAAAGCATATAAAAAAATAAGGCTGTGAGTTGATGTGCTCACAGCCTTTGTAGTTTTCTACGTTTATTGATTGATCTTTAGGAAAGGGCGATTTAGTTTGCTTTAAGGGTAACTGGTAATTTGAATTCTTCTACATCTGGATTAACCGGACACTTAATTTTCTTGTAGTTCAATTTTTCCTTGATAAAACGCTCTACAACTTTGTTTTCTGCTTCTACAGATAAGACAACGATTTCGTTATCCTTATTAATTGCAAGAAGAACATTAGCTTTGGCATCTTTCTTAAGATTAAGTTTATGATGTTTTAGTAAAGAAGAAATTTCTATACTCATCATTCTTGGATCTGGCTGAGTAGCCGTTTCTGGATTGTTTGCATTTACAGCTACTGTACTGCAAATTGCGATTGCTAAGGCTAGCAATAAAGATTGGAATCTTTTCATGATTAAAAATGTTTAAAAAGTTAATACACTTAAAAGACGATAGTAAAACAGCTTTTGTTACACAATTCATTGATTTTTAAGATGTTTTTAACGTTTCAATAAAAAAGACCCTAAAATATTGATATAAAAAAAGCTCGCATATAGCGAGCTTTTCTAATAATATGTAAAAACAGATTAAGAAAGTACAGCCTGTACTTTATCTGCTGCTTCTTTAAATTGTACTGCACTAGATACTGCTAATCCACTTTCGTCGATTAATTTTTTAGCAACATCTGCATTGGTACCCTGTAATCTTACAATAATTGGCACTTTAATAGCATCACCCATATTTTTATAAGCATCTACGATACCTTGTGCCACACGGTCACAACGTACAATACCTCCAAAAATATTTACAAGAATAGCTTCTACTTTTTCATCTTTTAAGATTAATCTAAAAGCTTCTTCTACACGTTTAGCATCTGCAGTACCTCCAACATCTAGGAAGTTTGCAGGTTCACCTCCCGCTTGTTTAATAAGATCCATAGTTGCCATTGCAAGACCTGCACCGTTAACCATACATCCTACGTTACCATCTAGATCTACATAGTTAAGACCAACTTCTTTAGCTTCAACTTCAGTTGGGTTTTCTTCACGCTTATCACGCATTTCTGCGTAATCTTTGTGACGGAAAAGTGCATTATCATCTAAAGTAACTTTAGCATCTACTGCTAAAATTTTATCGTCACTTGTTTTAAGTACCGGGTTAATTTCGAATAAAGAAGAATCAGACTTATCGAAAGCTGTGTAAAGAGACATAACAAATTTCGTCATTTCTTTAAAAGCAGCACCGCTAAGACCAAGATTAAATGCAATTCTTCTAGCCTGGAAAGGTAAAATACCTGTTGCAGGATCGATCTCTTCAGTAAAGATTAAATGCGGAGTTTCTTCAGCAACAGTTTCGATATCCATTCCACCTTCAGTAGAATACATAATCATATTGCGACCTGTTGCACGATTTAGTAAAACAGACATGTAATATTCTTCTGGCTCACTATCTCCTGGGTAATAAACATCTTCTGCTACGTATACCTGATGCACTTTTTTACCTTCAGCAGAAGTTTGTGGAGTTACAAGATTCATCCCAATGATTTCTCCTGCGATTTGCTCTACTTCTTTAAGGTTTTTTGCAAGCTTAACGCCGCCTCCTTTACCACGACCACCAGCATGAACCTGTGCTTTGATCACATGCCATCCAGTCCCGGTTTGCTCTGTTAATTCTTTTGCGGCTTTTACAGCTTCTTCCGCAGTTTGGGCTACGATCCCTCTTTGAGTACGTACTCCAAAGCTGCCTAGAATCTCTTTTCCTTGATATTCGTGTATGTTCATAATCAGGTATTTCTTCAGTTTTAATTATGGTACACAAAAGTAACAAATGTAAAAGTATTAGACCAACAAATTTTCCTTAAACATTAAAATAAAGCCCTGTAAATACATAGATTCATTGGGATATCATCACATATTTCCCATAAGACTATAAGGTTATCGTAAATATTAGTAAGTATTTTCTTGTTTCTGCCGATTCTCAACTATTTTTGCGCTTTTATTTTAGGCAGAATTTAAAGCTTCATTTATAAGCATTAAATTAGCTGAATTCGATTTTTTTTTAGAAAACAGAAAAATAATATTGCTTATGAATAAGGGTTTAATTGCACTAGCTATAGGTGGCTTTGGTATAGGAATGACCGAATTTGTTATTATGGGAATCTTACCTGATGTTGCCACCGCCCTGGATATTAGCATTCCTCAGGCAGGACACTTTATTTCAGCCTACGCGTTGGGTGTGGTCGTGGGTGCTCCTCTTTTAACCGGAATAGGCGGCAAATGGCCAGCACATAAAACCTTACTTTTCTTAATGTTGTGGTTTACGGTTTTTAATTCTTTATCTGCCTTTGCAGATAGTTATACCTTATTATTAATCTCCAGATTTTTATCAGGATTACCACATGGTGCATTTTTTGGAATTGGTGCTGTTGTGGCCAGTAAACTGGCAAAACCTGGGAAGGAAGCCAGGGCTATTGCCACGATGTTTACTGGGCTTACTTTGGCCAATGTTATTGGTGTGCCACTAGGTACTTATTTTGGCCATAACTTTAGCTGGAATGTAGCTTTTATGCTGGTTGGTATTGTAGGAATTTGTGCTATTTTGGGAATTAAATTTTGGATGCCAGAACTTCCAAAAAGCTCTCCAGATGGTATCGCAAAAGACTTTAAGGTTCTAAAGAAATTAGAGCTTTGGATGGTTATTTTACTTACGACCATTGGTACCGGAGGTTTCTTTGCATGGTATAGTTATATCGCTCCTTTAATAACAGAAATTGCGGGACATCCTGAAACTGTTGTAAGTTATGCCATGATCCTTGCAGGCCTTGGAATGGTAACAGGTAATTTTATAGGAGCAAAATTGGCCGAAAGCTTCTCTCCAATATATGCGGTGTTAATCTCTTTAATCTTAATGGTTGTTGCATTGGTAGCAAATACCTATCTGGCTTACGATCAAGTTGGTGTTTTAGTAATGACGTTTTTAATAGGGACCATCGCTTTTTGTCTTTCTACACCAGTACAAATGGCGGTGATAAATTCGGCTAAAGGATCTGAAATGCTGGGATCTTCTCTTAATCAAAGTGCTTTTAATATGGGAAATGCTTCAGGAGCTTATTTAGCTGGTTTACCTATCGCTGCGGGTTATGCATATACATCTGCAGATTTAGTAGGTGCAGGTATGGCTAGTGCAGGTATTATAATCACTTTCGTAGTTATTTATATAAGAAAGAAAAATAAAAAAGCAGGGCAAACGGCACAAGCTTAATTCAACAGAAATAACAAATTGTTTGAATTCGTTATTTTTTTAGCATTCTTTTGTTAAGAAAACAAATAGCCCTGTATTTTTGGCTTCAGAAAAAATTAGAGAACAGAAATGACAAATCAAGATCTTCTTGCTATTGCCGCCGAATATGGTAGCCCGGTTTATGTATATGATGCTGACAAAATTGAAGCGCAATATAAACGTCTTACCAATGCTTTTAGCAGCGTTAAAAACCTAAGAATACATTATGCTGTAAAGGCACTTTCTAATATTTCTGTTCTTAAGTTTTTAAACAAATTAGGAAGCGGTTTAGATACGGTAAGCATCCAGGAAGTAAGACTAGGTTTAAAAGCTGGCGTAGATCCTTCAAAAATTATCTTTACTCCAAACGGAGTTTCTCTTGAAGAAATCGAAGAAGTTGCGAAACTTGGCGTTCAAATAAATATCGATAATCTATCTATATTAGAACAATTTGGAAGTCGCCATCCTAAAACTCCGGTTTGTATAAGGATTAATCCTCATGTTATGGCCGGCGGAAATTCCAAAATTTCTGTAGGACATATCGATTCTAAATTTGGGATCTCTATTCACCAAATGCCTTTATTAAAAAGGATCGTCGAGAATACAGGGATGACTATTAACGGAATTCACATGCATACGGGTAGTGATATTCTGGATATTCAGGTTTTTATACAAGCTTCAGAAATTTTATTTGATGCCGCTAAAAACTTTAAAAACCTGGAATTTATCGATTTTGGAAGCGGATTTAAAGTACCTTATAAACCTGGTGATATTGAAACCGATATTGAAGAATTAGGCGCTCAGCTTTCTAAGAAATTTAAAGCCTTTTGTGCTGAATATGGTAAAGAACTTACCCTTGCCTTCGAGCCAGGAAAGTATCTGGTAAGTGAATCTGGAAAGTTTTTAGCCAAAGTAAATGTGATCAAACAAACAACCTCGACGGTTTTTGCCGGTATCGATACTGGTTTTAACCATTTGATAAGACCAATGTTCTACGGTTCTCATCACGAAATTCATAATATTTCGAATCCAGACGGAAAACAGCGATTCTACTCGGTTGTAGGCTATATTTGCGAAACCGATACTTTTGCTTCTAATCGCCGAATTACTGAAATTACTGAAGGTGACATTCTTGCATTTAGCAATGCAGGAGCCTATTGTTATTCGATGTCCAGCAATTTTAATTCTAGATTCCGCCCTGCTGAAATTTTATGGTATCAAGGCGAAGCACATTTAATTAGAGAAAGAGAAACTTTTGATGATCTTTTAAGACATCAAGTAGAAATAGATTTTACAGCTAAAAAGAAAAAATAGCTGATTAGGAAAATCAAAGAATTGCAACTTAACAATTGTTGTTACCTAAAAAAGAGGCAAAAATTATCTAATATTAGCTATTAGTAAAGGTAATTTTTCGCCTCTTTTTCAGTTTTATAAGGCGTTTAAAATGTTAAAATTAGAAAGCCTTTAAGAAACTTCAAGATTATTAGAATTGCTATAAAGCCTCATTATTGCTTCAATTAGAAACAAATTCATATTTCAATAGAATATACATTTAATAATTAAGCAGAATTAAATTAACATAAACTTAATTTTGTCTTATATTTTTATTATATTCGTAAGACCAAACACTTTAACATTGTATTATGAATTTTATAGATCAAGAATTACAGTTCTTTATCCTTCAGTCTTTAGGCTTGCTGGCTATAATTTTCCCAGCATTTTGCATTCTGAGTATTATAAGGAATTCTAATTCATTTAAAAAGAAAATGCGGTTGACGTGGACTTTAGTGGTGATTCTACTCCCTATAATTGGATCATTTCTATACCTATCGATCGGAAGAGAACAAGTTTTAAATACTGAAATACAGTCTAATATTTAAATTGGACTATATCGTTTTCAGTAAACTACCTAGGGACAAACCTTCGAGTATTCATTGAAAACAAATTTTTAATTTCGAGGCAAGCCTAGGGATATTATACCTTTTGGCGGTGCCAATAAAAAACTCCCGATAAAATTGGGAGTTTTTTATTGATCATAATCTATTGTAATTATTTGCTGTAAACCGTATTTTCCTGTTCTGCCACTCTAATAAAAGTAGTTCGTTTAGTTAGCTCTTTTAACCTGGCCGCACCAACATAAGTACAGGTACTTCTAATTCCGCCTAAAATATCCTGTAATGTATTTTCAACAGCACCACGATAAGGAACTTCAACTGTTTTTCCTTCACTCGCACGATATTCGGCTACACCACCGGCATGTTTATCCATCGCAGTAGCAGAACTCATTCCGTAGAAACGTTTAAATTTATTCCCCTCCAGTTCAATAATATCACCTCCACTCTCATCGTGACCGGCCAACATTCCGCCAAGCATTACAAAATCGGCACCAGCACCAAAAGCTTTCGCTACATCACCGGGAATAGCACAACCACCATCACTAATTATTTGTCCGCCCAGGCCATGTGCCGCATCTGCACATTCAATAATGGCAGATAATTGTGGGTAACCAACACCTGTTTTTACCCGTGTAGTACACACAGATCCTGGCCCAATACCAACTTTTATAATATCTGCTCCGGCGATAAGTAATTCTTCAACCATTTCGCCAGTAACTACATTTCCGGCGATAATAACTTTATCTGGATAGTTTTCTCTTGTATTTTTCACAAATTCTACAAAATGTTCAGAATAGCCATTCGCAACATCAATACAAATAAATTTAAGATCTTTAGAAAGTGCTAAAACCGCTTTTAACTTTTTAGAATCTTCTTTTCCTGTTCCAGTACTTACGGCTATGTAATTTTTAAGTGCTAAAGGGGTTTCGTTTAAAAAAGCCTCCCATTCTTTTAAGGAATAGTGTTTATGAATGGCGGTAAACAATTGCTTTTCTGCAAGTTTTTTAGCCATCTCAAAAGTTCCTACGGTATCCATATTGGCCGCCATTATTGGAACTCCCGTCCAGGTAATATTGCTATGCAAAAATGTGTATTCTCTTTCTAAACTTACCTGAGATCTACTTTTTAAGGTAGATCGTTTAGGGCGTATCATTACATCTTTAAATCCAAGTTTTAAATCCTGCTCAATTCTCATTCAACTTTTAATTTGGTTACTCTCAAAAATAAAAGTTAGTTTTTTATAATCTGGGCTTTAAAGCATAAATTTCAGTACTTAATTTTAAAAATCTTCCAACTTACTGTTATTCACCTCAATCCAATACCCATCTGGATCCTTAAAATAAATTTGCTCTACACCATCGGGCCGTGTATTGGTTGTATCTGCTATACCCGCACTATTTTCAAAAGCCACATTTTGTTTCCGAAGAAATTCTATAAAACCAAATAAATTTGAAGTATTAAAAGCTAGATGAACCCCCTTATTTTTCTCGGTTTTCTCATTACTTTCTATTAAATGAATCTGCACATCGTTACTGGCCTTTACCCATTTAAATTTTTCTCCCAAACCAGCATTATATATTTCCTTAAATCCTAAAATATCTCGATAGAACTGAAGTGAAACCTGCAAATCTGCAACTAACAATGCATCGTGATCTTTTTGTAAACCGAAATGATTTTGAGTTTCCATAGTGACCTTTATTTAATTTCTATTGTATACAAAATGCAAGATAGTAGAATTTGAAATTATATATTTTTTGAAGCAATTTTTGAAAATCAATCTCTCTAGAAAGTTTTATTAGATTACTCTTAAAAGAGTTTTTTGCTGAAACCAAAAAAGCTAACTTTACCATTAAAAGCTTAGATCTTGAAGAAAATAGAAATTTTAGAAAAGAAAGTACTATCTAACGAATGGGCTGTTTTAAATGAATATGTTTATAGTTTTGAACGTAAAGATGGCACCAAACAAATACATAACCGTGAAGTTTATGATAAGGGAGACGGCTCTGCCATTATACTTTACAACAAAGAATCCAATAAAATTATTCTAACCCGCCAATTTAGAATCCCTACTTATGTTAATGGCAACCAAAACGGTTATATGATTGAAGCTTGTGCAGGATTATTAGATGGGCTTACACCTGAAGAGTGCGTGGTAAAAGAAACTGAAGAAGAAACCGGTTATAAAATTGAAACGCCAAAAAGATTATTTCATTCTTATATGGTGGCCGGCGCCGTTACTGAAATTATTTACTTTTTTATTGCTCCTTATAATGAATCTATGAAAGTTACCAAGGGTGGTGGCTTAGAAGATGAAGGCGAAGAAATTGAAGTTTTAGAATACGATTTTGATGAAGCCTACAATATGATCTTTACAGGCGAGATAATTGACGCAAAAACAATTATGCTTTTACAGCACATGAAAATTGAAAAAATAATGGAATAATATTCCGATAACTAAAAATTTCGACTAATAATTTTCCGTTTTTAAACGTTATTAACATTTTCAGGAGTATTTTTCCCAAAAAATCCATATATTGCACCCATACCGAAAATAACCCTATTCTAACTAATTATAGTTTTAAGCTCTTAGCGCTTAACTTAACCATCAAATAGGCGAATATGCCACGAATGAAAAAGCAACGAATATTAGGAACCATTTCACTAATATTTGCATTACTCATTTTTGAATTAGATAGGACCGGAGAACTTGTTTTAGTTTCAGGAGCACTTCTTGGCTTAGGGGTAAGTTTATTCTTCATTCCGCTTATAAAAAGAGCTTTATAAACATCCTGTTTATAAGCTTACGTTCTATTTTAAAATCCCATCCTTAAATTGGATTATTGCGGACGGAAAAACTCTTCACTTTTTTTTTAAACATTTAGGAATCAGCATTTAAAATTCCAAAACAATTCTTTATCCTTGCAATAGCTAATTAACCGAACTTGAAAAGTAATGACCAATCGAGCATATTGTGACGAGGAGGAATTTATAAACCTAGATTTCCAAAAAACAGTTTTTAATAAAGGAGAATACGAGTACTGTACGTTTAAAAACTGCAATTTTAATGCTGTAAATTTATCTGCCGTTAGTTTCTCTGAATGCGAATTTTTAGACTGCGACTTTAGTAATGCAAATATTAAAAACACCCAATTTAACCAGGTGAAATTTGAATCCTGTAAACTTATAGGTTTAGGTTTTGATGGCTGCAACGATTTTTTACTTTCATTTCAGTTTGTTCACTGTAGCTTAGATTTTTCTTCCTTTTACAATCTAAAACTAAAAAGTACATTTTTTGAAAGCTGCTCCCTTAAAGAAGTAGACTTTAGCAATAGTGATTTTTCTGAATCTATTTTTAGCAATTGTGATTTACAGGGAGCTATTTTTGAAAATACTAATTTACAGAAATGCGATTTTAAGTCGGCCAAAAATTTCAATATTCACCCTTCAGAAAATCAAATCTCTAAAGCTATTTTTTCTTCAGAAAATTTAAGCGGACTCTTACAAAGTTTCAATATAAAGATTGAATAATATGATTCACGGAACACACAATGCTATAGAAGATCCCAGAAATGCAAACATAAAGATCATGATTAACGATGAATTTTATGATCGCCAGGATGCGAAAATCTCTGTTTTTGACAGTGGTTATTTAGTTGGCGATGGTATTTGGGAAGCTTTTAGATTACATAAAGGACATTTGGCTTTTTCAGAGATGCATTTAAAACGTCTTTGGAGCGCTGCCGCCAGTGTTGGAATGACTTTCCCTTTTAGTAAAAAAGAATTACTGGATAAAGTATGGAAAGTTATCGAGCTTAACCAGATGCAGGATAATGTTCATGTTAGAGTAATGATTACCCGTGGTATTAAAAAAACACCTTCACAAGATCCAAGATTAACCATTAGCGGGCCAAATGTTGTGATTATTGCTGAACATAAAAAAGCCAACCAGGATAGCAAAGAAAAGGGAATTACTTTATTTACAAGTACGATTAGAAGAGGTAGCCCAGATTATTTGGACCCTCGTTTAAATTGCCATTCTAAATTACACGAAGTACAGGCTTTAGTACAAGCTATTGAAGCTGGTGCAGATGAAGCACTAATGTTAGACATTAATGGCTTTGTTAGTACCTGCAACGCTACAAATTTCTTTATTGTTCGTGATAATGAAGTTTGGACCTCTACTGGTGAGTATTGTATGAATGGTATCACACGCCAAAATGTTATTAGAGTTTGTGAAAAACACGATGTGGTTTGTAAACAAAAAAACTTCTCGTTATTTGACGTTTATAATGCAGATGAGGCTTTTGTAACAGGAACTTTTGGCGGACTAACACCTGTTACTAAAATTGATGGTAGAATTATTGGGGAAGGCAAATACGGCGATTTCACAAAAAAACTAAGTGGTTTTTACGAGCAATTAATTGAAGAAGAATGCGCTTAAAAACATCCAATATTAGCAATTAACCAAAATGAATACACCAGATATTAAGCGAATTTGCCTGTGGTCTTGCCCTCGTAATATTTCTACGGCTACCATGTATTCTTTCGCACAACGCAGCGATACTAAAGTTTACGACGAACCTCTTTACGGCTATTATCTAAAAGAAACCAATGCCGCCGCTTATCATCCCGGGGCAAACCAAATTATGGATAGTATGGAATGTAACGGAGATAAAGTTGTAGAGATGATGCTAAATTCACAAGAAAAACCAGTGTTGTTTTTTAAGAATATGACGCATCATTTATTAAATCTGGATACCTCATTCTTAAAAAACGTTACCAATGTTTTGCTTACCAGAGATCCCAGGGATATGATTCCGTCTTTTCATCAGGTGATCAAAAATCCAAAAATGCAGGATGTTGGCTATTTAGCACATACTGAAATTCTTAAAAAATTGGATCAATTAAATGCAAAGACCATTGTATTGGATTCTACTGAAACTTTAAAAGATCCTGCAGCTAAGCTTAGAAAGCTCTGCGATTTTATTGGAGTTCCGTTTGAAGAAAATATGCTTCATTGGGAAGCCGGACCAATTAAAGAAGATGGGGTTTGGGCAGCACACTGGTACGGAAACGTACATAAATCTACCGGTTTCAATAAATACGAACCAAAAGAAAAAGAAATTCCGCATCAATTAAAACCGCTTTTAGAAGAATGTATACCACATTACGAGGTTTTAAAAAGACGCTCTATTTAAATAATTTCAGAAATAATTATATTTGAAATTCGCTCTCTAACTTATAAAACATGCAAGAAAGACTAGACATCATCAACATTTTTAGATTCAATAAAAAAGAAATTGATGATTACGATAAAAAAGTAAAAAGACTAAAAAGGTGGTCGTATTTTATCCTGTTTTACTGTGTACTTGCCTGGTCGCTCATCTTAATTACCATTGTGATGGATTTAGTTTCAAATTCTGCTTTGCTGGTGTGGGAAGAAGCAGGTGTTTTGGTAATGATGGCCATCGTAGCGCTAACATTTTGTTCAAAAATAATGAGTCAGATTCAATTAATTAGTCACGAAAATTTTCTTCTAAAAAAGCCCAAAATTAGCTCAGATTATAACGAAAGTTTTAAAAGTCTTGTAAAAAAGGCCAATCTTAGGTTTTATCCAGAACTTCCATTAGCAATTTTGGGAGTAATCATATTTATTTCAGCTATTCTTATCACCGGCTTTAAAAATATGACTTATAGCGCTACAATTTGGGAATATGCAAAAATTGCCATTGTGCTATTTTTTGTGATTGAAGTTATTTCAATCTTTAAACTACAACAGGGATTAAAACAGAATATTAGCAAAGCTGAATCGTCTAAAGCATGAAAACCGAAGCTGTTACTCCAAAGGAATATATAGAAAGCCTGCCAGAAGATCGACAGCTTAAAATCCAAAAACTAAGAGAAGTTATAACAGCTAATCTCCCTAAAGGTTTTGAAGAAACGATGAATTACGGAATGATTGGTTATGTGGTACCACATTCTATTTACCCAAACGGGTATCATTGCGATGCTGCCATGCCACTCCCTTTTATGAATATTGCTTCACAAAAAAATCACATTACAATATATCATAATGGCATATATGCAGATTCTAAACTTTTAGAATGGTTTATTTCTGAATATAAAAAATATAGCTCTAAAAAGCCCAATATGGGCAAAAGCTGTATACGTTTTAGTAAAACGCAAGAAATTCCGTATCAATTATTTGGCGACCTGGCATCAAAATTGAAACCATTAGATTGGATTGCGATTTATGAGGCGCAAACTAAAAAAAGCTAAGCTTATTGTGTAAAGGAACAGGTTTAACATTAAAGGCAGGAATGCTGTTAAAACCCTCCAAAAATCTGGATTCTTAACAGAATATGTTTTGAATGCCAAGGATTAAATTTTAGGTTTACGGGATATTAATTATAGAAAAAACGACAAAATTTATGTTTAAGTCAAAAAAGATTGCAGGTTTACTTTTTGTTTTTGCACTAATAACTGGATCGGCTGCGATAGCACAAACCCCAGCAATGCCACAACAACAAAAGGTAGATGTAGATGTAAGTGACGCTGAGCTTTCTAAATTTGCGAAAGCATATCAGGGATTACGAATGATGAATCAGGAAGTAAATCAAAAAATGATGAAAACTGTTCAGGATGGTGGTTTAGAAGTTCAACGCTTTAATGAGATTCACCAGGCTAGTCAGGACCCTAATAAAGAAGTAGAAGCTAGTGAAGAAGAGCTTGAAAAGCACAAAACTATTCTTGCTGAAATTGAAGGTATGCAGGGTGATTTTCAGAAAAAGATGGAAACCACAATTAAAGATCAGGGATTAACTTTAGAGCGTTTTGAAAAATTATCAATGGCGCTACAAACAGATCAGGAACTGCAAACCCGTTTGCAAAAAATGATGCAAAAAGGACAGGGATAATTTAATCCAAGATTCGATAATTTAAGCAGCAATTTTTATTGCTGCTTTTTTTATGAAATTATTTAAAATATCATATCAATTTTAAACGCAATTTAACAGCTACACTTTTTACCAAATCTCAGCTTTACGTAAATTGAGTTAAAATAAAATTGTGAAGTCACAGGTATTTAAGATCACATATACTCTACTTTTTTTATGCTGTATCTTTCCTAGTATTTGTGAAGCCCAAACCATGAAACAAAAAGACAGCTTAAAATTTACAAATAAAGAAGTACCAGACATTATTTGGAGAGAAACCTACATTGCACTTTCTCATTATCCAGAATTAAAGGACACTCCAATTACCTTTAAATTCAAAAAAAACATAAAAAAGTCTTTCATGCAGGCTCAACCTAGCTTTTCAGGGATTTTTAAGAATAGAAAAAAAAGAGCCTACTTTATTTTTATAAATGAAGAAATTAAAATTGAAGACGAAGTCTTTACGGTTACCGATGCGCCAAAAGATGTGATTATTGGCTGGATCGCGCACGAGCTTGGTCATATTATGGATTATAGAAACCGAAGCGGAATAAATATGCTGTGGTTTGGTGTAAAGTATCTAACTTCCCATAATTATATTCGTGAAGCTGAAAGAGCTGCTGATACCTATGCCGTAAATCACGGACTTGGCCATTACATCATAGCCACGAAAGATTTTATTCTAAACCAATCCAATCTTTCAGAAAATTATAAAAACCGAATAAAAAAGCTCTACTTATCTCAGGAAGAAATCGTAGAGCTTGTAGAACATCTTGACGAGCTGGAAGAAGAATCTCTGGAAAAAGATTAAAACTAATATTTGTTGGTTTTAAGTTCTTTTTTTACAAATTCCTCAAATTGGGCAAATTTTTCTTCGTTCATTACTTTTTCCATTTTTACCTGTCCGCCTTTCTTTTTATTCGCACCACTCCACTCCGGAAAAATTTCAGGAGGCACTACAGTCACTTTTACACCTTTCAAGGCTTTGCTTCTGGCAACCCCATAATTTTTATTGGCATCTTTCAAACTTTGATCTAAAGCCTCAGCAAGTTCGTCTTCTGATGCAGAAGTTTCTGTACCCAAATACCAAGAATGATAAAATTCGCCATCTTCAAAACGTTTGGCAGCGATGGTAAATTCAGGGATTTTAATATCAAATTTCTCTTCCAGCGCTTTTACCGCATCATTCATTTTATTTACTGAAAGTTGCGAACCAACAACATTCAGAAAAAATTTAGTTCTACCCGTAATTCTAATCTCATACTTTTCTTTATCGGTAAATTTAATGGTATCCCCAATAATATATCTCCAGGCGCCAGAAACCGTACTAATAAGAAGCACATAATCTTTTTCTTCTTCAACCTCGTTTAGAGGAATTACCGGTGCATCATCTGTTAAAGAACCATCCTGATTTATATAATCTGGCTCAAAAGGAACAAATTCAAAATAAATTCCGTTATCCAAAATTAGCTTCATGCTGTGAGTATCTGGGCGCTCTTGTAAGGCCAAAAATCCCTCTGAAGCTAAATAGGTATCGATTACCTGAATTGGTTTTCCCAATAAGGCATTAAAACTTTTCTCGTAAGGCTCAAATGCCACACCACCACTGGCATACACCTGCAAGTTTGGCCAAACTTCATGAATATTTTTTACGTTATGATGTTCGATCACTTTCTTCATCATTAATTCCATCCAGGACGGGATACCACTTAAAGCACCTATATCCCAGCTTTTGGCATTTTCAGCAATCTTTTCTACACGCTTATCCCAGTCGTCTATTTTAGCAATTTCCTCGCCTGGTTTGTAGTAACTACGAAACCAAAAAGGAATATTACTGGCACTAATTCCGCTAATTTCTCCTTCTTCGTGGTCACCCTCATGATGTAAATCTGTAGAACTACCAAGCATCATAATTTCTTTCTCGAAAAACTCAGGTTCCAAGTTGAAATTCGATAAAGCACCAACCTGTTTTATTCCGGCATTTCTAATACTCTCCACCATTTCGTCTGTAACCGGAATTCTTTTGCTGGATTTACCTGTAGTACCAGAACTTAATGCAAAATAATGTGGTTTTCCCGGCCAGGTAATATCTTCTGCACCTTCATGAATTTGTGACCACCAACGCTCATTTAGCTTATTATAGTCGAAATAAGGAACATGTTCTGCAAAAGCTTTTACAATATCTTCTGAGTCTAAGATTTCAGAAAATTTATAGAATTTTCCAAAGGAAGTGTCTTTAGCTTTTTCAAGTAAATTTTTAAGCACTTCTTTTTGAGCTTTGATTGCATCAGGTTCAGAAACAATAGTATCTCTTAAATCAATTAAACCTTTAATAATCGATCCTCTAATTGCCATTTTTTGGTCGTTTTTATTTGACTTTGAAGATAAATAAAACTCAAATTTCAGCGATTCTAATTGATTTCATTTATAAATAATTTAACGCTAAAAAGCATAAAAATCAGCCATCTAACCAATTTCTCATTATGAATCATAAATAATTGCAAATGTTTTCTAACATATAGCTTTTTTAATTTAATTTTTTATTTATTTTGCCCGAATATTATTACGGCCCTCAAACAAAAACACTAATTAGTTAGAATCCTACATTTTATGAGTAAAATTACTACGAAGAAACTATCCAGATATCCTATGGTTTCTTACGACGATGCTTCTGCTGAAGTAAAGGCTATTTACGACGATACTAAAAAAACCCTACAACTTCCTTTTGTTTTAAACTGGTTTAAATGTCAGGGCGGTAATGCTACACTTTTAGAGGGTAACTGGAACAAGTTGAAAAACACTCTAATGAAAGGTGATGTTCCTAACGTTTTAAAGCAATTAATTATCTATAACGTATCAAAATCCAGAGGTTGTAATTATTGTTCTCATGCTCACGGAATTTTTGCAGATAGTATGAGTTCTATGATTTCTGAAGAAGAAGGTTTTAAAGCTACTGAAAACATAGATTCTCCATCAATGCCTGCAAGTTATAGAAAAGCCGTAACTATAGTTACTAAAGCAGCATTACAGCATAGTGAAATTTCTGATGAAGATTTTGCTGAACTTGAAGCCGTTGGTTTTTCTAATGCTGAAATTCAGGAATTAATGGCGCAGGCAGATTTAGTAAATATGCTAAATACTATTGCAGATGTTTCTGGAATCAAAATAGACAACGAACTTTTAGAAACTCCGGAATAATTTACGGCAATTTGCATTAATGTCATCTATTCAAAATAACGTATCGCAACTATACAGAATTACCTACGAGGCTTATTCTAAATTTGCGAACGGAATTAATAGATGTACAAGTTTTCCTGAAATTGGCCTTGTTGTAGAGAAGCATTTAAAGTACATTCTTAATTTTCATGTTATAAAGTTACTTATAGAGAAAGATAATAATCTCTTTGAGTATTCTTTATGCGGAAATGACATTTGGTTCAAACAAAAAAATCTGGAAGATTTAAGTGAAGAAGAATTAAACCTGGCTAAAACAGGTATACCCATTAGAACAAGTAATATCCCTAAAGATATTGCAGATGGACGGCTGGATATTTCTAAGCTTCAAAATCCACAATTATGGGCCTGGCTTTTTAATAAAGATGATCATAAAATGATTATCTCTTTGGTTGCAGATGAAAACCGAATTTTCACCAGCCGAGATATCGATATTTTAAAGCTCGCTGCAGATTGTTTTGATGCTAAATTTAAAGAGCTTAACCTTAAACGGGAATTAGCAAAAAAGAATAGAATTTTAGAAGGAGCGCTTACAACCATTCAGGAACAAAACGCTGAAATCCATAAAATCAATAAGAATCAAAAAAAGATAATTAAAAAAAGGACAGAAGAAATTGTAAAAAAGAATGAAAAGCTTTTAAAAATTTCTGTTCTTAATGCTCACAATGTAAAAGAACCATTATCAAGAATTCAGGGAATCGTCGAGTTATTCGATTTAATGGATGATGAAAGTTGCAGGGAAGAATTGCTACCAAGGTTAAAATCTTCGGTAAACGAAATGGACGAAATTGTGAGAAAAGTTATCGATATGGCTTCTAAAGAATTAATAGAATTAAACGCTAAAAATAAATGACCCCAATTATTTTAGTAGATGATCAACCTATAGCCAACTTTATAACTAAAAAGTTATTAGAAATAGAAGGCTATAAGGACAATGTAAAAGATTTTACAGATGCTTCAATTGCATTCGAGAACTTAAAATCTGAAACTACCGCGATTATCTTCTTAGACCTTAACATGCCGGTAATGTCTGGCTGGGATTTTCTGGAAGCCATGCAAAAAAATGGATTAAGCCATAAAACAATTATTCTTTCGTCTAGTACCAGTGAACTAGATATCGAAAAAGCTAAACAATATCCCTGCGTAATCGATTACGTTGTTAAGCCACTAAATAAGACGAAATTCAATCAAATCTCATCTTATTTAAAAGTGGGATAAATTTTATAAAAATAGTACTAAAGCCACAAAGCTAAGATTTAACTTTGTGGCTTTATTTTTTATATGAATAACAATCAGGAAGAACTACTTAAGCTGGCTTATACAAAAATGCCCTTTGGCAAATACAAAGACTGGTATTTATCAGATATTCCAGAGCCTTACTACGTATGGTTTAATAAAAAAGGCTTTCCTGCCGGAAAATTTGGCGACCAGCTACGCCAAGTTCATGAATTAAAGGTAAACGGAATGGAATTTCTACTAAAGGAGATCAGAAAAAGATATCCTAAAAACAGCTAATTTCAATATTATATAAAATAAAAATTTCTCTATAAACATCGAATTTAAAAAGACTTAAAGAAAGCTTAAATATTAGCATTCAAATTTAGCTGCTTTTTCTATTCTTCTTCGTAATTTAGCGCCCTGAATAATTGGAACGCTTCAAACACTCTTTAAAAATGGCCGAAACCAAGTATATATTTGTTACCGGTGGCGTTTCCTCTTCTTTAGGAAAAGGGATAATCGCAGCATCACTAGCAAAATTATTACAAGCCCGTGGCTTCAGAACCACTATTCAGAAATTAGATCCTTACATTAATGTAGATCCAGGAACTTTAAATCCTTACGAGCATGGCGAATGTTATGTGACTGAAGATGGAGCAGAAACAGATCTTGATCTTGGCCATTACGAGCGCTTTTTAAATGTAAACACCTCTCAGGCAAACAACGTCACCACTGGTAGAATTTACCAAAGTGTGATCGAAAAAGAACGCCGTGGTGAATTTTTAGGAAAAACCGTACAGGTTGTACCACATATCACTAACGAAATTAAAGAACGTATCCAGATTCTTGGTAAGAAAAAAGAATATGATATCGTGATTACTGAGATTGGTGGTACTGTTGGTGATATCGAATCTTTACCATACATCGAAGCTGTACGCCAACTTAAGTGGGAACTAGGTGATGAAAATGCATTGGTTATTCATTTAACTTTAGTTCCGTTTTTATCGGCTGCCGGAGAGCTTAAAACCAAGCCTACCCAACATAGTGTAAAAACTTTGATGGAAAGCGGACTTAAAGCTGATATCCTGGTTTGTAGAACAGAGCACGAACTATCAGACGATATTCGACGAAAACTGGCTATATTTTGTAATGTTAGGCAAGAAGCTGTAATCCAGTCTATCGATGCGCCTACCATATACGATGTTCCAAATTTAATACTGAAGGAAGGTTTAGATACCGTAACCCTGAAGAAATTAGATTTACCAGACGAAACTACTCCTAATTTAGACCAGTGGAATCAATTTCTTGATCGACATAAAAACCCAAAAGCCGAAATAAGAATTGGTCTTATTGGAAAATATGTAGAACTTCAGGATTCTTACAAATCAATCTTAGAAGCCTTTATTCATGCTGGTGCAGAGAATGAAGTTAAAGTTATTGTTGAAAGTATTCATTCAGAATTTATAAATGAGAATACCATCAAAAACAAAATTTCGCATTTAGATGGTGTTCTAGTTGCTCCAGGTTTTGGGGAACGTGGTATTGAAGGAAAAATCGACGCGGTACAATTTGCCCGAGAAAATAAATTACCATTCCTTGGGATTTGTTTAGGTATGCAAATGGCAGTAATCGAATTTGCTCGAAATGTACTTCAGTTAAAAGGTGCCAATTCTACAGAGATGGATCAATCTACCAAACATCCTGTGATCGACATCATGGAAGAGCAAAAAAACATTACCCACATGGGTGGTACAATGCGTCTTGGTGCCTGGGATTGTCATTTAAAAGAAGGATCTGCAATTCATGAGGTTTATGGTAAGGCAGATATTAAAGAGAGACATAGACATCGCTACGAATACAACAACAAATACAAAGAGCAGTTAGAAAAAGCAGGAATGCTAAGCACAGGGATCAACCCTGAAACCGGACTTGTAGAAGTTGTAGAGCTTAAAGACCATCCTTGGTTTGTAGGTGTTCAATATCACCCAGAATATAAAAGTACGGTAGCAAGTCCTCATCCATTATTTGTTGCCTTTGTAAAAGCCGCTTACGAATATTCGAAAAAGAAATCTTAATGCCAGTTTGGCATTAAATAAAATATTGGTCATTTTTTTGACTAATGATAAGGACATCAAATAAAAATCCTTTTTAAGGGTTTAAGTTTTTAGGAAAATATAGAATGGAAGAAAAGAAGATTGATATCCAATCCATCATTGGATTTATTTTAATTGGGGGAATTTTAATCTGGATGTTGTACACCAATAGTCTGGAACGACCTCAAGAAGAAACAAACACACCCGCGAGCACAGAAGAGATTGCATCTCCTGCAAATTCTAATCAGCAATTAGCAAACCAAAACAACGCTAATACCCCAGCAACAGATTCGGCTGCCATTGCACAGGCGCAAAGCAGACTTGGAGCCTTTGGGTATTCGGCTACATTAGCTTCAGCAGAAGATAACACGACGGTTATAGAAAATGATGTATTGCGTTTAGAGGTTGCAAATAAAGGTGGTTATATAGAAGAAGCTGTTTTAAAAAATTACAAAACATACGATTCTATTCCTGTTTACCTGGTTAAAGATGGTAATGCAAAATTCAATCTTAATTTTACCACTACAGATGGTAGAACTTTAGATACTGAAAATCTATATTTTGAGCCAAGTATTTCTCAAAGTGGAGACGATCAGGTATTATCGATGAAATTAAAGGTTTCTGAAACCGAATATCTGGAATTTCGTTACGCCTTAAAATCTGGTGAATATATGACAGATTTCAATATTCGTTCACAGGGACTTGCCAGTACTTTTAATGCTTCACAACCTATTAATCTAAACTGGGAATTAAAAGGTTACCGTCACTCCAAAAGTATCTCTTATGAAAATAAGTATACTGTTTTGGCATACGAATATGAAGGCGATAAATATGACGATCTTGGGCATGGTGATGATGAAGAAACCGATGAGGACATATCCTACATCGCTTATAAGCAACATTTCTTTAGTTCTATTTTATTAACAGACACTCCGTTTAAGAATGCCAGATTCCAGTCAAATAATTTAGTTGAAGACGAAGAGGTTGATACTACATTCACTAAAGCTTTTGCTACTAATTTACCGTTAGAGCTTCAAGGCGGTGAGTTAAATTATAATATGAATTGGTACTACGGGCCAACAGATTATAAACTTCTTAAAGAATATGATAGAAACCTAGATGAAATTGTACCGCTAGGCTGGGGAATCTTTGGATGGATTAACAAATATGTTTTCATTCCTTTCTTTGGTTTCTTAAGTGGTGTTTTACCAAGCTACGGTATTGCAATTATCGTAATGACTATTGTAGTTAGAATTGTACTTTCTCCAGTGACTTATAAATCGTATTTATCTCAGGCGAAAATGAAGGTTTTACGTCCTGAAATTAACGAGATAAACGAGAAGTATAAGGATAACGCTATGAAAAAGCAGCAGGAAACCATGAAGCTGTATAGCAAAGCAGGTGCAAGCCCAATGAGTGGTTGTTTACCGGCATTAATGCAAATTCCTATTTTCTATGCGTTATTCCAGTTCTTCCCAAGTGCATTTCAGTTAAGACAAAAAAGCTTCCTTTGGGCAGATGATTTATCAAGCTACGATGTTATTGCAGAATTACCTTTCCATATTCCATTTTATGGAGAACACGTAAGTTTGTTCCCAATTTTGGCCTCCGTAGCGATATTTATATACATGCAGATGACAACGGGACAAAGCATGCAGGCGAACCAACAACCAGGGATGCCAAACATGAAGTTCTTAATGTACCTCTCTCCTATCATGATGTTATTCTTCTTTAACAACTATGCGAGTGGGTTATCATTATATTACTTTACTTCTAACTTAATTACTATAGGGATTATGTTAGTGATCAAAAACGTAATCGTAGATGAAGATAAGATCCATGCAAAAATCCAGGCAAACAAAGCTAAACCTAAAAAACAAAACAGGTTTACCAAAAAAATGCAGGAAATGATGGAGCAGGCTGAAGAACAGCAAAAACGTAACAAAAAATAATTGTTGCTGAAATTATATAAAAAAGCCATTCAAATCGAATGGCTTTTTTTATTCTTATTTATTCTGAAATCTACTGAGTAATCACTCTGTCAATTCTCTGAATTACGCCATTAACTGCCTGAATATTTGGTGTCGTAATATTAATAATCTCACCATTTTCTAATTGAATTTTAGGACCGTTATCTTCATAGAACCTTAACTGTGTTCCCGCATTAGATGTCACTTGTAAGGTATCTTCAATGGCTTCTGTACGCACATTTTCCTGCGGAATAATATGATTATTTATAATAATTTCCAGTTCATTTTGAGGAACCTCTGCAAGACTAGCAAAATTATTTTCAGCTAAATAATTAGACACAGCTTCTTCTGAAGCCTGAAGAATGGTATATACCGCTTCTTCGTCTTCTAAGCGATCCAGATAATTTTCAGCAGAATATTCAGACAAAATACTGGCAAAACTATCCTCTGAACTTTGCTGACTAACCAATAAAAAATCGGTAAGACTTGGCAGTGATAAAAATGTAGAAATAGGATTTAAATAACCATTATCCAATAAAATATCACCCTGCGCTAAAACAACTTCAGCTTCATTATTAATATAAAAACTATCATCTGCAGTGGCCGTATACATACTCAGCAATCGATCTGAAGCATTCCCCACACCTAAACTTCTAATATATCCATCTGGAAATTGGCTTAAGCTACTTGCCCCAGGCTGCAAATGATACCTAAGATAATTTTCTAAGATATCTAAAGGCACATCACTAATATTGGTATAATTGTTTTCTGAAAGAAAACTATTAAAAGCAGCATTACTTGGCGCAAAGATCTTGTATTGCTGGGTGGTAATATTTAAAACCGAATCTAAGCCTGTAAGATTTAAAGCTGTGGCCAATACCGAATAGTTAGAATTATTCAGGATAAAATTATTTATTGTATTATCTGGAATAACCACATCTCCTGGATCATCCGAAGTTCCACAGGAGCTTGAGGCACAGCACAAAATAAAAATTAGTACGATTTTTGCTAATTTCAGAATAAATTTCATCAATTTTAGTTTTATATAAAGACTAAAATAAGCAGAGAATAATTAATATTTGTGTAATATCTGTTAATATGAAAATCGACAAATTTATGAGCCTTTTTAATTTTTCAACAAAAAGAATTGCCAATAAAATCGTATGCTTAAGCTTAACATTTTTAGCTTTTCAGCATCTTAGTGCCCAAGAAGGGCTAAACTTAACCGATGCACAGGGAAAAAGACATGGTGAATGGAAAGTAAACTTCCCAGGGAGCAGTCAAACAAAATTCGAAGGCACTTTTAATCATGGTAAAGAAACCGGGAAATTCAAATTCTATAAAAAAGGCTACGAAAATCATCCAAGCGCAATTATGAATTTTGAAACCGGCAGTGATTCTATCTCGGTAAAATATTATACTCAAAAAGGCGAAGTAATTAGCGAGGGAATGATGCTAAATAAAAAACGAGCCGGTAAATGGACTACCTATCATCATAAAAGCGACCAGATAATGATGACCGAATATTACAAAAATGATATTCTAAACGGTGTGCAAACTACATATTTCAAAAATGGCAAAGTTGGCGAAAAAACAAATTATGTAAATGGCATAAAAGATGGCCCAAGCCAGATTTATGCTGATAACGGTCAACTTTTACAGGATCTTAATTACAAAAACGGCGAGTTAGACGGCCATCAAACCTATTACAAACCTGATGGGAGCTTAGTTGCTGAAGGTGATTATAAAAATGGAAGACGCATCGAAGATCAAACTAACTCTAAAAATTAGTCCAAAATTCAACGAATATCGATACAATTTTTAAGGTGGCTTTCGCCACCTTTTTTTATTTCGTAATTTTACACACTTTATTTCGACTTTATAAAAGATCAGGTTAAAATAGCCTGATCGATCAAGTTTAAATTCTATGAAAAAAGTTGTAGTAGGACTCTCGGGAGGTGTAGATAGTAGTGTTTCAGCCTATCTTTTAAAAGAACAGGGTTACAAAGTTATTGGATTGTTTATGAAGAACTGGCATGACGATTCAGTGACCATTTCTGATGAATGCCCATGGCTAGAAGATAGCAATGATGCGATGATCGTAGCAGAAAAATTAGGAATTCCTTTTCAAACGGTAGATCTAAGCGAGCAATACAAAGAGCGTATCGTAGATTATATGTTTAACGAATACGAACGCGGTAGAACTCCAAATCCAGACGTTTTATGTAATCGTGAGATCAAGTTCGACGTTTTTATGAAGATCGCCCTTTCTTTAGGCGCAGATTATGTGGCGACCGGCCATTACTGCCGCAAGGGAGAGATCGAAAAAGATGGCGAAAAAATCTATCAACTTTTATCGGGAAAGGATAATAATAAGGATCAGTCTTACTTTTTATGTCAGCTTACCCAGGAACAACTTTCTAAAACCCTCTTCCCTATTGGCGAACTTCAAAAATCTGAGGTACGTAGAATTGCTGCGGAACAGGAATTAGTTACAGCAGATAAAAAAGATTCGCAAGGACTTTGTTTTATAGGAAAAGTACGTTTACCCGATTTTCTTCAGCAAAAATTAAAACCGAAAGAAGGTAATATTGTTGAAATTAAATCTGATATCGAAACCTACAATATCGATATTCCTGAATTTGACTCTAAAATTGAAGAATTAAAATTTCTTGCTCAAAAGCATCAATATCAGCCAAATGATGGCAAGGTTGTAGGTAGACATCAAGGTGCGCATTATTTCACCAAAGGACAGCGTAAAGGTTTGGCCGTTGGCGGAACTCCAGAGCCTCTTTTTGTGATCGACACCGATGTTGAAGAAAATGTAATTTATACAGGACAGGGAAAAAATCATCCTGGAATTTATCGAAAAGCGCTTTTTATCAATGCAGATGAAGTGCATTGGGTGAGAAAGGATCTTAGTTTGCAAGCAGATGAAACCTTGCAGCTAAAAGCAAGAATTAGATATCGCCAACCTTTACAGGATGCGACTTTACACCAAACTGAACACGGAATGTATATTGTTTTTGAAACTCCGCAAGCCTCTATTACAGAAGGTCAGTTTGTTGCCTGGTATGATGGCGAAGAATTATTAGGATCTGGTGTAATTTCTTAAATTGCGGGAAACAAACCTGCAATGTCTACAAATAGGATTACCCAACTTTTCAATATAAAATATCCACTTATCCAGGCCGGAATGGTCTGGGCAAGTGGCTGGAAACTGGCAAGTGCCGTTAGTAATGCTGGCGGACTCGGGATTATTGGTGCAGGATCTATGTATCCTGAAGTGCTTAAAGAACATCTCTTAAAATGTAAAAAAGCGACAAATAAACCTTTTGCAGTAAATGTGCCTATGCTCTATCCCAACGTGGAAGAGATCATGCAAATAATTATTGAAGAGAAAGTACCTATCGTTTTTACTTCTGCCGGAAATCCAAAAACCTGGACAAAATTTTTACAGGATCATGGCATTACTGTAGTACACGTTGTGAGTAGTGTAAAATTTGCCTTAAAATCTCAGGAAGCCGGTGTAGATGCTGTTGTTGCTGAAGGTTTTGAAGCCGGTGGCCATAATGGCCGGGATGAAACCACAACCTTCACTCTGATACCAATGGTAAAAGAAAAGTTGGATATTCCGCTAATTGCAGCAGGCGGAATTGCTACCGGTCGTGGGATGCTGGCAGCTATGGTTTTAGGTGCCGATGCCGTACAAATTGGTAGTAGGTTTGTGGCTTCAAATGAAGCTTCTTCTCATATTAATTTTAAAGAAATGGTGATTAATGCACAGGAAGGTGACACCAAATTAACTTTAAAAGAACTTGCTCCTGTTCGCTTGCTTAAAAATAAATTCTTCGACGATATTCAGGAATTGTATACCAAAAATCCTTCAAAAGAAGAATTACAACAACTACTAGGCCGCGCTCGCGCAAAAAAAGGAATGTTTGAAGGCGACCTGATAGAAGGTGAATTAGAGATTGGCCAAATTTCAGGATTAATAAATACAATAAAACCAGCAGCTGAAATCGTAAAAGAAATCATCGATGAATTCGAAAGTGTGAAATCTCAATTACATCAATTTTAATTAGAGATATCGCTGGTATCTCTTTGCTTTACAGGGTAAGAGATTTCGCGGTAACCAATTTGCCCATTAGGCGTAATTACCTCAATAACAAGCATTATTTCTTTGGCATTATCTGGATTAAAATAAGAAACCTGGGCTGGTTCACCATTTTCGAGTTTTAATTGCGGTTCCCAATATACTACACTACGTAAATCTGGCTCTTCACTTTCAAAACGTTCTTTGTTCTCATAATTTGGCTGATAGAATTCTTTTTCGGGTGAATAACCTTTTATGGTAGTTCTTAAAATGCCTTTAGGTTTTTGAGCTCCAAAGATTCCCTTTTTACCATGCGTATAGATTGAAATAACATCTCCTGTTGGTGGAATTTCCATCGGACTCACAAATGGATAAGCCTGCTGATATAAGCGATTAAAATGTTTCGCAAAACGTATAATTTCAACGCTTTTTACTTCACTAGGTGGAATATTAGGAATTAGCGGATAATTTAGATTATTCACTACCATCCCATCCATCATTAAAATTGTGGTGCCACCGCCCCCCATAACTTTTGCTTGCAGAGCGCCACCCGGTTCTTCAATATCACGCTGAATCCTAATATCGTCTGGAAAATTGAACATTAAAACGCTATAAAGCCCAAAAGACCAGTCTTTTTCTTTATCCTGAATATCTTTGCCGTTTATAACCACATCTGGTTTACCGGCAAGTTCTGCGGTTTTCTGGCGTTCTTCCGTCATTTGATAAGCTTCCAGAATAACTTCATCTAATTGGTTTATTCCTTCAGCTAATTCATACGAAAACTGCCTTTGTTGTTGGCGCTGTTCATAATTCACAATTTCAGAAAAAATACTATCTGGTTTTTCAATTTTAAGTCTGTTTTCAAAATCTACCGGTAAAATTTCGGGATCATTAATATTAATTTCAAAATTCCTTTTGTTACCACCTTTTTTACTCTGGATCACGATCTCCCGTGTTTCTTCATTTAAAAAATCGATATTAAAAATAAATCTTCCCAGGTTATCAGTTTCAAAAGTTTGTATAACAGGTTGATCTCCCAAAGCCATAAACGATAATTCTACGCCCTCTTTTGGTTGATTAAAAATAGCGCCGTTAACCTTTCCATCTATCGCCAGTACAGGTTCTTGCTGGTAATCTATAGAAACACCGGTAGTGTCGTATTTATATTTTCGCCATCCCTGGGTTAGCAGCAGCGCATCTATATCTCTTAAACGATAAATATCATCTCGATTAAAATAAAGCCCAGGATGTTCTACTTCTCCACGAAGCTCTGAGGTTAAATAAAAATATGGAATTATAGAATTACGCCTTTTTTGCTCTTTACCTAAAGGATCTTGTGAAATTGCCAGCACAGATATTTCAGCGTCTATAGCATTTCCCATACTATCTTTAACCTGAATATTCAGGTTTGTTTTTTCACGTGAATTATATTCGTTTTTGTTGGTATTTACTTCAATAGAAAGAGGTTCACTGCCAGTGTCGTTAAAATACAAACGCTCGGCTACAGGCTTTTCAAACTCATCGATTAAAGTAAAACAAATAATTCCTTGAGGAAAACCTTTAGATGGTAATGAAGTATTGAATTGCCCATCTTTTACCGCTCCTTTTATATCAAACAATTTAATCCCCCTAAAACTACTGCGTATAATTACAGAATCTGTTTTATTTGTGGTAGAAGCAATTAAACTAATCCTATCCCCGGTTCTTCGGGCAGAAACAATACTTCCTTTTTCTAAAACTTCGGGCAACGGATATTCGCTTGTATTTAAGTTGATATTCGTAAGTTTTGCAACATATTTTTCAGAATTTTTAGGCTCTAATACCGCCACGCCCATTCCAAATTTGTTGGTTTTAAATTTAGTAATCGTATCGCGATCTTTGTTAAGGATAATTCCTTCAGCATAAATCCCGTCACCTTTAAAATCCAATGCTTTTATTCCCAAAAAATTAATTGTTCCGGCTAAAAGATTACCGCTTTCTGGCAGGATTTGGAGATCAACCTTACTTTCATCTAAACCAACAGTTTTTCGCGCCGTAAATCCGTTCTCGGTAAGCATATGAATCCCTACATAATCTGGTTTTTCTTCTAATTTATAGCTCAGTTTGTAAAATCCATCATTTTCTTTTATTTCTACGGAATCCTTCTTTGCAGTATTAAAATCTAAACCGACTAATATTTTACGTTTCTGAAGGCTGTCTAATTGCTTTGGATTAAACATAGCTTCCAAAAAAATTTCACCTTCTCTATCTACAATATTGATATTTTGAATTCCTACATCGTCCTTAGGCTGATATGGAAAAATCCTGAAGTATTTTGAAAAAATAAAATCATTACTAAAATTACGGTTCCACCTAGTGTACGCCCTAATTTTGTATAATCCGGGCGGCATTTTTTTAGGAATCTCGAAGTGATTATTGCCACTTCCATCTACAATTTTCACCAGTTTCTGATTAATTATTTGCTTCTCTGGCCCTATAAGATCTACATGAAGCACGCCAGATCGTTCAGATGGTTTATGATCTACTGCGTTTGCCACTAAAGCTTTAAACCACATGGTACTGCCAGCAGCATAATTTTCACGATCAAACTGAAGATAAATTTTCTCTGCATAGGCTGCCTTAGATAAAATTCTATCGTCCTGAGCAAAGCCCAAATTCAAAAATGCGAAGAAGATGACTATAAATGAGTAGTTTTTTGATTGCATAATAATTGAAAATTAGGTTAGATAGTTAACCCGAAACAAAAACTGTGCTAAATGCATTAACTAATGTTACTTTATTTTAAAAATTATGAAATAAAGTAGAATTTACACACAAATACAGTTAATTCATTTACAATTTATTACAATAAAAAACAGTCTCAAAAAATATAGGTCGAAATTCGATAAAATCGACTATTATTTTTTGAGACTTTAATTTGAGATTATTCTATAGTTATAAATAACTTTCTAATAATTTTGAGAAGCTATTCCCGTTAGAAAAGCCATTCCGCCTAGGAATACGAAGAATACTATAAAGAGTACAATCATAATTACGTAAAGCAACAACATGCCTTTTGCCCAATTTCTGCGCGTGTAATTAAGGTCGCTCCCAAAGGCCCATACTAAAAGCATTATTATTCCTATAAATGGTAATCCTGCTACAAAAATGTATAATGCCCATTTTTGTGGAGTTATTAAAGTTGGTTGTTTTGATTGGTTGTAAACTTCCATGATCTATAGATTAGGTAAATTAAATATATCCTGCAAGCTAATCAAAAAACTAAAATTTATAGAGGGAGAAGTTAGATAAAAAAATACCTCGTTCAATTAGAACGAGGCAATGATATAATTTATTAAGATTTAGAATATTACACTATAAATCTAATATCTTTTTCGATATCTGGATGTAAACTATAAAAAACGGGGCAAGTTTTAGCCGCATTTTCTAAGATCTTCATTTCTTTTTCATCAAATTTCTTAGGCAATGTAAGCACAACTTCAATCTTAGAAATTCTGCGAGGCTCTGCAGCCATAGTCTTTGTAACTTCAGCAGTAGTTCCTTCAATAGAAATTTCCATTGCTTCGGCTTTTATTCCCATAATGGTAAGCATACAGGTAGCTAAAGCTGTGGCTACAGTATCTGTTGGAGAAAAGGATTCGCCCTTCCCATGATTATCTACCGGGGCATCTGTTATAATTTTAGTCCCGCTTTGCAGGTGTTCTGCTTCAGTCCTTAAACTCCCTAAATATGTTACTTTGGCTGTCATCGGCTATTTGTAAAGTTAAATCTGGATTAATTTGAAGAATATAAACCGCTTTATTTCTGAAACCGCCGCCAGGCTGTGGTTCGTATAAAAACTTGTTCTCGTTATATTCTGTAAAACCTTTATAATCGCTAAACGAAGCATATATATCTTCTGAAGCTGCTAAACGAAGTAAAACATCCATTGTTAGATCGTAACCTCTTACCGCATATTGATTAGGTGTTACACCAAATTCTTCCTCGTATCTGGTAATAAAATCTTCAGAAGCTTCTAAACTATATTCTTTATCCACCGATGGGTAATGGAAAAATAATTTCCCAAGATCTTCATTTGTGATACTTTCGTTATCGTAACTATCATTTTTATTGGTGGTAAACAAAGTTATATCCAACTCGTCTCTTAACAATCTATTTAATGCTGAAACCGTGCTACTTATCACCCCAACACTACTGGATTCTATAATCACCCAGTTTTGTGCTGCTGGAAGCAATGTATTTCTTAAACTTTCTTCGGAAACATACCCATCTACAGCATTTACTGATCGTGATGCCGGGAAAATCTGTTTCAGCTTATTTTTAATCTCGTAAGATTTAGCATCTGAAACGATTATTATATTTTTCCCTTCTCCAAATTTCTGAAGATAATCCAACATCGTACTACTCATGGTCTCCTGAGTTGGACGGGCAATAAATAGATTATTACCACCACGCATTTCCTTATCTGAAAGTGGTGTGAAAACCGGAATATTCCTATTTCTTAAACGCTCGGCAGCAGCCTCTGTAGTAGATTGTAAAAACGGACCTATAACCGCATCTACATTATCAAAATTATTCGTATTGATGATATTAGCAACTTCTGAAGCATTTCTTTTGGTGTCATATACTTTAACCTGAGTAGAAATTCCTAAATCTTTTGCATCGTTAATCGCCAATTTTGCACCGCTGTAAAAATCAAGACTAATTCTTAAAACCCGGTCGTCTAAAACAGCAGCATCATAAGCCGCATTACCAATTGAGTCTACCTGAATTTTATCTAAACTATAAGGAAGCATAAAAGCAAGACTCTTCGGACTAAAATTAGAAAGGGAATCTTTAAGGTTTAATTTTTCGCCCTGTAATTCTTCTGCTTCATTAGAAAGAGTTGGTTCTACCCAATTTTCAGGATCCTGCTCTTCTGGATTCGGAACTTTTAAGATCATTCCCCACTCTAAACCTTCCTGTTCTACAATAGGATTTAAAGCTAAAATTGAATCCTGAGTAACATGAAATCGTTGCGCTAAGCCAAATAATGTCTCTTGTGGCTTAACTTCATAAAACTTAAAGTTTTTATCTAAAAGTACTACGGGATCTGGAGAAACATTGGTTCCTACCCTAAGCATAATACCAGGCTGTAAAACATCTACTGTGGGATTTAAAGCTTCTAATTCTTTTACTGTTAGTCCATATTTTCTTGCAATACCAAATTTGGTCTCTTTAGGCAAAACGACATGTTCTCTAACTTCATTTTCATTAAATTTCTGGCGAATTTCTTCTTCTGAAGCATTATTTGGTTTGGCAACAATTCCCTTTAATTCTCTATAAACAGGAATACGAATAGTTTCGCCTTTTTGCAGTTCTCTAGAATATAACTGCTTATTGTAACGCTTAATCTCTTCTTGCTCTACATTATATTGTTGAGATAGTCGAAATAGATTTTCTTTCTTTTTTACCGTATGCTGCTTAAACTCGACCGGATCTAAACCCACCGAACCGGTTTTAGCTGGCATCCCTTTATCTCTTTTTCCTAAAGGGATTACCAGCTTTGAAGACTCTTCGATACCATCTTTAGAATCGGGATTATATTTATAAATATCTTCTTCAGAAACATTATAATCCTTAGAAATACTGTAAACAGTCTCTCCTTTCTTTACCGTGTGATATTTAAATTCCTGCGAAGAAGCAGAAACACTTATCATACAAAAGAAACAAATTAAAAAAAGGTATCTCATTTTATTGAATTTTAGACTTTATAGGTTCAATACAAATTCTATTCCCATTCGATCGTCGCTGGTGGCTTAGAACTTATATCATACACTACCCTATTAACGCCTTTTACTCTATTTATTATTGTATTCGATGTTTTTTGTAAAAACTCGTATGGTAAATTTACCCAATCTGCGGTCATACCATCTGTAGATTCTACCGCTCTTAAAGCAACAACCTGCTCGTAAGTACGTTCATCTCCCATAACTCCTACAGATTGTACTGGTAATAGAATCGCACCGGCCTGCCAAACATGATCGTAAAGATCCCAGTCTCTAAGCCCCTGAATAAATATGTGATCTACTTCCTGTAGAATTCTTACTTTTTCAGCAGTGATATCACCTAAAATTCTAATCGCCAAACCTGGCCCTGGGAATGGGTGACGGCCTAAAAGTATTTTATCTATACCTAACTCAGCTCCAACACGTCTTACCTCATCTTTAAATAACATTCTTAATGGCTCTACCACCTTAAGTTTCATAAAATCTGGTAAACCACCTACATTATGATGTGACTTAATAGTTACTGAAGGTCCATTAACCGAAATCGATTCGATAACATCTGGATAAATAGTTCCCTGTGCTAAATAAGTTACGTCTTTTATTTCGTGCGCCTCATCATCAAAAACTTCAATAAAAGTGTTTCCTATTGCTTTTCTTTTTTGCTCTGGATCACTTAATCCTGCTAAAGCCTCAAGAAAACGTGCAGAA
The DNA here is from genome assembly GCF_002094855.1 of Zunongwangia atlantica 22II14-10F7. Classification (GTDB taxonomy): domain Bacteria; phylum Bacteroidota; class Bacteroidia; order Flavobacteriales; family Flavobacteriaceae; genus Zunongwangia; species Zunongwangia atlantica. The sequence goes on from NZ_ARYN01000009.1 coordinate 114,538, forward strand.
GAATCTACTCCTTTAACGTTTAATCCCATGTCTTTATACTGGTGAAGAACATCTTCGAATTCATTTTTTCGAAGTAAACCATTGTTCACAAAAATACAGTAAAGGTTTTTGCCAATAGCTTTATGTAAAAGCATTGCCGCTACTGTAGAGTCTACACCACCACTAAGTCCTAAAACAACTTTATCTTCACCTATCTTCTCCTTTAACTCGGCTACAGTAAGATCTACAAATGCACCAGGCGTCCAGCTTTGCTCTACTCCTGCAATATGCACTAAAAAGTTCTCCAATAATTGTTTACCATCAGTAGAGTGATAAACTTCTGGATGAAACTGAATCGCAAAAGTTTCTTCTCCATCAATTCGATAAGCTGCATTTAATACATCTGCTGTACTGGCTAATCTTACCGCATTTTCTGGTAATTCTTTTATCGTATCACTATGGCTCATCCAAACCTGAGAGTTCTCTTTGATTTGATCAAAAAGTGGCTCGGCATCCTTAATTACAGATAAGTTTGCTCTACCATATTCTCTGGTTTCAGAAGGCTCTACCTTACCGCCATGAAAATGTGCTAGGTACTGGGCACCATAGCAAACAGCCAGTATTGGTAATTTTCCTCTTATTTGAGACAAATCAGGATGCGGAGCATCTTCTGCTCTTACTGAAAACGGACTTCCGGAAAGGATAACCGCTTTAAAGCCTGAAAGGTCTTGTGGAACTTTGTGAAATGGGTGAATTTCGCAGTAAATGTTTAATTCTCTTACGCGTCTTGCAATCAATTGCGTATACTGCGAACCGAAGTCTAAGATGAGTACGTTATTTTGCATGCGCAAATCTTTTTCGCTCATAATATATTGTTATTCAACGTTTTAGTTTTAAATGATGTGTGGTAAAGTGAAAAATAAACCCAAATTACCACACATTTGTGTTACACTTCATTATCTTTGTAAATGTCAATAAACAAAGATATTAACCCGATATTTTAATTAAATATCACATTAATAGAATTAATGAAAATAACACCAAAATTGCGCAAACATGGTCGGGGTAATTACTCCGTCCTAATTCACGTTCACGATGGGGGCAAATATCCAATTGAACGCCCTACCGTGAAAGGGGTCAAAATTACTAAAAATGATTTTAATAATGATGGCAATGAACACTTAAAAAATTGGGTAAAAAGTAGCTGCAAAGAATATAAGTTATTTAACCATCTTATATCTGAAAAGATAACGGCACTTCAAATGAAGTATTTAAAAGCTTCAGCCCAACAAATTGATGAATACAGGCAAGACCACAAGCAAATTAACCAGACGAACTTTATTGAGTATAGCGAAATTATTATAAGAAATATATACAACGGTGCGACCAGAACCAACTTAACTAGCGGTTTAGTTAAATTTCAGAAATATATTGAAGAAAATTATGATGGTAATATAAGTTATGGTCATATCAATAAAGACTTCATTAATAGATATTATAACTGGTTATTGAATAAACATTCTGCCACCTCGGCAAATCAATACTTTGGTACATTCAGAACATTATATAATAAAGCAATTAATGGTGATGACGACAAAATAAAGGGCAAAAGTGATTTATTTGACGGCTTCAGATATCAAAGAAATAAAACAGTGAATGAACCATTAACAGAAGATGAACTTGAAGCCTTTAAAAACTTGGATTGCGGTAAAAATAGAAAGTGGAAAATTGCCAAAAATATATGGTTATTTCAATTTAGTCAAGCATTGAGGGTTTCAGATGTTATATTACTTAAATGGGTCGATATCAAATATAAAAACGGCAGTTTTATTCTGGATAACTTCACCAATAAAACTAGTGAAAGAATTGTAAGGAAATTAAGCCTTGAAAGTCTTGAATTATTCTTATATGGTATTGATCGTTATTACCCCCACATCATTGATGAAATTAATAACATTAATAATAAAATTAAGAAGCATAACACCAAAATAAAAGAAATTGAAAACAACGGCACACCTAAAATTAATGATGGTCAGTTATTAGAATATGTTATTCAAAATAATATCAATAGTGAGCAAATAAGACTATTAAAAGAAGCTGCCGAAATTGATAAAAAGAATATCAAAAAGCTTAAGAAAAAAATTGAAAAGCAAATTGATAAAAAAAGTAATTTATTTAATGATGTATTAAAATCATTGAGGGTAAAGCACAATAAAGACTACATTTTTGACCAAGCTAATGAAAAGGGTATTGACCGCAATAAGCAAGATAATGAAACTAGAAAAAAGAAAAATAGTATTATTTCAGCCTATGACGGCATGTTAAAAAGAATGGCTAAACAAGCTGGAATTGAAACCAATATGAAAAGTCATGCCAGCCGTTATACTGCATCATCATTGATGTATAATAGTGGTGTATCAATGAATCATATAAGTGAATATTTGACCCATTCAAGCCACAAAATTACTGAAAAATATATTAAAAGATTAGGTGTTCAAAATGATAGCATTGGTGACTTTTTAAATGATCGATTGAAGTAATGTAAGTTTCTTATGGGGGGTAACACTTACCCCCTTTTAAAATACTCCTTAGCCATTTCCCTACCTTTTTTGAAGCTTTCAAAAAGTCCGATACCAGTTTCAAACTTAAGCCCCCTTAAATCTTCATAAATCATATCACTATCGTTAATAGAAGGATATACATAAGCAACACCATCTTTAACCACTCCAACCGATTTTATACCCATTATATCCTTACTATGTTCACCAATGGTTATACCGTCATAAGTGAAATTATTGCATATAATATAACAGTCAGTGCCATTGGTGATAGGTGTGGGGGAATAAATAACCTTATATATCTTCAGGCTTTTATTCTTTATAATATAAACGGAATCACCTGCCCCAGCATCTTCAATTTCTTTATAATCATTGGTGAAGCTACATAAGGGTAATTGTTCTTGTATATCACCTTCCCACAAATTCAATGTAAATTTAAAATCTTCATTCATATCATTGGATTTATTCCAAATATAGGAATTATTCCATTTCTTACAATTAAACATTTACCTGTCTCTTATTTCCTACCTAAACAACTGTATATCAATTTTTTATAATACTTTTAATAATCTAACCAAATATTAATAATTATGAATAAGGAACAAGAAGATTCATTTTGGCGTGGTGTTGCTGGTCATAATGATGGCTCACTTGAAGGTCAAATGGGTTGGGATTCAAGTTGGGAAAAAAATAGAATTGAACAACAAGAACGTGATAGACATTACGAAAAAGAAAGAAGAATTCGAGAGCAAAAAGAAGCCGAAGCCAAAGCACAACAAGAAAGGGAAGCACAAATAAAAAGGCAGAAGGCAGCAAAAAAGCCGAAACCAGCGGTAAAAAAACCGTCTGTAAAGACATCCACAAGTAATGGCTGGCAAAGTCTAATTGGTTTTGCTGGGTTTATTGTACCTGCTATTTACGTATTTAATCTGAATAGTGATAATACAGAAGGATTGATTCTAGGTGCTATTGTGGGGGTTATATGTGGCTATATTGCATATAAGCTTTATCAATTAATAATATTCATTTTAATTGGTATAATCGCAGTTTATCTTTATACATTATACAAACAGAATAATTAGATTCTACTATAGCAAACTAAAAAACAATCAATAAAACCTATTATTATCTATTCTTATGAGGGTAGAATGAATTATTAGGGGTAATGTGGTGGTGTTATATAGATTGAAGTAAGAAAGCTTCTTAGAAACGCTTAAAATGATTAATAAACTTAGACTTCTTTTCCAGCTTCTTATTTGATTTGATAGTTTTGATAAGTAAAATGATGGCAAAGATTAAAATAATAATGCCAATTGTGAGGGCAAAGTAATAAATTGGGGTAACATCCTGCATATCATTAAGATTAAAAAAGAGAGCATTTGGGGTTTACTCTCTTTATCTAACAATAAATTAACCAAGGTATATAAAATATGAAGCAATTTTTATCAAACCTAGTGTAATTAATTAGATAAAACATTAAACAAAATTATTTTATAATTAGTTTAACTCATGTTTAAAAAGCAATGTGGGGGTGTACGTACCCCTACAATACCACCCCCACAAGAATTTTGCGATTATCAAATTATCTCCTTTTAGCATTAAGATATTTGATAATAGCGATTAGATAAATTATCACTACCCCAAATAGTGATATAGTAAAGATAATAAATTGATTTGAAATTATTTAGGGGTGTTTTCACCCTTTTTGAGAATTATATATAAAAGCAATGTGGGGGCATCACCCCCCACATCTAGTCAAATTAATCATTTATTAAATCACTTCAATAAACAATAACCGCAAATATACAATTATTATTTATTCATATACTTCTTAACTTTCTGCACGGTGTTAAGACTAACACCACTTCGGCTGGCTGTATCTCTTAAGCTTTTCTTTTGCTTCAATAAGCTGATAACTTGGGGGTATTTTGATAGAAATTCATCTTTATCTTCGGTACTACCCTTCTCACGCCCCTTATATGTTCCTTTCAATTTTGCCAGTGCAATACCTTCTTTTTGTCTAACTAACATTGTTTCACGCTCCATTTCGCTTATGTTAGCCAATACACTTATAATAAGCTTAAATGCTGGGTTGGGCTTATTCTTTACCCTACTTTCAATACCCAAATTATCAACCTTTACAATGACTTCTTTATTGTCAAATAATTGAAGGGTAGTTAATATATCTAACAGGTTACGCCCCAGCCTATCCACGGCATGAACGCTTATATAATCAATTTCACCAGCTTCAATGGCTTTTATTAGCATTCTACCTTGTCCACGTTTATTGAAGGGAATAGAACCGCTACAAACGTCTAAAAACAGGCGGTCATTGGGGTGTTCTTTTTTCAACTGTCTTTCATGTGATTGACTTGCTGTTGAAACCCTAATATATCTTGCTCTCATAATAGTATATTTTAAAGCCCCCACCGTTGAAGTGTGAGGGCATGAAATTAATAATTAAAATTTGTAACCGTCTATTTTTTCAATTCTTTCATCAATCACTTCTGCCAGTTGGTCAAAGTAGATATTGGTGAAGATTTCATCAACCTTTTCTTCAACCATATCAATCAACCTAACGGTGTAAGTATCGTTATAGGCAAGGGTAATAAATACCCATTTCTTATAATGCCAGCCATTAACTTTTAATAGCAACCCACCATCATTGAAGTTAATCTTTTTACTAACACCCCAACTAAAATAAACACTTCCAGTTGATTGAAGTAATTGAAGTGTTTCTTCAACATTAAAATTTCTTTCGATAAAGCTTTCTAAATTTTTCATTTTTTAAATGATTTAATTAATAATGATTATTTGACTACTTCAAAGATAAGGCATTCTTTCCAATGTACCAAATTTAGGATAGGTTATTTTGATACATCTATAACATTAGTAAAAGCGTTGAATAATAGCCCTACAGATATACCCCTGTTAGGGCATGACCTAAAAATGATACATTACTAATTTATTGCCCCATAACATCTGGGCTTCTGGTCTTATTGGTGGTTAAAATGTGGTGGTGAAAAAGTTGGTGAAGTGTGTGAGGGGAAATGTAAGGGAATATGTGGGGTGGCTCGTGTGTGAGGTTATAAAGGCGTTAAAACTAACAATTATAAAGAAAAATCCATATTTAGGTTAACATATATAACCTTTTATCTTTAAAAATGGCAATATTGTAGTTATAAATATTGATACAACTAAAAAAATAAACAAAAACAATGTAATACCTATAAAAGTGGTATCATTTTTAAAATCGTTTTTATATTTTTCTTCATTCCATTTGATTTTAGTTTGGTCAGTATCTAATAGAGTGCTAATATATGAGACATCTATTTTACTAATTCGACTACCCTCAACACTTAAATAAACAGCAATCCAAATGAAAAGAAAACACGCAATACCCAATGTTATTAAATTCCAAATCTGTTGATAATCATCCATTGTGGTAAAGTCTATTTTTGAAATGAGAAATGATAAAAATGCAAAAATTGAAAGTAGCAACCATCTAAGAAAATTAAAGTTTTTTGTTACCCTCAATTTTTCTTGTTCATAAAGCTTACTAATTGCTAAATCCCTAGTACCCTCATATTTATTTAATTGTCTTTGTAAATATTCTATCTTTTCATCCCTGCTTAAATTCTCCATAAAAATGATTTAAGTTAATAAATAAGTCAATAAAGCACCTAATAAAATACCTATTGTTGTACTTATAAAATTACTTATAACTGGATGAGATTCTAACCAATGGATAAAACCTGAAGGATTAAGATTTTTTTGTTCTTGTTTAATAAACTTGTCTACCCCCATTATCATCGCCTTTCTGAAATTATCCCCATCGGTATAAACGTGTTTTATTCTCACTCCGTCACTCGTATGTATTTTAGTAGTATCTCTATTCAATATACCGTACACCAGTAATTTATTGCAAATTTCATTAAGTTCTTTGTCATCATTAGTAAGCTTAAAGAATGATTTTGTTTCAACCATTTTTAAAATACCATCCACATTCTTTTTTTCTGAATAATTCTTACTAATCAATAGAACTTCTCTCATAATTTTTATTTAGTAGCCCCCATAACAATGAAGCTATGAGGGTCTGGTTACATCAATTATTTATCTTTAAACAAATGGTCAGCCAAATTTCTTCCCAACTGTTGTAGAAATGTCACCACTGGAATAATAATTAAATTTATAGCTGTAGTGATAATAAATAAATGTAATGGATTTTCAAGAATTTCTCTTAAGTCTTCCATTATAGTATGTATTAAAAACAGATTTGAAACCTGTTTAAATTAATAGTTGATCAGTTCCAATGTTTAATAATACCCCTCAATTTGAGTTATATTATAATTGCACCTAAATCAACGTTTTACAATTTCAAAATTATATATTTTATCAACGTTCTATAACTTCCAATTCTTGTTATTTATAAACAGGTAATGTTAATAACTGTTTGATTGTATATCAATTAAAAACCCCCACAACAATTAAGCTATGAGGGCTTACACCATTAGGTTAGGTTGTCGGTGCTATATTCTTTTACCAATCACTGGTACTGGTTGTGCTTACAGATTCCTTAATTGATAACATTGTAGCTTTTATGTTATCTTCAAGGCTATTGGTTAAATCGGTGAAGATGGGTTTAGATAAATCTTTCATCTTTTGTCTTTTCTTTTTCCCCATCAATCCCTTCTTTAATAGATTATCCAGATAAGCATTATATACTTCAATCTTATCTTCTTTTACACCTGTAAAATCAATCATATCAAATATTAAATCAAATTGCCCTTCCATACTATATTGTGTGGCTTCTGCTGGTGGTATGATATCAGATAAAGTATAAATGATTCTGTATTTATTTTCTTTTATATTAACTTCAATGGTATGGTTGAATTTATTGGTTATTGTTTCTGCAATGAATTTATTATTGGGGTATAGTTCTTTTATATTATTCTTATAGGTTATAGAATTAATTCCCTTCACTATTATATTCCCCCCATCTTTATCATTCATTTGAATTACATCTTGTGCTGAATTATAATTTAATGCTATCCACTTATTGATATTCTCAAATATTTCATCTTTATTTTTTCCCTCGGCTTGAAATATCCCTGTGATTGATTTGGTTTGGTTGGTGTATTCTTGTGCATTAGCTGTTATGCTTGTTAGAATAAGGGTAATAATGGTAATTAGTTTTTTCATTTCTTTATTTATTTCGGTTGAAGTTATCATATTTATATGAATTTATTTTACGGTTATCCGTAGTATGGTTTTTGGTGTGCCGTTATTGCTGGCATATAAGAAGAAACCCCCACAGTGTAGGGCTTGTGAGGGTTTATAAACAACTTAGTTCAATCTCGGACTAGAATAGTCAGGGTCTTTAACATCTTCTATTTCCTCATATGGTTCTAATGTTATATCGGTTCTTGAACCTTCTTTTTCCTGAACCAATTTTTCCTGATCACTTTTATATAAAAAATACTTATCACCAAATGTTACAATCAACAAACCACCATTAGGAATTGAAACTTCCCATTTAAGTATATTATTATCATTGCAAAATAGTTGCTTGCAATAAAATAAATTATCTTTCTTTAGCATTACTTCAAAAACCTCATTAACATTATTACTATCTTGGGTTTTTAGGTATTGCCAGAATTTATAAATATAATATGTTTCCATTTAAATGTATATTTGATTAGTTATATGAATATAGTTTATCTCTATGCTTTTCAATAAATTCTTCAGATACAAATTGATGTACTTTAATATAGAACCAATTTACTTCATCCTTATGTTTTTCAATGAAGTCTTCAGATAAATTTTGATAGATGCTAATATTAATCCAATCTACCTTATCCATATGCTTTTCAATAAAATCTTCAGATAGGGTTTGATCTTTTGATATGAACCACCACAATACCTTATTTTGATTTCTTTCAATACAGGCTTCAGATAAATTTTGGTGAATACTAATGTAACCCCAATTTACCTTATCCGCATACTTTTCAATGAAGTCTTCAGATAGTTCATTATCCTTATAGAATGATTCTTTTTTAAATCCCAATTCAAATTGGTGTTCGTTCTCTGGTGTTATCCAACTCATTTTGTTTTTCATAAACACGTATTATTTTAAATAGGTTATTCCCATTTAAAAGGTTAATAAAATAAATTTTTAATCTTAAGTAATTAATGATATTGCCTGTTACGTAAAGACAATGCAAAGATAAAATCAAATTTATCATATATCCAAATAATTTTGATTTTTATTATTAATAAACTAATTAATGTGTCATTTATTTTATTTTAATTTAATTAAAATAAGTTTTAAGTTAATTAAATTGAATTTAATTTAATTAGATTAACAAACTAACTGTTAGGTATAAAACAATAGAATTACTGCTAATGATGAGTAATAGATGTATTTTAACGTTATTAGGATTGTTTATAAAAGAACTACTGATTGAAACATTTACTGAAAACTTAAAATTTAATTGAATTATCTTTAATTTATTTAAAACAAAAAAGGAACTCCATTTCTGAAGCTCCTTTAACAAAATATTTAATATTTAATAATTTATATCAATCTGTACGTTACGTTAAAATAAATTTTTCGCAACTGTTGACACCATCTCATTTTTCACAGTTTCTTTGTCGTCAAGTTGAGAATAATGTCTATTTTGACTTGACGTCTGCTTAATCCTACTCTTTTTCGAATTAAACAATTTAAAATAATTAATTATCATAAAGAATTAATTTAGTTATAAAGATAATTTTTTTAACGGACTTCTCATATATTAATAATAACTTTTTAAAAACTAGCTCTATTTTCAATGGTTGAAACTCTGGTTTGGGTTGAATTTATTTCTTCCACGCTCACTTGTGGTGCTGGTAAGCTTAGGTTAGCTTCTGCAACTTTGCTGGCTAATAGGTCATAATTGATAAGCTGACCAGTTACAATGCTGCTATTGTCAAGCATTCCACCTGAAGCAAACTTTCGCCCACCACCAGCTACATTTATAGCACTTAATAATGGTGCAAACATTCTGGTACTTCTTTTATTTATTACGGCTTCATTTCCTTCAAGTTCTCCAAATGGTGTTTGTATACCACCTGCTGCATGGCTTGCCCCTTTTAGAAGCCCACCTTTTGCGAATGTTGGTTGCTTTTTCTTTTTGAATGCATTTTTAATGCTTGAAACAATACCAACTGTTTGTGCCACATAACCAGCAATTAAGGGAATGTTCCACGGAAAAGGCGCACTTGCAGCCGTTTCACTCAAACCTTTAGCATTGTTAGCCGTTGATTCTGCAACCGCTTGTGTTTGTTTGCTCTGCATCATTGCGTTATCAATACCCCATTCTTTAATGGCTAAGGCTTGCTTTGCAATTAAGGCAGCTTTAGCAACTGCCGTTTCTTGACCAAATAATGATGCAATTTGGTCAACAGTTTGCTTTTTTGCATTTAGTTTATCCTTTTCCGCTTGAACAATGGCATCAATTTCAGCTTGCCTTCTATTCTTTTCCTTCTCGGCTTCAGCATTGCGAATTTCGGTTAGTTCATCATTCTTTTGAATTTCCAGATTTTTAAGAAGTTCCCTTTTCAGTCCTTCATCTTCTGTAATATTTTCAATTTCCTTTTCTAAATCGGCATACCTTTTTTCAATTGAAGCTTCTGTTTTAATTTCAATTTCTTCTTTTTCCTTATCGGCAAATTGTTTTTTTAATTCATCAAGCCTGTTTTGTCTTTCTTGCTGGGCTGCCAGTTCATTATCAGTTATCTGTTTATTCTTTTCCTGCTCGGCTTTTATCTCATCATTTCTTAAAGAATTTCGATTTGTTAAACTCTCGGACATTTGCCCTGTGATACGTTCTTCAACTTCTAATATTTGGTTACGTGCTTCAGCTAAATTTTGTTGGGCTTCAATATCATCTTTATTGATTTCCAACATTTGTTGGTAACCTGCTATCTTTTCATTTACAATGGCTTTTTCTGCTGCTGCTTGCTCTTGAAGTAATTGATTTAATTGTTCGTTGGCTGCTGTACGCTGGGCAACGGTTAAAGTTTCGTCATCCCTTTGTTGTCTTAATAATTCAGCACGCTTTTGGTATTTTAAAGCAATTTCTTCTTGTTTGGCATCTAACCTATCCAATTGTTGTTCAAACCTTGCCACCGCTGCTGCATCACCAACAATACCAGATAAACCTTTTTCACCAAGTTTATCAAATGTTTTACCAACACTATCACCCAAATTACTAAAGGTTGAAGCCACTTCACTTGCAGCTTCCCCCATAGAATTATAAAGGGTCTTGCCCGCATTTGCTGCATCCTTACCAATTTCAGCAATTTCATTCCTGGTGTTTTTTAGATTATCGGTTAATTGATTAATTGTACTTTGGTCACCACTACCAAATATGGATTTTTCCCATATCAATTGCGCTCCCAAAAAGGCAGATTTAATGGTATAAAATGCGGTTTTTAATGGTGTTAATGCTAAGGTGATAAGGCTTGAAATTACCTTACCCATTGCATCAAATCCACCAGTTGCATCATAGGCAGCTTTTACCCCATCAACAATTGAAGATATTAATGGTTGAAGTACAGAAGAAACGGCATTCATTGCGGTTTGCACCACCAACATTACACGCCTGTTTTTACTTAATGCATTTGTGAGGGCTGCAAAGGCTGCAACGGCTAAACCAATACCAGCTGCTTTGAGTGCAGAACCAAACGCCCTTACACCTATCTTAGCTTTATTAATACTTGCAGTGTAGTTACCAACATTATTTTTTTGCTTGGTAATTGCATCAGTATTTTCTTTGGTAAGGTTTGTATTTTGGTCAATCCTATCATTAAGTTGTTTTAGAAGCTTTTGACCGTCTTCGGTTTCTGTGTTGATTTCATCCCTTATACGTCTTAAAGCTTGGTTTTGGTCTTTAGCTTCTCTAATTGAATTAACTTCTTTGTTTAATTCTTTTTGTAAAGCATCAACCCCACCAGATACGGCTTGAAGGGTTTTTATCTGACCATTATATTCTTTTCGTAATTTCTTAAGGTCAGCTTCATTTTGAATGAAGGTTTGTGATGAAGTATCACCAGCAGCTTTTAAAGCTTTCTGGGTTTGGGTCAATTCATCGATTGATTTTTTTGTTTGCTCTAATTCATTTAATAACTTTTTAGGGTCAATTGAAAGTTCAGCGATTTTAATTTTTTCAGGCAATTCATAGTATTTTTTTTATAGTGTTATAAGCTTTATTCGCTTGGTATTTCGTTTGTTTCGTCAATTACGTTAACCGTCATTGTATCGGTATCGGTTGCACCAAATTCATCTGTTACGGTTAACTCAATTGTGAATGTACCATCATTTTGAAACTCATTAGGTATATTCAATTGTGCGGTTACATTATAAGGGTAATCAATTGTACAAGTATGACCGCTTGGGGCTTGAATTATCACCCACTGATAACTTACAATTGTTGTATCATCGGTGCTATTTGATGCATTCAGATTTGCAAAAAATGGTGGTGTTTGTTCTTGTCCACTATATATGGTTACATTTACATCAGCACCAGCATTTGCGGTTGGTGCAATATTTACATAAGCATCAACATGCACTTCAAATGTTCCAATTTCATCACCATAACTTTCACTCCCTGCATCTGAAATTTGATATTCAAATACTGCCGAATGTTCTGAAGTTGTATTAGTCTGGTCAATTACTTTTACATCCCAATCACTTATAAGTATTGTTGAATCATTTATAATTTCATCACTACCGTTAAATAATTTAATATCAGCATTATAACCGCTAATGAATTTCACCGCCAGTGGTGGGTCATTTTCTGGGTCAGAATATGGTGGGTTTGAACTGGTTGTTAAATAATTAATTGAAACACTTCTTTCATCACCGTAACCCATACTATAAGTATATGTACCTAGTGTTTGTGGTGGTTGATTTGTACTGAAGTCATTGATTTCAATAAGTGTGGCTTTGCTCTTTTGATTCCCAGCTTTATATTGAAGCTTATTTAAATAGTAATACTTACCAGATTGAATCAAATATTTCAATTTGAAAAAATCTAAATTGTATATATCAATATCATTTACATATACATCAGCCGTAACTTCTTTAAATGAATTAATTGCCAATTGAAAAGCCTTATAATAAACATTCAGAAAATATTGCATTTCCATGTTTTGAAGACTTAAATAAGGCACGTCACCTGAATAAGAAACAGCAGTTGAATCATCAAAAAATGTAGCTGTTAAATTTCTATTCACCTTCTTTAATCTAAAGGTTGAAATGTCAGCTTCTTTAGGTGTTATTACGGTTGTATCATCTTCATCTTTTTCTTCCCAAGTTTCCACTAAATACAAGGGTTGCCCCCCATAAGTTCTATTACTTACAGGTATTGTATAAGGTGAACTAAATAATATTTTTTCAGCATCGGCATTACTATTATTTATTGATAAAACACCATCATGTGTTGGTAGTTTTATATCTTCAGCATATTGATAAGAAGCTTTATTTGTTTGGGCATATTTTACAGAATAATCTTCTTTGGTAATACTTACAAGTTTATCACTCCAATCTTCAGCCCCAGCCCTATCATTTAATAAGTCTTCAAATTGAATAAAAGAATAATCGTTGCTCCCTCTTATTGGTTTAAGAATAAGCCCATATCGTTGCATTATGTCCTTCACCACATCAATAACAGGTGTATCACCCATCATTTCACTAAAGTCTATTAAATAGCCCCCTGTGACTTCATCAATGCTTACATCACCGCTAACTGAATAACTAACATAATATTGGTTATCAATACTACTTTCACCACCTTCTGGTGCTTGGTTATATTCTGAATTACTACCAGATATTTTAAAGTATAATTCATCACCTTCATTTACACTTAAATTGATTGTAACTGTACTTGAATTTGTGCCGTTTTCTAAATGATAAGATTTTATAATTCTACCATTATAAATGGTCTGGAATTGATTATAACCATTGGTTGAAGTATATGATAGATCAATCGTTATTGATGTTCTGAATGTATTATTGAAGGTTAGTAAATAACCATCTGAAAATGTAATTCGAGAATCAACAAATGATGTATCATAATTTAAGATTTCATCAGCATTAAAAATGTAATCATAACTTCTGGTATTTGATGAAGCTACATCTGTTACATACCCACCAATTGAAGTGTATTCTGGTTGTATATTTTCAACTTGGTAACCAATTGGTGGTGTAATCACTTCAGTTAAATAATCATTATTTTCATTAAAAAAATCACCGAAATAATTAACACCAGCTTCTTTAAAAATTTTATCCCAAATTGTGTGGGTATAAATACTTGGTACTTGTCTATCTACTTTGATACCATACCTTCCCAGCCCAAAATCACCAAGCGCATAAATATAACCTTCACTATTATTAAATGAATTTGTGTAATTATCAACGGTTAAATAATGATTCAAATCTGAATAATCTAAATCACTTAGGGTTTTCCCTTTTATACGTTCTGCAAGGTCTATAAGACCATCATAAATCACCACTTCATAATGTTGGGTGGTAGCTTGAATAACCGCCAAACCATTCACAATTAATGGTATTCCATCAACTGTGTAAGAACATGGCAATTCTTGGTAAGGCATTCTTGAAGTATTACCCGATACCCCAAGAAAATTAAAAATTCGTTGGTTATTGCTTGTCTTTGGTAACTTAATTGTATTACTGTAATTCGATTGCCTATCTTCAGCAGTACCCAAATCATTTATTTGTAAAGTTCTGGTAATTGAATTTGGTATAATATCAACCACTTCACCAGCAATTGAAAGTATTTCATTCATTATAATTTTTGCGTTTGTACTTCTGGTAACTCAATTTGTAAACTTACCTTATTTTTTCCCCTTTTATTACTGTATTGAATATTGCGGTTGGTAACTTTAACATCTAACCATTGACCAACTTGAAAGGGGTTTTGCTCGCTCCATAATTGCACGAATGGGCTTGTCATTAGACTTTTTAAATGTTGGTAGTCATTCTCATCAACCATTGTTTTAATTACCATTTCTTTACCAGCTTCTTTGCCTGTTATAGCTGTTTGCCCTTCAGAATTATCATATATATTGCTGAAGTTATTGGTGGCCACTCTATCAATTTCACTTGCTTCAATAGTTTCATTAAAAAATTTGTCAAATAACCAATAAGAATAAGCACCTTCACTATTTAACCATTTCAAATAAACACCACATTTGCTGGCTATTTTCCTTACATCAATTGATACACTATTATTACCATTTATTGCAATATGTAAAGGGTTGCCCATGTCGGGTAAATTCATTGGTAAATCAGCAAATCCCTTGTCTAAATAAAGTCTATAACCAGAATTTTCTTCAGTAGTAAATTCAATAGTTTCTTCAGTTCTTTGGTTAGTTATTACCATTTTATCACCTTCATTTAAATAATTAAAAGCAAATTCACATGGGTAACCTTCAAAGTATTTCAATTGGTAGTTTACACCGTCCGCACTTGGCAATAATAGTTGGTAATTATTAGTAAAATTTCTATCCCCAAATTGCTTAACAGATTGATTAAATGTGTAAGTTTTTTCAATTGTTTCTTCATTTCCTTCACCATAATAACAAGTGATTTCAATTGAAATTTCTTTCATCAAATTATAATCAGGAATGAAAAAATTATTACCATTCATATCAACCAAATCTTTAAATTTATTGTTGAAATATGACTTGGCTACACTTTTTAAATTGAATAAATATTTACCGTCATTTGATGGGTAAATTGTGAATAAAAAATCACCATTATTAATGTTAATTACTGCCCTATCATTTTCTAAAAAATCAGGTTGAAAAATGATAAAACTATCATTGTGTACAGGGTAATTTGGTGTTATGTCTTGTGTAAAATTTATCATTCTATTTCTTATATTTTTGACTTATACTCATTATCCTTACTGTTATTTCATCAACAAAAAGCTGTACATGAAATTGACTAACTTTTTGAATAATTTCATCCATTCTTTGGGGTGTTAACACTTGCTCATAAATTGGTAAATGTGACTTATCTGAAGTACCGTTTTCGGCTATTTTTTTAGCTATTGCCCACGCCAAACCTGAAGCTTTTGCACTTGCTGAAGCTGCCAGACCTTTGTTAATTACCCACTCTTTAATGGCTTGCACTGGTGGCATTTTTCCTGCTGGTCTTCCTGCCAGATAACCGTAACCAAATAATTGAACCGCATTACCATTATTTGAATAATCAATTTGTAAACCTTCAGGAAATTCACCAGTAACCTTTTTACCTGAATTTTCATAAACTTCAATTATATCTTCAATCAGTTTATCTACCTCTATTTTTAATATATCATAGCTTGTATTAATACTCATTACTTATTGAATATGATACAATTACCCCATCAAAATTTTGATTGAAAAGGTTTATAATTTCGGTGGTGTTCCAGCTATCAATATTCAAATCACTGCATCCAAATGAATCTGTAATCAGATTTAATTTTTCTTCAATTAATGGTCTTATTGTTTCTTCAAATCTCACTTGGTAGTCATCACCAAATTTTGATTGTTTCACCAACATAAAAGTGCCATTATATGAAGTGCTTAAAAGATTTGAATATTCATCAAATTGATCATTTTTTTGAATGGGGTCTAAGAATAGAAATATCTTTTCTAAATCGGCACTACCCCTATTTAAATTTTGAAAATCTCGCCTTGCATAAATAAATTCAAAGTTGTTTGTTTCAGCTATATTTTTTAATTGGTTATACACTATCGTTTTTTGTTTTTATCTTATCCATATCCGTTTGAATATCCGCTTTTATACGGTCAAGTCTAAGCTTGTTGAATACGGTTATATACTTAAGGTCAAGTACTTGTTGAAATTTCAAAATATCACCCCCAGCCAATGAATCAACCGTTGGTAGAATTCCCAATTTGCCTAACCTTTTTGAACCTTCTACCATTTCCCATTTTGTATCATGGTGCTTTGGTGTAAGTTCCCTTTCTTCCATTGCCAGCAGATTTTCAAGCTGCTTAGTTATAGAATTTAAAAGGGCATAAAATTCAGTCACTTTTAGCTTAAGAAATTCATCTTCACTTAGCCCATGCATATACTTATATATATGTGGTAAGGCATCTTCATTGCCGAAATTCTGTTTAATTTCTTCTACTTCACCAAGTGTTAATTCATAAATTTTATTCTTAGTTTCAATTGGTTCTAAGTTTTTTAAAAGCTTGCTGTATTCTTCAATTAATTCAGGTGGTTGTTGAAGAAATTCTTTCAAAGTATAATTCTTAATTTCTTCCATTAGTAATTGACAAATTTTAAATTGAATTGGTTATTTCCAGCATGGGTTTGGGCTTCTCTGGCAATGGCTAGACTCATCACGATATCGTCGTGAAAACCTTCTGTAGCTTTGTAAGTTGCCTTACCACTTGGTGTAACAATCATAGTAAATACATCAAGTTCTTCTTTCAGATTTTGGTCATTGGGGCAAATAATATCTTTACTACTAAAGGCATTAATTAGCTTGGTAATAATATTATTCTTTGATGTGTGTGAAGTTAACCAAGGCTGTATATTCTTAACCTTATAAATACTCTTTAAGTCATCGTAAATTACTTGCCCCATGTTATTCACCTCTATCAGTGTGTTTTGGGGCTTCCAAGCATTTAAATTGGTAACAAGTCTTTCTTTTAATTGTGGGGCAGTAACTTGGTTGAAGCGGTCAAAGTATACTAAGTTACCTGTACTGTCTACAACTGAAAAAACGGTATAATCATTTTTCAAAGCCAAATCAATACCAGCAAAATAAATTTCACCTTCTTTTGGTAATAATTGCATTCTACCACTGCAACATTCTTCTATATTTTCAATAACTGCTGCCCCATCAACAAATTCAGCTAAATATTCTTGGCCAAATGCTGTTGGTGTAAGGCTTGCTTTTGCGGTTGCTACAACGAATTTTGAAGTATGGGGGTTATCCATATAATTAAAATGGAATGACTTAGTTGAAGTTTCTTTTGTCTTTTTTCCATCTAAAAATTTTTCATAAAACCAGTTATTCTTTCCTTTTGGGGTACTTATAATCAATACTTTTTGCCCAGAAGTTGATAACATCGGAAATATAACTTCATCAAAGGTTGTTTTTTTAATGAATGCTGCTTCATCCATCACCAAAAAATGTACAGTTTCACCCCTTAAGGCGTTTTCTGCACCAGCCGAACGAAATTTTATAACTGTTCCATTGGTAAAGATAATTTCAGTATCACCTTGGGCAGCCTTGTGACTTGCAACAAATGGTGCGTTGGTAAGAAGTTTAAGTATTTCTTTATAGGCTTTATTGGCTTGTGATTGAAATGGTGTAACCCACATAATAACAACGTCATCATGTTCTAATGCCCATTTAATTGCTTGGTTTTGTGCAAGCGTACTTTTCCCTGTTTGTCGCCCAGCGCAAACAACGGTAAATAGATAACTTAAGTCATCACATGAATGATGTACTTCAAGCTGTTTAGCATGTGGTGTATATAATTTAACGTCCACTTATCTATTCTCATCTTCTCGCATTTTGTTATTCATTACCAGTCTAATTAAAGAACTAACGCTTAAGCCTAAATTATCAGCATAATTGGTGATTTTAGATTTAAACTTTTCATCTGTTCGTATGGTAATTTTGGTTTCTTTTTTACTCATAAAATGTAAGTACTTTGTAATAAGTATGTACTTACACCTTAAAAGTCATCAGAATCTTCATCTTTTTTTTCTGTAACATCAATGACATCTTTTGTGGTTTCTTCCAATTTTGCAGCACCACCAAATGAAACTTTAAAAGTGTTACTTACTTCAACTTTTTGGCTCTCGTAACTACCTGTTAATTTGGCAATAGTATCAACACTTTGGTTTAAATCTCTGGTTGTTATTATCTGTTTAAGTCGGTTGAATTTTGCCTTGTCTTCCTCGGTTAATTCATCTGCCATGGCTAAATTCATTAACTTAAAGTAAGTCACGCTTACATCTTCCAATTGACTAACTAACTTATCACGCATTTTACTATATTTCTTTTCCATTTTACTTTCTACATATTGAACATATTTAGGGTTATTTTGCTTTGCCCATCTGGTTGTATTTGCATACGACATATAAGCACCTTCACCCCTTTTGGGGCGTTTTTTAATACCATTTACCAACATATAAGCATCAACATTGCTGAAGCAAGTATAATAAGCATCAATAAGCTGTTTTTGATAACCAGTTTTACATTTGATTGCTCCCATAATTAATAACCGTTTACATATAAATAAGCTTCTTTATTCCTACGTTTTTTAAGCCCTTTAGATTTTTTACCCCCAGCATATACCCACCGTTTAAATTCATCTTGAATTGTGTTATCTGAAGGGTTTTCATTCACTTTCTTCAATAGTGTACTCTCACTAAAGTTACCCTGTCCAACGTTATAAGTAAATGATACTAATGCATCAAATTGGTGTTGGTTAATTGATGAAGTAACCAGTTTTGATACCCACTTTTCAAATGGTCTTAAAATAAGTTTCAACATCGTTTCACCTTCGGCAAGTGTAATTGGGTCATCAGTTATTTTAACTCGCTTATTATTTGGATAAAATGTGAAACCATAACCAATTGTTGGTATTCCAGCAGAATCAAAGTAAGGGGCGTTTCTCCACCCCTCACTTTTTTTTAAATGATTTAATCCTTTTTCACTTAATCTCAATTTTCATAGTTCTTTTTCTTTTGATGTTATTCAATCGGCATTATACCTTTCATCCCCCCTGTTATAACTCTACCTAGCATCTTGTTTCCATCTACACTATAAGGGTGAACTCCGTCTGAAATATATAAATCACGATTTAAACCATTAATACCTGAATTAGCGTTTACATCTATTATTTGACAAGAAAAAATGTTTGCTACTTCCCTAATCATTTCCGATTTAATATATTCTTGAGTAATAAAATTAGCTGGGTCAATAAACCCTTCATCACCCCGACCGCTTGCCCTTCCTGGTAATGGGGTTGCAATAATTATTAATGCTTGTGGCATCCAAGCTTGCATTTTCATTATTGTCGAAGCCATACCACCTTTCAAAGAATTAATATTATAATCACCATTATATTTGTTATAATATGTAGAATTTGCCCATTCTGGGTCAGTAGTGTCATTTTCAACCCATTCTAAATTAGCTGTGTTATTTACATCGTCATTAGTACCACCTTTGATAATTACTGCATCGATAGTACTTTTAATTGATTGTGGGAACATTGTGGTAATTCTTAACCAAGATGGGTATGCACCTCTAACTGGTGTCGTTCCTGCTGGTACAGTAACATTACCCTCATAGTTTTCATAATTATATAAATCATTCCTTCCAACATTATTACCAGTTGCATCTATAAAGGATACTGCACCACCTGTATTATTCCATGAGTATCTTTGACCACCTATACCACGTCCATATAAATTTGCAGCCTGTAAATTATTTGCAGTAATTGTTCCCCATTTGTTTAGGTCATTATAAGGGTAACTAAAATCACCGCCAGAAATTGCTGTTATTGAATCACCATATAATGCAATATTTTTATCCTTCCATTGACTTTGTTGACTATCTATTGCAATTTCTTTAATTTTATAAATAGATACTCTATAATTAATAATCACACCAGTTTCATAAGTACGTATTTCAAGTCTTTCAGCATCTTCAGGTATAGTTAATTCAAACAGAATACCATCATTAAAATTCCTATTATTTACATCATAAAATTGGTAATAACTACCATCTGACCTGTAAACATAAATACTAAATCTTCCTGTGTAATTACCATTAAACTCAAATGATAATTTTTCACCTAAGTAATCAGAAATTGTGAAAGGGTCAAAAGTTGCTGTTCTCGGTGCAACATAATTATTTAGCTCTTTAATAACAGTTAATTTTGTAATACCGTTTAATATGGTATCATTCAACCTAGCTTTTTCGATAGGTTCAGAAAGTTTTCTTACTTCTGAAATTATACATGTATATTCAACATCGGTTACACGTGTTCTAACTTGTAAATTTTGTTCTATGTCTGTTGTAACATATTCCCAAGAAATACCAGAACTAAAATCATTACTATCTTCAAAAAATTTTACTGATTGCGTACCGTTTTCTGAATCATTTGTATAAAATTCAACTCCATAAGGTAATGATGCATCTGAATAAAATTCAATAACATATGTTTTATATCTTTCTAAATCTAATAAAGGTAGTACCGCTGAAATATTAGCTATTGAAGTTCTTCTATAAATTTCTATTGGGGTATCTTCTACTTCTAAGGTATTAGTAAGAATTGAATTTAAATCTAAAAATTCATTCTCCAAACCAGATATAGCATTATTAGTTTCACCTATTTTAGAAAATATATCTAAAATGTATTCATCGTAATTTTGAAACAATGATATAGGATATTTACTACCAACCACCAATGATGGCAGAGCAATTAAAAATTCACAATTTTGGTTACCTGAAGTATTGTTTATATCAATCAAAAATGATTCACCACTATCAGTATAGTCAGTTGAAGCCACCATATTTTCCCTAGATTGTACAATCCACCCTTCACCAATTGTTATTGAATTTTCAACCCCACTACTAATTATGTTTGAAGTGAGAGAAATTGGTGAATAAACATAAGGATTAATATTCCCTGAAATTGATTTATAGATAAAACCACCAGAATATGATTCACCAGATAATGCATTGAATTTTGCTCTCATTTGGAATCTTGCCCCTGCTGGTACACTTACTCTCATTTGTTGACCGAAATATTCTGAATCTTCAATTGAATAATTAGCATCATTGTTTATAATTTTCAATTCGTTCTGACCATTAAAATTAATCAAATGTGAATTTTTAATTTTATTCAGAGTTTGTACTAGTCCTCTAAATTTTGAAAACTCATCATCTTTTATTGGTTGTTTACTTATATATTCAACATTTCCAGAAGCACTATTCGACCATTTCCATATCCCATTATTACCACCATCATTAGAAATTGAAAATTTCACATTATTTAGAATAGAAGAATTAGAATGGTTTGAATAATAGCTTGTAGCTTCGATTTTTGTCTCAAAATCTTTGGCTATTTCGCCAATACTAATATCCTCAAACACTTCATTTATATGGGTTAAATTTTTCCTTATATCTTCACCCAAATTGTCGAATAATATCGGTATTAAAACATCAATAATTTCTTCCCTAGAAGTAAAAGATTGACCGTTTACCAAGACTTCATCCACTGGTGTTGCACTCAAAATTTGATGGCGCACATCATAAATATTATATATACCTATACTATTTTCACCCAAGGAAATTGCTTGATAAATTCTTGGGAAATTCTTTCCATTTAACTGAAAGTATTTTTCATCATTTACAAATTCAATTTTATACATTAAACATTAAATATTAATCTTTGCCATTGCTGGCTTATTATTTTAAATTATCGGGTAATTTTACTTCAGAATGTTGCTCGTAGTAAGCAAGCTGTAGCCCCAACTTATTGACCAAATCGGTCAGTTTTTCTACTTGTCTTTTCAAATTATCGATTGAAATTTCTAGTTCAGATTTTTCAAATTTCAGTTCACTTTTTTCACTTTTTAATTCAAAATTTTCTTTTCCTACTTTTTCAATTTTGCCTTCTAAACACTCAATTCTTTTTACTTGAATTTTATCTTCAGCTTCTTTTCGCTTTGCGTAGTCATCTAACATTGTTTGATATAATTGAAGATTCTTTTCAATCACATCTGTACTGCTTAAATCAACCTCTTTTTCTTTCGCTTTTAGATTGAGTTTTTCAAATATTTTGTCTTTGTAAACACCTAATAATAAGGTTGCAATTGGTACTACAAATGGCAATAGTTTGATTAAACTATCTAAGGTTATAATTGCTATTGGTATAAGTTCAATCATCTCTTAAAGTCGTTTATTTTGGCTTGGCAAGAATGTGAATTTCACATTGTTGAAGCTATTGTTATCGTTATTAATGTGGCTTTCATTTTGTCTTGCCCATACCTCGAAAGTTGAAGCATTTTGATTTAAATAACCTTCAATTAATTGCCATTTCATTGCTGCATCTTGGTTGTTTTGGCTTACCAAATCTTTTATCATATTGCGGTCAACTTGTTCACCATCTTGGTATTGCTTTTGTACCATTCCAAATGGTGTAACTGAATTATTTATTTCGTATAAGTAACGACTATATGTATAGTCAGCCAGAAGTGATTTAACGCCCTCATGTTGAACTGTATAACCATCTTTATCTTCATACTGGCAACCTTCAATTAAGTCACTGTAATCAGCTTCATTTGCGTTTTTTTGAAGGTCAAAATAAAAGCCATTACCCAGTGTTTTTTTCAAATCAATTAAAGCACCAGAAATGCATTGTTCAACTTTATTTACATCGTAGTTATTACCTATATTTTTAAGGTTGGCAAAGTCTTGGTGTGTTAGTATATTATTCATTTACTTGGTTGTTAATTAGGTCAATACGCCCTTTAATTGGGTGCTTATAATTATTCATAATTGAAGTGAAAATCTCTTCAATTTTCATGCGCTCCTCTTCCCTTTCCTGCCACATTATTTGCATGATACTTTTATATAATTCACCAGAATTTCCAAAAATTCCAGAATCACTTGGGTTGATTAAACTGATAGGTACGTTAAAGGCTTTTGCAATATTTTTTTCAACTTGACTTTCTGAATATCTGAATAATTCATCGTTATGTTCACTTGTAAGGTCTTGAAGGTTAATTTGTTCATTAAGGTCACTGCTGGCATCTGGTGATTCTAATAATATCACACTATTTGCATTTTTACTACCTCTTACTGCATCCAAATTATTTAAGAATGTTCGTCTGTCTTCAGGTGAATTAAATGGTTTGGTGACCAAAAGTTTAGTATTTAAAAAACCATCATTTGAACCTTTTTGGCGAAATTCTGAAGCTTGAATTTCTGAAACCATATCGTTAATTACACAATCGGCATCGGACAAAGAATATATTTCATTGAAGTACTTTTGCAAATGAATAATTTGCCCCTTATACTTGCTTATCCCACCAGCATTTTCAATTTGTGATTTAATTATTTCTTCATTTAAATTAAATCTATCAACCACCTGTATTGCATTAGTATCTATTCGCCCTTGTTGACCATCCCAATTGGAATAAACAAGATATTTACCAGAATAATCAACGTCATCCCTTTTCCCAACACGCACGTTTTTTGATGGTACACTTTCAATGGCAGAAATTTCACCTAGTAAATTGAAGCTTAACCAAATAAATGCATTATTGTGTTTCACATATTCCCTTACAGAAGTTCTAATTACATCGTTAAGTGTTTGACCTTTTGAATTGACAATCACATGACCATTCGCAACACCTTTTCCAATGATGGCTTTTGCGCTTTTATCTACTGCATTTTTTGCCGTAACACTGGCATTTAGAAGGTGCTCTAAAGTGTTTGGATAAAGGTTATCTAACCCCCAATTGAAGCACTCATTACGCAAATTTTTACGTACATCTAAGACATTATGTTTAATTTCATTAAAGTGAATTTTCATTAATCATTGGTATCTTCTTTTTGTGTTATTATCCTGTCAATAAATGAAGATTTACTACCACCAAATTCAGCTTTTACATCTGGGTATTTTTCACGTAATTCACTGAATTTATACTTCATTAAATGTTTTTTTTGCGCTTCCTGATCTTCATTTAGTTCAATAACTTCATCTTCTTTAACCTCTTTATTTTCAACAGTTAACATATCTTCCCAATTGTCAGGATATTTGCTAAAAAGCTTAATTCTTTCCTTATTTATCCTAAGAAATTCAATTGCTAATTGGTCAGTGATAATGTTATTATTTATGGTACGGCTATCACCTTTTTGA
The DNA here is from genome assembly GCF_002094855.1 of Zunongwangia atlantica 22II14-10F7. GTDB lineage: Bacteria > Bacteroidota > Bacteroidia > Flavobacteriales > Flavobacteriaceae > Zunongwangia > Zunongwangia atlantica. The sequence goes on from NZ_ARYN01000009.1 coordinate 139,053, forward strand.
AGACGGTAATAGGCATTATTTTTAAGTTCAAAATTGCTCATATTGTGGTATCTCTTTAATTTAAGAATCATTTCATTTAAAGAACCACGGCAGCTTACACAAACATTACCACCTAACGCTTCAGTATAAAATTTCACAATCACCTTCAAATTTTCGTTGCTGGTCATAATGTGAAATGGTAATTTTAAGATGTCTTCTATGTTCAATTGAAATGATTTTAATATCACAAGTAAAAGCAGAATAAGGGGTTAACTCATCTGCTTTAATCTTGCTATTTTATAATGTTATTTTTATGCTACTGAAGCAAATAAAGCATCAAATGAAGCTTTTGAAGTTGCATAATCAGTTTCTAAGAATATTGAATATGGGTAATCTTCGTATTCACCTTCATAAGTTGAAATTGTAAAAGTTATACTACTCGCATTTTCTCCACTATTCATAGTCATTTCTGAAAGTTCAAGCCCACTTTTCCAACCTAAAACTTTAAATGCGTCTAATTGATCTACGCCTTTATATTTCGTTTCAATAACTACAACGAATCTACCTTCTTTAATTTCTGCTGCCCTCTCTGCCGTAGAAGCTGAAGGTGTCATTAATCTCGCTAAAAATGAATGTGAAAAACCATCTAAATTTTCAGCATCTGGTGTAAATTCTGAAGCTAAACTTCCAAGTCTTTTACCCCATTCTAATTTGTAACCAGTTGCTCCAGATTTCAAGGTTAAATTGGTAATAGTTGCCCCATTTGATGTGCTTGCGCCAAAGTCTATGTCATCGTAATTAATTAGAATTGCGTTATCAAGTACACCTGCTTGTGGTGCATCAACACATTTATCAAATTCAATGTCTCCCGACAATTTGTTTATGCATGCCATGTTTTTTAAAATGTTTATAATGATGGGGGCATGGATAGCCCCCATTTTATTTTATTGTTAGACCAGTCCTAATTGATTAGACTGATAATGTGAATTCTACGATTTCTTGAGGGTTAACGATTTGAACACCGTCTTTACCTCGGATTTTAAGGTGTGTTTTGTCGGTAACTTCATCTAGTACCATTTTAATGTTCTCGGCATCAGCTTCAGAATCTACACCTACCACGAAATTTGAACCGATTGAAGCAAACATTCTTTTTGTTTCTGCAAGTCCTCTAACTTTCATTAAAGTTGCACCACTTCCACCAATGCGGTATTCACCGTTTTTGTGTTCTGGCTCGTAGTGATATAAGTTTGCTTTCTTTTCTGCTTTGATGTACAAATCAAAAATTTCATTACCTACAAGAATTACAAAACTTTCACTCTCTCTTACATCAATTGGGGCTGCATCCCTCATTTCGTCCACAAGGTCACGTACATTATCAATTGTAATTTCAGTTGCTGAAGTAGTGTTACCATCTACAACATCACTATTTGCATCAATTTTTTTGATGAAACCATCAAAAAGTGTGTAATTACTACCAGCAGTATCACCTTGCCATCTAGTCAATTCCAAAAACTTCTGTACTGAAGCTAATTCACTGTCTATCAATGCTTCTTCCCATGCTTTAGGTGCATCATTATTCATGCTCCCTGGTGCAAGTTCAGTGGCTGGAAATTTAGTTTGTAAGTCATCATTACACCATGTCTTATGCTCGGTATAAGGCTTTACGCTAAGTGTAATAGTTTCACCAGTTACATCACCAGTTGGGTTAACACATGTACCAGCTTGTGGGTTAGCTTCTGAAAATAAATAAGGTATTTCTGTACTACCTTTTACGTTAGTGATAAATCTTGCAAATTTACCAGTATCACCACCACTAAAAAGGGTAGCTGTAAGCACTTCTTTTTGTCGTGCTATGTAATCATTAAAATTGGTTAAATCATATGCCATTTTTAAAAGGTTATTTTTTCTTTTCTGTTATTTTCTCTTTTGAAGTGCTGACCTCAAAGAGTTATTTTTATTGTTATTTAATTTTTGAACTTCGTTTGGCTCATTTTCAATTTCACTTCCGATTGATTTTTTTAATGCTTTGATTTCTGCATTAAGTTTTTCTTCTTTTTCGTTGAATTTTGCTTCAGCCTTTTTCAAGATTTCAGCTTCTAATTTTTTCAGAATTTCTTCAAAGTCAATTTCATCTTCATCAGCATCTTCAGAAGTTTCGATTTCAGTTTCTTCAACTGCATTGGCTTCATCTTCAGAAGTTTCAGTTTCTTCAACTTGTTCTTCTGGTGCTGGTAAAATTTCTTTTACTTTACCATCTTCTATTAAGATTTTTGAACCATCTGGCATTAAAATTTCATCACCTTCAGCTTCTACGGCATCACCAATTGAAGGTGTATCACCTGTGTTTAAATCTGGAAAAGTGACTTCATTACCATTACTGTCTTGAAGCGTTAAAGCATTGATTTCTAAATCTTTTTCAACGTCTTTTTCTAAATCGCTACCGCTAATAAATGATGCAAGTGCCTTCAAAAACTTGTCAGTTTTCGTCATTTCTTTTTCGTTGTTATTTTTCTCGTTATTATAAAATGCCACCGCTTTTATTGAAGTGTAACTGCCTGTGGCAAAGCCCATTTTAACTGCATTGCTGGCAGATAAAAAGGTTTCTTTTTGTAGTAATTTTTCAACCGTTTTTTTGTCGATTGAGGTGTAAACAGAATAGAAATTGATGAAGTTATTTTCAATCTCTTTTAATTGTTTTGCAACATATTCAAAATCAGAACTATTGCCCTGCATTTGCGCCCAAGGCAAATGAATCATAAAACGGTCTTCACCTTCTGCCAATAGTCTTTTATCACCTGCCATAAATATGCTGGCAGCAATAGAATAAGCCATTGTGGCTTTTGTTGTAATCGGTAATTGAAGATTTCTTAAATAGCTATAAATCGACTGCCCTTCATCAACTTCACCACCTACAGAATCAATGATAACTTCAACGCTGTCAGGCTTTTTGAAGCTTTTAAATTGTCTAATTACATCAATCAATGAAGTATCTTCACCAATTACACCGTTAATAAATATTGTTGCTTTTCTGCTCATTAATGATAATTAGTGAGCGCATTATAAGTTGTATGTACATTGGTCAAATTGGTGAACAATGACCAATAAAAAACCCCCACAAAAATCAATCTGTGAGGGTTAAAAAAAACTATATATCAATTAATTAAATCAATCTAACATTTCAATTAGAAATTCAATAAAAGCTTCAAGTACTTTTTCGGCATCTTCATTTTTTTCATTCATAACGGTTGGGGTTAATATTTTTGTTATTTACCATTTTTTCAATGGGCATTTTTCTTTCGGCACTCTTATTTTGGCTGGTAAGTAACATTTACACTCACCGCAAAGCATGCCTTTTATTTCAATTATATTATCACCGTCAAAATGGGCAATGCTTTTGCTGTATCTTTTCAATGGGCAAGCTTCGCAAATCTTTACACGTTCTTTTTCAGTTTCGGTAAGGGCAGCACCAGTTAAATGCTTCCCCCACCCTTTCATAATATTACTTATCTTCATCTGTCTTGAAGAATTTGTAATTTTTTAAATCGGTATCATAAATACTTTGTTTATCGGTGCTTTCTATACTCCTATCTCGCTGATCACTTAATAGATAAAGACCAAATTTCACCATTTCATCTTGCACCTTCTTTTGGTTATTTACGACTTTATAGGGGTAATAAATTATAAGGTAATAAGTCATGTATATAATTGAAATATATGGTGTAACCAAAATGGTAAGTAAAGTGATAATGGCAAGCCAAAGAATGTTGTTATATAATATATTTTTTTTCAGATTTTTCATTTTTTTAATTTATTATAATTTCATTTTGAAGAAATTCAGTTATTTCTTCAATTATTTCTTGTTGTTTTTTTTCGTTGGTTGTTTTGAATTTTAATGCAACTCGAATTTCAATTTCTACCGTTTTTCCTTTTGTTTTGGTTTGAACTTTGCGCAACATTATGTTCATTACTTTACTTTTCGCCCAAGCGTTTGACCAACTTAACTCGCTGTATTTCAATAGTTTTTCTTTTATTTTTTTTGTCAATTGGATATCACCTAAATCATATTTTTTTTGACCTACAGAAACAAAATCAATGGCGTAATTATGGGGTAAAATTGGTACTATTTTTATCATTTAATTTTTTCATTCATTTTTGATATTATTCGCCTTACCGTGGTAGTGCTTATGCCGTATTTCTCGGCTAATCGCTGGTATTTTTCCATTTTAGTGCCTGATAAAGTGAAATAGACTTCGTAAATTTCTAATTGTATTATGATGCTGGGTGAAATATGCCCATTATTCATCAACTTTACTATAGTGGTTACATTATTATTAATCAGTTGGTAATTAGTCATTTAATTTGGGTGTGTACTTTTTAATTATTTTTTCTATAGGGTGGTCACTTTTTATTTCAATAATTTCACCGTACATTTTTTTGATGCGTGAAAAGCACATACTTTCTTCAAAAAATCGTTGAAAAATGAAGCGGTGAATAGGGTTATCAATTTTTTCTAAAGTGCTATTATATAGGTTTTTATCTTCAATCGCTTGGTGGTCATCTGGTGCATAAAGAATTTCATTTATTGTAACATCTTCATTTTCATCTTTCTCAAAGTCAGCAGAATAAGTTGGTATTTTATTTTCGCTTTTTAAAAATCGAATTAAATTATTCCATACGGTGGTGTAAGCATAACTATAGAATTTAGAATGTTTGGATGAATCAAATTTTAAGCTTGCTTGGTGTAAATGCAAATAAGCTTCACTTATAAGTTCTTCACGTAGATGATGTGGGTAATGCAACTTACCTATAACGTGGTGAATGATTTTTTTACATTCATCGCTGTTTATATCAATTTTTTCGTTCAATTTAAGCGTAGTTAAGTGTAGGGTGAGTGCCTTGTTTGAGGGCAATTCTTAGATTATAGTAGTTCATTTTTAATTTTAATGAAGCTTCTTTGATGCAACTGTATATTTTACCACTTTCACTACATTTCACTGGCTTGGCGTTGCCGTTTTTACCAAGCATACTACCAACACTTTTGCGGTGTTTTGCTCTGAAAGACCATTTACCATTTTTTCCCCCACCTCTTTGATTTAAAGACAATGGATTTGCGAGGAAATTCTCGTTTAGAAGTTCAATTTCTTTGGTGTAAGCTTCTTTTTCGCTGGTGGTAATAAGAATATCATTGCGTTTAAATGATTGATAGCCATATTGTTGCACGTTTGTAAGAAATTCGGTCTTTTTCAGGTGGTCAAGCTGGCTTGGGTGTGTTATTCCCTGCCCAATGTAATTTTCATAGCGGTATCTGTCTTTTGGGAATGCTGGATTGAAACTAAAAACACCGTAATAAATTTGTTGTGTTAAAGTGTTAATTGTCTGATAAACAACATAGTTTAGTTCATTTTCTTTAATTTTAAATTTTTCATTTTTTGCCATTTTAATTAGTTATTATTTATTGTGTTATGGCAGCTTTTTCGCTGCCTACACTTATAACTAGTTGACTAAATCAAAAAGGTCATTTTATTTTTAATTTGAAATGTTAAAATGTATTGAAAAGTAAATTGGTATAGATTTTTTCAATAATAAATGAATTGAAATAACGCTTTTTAAAAGCTTTTCAGAAACTTTTGGCATAAGATATTGGTAAGTTGAAGAAATGGTTGGAAATGGCTTGAATAAGCCAAATTGGATAGGTTTACACCTTTTTATGAATTAAATATTGAAGAACTATAGATTATTAAATTGAGATATTACTATTTTTAATTTTTTAATAGTTCTTATCCCTATCGGGAAATTGAGATAGTTTGTATATAATTTAATTATATCTAATAATTGAAATAAGAAGAAATAAGAAACTTTAATTACAAATTGGTATAAGTTATTTAATTAAAAATTATAGTTCAATTGGAGTAATAAGAATAAGTAAATTGAGATAGTTTAAGTATTGTAATTAATTACATATATAAATAAGTTTAATAATTATATCTTCAATTGAGATAATGATATTAATAATAAATATAATTTCTATAAATAATATTCAATTGATAAACAGATTATAATATAAATAATACTACTTCAATTTTTACATATAATAATATTATATATATACTCTAATATATGTCTTATATATATCTAATTTTTTTTTTAATAATAATGTAATAAAGATGTAATATAGAGTTTAGTGTAAAAGTATATGGTCACGATAAAAACTAAAGTGGTCAGGATAAAAACTAAAGTGGTCGTGATAAAAAAGTATATGGTCACGATAAAAACTAAAGTGGTCAGGATAAAAACTAAAGTGGTCATTTCTCACTCACATCACCAATTTCTTCAACCAGTCACCCTACTGGTAGCATTAAAATTGAAAATCTTAACATTCACCAAGTTGTCAAATTGAAAAAAACAAGGGTATAATTGAGTTAACGAAAAAAAAATGGTCGTTTTTAAAATGACCCACTATTTATTATTAAACAACTCAATAATGAAAAATATAAACCTTAACAAATTAGAAATTATTAATAGTAAGTATAATAATAATCATTTTATTAAGTCTTATCCAATTTTAAACGAATTACCAATATCACCAGCTAAAATTAAATTACTTGAATTGATTTACTCGTATCAATCAAATGGGCAACAATTTAATATGAGTTACGCCAATATAAGCAACATTCTAAAGATAAAAGTAAGCACAATTGGTACATACATTAATAATCTTAAAGAAGCTGGCTACATCACTACAACAACCATTTATAATGCCCAGAAACGAGGAAGCCTAACCATTATTAATTTAAATGTTGATTCAATTATAAGTGAAATTGAAAATATTATTAAACAATATGATGACCAACTAACCACCACCACAAATAACCAACCAGCACCGAAAAATGAAATGGTTGAAACCCCAGCAAAACCAGCAAATGAAGAACCAAAACAAGAAAACCAACTGCAACCAGAATATGAAGCGGTAGAACAACCAATACAAGCCCCAGAAGAACCAACACAAGACCGCTTTGATGCTTTATTTCCTGAAGATGAAGATGATAATGAACATATTTCAATTAAGTCTGTAAATAGGGTAATAAATGATTCTGAAGATGCTGAAGAAAAAGAAGCCCTGAAATATGTTGAAGACTATGAAAAGGAAATGAATAGTATATCTGAAGATGAGCAATATTTAATTGATTTAATAAATAATGAAGATGGTGGTGTATTTTTTGACTTAAGTGTGTTATCAGTTGATGAAATTATTGAACATTATAACGATAATTTAAATGATAATTTGAAAAATTCAACAATACTATTAAATGTTGTTGATCAATTAATTAATAAGGATATAATAACCAAGGTAACTGGTGAAGACTTTTCAACTTATTTAATTCTAACTTCAGAAAAAAAACAACTTGAAAAGGTTGCCGAAATGGAAAAAGAACTGGTATAATTGAAGTAATAAATAACCAGTTAATTGAGCATAAGAAGTGAATTAAATAAATTATATCCCAACATTCCATCAACCACAAAACGCATTGATAAGGTGATTGACCAAGGGCATTTAAAAAACTTCATTCATTTAAATTTTGATCTCAATTTAATAACGCTGGTAAGGATTGAAAAGGATAAAATTAATTGGAAAAATATAAGTTTCAAGACTATTTATAATAAAAGTAATAAGATGTAATTTTGACAATTCCCCCATCACTAATGATTGCCATTTCAGACATAATTTATTCGATTGAAACGGTGGGGGAATAATTTAAATATTAAAGAGTTGAGTTAAGTTTAATTAATTCATTCATAATTTGTTGTTTGAACCCCCATAGAAATATGGGGGTTTTTTAATGGGAAAACTTTAATGTTTACTAGCTATTTAGATATATAAATCACAAAAATATTATAAGCAAATCCCACACAAAACCCACACATCACATTTTTATGTTGAAGAAATGTCAGTATTTATGGGGTTTTTCAAGCTTTATAAATTTGCATGCGCAAAATTAAGAATTTGAACTAAAAATAAAATACAAACCACGATTATTTTATACTTACCATTATCGTCGCAAAATATCAGGTTTTTGCCAGACTGTTATGATATATTTTCTTAAACTATAATTAAAGTTTACTATTTGGACTTATTGCAATATTGCTATTAAGCTTGTAGATCCTTTTGCATTTTAAATTTTTTATTATTTAATTTGTTTTAACCAAATTTTAACTTTCGTTATAAACCCCCGAATTATGACTAACCAACAGGAAGAGGAGTACATGAACTCACTACATCCTTCCCGATCTGTTTTAGAACTAATCTATTATATAATGACGGTGATTTGTGTGGTAGGAATCGTATTTATTATTTTTCAGCTTTTTTAAAAAACTTAGTTCTAAAATTGCTAATTTTATGGTATAACCTCTTTATACTATGAAATATCTAAGTGCAATCATTTTCTCCATAGCCATTATTATTGCTGCCTGGTTTTTAGGCAATTCTTACGTAGATAGAGCTAATCCAGATGGCACCATTTCGGTTACCGGTGCGGGTAGCGAAAATTTCACTTCAGATCTTATCGTTTGGGAAGGCCGGTTTAGCCAAATGAGCGAAAATCTTGAATCAGCCTACAACCAGCTTAATCAGGATAAAAATACCGTAAAAGATTATTTAATCGAAAAAGGAATTAAAGAAGAGAATATCGTCTTTAATTCAGTACAAACTAACGAGCAGCGTGAACAAAAATATCAAAATGGAAATTACGTAGGTAGTATCTTTAAAGGTTACCAGCTTTCACAAAGTGTGAAAATCGAATCGAATGATGTTGAATTGATCGAAAATGTCTCCCGAGAAATAACCGAATTACTGAATAAAGGCGTTCAGTTTAATTCTACTCCGCCTCGATATTATTACACTAAACTTGCCGATCTTAAAATTGAAATGATCTCTAAAGCCACTGAAGATGCACGAGTACGCGCTGAAAAAATCGCAGAAAATTCTGGCGGAACTTTAGGTGAACTAAAAAGCGCTAATATGGGAGTTTTCCAGATCACAGGGCAAAATAGTGGCGAAGATTATAGCTGGAGCGGCGCCTACAATACTGCCGATAAACGTAAAACTGCAAGCATCACTATGCGTTTGGAATATGAGATTGAGTAAAATTCTTATTTTAAGAATAATTATAAATTAAAAAAGCTTCAGGTTTTACATGAACAACCTGAAGCTTTTTTATTTCTATTTAATTCTGAAATTCTTTCAGAAAAAATAAAGCTATTTCATCGATTCTAAGATCTTATCGATATCATCTTCCGTAGTATCGGGATTGATAAAACAAAAACGAGCTATGGTTTCCTTTTTCCATTTTGTTGGTGTCACTAAAGCAAAACCAGAATTATGATTTTTATACGTCCAATCTTTATATTGATCTGGTGTCCAATCTTTTCTTCGGAATAAAACTACAGACAAACTGGAAGGTCGTACCACTTCAACATGATCGCTGTCTTTTATTTTTTGTTCAGCTATTTTCGCCAGTTCGATTCCGCGTTCAATTGCCTGCTTATATTTATCGGTTCCGTGCATTGCCAAAGAAAACCATAAAGGCATACCTCTTACACGGCGCGTCAACTGAATTTGATAATCTGCCGGGTTAAAGCCCTGTGCGCCTTCATCTTTAAAGATTTCTAAATAAGCTCCTTTTTGAGAATGTGCATTTTTCGCATGCTCTAAATTCTTATAGATTACCGCTCCACAATCGTAAGGAGAAAATAACCATTTATGAGGATCTATTGTGATACTATCGGCTTTTTCGATTCCGTTGAATAAATGTCGAACCGAATTTGCGGCTAAAGCGCCACCACCATAAGCACAATCTACATGAAACCAAACATTTTCCTTTTCGCAAACATCTGCGATAGAATCTAATTCGTCTATAATTCCCGCATTCGTTGTTCCGCCTGTAGCTACCACCGCAAATAAACGCTTTCTATCTTTTTCTTCCAGCTCGTCGATTGCTCTACGGAGTTCTGCTCCTGTAATTCTTTCATCATGATTATCGATCATCACCACATCGGCATCGATCACTTTTGCCATCGCCTGTACCGAGCTGTGCGCACCATCTGAAGTCAATAACAACCCACGCACACTTACATTATCTGAAGATCTTCTTCGCCATTCTTCTCTTGCCGCCACCATCGCAGATAGGTTTGCCGCCGTACCACCACTGGTAAAAACACCAAAAGCGGTATCTGGTAAACCAGTAAGCGAAACCAGCCATTTCATCGCCTGGTTTTCACAAAAAATTCCGCCGGCACCTTCCATCCAGTAAGCGCCATGAATACTGGAAGCCGAGGTTACCAAATCGAACATGATCGCGGCACGTGTTGGCGCAGCCGGTACAAATGCTAAATGCCTTGGATGATCGATAGGCACACAGGCTTTTACCAAGACATCTTTAAAAAGTTTAAAGGCATTTTCGCCACCAATCCCATTTGGAGTGATGGTTTCACCAACTATTCGTAATAATTCGTCTTCTTTTTTAGGAGAGCCAAGCTCTGGCGTTACATTCGAGATACGATCTATGGTATATTTCATAACGTCCAGCGTCATTTCTACCAGATCCATATCTATCGTATGCATTTTATTTTGTTCCAAAAGTGAGGATTTTAAAATGTTGTTCTAAGGGATTTAAATGTTCAAAAAGTGTATCCAAAAGTTCCTGTCCATAGACCGCATAAACTTCAGAGAAATTGGTTTGTCGCTCTTGCAAACTTCGATTTGGAAAAAGCTGATTTTGTAGATCTGCTATTCGGCTTACTTCATCTTTCAACTTTCGTTTTTGCGCTTTTAGCAATCGCTTTTCTAAATGATCTAAACCTTTTAACTGCTTTACTTCCTGTGCTTTTACTGCGCCTAAGAAAGATTTATCGGTTTTTTCGGCCAGCTCGTACATTTCTTCGAACTGCTTTTGCAAATGTTCTTTTTGTTTACTGAAATCTATATCGATATTCGATATTTTACGCACCTTTCTATTAATCAGTTCGTGTTGCTTCAGAAATAATTCTTTATTAGAAATATCTAATTTCTCTCGCTTTTCTTTTTGTTTTTCTGATTGAAGTAATGCCGAATTTCGTAATAAAAGCATCGGAAAAGGCACATTTTCAGCTTCAAAATAGTCTTTTAACTCTAACCAATAGGCTAATTCTCCGCCACCACCGATATAGCATAAATTAGGAAGAATCACTTCCTGATAAAGCGGACGCATCATCACATTCGGACTAAAATATTGCGGATTTTCATGCAATTCTGCCAAAATCTCGTCTTTAGTCCATTCTATTTGCTTCTCGTGCACATAATACTTCCCGTCTCGCTTAATTATACGCTCACGATAACCATTATTCAGATAAAATAAATTGATCTCGCGTGGATTTACCTGAACATTATAACCAAGATTCGATAATTTTTCGGTCTTTTCTTTTGTGTTTTCAAACGAACGCTGTTCCAGCAATTCATTTTCAGCATAAGGAACAAACAGCTTTTTTAAATCGGCTTGTTGCGCTCCCATGATTACCAAACCATATTGCTTAAAAAGCTCGTTGGCCAGGTAACGTGTTGCTTCAGTTAAATTTGTATGTTCTAAATAGGCATTTTTGAATAAAGATTTTAGATAATCTGCATTATTACCACCGCCAATTTCTGCTGAAAAAAGTTCGAAAACCTCATCTAAGCCTTCCGTAGAAAGATAACCTACCGCATCAATTTCAGCTCCTTTTTCAGTAGAATTCCACTGAAATTTCTTTCCATTTAAATTAAAATAATTGATCTCGGCAAAATCGTGATCTTCTGTAGCCATCCAGTAAATGGGTACAAAATCATAATCTGGATGCTCTTTTTTGAGGATTTTCGTAAGATTAATTACTGAAATGATCTTGTATAAAAAATAAAGCGGCCCGGTAAATAGATTAAGCTGATGCCCGGTAGTGATCGTAAACGTTGTGCTTTTAGAAAGTGCCTGGATATTAGCTAAAGTAGCTTCAGAAACGTCAAAACCTTCGTATTGTTTTTGAAGACTTTCTACTAAAACCTGCCTGTTTTCCGCAGAAAAACTTTGCTGCTTTTCTTTAATTTGAGCTTCGAAATTTCCAATTTCAGGAAAACGATTATAAAATGGGGACAGTTCTTCCTTTTTATCCAGATAATCCAAAATGAGTTTGGAGAAATAATTGGTTTCGGAATACGAAATACAATCTATCGGCATACACTTTTTTTGAGGTTGCAAAGATACCGAAGATATAACTTTTATCAACTAAATTTTAGTTAATTCGCCCGTCTACCCTATCTTTACTACCATAATTTTAACCCCTCACGTATTTATGAAGAATAAAATACTATTAATTACCTTCACTTTTTTAAGCTTTTTAAGTCTAAAAGCACAGGTAAAATCACCATCAGAATTTTTAGGATATGAACTTGGTAGTCAGTTTTCACGCCATGCAGATGTTGTAGATTATTTTGAATATATCGCAGAAAATTCTCCATTGGTTACTTATCATACCTATGGTAAAACCAACGAAAGACGACCACTTACCTATGCGGTGATCTCTACAGAAGAGAACCTTGGAAATATTGAAGAAATTAGAAAAAATCATTTACGCCAAACTGGTATTTTAGACGGTAACCCCACTACCGATAAAGCTATCGTTTGGTTAAGTTATAATGTACACGGTAATGAAGCTTCAAGTACAGAAGCTTCGATGAAAACACTTTATAACTTAATTACTGAAAAGCAAGATTGGTTAAAAAACACCATCGTTATTATAGATCCTTGTGTGAATCCAGATGGTCGTGACCGCTACGCTAACTGGTACAACCAGGTAAGACAAACGCCATTTAGTACGTCACAAGATGCTGCAGAGCATTACGAGCCATGGCCAGGAGGTAGACCAAATCATTATTTGTATGATCTAAACCGTGATTGGGTTTGGGCTACTCAGGTAGAAACCAGAAGTAGATTAAAAATCTACAACCAGTGGATGCCGCATATTCATGTAGATTTCCACGAACAGGGAATTAATAATCCTTATTACTTTGCTCCTGCAGCCGAGCCATTTCACGATATTATCACTCCGTTTCAAAGAGATTTCCAAACGAGAATAGGTAAAAACAACGCTAAATATTTTGATGAAGAAGGTTGGTTGTTCTTTACCAAGGAACGTTTCGATTTATTATATCCAAGTTATGGCGATACTTACCCAACGTACATGGGAGCTATTGGGATGACCTACGAGCAAGCAGGACATGGACAAGGCGGACTTGGAATTGAAACCGACCAGGAGAGTACCCTGACTTTAAAAGACCGAATTGCTCACCATTTTACTACAGGAATTTCTACAGTAGAAATGGCTTCTAAAAATGCGGAAGAACTTGCTGAAGAATTCAGTACTTACTTTAATAATCTTGACAGAAAATACGAAACTTTTGCTCTTAACGGAGATAAAGACAAAATTGCAGATCTAAAAGAATTATTAGATCGTCATGAAATCGAATATTCTACCGCTAATAAAGGAGAAAAGATTTCTGGATACAGTTTTACAGATAATAAAGACGGAAGTTTAACTACTACAGATCAAACTTTACTGGTTAGCACTCAGCAGCCAAAAGGTCATATGGTTGAAGTTCTTTTTGAGCCTAAAACCAAACTGAACGATTCAATTACATACGATATCACAGCCTGGAGTTTGCCTTATGCTTATGGTTTAGATGCCGTTGCAAGCTCGAGAAGCTATTCAGGAAAAAATACTGCGGAAACATCGAATATTAGCAATACTGTGAATGCTGAAGGTGCCGGTTACATTGCAAACTGGAACAGCTTAAAAGATGCCGAATTTCTTGCTGCTTTGCTTAAACAAAATGTAAAAGTTAGATTTAGCGAGCTTCCTTTCACTTCTGCAGGGAAAAAATTCAACGCCGGTAGTTTAATTATTACTAAAAGTGATAATCAAAAATTAACCGATTTCAACGAAATTGTTGTTGAAACTGCTAACGATTTTGAAAGAGAATTGACGGTGGCAAACACAAGTTTTGCCAGTAGCGGTCCAGATTTTGGTTCTCCAGATGTAAAATTAATCGGAAATCCAAAGATCGCGATGTTACGTGGTGAAGGGACTTCTTCTCTTAACTATGGTGAGATCTGGTATTTCTTTGAGCAGGAATTAAACTATCCGGTAACCGCAATTGGCACAGAATATTTCAATAGGATCGATCTTAGTTCTTATGATGTTTTAATTGTTCCAGAAGGTTATTATGGTAGCGCTTTAGGAAATGCCGGAGTAAATAAAATTAAAGATTTTGTTCGCGGTGGCGGTAAAATGATCACTATTGGTAGATCTGTAGGCTACTTTGCTGGTCAGGACGGTTTCAGCATTAAAAAAAATCGTGTTGAAGAAAATAAAGAAGACGCAAATTCACCAAATCTTACTCCGTATAACATGAGAACCAGAGAGCGCATTAAAGGAAACAGCCCTGGTAGTATTGTTAAAGCTACAGTAGATAATACACATCCTCTTGCTTTTGGATATGATGATACTTATTTCAGCTTAAAATTAAGTAGCAGCAATTTTGGATTGCTTAGTAACGGGTACAATGTTGCTTACATGCAGGAGCCAAAAGTTGTTTCAGGGTTTGTTGGTAGCGAAGCTTATAAAACTCTGGAAAATTCGGTAGTTTTTGCTCAGGAAAATATGGGCAGAGGTAGCGTAATTTATATGGTAGATAATCCATTGTTCAGATCATTCTGGCAAAACGGAAAATTATTTTTCGCCAACGCTTTATTTATGGTGAAGTAATTTTCTAGATTCTAGAGATTAGAGATTAGAGTCTAGACTTGCTGAATGCTGAATGCTGAATGCTGAATGCTGAATGCTGAATGCTGAATGCTGAATGCTGAATGCTGAATGCTGAATGCTGAATGCTGAAAATTAAATTGTAAAAAATGACATTCAAAAAAATAATTACTTTTTTGTGCTTTTTGGTAGTTTGTACGCTAAATGCGCAGGAAGATAATTCGCTAAAGGTGAACTTTGAGAGTTTTACCTTATCTAATGGTTTAACGGTAATTCTACACACAGATCATTCAGATCCCGTGGTGGCCGTAGCGTTGACTGCGCACGTAGGATCGGCCAGAGAAATTGAAAATCGTACCGGTTTTGCTCATTTGTTTGAGCATTTATTATTTCTGGAATCTGAAAACCTGGGAAAAGGCGGACTCGATAAAATGAGTGCAAGAATTGGTGGTTCTGGTGCTAATGGCTCTACCAGTCACGATCGAACCAATTTTTTCCAAACCGTTCCTAAAGATGCTCTGGAAAAAATGATCTGGGCTGAAGCTGATAAATTGGGATATTTTATCAATACCGTAACCGACCCCGTTTTGGCCAAAGAAAAACAGGTGGTAAAAAATGAAAAACGCCAGAGTTACGATAACCGGCCATACGGCCATACCATGTATGTGATCGATAAAAATCTTTATCCAAAAGATCATCCTTACAACTGGCAGGTAATTGGTAGTTTAGAAGATTTACAAAATGCGACGCTTCAGGATGTAAAAGATTTCTATAATAAATGGTACGTTCCTAACAACGTGATCTTAACGATTGCCGGAGATTTTGATAAAGAACAGGCAAAACAATGGGTTCATAAATACTTTGATGAAATCCCTTCAGGAGAAAAGATCGAAAGACAGGAAAAGCAACTGGTAAGTCTGGAAGAAAGCAAAAAACTGTATTACGAGGATAATTTTGCACGTTTACCAGAGTTAACTTTGGCCTGGCCTAGTGTATATTCTTATCATGAAGATTCTTATGCCCTTTCTATTCTTGCTGAATATTTAAGCAGCGGAAAAACCGCTCCCCTTTACAAAAATTTGGTCGAAGAAAAAGAGCTAACAGGATCGGTTAGAATGTATAATTACACCTCTGAACTTGCTGGAAAATTATTACTTCAGGTAAGGGCTTACGACGGAAAAGATTTAGATAGTGTTGCGTCTGCGATCGATGAAACTTTTGCTGAATTCGCTAAAAATGGAATTTCAGAAAAAGATCTTAAGCGTATAAAAGCGGGGCAGGAAACAAGTTTTTATAACAGCATAAGCAGCGTTCTTGGAAAAGGCTTTCAATTAGCCCAATATCAGATATTTGCTAACGATCCTAACTTTATCAATAAAGAAATGGATAAGCTTTTGGCAGTGACCAAAGAAGATGTAATGCGAGTTTTTAATAAATACATTAAAGATCAACACTACGTGGCGACGAGTTTTGTTCCTAAAGGTGAAATTGAATTAGCTTTAGAAAATTCTGAACCTGCTGAAGTTGAAGAAGAACAAATCGTTGAAGGTGCTGAAGAAGATTTTGATGCCTCGCAAAAAGCCGATTACGAAAAAACGCCTTCCAGCTTTGATAGAAGTGTAGAACCACCTTATGCTGCTACACCAGAACTTACAACTCCTGAAGTTTGGAAAGATTTTATGCCTTCTGGAATGCAGATATACGGAATTACGAACAGCGAAGTTCCTTTGGTTAAATTTGAATTTCAGATGGATGGCGGATTACTTTTGGAAGACCCAAACAAAACGGGAGTTTCTAATTTACTGGCAGAAATTTTAGGAGAAGGAACTGCAAATAAAACTCCAGAGGAATTAGAAGAAGCTATTGCTTTACTGGGTGCTAATATTAGAATTAATTCTAGTAAAACTCAAATTAGTGTTTCTGGAAGTACTTTAGCTAAGAATTTTGAAGAGACCATCGCTCTGGTTGAGGAAATACTTTTACAACCAAGATGGGACGAAGATGAATTTAAACTGGCCAAACAAAAAGTACTTAGCCAGCTGGAAGAAGAAAAAGCAAATCCTAATGTGATCGCAAATCTTGAGTTTCAAAAACTTATTTACGGGGAAAGAAGCTTACTTTCTAAAAACACTTTAGGCACAAAGTCCAGCGTTGAAGCAATTAACCTTAAAGATCTAAAAAACTATTACGAAGAGAATTTAACGCCGCAACGTACAAAGTTCCTGGTGGTTGGTGCTCTAAATAAAGAAAATGCTACAGATGCTTTAAAGTCACTTTCAGCAAACTGGCCAGCAAAGAATGTTCAGCTTCCTAAAATTTCAGAACCTCAACTTCCGCAGAAATCTAAGGTTTATTTTTATGATGTTCCGGGAGCTAAACAATCTGTTTTTAGATTTGGAGCTCCAGCAATGGCAGCAACTAACAAAGATTTCTATCCTGCTGAAGTAATGAATTACCGCTTGGGTGGTGGTAGTTTTGCTTCACAACTTACGCAGCAATTACGCGAAGGAAAAGGTTATACTTACGGAATTAGATCTGGATTTTTTGGAGATCAGTATGTTGGGCCGTTCATGATTTCAACTGGAGTAAGAACCAATATCACAGACGATGCTGCCAAACTAGTACAGGAGATATTGCAGGATTATTCAGAGAATTTTAATCAGCACGACCTTGATGTAACCAAAAGTTACATGATTAAAAGTAATATGCGAAAGTTTGAAACGCTAGATGCAAAACTTAATATGCTTAGCGAAATAAGCAATTACGATCGTGATTATGATTATATAAAACAACAGGAAAAATTGGTGAAAGATTTAGACATTCTTGACATTCAGGATCTGGCTAAAAAATACATTAATCCAAACCGGATGTATTATCTAATTGTTGGTGATGCTGAAACACAGCTTGAGAAACTAAAAGAACTTGGTTACGGGGAACCTATTCTTATAAACCAGGAAGAATAATTACCAAGATTATAAAAAAATGAAGCCCGATTTTCAGATAAAAAATCGGGCTTTTTTTATGCTATTTTAAGCTTAACTATTTCTCTTCAAATTCCTTTTCTTTCTTATCGTAATATTCTTTTAGCGTATAAAAAGCTTTCTTTTTGTTGCCTTTATCATCAATTAAACCTTTACGATTCCATCCTTCCTGATATTTAGGATTATTACGTTTTGGAGATCTAAAATCTACCAGAATCCAAGGCGCAAGCCCCATATAATTATCTGGCATATTTTCCATCATTTTTAGCGTTTCTTCGAAATACCATTCTTGGAATTCTTCACTCCATCGAGTCTCTTTATCGGCATGAAATCCACCTTTAGATCCTGCACCGGTTTCGCTAAAAAATAGCGGTTTATTGTACGCTGTTTCCCATTTCGATTTTACTTTAGCATGAGGCAAATCACCATACCAGCCCAAATATTCGTTTACAGAAACAATATCTGTATACTCTCCCAGTGGATCGTCGATATAGTTTGTTCCGCGGTTATAACCAACTTCTAAAGCAGCAGAAATCATTCTTGTATCATCTTTCTCTTTAGCGTGCATCACAAGATTTTTCATAAACTCGGTTCTGGCTTCGCTAACCGGGGTTTCATTTCCTACAGACCAAATCACCACTGAAGCTTTATTTTGATCTCTAATAATCATTTCGTCTAACTGCTTCTTCGCTTTTTCTAGTACGGCATCGCTTTTAAAGTTGATCGTCCAGTACACCGGAATTTCACTCCACACTAAAATTCCTAAAGAATCTGCTGCACGGGTCATATATTCGTTATGCGGATAATGCGCCAAGCGAACCATATTTGCATTTAGTTCTTTCGCCCAACCTAAAAGTTTATGAGCATCGGCAGTGTTTGTGGCTCTGCGGATTTCAGGAGCAATTTCTTCGTGAATACAAATTCCGCGCATAAAGATCTTTTCCCCATTCAGCAATACATCTTTTCCTGAAACTTCTACTTTTCTAAAGCCTATTTTATCGGTTAAGGTATTTTCACCCAAACTAAATTTGACCTCATAAAGCTTCGGATTTTTAGGTGACCATAATTCAAGTTTCTTTGCATCGAAATTAAAAGAAGCTTCAGAACCGCTAATATCAACTTTCTCTTTAAGACCAATTTCAGGAATTTCAATAGTAATTTTTTCTTCGGAAGCTGAATTCAGTTTAAAGTGACCTGAAATTGTAAATTTCTTACGCTTCTTTGCTTTTTCTATATCCTGAGACTGCTCTAAATGCAAAGCATACTGCTGAATAAAATTTTGTGGTGTAATCACCAATTTCACATCACGGGTAATTCCGCCGTAATTCCACCAATCGGTATTTAAGGTTGGAACTTCATCTGCATGACGCTTATTATCTACTTTTACCACAAGAAAATTTCCTTTATCCTGAAGCAATTCCTGCGGAACTTCAAAATTAAAAGGTGTAAATCCACCTTTATGCATTCCAAGTTTTTTCCCGTTCAGATACACATGCGCCTCATAATTTACCGCACCGAAGTATAAAAAAAGACGTTCATTTTCCTCTAATTTCGGTTTATCAAAATCCCTTTGATACCAAACTGTCCCTTCGTAATATTTAAAAACATCGTCCTGAGAATTCCAATCTCCTGGAACCTGAATTGTATAGTCATCACTATAACCATGCTCCTTTCTATCGGTTTTGCCATGTGGCTCTGGGTTATTCCAATAGGCTTCAGGATCTTTTTCTCCCTTCTCGGTATATCGATAATTATAAAAACCAGTTTCATAAGGATCGATAATGTAATGCCAGGTGCCATTTAGCGAAACCTGCTTACGATTATGTGTATTTACGATTAAATTTTCCTGGGCAAATGCCGAGGCACAAAGCAATACTAAAAAAGCAGCAATAATTTTTTTGAATATCATTTAAGACAGAATTTGATTAAAATATTTCAGGCCGAAGAAACTCAACCTGAATAATAAATGTAAAATTTACATTTACTAATATAAAAAAATTACGCTATTCTGAATCGATATATAATAAAGCTATTTAAAAATTATTACTGAAAATATCGAATATCAATAAAGCTAATATTTGAAGATTTTGAGTCTGATTTTTTTAATCTGAAACAAGTAAACTACCTCGGGGCAAGCCCACGAGGCCTTAGTTGGAAACAAATTTTTAATTTCGCGGCAAGCCTTAGGGTATTATTCCCTTTCGCGGAGCCAATAAAAAACCTCCTACTAATTTCTCAGTAGGAGGCTTTTTATTTAGGTTGAAATCTTATTTACGAACAAACTTTCGCTAAAGCATCGGAAATTTTATCCTCACCTTTGCTCATTTCTATCACTTTTCCGTAGGTTTTAGAATCTTTTAGAACGCTTAGAACGGTTTCAGCAACAGCCTGACGTGGAATTTCAGATCCTACTTCATCTGGGGTTTCGGTCATTAAAACCTTTCCGGCTTCATCCTCATCGGTTAAAAGAACGGGACGTAAAATCGTATAATCTAACGAACTTCTTTTCAGTTCTAAATCGGCATAATGTTTTGCGGTGTAATACGGTTTCATTCCGTCTACTTTTCCCCAATACGAACGATCATCGCTATGCGAAGCGCCTACCATTACAAAACGCTTTACACCGTGTTTTTCAGCTTCATTAATCGACTTGATCGCGCCATCCAAATCAATTTCCATTGTTTTATCGTGACCGGTTTTTCCGCCAGATCCTGCTGTAAACACCACAGCATCGTAGTTTTTGATCACTTCGCCAATAGCTTCAGGCGTATTTTCTAAACTTTCTACCACCGTACCAACGCCCATTTCTTCAAAAAGTGGCTTTTGTTCTTCTTTTCTAATGAACGCGGTAGGTTCAAAATCTTCAGAAGCACGCATCGCTTTGGAAATTCGTTGTCCAACTTTTCCGTGTGCTCCAATAATTAAAACTTTCATATCAATTTTTCTTTTTCGTTTATTTTCAAGTTAATTTTTCTTTCAGAGAATCTGTTTTAAAATTCTATTAAACTTTGCTGCCTTTTAGGTTACTTCTTGCAAAAATTACTGCTGCGGAAGCGGTTGCGAAAAAAGCCATTATATAAGCCATAGTAACCGGGGAACCATTGTCTTCTCCAAATAAAGCCAGTAAAACTGAAGATAACACGCCACTTCCATACTGAAATGCTCCTAAAAGCGCAGCGGCGGCTCCCAACATTTCCGGGGCTTTATCGAGCGCGGCGGCATTGGTACAGGCGGCGATAATTCCGTTCATTGAAAAGAAAAAGAATACCGTACCGATCACCGCGTAAATTCCGCCAATCTCAAACTTCACCAATAGCGCTAATGCGATTCCCGCTAGCATTGCTACCGAAGTTGCTATTTTCAGCAAATTATCCAGTGAATATTTTCGCACCCAAATCCTGTTAGCGATACTGAAGCCCATTAGACCTAAAATATTGATCGCAAACAACCAACCATAATATTCCGGTTCCACATCAAAATAGGTGATATACACCGCCGGCGAACCCGTGACGAAAGCGTAAACTCCCATATAGAAAAAGGTAACACAAAGCGTGTAGACCATAAAATCTGAATTCTTAAATAGTCGGCCATATTTTTTAAAGGTTTCCAACAACGAAGTTTTGGCTTGTTTTTCTGGCGGAAGGGTTTCCGGCAAACGCTGAATCGCAATAAACATCACCGCGCCAAATGCTGCCAATACCCAAAAAACCACCGGCCAGGTACTGAATTTTATAATTTGACCGCCCAACAACGGACCGGCAATCGGAGCGATCGCCATCACCACCATTAAGGTTGAAAGCATCTCGGCTGCCTGTGTACGATCGTAACGATCGCGAATCATCGCTCGCGATAACATTGGTCCCACGCACGCACCAAAAGCCTGCACCACCCGAGCCGTAACGATCTGAAAAATAGTTTCTGAAAACGCACAACCTATAGAACCGATAATAAATAAAATGAGTCCGATTCTTAAAGGCTTTTTTCTCCCGATTCGGTCGCTTATAGGTCCCCAAATGATCTGCGCCAAAGCAAAACCAATCAAAAATCCAGAAATGGTTAATTCTACATCGCCTTGCAGATCTTTGTGCATTTGCGGCATCGCCGGTAAATAGATATCGGTAGAAAGTGAGGTGAACGCCATCAAGGCGCCTAAAACACTTATAAAATAAAGTTTTCCTACTTCGTTGGTATCGTTTGCTGTGGTTGGGGTGTTTTTCATTTAGGGGTTTAAAATGCTGTTTTAAATTATTTAATAATTAGTATTTACTTTTTTTCATTGCCAAAAAAAGTAACAAAAAAGTCTAGGCTTATTTTTAATTCCTTGAATTGTGGAGAAAAAATTTCTGCCTGCGCTAGGAAAACCGCTACGCTAATTCCTAGCTCCACATCCTACGCTGAAATTTTTCCTAACAATTACTACTGAATTAAAAAGTAGACCAATTTCAAATGACAAATAAAAAGTACAAGAAGACAGCACAGGCGCAAAACCTAAAACTCGATCAAGAAAAACAAAAGAAGGTAATAAACCTGTTATTCCCTCCTTTTGAAGTTCAACCAACCTATTTTTCTTCTTCAAATGCTACTTCGTCTTGCCAAATCGCGTCGCCTTCTGCAATGTTTGGTAGGATAACCAGGTGACTCATTACATTATTTTTTACCGCGCCGTGCCAATGTGAAACTCCGGGTGGGCATTTGATTACGTCGCCTCTTTTAATTTTTTCAAGCTCTTGTCCTTTGATTTGATGATAACCTTCGCCTTTGGTCACGACCAAAATTTCGCCTGCAGGATGAATATGCCAATGGGTTCTTGCGCCGGGTTCAAAAGCTTCGGTTACCAGCATCATATCGTATATCGAATCTTGCATCACGTGTGGTTTTACCCAAACATTGCCGGTATTATTTTCTGCGGAAGCTAAAGCGCCTTGCTGAATTTCTTCAACATTTACCGTCGGTTGTTTCTTATTTTCTTCGGTTTGCGTTGTTGAAGTTTCCTGCTTACAACTTATAAAAAACAGTATTAGCAATAAGCCGACATTGGTGATTTTGAAGGCATTTTTTAGAAACATAAAAGCTGATTTTGGTTGAATTAATCTTCTAATTTTTTCAATTCCTTCGCCGGAATTCCACCGACCAATGTTCGTGGCGGCACATCTTTGGTCACCACCGCTCCTGCAGCTACCACCGAATGTTCACCGATAGTTACGCCCGGTAAAATATTCACGTTAGAACCAATCCACGCATTTTTCTTGATCGTCACTTTCCCCGGAACCAAAGTTTTGCGCTCCTTCGGTGAAATGGGATGATTTTCTGAAGTGATACTCACTCGCGGGCCGATCATTACTTCATCTTCAATTTCGATTCCGCCTAAATCGAGCATCGAGCAATCGTGATTGATGAACACGCCTTTTCCTAAAGAAATATTCTTACCGTAATTGGTATAAAATGGCGGATAAACCGTGGTGGTTTCATCTAAATCTTTTCCGATCAATTCGCTAAATAGTGCTCTGCCTTTTTCAAGATCGTATGCTTTGTTGAAGTCTTTTAAAACTTTAAAGGCTTCGCTCGCAACTTCAGCCAATCTTGGCATATCGGGATCGCTCATCGAAACGCTTTCTTGATCTCTCAATCTTTTGATGATTGCATCGCGATCTTCAGCAGGTTTATGTTCTGTGTTGTTTTTCATTTTTCAGAAATTATCTATTTCAGCAACTGAATAATTTTCAGCATAAAAAAACCTCTCCGTAATTCTATAAAATGAGCTCCGGAGAGGTTTAGTTTTAAAGTTTATTAAACTTCAATCTTATTGAAATACAGGCATTTGATTTGCATCGCCGTAATCTTTGATCTCTTCAACATTTTTCAAGGTTGTCATATCTTCTTCAGAAATCTCAAAATCTACATCTGCGTTGTTGAGCATATGCTTTGATTTTGTGGTTTTTGGCAATGGTAACACGCCTAATTGCAGGCTGTAACGAATTGCTAATTGCGCAACGCTTACATTGTATTTGTCTGCCATCTCTTTCACGGTCTCGTGATCCATCAACACACCGTGACCAAGTGGAGAATATCCTTCGGTTAAGATGTCGTTTTTCTGAGCAAACTCGATTAATTCGCTTGGCGTTTTACCAATATGAACCAAAATCTGGTTTACCGCAGGTTTTACGTGACCTTTGTTTAGGATGTTTTCGATATCAGACTGTTCAAAATTTGACAATCCGATCGCTTTGATCTTTCCTGCTTCGTAAAACTCTTCTAAAGCTTTCCAGGCTTCTAAGTTTCCTTCGTCATAATTCCCGCCACGGAAATCATTCCAAGGTTGCGGACTGTGAATGATCATTAGATCGATATAATCTACATCTAATTTTTTAAACGACTCATTGATCGCTTTTTTAGCGTCGTCGTAAGTCTTTTCTTCAGCAGCCAATTTGGTGGTAATGAATAACTCTTTACGGTCGATTCCGCTTGCTTTTATTCCTTTACCAACACCTTCTTCATTTTGATAGGCTTGTGCAGTATCGATATGGCGATACCCTAATTTTATGGCTTCTTGTACAGCTTCACTCACATCGTCGTTATCGACCATCCAAGTTCCTAAAGCTAATTTTGGTATTGCTACTCCGTTATTTAAAGTGAATTTTTCTTCTAAAATCATAATCTTCTTTTTTGGTTAAACTTATTTTTATTTTTAGTACTGTCTACTCATCAAAAGAATAGCCCGGCTTTTTGTACAGCGCTTCGATATTGGGTTTGATCTCTTTATCGTAAACCGCATCTTTCCAATCTTCTTTCGGAATATCTTCGATCGCTACCGAAACCGCTTCGTCGGGATTCTCGGTATTTTCAGTAATTACTTTGGTAAACAAATCGGCTAGTTTTTGCTTGTTTTCTTCCGATTGTCCCGCTGCTATTTTTAAATGTATATGTGGCATTTTCTTTTTCTTTTCTATTTTTTTCTGCGGAAATTATTCTTCTACCAATTCGAATTTGGCTTCTTTATTTCCTGAGAATTTTAAATGTTTCACATCGGCTTCGTCGATTTTTCCAACGCTCACCAATCCGCTACTGTATTTAAAATCTTTGTAGAAAATCGCGATATCTCCCCAAGGCGAATAATACGTAATATCTCCTGCTGAAGGATCGTAACCCGCCGGCGCACCTTGCGTAGAAAGCTTTGGCTTTGGGTAAAAAATCTTTTCGTTACTCGCGTAATCTTCCAATTCTACCGTTAACGGCAGTTGCGCAATAAGATCTTTTGCTGTGGCATTATCATATAAAGTCGCCATTAACTCAGTTTCTCCTATCGTTATTTTTAATCTCATTTTCTTACTATTTTCTTGTTGATCCTGAGCCGAAACCGAACTTGTAAAAAACCCGATCAAAACGACCAAAATCGATACTATTCGATATGTTTTTAAACCTTGCATTATTTACCGAAAAAGAAGGGTAAAATGTTATACACTCTCTGAAACAGTCAACCTAATGTTACTGCCTAAATTCCTTATTTCTGAAAGCTGATTTTTATCTTCTACTTCACCAATTTTGATTAGTCCCGTGTGGGATGCCGATTGTTCTTCACCAGCATATAAAATCGTAAAGTAATTATCGGCTAAACAAATGTCGCCGTTGGTCCAGCCGTTGTGTTTATCAGCTTCGTCAAAAGCTAATGGAGCAGGAATAATTCCGCAGTAATCAAATTCGTACTGGTCTAGATTTACCGTGTATGGCAATTTTGAAAGTACATCTTTTGCTGTTGTAGAATTGTTGAATTTTGCTTTGAATTTTTTCTCTCCTAGTTTAAGAATTACTTCGGTTGCTTTTTGCTGATCCTGACTCATTTTTGTTTTGATTTCTGTAAACAAAATTAGCAAGAATCACCCTCTTAAACTTAAGCTTTTCAAACTGAAAACTATGGAAATCAAACATCCTTTTAATTTAACTATTTTTAACTAATTACTGATTTACAGTCACTTAAAATCGCGTTAAGCTTAACTAAACTTTAAGAAAACCAGGTATTTTTATAAATTTCAACACTCCTAAGGCATTTGATTTTTATAATTTTTATTAAAATTTAAAAGCTATAAAAACAAAACCCCATTGAATACGATCAATGAGGCTTCGAAAACTAATAATCAAAATTTTTGAAGTTTTATTAGAACTCCGCTTTTATAATTATTTCACCTGAACCGTTGCCGCTTTTGCGCGATCGCTGATCATTGACCCTAAATACGGACTGCTGCTGTATTTTGCACGATAGGCTTCATCGATCTTCTCGTTGATCTCTTCGCCTTTGATCGGTTCAAATTCCACATCTTTTTCGATGCCTGCAGCTTTTATTTTCCCGGCTTTTTGGCTTAAAGCTGATTGATACCAGCGTGAGCTTGTACCGTTATACGCTCGTACATATAAATTGCCTTCAACCTCAACAGACCAGATCCAGGTTAGGGTTCCGTAGGTTTTTCCATCGGCACGAAAAGGTGCGATATGAAAATCATTCTCTGCTGCGATTATTTTAATTTCTTCTGCTGTTAAACTCATCGTTCTAAATTTTCAGTTAAAAAATGAATTCAGATTTAGAGATTTTCGCTAAAAAATGACTCTAATTTATCGAATGGGATGTAGTCTTTATCGCCACCATCGTAAAGATCTGTGTGCACTGCATCATCGATAATCATCAATTCTTTTGGCTCTTTTGCAGCTTTGTAAGCATCTTCACTAAAGTAACGTGAATGCGCCTCAGATCCTGCAATAATTAAAATTGGTCGTGGCGAAATTTCATCGATATACGTTAAAAGCGGCATATTCATAAATGAAATTGAATTGGTCGCCGTCCAAGA
The DNA here is from genome assembly GCF_002094855.1 of Zunongwangia atlantica 22II14-10F7. Classification (GTDB taxonomy): domain Bacteria; phylum Bacteroidota; class Bacteroidia; order Flavobacteriales; family Flavobacteriaceae; genus Zunongwangia; species Zunongwangia atlantica. Next base: position 165,667 of record NZ_ARYN01000009.1, read on the forward strand.
ACCGTTAGAGTTGATAGAACGTGGATGAAAACCTCTGTCGGTTTTATAGAAATCGAAATAATCCTGAACAAACTGAGGTTCGTCTCCGTTAATTTCGCTTGGTAAACCTTGCGGAGCCATTGCTACTTCTCCGTTTTCAGCATCTTTCCAACGCTGTAAACTCATTTGTTCTAGTTGTTCTGCACGTTGCTCTGGCGTTGTAGAATCAAAATATCCTTTCGCATTTACGCGAGACATATCGTACATACTTGTGGTAGCAACTGCTTTTACACGTTTATCTGCAGCAACAGCGTTTAATGCAAAACCTCCAAAACCACAAATCCCGATAATCCCGATTTTCTCACGGTCAATATTATCTTGAATTCCTAAGAAATCGATCGCAGCGCTAAAATCTTCTGTATTGATATCTGGTGAAGCTGTATTACGAGGTTCGCCTTCGCTTTCACCGGTATATGAAGGATCAAAGGTTACTACCGCATAACCTCTTTTTGCAAATTCGTTAGCGTATAAACCTGAAGCTTGTTCTTTTACCGCTCCAAAAGGTCCGCTGATGGCCAAGGCGGGTAATTTTTTATCACCTGCATTTTTTGGTAAATAAAGGTCGCCGGCTAAAGTGATTCCGTAGCGATTTTTGAAGTTGACTGAAGTACGAGTAACTTCGTCATTTAATTCGAAAATATAACCATTTTCTGTACTCATTGTATCTGTTTTTGTTGTTGTAGTATTTGATTTTTCTTCTGCTGAAGTTGTTTTCTTTTCTTCTTGATTTTGATTGCAAGAGAGTCCTAAAACCGAAAGGACGATCACTGCTAAAACATTAATTTTCTTCACTATCTATTATTCTTGTTTTAATTCTTTAATCTTTTTGGCAGGAATTCCCGCATAAACGCTGTTAGGTTCAACATCTTTATTGACCAAAGCTCCGGCTGCAACTACTGAATTTTCACCAATGGTCACTCCGGGTAACACCGTTACATTTGCGCCTAGCCAGGCTCCTTTTTTAATGGTCACTTTCTGCGGAACCATCGTGTTTCGTTTTCCGATTTCTGTAGGGTGATTTTCCGAAGAAATATTCACACGCGGACCAATCATTACATTGTCTTCAATTTCAATTCCGCCCAGATCCAGAAAACTACACGCGTGATTGATAAATACGTTTTTTCCCAATTTGATGTGCCTGCCGACATTGGTGTAAAACGGAGTGAACAAAGTGATGGTTTTGTCGACTTCAGTGCCTATGATCTCTCCCAGATATTTTCGTACTTCATCTAGACCTTCAGCATTATTCAGTTTTAGATTTAAGCTCATTGTTTCTTCAACTGCTACACGAACATCTCCATAATCAGGATCATCCATCGGGATCACTTCATTAGCCAGTAATCGCTCGAAAATATTTTTCTTAGTTGCACTCATAAATTATCGAATCTTAGTTTTTTTATTGAGAAAGATGAAATGCCGGAATTCATAGAATTACCGGCATTTTTTAAACATACAATTTGAGGTTTATTTTTGGTATTCCTCGTCAGAAACTTTTTCTAACCAGTCTACCACTTTACCGTCTTTTTCTTCCTGAATCGCAATATGACTCATTGCTTTGTTTGCTGATGCGCCGTGCCAGTGTTTTTCTTCTGGTGGAAACCAAACTACATCACCAGGACCAACTTCTTCGATCGGGCCACCTTCACGTTGTACCCAACCAGCACCAGAAGTGATGATCAAGGTTTGACCGGCAGGATGCGTATGCCACGCAGTTCTTGCTCCGGCTTCAAAAGTTACCAATGCTCCGGCTCCTTTTGTAATGTTTTCTTTTTGCCCGTATAAAGGATCTAATCTTACGCTTCCGGTAAAATAATCTTCTGGTCCTTTTACAGAATCGATGTTTTTATTCTTCGTGATATCCATAACATTTTATTTTTTGATTCATTCAAATTACAAAATTTGAGATGAATTCTGATTTATAAAATAACTCGTGCGTTCATCGAGTTTAATTACTTTATAGTTTGCATATCGATTACGTAACGGAATTTCACTTTTCCTTCGTCGATATTTTTGTAAGCCTCGTCTACTTCAGTAGGTTCAGCTTTAATTACTTCTACTTCAGGATAAATATTATGTTTGATCGAATAATCTAACATTTCCTGAGTTTCCGGGATTCCGCCGATCAATGAACCATACACTTTTCTATGTGCAGATTGCATTACTAACGGAGAAACCGGGATGCTTGAGTTTGCCGGTAAACCAACGATCGCTAGTTCACCACCGTCCATTTTTAGCATTTTAACGTACATCATCGGGTCGTAATCTGCCGGAATTGTACTGATGATAAAATCGAATTTATCTGATAATGCTGAAAAATCTTCAGTCGATTTTACATTTACATAATCTACCGCTCCAAGACGTTTTGCATCTGAAGCTTTTTCGTCGGTAATATCAAAAACAGTAACCTCTGCCCCTAGATCTACCAAATATTGAACAGCCATATGACCTAAACCTCCAAAACCGGCAACACCAACAACATCTCCTTTTTCAACTTCACTAAACTTAATTGGTGACCAGGTAGTGATTCCCGCACACATTAATGGCGCAGTACGTTTAATATCGGCTCCTTTTGGTACGTTGATCGCAAATTCATCTGAAACGGTTATGATATTGGAATATCCACCCTGAGTAATCTCCCCTCCGTGAAAACGATCTGGAAAACCGTAAGTAAATACTGTACCTTTTGCACAATATTGCTCTTTACCAGCTTCACAGTATTTACATTCGCCACAAGAGTTTACCATACAACCTACGCCTGCGTAATCACCAACTTTAAAATCTTTCACATCGTTACCAACAGCAGTTACTTTACCTACGATCTCGTGACCTGGAATAACCTGATTAGGCCCATTTTTCACCATAAAGTCACTATGGCAAATCCCTGCATATAAGATTTCAATTTCGATATCGCTGTCTCCTACCGGATAACGTTCAAACTCAATCCTTTCAAAATTTGAATTGGCTTTAGTTGCTAAACCAATGGCAGGAATAGCTTCGCTTTGCTGAGCGAAAGACATTGCTGATACCATCAACAACATCAGACTGAATATTCTATTTTTCATTTTATATGAATTTTTAAGTGATTTTGAGTTATAATTTAAAAGGTCGCTGCATCGATCACGTATCTGTAACGTGCATCTTTATTCTCTACTTTCTCCCAGGCTTCGTTAATCTCTTCTGCATTAATAATTTCTATTGTAGGTCTTATACCATTATCTGCACAGTAGTTTACAACCTCCTGAGTTTCTGGAATTCCTCCAATTAATGAAGAGTTGAAATTAACTCTGGCAAAAGCCAACATAAGGTTATTCAATGTGATTTCAGATTTTTCTGGCATCCCTACAAAAGTGAATGTTCCTCCAGGTTTTAAACACATTACATAAGCAGCTACATTAAATTGATACGGAATGGTAGAGATCATATAATCTAGCGTCTTGTTGTAAGCCTGCATATTTTTAAATTCGTCATCTACAACAATCACTTCTTCTACACCCCAAGATTTGATATCTTCTACTTTATCTTCTGAAGTCGTAAAGGCATAAACTTTAGCTCCTTTAGAAACTGCGATCTTAACTGCCAAGTGCCCTAAACCACCAATTCCTGCAACACCTACTTTATCACCAACTTTAAATTGCGCACGCATTAATGGAGAATAGGTAGTTATCCCGGCACAAAGTAAAGGTGCAGCTTCTTCGAAACTTATATTATCTGGAATATGTACCGCAAAGTGATCTCTTACTACCAATTTATCTGAATATCCACCTTGAGTAATTCCGCTTGGTTCAGTTTCAGAAGGCATTCCGTAAGTAAAAACTGTTTTTCCGTGATCACAAAAATGCTCTTCTCCGGCTTTACAACTATCACATTCTAAACAGCTATCTACCATACAACCTACACCTGCGCGATCACCAACTTTAAATTTGGTTACATTTTTACCAACAGCAGCTACCACACCTACGATCTCGTGACCAGGAACTTGTGGATATATTTGCTCTCCCCAGTGTCCTTTTTCCTGGTGAATATCTGAATGACAAATACTGGCAAATTTAATATCGATAAGAATATCATCGTCTCCAACAGGTCTTCTTTCAAATTCCCACGGACTTAATTTTCCTGATGCGTCTTTTGCTGCGTAACCTTTTGTTTTTACTGTTTCACTCATAATTTTTCTTTTCCTTTTTATTCTTTTCCCTTATTATTTTTTAAATTTTATAGAATGGTATATCCACCATCTACTGCGATAGATTGACCTATCACATAAGTCGATTCTTCACCGCATAGCCAAACCGCAGCGTCTGCAACTTCTGAAGCTTTCCCTAAACGATTGATTGGTGCAGCATTAATAGAATCTTCTCTTTTAAGATCGCCACTATTCACCATATCATTAACCATTGGAGTTTCGATCGTACCGGGACAAACCGCATTAATACGAATACCTTTTGAAGCATAATCTGCTGCTGCACTTTTGGTGATACCAAGAATTGCGTGCTTTGCAGCGACATACGGAGTTCTACCAGGAACACCAACTTTACCTGCTAAAGAAGAGTTGTTAACGATCGCTCCAGATTGTTGCTTTTTCATTTGGATAAGCTCGTGTTTCATACACAACCAAACTCCTTTTAAATTTACATTTAGGATCTTATCGTAATCTTCTTCGCTAGTTTCTGTAATATCCTGAGCCGGAATTTGAATACCTGCATTATTAAATGCAGCATCTAATTTTCCGTAAGTTTCAACAACTTTGGCAATCGCTTTTTCAACTTCTGCCTCGCTAGAAACATCACACTGAATCGCAATTGTATTTGCTCCGTTCTCATTTAATTCAATCGAGAGTTTTTCTGCAGCTTCCATATCTACATCTAAAATGGCAACAGAAGCTCCTTTTTCAGCAAAAATTCTAACTGCTGCTTCGCCCATTCCTTTTGAACCACCGGTAACCAGTGCTACTTTATCTTTCATTTTTTTTATTTTTAACTCACCTCATCAAAGCTTTAAATTGAAGCAATGATTAAATCAAATACGTACTCTTTGACCTCTATATTAGAGATCTTGTTTATTAAAATGCTATCTTATTTTGTATAAACTGAATCGGTTACAGCTTCCATCCATTCTACGATACCTTTTTCAGTATTCGGAACGATGTACATTTGCTGCACGCCGGTATCTTCGCTTGCTCCATGCCAGTGTCTTGTATTTGGTGGACATTTAATCACGTCGCCTTTTTCCATAATTTCTTTTGGCTGACCTTCTATTTGGTGATAACCTTTCCCGTCGGTAATAATTAAAATTTGACCACCTGGATGCGTATGCCAGTTACTTCTTCCGCCTGGTTCAAAATATACATTTCCAACTGCAGTGGTATACGTAGAATCTGGAGCTACCAAACCGATATTGTATGCATTACCGGTGAAATTTTTGTCTGGTCCTTTATTTCCCTTCGGAAAGATAAAATCAAGTTCACTTTCTTCTGAAGTTGAAGTTTCAGTTTGTGTCGTTTCTTCTGAAGTTGTTTCGCTAGTTTCTGTTGAAGCATTCTCTTTACAGCTTCCTAAAAGCAACACACTAAATAGTGAACTTGCTAATAAGGAGTTTCTAAGGTTGATCTTTTTCATAGTTGGTCGTTTTAGATAGTTTCTATTAGTTTTGAAATCTTATACAAAGATAGTATCGAAACCTCTCTTCCGAATAATGAAATTCAAATCAAAAACTAAGAAATTCAATCTAGCAGTCTTAAAATTTATAATATAATTTCGTAAAAAAACGTTAAAACAAAATCATCCAATCATCTTAATGGCAAGGATTTAAAATATGAAAGTAATTAATAGATCACAAAATATGACTATTCAATTTGAGTAGTTTTCGATTCAATTTTATAATAATTCAAATCTTTAAGTCTAATTTTCAGGATAGTTTGAATATATTAATAATAAAAGTTGAATTTTCGAGAGTCAATTCTCATTTCTCTCACTCTTCAGCAGCATATACTTGCTTAAAATTTCAGGATAACTGCTTTCAGCATTAAATAATTCATCGAAAAAATCACCCCTGAAAATCTGCAATATCAGCTTTCAGTATTATAAAAAATTAAGCCTAAAAATATCGAATATTGATTTTAAAACTATACCAAAGATTTACGAAAAGAACCCGGATTGGTTCCCGTCGCTTTTTTAAAGAAATTATTGAAATAGGTTGGATAATCGAAGCCCAGCGAATACGCAATATCATTAATACTCCAATCTGTATGCAGCAATAAAGCTTTAGATTCGTTTATTATTCGGCTATTAATATGTGAAGTGGTAGGATGACCAGTAACTTTTTTTACCGCCCTGTTTAGATAATTTACGTGCACGGCCAGATTACTCGCATAATCTTTTGCAGTACGTAATTTTAGCGGCTGATCGATACCTTCTATAGGAAATTGTCGTTCTAAAAGCTCCAAAAACACATTGGTAAGTCGGGACAATGCATCCTGATTTTGCTGAAAATTTTTAGATGGTTCTAATTTTTGCGCCTCGTGTATAATCAAATTAATATAGTTACGAATTACATCGTCTTTTTGACTATAATCGCTTTGTTGCTCCCTAATCATGTTCTCGAACATCGAATTTAAGAAAACACGTTGTTCATCTGAGATTCGCAATACCGGTGTACCATCTAACTTGAATAATGGTGATTGCTGCAACAATTCAGATCGCTCTGATAACATTAAAAAATCTTCTGAAAACAAGCAGGTGTAACCAACATATTTATTAGAAAGTGTTTCCCAGGAATACGGAACATGAGGATTCCCAAAAAACAGAACGGTTTCACCATCGGTCTTAAAACTTTTATCGGAATAATGAATTACACTTTGCCCGGTAGTTAAACAGATCTTGTAAAAATCCTTACGGCTATAAATCTTGGTTGAAGAGCTATCATCTTCAATCCTAAATACATTAAAACCTTTTAATTTTAATTCGTTATTAAACTCAGATACCGATCTTTTTGATGTTGCGCTCATACTGCAAAATTAAGAATTTCAAATCATCTTAAAGGAAATGACTTTCATAATTTTGTATTAATACTCAAATAATCAGAAAAAGTTTCAAACTGAAATTCGATAATTTCTAACAAAAATTTTATCACTCACCGTTAATTATTAAATATTATTTATATTTATGATAAACTTCTGCTTATGAAGCGAATACTATTTGACAGATTAGATAATTGGTTCAATACTTCCATAGTATTTACTTCTATAGCGCTATTATTTACTTCGGCTACTTTTGGAGAACGTCTAGGAGTTTATGAAATCATTATTGATAGAGCTTTCTTTATTTTACAGCTGATCTATTTTGGGAAATTTTTCATTTTTAAGCGAACGATAAACTGGAACAAAGCCGGTATTAATATTCGGCTAAAATGGTTTAAGGATGCACATATTCCATTTTCAGATATAGCTAGATGTACTTACAATAATGAAACCTTAGAAATTATAAAATCTAATGGCAAAACCTACAATTTTGATCTTTCTAAAATTCATAACCAAGATCAAGAAAAATTGATAGCTATATTTAAGGGGCGTCTTCCGAACGCTCAATTTCATATTATCTAATAATAAATCATTATTTATGAAAGCAATTTACTTTACACTGGCATTACTCTTATCAATAAATATTTGCAATGCAAAAATATTTTATGGCAACAACGATAGTATTAAAAAGTCGGTAAATAAGCCTTCTTTTACTGCATTAACAATAACTCGCATTAGCCATACCGGTAATAAAAAAGAACAGCTAAAAATGACCAAAAACGAAAATGGGGATTGGAATGTTGATTATATAACATTTCAAAACGATCAAAAAATGATTAATCTTGAAACCCTGCAAAATGATAATCTCTGGTTTGAAGTCTTAAAAACTAAAGTACATTATTTACCAGACTGGAAAGATATTCAATATAAATTTTCAACATTTTTGGAAGCCGATCTTGGAAATGGAACTGAACTTTTTGAAGATAGATTTTTCGTCTTAGGAGAATCGTACGAAATTGAAATCTGGACGGATAAGGATCAAAAATATAACAAGATAAGTTATACTTCGCCTGAATCTTACTACAAAAAATTCCCAGAAGTAGATGAAACAAAAGCTGTTGCTATACTAATCGGAATTTTTAAAGATCAATATCAAATTTTTGAGTAAACTACCTCAGGGCAAGCCCGTAAGGCATTTTTTTGAAAACCCTCTTTGTATCGAGGCAAGACCTCGAAGCATTTAATCTCGATTATCGAGTAAAACTAAATTCAAACAACCAATTAATCGATTATATTCTCTCTAAAACATGAATCTATATAGCACTTGCACGCATTGCAAAACAGATATAGCTATAAAACAAAAAGCTCCTACCCGTGGAGATTTTCAGATGAAATATGGAAATAGTTTAGAGCTAAAATGTGAGCACTGCGGAGAAAACCAAAATGTACATATTAACAAAATACGAGCTAAAGAAAGTAAGCTTATTTTATTAAGTGGCTTTATTTTAAGCCTAATTGTAACTGCGTTTCTTTGGAATTTTTACGGCGCAATAAGCACAGTTACCATAGTAATTCCGGTTTTGGTGTGGTATCAACAAATTAAAAATACAAGATCATTTAATCACTATATGATTAGAAGAACATAAAAAAAGCCACCTTTTTAGGTGGCTTTTCAATTTTATTTCAATTTCTAATTAAGCTTCACAGCTTGAGCAATTTACAATATTCGATACAAATTCTTTAGAAACACTCTGGCTTCTTTGATAATATAAAGTTTTTACCCCTAATTTCCAGGCTTCGATCATTAACTGGTTCACATCTCTTACAGCTACTCCCGCCGGAATATTAAGATTTAAACTCTGTGCCTGGTCGATAAATTTTTGTCTTACCGATGCCTGCTGAATAATTTCAAGCTGACTAATTTCTTTAAAGGTTTTAAATATATCTTTTTCTTCTTGAGTTAAGGTTTCTAAATGCTGAACACTACCGTGATTTAACATAATGCTTCTCCAGGTATCTTCATTATCCAGACCTTTTTCCTCTAGCAATTGCTTAAGGTATTTGTTCTTACGCATAAAGTTTCCTTTGGCAAGACCAGCTTTATAATAATTACTACTGAAAGGCTCGATTCCTGGTGAAGTTTGCCCTAAAATTGCCGAAGATGATGTTGTAGGTGCAATGGCCATTAAGGTAGTGTTTCTTAATCCATAACCTTTAAGCATTTCTGGCTCGCCATAAATGGTAGCCAACTCTTTACTGGCTTTGGTAGCTTTTGCGCTAATATCTTCAAAGATCTGGTGTGTTAGACCTTTTGCTCGCATTCCTTCAAAAGGAATTCTGTTTTTCTGTAAATAAGAATGCCATCCCATCGCTCCTAAACCAAGCGCACGGTGATTCTTTGCAAACCTGTTTGCTGAAGCTAAATAGTGATTCCCTTCAGTTTTTGCGATAAACTCCTGAAGTACTCCATCTAAGAAATAGATCGCTAACTTTACGGCTTCAGTATCTTTCCATTCATCATAAAGCTCCAGGTTCATCGATGATAAACAGCAGATAAATGATTCGTCTTCCGTAGAAGGCAAAGCAATTTCAGAACAAAGATTACTAGAATGGATTGTTCTATTTTTATCCTTATAAACCTGTGGCTTAAATCGGTTAATATTGTCTTTAAATAAAATATATGGTAAACCTTTTTGCTGGCGGCTTTCTAAAACCTTAGCCCAGATTTCACGTTTTTCCATATCGCCTTCGATCATTTCCTGCATCCAGTAATCTGGCACACAAACACCGTAGAACAAATTCTGAATAGGATTCCCAATACTCTTAATTTCTAAGAATTCTTTAATATCTGGGTGATCGATATCTAAATAGGCTGCAAAAGCACCACGACGAACACCTCCCTGAGAAATGGTATCCATTGCCGTATCAAAAAGTTTCATAAAACTAGTTGCTCCACTACTCTTTCCGTTATCGGTTACCGCACTTCCACGACCGCGTAATTCTCCAAAATAACCAGAAGTACCTCCGCCAATTTTAGTTTGCATAATCACTTCGCCAAGCTTATGGGTGATCCCTTCGATATTATCCGGTACGTAAACGTTGAAGCAGGAAATGGGCAAACCACGTTCGGTTCCCATATTTGCCCAGATCGGCGAACTTAAACTCATCCAGCCGCGCTCGATCATTTCGATAAAAGCTTCGGCTAATTCTGGTTTATAAAGTCTTCTGGCTGAAGCGTTGGCGATACGTTCTATAGCAGATTTTACCGTTTCACCTTTCAACAGATAACCCCGGTTAAGGATCTGCTGACTTTCGTCGTTAAGCCACCAAAGTCTCTTGTTTTTGGGTTCGTCTGCAATTAAAGGTTGGGTTTCTACATTGGTTGTCATGGGAGGTACGGGTTTTTAATAGTTGGCGATTATTTTTAAAAAAGGTCTGATGCGGTAATACTTTTATCGTGCTTGGTATAATCTACGGGGCGTCTTGCGAAGAAATCATCCAGGCTATTGGCAAAAACTTCTTCTTCGAACCAAAGCATTGGCTGGTATTCGGCTGCTGTAATATTGTATTGCTTTGGAAGCCCAATGCTCTTTAAACTATCATCTAACCTGAATTTCATAAAGTCCATCAGGTTCTTTTTATTGATGGTTTCTAACTGACCGTTTTCAAAGATCCAATCGATAATTTCTTCTTCAACTTCAATAGATCTTGTAACAACATCTGTTAATTTCTGAATCATTTCTTCGTTGAAGTAATCTGGATATTCTTCACGAATCTGGTTAATAATATAGATCCCCGCATTGGCATGAATTTGCTCGTCTACCGAAGTCCATGCGATAATATTGCTTACATTCTTCATCACCCCCTTAAAACGGTTAAAGGATAGTACGATCGCAAACTGACTAAACAGCGATACATTCTCTATTAAAATAGAAAATAATATCAGTGAGGAAACATAGTCTTTAGGATCTTCAGCCTTTGTATGTTCCAGGGCTTCGGTAAGGTATTCGATACGTTTTTTGATTGCGGGTACTTCTACTACCTTTGCAAACTCGTTGTTATATCCTAAAACTTCCAGAAGCCTCGAATATGCCTGCGAGTGTCTAAATTCACACTCGGCAAAAGTACTTCCCAACCCATTAAATTCCGGTTTTGGCAGGTGCTTGTACAAATCCCCCCAAAACGATTTCACGGCAACTTCGATCTGTGCAATTGCAAGCAAACTTTTCTTTACCACATCCTTTTCACCTTCGTTTAGATAGGCGTGAAAATCCTGAACATCTGCGGTAAAATCTACTTCAGAATGTACCCAAAACGATTGGTTAATGGCATCTGTAAAATCTAAAACTCCCGGATACTCAAAGGGCTTATAATTTAAGCGCTTATCAAAAATACTCATACTGCTGTTGTGTTATTAGTGAAACAAAAAACCAAAAGCACAAAATGAAATGGAAGGATTTTATCGCTAAAAATTCTATTAAAAATTAACGAATCTTGGTATCCACGACCATTACTTTTTATGCGAAAGTAAAAGTCATTGAAACGAAATAAGGTGTTCTGGCTTATCAGCAACGCTAATTTACAGTTGCGCAACAGCTCATGATTTACACATGATTCCCCTTAAACTTTATTTTTTGTCGTTCAATAATCTCAGATCAAAATTACAATCTAAGCACACATTTTTTTCAAAATAATCTTTATACTTATTCACAATTTTGTGAACAATTTAGAAACTACTGATTTTTAAAGTTTTACATTTTATGTTGTAAAAAACTGAAAATGAGAATGTTAATTTTTTAACAACCATCAATTGTTTACAAAAAATATAGACTTTAAATCACTAAAGCCTTTGATAATTAAAAAAATAAGGAGATGTACTTTAAAGGAAAGTTGCGCCTAAGCGACGCGCAAATATAGAAAAAGCTGTGATTGAAATTCGTTATTTAAAACTTAATTTTTTTGAAAATTTAATGAGCTAAAGTACTTGCTTAATTTTAAACCTTTTAAAGCTTTTAGTTATCTAAAACAGGAAGTGGTTTAGCTTCAAATTGAATATCTAAATCTATAATTTTAGATACGGTTGGTGCAAATTGATTGGTGTAATATTGCTTTTTCCTGGTTATTTCGCCTTTAGGCTTAATTTCATTTCCAAAAGCCATGATCCAGGTTTGATCTGCATCTTTTATTGAAGTTCCATGTCCTCGCCATGTATCGTTTTCTCCAATTCCCGTACCACGACCATGATCTGTAGTGATTAAAATACTTGTTTTACCTTTATAATAGGTATCTAAATTTACAAACTCCCAAACTTCTCTAATCATTTTATCGGTTTGATGAGCAGATTTTAAATATTCGTCGTACCGACCATCGTGAGCAAAATCATCGGTTTCACCATAAGCGATATAAAGAACATCAGGCTTTTCGTGCTTTAAAGCTTCCATTGCATAATTATGTGTAAAAACATCGAATCTTACCCCAGCCCAACGTTTTGGTGTTTCCTGCTGAATTTTATCTAAAAACAGTGCTTTTTCTGAAGGGTTTTTAGACAACGAAGATCGATATCCTGCATTCACCGGAATTTCACTGCGCTTTTCATTCAGAATAAAAGGAAAAACATCCCAGCTTCCAAAGGCCAAAACTTTACCGCGATACTTCTTACTAAAATTCGCAATTTCCAGAATGGTTTTATTTGGATTGTAAATTTTATCGTTACTATTTATATGATCATCATCTGCTTTACCGGTTAGAATTTCATTATAACCGGGATAAGAGAAAATCATGTTATTGGTAAGATTCACTTTATTCCCTTCCCATCTATTTCCTAAGATCACACCTTCTTTTGCAATAAAATTCCATACAAAAGGAAACAACTTTTCCCGGCGTTCTTCTTTAGTTTTAGCCCAAAACTCATCTTTTAAACCAGCTGCATTTTCTACAAATCGATTGTTATTGATTAACAAAGAATCTGCCCCTCCAAATAATTCCTGCCATCGCAGACCATCTAGCGTTATAATTACTATTTTATTACCTTCCTGTGCCTGTAAAGAAATACTGAACAGAAAAAAACTATAAACGAGAATTTTAAGATCTAATTTCATATCGCTAAAATAAGATTAATTAGCAGTGAAACTCCAAAACAAACACTATACAATTGTTATTAAATAAATAAGCGCAAGCCAAGCCGTTTAGATTTTACACTGCTCAAACAGTTTAAAAACCTTAGATTGGAAAAAAATTAGTACTTATTAAGAAATTCTAATGGCATTTTAATCTCGATATAAAGATTTTTTAATAATCCCATTCTATTTTCGCAAGCAGCTTAAGGAATGTTATAAAATCCTGAAGCTTTAGAAAAGAACGCAACTTTTAATTACATTTACTGATTCGAAAATCTATATCGATCATTTTTAAATAGTTACAAAACATTCATTTAGAATATGGCCAAAAGTTCAATTTCTCCCTGGACTAAACTATGGAATCTGCTAAAGCTCGAAAAGCGTGATATTTTACACGTCTTATATTATGCGCTTTTTGCAGGTCTTATTAGCTTAACCCTACCTCTAGGAATACAGGCAATTATTAATCTTATTCAGGGTGCAGAGGTATCTACCTCCTGGATTTTATTAACCTGCCTGGTAACGCTTGGTGTTGGTTTTAATGGTGCTCTACAGGTTTTACAATTAGATCTTGTAGAGAATATACAGGAAAAAGTATTTACTCGCGCTTCATTCGAGTTTATTTATCGTTTCCCAAAAATGCGGGTAAGAGAACTGGAAAATTACTATCCGCCAGAATTGTCCAATCGATTTTTTGATGTCTTAACGCTTCAAAAAGGATTACAAAAACTGCTACTGGATTTTCCTGCAGCGGTAATCCAAATCGTTTTTGGGCTTTTACTGCTATCTTTTTACCATCCGTTTTTTATTGCTTTTGGAATTTTATTAGTGGTTCTAATTTATATCATTTTTAAGTTTAGTCTTTCTAAAGCGGTAAACACCAGTATTCTTGAATCTAAAAAGAAATATCATATTGCGTTTTGGATACAGCAGGTAGCTGCGAATTTTAGAACATTTAAAATTTTTCCAGACGAATACGAACAGAATAAAAACAACACACTGGTTCAAAAATATTTAGAAGACAGGCAGGCGCATTTTAGCACCGTAAAAAATCAGTACAAGCAAATGGTAGTTTTTAAGGTAATTGTAACCTTAGGACTCTTATTAATTGGTGGTTTACTTGTGCTTAACCAACAAATGAATATTGGACAATTTGTTGCTGCTGAAATTATTATTGTACTGGTAATTAATTCCGTAGAAAAAATAGGGCTTAGCCTGGAAACAATTTACGATGTGGTAACCGCTGTTGAAAAAATAAGCGAGGTAACTTCTAAAAAACTGGATCGTAAAACAGGAGTTAACGAAAACGACGTGAATATTTTTCCTATTAAAATTGAAGATCTTCACATCGAAAAAACCGTTGTACCAGATCTGATAGTTAACCAAGGAAACCTAATAAACATTGTAGGTGCAGAAATTGTGGTAAATGATTTTTTCCATTATCTCTCTGGAATGAAGAAAACCAAAAAAGGTAGGATCTATTTTAACCGCGAAGAAATAGCAAATGTGAATTTGGACAACTATCGTAATAAAATTGCTCTGCTATTAAATACCGACAGTATTTTTGAAGGTACCATTTGGGAAAATTTAACTCTTAGTAATCCTAATATGAGTTCAGACAGGGTTTACCAAATGCTGGAAGACTTTAATGTCTTGGATCATGTAAATAAATTACCAGATTCACTAAACACCTACATATTTTCAGGAAGTACCCAAATTGGTGCAAAAACAGCCAAGAAAATATGCCTTATTAGAGCATTATTAAAAGACCCTGAGTTTTTAATGATCGAGAAAGGATACATTCTTTCAGAAAACGATCAAAAAGCATTGATGAAACACATCAAAAGAGAAAACACTTGCGTTTTCCTTGCCGATGACGCGCATCAATTAGACGAATTTGAACCTCTTTACCTAGAACAGAAATAAAAAATTAAACAATAAAATGCTTAATCTTTCTAATACAAAATTGGGCGAAAAGGTAAACTTCGAGCAATTCAGTGCCTTTTCGCTGATCGTGAAAAGAAGTCATCACAAACTTCTTTCCAAGATCTTATTAGGAACTTTTGTGTTTTTACTAATTCTACTGTTTTTTCCCTGGACGCAAACCATTAGCAGTAGAGGTTATGTAACTACCCTAAAACCTGATCAAAGACCCCAAACCTTACAATCTCCTATCCCGGGACAAATCCAAAAATGGTATGTTCAAGAAGGTGATTATGTAGAAAAAGGTGATACGATTTTACATATTGCTGAAGTAAAAAATGAATATTTTGATCCGCTTCTTGTAGAAAGAACAGGCGATCAGCTAACTTCAAAAACAAATTCACTTGAATCTTACGGGTTAAAAATTGAAGCTCTACAGCGCCAGTTAGCCGCCATACAACGTGAAAGGGAACTAAAACTAGAACAAACCCGAAATAAAAGAAAACAGGCTGAACTTAAAATTAATAGCGATAGTATATCTTTAGAAGCTGCAAAAGTAAACCTAAGTATTGCAGATAGGCAATATACTCGAATTGCAGAGCTTTATGAAGAAGGACTTAAATCGAGATTGGATCTAGAAACCAAACAATCTAAATTTCAGGAATCTCAGGCCAAGGTTATCGATTTAGAAAACAAATTATTAAGCAGTAAAAATGAATTATTGAATGCGATTATGGAAGTAAATCGTATTGAGGCCAATTATATCGATAAAATCAACAAAATCGAAGGAGAAATATCCACAGCTAATTCTTCAAGATTCGATGCTGCAGCACAGGTTTCTAAATTAGAAAATTCACTTTCTAATTATCAAATTCGTAAAAACCTATATTATATACGTGCTCCCCAAAATGGTTATATAAACCGGGCATTAAAGCAAGGTTTGGGAGAAACTTTTAAAGAAGGTGAGAAACTCGTTACCATTATGCCATCTAATATCGATATTGCGGTAGAAACTTATGTAAAACCTATAGACCTACCATTAATACATATTGGTGATCATGTAAGGGTGCAATTTGACGGTTGGCCTGCTATTGTATTTAGTGGTTGGCCAAATGCTTCTTACGGTACTTACGGTGCAAAAGTGGTTGCTATAGAAAATTTTATAAGCGAAAATGGCAAATATCGTATTCTACTTTCACCAGATCTTAAAGAAAGAGATAAACACGAATGGCCAGAAGCACTTCGTGTAGGATCTGGAGCCAGAACTTTAGCTTTATTAGACGATGTGCCTATTTGGTATGAATTATGGCGAAACTTAAATGGATTCCCACCAAATTATTATACCAGCGAAGAGAAACAAAAAGACGGAAAGAAAAGTGACTCCAAAGATGCTAAGAAGTAATATGCGAAAGATAATTTGTCTTTTTTACTTTTCGGTTTTTGGAATTTTCTTCGGAAATGCCCAGGAACAGGAATCAGAAATTTTCACCTTAGAAGAATTTCTGGCCATGGTAAAGCGGCACCATCCTATCGTGGCACAGGCCAATTTAGAACTTTCTGGAGCCGAGGCGAAATTATTAAAATCCAGAGGTGCTTTTGATCCTAAGCTTGAAGGAGGAATGAAAGAAAAAAACTTTCATGGAACCGAATATTATTCACTATGGCATGGTACTTTTAAAATCCCAACCTGGTATGGGATCGATCTTAAAGCCGGTTACGAGCAAAATGAAGGTTATTATTTAAATCCAGAAAACACAACGCCAGATGATGGTTTATGGAGTGCTGGTGTTAATATTCAGTTGGCAAGAGGTTTGCTTTATAACGAAAGAATGAATAACCTAAAACAGGCAAAAATCTTTCAGCAGCAATCTCAATTAGAGAGAAACATTTTGGTGAACCAGGTACTTGCAGATGCTACAAAAGCCTATGCAGATTGGGTTTATTATTTTCAAAACACCTCGGTTTACGAAGAGTTTTTAGAAAATGCCATTATAAGGTTTGATGGAATTGCGACTTCTAGCCGCTTGGGAGAAACACCTGCAATCGATACGGTAGAAACCATGATCACGGTAAGAAATCGAAGATTGGAATTAAAACAGGCTCAACTTAAATTACAAAAGGCAAAACTGGCATTAAGCAATTATCTATGGATAGAAAATATTCCTATAGAGCTTGAAGATCGTATGCAACCCCAGCCAGAAACTCTGGATTTTACGTCTGTTTTAGGCATCGAGCAATTATTGGGCAACGCCACAGATATCGAAGATCACCCAAAAATAAGATCACTGGGTTACGATCTTGATGTTTACGACCTAGATATTCGATTAAGAAGAAATAATCTTTTACCAAAAGTTGATGTTGAGTATAATTTTCTTTCAGAACAAATTGATGAGCCAGATTACATCAATACCAATAATTACAAAGCAGGAGTAAAAGTTAGTTTCCCATTATTTTTACGGAAAGAACGTGGAGATTTAAAACTTGCAAAGGTAAAAAGAGAACAAGCCGAGTTTAAACTTTCTGAAAGTGCATGGAAACTAAGCAACAAGATAAAAGCCACAGAAAGAGAGATTTTAAGCTTACAAGAGCAAATGGGCATCGTTTCTAACATCGTAGATGAAAGCGCCATTATGGTCGATGCAGAAAAACGACTTTTCGAAATGGGTGAAAGTTCCATTTTCTATATCAACACGCGAGAAAATAAACTTATAGATTCTATTCTAAAAATGAATAAAATTAATAACGAATTAAATCTTGCAATCGCTAAGCTTTTCGAAACGCTTAGGATAGAATATGAAAATCAATAATTCTTCTATTTAGAACAAAAAAATATACCTGAAAACATACAATATCAGGTGTGTACAGGATAGATTTTCGATGATTTTTTTAAAAATTACAAATCGAAACTCTAAATTCCTGCCACATGATCAAAAAGATCATTTTTCTATTCTTTTCTTTTTTCCTTTCTTCTTTTTGCTTCTGCCAGGATTCTATTTATTGGCACAACAAACCCAGAAAAATCCATTACCAACCTAACGGAAATGCTTTTGAATTGGTTAACGGTACGCGAAAATTTAATCGCGCGCTGTACGGAACCAATACAGGATTTCGTGTAGAAGCCGGCGATTTACCGGAGTTTGCAATATATATGCCGGGAATGGGCGGTAATTTTCAATTGGGAATTCTTGCTGCGGAAAATAGCAAATGGATCACCAAAGCCGATAAGATAAAGACATCCTATATTCCAGGAAGAATGGAATATATAATTGAAGATGAATTCTTGAAAGGCGGAAAACTTCAATTACAAATTCTTGCTTTAGCCGATGCTGAAGGTTTTATTTTAAAAGTAATTCCTGAAAATATTTCTGCGGAAGTCAATTTGGTTTGGGTTTATGGTGGTGCCAGCGGAAAGAAATTTCATCGTGATGGCGATATTGGTGCCGATCCTGAATCTGTTTTTTATCTGCAACCTGATTATTGCGAGCATAATTCCTTTAAAATAGATAAAAATTCATTTCACTTAGATTATGCCTGGGATAGCAAAAACAAGGAAACCCGAAAAGTAATGACCGGCGTCTTTCCTGAAGCTGAAGTGAAATTAGCCGATGTAAATCATTTGGAAAATCCGCTTAATTTATGGAATTCTACTGCGGAAGATTTACCGGTGCTGGCAGGAAAAATAACTAATTTAGAAACTGAAATTTATTGGGAAATCGGAAATCAACTTCAAGTTGAAAATAAATCACAAACTGATCTGCAACAAGATTTTGAAAAAGCTTTATCAAAAGCTGAAGATTTAGCCAACCGAGTTCAGCTAAAAACACCCGATCCTTATTTGAATACGCTGGGCGGAGCTTTAGCCACTGCTGCCGATGGTATTTGGGAAGATCCTGCTTTTTTGCACGGCTCAGTGGCCTGGCGAATGCACCTCAACGCCTGGCGTGGCGCTTATGTGGCTGATCCGCTAGGTTGGCACGATCGAGCAAAAACACACTTTTCAAGCTATGCGAATTCTCAGGTTTTACAACCAGAAACCGGTCCGGTAGTTCCTGATACCTCAAGACATTTCGCTCGGCAAAAAGAGAAAATCGGGACTTCGATGTTTAGCCGTGGCTATATTTCCCGCAGGCCTAACAAAAATACCATTGCGCATCATTACGATATGAACTTAGTGTTTTTCGATCAGTTACTCAAGCATTTTCAATGGAGTGGCGATAAAGAATATATCAAAGAAATGTGGCCGACGTTAAAGCGTCATCTTGCCTGGGAAAAACGAAATTTCGATACAGATGGCGATGGACTTTATGATGCTTACGCTGCTATTTGGGCGAGTGATGCTTTGCAATATTCCGGTGGTGGCGTGGTTTATACTTCGGCTTACAATTATAGCGCCAATAAAATGGCAGCGAAACTGGGTAAAATTGTTGGTGAGAATCCAAAACCTTATGAAGAGGAAGCTGAAAAAATTATCAATGCGCTTCAGCAACAATTATGGATCAAGGAAAAAGGAATTTTTGCGGAATATAAAGATCTATTAGGCGAACAAAACTTACACGAACAACCGGGTATTTGGAGTATTTACCATACGATCGATGAAGCAGTTCCTTCAGAAAAACAGGCGTTACAAATGCTGAATTATGTCTCCACTGAAATTCCACATATTCCCGTAAAAGCTGAAGGTTTAGATCGAGAATTAGAACTTATTTCTACCACCAATTGGCAACCTTATACCTGGTCTGTGAATAACGTGGCTTTAGCAGAAAACCTACATATGGCTTTGGCCTATTGGAAAGGTGGTAATACTGAAAAAGCCTTCGATCTTTGGCAAAGTGCGTTGATCGAAAGTATGTACTTAGGCGCTTCTCCGGGCGGTTTTCAGCAGCTTTCCTCTTATGATGCGATTCGTGGAGAATTGTACCGCGATTTTGCCGATCCTATCGGGGTGGCGGCTCGTAGTTTGGTAGAAGGTTTATTCGGAATTCATCCTGATGCGTTAGAAAATGAATTGAAAATTACTCCGGGTTTTCCTGAAGATTGGAACGATGCTTCTTTGAAAATCCCAAACGTTTCGGTAGAATTTCATCAGAATAGAAAATCGAAATTGTATAAAATTCAGCAAAATTTATCGAAGCAATTAGCTTTAAAAATGGAAATCGGCATTACTTCAGAAAAAGTGGAAGAAGTGCTGGTCAACGGAAAAACAATTCCGCTGAAATGGAAAAAAGAAGCCTATAATTCGCCAAAATTAATTATTGAATTTCCTTATGCTGAAAATTATACAGTTGAAATCAAGCAAAGCGGAAATCGCTTAGAAAAACCTGAATTTTCTGGCAAAATCGCTTCCGAAGAAACTTTACAATTAAAGCTGAATAAGGCTAAAATCGTTGGTTTTGACGATCCGCAAGAGATCATTAAAGACTATGATTTAAATTTAGGTGAATTTCAACTAAATTCAATTACTGGAAATAAAAGCTTCTTTGTACAATTACAACAAGGCGAACAAAGCTGGTGGAAAATGATTTCTGTAGAAATACTTCCAAAATTAGAGATTCTTGAGCAACAAATTTCAGGAAATCACTTGCGGTTGAGTTTACAAAATAATACATCAAGAACTATTGATGCTGAATTAATGCTGAATTCAGCGAAAAAGAGTCAGCAAGATATTCAGTTAAAGGCTCAATCTAAAACCTTGATTGAAATTCCGTTAGCATATGTTGTTTCAGGAACAAATCAGCTTCAGTTAGAATCAAAAAATGAAACTTATGACTTAGATTTTCAAAATTGGGATGTAAAAACTTCAGCAAAATCAAAATTTGAACTGGTTAATTTAAATTCAATTTTTAATAGTGAAGTCAGCGATATTTTTACCGATCAATACCAAGAGCCGCGACCTTTACGCCCAACGCTGCAATTACCTACCACTGGAATTGGTAATTGGTGTTATCCGTGGATCGCTGAAGAAGTTCATATCGACGATTCCGGTTTACGTAAAAAAGCAGGCGAAAAACACCAAATATCGACTCCGCAGGGAATTCCGTTTCAAACGCCCTCCGCAGAAAATAAACAAAATATTGCTTTTGTATCCCAATGGGAAGTTTATCCCAAAGAACTTGAAATTCCGATTTTCGGGAAAGCTTCGCACGCTTATTTAATGATAGCGGGTAGTACAAATCCAATGCAAAGCAGATTTGTGAATGGCGAAGTAATTGTGACTTATCAGGACGGTTCAAAAGAAATTTTAGAACTCAAAAATCCTGAAAACTGGTGGCCGATCGAGCAGGATTATTACGTAGACGGCTATGCGTTTACTACTGACGCGCCAAAACCACCTCGGGTTTATTTGAAAACCGGAGAAATCACGCGTGATTTTAAAGATTATTACAACATTCACGGCTATTCCAACAAAGGAATTGATGGTGGCGCAGCTACGATTTTAGACCTTCCGCTTAACCCGAAAAAGAAGTTAAAAAGTCTCTCTTTCAAAGCCCGAGCAAATGATGTGGTGATCGGATTAATGAGTTTAACACTTAATAGAATTTAAAGATGAAATTTAAGCTAACAACAAAAAATATACTTTTTGGTTTAATCATATTATCATTTTTTGGTTGTGAAGAGAACACTAAAAAAGAGCAGGCCAAAACCTCTAAAATCGATCGTAAAACTGTAATTACTCGAAATAATGTACACGTTAACCAATTAGACACCTTGGCCTCGTTAAGTGTGGGGAACGGAAGTTTTGCCTTTACCGTTGATGGTACGGGATTGCAAACATTCCCGGATATGTTTCAATATGGCGTTCCGCTGGGAACAGAATCGGAATGGGGTTGGGATTCGTTCCCAAATTCCGGCGATTATAAGTTTAAAGAAACTTTAGAAGATTATGATCAATATGGTCGCAAGGTGAGTTATTCTGTTCAGGGAAAGGAAGAAAGAGCAAAAAAAACAGTCGAATTTTTTAGATCGAATCCGCATCGTGTTCAGTTAGGAAATCTTGGTTTTGATCTACTAAAGAAAAACGGCGAAAAAGTTCAACCGCAAGATATTACCGATATTCAGCAAGAACTAAATGTGTGGACAGGAGCAATTACTAGTACCTTTAAGGTAGAAGGAATTCCGGTGGAAGTCAAAACACTTTGCCATCAAGAGGAAGATATTATTGGGGTTGAAGTAAATTCTGAATTAATTAAAAACGAACAATTAAAAATAAGACTTCGATTGCCGTACCCTACCGGCGGATGGACCGATTTAGGTACAAAATGGGAAGCTAAAAATCTAGATTATTTAAGTGAAATTTCAGTAATTGAAAAAAATCACGCAGTAGTCACTCGTCAAATGGATTCATTAAAATACGATATTGGTTTCAATTGGAAAGGAAAAGCGAAATTTTATAAAAAAGAAGCTCAATATTTTGAATTGATTCCGCAGCAAAACAAGTTTTCGTTTACCTGTCAGTTCACTAACAAAGCTATCAATAAAGAAACTGATTTTGCTTCCGTAGAAAAAAGTAGTAAGAACGGTTGGGAAGCATTTTGGAAGAGCGGCGGAATAGTCGATTTCTCTGAATGTACCGATAAACGTGCACCTGAATTAGAACGTCGCGTGGTATTATCGCAGTACTTGACCAAATTACAATGTACCGGAGAAATCCCGCCACAGGAAACTGGATTAACCTATAATTCCTGGTACGGGAAACCGCATTTAGAAATGCATTGGTGGCACGGAGTTCATTTTCCGTTATGGGGAAGACCAGAGTTGCTCGAGAAGAGTCTACCCTGGTATGATCGTGTTTTCAAAAAAGCCAAACATTTAGCAGAACGACAAGGCTTTAAAGGTGCGAGATGGCAAAAAATGACTGATCCTTATGGTGATGAAGGTCCATCGTCTGTGGGGGCATTTTTACTTTGGCAACAACCGCATTTTATCACGTATGCAGAATTGATGTATCGTGCAGATTCTACTGCCACAACTTTAGAAAAATATAAAGAACGAGTGTTTGCCACAGCAGATTTTATGGCATCGTTTGCGCATTTAAATGAAG
Organism: Zunongwangia atlantica 22II14-10F7; assembly: GCF_002094855.1. Classification (GTDB taxonomy): domain Bacteria; phylum Bacteroidota; class Bacteroidia; order Flavobacteriales; family Flavobacteriaceae; genus Zunongwangia; species Zunongwangia atlantica. Next base: position 188,795 of record NZ_ARYN01000009.1, read on the forward strand.
AAGGAACTTACGATTTAGGCCCGGGTGTGATTCCCGCGCAAGAACGTTTTCCGAAGATGGAAACATTTAACCCGACATACGAATTAGCCTATTGGAACTGGGCATTAACTACGGCGCTAGATTGGAAAGAACGTTTGGGGGAAGAACAACCTACAGCTTGGAAAAAAGTAGCTGAAAATTTATCGCCGCTTCCTATTCAAGAAGATTACTATTTAGCTACTGAAAATGCGACAGATTCTTACACCAACTCAGAATATTTAACCGATCATCCTTCTGTATTAGGAGCTTACGGAATGTTACCGGTAACGCCAATGCTCGATAAAGAAATTATGAATAACACCTTTAATAAAGTTTGGGATATCTGGACCTGGGAAGATACCTGGGGTTGGGATTTCCCAATGACAGCAATGGCCGCAGCGCGATTGGGAAAACCTGAAAAAGCAGTAGATGCACTTTTTATGGATGTACAAACTAATACCTATTTAAAAAACGGACATAATTATCAGGAAGAGCGCTTAACCTTATATATGCCAGGAAATGGCGGTTTACTTACTGCGGTAGCAATGATGTGCGCCGGTTGGGACGAAACCAACGAGAAAAACCCGGGATTTCCCAACAATGGCAAGTGGAATGTTAAGTGGGAAGGCTTGAAGAAAATGCCTTAAAATTCATCGAATATGGGCTCATCTAGATTTTCAAAATTAATCAGAATTCCTTTGAAATGTTTCATTTTGGCATTTCTGATCTTATTAATTACAATAGTTTCTTGTAAGGCCAAGATGAATACTCCAAGAATGTTGATTTCAAAAGAAATACAGGATTCTATTCCTGTTTTATTGACGGGAGAAGGAGAAATGCCAGCCACCTGGATCGATAAAATTACCGGACATCAAATAAAGAAATTGACTTCAGAAGGAACCAATTACAGTTTCTATTTCCATAATAATCCGTTTGTAAAAGCTGAAAATAATGCAGATTGGTTAATGATTTTTCACAAGAGAACACGTCTTGGCAATCAATATTGCTCATTAAATTTAACCACGCAAGAACAAAAAGCCATCACTACCAAAAACGGCAAAAAACGTGGCGAGATTGTAGGAACTAAATCGAGAAAAGTATTTTACACGTTAAATGATAGTGTTTTCGCAAGTCATATCGATACGCAAAAAACCGATTTTATAAAAAAACTTCCGGAAGGTGTTAGTGTTGGCGTTAACACGATAAATGCTTCGGAAAAATTGCTGGGCGGAGTTGTAGCCACAAAAGAGGAAGCTGAATTATTTAGAAAAAACCCTAATAAATCCAGCTATTTTAATTTAATCTATGATGCGCATTTACCTCGGCATTTAATGAAGATCGATGTTAAAACAGGAAAATTAACCAAGCTTTACCAAGAAAATGCCTGGCTTAATCACGAGCAATTTTCACCAACAGATCCTAATTTATTAATGTATTGTCACGAAGGTCCCTGGCATAAAGTAGATCGTATTTGGACGTATAATTTGAAATCGGGAGATACGACGTTAATTCATAAAAGAACGGTGCATCGAGAAATTGCCGGACACGAGTTTTTTAGTCCTGATGGAAAAACCATTTGGTTCGATTTGCAAATTCCGCGTGGTGAAACATTCTATTTAGCCGGAAAAAATATTGAAACCGGAAAAGAAACTCGGTATCAATTAGAACGAAACGAATGGTCTATACATTATACTATTTCACCAGATATGAAAACATTTGCCGGCGATGGTGGCGATAAATCTCAGGTTGCCAGAGCAGATGACGGCCAATGGATTTATCATTTCACACCTAAAGGAAATAAATTGGTTTCTGAAAAACTGGTGGATATGAGCAGGCACAATTATAGTTTAGAACCTAATGTGCACTTTTCACCTGATGGAAAATGGATTATTTTTAGAGCTAATTTTGAAGACGAGACTCAGATTTACGCTGTAGCTATTGAAAAGCATAAAGAATAATTTTCTAATTCTAACCTCTAAAAATTATTCTTTCCTCTATTTATTGATCAAATTCTCCAATTCTGCTTCAGTAATAGTTATTGCAGTTCCGTGGCGAGTTCCTTTTGGGAATGTGATTTGATCTGAAATATCTATCCAATTTTTTAAATCTGTTGAAGCAACGGCTCCGTATTGATGATCTGTATATTTATCAAAATACACGATGTATTGATCTTCTACTTTTAACATGGTTGGACCTTCTGCCCAATATTTCCCTGTAATTGGTTCGCTGGCATCGGTATAAGGACCGATTAAATCTTCAGCAAACGCAACTTTTAAGTTCTTTTGTGCAGGCTCTCTGGTTTCATCTTTTAAGATCATAACATACTTGCCATCGTGCCAACTAATACTGGCATCGATCACATTAAACCCAGGCTCATATAAAAGTTTAGTTTCAGAATAATCTTTAAAATCTTTTGTGGTTACATAATACATACGATGATTGTATCCACTATCCATATTAGATTGTGTTTCAGGAAATTTACCCGGAATTGTTGTTGCCCAGTAAATCATATATTCATCATTTTTCTCGTCGTATGTGATTTCTGGAGCCCAGCAATTTCTGGCGGTTTCTTCGTCTTTCATCACAGGAATTAATTCTTGTTGTGACCAATTAATTAAATCTTCAGAAGAAGCATAGCCAATCCCCCGTTCTGTCCAACCCGTTGTCCAAACCATATGATATTTACCATCACCGCCTTTTATGATACAGGGATCACGCATCAATTTTTGTTCACCAACTTCAGGACTTAATAAAGACACATCGTTATTTAAAGTTTCCCATTTTAAGCCATCTTTGCTATAGGCATAATGCAAACCATCTTTTCCATTTCTTTTAAAATAACTGAATAAATAAACCTTTTTTTGCGCATTACAAGAGGTAAAAAAACAAATAAGCAATAGAAAACTGAATGCCTGATTAAATTTCATGGAGTTTAATTTTTATAATGATGCAATTTTAGCCAGTTAAGTAAGCTGGTTGGCCAGGTATTATTGGTAAGTTGTCTTCCCATCCCAAAGCCGTGACCACCATTCTCAAAAATATGAATTTCAGCGGGAACATTGTTTTCCTTCAGAGCTTTTAAATACTTAAGGCTATTTTCTACCGGAACGGCATGATCGTCCATCGCATGAATCAAAAATGTTGGTGGGGTATTTTCTGAAACCTGAGTTTCGTTAGAAAAATGTTGTACTAATTCTTCTGAAGGTGTTTTTCCCAATAATTGCCCTCTGGAACCTCGATGGGTAATTTCATTGGTTAAACTTACAACAGGATAAACCAATATTGAAAAATCTGGTCGTGCACTTTTTTCTATTTCCGCAGAATAAACTTTTTCATCAAAGTGTGTAGAAAGCGTTGCTGCCAAATGCCCGCCTGCAGAAAAGCCCATAATCCCGATCTTGTTAGAATCAAGATTCCATTTTTCTGCGTTAGTTCGTAAGACTCTTACAGCGCGTTGTGCATCCATCAATGGGCCTACAGATTTATCTTCCATGATTGCATCTGAAGGTAAACGATACTTTAATACGAATGCTGAAATTCCTTCAGAAGCCAGCCATTCTGCTAGTTTAAAACCTTCCTTATCGATCGCCAAATGACTATAACCGCCACCGGGAAAAATAATTACCGCACTTTTTAACGAATCTCCCTTTGCTAAATAGGCATAAAGTTTTGGTTCTTTAACTTTGCTTACGCCGGTTAATTGATCGCCATCAAACTTTTGCTCTTCCCGGTATTCATTATTTTCAATACTTCCGGGAATTTTCCCTTCCCAAAGATCGATTTCAAAATCCTGGGCTTTACTAATAAAAGCACTAAACAAGAGGAATAGAATAATTAATTTTCGCATACTTAAGATTGAATTCTATAAACTTCAGCTCCTGCCAGTAAAAAGCAGCCTAAACCATAATCTTCAAAATCTGGAATCTTTTTATAAGATAATGGTTGCCCGTCTTTTGGCTCTTTTCCTGTAGACTGTACCCAACCTAAAAATCCGTTTTCGTGAAGACCATCTTTTATCATTGCATTCCAGGCTTTAGTGATAACCGGCATGTATTTATCTTTATCTAAAATTCCGTTATTTACGCCGTAAGCCATCCCATAAACGAATAATGCAGTACCAGAAAGTTCTTTGCCTCCAAAGTGGCCCTCGTCATGTAAGCTTACATTCCAAAAACCATCTTTACGCTGTACTTTTACTAAGGCTTCAGCCATCGCTTCAAGATCTTCTTTGTACTGTTCTTCATGTACAGTACCTTCAGGAATAATGGATAATACTTTTGCTAAAGCTCCTATCACCCAACCGTTTCCTCTACTCCAATAAGAATCTTCTCCATTGGGTTCAGTATAAGGCGGATCAAAATCTGCATCTCTCCACCATAGTCCATCTTTTTCATTAAATAATCCATTTCCGCCGATAGAATTTCTAGTATCCATATACATTTGATACATTTTTTCGTAGTAACGAGAATCTTCCTCTAAAACGCCCATTTTCGCAAATACCGGCATTCCCATTTGTATTGCATCTATCCAATCCCAATCACCAGTTTGCGGTGTAAACAAAAACTTTTGCATACAGGCTCTGGTATTTTTTAATTTTTCTGGATCTGGTTGCAAATTGTAAAGATCAATATAGGTTTGCGCAGCACAGTAATCGTCTGCATTACGGGTTTCATTACCACTTCTAAATCCCCATTCGTGAAAATTTGCCCAGTCTAAAGCGTATTTATAATATTCCTCTTTTGGCATTATTTCGTGCAGCGCCATTAACCCCTCGTAATAAACGCCACGCGTCCAAATGTTACTTGGCCGTTCTTTATTGGTAATAATAGTTTTACCAACATCTGGCCATTTTTGCATAAAATAAGCATTGGCAAGTTCCATATCTTTTAAAACCTGATCACGATCGATTTGCTGAGCAAAACCAATTTGTGCACAAATGAAAAGGCAAATAAACAGACTAATATTTTTCATAGTAATTTCGGATTATTTTAGGGTTTTTAGGGGAATAAGTTTAACAGGACTAACTAATCCTGAAGGCATAGGATCCCATTTGGTAGCATCAAATTTTTCGTAATCTTTATTTACCATATTAATTTCGTAGAAGGTTTTCCATTCTTCTCCTCTCATTTCTTTAGCTCGCAATCTATTAGCGGCAAGATTGGTTACTTTTACGGTTAATTTATTTTCTCCTTCTTTTAAATCTTTTAAAACAAGCTCGAAAGGAACTGACCAATACCGGCCAACATACTCGTCATTCAACCAAACCTGGGCACTTTCTCTAACATCTCCAAGATCTAATTTCCAATATTCTACACTTTCATCTGGATTTTTAAAAGTGGTTTCATAAATGCCTGTTCCAGAAAAATTAGCGGCTGTTTCATCGATTTTCGTCCAGCTTTTTAATTCTGAAAGCTCATTGGGTCTTGGCAATTCTGGTCCTCCATTCTCAAAACTAAGGCTCCAGTTTTCTAAAACAATAGCATCTCCAGCGGTTTCAAAATAGTCCAAGGCTGGTGCATCAAAACTTTCAGCTGTTTTTACAAGTAGAGATTGTCCTGGTTTTATTTGAAGTCTTACCAGCAATTTATTTTCTGAGGTTTTAGTCTCTGCAATTCCCAGATTTTGATTTAATGGATCTAAAATTAAAGCTGCTTTTTCTTCGGAATTTAGTGGAATAAACTCATCAATGCTTCTTGAAGTATGGTTGACCAAAAAATAGATCTTACCATCTTCATCGGCTCGTCTAATGTATTTGAGTCCGCTTTGCACCAAAGTCTCAGGATTAATATTGGATGATTTCAGGCTGGATTTTACATCCGCTGAAATTGTAATTTTCTCGTTTAATTTTTTCAGCTTTTGGTTCGCCGTCTTGTAATCTTTAAATCCTGGAACACTTTCTGGTTTGGCTTCAAAAATAATATTGGCCCCGGCTTCCTGCAGTTCTACTAACTTTTGCATTGTTTTAAGCGGAATAAACTTAGCTTCAGGAATAATTAAACTTGAAAAAGTTCCGCCAGGTAATTTTAATTTCCCATTTACAACTTTAGCCTGCTCGATAAAACGATCTGAAATAAAATCGATTCCGTAGCCATTTTGCATCAAATTGGTAGATAATTTATAAAAAGACGTATGCGTTAACCATTCTTCTAAAGAATGAATTTTAAGCTGAACAAACAGATTTGCATCGTAATACGAATTCCAGATATCATAAATAGGCCAATACACCAGATTTTCATTATCTGCTTTACCTTCTTGCAACATCGATTGCACATTGGTTAAGTAAGAAAATAATCCAGGAGCATCTTTCCAAATAGTATTTTTTGGACTAAAATTTACAGAAGCATAAAACTTCCAACCCGGCCAACCGGCGCGCTCTGGCGAATAAGTTGAACCATGTAAAAACATATGATTTACGCCATTAAGTAATAATTCTTCAGCCTCTGGTTTTGTTTGTGAAAGTGCTGTTTTAAAATGCTCACGAAGCCAGGTAAAAGACTCTGAAGAAATTAAAGGTCTACCCGCCACATGACCTGCTGAAGATGAAAATTTAAGCATCACAGGATCTGCATCTCCTTTTCTAATATTTGCAGAATCTCTCCTAAACCCGGGAATATCAAAAGGCATTGAGCCAAAAGTTTCACATTCTGGTATATCTGCCGCGGCATATAGATCTATTAAATTTCCGGGAGAACCGTGCGCCTGCAACCTGCTTTTCATACCATTGTCGTTAGCCCAGCCCGTCCAGGGATTATCAAATTCTTCCAATAAAATATCAGAAATTGTCTCTCTAAAATCGGCTTTCACTCGGTTTCCTATTTCATCATCTTCTTTCAGCAATAACTTATCCAGATGCTTAACTAAATTATAACCTCTTCTTTTTTCGAATTGCTGAAGGAAGTCTTTGGTGAAATCTGTTCCATAAACCTCGTAACTATCATTAAAAATTGCCCTTGGTTTTTCACTAATCTTAGCAAAAGCTTCATTAAAAGGTTTTAAATAATTGTTTAGTGCATATTTCGAAAAATGATCTAATGTAAAACCTGCGCCACCGGGAGCAGCTCGTTTCACTTTTTGCCCGGTTTTACCAAGAAATAAAGCATAAATTGTATAATTCTGCCTTTTCGCTTTCCATTTTAATTCGGTGTTATTTTTAACATTTTCGGTAATAATTTCTGAACCACCATCTTCATTAAAGGCAACCACGGCTTGAAGAAAAACAGGATTTTTTTCGTCTTTTGGAAGTAAAGAACCTTCAAAAGTTTCTCCTTTTTCGAGTTCTATTTTATTCACCACTAATTTTGAAGCCGCATCATCTACACTTACCTGCTTACCACCATACGGCCAGCCGGTTCCTAAAACCATATCGACTCCTAAACCCAAGCTGTCACCGGTTTTTATGGTAAAATCTAAAATTTCAAGATATTCTGGAGAAAGAAAATCTAAAAAATGATCTTCTTCACCTTTTGCGCCATAAATTGGCGTAATTTCTACACCGCCCAGTCCGGCTTTTTCAAATTCGATTAAATGCTCACGGATATTTTTTTTGTCTACCGCGCTTCCCATCCACCACCAACGCGTCCAGGGTTTCATTTCCTTTTGCTGCTCTGGCCAATATTGCTGATTTTGAGCGCTTAAACTTATACTGCTAAGAATTATTGCTGAAAACAATAAATCACGAAAAATCTTCATTATAAACTTCAAATTTTGAAAAACCGAAATCGTTTTCTCATTAAGTTGTGAAAATAGCCGAAATCCTTGCAGCAAGCATCCTGTCCTATCCTGAAAAACACTGAATAAAAAGGCTAATTATTTTTCTCAACATCTTTCCCGACGGCAGTTGGGACTCCGGCTTCTTCGCCGATAATTAGATTATCAACAACCACATTTTTGGTATTGGTGATCGAAGTTCCATTGTTGGCTTTGCTAACTTTTATATTCTGAAGGTGAAGGTTTTCAACTTTACTTTCTTCAAATCCCTGGATTACCACTGCTGTTCCCGTGGCTTCTTCACATGTAATATTATTGATATAAATATCGGAAATTTTTGAGTTATGTCCCTCACCTTCGCCGTGATAAAATGAGGTTATATAAAAAAGATCTTCAGTTTTATCGAATTTCAGGTTATCGATATAAATATCTTTGATATAACCACCACGATCTGGATTGGTTTTAAAATAAATTCCGCGTTTTAGGTAGCCGTGCGCTTTGCAATTCTGCACGAATACATTTCGCACGCCGGCACTCATTTCACTCCCGATTACAAAAGCGTGTAAACCTTTCAGCAAGCAGTTTCGCATCACAATATTTTCTGAAGGTGTGGCGGCATTTGCTCTTCCTTCATCGTCTCTACCGGCTTTTATCGCTACGTTGTCATCGCCATTATCGAAAGTAACGTCTTCGATTAAAACATCGCTCGTATATTCTAAATCGATGCCGTCGTTATTACTGTTGTGCGAATCGTAAGACAAGCCGCGCAAAGTGGCGCTTTTACATTTTAGCAAATGAATGCACCAAAACGGCGCATTTTCAATTCTTATATCTTCAATTAAAATACTTTCTGAATTTACCAATTGCAATAATTGTGGACGCAAATAACTGCCTTCTCCAAATTGTCGATCTTGAAGCGGAGTCGAATTATGATTCATCTCCCTACTTTTTTGCTTTGCAGGATCTTCTTTACTTTTCCAGCTTTGCCAGAATTCTTTTCCGTTTCCGTTTATGGTTCCACTTCCGGTGATGGCAACGTTTTTTAAGTTATTGCCATAAATTAGCGGACTATAATTGTATAACATCGTCCCTTCCCAACTGGTCAACACCATTGGGTAATCTTTAGGATTGGTGCCGAAATTCAGCAATACGCCTTCAGCTAAATGAAGTTCCATATTACTGATTAAATGAATTGGCCCTTCCAATTGATATTCGCCTTTTGGAACGATTAATTTTCCACCGCCTTTTTTTTGAAGTGATTTTATAGCTTTATCAAAAGCTTTTTTACTGTCTTTTGCTGAATTTGGTTTCGCTCCATAATCTAAAACCGAAACCTCAACTTCAGGAATTTCAGGCAACTGAATTCGGTTGACGATCTCATCAATTCGAGTTTGTTTTTCTTCCGAAGAAAGCTGAGCAAAATTCAGCATCGGAAAAAAAACCAATAAACTAACTAAAAACTTAAGTTTATTCATCCAAAAAATCTTCCCGAATAGGATTAAACACATCGATTAAAACTCCGGGTTCCAGGCATTCAGCGCCGTGTTCGGTATTTGGTAATACAAAAAAACCATCGCCGGCTTCTAAAACTTTAGAGTCTCCATTAATCGTAATTTTGAATTTCCCGGAAGCCACATACGACCCCTGTGTATGAAAATGATCGTGTAAAGCTCCAATCGCACCTTTTTCAAATTTCACTTTCACTAACATTAACTGCGGATTATAACCGATGAATTTTCGGGTAATACCTTCCGCAGCATACTCCCATTCGCTCTCGTTGTCTTTGAAAAAAATTGGTGGTGTGTACATTATAAAATTTCTTTTTTAAGGGTAGATTCTTTGATGTATTTCTTTAAAGGTAAATCTTTTTTAGCGATTTCCTGTAGCGCCAAAATGGCGACCAAGGTTGCGCCTTTCTCAGATAAATGTGTGTTATCGCTTTTTCCGTCGGGATAATAAGCCACTTCTCCCGGCTCAAAATGCAAATGCAGATCGGCCGACTCTTCCGCTCCAAATTTTACTTCTAACTGCTCGGTTAACCATTGCATATCGATAAACGGAACATCCAGATCTTTAGCAACCATTCTAACCACCAAAGGATATTCACCATGCGTATCGACCAAAGTTCCTTGTTCATTAAAATTTCTACGAACAATCGAGCTCATTAAAATTGGCGTTGCGCCTTTTTCCCGAGTTTCCTTTACGTATTTCTCTAAGTTATAACGATATTCGGTAAACGGATGGGTAAATCGATCTGGCGACTTAATTTTCTGGTCGTTATGCCCAAACTGAATGATCACAAAATCACCCGGTTTTAATTTATCATAAACCGTTTTCCATCTTCCTTCACCAATAAAACTTTTAGAACTACGCCCATTCACCGCATGATTTTCTATTTTAATTTCATCGTTCATTAACTCAGACAACATTTGTCCCCAGCCGTGTTCTGGGTTTTCGTCCGGATTCTTTTTATCGGCCATTGTAGAATCGCCGATAAGATATAATGTTTGCGCTTTTACCGAAATCACCATCAAAAAAATGGCTAAAAAACTAACTAATTTTGATCTCATAATTGTATAATTTGGGCATTCCCCATATCCCATTCGGGCTAAGTGTCAGGCTCTCGCTACTCGCTTTTTGCTTAGCCAAAAAAAGGCCAAACAAAAGAGCTTAAACACGCTGCTCGATCCTTAATGCGATTAAACTTACTCGTTAGGATTCCAGTCGTTTTGGTTTCCCGAGAATATATTTTTAATGGTATATTTTTTTAACTCAGCTTCAGTGAGTTGATGCGACCAGGCTATACGAGTTTCAGGAGAAGCACCTTTGCCTTTGCTTTGATATTCTGCGTAATAAGTTGTTTTTTCTTTCTGCGGAAACATTTTATCGCCCGTCCAAGGATCCCAGCCTTTTTCAACAATATGTTCGCCTAAAGTTGAGTTGATAAAAACCGTTTTTGCATAAGAGCGCCAAGGTCTTCCTAAATAAACTTTGTCTACACCATCTTTCGCAATTAACTCGCTATCAAAAAATACATATCCAAATTCCTGATTTGCCGGAGTTGCAGCTGCGGTGACATAAGAATTCGCCAGACTTTTAATCGTACACTCTTCAAAAACACAGGTAGCTTGACCAAAAATAAAATCGGTTGTTCCTTCGATATAGCAGTTCTTATAATATTGACGGCTGCCCTCTGTTGCCGTGTATAATGTGTCCTGGCATCCTAACAAATTACAGTTTTCAGCCATAAATCGATCGCCTTCTACATGAAGCGCCACCGCCTGTCCACTTTCACACCAGGTATTTTGAATCGTTAAATTTCTAAAATGAATATCATCCCCCTGAACTAAAACGGTGTACGAAGTAAACGTATTTAGTTTTTCTCCGGTAACTTTATCGATCTTCCCCGAATAATCATTCCCCTGAATAATCGTTCCCTCTTGGCTCTCACCAATTAAACTAAGCTGATGCTTCCAGGTTGGGATTATAATTTTCTCGTTGTAAACTCCATTTTTGATAAATATTTCTACTTCACCCGGACCTAAGTCCCGAGTGGAATTTACTGCTTCATGAATGGTTTCAAAATCACCTGTTCCGTCCTTTGCTACTGTGATTTTAAGATAAGGTTCCTGTGCTGAAGCAATTTGAACAGCGAAAAAAAGTATCCATATTTTAAACAATCTTAATATCATTATTCTCTAAAAATTTTATTCAAAAAGGAAACAGTATAATCTAAAGTCGGTTGAAACCAGGGCTCTAATAACCAAAAAGAATGCGGAGAATTCTCCAATGTATGTACTTCAGAATAGATACCATATTTATCCATTATTTTGATCATATCGTCACGCCCGGCATGAAATCTTGGCATCGAACTATTGATAAACAAAGTTGGTGGCGTTTTTTCACCAACATATTCTAAGGGAGAAGCCTCTTTCCAATTTTTAGGATTTTCAGTACGAGAGCCATCTAACCAAAGTCCGGCAATTTCACCTTCAGCATTGGCTTCAGGATGAATAAAAGAAACAATTCCGTCTATATTTACGATCGCCTGAACTTCCGAAGATATTTCTTCACTCTGCTCATGGTAGATTTCAAAATTTGGAGTCAAACCAACCAATGTTGCCAATTGCGCCCCGGCAGAAGTTCCTAAAACTGCTATTTTATCTGAGTCGATATTGTAGGTTTTCGCATTAGATTTTATCCAGCGTATGGCATCTTTAATATCGATCACTGCGGCAGGATACACTGCTTCCTGACTCAGTCTATAAGCAACAGTTACTGCTACAAATCCATTTTCAGCAAGATTTTGCGCCATGATACGCTGATTTTCTTTGCTTCCGGAAATCCATCCACCACCGTGAATCAACAAAATTACAGGCGCTTTTTCTTCCGCACAAAAAACAGGTCGGTAAATATCTAATTTGAGTATTGAGCTTGCTGTTTCTTTATATTCAATATCTTCTTCAGCAATAATATTTTCAGAAATTAGAGGCTTAATAGATTTTATAAACGGATAATCCTTTTTATATTTTTCTACAGTTGTGGAAATGGTATAAGGCCGCACCTCTACCTTTTTTTGGGCAAAGGTGCTTTGGCCTAAAACCAAAATTACAAACACAACAATGAAATTTTTAGTCACTTTTTACTTATTCAATTCTAAGCTAGCCAAAATAAATGGCCCTGTTCCTTTGGGATCGTTAGAACGAATTTTTTCATTCACATAATATTCAAAAGATGCATCGCGATAGGGGTCTCCGCCAAGACCCGCAACCGCACAACACTGGTTGAGATTTACAGTTCCGTCTTCTTCAACAGTGATTAAATTATCTAAAATTCCCTGATAGGTTTTTTCAGCTTCATCTAAATATTTCTCTGGTAAATAACCATTATTAACAGCTTTAGCGAAAGTATATACAAACATAGACGATCCAGTAGCTTCAAGGTAATTCCCCTCTTTATCACCTTTATCCAAAACCTGGTACCAAAGTCCGGTTTCCTGATCTTGAACTTTTAATAAAGCTTCAGCATAACTTTCTAAATAACCAATTATTTTTTCTCTTCCGGGATGATCTTCTGGCAAATAATCTAAAACATCGACCATTGCCATACCGTACCAACCCATTGCTCTAGACCAGAAATTTGGTGAAGTACCGGTTTCTTTGTTGGCCCATTTTTGCTCCTTACTCTCGTCCCAACCGTGATATAAGAGTCCGGTTTCTTCATCTAAAGTATGTTCCTGGATAAGATCGAACTGGCGTACAATTTCGTCGTAAGCTTTCTGTGCTTCCTCATCTTCACTAAACATTTGGGTATAATGCGCATAAAAAGGTTCCGCCATATATAAACCATCTAACCACATTTGGTGTGTATATCGTTTCTTATGCCAAAATCCTCCATCTGAAGTTTTTGGCTGGCCATCTAATTGCTTTCGTAAAGTATCAGCTGCTTTTTTAAAGCGATCCTCTTTAGTTTTTGGATATAGATACAGTAAAACATCTCCAGATTTTATCATATCCAGATTATATTTTTCAATATCGTAAGTTTTTATAGTCCCATTATCCTCTATTAAAACATCGGCATAATCATAAATATAATTATAATATTTTTCTTTTTTGGTTTGTTGAAAAACACCTTTAGCTGCTGTTAAAACCAAACCATTAGTGTAACTCCATCTAGCTTTATCTACAAAATCCAGCTTTGATGCTTCTGGAAATCTTTTTATTTCTGAAAGCAACATACGCTCAGACCATTTAAGATCTTTTGAAATACCTTCTTTTGTAGTTTCAATATTAGATGTTTCAGCGGCATTTTTGTTTTCATTTTTGCATGAAAACATCACTAAAATAATCATTAAAATTGCTAGCGAACTTAAAGCAAGACTATATTCTCTTTTCTTCATTTTAATTTAATTTACCGTTTTCCTGAAGTGTATTTAAATGCTCATCTAAACTTTGCACAAATTCCTCTTCACTTGCCAATCCATTTTTTTCCTGCTCCCAGGCTGCTAAAATGTAATAGGAAACTGCATTTGTAGTTGGTTTAAAGATCACTAGATGATCATGTGGCCCTTCCTGAATTTTTTCTACTTCTGAAGTTTTATAAAATATGGCCATACCCAATTGATCTTCGTCACTTACCAGTGTTTGTGTACCATAGGTTGCGATATAACCCCACTCGCCATCTTCACTCTTCTTCTCCGTTAAAGGAATATCTTCAAATTTTACAATTCCGGTAGTTAGCCCCTCTATTTCTGCGGAAGGTTTTAAATCTATCTTACTAAATCTTCCTTCAGGATAAATACTGAAAGTCGCATCCAAATCAATAGAATCTTCACCGGTTACCCAATCATCATAATCGATGAAAACTGATGATTTTTTTTCGCTATTTTCTACTGAAGCTATTGTATTTCTTACGTTTCTAAAATGAGCAACAGAATCGTTCATGTATCTCCCATAACCGCCAAGTCCTACAGATCTTCCCGCTTTTAAAATATCCTGCCCCCATCCTGAGTCGTGGTGGTAATCTTCATAATTTTCCTGCCCAACATAAGGCAGCACAATAGTATCTTCTTTCTTTCCCCAAATATCTATAGCATTTCTCCAATCCAGATAAAATCTAAATCCAACCTGGCTATTTTCCCATCCTGGCCCTTCGTACCGAATATAATAAGCATGATCGCTATGGCCTTCTGGCAACTGTAACGAATCGACATTCATAAACTCGCCACCACCAAATTTCTCTGGTTTCCAATCGTCACCTTTTCTAATAGATAACTCGGCGTAAGTTTTTGCATTTTTATCTGGTTTTTGCCAGGAAGTTTTGGTTTGCGATTCTTCAGTTTCAGTTTGAGTTTGGTCGTCTTTCTTTTGGTCTTTACAAGCAGTAAAGATCAAAATTGAGGCAAGAAAGGCTGGTAAAATAATTCTTTTCATAATTTACTGGTTTTGGATAGGTATAAAGTCAAAGAGAAGCGTGTATTTACATGCTCCTCTTGTGACTAACCAATCAACTTAAAATAATCTAAACATCTACTAACTTAAATAGGATACTGTTTAAAGTTCGATTTATTTCTCTATTTTGATAATGCGGGTTTTAGGTTTATTCTTTTTATTAGCATAACTCAGTTTAACCGTATCTTCTTGCAAATCTTCTTCTTTTTGAAGCTTTAATTGAAAATCTGCTTCTTTTGAAGTATCAATCGTTTTCGTAGTAAAACCAATATAATTAACTACAACTTTAGAATCTGCCGGAATATGCATTTCAAAATTTCCCTTGGCATCGGTAGTACTTCCATAAGCAGTATTAGGAACAAAAAGATTTACGCCTTTCAGGGCCTTTCCTTCTTCTGAAGTAACGGTACCAGATATAGTTTTAAATTCCTGTGCATTTATTTGGTTAAACAAACCCATCCCCAGCATTACTAAAAATACCATTAAAAATTTGCTGTAATTTCTATCATTCTTTCTCATCGTTCATCCAGATTAATTAATTAGTAATTTATTTTTTGTAGTTAATATAGAACTACATTTTTTCGCCATTGATGATTACATTTTCGTAATTGACAGGATCTGCATCAGTAATTTTTTCAGCAGTATCTGCACCATCAATAGTTATATTTTTAAGATTAATATTTGAAACTTTAGATCCTTCACGGCCAGCGATTAAAATTCCGTATTTACCTGCATTTTTCACCGTCACGTCTTCCATGTAAATATTAGAGATTTCAGGAAAAAATTCTCCATCCTGATTATCATAAATTCCGTAGTGAAGATTTACTTTAAGCATGGCTTCTTTTACCTGGCCAACCTTTACGTTTTTCACATAAACGCCATCTACAAAACCTCCTCTTAAAGTATTGGTCTTAATCCTAATGGCTCTATCTAAATTTGGACTATCCATCGTACAGTTTCTAACAAATACATTTCGTACACCGGCTGAAATCTCACTTCCCATCACTACTCCACCGTGGCCATCTTTCATTTCGCAATCCTCTACGATGATGTTTTCACTAGGAATATTTACCCGGCGGCCGTCGTTATTTCTACCAGATTTAATGGCTATACAGTCGTCTCCTGTATTAAACAAACAGTTCTTAATATGTACATTCTTAGCATATTCTGGATCACAACCATCATTATTTGGACCATGGCTATTTACGGTCACACCATCTACCGTGATATTATTCGATTTTATAGGATGAATTACCCAAAATGGTGCATTGGTAAAAGTCACTCCTTGAACGAGAACGTTTTCGCAACTAAAGGACTCAAAGAAAGTAGGACGTAATTGATGTCCCTCTCCAAAAACACGATCTGCAACAGGAGTACCCTCTTCATTCATTTTTCTTAATGAAGGTAAGTTATGATCATCTTTTTGTTGCGGTGTTCCCTCTTTATGCCCGTATCTTTCGGCACCACACCACGGCCACCAGTTTTCATTATCGGCCTGCCCGTTAAATGTACCTTTGCCTGTCACGGCAATATTTTCCTGTTCGAAAGCATAAATTAACGGCGAATAATTCATTAGCTCTACACCTTCGTAAGAAGTATGTACCACTGGCAAATAATCCTGCTTTTCTTTGCTGAACAATACTTCTGCTCCTTCTTCTAAGTGAAGGTTTACGTTACTTTTTAAATGAATTGGCCCGGTTAGAAATTTCCCTGAAGGAACAATTACCATCCCGCCTCCTGCTTCGTTACAGGCTGCGATGGCTTTTTTAAAAGCTTCAGAATTTTTTGTTGTTCCATCGGCAACCGCACCATAATCGAGTACATTAAATTCTTTATCCTGAAATTGTGGAATTTTGATCTCTTTTAAAATGGCTTCAGCTTTATCCCATCCTTCCAAATCCTGGATTTCCTCTGTTTTAACTTCAGCAACATTTTCACTTTCCTTTTTTTCATTTTTACATGAAAACAGGATAGCACAGGATGCAAAAATCAATATTCTTAATCTTGAAATCATAAATTATTAAAATTACAGGTATATTTTTGTAATCGATTGCACTAATTTAAAGTTTAATTATCAATATGCCAAAAAATTCAACTTAAAAATAAACATTTTCTAGTTATGAAGTTTAAAAATAATAGATAATTACCTTTTAAACACCCATAATACCTAGAAGGTACTCTGGTTTTTAAATCTAATTCTTATATTGTGAAATATTTTATTCGAAATAAATTTAATACTACTTCACACTAAATGGCTGAAAAAGTTACCATTTATGATATTTCTAAAAAGCTTAAAATAAGTGCAGCAACGGTCTCACGAGCATTAAATGATAATCCTAAGATTAGTGCAAAAACACGTGAGCTGGTTTTAAAGACCGCTGCAGAAATGAATTACAAGCAAAATAGATTGGCGCAGGCTTTAAAAAGTGGTCGTACCAATAATGTTGGGGTTATTGTGCCGTATATTAACAGGAGCTTTTTTTCTAGTGTAATTCGTGGTATCGAAGAAGAACTTTCTCCGCATGGTTATCATGTAATTATTTGCCAGACTCATGAAGATGTGAATAATGAAATTAAGCAAATTGATACGCTTTTAAATACTCAGGTAGACGGTATATTTATGTCGGTTGCTAAAACCACACAAGATACTTCTCACATAAAAAAAGCACTTGCTGAAAATACACCTTTAGTATTTTTTGATCGTAAAAAAGAAGTAAAAGGTCTAAGCTCTGTAGTGATAGATGATTTTAGAGGAGGTTATCTTGCTACTGAACATTTAATTAAACAAGGTTGTAAAAAAATTGCTCATTTTTCTGGCGATCTTAATGTTGAAATCTATAAAAACAGGCATCAGGGTTATCTAAAAGCTTTGAAAGATAATGGAATCACACCTTTAAAGCGTTTTAGTCTTCAGGTAAATAGTAAACTGGAATCGGGAATTTCAGCAATTAAAGACTTATGGGAGTTTGATGAAAAACCAGATGCTATTTTTTCTTCCAGTGATTATGCTGCTTTAGGCGCTATTCAGGAATTAAAACAAATGGGAATTAAGATTCCAGAAGACGTTTGTGTGGTTGGTTTTAGTAATGAGCCTTTTACAAAATATATGGAGCTTCCTATTACTTCTGTAGATCAAACTCCGCTTGAAATGGGAAAGATAGCTGCTCAGGTATTTTTGGAACAAATAGAAGGAAGCCAGACACTTACTGTAGAAAAGCAAGTTATACTGGCTCCCAAACTTTTTGTTAGAAATTCTTCTAATAGGAATTTATAAAGAAACGCCGCGTTTCCACGGAATAAAATCGTTTTGATTATTTTGATCGGCCTTAGCTATGGTTTCTCCACTAGCTACTGCGATAATATATTCTAAGATCTCTTCTCCCATCTCTTCGATGGTCTTTTCTCCTTTAATTACGGCTCCAGTATCGATATCTATAATATCTGGCATCCTACCTGCTAAAATCGAATTAGAAGCTACTTTAATTACGGGAGCAATGGGATTACCTGTTGGTGTTCCTAAACCTGTTGTAAATACCACAACATTAGCACCAGAGCCCACCATGGCCGTTGTACTCTCTACATCATTACCCGGCGTACAAAGCAAGTTTAAACCTGGTTTTGTAACATATTCACCATAATCTAAAATATCCTGAATTGGTGAAGTTCCTCCTTTTTTCGCTGCTCCGGCAGACTTCATCGCATCAGTAATTAAACCATCTTTGATGTTTCCTGGAGACGGATTCATATCGAATCCCGAACCAGAAGCTTCAGCAGCATCTTCGTAGGCTCGCATTAATTCTAGAAATCTTTTCGCTTTTTCGTCATCAACACAACGATTCACTAACTCCTGCTCTACTCCGCATAACTCCGGAAATTCAGATAAAATTGGAGAACCGCCCAGAGCCGAAAGTAAATCTGAAGCATATCCTAAAGATGGATTTGCTGAAATTCCTGAAAAGCCATCTGAGCCACCACATTCTAAACCTAATTTTAGTTTAGATAATGGAGCCGGTTTTCGTTGAATTTCGTTCGCTTTTTTAATTCCGTCGAAAGATTCCCGAATAATCTTATTCAGCATATCATCAATGGTTCCTTCCTGCTGCTGCTCATAAATTAAAATTGGTTTCTTCAAATCTGGATTAATGGTATCCATCGCTTTTTGAAAAATATCGATTTGAAGATTCTGGCAGCCTAAACTTAGTACCGTCGCACCAGCTACATTAGGATTGTTTACGTATCCCGCCAACAGTTTGGCTAAGGAAACCGAATCCTGACGAATACCGCCACAACCTCCCTGGTGAGTGATAAAACGAACCTCGATATTATCGAATATTGCATCCTCTTCTTCAGGCTCTTCTTCGCTGAGTTCGATATTATTTCCGCTAATTAAATTCCGTAGTAATTTTCGCTGTTTACTGGATTTATGAAAGGAAAGTTCTTTTTCAAAAACATCTTTTAGCAATTCTACATTTCGGTTCTCACAAAAGACTAACGGAAAAAACAACCAAGTATTTGCAGTTCCCACCTGTCCATCTTCACGATGATATCCCAAAAAGGTTCTGTCTTTCCATTTAGAAATATCTGGCGCAGTGTACGAAACAGTTTCTGTTCTACCAGTAGTGGTACTGGCTTGATGTTTTACATTATCTACAGTAAGCACATCTCCTTTTTTAATAGTTTCAGTAGCTTTTCCTACTAAAACACCGTACATATAAATCTTACTTTCTGGCTCTAGATCGACCATTGTGATCTTATGTTTTGCCTTTACATCTGAAAGTATGATAACATCTTCCCCTTCAAAATTTATGCTATCACCCTGCCAAAGATCGGTTAAGGCAATCGCCACATTATCCTGTGGATGTACTTTTATTAGTTTGCTCTTCATCCTTCTAATTTTTTATGCTGAAAATGTTGAGGCTAAACCTTAGCTTTTTCAGTAAAATTTTTATATCCTTCTTCTATACCTTTAGATTCTATAAGTTCTAAGGCTAGTGCTACTTTATCCTGAAGCTCTGGAACTGTAGTTAAATCTACGTCCCAAAACTTTTCGTTACTTAATATGGCATAGCTAATCTCTTGATAACTATGATTCTCCCAAATTCGTTTAATTTCATTAATCACAGATTCATCATCGTTTACTGGTAAAATCTGGTTATTCCAATCGCCTCTGTAAAATCTTATTAAACAAGCAAATGCGAATACTAAATGCAAAGGTAATCGATTACAGTTTGTTTGAAAAACAAGTAAACTTGGCAATACTCTCACTTTAAATTTAGAAATTGAATTTAGCGCGATACTGGCCAGCTGATGTTTTATAAATGGATTTCTGAAACGATCTAAAACCTCTTCAGCAAATGTTTTTAATTCTTCTTCTGAAAGTGATAAAGTTGGTATAATTTCTTTGAAAATAGCTTCTTTTACGAAAGCTCCGGTGAATGAATCGTCTACGGTTTCTTTTACAGTTTCATTTCCGTAGAGTATAGAAAATGGAACCATCGTAGTATGCGCTCCATTCAAGATTCTAACTTTTCTTGTTCGATATGGCTGCATATCTTTAACCACCACAATATTCTCGTCGACCTTATCAAAAGGAATCTTAGCTTTTAGCTTCTCGTCTCCCTCGATCACCCACAGTAAAAAAACTTCAGCAGAAACAATTAATTTATCTTCAAATTCAAGCTGACTCTGGTAGGATTCGATATCATCTTTTGGATATCCAGGAACAATACGATCTACCAAAGTGTTATGAAAACTATTACTGTTATCGATCCAGGAAATAAATTCATCTTCTAATTGCCATAATTGGGCATATTGGAGGATAATTTTTTTCAAGGTATCGGCATTGTAATTAATCAATTCACACGGAATTATAGTTAATCCTTTTGAAGCATCTGCATTAAAATGTTTGAATCTTCTATACAGTAAAGCCGTTAATTTTGCCGGAAAACTTTTATGCGGAGTACCTTCTAGTGTATCTGAATCGTCATAAGCTATCCCAGCTTCAGTAGTATTCGAAATAATAAATTCCAGGCTTTCTTCTTCAGCTAATTTTAGATATTCTTCGTAATCTTTATAAGGATTTATTCCTTTCTGAATACAGGAGATAGTTCGTTGCTGCTGAATTTCTTCTCCTTGTTTCACCCCTTTCATAAAAAGGTTATATAAACCGTCCTGATCATTCAGCATTTCAACTAATCCACCAGCTAAAGGCTGAATTACTGCAACACCAGCATTGAAATTAGCTTCCTTGTTCAATTTATCTATAACATAATCTACAAAAGCGCGAAGAAAATTTCCTTCCCCAAACTGAACTACCTTAATTGGTAAAGCCTCTGTAAGTTTTGCGTTTTCTCGAGTTAATTTTTCCATCTTTAAATTCTTATCTTATTCAAATAATTTTGGCAGCCAAAGGCTAATTTCAGGGATATAGGTTACTAAAAGCAATACGATAAACATGACGACATAAAGTGGCAATAAAGGTTTCATTACTTTTTGAATCGTCGTTTTTGCGACTCCTACCCCAATAAATAATACTGCTCCTACCGGTGGAGTACATAATCCTACACATAAATTCATTACCATGATCATCCCAAAATGAATAGGATCTACGCCTAAATTTTGCATTACAGGTAATAAAATAGGCGTAAAAATAAGTATCGCCGGAGTCATATCCATAAAGGTTCCCACAAATAAAAGAAGTAGGTTTATTATAATTAGAATTACATATTTATTTTCACTTAAGCCTAATAAAAGATCACTTACGGTTTGTGGAATATTCTCGAAAGACATTACCCAACTCATACTCATCGATGTTGCTATAAGTAGTAACACGATTGCTGTAGTTCCTACTGAACTTAAGAAAATATTGTAAAGCTTCTTCAGGTTGATTTCGCGATAAATCGTAGCTAGAATTAAGGTATAAAGCACTGCAATCCCTGAAGCTTCTGTAGCCGTAAAAATACCAGACACAATTCCTCCAATAACAACCACAAGTAATAATAAACTTGGTAAAGCATCTAAAAAGCTAACCGCAATCATTTTAATACTAGATTTTGAGCCTGCAGGATATTTTTTCTTTTTAATCCATACCGATGCCACCAACATTAAAGCCAATCCCATTAAAATTCCTGGAATGTATCCGGCAAGAAATAAACTTGCAATAGAAACCCCTCCACTGGCTAAGGAATAAACAATAAGTACATTAGAAGGCGGAATAATTAATCCAGTGGTAGAACTGGTTACATTAATCGCAGCACCAAATTCCTTGGAATAATTTTCTTTTTCCATGTGCGGACCTAAAATCCCACCAATAGCTGAAGCCGCTGCAACGGCAGAGCCAGAGATCGCTCCAAACAGCATTGCTGCAATCACGTTTACGTATATGAGTCCGCCAGGAAGTGAACCAATTAATGCCTTTGCAAATTTGATGAGTCGGTTGGCAATGCCACCCTGATTCATAATTTGTCCTGCCAGTATAAAAAATGGAATAGCCAGTAAAGAAAAACTATCCAAACCGGTAGCCATACGTTGGGCAACCGTGGTAAATGCCGCAATAGATTCTATAGAAAATAAAATAGTAACCAAACAGGAAATCCCAATCGACCAGGCAACCGGTACGCCTATACTCAATAAAATCACGAAGGAAATAACCAATATTAGTATTTCTGTAATCATAGCAAGTATTTTTTAGGATTAAAGATTTCGTTGAGCTTGTAAATAATAATTAGCACTCCACTTATTGGAATCACCATATACACCACTGATAGTGGAAGATGAAGCGCTGCTGAATTCTGTCCAAGCTCGATATTCATAAGTACTAAATTTCCACCACCGATTATTAATACCGTCACACAAAAAGCGATAATTAGGATATTGATAAAAATCATCAATTTTATACGATTTTCAGGATTTAATTTAGGTGGTAAAATATTGATTGATAAATGTTCTTGTTGCCCTGAAGCATAAGCCGCTCCTAATAGACCTATCCAGATTAAAAGATATCTGGCAATCTCTTCGGTAACTGAACTTGGGTTTTGTAACACATATCTTGAAAATACCTGCCATAAAACAGCCAGTACGATAAAGCTCATTAGAAGCACTAAAGCCCCTCCCAGCAATTTGTCTAAAACTTTTTTCATAATATTATTCTACAGCCTGTATAGCTTCTATGGTTTTCTTCATTACAGGATCTTTCTTAAATTCTTCGTACATGGGCGCAACCTTCTCTCGAAAAGCTTCCTTATCTGGATAACTTACTTCTACTCCCGCTTTTTGAATTTCTTCTAAAGCATGTAGCTCTGCCTCACGCCATATCTTTTTCTCATATTCAGCAGATTCTACAGCAGCTTCCTTAAGCCAGTCTTGTTGTTGATTACTAAGCTTATTCCAAATTACTGTACTAACAATTAGTTCGTCTGGTAATGCTGTATGTTCATCTACCATAAAATATTTACAAACTTCGTAGTGATAAGAAAGATAAAAACTAGGCAGGTTATTTTCAGCACCATCAACGATTCCTTGTTGTAAAGCGGTATATAATTCTCCCCAACTAATTGGCGTTGGTGAACCTCCTAAATTCTTAACCATGTTCATGGCAGTTTGACTTTCCATTACCCTAATTTTCTGTCCAGCCAGATCATCAGGATTTTTAATTGGCTCAGTACTATAAAAGCTTCGGCTTCCAGCATCGTAAAAAGTTAAACCTCTCAAACGATTTCGTTCACTAGCAAGTAAGAGCTTTTGACCTATCTCTCCTTCCAGAACACTAAATCTATGTTCCCTATCACGAAAAAGAAATGGTAAGCCAAAAACTTTTAGTTCTGGAGCAAAATTTTCCAGAACTCCGGTAGAAACCTTTGTCATTCCAAGACTTCCGATCTGTAATAGTTCTAAGCATTCACGTTCAGACCCTAATTGCTGATTAGGATAAATATCGATGGTCATACTACCACCAGATTTCTCTTCAAGGCGTTGTGCCATAAAAACCATTGCTTTATGTACAGGATGTGAAGTATCCAGACCATGCCCCAAACGAATTACTTTAGTTTGATCTTCAGCTTCACAGCCCGCAATGAAAAGCAGGCCGATCGACATAAAAAATACCAGGTATTTCTTCTTCAATAGTTTCATGGTCGTAATGTTTTAACGATGCTAATCGCTTCTGCTACTTTCAATTTCACTTTCTCATAATCGAAAGTTCCAGCATCATTTTTTATAAAAAGCTTTGATCCAATCCCCACACAATGTACCCCGGCTGTAATCCATTCCTTTAGATTCTCTTCTGTAGGGGAAACACCGCCAGTCGGCAT